>CAVVCO010000001.1:0-11521 GCA_963746735.1 uncultured Ignavibacteriales bacterium
AAACCGGGATTAATTTGTGGCTGTTTATTGCTGCTGGGGTTCTTGCAATTATAATCACTATACTGACAATTAGTTATCAATCAATTAAAGCTGCGACAGCAAACCCTGTAAAATCTTTGAGATATGAATAATATTTTTTATGAAAGGAAATTGTTATGAAAGAAATTAGTATCCCTTTGCCGGATTTTATTGATAAGCAAATAGCCGAAATAGAAGTAAAAATAAATGGAAAGAAAAGGCTATTCAATTTCAAAGTGGAATCTTTTAGATGGGAGCCGGAAAATGAATTATGGTCAAGTGTAGAAAAGATTAGAATGCTTCAGCAAGAGATCGAAAATTATGATAAGTCATGGGAATTAATTCAGATATTTAAACCAAAACCAGAATCAAAGTTTATACAAGTATTGTTTAGACATAATGATATTTTAATTCCAGCAAAAAATTAATTGAGAGAAAGACTATGTTTAAAAATTATTTAAAAATAGCCTTACGGAATCTTAGAAAGAATAAAGGCTATTCATTTATAAATATTATCGGACTTGCAGTTGGAATAACTTGCTGCATTATTATAATCCTCTTTGTTAATAATGAATTGAGTTATGATAAGTTCAATAAAAATGCTGATCAAATTTATCGCATAACAGTAAAAGGAATGATTAGCAGCCATGAAATAAATATGGCTGTTAGTCCATCTCCAATGGGTGCTACTCTCAAAAATGATTTGCCTGAAGTCGTCAGCTATACTAGACTTAGGAGTTTCGGATTTCCTGTTTTACGGTACAAAAATAAGGCATTTAGTGAAGAAAGATTTTTTGTAGCAGATTCAACTTTTTTTAATGTATTTACACTACAGCTAATTAAAGGCGATCCTAATAAAGTTCTTACCAAACCTAATTCCCTAGTAATTACCGAAGCCATGGCAAAAAAATATTTTGGTAATGATGATCCAATTGGGAAAATATTAAATGCAGATCAGAAGAGGGATTGGATTGTTACTGGTGTTATTAAAAGTTTACCAATTAACTCACATTTTCATTTTGATTTTTTAGGAACAATAAGCAGTTATGAAAATAGCAGAAGTACAATGTGGCTGAGCAATAATTATTATACATACATTGTATTGCGCAAAGGCACTAACCTGAATAAATTTAAAATTAAATTACATGATGATGTCATTAAATATATTGGCCCTGAATTACAAAAGATTGCTGGAATATCGCTTGAACAGTTAAAAAGACGGGGGGATAGTTATGGTTATTCTTTACAGCCTTTAACATCAATTCATTTAAATTCACATCTCGATTATGAAATTGAAGCTAACAGCAACATAAGGTATGTTTATATTTTTTCAGTCATTGCATTTGCAATTTTACTCATTGCCTGTGTTAATTTTGTTAATCTCTCAACTGCAAGATCGGAAAAACGGGCTAAAGAAGTTGGGATAAGGAAAACGCTTGGATCAAATAAATCTCAATTGATAAGACAATTTATAGCTGAAGCTGTATTAATGAGTTTTCTGGCAGCAATACTTTCAATAATTCTTATAGAAATATTTTTACCGTTATTTAATGGAATATCACAAACAGAACTAAGCTTGGGAATATTTGAAAATACTTATACAGTAATATTATTAGTTGGCTTCGCAGTTTTAATTGGAATTATAGCGGGAAGTTACCCGGCTTTTTTCTTATCTTCCTTTCAGCCCATCAAAGCACTCAAAAGTGAATTTAGGAGAACAAAAAATTCTAACCTCCGAAATGCTTTAGTCATTTTTCAATTTGCCGTATCAATCATTTTGTTTGTCGGTACATTCGTTATCTACAATCAGCTTAAATATATTCAGAATAAAAACCTCGGATTTGATAAAGATCAAGTAATTGTAATTAATAAAACTGATGATATTGGAAAGCAAATGAAATCGTTTAAGGAAGAGCTGTTAAACAATCCATCTATTACAAGTGTAAGCAATTCAAATGCTATACCTGGTGAGCAGAAAGGTGATAGTGGCTATAGAATTGATGGGACTGCTAATGATGAAATTTTAGATTTAAAACATATTTATTGTGATTACGGTTTTGCGAAAACATATAATATAGAAATGAAGAAGGGAAGATTTTTTTCAAAAGACCATGTTTCGGATAATTCAGCAATTGTAATCAACGAAGCTGTGGTTAAAGCTTTTGGCTTAAAGGACCCAATTGGGAAAAAATTAATTCGTCCAGGAGATCAAAGCGGACTGAAATATGAAATAATTGGTGTTATTAAAAATTTTAATTATGAATCTTTACATCAATTCGTTCGTCCATTAGTTATTCATTTATATAGTGATAACGGATATGGGCAATATGTATCGGTTCGAACTTCATCTAAAGATTATCAAAATGTAATATCCAGTTTAGAAAATACGTGGAAAAAATTTGCAGGTAATGAAGCATTTGACTACAATTTCTTGGATCAAAATTTAGCTCACTTGTATATTGCTGAACAGCGAACAAGTAAAATTGTTATTACATTTTCGATACTGGCAATATTTATTGCATGCCTTGGATTGCTCGGTCTAGCTGCGTTTATTATTGAACAAAGAACAAAAGAGATCGGCATCCGCAAAGTACTTGGTGCAACTATTTTTGAAATTGTAATTCTTCTTTCAAAAGAATTTTTGAAATGGGTATTGATTGCGAATATTATTGCCTGGCCGGTTGCTTATTATGTGATGAATAATTGGTTAAAGGATTTTGCTTATAGAGTAAATATAAGTTTGTGGATTTTTGTTTTATCCGGGATTGCGGCGCTAATAATTGCACTTTTAACTATAAGTTCTCATGCTATAAAAGCAGCGACTTCAAACCCGGTGAAGTCATTGAGGTATGAATAATTATAAATGTACATGGATTAAAAAATCTAAATTCTAATATAATCACAACGAGAAAGCTATGTTAAAAAACTATTTTAAAATTGCAGTAAGAAATCTAAGAAGACAAAAACTATTCTCAGTTATTAACATTTTGGGCCTTGCGATTGGATTAGCTTCAGCAATTATAATAATTTTATTTGTTACAGATGAAATCAATTTTGATAAATTCAATCATAATTATAATCGAATAGCAAGGCTAGTTGTAGCAAAGCATTCTGAAAATAAAACCATTAGATATTATTCACTTACACCAGGTATACTTGGGCAAGAGTTAAAAGCTAAATATCCGGAAGTTGAAGATTATACAACTATTATCGACCAACATACATTGGGAAGATTTACAGTTGAGTATGGAGAAAATAAATATTATGAATCTGAATATCTAATAACTCAGCCCAGTTTTTTTAAAATATTTGATTACAAAATATTAAATGGAAATAAGAATAAATTATTAACAGAACCAAATGAAATGGTTTTAACAGAATCCACCGCTAAAAAATTATTTGGAAATGAGAATCCAATTGGGAAAACTATTAAAACTGATAGGCAATGGGGAAGCTTTAAAGTAACAGGAATATTAAAAGACCCGCCGTTAAATTCGCATTTGCAATTTAGTATGCTTATTTCCATGAAATCTCTGAATACTTTTCCCGGTTTTAAAAAAGCTTTGAACAATTTTGATTTAAGCATAGTTAGAACTTATCTTTTGTTTCAGAAAGGTAATAATATTCAAAACTTTAATTCAAAGCTGAAAGAATTTCAAAATGCAAACAAAGCAAAGTCATTTGGGGTTACAGAAGATGTTACTATACAACCTCTAAGCGATATTCATTTCAATTCACGAAATATTGAATTTGATTTGAATGCCAACACAAAAAGCAAAACGACTTTATATATACTTGGCATAATTGGGTTACTAATAGTTTTGATCGCAGCAATAAATTATACCAATCTTGCTACTGCAAAATCAATAAGCAGAGTAAAGGAGATAGGGATAAGAAAGGCAGTGGGGGCAAATAAAAATCAATTGTTGCAGCAATTTCTTATGGAATCTATTCTTTTAACCTGTATTGCGCTTGGTGTATCTTTCTTACTAGTTGAAACTATGCTGTCAATATTTAATGATTTTACAGGTAAGTCGCTTTCACTTTTGAACAGCCATGCTGCATGGCAAATTTTGATATCTGTTTTTCTCACATTTCTTTTAGGATTGTTAGCCGGAATATTGCCTGCATTACTTATCACAAAATTTAAAACTGTTTTAATTCTAAAAGGTAAGCTGCAGACTAAAAATAACTTTTCATTTATCGGAAAAACTCTTGTTGTGGTTCAATTTGCAATATCTATAATTTTAATTTTCTGTACATTAACAATTTACAAGCAATTAAAATATGTCCAGACAAAAAATCTTGGGTTTAATAATGACAACCTGCTTGTTGTTGATATTAATAGTTCAGGTACGAGAAAGAATTTTCAAACTTTAAAAAATGAATTCTCAAAAAACCCAAATGTTAAAAGCGTTACAGTTTCATCAAGGATTCCTGGCGAGTGGAAAAATCTAACAGAAATAAAAGCACGTAATTTAGGAGAAAATGAACTTAACAACCGGAAAATGTTTTATATCGGAGCTGATTATGACTTTATAAATACATTTCAAATAGACATTATTGAAGGAAGAAATTTTTATCAGAGCTATTCAGAAGATTCCTCTAATATAATTATAAATAATGAAGCAGCACTGGCTCTTGGAGTGAAAAATCCCATTGGTAAAAATGTAATGATTTCCGATGGTGACTTAAAAGGTGTTTATAAAATTATTGGTGTAGTAAAAGATTTTAATTATCAGTCTCTTCACGAAAAAATATCCCCGATAATAATTGGATTCTGGAATAATCCATTTATTTCAATTGATTATTTTACGGCAAGGATAGGTGGAAAAAATATTGCATCAACAATAAAATATTTAAGCAAAGTTCAAGAACATTTTGATAATATAACTCCATTTGAATATAATTTTCTTGATGAACGAATGAAAGATTTCTATAAGCAAGATGAACGTGAAGCAACTATTATTAATTTTTCTTCAGGCCTGGCACTTCTAATTGCATGCTTAGGGTTATTTGGATTGGCAGCTTTCTCTGCTGAACGTAGAATAAAAGAAATTGGAATAAGAAAAGTTTTAGGATCTTCTGTATCCGGAATAGTTGTGTTGTTTTCTAAAGAATTTTTAAAGTTGGTTTTAATTGCAAATTTAATTTCACTACCAGTTGCATATTTCTTAATGCAAAAGTGGTTGAATGAATTTGCCTATCGAGTAAACATTGATATAACACTTTTTATATTTTCTGCAATTATTGCAATTGTTATTGCTTTTGTTTCGATAAGTTCTCATGCAATTAAAGCGGCAACATCAAATCCAGTGAAATCATTGAGGTATGAATAAAAAGTTCGTACAAAATACTTCATTAAGGGAAGCAGTTACTTTTCAATTTATTTAAATGGTGAATACAAAAAAATCCTTTGATATTAATTCAAAGGATTTTAGTTTTTTGCGGAGAGACAGGGATTCGAACCCTGGGTCCGAAAAAATCGGACAACGGTTTTCGAGACCGCCCCATTCAACCACTCTGGCATCTCTCCAATATTTCGCAACACAAATATAAAATTTACTTAAACAATTACCATGATTTCTGATGAAAAGAATCGTTCCATATCTATAACTATTTTTAAAAACGTAAATCCAATTTTCAAACTTATCTTTGTTAAGACTCTTCAAATAATTATATTTGCAACACTTTTTTTGGAAAGGTGCAGGAGTGGTTTAACTGGCACGCCTGGAAAGCGTGTGTACCTTCACGGGTACCGAGGGTTCGAATCCCTCCCTTTCCGCATAATTTTTATTAGAATTTAACCTGCAAAATCAAATAAATTCAATAAAGATTTTATTTGTTAATTAACTTCCTTCCTATCTTTTTACTTAAATTTCATTTCTGAATTTATCTAAAAAATATTTTCTACATGATTAGCATTAAAGAAAGCATAAGACAAACTTTTCAATTAGCATATCCGGTCATTATTGGTCAGCTTGGTATTATAATGATGGGGGTAGTAGATAGTTTAATGGTTGGCGGATTAGGCGCTGTCCCATTAGCTGCAGCATCATTAGCTAATAGTCTATTTTTTCTTATTATAATCATAGGACTTGGCGTTTCTAATGTTGTTACGCCTTTAGTAGCTATATCAGTTGGAGCAAATCAATGGGAGCAATGCGGGATTTATTTCAGGCAATCATTGCTTGTTAATTTTTTTATTGGAACTATTTTAATGATTGCAATTTACTTTGTTGCAGATATCATAAAATATTTCCATCAGCCTGAAGGTGTTATTTTTTATGCCAGATCTTATATGAAAATACTTTCATTTTCTGTTCTGCCATTAATGCTGTTCCAAACTTATAAACAATTTATTGAGGGATTATCATTTACAAAGCCTGCAATGGTTGTTACGCTGCTTGCAAATATTGTAAATATTTTTGGGAACTGGGTTTTTATTTTTGGCAAGCTTGGCATGCCTAAATTAGGTTTAGATGGAGCAGGGTTATCCACATTATTTTGTAGAGCATTTATGGGATTCGCAATGATGTATTACGTAATGAAGAGTAGTGAGTTTAGTTCTTATAATGTCAATTTTCATTTTAAAAATATTAATATTCCTGTTATAAAAAAGATTTTAAATCTTGGCTTACCAAGCGGATTTCAATATTTTTTTGAGATTGGAGCCTTTTCATTTGCTATTATCATGATAGGCTGGCTTGGTGCCAAGCAGTTAGCTGCCCATCAAATTGCTATTAACCTTGCCTCAATATCTTATATGGCAGTTTTAGGCATTTCTACTGCAGGTGGCATTAGAGTTGGAAATGCAGTTGGCAGGCAAAATACTGCAGAGATTAGAAGAGCTGGATTTGTTGCACTTCTTTCCGGCAGTTTTATTATGATTGTTTCAGGAATAATTTTTATTACAATGAGAAATATTCTTCCGGCATTATACATAAGCGATGAAAAAGTTGTTCAGATAGCTTCATCATTATTAATTATTGCAGCACTATTTCAGCTTTCCGATGGAACTCAAGCTGTGGGGTTAGGAATATTGCGAGGCTTAACGGATGTAAAAATTCCGACTTTCATTACTTTTATTTCATATTGGTTGATCGGATTACCGATCGGATACTTTTTAGGATTTAAATTTGATTATGGAGTACAAGGTATTTGGGTTGGTTTACTTTTAGGGTTAACCTCTTCAGCAATTTTATTAACGTACAGATTTAATGTAAAAAGCAAACAGCGAATAGCTATTTAATCAGTAATTATTTTTGTAATTAACTTCTTATCGACTTCTTCAAAATAAAAATTATTTACCGTTAAATTTTTATGAGAGTAATTCCATACTTCATTAGAATTTTGCGGGATGGATTTGAAAGCTGTCTGGTTAGATCTTTTCTCTTTTGAAGCAATAACATAAAATGGTTTTTTGTAATGCCTGCAAAGAATAGCAGCATTCAAAGTGCCAACTTTATTTATGACATTTCCATTCTTTAATATCTTATCCGCACCAATAATTACAGCACCAGTTTTTTTAATAAAATAGGGAAGCATTGAATCCAGTATCAATTCGCATTTTACTCCTTCTTTAAGAAATAGTTTGGTTAAAATTCGTACCCTCATTTTTAGGACGGCTCTCACAAATAAATATTTTTAGCTTTTTATTTTTTTGTGAATATTTCTTTAAAACTTCAAAAACAGTTTTACTGTTTGATAATGTTAAAATTGAACTTTTCTCTTTTAGAAGTTTTTTTACTTTTTCATAAACAACATCATACTGATTTGAAATGCTATCAATATAATTATTCAAAAACGTTTTAAATTTGATGCGATTATGATCATAATTCAATTTCTTAATTTGACTCAAATATTTATTAATTATTTGAAACTCGTTTAACTTAGTTCCAACTGCATTTATAATTTTTTCTATGACTTCTTGTTCATCAGAATTAATCTTTATTAAGTTGTTCAGCTTAACCAATATTTCAACAGAACCGGAAGTTTTGTCATTTATTATATTATCCAGCTGTTTGTTTAAGGCTTCTTTTTTCATTTTTTATTTTAAAAATATAAAAATATGTAGATTTAATTGTACTTAATTATTTATTTTTGACAAAATTAAAATCAAATATAGGAGTAGTGATGGTTATTAGAGTAATGGTGATAATGTTAATTATGTGGAGTTTTGCAGCTTATTCAAATGCACAGAATAATATCTCTGCTGTAAAAAATTTAAAGGAATATGTAACCCAGGTTGAGCATAAATTTGATCCTAAAAGAGATGCCCAAAAAGATATTGACGATGCAATTGTTAAAGCACAAAAATTAAATAAAAGAATTTTACTTGATGTCGGCGGTGAATGGTGTATTTGGTGCAGAAGATTGGACAGTTTATTTGCGAGTAACCCGGATTTGTCAAAATATATGTATGACAATTATGAAGTTGTAAAGGTTAATTATAGTCCTGAAAATAAAAATGAAAAAGTGCTTTCACAGTATCCTAAAATTCCTGGGTATCCTCATATATTTATTTTAGACAAGAACGGAAAGCTGCTTCGTTCCGAGGATACTAGTTTACTTGAGTCTGGCAAAGGGCATGATAAAAATAAAGTGATGGCTTTTCTTAAAGAATGGGCTCCTAAAAAAGTAAGCAGCATGAAGAAGGATATGAAAAATTAAAAATCACTATCATTCTACAATTTAGTGTTAAGAATAAACTCAATTTCTTTTAAAGAAATTGGGTTTATGTTTTAAGTATTCTACAATAAATTATTGATACATCTCTAATATTCATTTATGATATCTTTGTCAATAAAATTTTTAATATCAAATTCAGATTCAAAATTAGGCTCATTCCAATATCTGTTATGAGTAAGATTTGAATATAGCTCGCTTTTATTTTGATAATTCTTCAAATAAAACATTCTAACTTTGTTTCTATTTTTAATCAGCCAATTTAATGTGATTTTCATTTTCTCAAGATCTTCTTCTGTCGGCATTTTATTTAGCTGATATGCATTTTCATAAAAGTCATCAATGGCTTCGTCAAATTGATCTTTTTTCTTGAGTGGATTGTTCTTAATAAATATTTTGCCTTCAATCATCAATAAGTAATCACATTGATAACCGCCATTAACTTCAAATAAAACATTTGCTGAATTAACTGGTTCGGCAAGTAGAGAAGATTTATGTGTCTGCGCAAGCACTAAATCTATTAGTTCCTTTACTTCTGCTGCTTTTTCATATTTTTCTTGATCGGAATAGAATTTCATTTTGTTGATTAATCGGCTCAAAGCAAATTGATTCTTTCCAAAAAGGAATTCATAAATTTTGGAAAGTTCGTCATTATAAATTTGCTTATCTTGATTTAAACAAGGAGCAGTACAGCGTTCGATATCAGCTAAGAAACATCCTTTGTGCTTGTTGAATTCTTTATCATCACATTCGCGAATAGCAAACGCTTTGTTCACAAGTTCAAAAACTTTTAATGCTTTCTTTTTTGTAGTGAATAAACCGAAGTAATCATTTCCATCAAAATCAAAATAGTTGCATACTTCAATAGAAGGGAAAACTTCGGTGCTTTTTATACGCAAAAAATATTTATTGCCGTACTCTTTTAATTGAGTATTATGTTTTGGATTTTTAATCTTAATGGATTCAGCTTCTGATAGAAGTGCAGTAAGTTCAGTGTTTGTAATTTCAATTTTTAATCGCGAAGCTTGCCTAACTATTTTCTTTGCTTTCCTAGTTGCGTTCGATGAAAAGTAAGACTTTACCCTGTTCTTTAATGATTTTGCTTTCCCAATATAAATTATTTCATTTTTTGAATTCAAGAAATAATAATTCCCAGGAGCATCAGGTAAAGAAATAATATCTTCACTTAACTTTTTATTGATTTTTAATTTATCAATTTGCGAAGAAGGGAAGTGCTGAAAACTAATCAACTCTTCGACACTCTCAAGCTCATGTATTTCTTTTAGAGCTTTTAACATTTTAATTAAAACTTTTGCAGTTACTTCAGCATCACCAAAAGCTCTGTGTGCATCTTTGTTTTTTAATCTAAGATGAGAAGAAACAGATCCTAATGATTTGCTTTTTAAGCTTGGGTATAATCTTCGGGCTAGTTTAACAGTGCAGACACCAGGGTTGTGTATTTTTTCTTTTCTGCAGTTTCTTAATTCGGCTTTTAAAAAACCTTCATCAAATGCAAGATTATGAGCAATCAGAATGTCTTCTCCAATAAAATTTACAATGTCATCTGCAACCTCGTCGAAAAAAGGTGCATCATAAACATCATCATCGCTAATGCCTGTCAAATTAGTAATGAAGAAGGGAATTTGTCTGCCGGGATTAATAAAAGAATTATATTTATCAACAACTTTTAAATTTGAAACTTTAACTATTGCAATTTCAATGATTTTATTTTTAAATGGAGAGAGTCCTGTAGTTTCAACGTCAAAAACGCAGTAGCTTGCCTTGTCGATTGGAGTTGAAAGTATTTTTTCGAAATTCATTGTATTAATTTATTACTAACTAAAGACACATTCAAAATAATTTTAAATGGCATGCTAGATTAAGATAACTAATGTAGATATTAATTGAATTTAATTAACTTTTTATAATTGATTCACAATGCTAAACCTTCATTTTCTTTTTATTTACTTCATTTATAAATATATTTCAAAACAAAAAAAGCGAGATTTATGCCCACTATTAACATACTTTTTGTTGGAGATATCATTGGAAAGCCGGGACTAACTTTAGTTGAAACCTGGCTGCCCAGCATAATTCAAAAATATAAGCCGGATTTAGTAATAGCCAATGCAGAAAATGTTTCCGACGGCAAAGGTTGTACTGAAAAAGAAGGCAAAATTTTATTTGATCTTGGGGTACATGTTTTAACCGGAGGTAATCATACCTGGGATAAATATCAATCACAAGATTACTTAAAAGCAGAACCGCGTGCATTACGTCCTTTGAATTATCCTAAAGGCGCATATGGTAATGGATATTACATAGCAGAAACAAAAAAAGGAAAAGTTGCAGTTCTAAATATGCAAGGCAGAACTTTTATGGCTACTATTGATTGTCCTTTTAAATGTGCGGACTGGATAGTTCCTAGATTGCAAAATGAAACAAAAGTAATTTTTCTTGATTTTCATGCTGAAGCAACTGCTGAAAAAATGGCAATGGGGCAGCATCTTGACGGTAAAATTAGTGTTCTAGTCGGTACTCATACACATGTTCAAACTTCAGATGAAAGAATATTTCCTAAAGGAATGGCATATATAACAGATGTAGGAATGACAGGTCCCTATGATTCTGTAATAGGAATGAAAACCGTTGCTGCTTTGAATAGATTTATATTTCAAACTCCTCAAAGATATGAAACAGCTGTTGATGATGTTCATCTTTGCGGAATGTTCTTTAAAATTAATTCCGAAACTGGGAAGACTGTTGAATTGGAAAGGATTACATTCCCTGAGTTTGTCAAAAAAGTTGATTAGTT
>CAVVCO010000002.1:0-34546 GCA_963746735.1 uncultured Ignavibacteriales bacterium
GGCAATAAGACAGATGAAATTCTAATAGAGAAAAAATGATTTTGCATACACTCTAAAAATATGAATATTAAAAAAAATAAAAGTACTTGGCAATGGCGCTCCGTTATTGTTTTGGGAATAGCCGGTTTATGTTTTCTAAGTTTATTCATTGCAAATGATATAACTCCAACAAAGAAAGAAACAAATACAAACCAACATCCTAAAATTGTTAACATTATAAATTTTATTCGTCTTTTAGAACCAAGAGATCCAAAAATTACGGAAGACGTACTTTACGAAACCGTTGTAAAGCAAATCGCAATAATGAAGAAGTATAAATTAAGAGGTACTTTCTTATTACAGTACGATGCATTGATTGATTCAAGATATCAAAAGTTGTTAAAAAGTTTAGATCCGAAGGAATTTGAAATAGGGGCTTGGTGGGAAATCCCGCAGCCAATGGTTGAGAAAGCGGGAATGAAATGGCGGGGCAGATATCCATGGGACTGGCGTGCAAATATTGGATTCACTACAGGATATTCACCTAAAGAGCGAGAGAAATTAGCCGATGTTTACATGAAAGAATTTAAAAATATTTTTGGATACTATCCCAAGTCTGTTGGTTCATGGTTCATTGATGCCCACACATTAAATTATTTATATGAAAAATATAAAATTGTTTCTTCATGTAACTGCAAAGATCAATATGGAACCGATGGCTACACATTATGGGGCGGCTATTGGAATCAGGCATATTATCCAAGTAAAATAAATTCTTACATGCCAGCTCAAAATGAAATAAACCAAATACCGGTTCCTATTTTTAGAATGTTAGGCAGCGATCCTATTCGTCAATACGACAAAGGACTTGGAACAAAAACACAGGGTGTAATTACGCTGGAGCCTGTTTACAAGGAAGGAGGCGGCGACTCTGCCTGGGTTAACTGGTATTTTAAAGAATTTGTTGAAGGTGCTTGCATGGAATATGCATACACGCAAGCAGGACAGGAAAATTCTTTTACATGGGATGCGATGTCAAAAGGATTTGAAATCCAAATACCTTTAATTGCTCGATTAAGGGATGAAAAGAAATTGAAAGTTGAAACACTCGAAGAGTCCGGGAGATGGTTTAAGAGCAAATTTAAAATTACTCCCGCTACATCCGTTACAGTTAATGAAGATTTAAAAGGAAGCGACCGTAAAACAGTTTGGTTTGATAGCAGGTTTTATCGAATAAATTTATTGTGGGAAAATGGTAATCTGCGTTTTCGTGACATTCATTTATTCAATGAAAAATTTCCTTCTGTTTATGAGACTACAAAAGCCACTTCGAATGAATGTTCTTTTTTTACTCTTCCATTCGTGGACGGATATCTTTGGAGTAATACATTAAAAATAGCCGGACTAAGATTTAAGGCAATTATAGATGGTAAAGAATTATTATTAGAAGGCGGTAATCCAGTTATAACTGATTCCATTTCCGGCAAACTTCATATTTCATGGCCGTTAAAATCTTTTGAAGGAACACTTGTCATGGATCTGGATGAGAGACAAGTAGATATTAAAATAATTTCAGGAAAATCTATTAATTGGTTTCTTGATTTGACTTCTGCTGATAACTGCTAAATTGCCATTTCAAAAAGTAAAGCCGCACCAGGTAGATTGTAAATTTGAGGGAATGAATTATTCTATCTCTGCTGAACAAGGTATCTTTTCAAAACCGGATGAAAAAATAGTTTTTAGGATTACACCTAATAATCATTCTATAATTTTAAACTTTTCCGGAAAAGAATAAAAAAAATCATATAGAAAAATAATACTGGGAATTAAACATGCCTGAAACAAAGTTTTATCCAAAACGTATTTTATATTTTTCACTTTTCCTTTTTGCTATTTTCATTTCATTAGGTATGAGTCAAAAATTACCTGATTACAAGAATGCAAATTTATCTATTGAACAACGGGTAGAAGATCTACTAAGCAGGATGAGCGTTGAAGAAAAAGCCCGTCAGCTTGATATGTATGTTGGATCTGAATTTACGGCAAATGATCAGCTAATCTATAACAAAATTGAAAGCGTTGTTGGTAATATTGGAATCGGATCATTGCATGATCTTTATCCTGTTCATTCGCAATTAGCTAATGACATTCAAAAATATTTGGTTGAAAAAACCCATCTCGGAATTCCCGCTTTAATGATTGAAGAAGCACTTCATGGTTATCAGGGTTCAAAAGGGACATGCTTCCCTATCCCAATTGGTTTAAGTTCTATGTGGGATAAAGATTTGATGTACAAAGTTGGACGTGTAATCGGAACTGAAGCGAGAGCTCACGGAGTGCATTTTGTTCTATCTCCGGTACTTGGTTTAGCGCAAGAACCGCGCTGGGGAAGAGTTGAAGAAACTTACGGTGAAGATCCATTTCTTGCAGCACAAACTGGAGTGGCAATAATTAAAGGAATGCAGGGGAATAATATTAAAGATCAAAATGCAGTGATTTCAGAACCTAAACATTTTGCAATTCATAGTATTCCTGAAGGCGGAACAAATACTTCCCCGGTTCATATTGGTGAAAGAGAAGCTCGTGAATCTTTTCTATATGTATTTGAAAAAGCTATTAAAGATGGCGGTGCTCTTGGTGTTATGGCTGCATATCATGACTGGGATGGAGTGCCGTGTGTTGCGAATCCATTTCTTCTAAAAAAAATACTTCGTAATGAATGGGGATTTAAAGGAATGGTGCTTTCCGATCTTGGGGCAATTAGAAGATTGAACACGGACCATTATACTGCTGAAACACCCGAAGAAGCAATTACTTCTGTTATAAGATCAGGTTTGGATATGCAGTTTTTGGATTATTCGCATGAAGTATTCCAGCAATCAATTATTGATGCAGTAAAAGATGGAAGTCTTAAAATTCAGAAATTAGATTCAGCCGTTGCTCATGTATTAAGTTTAAAATTTAAACTCGGCTTATTTGAAAATCCTTACGTCGATACAACCCTTGTGGAAAAATATCATCATTCAAAGCAGAGCCAGGCATTAGCTTTACAAGCCGGCAGGGAATCTATCTGTTTGCTAAAAAATGGAAATAACATTCTTCCTTTTAGTAAGGATATTAAATCAATTGCAGTTATCGGCCCATTAGCTGATATACCTTCTTTGGGAGGATATTCACCCAGAGATGTAAATGCAATTACAGTGCTGGAAGGAATTCGCAAAAAATTTGGAGATAAAGTTAAAATAAATTTTGAGGCTGGGCTTCTTCCGGTTCAAACACTCACAGTTATTAATGCTGATTTTCTTAAAACTCCAAGTAATCAAAAAGGATTGCTGGCCGAATATTTTAACAATCCTAATTTAGATGGGAAACCTGTTTTAACACGAATAGAAACTAATATGGCACCCTATTATCATACTAATAGTCCAGGCCCAGGAGTAAACGCAGATTATTTTACTGTTCGATGGACTGGAACTATAACTGCACCAGTAAGCGGAGATTATGAAATAGGAATAATTACAGATGATAAAGGCAGATTATTTATAAATGATAAATTAATTATAGATAATTGGGATCCATTCAAGGTAAATGTGATGATGACAAAAACTGTTCATTTCGAGGCCGGACAAGCAATCCCAATAAAAATGGAACTAGGTGAGGAAGTAGATTATGCGGGAATACGTTTAAAGTGGAAATTAGTCAATCCAGATTCTGACGCATTAAATTCTTTTAATGATAAAATATTAAATGCCGTTCAAAAATCTGATATAACAATCCTTGTATTAGGAGAAACAAATGAAGTGGTTGGTGAAGGAAAAGATAAATCAAATCTTGATCTCGACATTGCACAAGAAAATATTGCGAAAGCAGTTTTGAGCACAGGAAAACCTGTCGCAGCAGTTTTATTAAATGGACGGCCTTTGTCAATCAATTGGTTAAATGAAAACGCACCTGCAATAATTGAAGCATGGTTCCCGGGAGAATTTGGAGGAACCGCAGTTGCAGATGTACTTTTCGGCGACTATAATCCATCCGGAAAATTACCTATTACTTTTCCTAAATCAACAGGACAGCTTCCTGTCTATTATAATTACAAACCTTCATCAAGAAAAGGTTATGTGGATGGCAGCAGCGAACCGCTTTATCATTTTGGGTTCGGTCTTAAGTTATACCACTTTTAAATTTAGTAATCTTAAAATTGAACATGACACAATAAGTACGGATGAATCTACAAACGTAAGTGTAGATGTCAAAAATACTGGAGATAAAGAAGGAACGGAGATTGTCCAGCTTTATATCCGGGATAAATTCAGTAGTGTTGTTACACCCATTATTGCATTAAAAGGTTACGAGAGAGTCCAATTAAAAGCAAATGAAGTTAAAAAAGTTACAATGCAAATAACACCGGAGAAGCTATCCTTATGGAATAATGAAATGAAAAGAGTTGTAGAACCAGGCGAATTTGAAATTTATGTTGGTAGTTCTTCAAGAAGAGAAGATTTACAAAAAGCAATTTTGATAGTTAAATAATTTTAGTGAAATCTTTTTGTAATGTTTATAAATCTTGGTTTGAAGTCTGGTATTTTTAAACATTATGCATAATAAAAATTAATAATAATCTAAATTATTCCAGACTAATTCAGATAGTCATAATTTAATTAATCTTTTGGAAAACTTTATGTTTTCTTAAATGAGAATAGATTAAAAATATTTAATCTCCTCAGCATTTCACTTCTAAAATAAATTCCTAAGTTGTGATTATACTTTGGTTAGTAATCAAGTATATTGAATTTTTATTTATTATTATTGCTACAAATAATAATTTGGTTGCAAGAAGAGCATAACTCACAAATAGAACTATATGGAAATTAAAACATACATATCAAATCAACCATTGGACAGGCAAAACATATTAACAAAAATCCATGAGGCAATCATTGAGAATGATAAAAGTGTAAAAGCCGAAGTGGGATCAATGATGGGAAAAATGATGATTGTTTATAAAGGAAAAGGTTATATGAAATACGCGCTTGCCAGTGTTAAAAATTATATGTCGTTACATGCCATGCCGATTTATGGATCAACAGTATTGCACACAAAATATAAGACTCTTTTGCATAAGGCAAATTTTCAAAAGGGCTGTATCAATTTCGTCAACGGGAGTGATATGCCTTTAGGAATAGTCAAAGAATTAATTGCTGATTGTGCAGCTATTGATCTTTTGAAAATGAAGGAAGAGTATTTGAAATCGCAAAAAGCGAAGAAACAATAAATTACCTTCCATCTTATTTAAAATTGTAATTATATTTCTGTTAGTACACACATAAATTAATTTTTAAATTATCATTGGGGCAAATAATAATTTGTGTGCTTTAAATTTGCTGAAATAGGATAAACGATTATCTATGGAATTAGAAAAAATAAGAGACTGGTTTTTAGCTTTTGCAAAAACTGAATGCGAAGGCAATTCTGAACTTTATTATAATTTGTGTATCGATATTTCAAAGGATAAAGATTTATTGAAAATTGCCTCTTTCTCAAAGGCAGGACAGCCGATTCCAAATATTTTTCTTGCTTCAATTCATTATCTTTTGTTAAAAAATTCTGAGAGTGAGTTAGCAAAATACTATCCCTCAATTACAAGGCAATCGACAAAAGATATTCCATTTTCTATCTTTAAAAATTATTGTATTAAAAATGAAACTGAAATAAGAGAAATAATCTCAACAAAAATTGTTCAAACTAACTCTATAAATCGCTGTGCTTATTTAATGCCAATTTTTTCAAAAATAATTTCGGAAGAAAATAAGCCAACCACTATTATTGATATTGGAACGAGTGCAGGGCTAACGTTAAATTTTGACAAATATGAATATTGGTATAACGGACAAAAAGTTTATGGTGACAGTAAGGTAAGTATTAAAAGTAAAATTATAGATTCAAATATTCCAAAGATTTTTAAAATCAATCATCAAATAACAAAAATTGGAATTGACCAAAATATTATTGACCCAACTAATAGTGAAGAAATCTTATGGCTAAAAGCATTAATATGGGCAGACCAGCTTGAACGTTTCACTGCAATTGATGAAGCGCTAAAATTAGACGAGCTAAAAAAAATTCATTATGTTCAAGGAAATACAATTCAAGATATTGAAAACGAAATTTCAAAAACAGATAAAGATCAAAATTTAATTATTTATGCAACGCACGTTCTATATCAATTTCCACAAGAACAAAAAAATGAATTTTATAATATGCTTGATAGAATCGGAAAAGAAAAAGATTACCATTTTTTGTCGGTAGAAGGAATTAAATTATTACACGAAAGATACAACTCAAAAGAAACAATTGTGGAATTAACTCAATATAATAACCAGCAAAAAACAAAAACATTTTTAGCAGAGACAAACGGACATGGGACTTGGATAAAATGGAAATAATAAAAATAATAAGAACAAACTCCGACAACCAAGATTTTATTAATCTTGTAAAACTTCTTGATACTTACTTATCCGAAAAGGACGGAAGCGAACATTACTTTCTATGCTCAATACAATAAAATTGATAAAATAAAATATACAGTTGTTGCTTACGAAAAGGATAAAACTTCCTATCGCATGCGGTGCAATAAAAGAATATGAGCCCGGAACAATAGAAGTAAAGCGCATGTACACTGTCCCGGAAAGCAGAGGAAAAGGAATTGCTACAAAAGTTTTAATTGAATTGGAAAATTGGGCTTCCGAATTGGGTTATGAAAAATGTATTTTGGAAACCGGCAAAAGACAGCCTGAAGCAATCCGTCTTTACACAAAGAATGGATACAAGCTAATTCCAAATTACGGGCAGTATGTTGACATGGATAACAGCGTCTGCTTCGAAAAATATTTGATCGGAAAATCGCACCAATAGCTGCTTTGAAAAAATATGTGTAGAGAATTAAATTTTAAATTATTATTATTGCTTTAGGCAATAAGTTGTCAGCAATGCAAATAACAACACAGCCCGGCAATCACATAACTATTTGCAAGACTTTGCGTTTGAAATAAAATAATAAATTATAAACTGTCGAAAATGGAATTATCATCAAAACAACGTGGAGAACTGATCAAAACATTAAAAGCCCGTTTTGAAAAAAACTTGAACCGCCATAATGGCCTTGAATGGGCTAATATAGAATCAAAGCTGGAATCCAATACTAAAAAGCTGTGGTCGCTTAATGAAATGGAAAGGACAGGCGGCGAACCTGACGTTGTTGGTCATGATAAAAAGACAGGCGAATACATTTTTTATGATTGTTCGGCAGAAAGTCCTAATGGCCGCAGAAGTCTTTGTTACGACCGGGAAGCGTTGGAGTCAAGGAAAGAAAATAAACCGAAAAATAATGCTATTGATATGGCAGCTTCCATGGGCATAGAACTTTTAACGGAAGAACAATACCGGGAGATGCAGAAACTTGGAAGTTTCGATACGAAAACATCGAGCTGGGTGAAAACACCTTCTGAGATTAGAAAACTCGGAGGGGCAATCTTTTGTGATCGCCGCTACGACACTGTTTTTGTTTACCACAACGGCGCAGAATCATACTATGCAGCGAGGGGTTTTCGCGGCTCTTTAAAGGTTTAATAAAACCACCGCTAACATTGGTTAATGTAAGAGGCAAACAAAAGCATTAAGTAAGTAACAATTAAAAATAAGTAATTTACTGTATGAGGATTGAATGTTACACTTCAATTTTAGAAATACCTTAAAGATGAAAAACATTTTTAATTTAGCTAAACGGAACTTCAAACCAATACTCTTTTTTGTATTTCTTCTCGGAATTGTTCAAACACAAGCTCAGTCAAAAACTCTAACGGATTCTGATAGTATGACTACTAAAGAAAACAGCAATATAATAGCCGATAATGCACAGCTGCAATTAATTTCGAATCAATTTAGTTTTACTGAAGGGCCAGCAGTCGATAAAAACGGTAATGTTTATTTTACAGACCAGCCGAATAATAGAATCTGGAAATACAGCACAGATGGGAAGCTTTCTGTTTTTATGGAAAATGCAGGCAGGTCAAATGGAACTTACTTTGACAAAGAAGGAAACCTAATTACATGTGCAGATGAGCATAATCAGATGTGGAGTATTGCACCTGATGGAAAAGTTACTGTGTTGCTAAAAGATTACGAAGGCCTTCATTTTAATGGACCTAATGATTTATGGATAGACAATAAAGGTGGAATTTATTTTACAGATCCTTATTATCAGCGCGATTACTGGACGCGTAGAGCGCCCGAAATAAAAGGACAGAAAGTCTATTACTTGCCTAAAAATAAGACCCCTATTGTTGTTGCCGATAACCTTGAACAGCCTAATGGGATTATCGGGACACCGGATAATAAATATCTGTATGTAGCAGATATAAAAGCCGATAAGACTTATAGGTATATTATCAACTCCGATGGAAAATTAACAGATCAAACTCTTTTTGCACCAAAGGGTTCTGACGGAATGACGATTGATTCTTTAGGAAATATTTATCTTACTGGCAAAGGTGTTACAGTCTTCAATTCCTCAGGAAAATTAATAGAACACATTGATGTACCGGAGCCCTGGACTGCTAATGTTACATTTGGGGGCAAAGAACGAAATACATTATTTATAACTGCTTCAAAATCCGTTTATACTTTAAAAATGAAAGTTAAAGGAATAAATTAATTTATCACTCATCCCCTCTATTAGTAGGGCTTTGCATATCCTCAGGCAAAACCTGCTCATCGCTTGTGCCGCCAAGAAATATTAAAGCACCCTTTGCAAATCCAAAATCATAATTTTCTACCTTAAATAATGCTCCCTGTGATTCATCTCCAGTTTGACAAGGATTTTTTTTCGGATCGCTTGAACCATTGAATTTAGATGTTCTTGCATAATTACCATTTTCATCTTTATTAGCCGCGGGAGGAGTAACACCAAGAATCGAAAGAGGTACTGTACTGCATCTCTCCTGAGTTTGTCCATAATATTCACTGAAATTATTTATAGAGTTTCCGCGTATTAAATTCATTTCACTTTTTACTTTTATTTCTCCAAGAAAAATTTCATTAGGTGTATCTGAATCCGGATCTTCATAAATCCAGGCTCCCCACCAAACGCCATCGCTTTCCGTTTTGGTACGGACTAAACGCAATAGATAAAACACATCCGATCTAATATCAAACGACTTGCGGCAGCTCCAACCGGTTCCTTCGCCGCCAAATTGTAAACAACTATCACCGGTTGCCTGAGTTGCATTCCATAAAGAAAAAAGTGCTTGAGCCTTTCCCTCCTTATTTGTATTAAATCCCAAATAGCCGCCATGTGCTGGGTCCGCAGCCCAAGCCCAGGTCATAACCCATTGTGTTGAAGGCGCCGTCATCGCAATCCATATTTTTTGTTCGACATTATCAATATCATTTACATCATTTCCAAAATCCCAGAATGTATAGGCGTTGGCGTATTGCTGCTGCTGAGCTTGGCAGGGACTAAAAACAACCGCAGATAGAGCAAGAATACTAACTAAAAGTAACCTGTTGTAAACTGAAAATAACTTCTTCATTTTATAACTCTTCAATTATTAATTTTTTATTTTTCTTTTTTTCAATTAGTGTAGTAAAAACATCTATTAGGTAAACTGCTTTCAAGGAAACAAAAAACAGTTTGCGTTTATCATGGAATTTAGAGTTAGGATTCACTAGTTAATATATGTTTAATTTCATCACTGAGCAAACGGACATTTACGGCTGTTGAACCATAATAGAGCCATTAGATATAGGAATTTTGATAATCTTGTTTCGGTTTGAAATTGTAAAATGCTTTCAAAATCTAAAAGTTAAACCAAATGAGAAAAATGATTTTACTATTTATTGGACAAAGTGCTTAAATACCTTATTGATAATGCTCCCAATTGTGTAAAAGTAAATGTCATTTTAAATTATTATTATTGTGTTAAATAAAAAGTTGAGCCACATCAAGAGAATAATTATTATGAAAAACCATCGTGAAACACCAATCGAAATTAGTAAAAAGGAATTCAAAGAAATTGGTTATCAGTTAATTGATACAATTTCCGATTTCATAGACACAATTGATGAAAGACCCGTTACCACAGGAGAATCTCCTGAACAAATCCAAAAAATATTAGGCAACACTCCTTTACCGGAAAATGGAATTTCTGCTTCCAAATTAATTTCTAAAACTTCTGATTTATTAATTAATCATTCCTTATTTAATGGTCACCCAAAATTTTTAGGATATATAACTTCTTCTGCAGCTCCAATCGGTGCATTAGCAGAATTATTAGCATCAGCTGTAAATCCAAATGTTGGGGCAAATATTTTAAGTCCGATGGCAACAGCAATCGAAAAACAAACCGTTAAATGGCTGGCAGAATTTATAGGTGTTTCTCCAAGCTATGGCGGAATTTTAGTCAGTGGCGGGAACATGGCAAATTTTACTGCATTCTTAGCTGCAAGAACTGTCAAAGCACCAACAAACTTTAAGGAAGATGGGATAACAAAAAGTTCAGATGAGATGGTTTTATATTGCTCAAAAACAACTCACACCTGGATTGAAAAGGCTGCAATTTTATTTGGCCACGGTTCCAAATCAATACGCTGGATACCGACCGATGCAAACAATAAAATGAATAATGAGCTTTTAAAATCTAAAATCGAAGAAGATTTAAAGAACGGGAAAAAACCTTTTATGGTAGTTGGTACCGCTGGTGATGTAAGTACAGGAGCTGTCGATAATCTTTCAGCTATTGCGGCTATCTGCAAAACATATGATTTATGGTTTCATATAGATGGTGCATACGGCATTCCTGCCGCAGTAATTCCTACACTTAAAAATTTATTTGAAGGCATTCAAGATGCAGATTCAATCGCCCTCGATCCGCATAAATGGCTTTACAGTCCGCTTGAAGCTGGCTGCACCTTAGTTAAAAACCCGCAGTATTTAATAGATACTTACAGTTCACATCCTGCCTATTACAACTTCAATACTGATGAAGAACAATCTCTAAATTTTTATGAATACGGCCTTCAAAATTCCAGGGGATTTAGAGCATTAAAAGTGTGGATGGCATTACAGCAAGTTGGAAAGAGTGGATACATCAAAATGATTAATGAAGATATAGAAATGTCAAAACTGCTATTTGAAGAAGCAAAAAAACATTCAGAGCTTGAAGCAGTTACACAAAATCTAAGTATTACGACTTTAAGATATATTCCTTTAGAATATTCAAAAGATATTAAACTTCATGAAGAGTATTTAAATAAATTAAATGAAACACTTCTAAATGAGTTACAAGCAGGAGGCGAAGTATTTTTATCGAACGCTATTGTATTGGAAAAGTATTGCTTGCGAGGATGCATAGTAAATTTTAGAACTTCAAAAAAAGACATTGAAGAGATTGTTGAAATAATAGTTCGTAAAGGCAGACAAGTGCACAAAAAGATTCAAGAAAAATAAAATGTAAATTGTCCCTTTCTAGTTTTCTCATTCGTCATATAGTTATAAACATTAATTATGGGAAAGCCGAAAACCACATAGAGTAGGCAAAAATTAAAATTAAGGAGAAAACAAAATGAAAAAATTTATCGTTATCTATCATGCACCAGCAGATGCGATGGAACAAACTGCAAATACCAGTCCTGAAGATCAGGCAAAAGGAATGGAAATGTGGATGCAGTGGGCACAAAAATGCGGTAACAAGCTGGTAGATTTAGGAGCACCATTGGCGAATGGACAGCAATTAAGCCCTGATGGAAAGAGTAAAGGCAGCAATAAAAATGTTGCCGGCTATTCCATTTTACAAGCAGAAAATATGGAAGAAGCAAAAGCACTTTTGAAAGGGCATCCTCACCTAGGATGGAATGCAGCCTGTTCTATTGAAGTACATGAAACCATGCCATTACCCGGGATGTAAAGAGAGTATGAGCAAATATCAATTAGCTGAAATTAATATTGCACGAATGAAGGGTGTGAATATCAACGACCCGGTTATGAAAGAGTTTGTTGACAACCTGGATAGAGTAAATACAATTGCAGAAAGCAGTGAGGGTTTTGTTTGGAGATTAAAAGACGAATCCAACAACGCAACAAATTTTAACCCTTATGATGATGAGCAAGTAATCATCAACATTTCAGTTTGGGAAAACATTGAATCTCTTGAAATTTTCATGTACAAAACTCTTCACTCTGATTTTTTGAGACGCCGTAAAGCATGGTTTCAAAAATTCGGGAAAGCATATTTTGCAATGTGGTGGATACCGGAAGGACAATTTCCAACAATGCAGGATGCGGTTGACAAATTAGATTATCTTCAAACAAATGGAGCGTCAGATTTAGTTTTTGATTTTAAAAATAAATATCCGCCGCCTCGTATTTGATTAATTTTAAATAAAGTATAATGGAAATTTTATGTCAAATAGAGTTATAGATATGCAAAGTGCAAAGCATTATTTATGAGGAGATAATTGTGATAGCTGGGTTTTAAATGATTCGGAAGGACTTTCCGTAAAGCTTGAAAGTATGCCGGGCGGGACAAAAGGAAAATTACATTTTCACTCGAATGCTCGGCAATTTTTTTATATCTTAAGTGGAAATGCAGCATTTTTTATAGACAACAAAATAGAAATTGCGAGGCCTCAACAAGGACTACTGATTCAACCTAAAACAAAACATTATATAGCTAATGAAACAAATGATTGGCTTGATTATTTAGTTATTTCACAGCCAACAACAAATAACGATAGAACAACTATCGAAAATTGATTAATTACCAGCTTAATGAATCAATTAAAGAAATAAATTAATTAAAAAATTAAAATAGATGATTATTTTTGTTCAATTTTTCTCTAAGTTTCGGATTGATTTTTGGGAGAAAAATGTCAGTATCACAAATACATTTTCAATTTACTATTTATAGATTCTTACCTTTAATTTTTACCAATATCTAATTTCAATTAGGATACGTTATATGGAAAGCCACTATACTATACCCCTTTTATCATTAGTACCATTTATTTTAATGCTTGCCTCAATTGCAGTATTCCCCTTATTCTGGGAACATTTTTGGGAACACAATAAAAATAAATTAATCATTGCTATAATTTTAAGTCTGCCTATAATTGTTTTTTTAGTCGCGTCAAATTTAACTGATAAGCTTTTAGAAACTATGTTATTTGATTATGTCCCCTTTATTGTTCTTCTCGGCGCTTTGTTCACTATTACCGGCGGCATATTTTTAAGCGGCGACATTGAAGCTAAGCCTTCAATAAATACTTTATTCTTAGCCATAGGCGCTATCCTAGCTTCATTTATGGGAACCACCGGTGCAGCAATGCTTCTTATTCGACCTGTTATTTCAACAAACAAAGAAAGAAAATTTAAAGTTCATACGATTCTTTTTTTCATTGGAATAATTGCAAACTGCGGCGGTTTATTAACTCCTCTTGGAGATCCGCCTTTATTTATGATGTACTTACGCGGCGCCAGTTTTACATGGTTCTTTAAGTTGGGAGTTGAATGGTTATTTACAAACGGGGCATTATTATTAATTTATTACTTTGTTGATTCATATTATCATAAAAAAGAACCTATCTCTGCTATCATTAAAGATAAGACTCAAATTAGACCAATTAAAATTGAAGGAACTCAGAATTTAATTTTTTTAGTCGGAGTTGTTTTAGCGGTTGCATTTTTAAATGATCATTACTTAAGCTTTATTAAACAAAATGAATATTTTAAATTCATTCGCGAAATTGTAATTGTCATTTTAGCTTATCTCTCAATTTTATTTACACCTCACATGACAAGGGTCTCAAATAATTTTACATGGGAACCAATAAAAGAAGTTGCATATCTATTCCTTGGAATATTTATTACTATGGTTCCTTGTATTTTATACTTGGAATCAAATGCAAAACACCTAGGGGTACAAACTCCAACTCAGTTTTACTATTACACAGGGCTGCTAAGCAGCTTTTTGGATAATACTCCGACAGCCGTTACATTCCATTCACTTGCGCTTGGCCTTGGAGAACATATTGGAATCATGGAAGCTGGAATTCCTGAAATATTATTGCGGGCAATTAGTATTGGCGCAGTTTTCTTCGGAAGTATGACTTATATAGGAAATGGGCCTAACTTCATGGTAAAAGCAGTTGCAGAAGAAAATAATATTAAAATGCCTGACTTCTTCAGCTATATGTTTAAGTTTTCCTTAATAGTGCTTCTACCAATTTTTATTTTAGTTCAATTGTTATTTATATAAAAAAAACAAGAAATGGTTAAGTTATATATTATAAAAAATTATTTTTCCTAAAACTATTTTTAGGATTGTTATAATAGAAAATAATATATAACTTTTACCATCATTGATGAACTTTCATTCTAATAAATCAATTCTAAAAAAATTATTTATATAAATTCTGCATTTTCACAAGCCGTTAATCTGTTAGAATTTATCTGCTTCAAGTCATCATATATTAATTAGAATTAATTCTTTCAAATAAAATTTATAAGGAAACTACAATTGGAAAAAGAAAATTTTTCAAGGCTTGAAGTAATAAAATCGATCGAAGGATTTGTAGGCGATAATATTCCGACTTTGCTTAAGCCCATTGAAGAAAGCTGGCAGCCGCAGGATTTCTTACCGGATATGACCAAAGAAAATTGGAAAGAAGAAGTCGCTCAATTCAGAGAAAGAGCAAAGGAGCTTCCTGATGAACTTCTTGTGGTACTAGTTGGCGATATGGTTACAGAAGAAGCACTTCCGACTTATCAAACCTGGTTGAACAGGTTAGAAGGAGTTACAGATGTAACCGGCGCAAGTGATTCCGCATGGGCAAAATGGAGCAGGGGCTGGACTTCAGAAGAAAATCGTCACGGTGATCTATTAAATAAATATTTATATCTCACCGGAAGAGTTAATATGAGAGCAGTAGAAACAACAATACATCATTTAATAAATAATGGATTTAATCCCTTAACAGAAAACGATCCTTATCTTGGATTTATTTATACCTCATTCCAGGAAAGAGCAACAAAAATTTCTCATTCGAATGTCGGCAGGCTAGCAAAAAAAGCCGGGGAAACTCAGCTAAATAAAATCTGCGGATTAATCGCAGGTGATGAAGCAAGGCATGAAAGAGCCTATAAATTATTTATGACAAAAATTTTTGAAGTTGATCCTGTGCAGGCGATGTTGTCATTTGCCAAGATGATGAAATTAAAAGTTTCAATGCCGGCGAGCATGATGACAGATGGAATTGACCCAAACCTCTTTACAAAATTTTCAAATGTTGCTCAACGCATTGAAGTTTATACTGTTTCCGATTATGCCAGTATAATTAAAAATCTTGTTAATGAATGGGAGATTTCTACTATAAAAGGATTGTCAGATGTTGCGGCTAAAGCTCAAGATTATCTTTGCAAACTTTCCGAGAGATATTCAGCTATATCAAATAGATTGTCATTTGCCGGTGAAGCAGAAAAGTTTAGCTGGATTTACGACAGAAAAGTTTGATTGAACTTTAAATTATCTCCTCTACTGTAGATAGTCTTTTAACTAAATATACAGCATCGCGCGGGCGGATTAATTGTTCGCACTTAAAGGTTATGGAGTCTCCCTTGGCAGCCTGTTGAACAAAATTGTCATCTATCATCATTTCACTTACAATCATTTCAACTACACCGGTTGTGGGGCCAATTATATAAATCTTATCTCCGGAATTAAGCCTGCCGGTTTCAAGTGTTACATGAACAACCTGGGGATTCTTAAAATAATTAACAACTTTTCCTATAAATTCTTTTCTTGCGGAAGACTTGCTTCCGTAAATATCACTATAATCATTGGAGCTTGGCATATCAAAATAAAAGCCTGAAGAAAACCCACGATTGTAAACTTCTCCAAGCTTTTCAATATAACTTCTTTTTATTTGCGGTGTTAATTTATTTTCAAAATATAAATCAATTGCCTGGCGGTATACCGAAACAACTGTGTGTACATATTCCGGACTTCTTTTTCTTCCTTCAATTTTAAATGAATCAATACCAGCTTCAATTAGTTTATCAATAAATTCTATAGTACATAAGTCTTTTGGAGAAAGAATATAATCATCACCAATAATTAATTCTTTATCTGTTGTTTCATCGATTACTTTAAATTCTCTCCGGCATGGCTGCACGCATTCTCCCCTATTTGCGCTTTTATCAAAAAGATGGTGGCTCATAAAGCATCTGCCGCTAACTGCGATACACATAGCTCCGTGAACAAATGCTTCAATTTCAAGATCAGTCTTGGCCCTTATTTTTTTTATCTCTTCTAAAGAACATTCTCGTGCTAATACAATTCTATCAGCTCCAAGTTTTTTATAAGTTTCAAGAGAAATGGAATTTGAAATTGATGCTTGAGTTGAAATAGCAAAAGGCATGTCATATTTATTGCAAAGTTCGATAACCCCAAGATCCCAGCAAATAATTCTATCAATTTTTGTTTCTTTTGCTTCGCGAATAATATTTTCAATTTGGTTTATTTCATCTTCGTAAATGATTGTGTTTAATGTTAGATATGTTTTAACATTTTTTGAACGGCAAAAATCAGAAATTTCTTTCAACTTATCCAAAGAAAAATTCTTCGCTTTGGCCCGCATGTTTAGCTTACCAACTCCAAAATATACCGCATCTGCGCCTGCATTTACTGCGGTTATCAGCATGGTCATATCCCCTGCCGGTGCCATAAGCTCAGGTTTCATCATATTCATCTTCATTCAATAATTTATTATCATCAATAAAATTTTCTTTACGCTTTCCTTTAACTTTTCTCTTCCCAAACTTTACAAATCTCAATAATAACTTTTACCGCCATTTCCATATCCTGAACCGAAACCCATTCTTGCTTTGAATGATAAGCATGTTCGCCGGCAAAAATATTTGGAGTCGGCAAGCCCATGAATGAAAGTCTTGAGCCATCCGTACCCCCGCGAATTGGGCTTAGGAGCGGTTCAATGTTTAAATTTTTCATTGCCTGAATAGCATATTCAGAAACTTGCGGATGTTTATCCAATATTTCTTTCATGTTCCTGTATTGTTCAACAACTTCAAATTCCATTTTAGCACCAGGAAATTTCTTAACGCTGTCTTCGGCTAGTTTTTTAAGAAAATCTTCGTATTCTTTTAACTTTGGTGATTCAAAATCTCTTATTATAAATTTCAATACGGTTGTTTCTTCGTTACCGTTTATACTTGTACAATGAACATAGCCTTCTCTTTTCTCTGTTGTTTCAGGTGATAAAGAATCTTTGGGAAGTCTCTCAATAAAATCAGAAGCAACTTTAAGTGAATTTATCATCTGTCCTTTTGCATATCCGGGATGAATGTTCTTTCCTATAAATTTAATTGTAACTCCATCAGCACTAAATGTTTCGGTTTCAACTTCTCCTCTGCTCTGTCCATCAACTGTATAAGCATATTGTGCACCAAACGTTTTAACATCAAATTTTTCAGTTCCTCTTCCTACTTCTTCGTCTGGAGTAAAACAAACTTTTATAGTTCCATGCTTAAATTCAGGATGGGTAAGTAAATAATTAACCGCATCAACAATTTCAGCTACTCCGGCTTTGTTATCTGCGCCAAGTAAAGTGTTTCCATCGGTGGTTATAATATCGTAGCCAATCATATTAGCTAAGTCAGGATTCTCATAAGCTTTAATTACCTGGTTATCATTTGCCAGTTTAATATCACCGCCTTGATAATTTTTATGAATTACCGGGTTAACATTAGCTCCACTTACAGCGGGTGAAGTATCAACATGTGAAATAAACCCTATTACAGGAATTTTCTTTTTTGTATTTGATGGTACAGTCGCTATCACATATCCCCAATCATCTACATGCGCATCTTTTAAACCCAATGCTTTTAATTCTTCTGCTAAATCATTCGAAAGAATTTTTTGTTTTTCTGTACTTGGGAAAGAAGTTGAATCTTCGTCCGATTGAGTATCGTATTTTACATACTTTAAGAACCTGTCAACACAGGTGAAATTATAATTATTATCAAACATTTTTTCCTCTATTTTTAATGATTTTTAATAAACTAAACTATTGAAATTGATTGTTACTAACAAGGTAAGAACCGTTTTTGCAGAAAAATCATGCGTATTTTATTTGAAATGCGGATAATTCTCGATAGGTTAAATTGTATTAAGTTATTTATAATTTATTATAAAAAAATTTTAAATATCATACTAACTACTTCAACAGCACTAGTTTTTTAGAAGAAATAAACAGCGGTGCCTGTCCGGATTGGCCGCTAACTTTCAATTGGTAAATGTATATCCCGCTGGCGAGCGCTGGTTTACCGGATAACAATCTTGACGCATCAAAAGTTACTTCATAATTTCCAGGCGATTGATTTTGATTTACAAGAGTTGCAACTTCTCTTCCAAGAATATCATAAATTTTTAATTGTACGAACTTTGTAAATGAGGTTCCCACAGAAGGAATTGAATAACTAATTTTTGTAGTGGGATTAAAAGGATTGGGATAGTTTTGTAAAAGCTCAAATGAATTTGGAGTTTTTAGATTATCATTAACTGAAGTAATAATGAATGAAATATCAACTCCTATATAATCAAAGCTGGAAGGTGTAATATTAATATTTTTTGTTGATGCATCCGGAAAACCAATTTTCTGTGCGACCATATCATAATTACCATAAGGAAGATTAACAACCTGATAGCTTCCATCGTCTTTAGACAAACCGTAATTATACAATAAGCTAGTTGAAGTAGATTTCGCATATACTATAACATCGCTTAGAACACCGGGGGAGATTAGCGAAGTTAATATATTCCCTGTGACTGATCCGGCACCAATAGAAGAATCACGAGGCATATAAATATTCAAATTATTTAAATCAGAATTGATGTATACTGAATCGGCTTTCTGCCAGAATACTGAAGTTTTATTTTGACTATAATATGTCGGGACATAATAATCAGAAAAAGATTGTACGTAGTAATACCCGGGTTCTTTAATTCCTTCAATTGAATAAGTGCCGTCGTTGTTTAACAAGGCAGTATATGTTTGGCTTGTATCCGCGGCAGCAGAATTATTTTTTAATAAGTTAGGAGAGTCATTAACATTCTTATTTGGAGTGTGATCGCCTTTTCTCACCACAATAATTGCTCTTTTTAAAAGTACATGTGATAATGAATCTAAAACACGCCCGCTAACCGAACTTCCGCTGTAATCTATTTTACTTAAGGAGAAATTTATATTTTGTGTTTCCCCGGTTTTTACGTTAACAAAATTTGCTCTAAAAGGATCGGTTTTATTATCATAAAACGAGACATAATATGAATCTGCTACCGCCCCAACTGTATAAAGTCCGGTTGGCAAATCCATTCCATAATTTCCATTTGCATCAGAAAAAACTTTTCTAATTATATAATTCCCTTCAAGTAAAAAATCTATCTCAGCATTAGCAATTGGATTTACACCGTCAGTAATCTTACCGGAAATGGATCCTTCTTCTAGTTTATCATGATAAAACTGAATTTCTATTTGTAATTTTTCAATTTTATTTTTCCCATTGTTCATTATATACATAGTATCGGCAGTGTCGGCAACTGTAACCCATGGATAACCTGAAATTATACAGTCCATAAGAGTAGAATCACCCGGCTGGAGTACAAAAGGAAAGACATAATACCTGTCAAATCTAACATAATATAAGTTAGAGTTATAGTAAATCGAATCAATTGTTAACGGCTGATCTCCCTTATTTATGAAATAAACATTCTCAATTCTATCAAAAACATCTCTATATCTTAATCTATTTGTAGATAAATCTAATTCAGGCTGGGCGGTAATTATACCCGCCATAAATAAAGATAAAAAAAGTGTGAAGATTATTTTCCTAAAAATCCGCATATTGTTAAAGTACTTTATAATAATTATTATATCAGTATTGTTAAATTAAAAAAAGTGACATGATTAATTGAGTTTTAATAATTTAAACTACGTTAATTTTACTCAAAAAGAGCTGCAGGAACTTTTCACTTCGGCAAAGCAGGGGGATTCAAATGCTTTCTCAGAACTCTCCGGCTATGTTAGGCACATTTCTTATACTTATTTCTTCTCAAAGCTTAAAAAAGGAAAGATAAAAAACAAGGAAGATGTTGATGATTTGACTAACAACGTTTACATATCATTCGCCGAACAATATCATAAAATCGATAATTTAGAGTTTTGGCTGAGGCGTGTACTTTTCCTAAGCTTTGTTAATTGGTATAAAAAAAACTCTTCACAAAGATCAACCGAACTGAATGAAGCACGTTTTATGCATAGCCGTGATACAAATCCAGGCGATACAGTAGATGCACAAAATATTATGAAATTAATTGATACTTTAAGTGAAGATAAGCAGAAAGTGCTGAAAATGCGATTTTGGGAAGATCTTAAGTTTTCAGAAATTGCCGAACAAATCTCCAAATCCGAAGATGCAGTTAAGAAAATCTTCTACAGGTCAATAGAAGAGATAAAAAATATGCTTTAGGCTGTCACTTTCTATGATTTAGAATTACTATAATAATAAACATTAAATGTGTTATGGAAAATAAAGACAAATTATTTGAACTGCTTCAAAAAGAAAGACTTTCCAGCGAGGAAGAAAATGCAATTAAGCAAATAATTGAAACAGATACTGATGCAAAAGAATTTTATTTAGCACATCAAAAAATTAAGAATACACTTGCCTCCCCTATCAACCATATAAGCTATGATGAAATTGCAGATTATCTTCTAGTTCAAAATAATAATGAGCCTGAGGATAAAAATATTTATGCTAAGATTCCTTTTATAGAAATGCATATTAGGGAATGTTCAAAGTGCCGTGAAGAATTCCAAACATTCAATGAAGAATTCACCGAAATTGATAACACAGTAAAATCAGAATTACCTGCATCTGTTGAAAATGTTCCTGAAAGAAAGATAGAAGAAAAAATCATCCACAAACGCCCGGCATTCTCAAAGTATATTTATGTAGGTCTTTTATTAGCAGCTTTTGCTTATGGAGGAATGTTTATATTCTCTCAAATAATTACATCGTCTAATTATTCAATTGCCGCTTTAAAAGGCAATGATGATTATTATATTACACGAGGCAGAGGTACAGAATATTTTCAAAAGGGTTTGAATGCGCTTGATGATAAAAATTATTCCCAGACTATCGAATATTTAAAAGATGACATAGACGCTAACCCCAAGGATGAAACAATTTTTTATTCATACTATGTAATTGGATTAACTTATCTTGAAACCGCTCCCAAAAGTTTTATCGGTTTATTCCCGGCATTCAATCAAGTAAAAGTTGAAGCTGGAATTAATAATCTTGAGAAATCCATTCAGCTTAATAATTCAGGCAGGTATGAGAATATCAATTTAGATTCATATTATTATCTTGGTAAAGCAAGCTTAATGAAAAACGATAGAGAATCTGCTCAGAAATATTTCAAGATAGTTGTTGAAAAGCATGGCAGCAAAATGAGTGAAGCCAAGAGTTTATTAAATGAATTGGAGTAAAAAGTGTTAAATGTTTTTCACAAAAATTTCCATATCAATTGTTATTTTAATTTCTGCTTTAACCTTGCTTACCGGCAGCCATGTAATCTCTACAAACAGAAGCGGAAAAGAAGTTAAAGCAACCGCCGGTTCATACCATTCCAACATTGATTCCTTAATTTCACACATTAAAACTAACGGCTGGAAAGAAGAATATATTTCCGAGTGCAGGTTTTATATAATTAATGCTGATAAAAAATCTTCAAATGATTTAAAAAATATTTTTGCCGCTCTTCCCGAAAATTCTTATAAAAGTTTTGTAAATGCACTTTTCTTAAAGAAGGAAGAAAAGTTTAATGAAATGAATGATACTCTAGTTTCTATAATTGATTCGCACCCAAAATTTTTCTCTTACTATGAAGAGCTGGTTTTTTCTGCCCGAGCTGCCAATCAATTGACTTTATTGGAAAGCCTGGTCAATGATAAAATCAAATCAAGCAAAAGACAATATAACTTTCTATTGGGTTTAACAGCAGCAGCACAAGGCAAATATGAAGACGCTGCAAACTATTTTGAAGCCGGTTTAAAACGTTATCCGGGTAATAAATTTTTGTTGTACAATTTATATTACGCTTACCGTAATCTCGGTGATTATGATAAGGCAATGAATGAATTAAATCTGTTGTCTAATAATATTAATGAAGATGATATATTTTATATTCCATGCCTGCTTGCAAAAGGCTCTTTAAATTTTTTATCCGGCGATTATAAAAAAGCTAAATCGCTTTACAAATCTGCTTTGGATAAAGCGGTAAAAAACAATGATAAGCAGAACGAAGCAAATGCTAAAATAAATTTGGGTTTAATTGATGATGTTAATGGAGATGTTAAATCTGCAAGAATAAATTTTGATAATGGTTTGGAAATAGCAAAAGATATAAACGATGTTGAACTTACTGCTTATGCCCATAGTGAGCTGGGAGTTTCTTTTTCATATACAAATGAGCTGATCGAATCAAAAGAAAATTATTTATTAAGCTATAAACTTTATAAAAAGATTGGCAATGTACTTCGCTTGTCGCTTCTTTCAAGCAACATTGCTAAAATATATCAAACCATGTTTGATTATAAATCAGCAATAAAATATTATGAAGAAGGAATTGAATTTGCAGGCGAAAATAAAAGAGCTCATGCAATTAGTCTGCGCGGCCTTGCTGATGTTTATTCAAACATATCTGACTATTCAAAGGCATTAAATTATTATAAAGAAGCTTCTAAAATTTCAGAAAAGATAAAGGACCTTTCACTGCAATCAGGGATCAATTCCGGGCTGGGAGCATTGAATTATAACCTAAATCATTTTAATAATGCTTTAAAGCTTTTTAAGCAGGCAAAAGATTTAAGTGCTATAGATAATAATCCTTATCTATCGGCAGATTTAGAATATAAAATAGGTTTCTCTTATTTACAGCTTGACAGCTTGCCTTCCGCAGAAAACTCTTTTTTGAATGGAATGAAAACTGCAAAAGCAGCCAATGATTTTATAACCGAATCTTCCAACATTGAAGGACTAATTCAGCTTTTAATTAGCAGCAACAGACTTGATGAAGCAAAAAAATATATTGCAAGCCTTCATAAAATTTCTCAACAAAATAATTGGGATTATTTAACATCTGTAAAATATCTTCTTGATGGAGAAATATATAAACTGGAAGGTAATTTTGATAAAGCTAAATTCAATTTTGAACAGGCTTTAAAATTTGCAGACTTAACAAATGATTTCAGCATAAAAATTCAAGCTTATCATTTTTTAGCATTGTTGTTCGAAGAGCATAACTTTATTGAGGCTGCCGGCTCTTATTATTCTTCAGCGACGAAAATTATTGAAAATGTTTCCATGCCGATGTTTCAAAAGGATGATATTCAAATTTCATATTTCGCTGGGAATAGAAACGTATATGACGATTATATTAATTTTTTATTGAAGCAAAAGAAATATGAAACTGCTTTTAATGAAATTGAAAAATCGAGGTCAAGAAATACAGTGCAAAACCTAAACAATTTGAAGTTCAGTTCATTAATTAATGATGAAAAAACCCTGGATAAAATTTACCAGTATGAATGGATAATCAATTCCGGTATTTATACAAAACATGAAATTGATTCTGTAAATGAAAATTTAACTTCGTTGGAATCAACACTAGCCGCGAAAAACCCCTTGCTAAAAAAATATTTCAATTTTAATTACTCTCTATCAATAAATGAGATTCAAAAACAATTAACCGGTAATGAGCAGCTTCTTTCTTATTATTCAACCAAAGACAATACTTATTTATTTGCATTATCCAAAAACAATTTTAATGCGTTAAAAATAAACGTAAAGCTAAATCACCTTAAAGATATAATCTCGCAGATATCTTCCTACTTCAGCAATGATTATGATGTACAGAAAAATTTTTATAACCAGGACCTGTTTTCATTTAATGCAAAGGCAGCAAATGAATTATACAAAGTTTTATTTAAGCCTGCAGAAAAATATTTAATGAAAGATCAAGATGTAATAATAATTCCGTCAGTTGAATTGCTTTCAATCCCTTTTGAATTTTTAGTAACCAAATATGATGAAAGTGAAAGTCCATATAATTATTCCGACAAGAAATTTTTGATTTATAATTATAATATTTCATATTCTCCTTCAGCTACATTATTTATCGATCAACAACTAAATATGCTTAAAAATAACGGCAGCTCTTTGGTAATGGGTAATCCAGCCATAAACAGCAGCGAAGAAGGTTATGCCGAAAGAAGAGGCTTGCTGGAAGAAAGCGGCGGTCTGCCTAGAAATATTGCATTGCTGCCTTTAAAATATTCCGGTGAAGAAGTAAACCAGGTAAGCCAGATACTAAACACAAATAAAGTGCTGACAGAAAAAGAAGCAACCGAAACAAACTTTAAAGAGAATGCACAGCTTAGCAGGGTAATTCATCTTTCAACCCATTCATTCTTATTTAACAAGCAGCCTCTGATATTTTTTTCTAATTCTTATGACCCTGATAACGATGGATTTTTAGAAGCCTCGGAAATTTCTCAGTTAAAATTGAACAGCGATTTAGTGGTACTTAGTTCTTGCAGTTCGGGTTTGGGATCTGTTGATGAATCGGAAGGAGTTATTGGAATGACTAAAGCTTTTTTTGAAGCAGGTTCTAAAAGCGTAGTTGCTTCTTTGTGGGAAGTAAATGATAAATATACTTCTAAATTTATGCAGCTATTTTATGAAAGATTAGGGGAAGGATTTAATAAATCAAAAGCATTAAGGTTTGCGAAAATTGATTTCATAAAAAAGTATTCTGCAAATCCTTATTTCTGGGGGGCTTTCGTTCTATCGGGAAATATCGGGGAACTTAATATTGCAGAGAAAAGTTATTCGGCAAAATATGTTTTTATAATATTAGCAATACTCTTCTTAGGAGTTATAATGATTCTTATTATTAGAAGAAAACATCAATTAAAATTAATAACCTCTAACTAAAACTTTTTCCATATCTGATTTTATCATTACCTTCACAAGATTTTCAAATTTTGTTTTTGCTTTCCATCCGAGCAATCTTTTTGCTTTAGCGGGGTTGCCAATTAATAAATCCACTTCGGTAGGCCGATAATAATTGGGATCAATATCAACAACTTTCTTACCCCTTTTTAATTTATTAGAAAAGTTCAAATTATATTTATTCTTATTCGTATTAAAACTGATGAGTGATTTTGCTTTATCAAAGTCTATGTTTTTAATATAACCTTTTTCTTTTTCGTTTTTACCGCGCCATTCAATATCAATTCCAAGTTCTTTAAAAGTTAATTCTGTAAACTTTCTAACTGTGTTTGTTTCACCGGTCGCTAAAACAAAATCTTGGGCATTTTTATATTGAAGAATCTTCCACATGCCTTCACAATACTCTGGTGCGAAACCCCAGTCACGTTTAGCATTTAAATTTCCCAACAATAAAGTATCCTGAATTCCTGCCGCTATTCGAGAAGCTGCACGTGTAATTTTTCTTGTAACAAAAGTCTCTCCTCTTCTGGGAGATTCATGATTAAATAAAATACCGTTGCATGCAAACAAATCATAAGCTTCGCGAAAGTTAACAATTATCCAGTAGCCGTAAAGTTTTGCAACTCCATAGGGTGAACGAGGATAGAAAGGAGTTTTTTCAGATTGAGGGACTTCCTGAACTTTACCAAAAAGTTCGCTGGTAGATGCCTGGTAAAATTTTACCTTCTTTAATCCCACTTCGCGTATTGCATCCAAAAATCTTAATGTCCCTAAACCATCAACTTGTGCGGTGTAGTCGGGAAGCTCAAATGATACTTTAACATGACTTTGTGCAGCAAGGTTATAGATTTCTTCAGGAGCAATTCTTTCCAATAGACGGTTTAAGTTACTGGTATCAACCATATCGCCGTAATGCAGGAATAACTTTTTATTTAATATTTCAGGATCTTTGTAAAGGTGTTCGATTCTGCCGGTATTGAAAGAGCTGCTCTTTCTAATTATACCGTGGACTTCATATCCTTTTGCAAGTAAAATTTCTGTAAGATAACTGCCGTCCTGTCCGGTGATACCTGTTATTAAAGCTTTTTTCATAATAATTATTTTGATTTTTGATTTTTGATTTTTGAATTATCTAAAAACCATTTATAAGTTTGTTTAATTCCTTCTTCTAATTCAATTTTATATTTCCATCCAAGCTTTGTCATTCGTGACACATCCATTAATTTTCTTGGCGTACCATCGGGTTTAGTGGAATCATAAATTATTTTTCCTTTATACCCAACCACATTCGAGATGATGTTTGCAAGCTCTATAATTTTTAAATCTTTTCCCGAACCTATATTCAAATGCGTTATTCCTTGTTTATAAACATCTTCAGCATTTATATTCGTTAAAAGAAAATATATTGCGTCTGCCAGGTCATCAACAAATAAAAATTCTCTTAACGGCTGGCCGCTGCCCCACAAAGTAACATTCTCATGCTTATTAATTTTTGCTTCATGAAACTTTCGCATCAACGCCGGGAGGACGTGCGAAGTCTTTAAATCAAAATTATCATTTATACCATAAAGATTAGTGGGCATTGCCGAATAGTAATTACACCCATATTGCAAATAATAATTTTCACACAATTTTATACCGGCAATTTTTGCAATTGCATAAGGCTCGTTTGTCGGTTCCAGGTAATCTGATAATAAGAATTCCTCTTTTAACGGCTGGGGAGCTAATTTGGGATAAATGCAGGAGCTGCCGAGAAAAATTAATTTATCCACTTTATATTTATAAGCAGCATTTATAACATTAGCTTCAATCATTAAATTGTCATAAATGAAATCTGCACGGTAAGTATTGTTTGCTAAAATCCCGCCGACTTTAGCAGCAGCAATTATTACAACTTCAGGCTTATTTGCTTCGAAAAATTTTTCAACTTCATCCTGCCTAATTAAATTTAACTCGGAAGAAGATTTATATATTAAATTATTATAATTCTCTTTTTCTAATTTTCTTTTTACCGCTGAACCAACCATTCCATTGTGGCCTGCGATGTAGATTTTAGTATCTTTAGTTATTCTCTTCATGATCTAAAAAATTCCGTAATCTTTTCTACAACATACCCTAATTGCTCTTTCGTCAATTCAGGATATATAGGCAGCGCAACGGAAGTATTTGCGGCCATTTCAGCATCTGGAAATTCTCCCTGTTTATAGCCAAGATTAGAAAAACATTCCTGTAAATGAAATGGAACCGGGTAATAAATTTCAGTTCCTATTTTATTTTTTGTTAGATATTCTCGAAGCTCATCTCTCTTTTCAACCCGTATAATATATTGATTGTAAATGTGGTAATTAAAATTTTGATTTTTGATATTTGACTTTTGACTTTTATATACCGCTTTCGGTAACAGCACTTTATTTTTTTCATTAAAAGAAATTTTTCCTTCTTCTTCTGCCAAACCTGCTTGAGTAAATAACTTTGTATATGTTTGAGCATTTTGTCTTCTTTTCTCAGACCAGCTATCCAGATGAGGCAGTTTAACACTTATTACTGCCGCCTGCAATGCATCTAATCTAAAATTACCGCCGATTATTTTATGATAATATTTCGGCTTTGCACCATGTACCCGTTGTATAAAAAGTTTTTCCGCCAGTTCGTCATCATTAGTTGTAATTAAACCGCCATCACCATAACATCCTAAATTCTTACTTGGAAAAAATGAAAAGCATCCTATATCTCCAATTGTTCCTACGTGTCTTCCATCTTTGTATTGAACTCCAATTGCTTGCGCAGCATCTTCAACAATTTTCAAATTATGCTTTTTAGCAATCGCAGCTATTTCATCCATCTCGGCGCTCTGTCCATAAAGATGGACCGGGATAATTGCTTTTGTTTTTGATGTAATTTTTTCTTCAATCTTTTTAGGATCGATATTAAAAGTAACAGGATCATTATCAACAAAAACCGGTACCGCATTCAATCTTGAAACAGTTCCGGCTGTAGCAAAGAAAGAATAAGTAGGAACAATAACTTCATCGCCGGGTTGAATATCCAATCCCATCATGGCAAGCAATAAAGCATCAGTCCCGGATGAAACGCCGATAGCATGTTTGCATCCTAAATATTCACATAAAGCCTTTTCCATTTTTTCAACTTCGGGGCCAAGAATAAAATACTGTGATTCAGCTACTTTAATTACAGCTTCATCCAATTCTTTTTTTAAAGATTGGTATTGTGCTTTTAAATCTAATAGTGGTACTTGCATAGTTTTATTTCGTTTTAGTAATTGATATAATTTTATGACATAAATTTAGATAGTTATAATGAGAGATTGAAATTTTAAGAGACAAGATTTAAGAGACAAGATAAACAAAATATAAGATATAAGAATTAAGAGACAAGACTTAAGAAATAAGACATTAATTATTTAGCTTCTATTATTTTTATTTGATTTTAGTTATCTGTCTTAGAAAGTATTGATTTTAAAATTTTAATCAACTCAATGCATTCCAAAAGTACCGGCTCAATTTTTTGTGACTCAACTACATTTAATCTCACTATAAATCTTAACCAATACCTTGTTTCCAAAGCCTCTCTTAAACTAATCCTAATTTTTGCAGGGAATTCTCTCTTGGTTGTAGCTTGAGATTCTTCATAATTAGCCCCGATTGAGGTCGAAGATTTTGATAATTGAAATCTGATAACATCAAATTCTTTTTTATAAGGAAGCAGCTTTATTATTTCAAATGCTTCAACAGAAAAGTCTAGGAATCTTTCAGACAAATCATTTGATTTATATTCAGACATTTTCTCTCCCTTTATTATTAGTATTATTTAATAATTTACTTCATTAAAACTCTTAATTCTTATCTCTTATCTTTCTTGTCTCTTACTTCTTATCTCTTACTTCTTGTCTCTTACTTCTTATCTCTTATTTCTTATCTCTTATTTCTTATCTCTTAAAAAACAAAATCCTTATCAATATCTTTAAATAACTTAGCCTTCAAATCTTTGTCGGAAACTACCGGGTTTTCTATCATCCAATTAATATTTAAATCCGGATCATTATAAATAATTGAACGTTCATCTTCCTTACTGTAGTAAGCCGTGCATTTATATGAAAATATTGCTTCTTCAGATAAAACTGAAAAGCCGTGAGCAAACCCGGGAGGAATCCAAAGCTGTTTGTGGTTTTCTTCGGATAATTCCGTTGCAAAGTGTTTTCCAAATGTAGGCGAGCCGAATCTAATATCTACAGCCACATCTATGACTTTTCCAACAATAGCCTGGCAAAGTTTACCCTGTGCATATTTACCCGCCTGGTAATGAAGCCCGCGTATTGTTCCTTTCTTTGATTTAGAAATATTATCCTGAACGAAATTTAATTTTATATCGTATTCTTCGAAAATATTTTCCTTAAATGATTCAAAGAAATAGCCGCGCTCATCTTTAAATACTTTTGGTTCAATAATTAATAAATCTTTAATGGAAGTTTCTTTTATCTGCATGTGTATTAATTTTTGTTTTGAATGTTAAGGTTTTTCTAAGTGAATCCTGGTGTCCTAAGTGTCTCAGTGGTTAAGCAATTTTACCACAGAAACGCTAAGGCACAGAGAAAATCAAATGATAATAATTTTGATTTTTGAACTTTGAATTTTGACTTTTAGCTGCTAGCTCTCCTGCTTTAAAAATCTTTCCAGGTAATCCCGGTAAAGAGATTTAGGCATGCTATCAATCAATTTCACCATTTGCTCCCGGTTTATAAACTTCATTGTGTAAGCAATCTCTTCAATGCATCCTACTTTTAATCCCTGGCGTTCTTCAATTACTCCAAAAAAGTTAGATGCCTGCAATAAAGCTTCAGGTGTACCTGTATCAAGCCAGGCAATTCCTCTTCCTATTTTTTCAACCCGCAGTTTTCCTTTTTTTAAATATTCTCTGTTTACATCGGTAATTTCAAGCTCACCGCGGGCTGACGGCTTTAAGTTTTTGGATATATTAACAACTTCATTATTATAAATGTAAATACCCGGCACTGCAAAATTTGATTTAGGAGCTTTCGGCTTTTCTTCAATTGAAATTGCTTTACCTTCCTTATCGAATTCAACTATACCATATCTCTGCGGATCATTAACCTGGTAGCCGAATATTGTTGCACCGTCGTTATTTTGAATTGCATTATAAAAAAACTTAAGTGATCCGTAAAAGATATTATCTCCCAAAACCAGCGAAACATTTTCCCCATTTATAAAATCTTCACCGATTATGAATGCTTCGGCAATCCCGTTTGGCGCAGGCTGAACAGCATAATTAATCTTTAACCCAATTTGCGAGCCGTCATCAAATAGCTGCTTGTACAGCGGGATAGTTTCTTCATTAGATATAATTAGTATATCTTTTATACCGCCAAGCATAAGCATTGAGAGCGGGTAATAGATAAGCGGCTTGTCATAAATTAATGCAAGCTGCTTGCTGTAAACTTTTGTAATCGGATAAAGCCTTGAACCGGATCCCCCGGCAAGAATGATTCCCTTCATTATAAATCACCCAAATTATTATTAAAAAAATAGAACCCGGATAAAAACATTTAAATATTCAATCAACCATATATTATTCTGCGAAATTCTGCACTATGCTTTTCATATACTTTGTGAATAGGAGTCACTTCATAAAATGCGGACGCGCACCACCAATAGAAATTATTTTTTTCATCATCTAACTTTTTTGAAAATAGGAAATGAATACTTCACCTCTGATTAATTCAGAAATTTTTAATCTGTGTTTAATCCTGCTTTTCTCTGTGGTATAACTGCATACTTCACCACAGATTCTCACAGAGAGTTTCTTTCATTCAATTTTACAATCCATAATAGACCGAAATATAAAACTCATTTTTTGAATTATCCAAAAAGCTTTTATCAATTTGCTGCAAAGTAGTTTTGGTATGCTGGAATTCAGCTTTGGCAAATAATTCATGTGTAATTTCGTATTTAAGTTCAGCGCCGTAATAAGAATAATTGTTTCTCATGCCGAATAAAAACGGCGGCTGAGGAATTGCATCCTGCTGCTGCTCTGCTGTGCCTCTGCTTCCTTTACGTGCATATTGCCCCCACAACTTTAATTGCAATCCTCGTATAAATTTATATTTTATTGATCCATAAAATAAATCGGCATTACTTCCTATCCAATCACCTAAATTATAAGATGCATTTTCGTAAGTCTGTGTAGGGATATAATGCTCATAAGTAAAAGGATATATTTTTGTATACTCTAATGTTAAAGTTAGATTATCGACGGGCAAATCTGCGACTGATCCGCCTAGCATATAACCTGCCTGGTATCTTTGTGTTTTAGGATTGAATATTCCCGTTGTTCTAATTTCATCTATAATAATTGAACTGTAGAGATGAGTGTTCTTTATATGATTGCGTGAACTGATCTGGGCAAAGAATTGTGAATTTCCTCCTGCATTGTTATTCTGCCTGCTCAAGTAATGATCTGCAAGTCGGAAAAACATAAGCGGCATTAAGTAAGAAATTTCCATGCGGTCACTGTAAATTATAGATTCGCCTAAAGAAACATCCAGCCCTTTTAATGGAGTTAAAGTTAAAGTGTGTGAAGCAATAAACTTTTGACGGAATAAAATTCTATTATAGCCCTCACGGCTTGAAGCATAAACATAATTAGAATCAATTACATCGGAAGAAAGCCAGCCGTGGAAATAATTAAATTGCAGCCATTTAACCGGCTTCACATCCAGCCTTATAAAAGGAAATGAAGGAGCTTTTTGTGATAAGACCAATTGCCCGCTTTCTCCGTAGCCCCATTGAAGAAAATCTTTTCCTACTGTAAAGCTGCCCCAGCTCCAATCAGTTGAAAGTGTAGTATGAACTTCACTGTATTGAACCGACTTTGAACTCCGGCTTAGAGGAGTAATTCCTGTTACTGGAGTAAATTCTTTTTTCTTATCGATATTATCACCGTTCTCTGCATTGTCGCGGTAATCAAAGCTGAAGCCGATTGAATTTCCGAAGTAGCCGTAAAAATAAGCGCCGCTCCAAAAGTGTGTATTCGATTTGCCGTCATTACTTCCAAACTTAAATCCCAAAATCGGACTGACATTTATTTTAAACAATGAATCACTGTAAGAAAAAAGCCTAAGCCTTCCAAAAGGATCTTTTTTAAGAATTGTCATGGAAGATTTATTTATTTTTGTTCCGTCTGTATTGATGTTTTCTATTTTTGCTTTTTGACTTTTAACTTTTGAATTTTGACTTATCAACTCCCTTTCAATCCCAAAATCCTTTAAATAAAATTCCAGCTCCTCTTGTTCTATCTCAGTTAAACTACTGCCGGCTGAAGACTGCCTGCTCTGTACTTCCAATAATTCTTGTGTAATGTACTTCCTGGTAACCGGCTTTACCTGATCATCAAATTCTATAATTCCTTTCGCTGCCATTCGGTCCAGGAAAGTATAAACATCATTATACAGCGGTTCATACACTGTTTGACTAAATAATGGATAAGAAATTATTATTAAAAGGATTGTTAAGGTTAGACTAAATTTCATATATGCTTTACGTGTAAAAAAGAATTCTTCACCACCGAGCTGCCTGCGGCAGGCAAGTTAACACAAATCTCATAGAATATTTTAATCTGTGTTTAATCCTGATTTTCTCTGTGGTTGAAAAAATTTCTTATCTCTAATTTAGAGGTATATTTCAAAAATAAAATAATAACTATGCGGCAATCTTTTAATTTTTCAACTGCCTGCCGGTAGAGTCTGTTGCAGAAGTTTTTATCTGTCAGTCTGAGCTTGTCGAAGACTGTATTTTCAAAGAGAATTCACATTTCGACAAGCCTGAATATGCCGAAGCGGCTTAGCGCAGGCAGGCTCAATGTGACAATAAAATTAGTTCTGCAACACATTCAGTAGGCAAGGTCTTTTAATAATTCATCCATTCATCTCAACCATTCACCAATTCAATCAGAATTTAGTACGCTTTGGGATCACCCTGAACCATTTTCCAAAGTGTTAAAAATAATATTTGGATATCCAGCCAAACTGACCAATTTTCAATATACCAGATATCATGATCTATTCTTTTCTGCATTAACTCGCGGGTATTGGTCTCACCGCGGAATCCGTTTACCTGTGCCCAGCCGGTTATTCCCGGTTTTACCAAATGACGAAGCATATACAATCTTATCTTATCTCGTGATTGAATGTTTAATGGGGTTGGATGCGGCCGCGGGCCTACAAGGCTCATTTCGCCTTTCAATACATTCCAGAATTGCGGCAGTTCATCTAAATTTGATTTGCGCAAAAACCGCCCCAAACTTGTCACGCGCGGGTCATCTTTAGTAACCTGAACAAAATTGCCTTCTTCATCTACCTCTACCGAGTCGGGTGTCATTGAACGGAATTTATATGTTGTAAACATCCGGTTGTCTCTTCCCCATCTTTCCTGCTTATAAAATATTCTTCCCCGGGAGGTTAGTTTTATACTAATGGCAATTATCGGCCACAGCCATGAAAAAACAAAAATAAAAAGAAACAAAGAAATGCCGGTATCAAATCCCCTTTTCAGCAAACGCCAATGGATATCATTTATTTTATCTTCCCTTACCGAAACTACAGGGAAGTTACCGAAAAGAGAAATATTGTATTTTGATGACACAAACTTAAAATAATCGGGAATTATTCTTACCCGGATTGTATATCTTTCGCAAGTCCTAACTACCGATTCAATAGTATCAGAAGCATAGTTTGGCAATGCTATTATTACGTCATCAACTTTTCTAAAATCCAATACGCTGTCCAGGTCTTTAATTTTACCAAGATATTTGCCATTCAGGAATGTCTTTTTTTCATCATCCACAAATCCCACAATATTAAAACCGAAATGAGGATTATCCTTAATCGATTCATAAAAATTCTTGCCCACATTGCCCGCGCCTATAATTAAAAGATGCCTTAAGTTCCTTCCTTTTTTCCTTAAATGTTCAAGATTAATGCGCAGTATATATTTCTCGCTTGTTAGCATTATAAGTGTAACACCCACAAACATAACTACAAATTGCCTGGAGAGCGTTTGATCCTTGAGAAGAAACAATATTACTATTGTACTGATGGCTAGTATGAAAACATTTTTTATTATGGTTACAATTTCTTCTGAAAAATAACGGCCTCTAAATTCATCATAAAGTCCGGTAATTTTTGTAGAGTACATCCATATAAAAAGAAGAAAGAAAAGAAGAAGGAAGGCATTGGTATCAAATGCGTACTTAGTGTAGGTAATTAGGAATTCAACTGTTAAATAGTAGGAGACTACTATAACTGCAACATCAGCTAAAATTCTTACCAGGTATATAAATCTGCTGTAGTTGTTCCGCATTTATTCGCGAATCGAATTTTTTTATTCT
>CAVVCO010000003.1:0-9945 GCA_963746735.1 uncultured Ignavibacteriales bacterium
AGTGGGACATAACACCCCATTTTGCTTTCCGCATCCACTCAGCCCTAGTATGAATAGATTGAGATCTAATTGTTGACTGGCTTAAAAAAAGAAAGGTAAAAACTACAAAAAGTGTTTTCTTGATGTTTGAATAATATTCAAAATCCATTTTTTTTCCTTACCAATTCTAATTCGAAATTAATATCCTAAATCCCTAAAGGAGTTAATACTATGGACAAAGGCCTAATAAATTCCTTTCCCGTATAAGTGCCCGCAACAAGTTTAATTTCATGTTTTCCCGTTGCAAGCTTGATAGAACCTGCTTTAACTCTTCTCGATCCTGTAGGAACTGGTTGATAGTTAACCGGAATGCTTTTGTCATCAATTACTATATAAACTTTTCCGGAGTCATTTTTATCTGCTGTATTAAAATTCAAACCTAATTGAAATTCAATAGGCATATCTACCCTACAATCCCAACTTATCCATTGATCTTTATTTTTCCATCCTGTTATATATTCCCTATTTACTTTCCCATCGCCATAGCTTAAATCTTCGCCATGGATTTTGGAATCGAAAACCATCAAGTGATTTTCCATACTGGCTGACAGCAATCTTATTGAATCAACTTGAATTTTATTTTTTGTGTTTAGAACTATAACAGTATTTATTGTGTCAGGTGATTTATCTGGAATTGTCATTTGAAGATCGTAATGATTAATCCTTTGTAATGGTAATTCTTTTTTTGTTTCATCTGAAAGCAGATATGCATTATTAACTTCTGATATTAAGCCGCCTAAAATCAGTTTTCCATCTTTAGGCCACTTGAAAACATGTAAATAAAGATTATTTTCTTTTTTAGTAATTACTCCCCATGCCTGAACGGGAAAAGGTGAAGGTTCTGTCCCATAAATGCTTTCACTGTTAACCTTCATCCATTTTCCAATACCTTCAAATATTTTTACATCAGCCGGATCCCATTGTCCATTTCCCATAGGGCCAACATTTAAAAGAATATTTCCACCTTTCGAAGCTGCACTTGCAAGAAGGCGTATAAAATAACCTGAGGGTTTGTGGTATTTATCAACTTTGCTGTAGCCATAAGATTCATTTGTAGTTGGAATTGATTCCCATAGACCTTTTACATGATGAAAATGTGCGGCTCTGTCGCCCGTATTTATATAATCACCAAAATTAAAATCATCAAATCGTGCTAATCTTCCGTTTACAACTATATTGGGAGCTATTTCTCTAATGGATTTTAATATTTTTATATTTTCAAACAGGGGTAATTTATGGGGGGTATCAAACCAAAGAATATCTGGATTATATTTTCTAATTAATTCTTTTATTTGTGGAATAGCTTTTTCATTTACATATTTATCGGCTTTAGAAATAAATGCAGTATCCTTTAACCACCAATCTTTCCCAAATAATAATTTATCACCCCCGGGATTATTATAATACCAATCATTGCCTGGCGCATCGGGATTTTCCCAATCGAATGCATGAGAATAGTAAAACCCAAATTTAATCCCGTATTTTTTGGCAGCATTTCGCAATTCCAACATTGGATCTCGATCGAATTTTGTTAATCTCATGTCATAAGGATATACATCAGAAAAAAACATAGCAAAGCCGTCGTGATGTTTTGCTGTAATTATAAAATATTTCATCCCGGTTTCTTTAACTCTTTTCATCCATTCGTCAGCACTAAACTTAACCGGGTTGAAAGGCGCAACAACTTCTCTTTTATATTCCTCAAGGGGGATTTTTTCTTTTCTCATTAAATGTTCAGCATAACCCATAACATCTTTTCCTTTCCATATTCCGGCGGGGCCTGAATACACACCCCAATGAACAAAACATCCAAACTTTGCTTTTTTAAACCAGGCAACTCGTTGATCATGGGTTTTCATTGACTCTTGCCACCAGCCATTCAATGCGCGGTCAACAGCTTCTTTATCTTTTTTTAATTGAAAATGATAATTGGATTCTAATTCTTGCTCGTCTCCATGCAGAACATTAGTAACGGTTTGGCAAAAGTTTAATTGCGTAATCCCAACAAAAATTGCCAGGAAAAATATTCTCACATGCTTTTGCATAAATGAATTTATTCTAAGATCTTTTCTTTAAAATCTTCAGGTGTTGAGTTCGATTTAACTATAATTATATTTTCACCTTTTGCAGTATTAAATTTTAACAGAGAGCCATTTTCATTTTCAGATTTATTCCCGTTCCGGTATAAAGTTACTTGTTCATTATTCCAAGGATTTTCTAATCTGCATTCACCACCAGCTTTTGAATACAACTTTACAAATTGAATTTTTCCTTTTTCCTGTGCTGATGTAACTACAAAAGCGCCTGGAGCTAATAATTTGAATTGGCAATCCCAGTCTTTTGGCCAAGCAGAAAATATTCGTAGAATTGGATCATCACCAGGCACTTTTGAATCATCTTTTAGAAGCGAAGTATGTATACCTGATGTAAGCCCGCCAATATGTTCGGCATCTATTGCGCCGGGACCTTCGCGTAAACGAAGCCGGTTTCTAAAAATTTGCGCTCCGCCAATTCCTGTGGTATCAATAAAACCCCCCGTTCGATTAAAATTTAAGAACAAACTTTTTAATTCTCTTTCAGAACCCATTGGTTCAATTGCACCGGGCCCGCCGCCGACAAAAGCACCATAACCTCCCCTTCTACCATAATTGCGCTCAGGCCTTGGGGACAATTGATATAAATTATCTTTGACTTCTTTCCACGATTTTTGAAGATCAGAATCGACACCAAGTATTTCAGCAGCTTTAATTGCAACAGGAAAAATCATATTCATTGTTGAAATTTCATTTGGCTGGTCTGAGCCATTCCAATTGCTTTCAACATTATTTACATGATGTATATGATATTTTCCATCTGCGTCTTTAGTTAAGTTAGGAAAGTTTCTATAAAATTCTGCGCTGCCTTTTATTTGGCGGTAACCATATTCTTTGAGCCAGTTTGTATCCATTGTCCCCTGGAAATAATGCCAATATAATTCTGCTATTCTTGCACCTGAACTTAGAAAATGTGTACAGTGCCCGAAGATACCATCAATAGCTTCGGGGGATGAAAAACGATCCGGCTGCACTTCTGCTTTTGTAGGAACGATAAAATGTCCATGATCATAATAACCATCTGCTTGAAAATTCCAGCGAGCTTCATGACGGTTTTTTGTTTCAACGAACCATTGAAATTTCGCCGAACGATCTTTGTAAGGTTTTCGAACCAGCATCAAATCTTGTAACTCGGCAGCAATATCATCAGGCAATTTTTCAGGCCCGCTGAATGGAGTTATTTCTGGAATGTAAATTCCTTTCGAGCCCCATTGCTGACTTGCAGCAGTTGCACAAGCATCGTACATCCCGCTGTACATTGTAAATACCGGCTGCATTAATTCCAATCGATTCGCAGGAATTAAATTTCTATAATAAGCACTTGTATTTGACCACCAATATTGTGAACCCCATCTTCTCATATCGCCGTTAGTATTGAAAAGCAATCCGCCGAATCGCGGTGGATATTTTCCAAAAGAAGTTGAGCCCATTATGTATAAAAAGTAATTATAATTTTTTTCAACAAAATCAGCCTGGCCATCTTTGCTGTGCATGTGAACAAAACCTTCAGCCCAAAAGTTTTTCCACCAATTGGAATTTTCTTTATATAGAGCTTCAAAACTTTTTCTCGATACCGAATTCAAATTATCTAACGCAAGCTGTTCTATATTTTTTGTTGAATCAAATGTAGCTGCACTTGAAATTAAGATAGTAAATTTGCCTTTCCCGGGAACTGCAGATAATTGAACTGTTGATCCATTTAAAAATCTTGCTTTTGATTTTCTTCCCACAACTTGAATAGCAACACCGGATGCATCATAATATTTTTTCTCACTGTATTTTTGAGTTAAAATTATTCTTCCGTCATTAATTAATAATTGTGAAGCAGTAGTATGCTCAACGTGTCGAACAATAACTTCATGATTTTTTTTAAGTTCGTAGCTTTTATTGTAAATACATTCCATCCTGTAGCGTAGCATCCGAAGTTCAATATTTATAGTCTCAGGATTTTCTCTTTGATCGTCAATCTCAACTGCAAATATATCTTTGCCATGATATGCAAAAGCTTTGGCAGTTAGTCCTTTTCCCTTTGCAGTCATCAATCCATTGTAAACAGATAAATGCTGATGAAAATTTTTCCCTGTAAAAACATCATCACCAGATTGAACAACATTAATATCAACATAACCGCATCCGCTGCCGTAATCGCTGTCTGCTTTTGGGAAGCTTACGGAAGTAGCATCGTTTGCAAAAACATCCACTCTGTTAATTTGAAATTTTAATGCGAAAGGTTCTGTCCAAACAAGTGAACCGGTAATTCCATTTCCGATGGGCATACCTTCTTCACTTCGTGATGCGGGCTTTGTGTAATCGAGGTCTGCCCGTGAAATTAAATTTTTATAATTTACTTTTAATATAGAATTAGTTTGAGCAAATTGTTGAATGGAAATAGCGAATAAAAATGAAATGATAATAAATCTATTTTTTAACATTTCGTAAAATCTCCGAATTATAAACTGTTTTATATTTAAAATTCCCCAATATTTATCCTATCAATTGTTGTATCCTTTACCAATTCACATTTAAATATTTTTAAACCTTCGATATCTTTTAGTTTAAAAGTTGAAACATCGACCGCTTTGTCTGCCTGAATAAAATTTAACTCTGCACCTTTAACATCATCTAAAATAAAAGGCGAACGTAAATCTTCATTCAAATATTTTACTTCAATATTGCTCATCTTAATATTCTTAACATGACGAATAAAAAATCCATAAGCAGGTGTATCTCCAAAGTTATCCGGTTCAGGGTAACCTGTTTCATCCTCCGGTAAATTAATTGCAGCTTGCTCCTTTGTTCCGCCGCCTTTATAATAAATTTTTATGTTATCAAGCTGAACATCTTCAATATCTTTTTCCGGTAATCCAACTATTAAAACAGATTTAGGAACAGCATTATATATTACAACATTGCTAATAATTACTCTTCTTAATTCTCCGATCGATCTGCCTTCCGGCCCGCGCATTCTTCTTCCGAGCCTTAAAAAGATTGGGCAGTTTTCAATATCGCGCATTGTTATATTATTAATTGTAACATCTTCAAGATGAGATCCGTCAACGGTTTCTAATGCTAAACCCCGGCAATAATCAAAAACACAATTTGATATGGTTATATTTTTAAAATCACCGTTTGATTCGGTTCCAAATTTTATTCTTCCTGTGGGACTGTGATGGCTGTATTTATTGTAATCTCTTTTATATGTTCCATCAAGCATGGTTCCCTCATCATATCCGCTAACCTGGCAATTTGTTATGGTAACATTCTCTGTTGCTCGTGCATACCCTAAAGGATAGGAACTCTTTAAACATATACCATCATCAAAAGGAGAATTTACAAAACAATCGGATACTCTTACATTTTTGCAGCAGTCGATATCGATTCCATCACGATCAGTATCTATCTTTAAATTGTTTATTGTAAGATTATCGGCGGCAGTTGCGAGTATTGCAAAGTGGCCGCCATGAAGAATTGAAAAATCTTTTAAAATAACATTGCGGCATAACTTCAAAGCAATTGCTTTATTTCCCCAGCCAGGTTCAACATTGTCTCTTGCATTCGGATAGCCGAATGGGCCAATTTCTCTTCCCTTTGGAGCTTTTCCTTTTAATGCTTCTTGTTCTTCTTTTGAACGTGATTGACTTCCACCTCTAACTAATCCATCGCCATTAATTAACCCGGGGCCAAGTATAGAAATGTTTTCTAAATTTTCACCCCAGATTAAGACTATTATGAAAATAAGTATGACCAAAATCCTGGTATTCATCCCATTTATTTTCTTCCGGCAAATCATATTTATATCCGTCTTTCGGATTTGCTGCAAGAATAGTTGCGCCTTGATCTAAATAAATTGCAATGTTGCTTCTAGATGAATTGAAACAGACAAGTAAGTGCCGGAAGGGAAATATATTGTACCTCCATTGTTTGAAGCAGCTTCATCAATTGCTTTATTTATAGCCGGTGAGTCTAATGTTTTGCCATCACCAACTGCACCAAAATTTTTTATGTTATAAACGGAGGTATTAAATTTTGATCCAAGAAAGAGAGCCGGGAGAAAGAAGTATAAAAAAATCTAAAAGTTTATCGTTTTTAATTTCCTTTGTTAAAATCCAAGTGTTAATCTACCAGCTAATAACATTAAACAGAGAGCTCAGAGAAGCCACAGAGGTAATTCACCTTTCAAATCTTGGCAACAAACCCACCGCCATTTATCATTTCAATTTTTAACGTATCACTTTTTTTAAATTTATTTTTACTCATTACAAGTGCGGCACTGTTTTCTTTATTATCACTAACCAACGTTGCATTATATTCACCATCACCTAAAAAAGATAATGGCACTTGAATAGTTTTTGCATCAGGGCCGCACATAACTGCTATAAACCAAGTATCTCCACTACGGCGTGCATAAGCTGCAAGTTTTCCTATTTGAGATTGTGGGAATACAATTGTTTCATCCCAAACTGCCGGAATACTTCTAATAACATTAACTGCCGGATTATCTAATATTGATTGAGGATTAGCTGCAATCGTTAAAAGAGGATCAGAAAAGATTACCATACTGGCGACTTCATGTGCCCAGCTTGCATCTCCCCGTCTATCACTGAATAACATTGTTGTATATTCAGCAGGCCCTGCAAGGTATCTTGTAAAAGGTAGAATAGTTTCATGCCTTGCACGTGCAGTTAAGCTTCTTGATTCCATTCCTCTGATTGCTTCACGCACGAGTTCATTCGGATAAGTTCTTTGACGGCCTGTTGGTTTATTAGCTCCATGAAAATCAAGAAGGATATGATATTTTGCTGCTTCTTTTCTAAGCGCTTCATATAGATCAATTAATTCTTTTGCTTCATGATCAAAGAAATCAATTTTAGCACCTGCTACTCCAAGATCAGACAGCATCTTAAAAAATTCTTCTCTCTTTTCAGGAGTTCGAAGCTCTTTACTGTGTTTCCAAAACCAAACACTTATACCTTGCTTTTTAGAATAATCAACAAACTCTTTTCTTTGTTCCATTGACCACTCTCTCCAAACACCTTCAACAATATGGTGTTTAAATCCTAATTCACCTGCCCATTTTGAAAATTGCTTTAACCCATCATATCCTTCAGGGCCATCATCAACATAACGCCAAACAGCACGGCCAGGTTTAATCCATGAAGTTTTAATCCCATTGGGAAAGAGAGTTGAATCTGGAGGTGGACATAAATTTGGAATTATGGTGCTATTTACAAGAGTGTTCAAATCTTTGCCAGCCATTACCACACGCCATGGAGTTGTGATTGTTCCTTTAATAGATGCAGGTTTGGCAAGCCGTTTTGCTTCTTCTCTTCCATAGCGAAGTTCAAAAGGATAATTCAGTGGCTGCCGGTTTCCAAGTCCAATAATCCAACCTCTTCTTCCATCCGCTTCCAATGCCATACCGCTGTAGTTAACAAGATTAGCTTCTGTTATTGAACCATAACCTTCCTTGTTAGGTAATTCAAAAGTCATGGGAGGCCCGGCCCATTCTCCCGGCTGGATGTCGGAAATATCTTTGTTCTTATATTCGCCTTCATAATGCCCATCAAGTCCTACATACCATACTTCCGATCCTTTTGGAATTACAAAAGTTGTGTATTCATCCGGTGTATGAGTAGTGCTGTCGTCTTCGGAAATAATATGCCTGAATGCAATACCATCGTTGAATGCTCTTATCTCCAAAACATAATCAATAAAAGAAAGATCATTTTGAAAATAAATTTTCGCACCATTGCAATGATCCGTGGCTGTACTTTTTGCGCCATACCATGGATATGATTCATTAATTTCATATCGTTCTATTTTATTAAATACCACCCCGGCAGAAAGATCAAACCAATCCAGCTTCATAATGATTGGTGAATTTTCAATTATAGTTGTCTCTCCAATTTTAACAGTGAATGTTAATCTTTCAGCATTTGGTGAAAGAATAAATTTTACATTTCCATTGGGACTTGTGACCTGGACTTCATCCATCGGAACAACGCGCTGTGAACGCCTTGATCTCTCATTGTTTTGTGCTGGCACAATTCCGATACACATTAAGTGCAGAATAATCAGAATCACTACTATTTTTATATTGTATTTATTTATTTTTTTCATTTTATAAATTTTTGTGCAAGGTTCAGTAATCAACTCTCTTTGTAGGAGAATATGATAGTCTAATGTTAATATTTAGCTTAAATTTATTAATTCTTTTTTTCTTCTAAATTTCCAAATGCAACTTTTATTGGATTATTATATTCTTTAGCTGCTTTTAAAACATATTCTTTAAATAGATCCGGAGTATTGTAAACTACTCCCTCGTTCCAAGCTCCAGCAATTAAATATTCAAACGAAAGATTTTTTGTTACAGAGATACGGAAAGTATGATTGTCACCATAAGCTTTTACTCTTTGATATTTAGGATGATATTTATCTTTTACAATTAAAGCGGATCCTATAAAATCAACTTTATGCGCTTTCTGCCCTGTGTCATCATCGGGATCAGCAACTAATTCACTTCCCGATCGAATAGCTGTTCCCCTGGAAATATAATTACCAGATTCATCTTTATTTGCTTTTATACCGCATCCAAATTCCACGTCATTTTTATATGGAATGAACTTTGTAAATTTAACTTTGCATGTTGAGTAATTTTGATTTGTATAAGCAGTATAATCCTGCACTAATTCATAATAACCTTGCCCGGTTTTCCAGTTCATTGTTCTAACGCGAATAATGCTTCGAACTGGCCCGTTTACAACTACATCGAAAGAGTATCTAGTATCTGTGATTTGATCTTCATTAAAATTGGGTTCTGAAATTTTCTCTCCTTGAATTGGAGTAAAGCGAGGCCTTGAAATAGAATCAGGTTTGTTGGGAAATTCAAACAAGCCAATACCGCCGGCACCAAATGTTCCACCGACCCCCATTATATCAGAGCCGAAATCCCAGTTAACTTTCGGTACACCATAATATCCACAATAATTATTATTACACATTTCCTGCGCCATTAGAATTGGTCTACGCTTTCCATACATATCAACACTTGTAGGAAACCATAATTTCCATCCTATATTTGCGGATTCCCACCATGGAATTATATGTCTCATGTAGCTTCCGATTAAAGCATTGCTTCCATGTGGATTCCAGCCTCTTCCGGAAAATCCAAAATAGATATAAAGAGTTTTTGTTTGGTTCGCTTTAATATCTGTTTGAAAATAAAGTTCATCCCAGATACCATCTTTATCAAGATCATCCAATTGATAAAAAATTTGATGACCGTTTGTTTCTTCGCGTATGCCGTGACCACCCACAAAAGCAAATTCATCAGGGGTAGGTTTCTGGTGTGGAGGCAGAGAAGTATCAACAACCGTTACCCACATTTCATGAAGTTTTTTAACTGGAAATTCTTCGCGGGTGATCACAACCGGACAATCTTTTCTATCAAAATCTAAAGTATTAATTAGTTTTATTTCTAAACGTTTTGAAGGAATAAAATTCCCTTCCGTATACCATTTACCTTTATCGGATGCTTTTAAAGTAACGCATATTTCCAAAGCATAAATTAGAAATAACAAATATCTTAATAGCACGGCTGATCCTTTTTGTAAAATTTTTATAATTGAAAACTCCTTTTTATTTAATATCTAAAGGCGGTTGAATATCATAAGTCTTTGCATGTTTATCTATCGTGACAGTTGTTCCATCAGAAAAAGTTGAACGTTCTTTATTATAATCTTTATCAAGAAATTCGTGCTTAGTCATTTCCAGCAGCGCAACTCTTTTATGCAAAGCCATTATTGTTTTAAGT
>CAVVCO010000004.1:0-27077 GCA_963746735.1 uncultured Ignavibacteriales bacterium
AGTTATAAGTATTTTTCTCATATTACCTTCCGATTATTTTTAGTTATTTTATGCATTTTCCAACTCAGTTCATATTTAGTTTTTCATTTGAAGAACTTTCTGCATTACTCTTTGAGATTTTCCTGGTTCTTTACTGCTTAACAAATTACCTAAATCTTTTGGAACAATTTGCCATGATACTCCATACTTATCTTTAAGCCAGCCGCACATTTGAGCTTTTGGATCGCCCCCATCGGAAAGCCTATCCCAATAATGATCAAGCTCTTTTTGGTTATCACAGTTAACAACAAATGAAATTGCTTCGTTAAAAGTAAATTCATGCATACGACCTCCATCCATAGCAGCGAATTTCAGCCCTTCTAATGTAAAGTCAGCATATGCAATGGAACTATCTTTATCAGGTTTCTGACCTTCTTCAAATCTGAAAAAAGTTCCGGGTTTAGAATTATTAAAGATGGATGTATAAAAATTAATTGCTTCCTCGGCTTTACCTGTTACATTTTTTGTAAACATTAAAGAAGGAATTATTTTTTGCTCAGCTTCTCCTGAAAAAATAATTAACTGCCATGAAACTCCGAATTTATCTTCCAACCATCCGTACTTTTCACTGAAAGGATATTTATCAAGCGCCATTAAAACTTTTCCGTCTTTGGAAAGCTTACTCCATAACTCATCAATCTCTTTTTCAGTTTTACAGTTTACAAAAAAAGATATCGATGGATTTAATTTGAATACTGGTCCCCCATTTATTGCTACAAAAGGTTGTCCATAAAGATCAAAAGCTACAGTCATAACAGAACCTTTTGGCCTTCCAGAAGCTTTAGCACTTTCCTCACTGTACTTAGTTGTAGTTTTTATTTTTGAATCTTGAAAAACAGATGTATAAAATTTTGCTGCTTCTTCCGCATTATCATCAAACCATAAAAATGGATTAATCTTTTGCATATCAATCTCCTTTTTTCCTTAAATATTAATTAGTGTTTAATTGGAATTTCTGTTGTAAACATAGTACTGCATTTCAAATTATAAAAGGTGCGATTACGGCAATATTAGAGGTTAATTGCGACATTAGGTTCTCATCACAACTTTCCATGCATTTAATTAAAATTCCATCCCTTTTTGCTTGATTTTAAAATAAACTTATCTTATAATAGTGAACAAATGTTCACTATATTTTGAACGCTAAAATGAACTCAAATTTAATAGAATTACAGAATTATTCTCTTCCAAACCAGGACAGTTTAAGAATTGCCACTCTTTACCCGGTTATCCCGCGGAAGACCGATGCAGTTCAATTTGATATTTATGATTATGAAATGCTCTTCGCCGATAAAAAGACAGTCGACTTAATTAGAAAAGGAAACACTATCGGATGCTTTTATATTGAATCTCCCGCGATGCGTTCATTATTAAAACGGCTTGGTGTTGAGACTTTTGAGATGCTCACTGCTGCAAGTTCGGTTATTCGTCCCGGCGTTGCCGAATCGGGAATGATGCAGGAATTTATTGCCCGCCATCATGACCCGCGCAGAAGAAAATATTTGGTTCCAGATATGGAAACTTATCTCGGCGAAACTTATGGCGTTATGATTTACCAGGAAGATGTGATAAAAGTTGCTCACCATATTGCCGGACTTTCTTTGGAAGAAGCAGATGTACTCCGCAGAGCAATGTCGGGAAAGATGCGTTCCCACAAAGCGATGGAAGCATTAACAAAAAGATTTTTTGAATCGTGTAGGGATAATAAACTATCGAATTATGTTGCGAGAGAACTTTGGCGGCAGATAGAATCATTCGCCGGTTATTCTTTTTGTAAAGCACACAGTGCTTCGTTTGCCTTACTTTCTTTTCAAGTTGCATTTCTTAAAGTGTATTATCCCGCTGAGTTTATGGCTTCGGTATTAAGCAACGGCGGCGGCTTTTATTCGGCGGCAGTTTACATTCAAGAAAGTAAGAGGCTTGGACTTGATGTTAAGCTTCCGTGCATTAACAACAGCGAGATAGAATACAAAGGCAGTGGAAAAATTTTGCAGATAGGATTGATGGCTGTTAAAAATCTTTCACGTGCTTCAATGGAACTTATTGTGGAAGAAAGAGAAACCGGAGGGAAATATAATTCGCTTCCCGATTTTATCATCAGAACAAAATTAGGTTTTGAAGAAACGGCATCACTAATTAAATGCGGTGCAATGGACTGCTTTAAGCAAACGCGTCCCACGCTTTTGAGACTGCTGGATGTTTACATGAAGCGAAGAAGAATTTTAGATGAAAAATATAACGACCTTTTTATGAATGAAAGCTTCAACATGGAAGAAGAAGTGAAAACTAAATTCGATTACAGCATACAGCAAAAATCTATAATCGAGTACGAAACTTTCGGATACATGGTTACAAAACATCCGCTAGATTTTTTTGAAGAATACACGGCGGACAAATCAATAGTTAAGGCTTCGGAAATTGAAAAATACGCCAACAAAAAAGTTAAAATGATTGGCTGGTACATGACATCCAAAAGAATTAAAACACGTAAGGGAGATATTATGAAATTTATTTCTCTTGAAGATACCACCGGAACTTTTGAAACAGTAATATTTCCAAACGTGTATTCAAAAGTGGCTGAAAAAACTTTATCGATGGGGCCCTATTTGATTGAAGGAAAAGTTGATATGCAGAACGGCAATAACATCATCGTCCAAAATTTAGATTTAATTTCCGATGTAGCACTGAAAGCCGAATTGCAGCTTGATACCGCTGAAAAAGTTTATCAACCGAGTGACGAGGGAATGAGAGAAGAAGATTTTCACCTGGCTAAATCACTTAACACAGAAATTCTTATTAAAGCTTATGCGGGATAAAATATGTTAACACCGGTTCATGTGCATTCAAATTACTCGCTGCTGGAAGGAACAATAGACATAAGCAGCTTGATAGAAAAAGCTAAAAGTTTCGGGCTTTCTTCTCTTCCTTTAACAGATACAAACGGAATGTACGGACTCATTGAGTTTTTTAAAAAAGCGACGGAAGCAAATATAAAACCAATACTCGGAGCATTTGTAAATGACGAAAATGATAAAGAAACGTATGCAGTTTTTCTTGCAAAAAATTTAGAAGGCTACGGAGATATTTGTAAAATCATCACTACAAAAAAATTGAAGGAAGACTTTTCACTTACAAATCTTCTTCAGACTTATTTCCCGAATCTTTTTATCATAACAAATTCATTGAAGCTTCTTAAAAATATTCCACAGTACAATAATATTTTTGCCGAGTTAATTTCAACTAAAGCAAAAAGAAGCAGAACAAAAGCGTTATATGATTATGCCGTGCAGAATAACATTCCTTTCGTTGCGTCCAATCCAATATATTTTTTAGACGAGAAAGATTTTTTAATTCACAAAGTTGTTACGGCAATTAAGAACCGCGAAACAATTTCCAACTTGGATGAAGAAAATTTAGTTGACAAAGAATTTTATTTTAAAGACCCTAAAAAAACTTTTAAGCTTTGGTCGTCAATACCAGATGCTATTAAAAATTTAAATTACATAATTGAAAACTGCAATGTGGATTTACAGCTTGGTAAACTTAAATTCCCTCTTTTTCAAAGCAGCAGCTACGAAAATTCAATTTTGCTTTTAAAGAATTTATGCCGTGAAGGCTTAAAGAAAAGATATGATATCATCACAAAAAAAATTGAAGACAGATTAAATGAAGAACTTGAAGTTATTAGAGACATGGGTTTTGTCGATTATTTTTTAGTCGTTTGGGACATCAGCAAAGAATCAAAGCGAAGAGGAATGATGACAATCGGGAGAGGCTCTGCTGCCAATAGCATTGTTTCTTATTGTCTTGGCTTTACAGAAGTTGACCCCATAAAATATAATTTTTATTTCCAGCGTTTCTTAAATAAAAGCCGCACTTCTCCGCCGGATATTGATATTGATTTTTCATGGAGAGAAAGAGACGGGATTATAAAATATGTTTTTGAAAAATACGGTTACGATAAAGTTGCCATGATTTCAACTCATGTTACATTTAAAGCGCGTTCGGCTTTTAGGGAAACTGCCAAAACTTTTGGGAAGTCAGACAGCGAGATTTCAAAGTTAAGCAAATTCATTCCCTGGACAGACGCCAGAAATTTGCCCAATGTTGCCCAGCTTTTCCCGGAAGCAAAATCATTAAAATTAAATGAAGAGCCATGGAACAGCATTGTAAAAATAGCGGCGAGGCTGGCAAATTTTCCGCGGCATTTAAGTATTCATCCGGGCGGAATTGTAATTTCTCCAACGCATATTACAAATTATACTGCGCTGGAGTATGCTAAAAATAAAGGACTAGGAATTATTGTAACACAGCCGGATATGCATGGCATCGAAGATTTAGGATTAATAAAGATAGACCTTTTAAGCCAGCGTTCATTAGGTGTTTTGAGAGACACAATTAAACAAATTGAAAATGAATCTGTGAATTAATTTATATAGGGAATATGTTCATAAATAAAAAACTCACCCTAATCCCTCTCTTTGAAGAGAGGGACTTGTTGTCAACGATACATTATTATTTACATCCTATCGTTAAGATGTTAATAAAAAGTAATTACTTAATATAAGCCCTTCTCTTTGCAAGAGAAAGATTGGGATGAGTTAGAATTTCTTATAGAAGCTCAACAATATTTTATTTGAAATACTTTAGTTAATGGACTTGAAATAACAAAAAACCAAAAACATTTATGCCAAAATTTTTTATCGGTACAGCAGGATGGAGCTATAAAGACTGGGTTCCTTCATTTTATCCCAAGAATCAAACTAAAGGATTTGACTGGCTGCAATTTTATGCTCACTATTTTAATTGCGTGGAAGTCAATGCTTCGTATTATACTTATCTAAATCCCAGAACAGTTGAAAGCTGGATTGAAAAGTTATCCGATGCAGAAGATTTTATTTTTACTTTAAAGCTTCACCAGGATTTTACACACAAGAAAAATTATGACCAGCAAAAAATTAAAGCTGTTTGTTATAACTTAGACAAACTTGCAAAAGTTGAAAGGCTTGGAGGACTGCTGCTGCAGTTTCCGTATTCATTTCAATGCAATGAATTAAACATTAATTATATAAAAGAGCTAAAAGAAATTTTTCAGAACTTTAGCTGCTTTGTTGAAGTGCGTCATAAATCATGGATGAATAAAAAAACGATAGAGCTATTTAAAGAATTGGATTTAACTTACTGTTCAATTGACCAGCCCGAAGTTGGTGAAGCAATTCCATTTGAACCTATTATAACTAATGATAAAGCTTACATCCGCTTTCACGGGAGAAATAAAGAAGCCTGGATAAAATCAATTAATAACTTCGGACAAAAACAAAATTACCAGGAGCAAAGCGCAAGATATAAATATTTATATTCGCCTTCCGAACTACTGGAAATTCAAGAAAAAATTTTATCTATCAAAGAAGCAGTAAACGAAATTTTTATTATTATGAATAATCATCCGAATGGCGATGCAGTGGCGAATGCATTCGAATTAATTCATTTGCTTGAAGAGAAATTGAAAATACAAATGCCTAATAATATCAAAATGTTATATCCGCGGCTGCAAAAGATTGCATCGAATTAAATAATAGATTTTTTCGTTTCTTCGATATAAGTCATGGTTCGACTCCGCTCACCATGACATTAGCCTATCCTCTCTTGTGGAATAGAGGGATGACTTTTTAATTATAATTTTCAGTTATCTATATGAGAACTATATTTCATCTTGACCTGGATACTTTTTTTGTTTCAGTTGAAAGAGTATTAGACCCTTCACTGGAAAACTTACCGGTAATTGTCGGCGGAGATCCGCATGGCAGAGGTGTGGTAGCAGCCTGTTCTTATGAAGCGAGAAAATATGGATTACATTCTGCTATGCCTATCAGAACTGCATTCAAGCTTTGTCCTCAAGGAATTTATTTGAAAGGTCATCATGAAGAATACTCACGTTTTTCAAAACTGGTAAAGAATATTTTAATAAAATATGCACCGGTAATTGAGCAGGCTTCAATTGATGAATTTTATATGGATTTTACCGGCTGCGAAAAAATTTATGGTTCGATGTTTGCATTTGCATCTTTTCTTCAAAATGAAATTTGGGAAAGGCTTGGTCTTCCGGCATCTATTGGAATCGGCAGCAATAAGACAATTGCAAAAATAGGCTCTGATTTTAAGAAAGCCTAAAGGAATTACTTATGTAAATCATGGAAACGAAAAAGATTTTTTATCTCCTTTGCCGATTGAAAAAATTCCTGGAGTTGGTAAGGCAACTTTAAAAGAATTAAATAGTCGTGGATTTTATCAAGTCGGAGATTTAGCAAAAGTTAATTCCGATTATCTTGGTGTAATCTTAGGTAAATGGGGAGTAGAGTTATGGCATAAGGCAAAAGGTGAAGGTACAGAATATTTATCAGTTGAACATGAGCAAAAAAGCATTTCTAAAGAAAGAACTTTTGAGGATGTTATTGATAAAGAAAAGATTATAAATATTTTATTTAAACTAACGGGACAAGTTTGCCAACTGCTTAGGGATAGTAATTTTCAAGCTTCAACTATAAGTATCAAATTAAGGTATTCGGATTTTAAAACTTTAACATGTGCAAAGACTATTCAGCATACAGATGACGACAAAACAATTTTTGAAACTGCAAAGAATTTATTCTTAAAATCTTATACAAGAAGGGTGTCGATAAGATTAATCGGTGTTAAATTAACAAACTTCATAATTGCATTTCATCAAGGCAATTTGTTCGATATGCAAGAAGCAAAACGATTACAAATGATTGAAGCAATTAATTCAATTCGCGAGAGATATGGGTATTCGGCAATAACTATTGGAATGAATGAGTGAATATTTTGATGACTAAAAAAAGACCGATAAATCAAAATTAATTTATTGAGTTTTTTAATCCCGCCACATACTTTTCAACTATTTCAAGCCTATTTATAGCACGTTTCAAAGCTGTTTGTGCTCGTTCAATATCAGTCGAAGATTCTTTAACTGCAAGTCTTTCTTCAGCTCTCTGTTTGGCTTTTTGAGCCCTTTCAACATCAATTTCGTGAGCAAGTTCGATTGCATCAGCAAGTACCATGATTTGATTATCAAGTACCTCAACAGTACCTCCGCACGTGGCATAATAATCAACTGAATTATCAAGTCTTTCAACTTTAAATAATCCTATTTCGAAAGTGCTAATTAATGGTGCATGGCCTTTAAGAACCTGAAAACTGCCTACAGTTCCCGGTATTGTAACTGATTTTACTTCCCCGGTAAAAGAAACTTTTGCAGGAGTAATAATTTCTAAATTTAAATTTATACTCATATTTATTTCATCGCTTTAGCTTTTTCAACAGCCTCTTCAATTGTGCCTACATACATGAAAGCACCTTCAGGCAATTCATCATGTTTACCATCGATAATTTCTTTAAACCCTCTGATTGTGTCTTCAAGCTTAACGTACTTTCCTTTGTAGCCAGTAAATTGTTCTGCGACGTGAAATGGCTGGCTGAAGAATCTCTGTATTCTTCTCGCTCTTCTTACAACGATCTTATCTTCATCGGAAAGTTCATCCATACCGAGAATACTTATAATATCTTGAAGATCTTTATACTGCTGGAGAATTTCTTTTACATTTTTCGCAACATCGTAATGTTCATTTCCAAGAATTCCCGGCTGGAGAATTCTGGAAGTTGAATCCAAAGGATCTACCGCAGGATAAATTCCAAGTTCGGAAATTTGACGGCTCAATGTGGTCGTTGCATCAAGGTGAGCAAATACTGCCGCTGGAGCAGGGTCAGTTAAATCATCAGCAGGAACATATATTGCTTGTACTGAGGTAATAGATCCTTTATCTGTTGAAGTAATTCTTTCTTGAAGCGCACCCATTTCTGTAGCCAGATTAGGCTGGTATCCAACTGCAGAGGGCATACGACCAAGAAGTGCGCTTACCTCAGAACCAGCTTGTGTAAATCTGAAAATGTTATCTATAAATAAAAGAACATCTCTTCCTTCTTCATCTCTAAAATATTCAGCAATGGTTAATCCTGTCAAGCCTACTCTTAGTCTTGCTCCCGGGGGTTCATTCATTTGGCCGAAAACAAGTGAAGTTTTTTCCAGAACACCTGACTCTTTCATTTCGACCCATAAATCATTTCCTTCTCTCGTTCTTTCTCCAACTCCGGCAAAAACTGAATATCCGCCGTGTTCCTGTGCAATGTTATGAATAAGTTCTTGAATAATAACTGTTTTGCCCACACCAGCACCGCCAAATAATCCTGTCTTCCCGCCTTTTGAATAAGGCTCAATCAAATCAATTACTTTAATACCGGTTTCAAACATTTCACTTTGAGTAGAGAGATTGGCAAATTTTGGTGGCTGCCTATGAATAGGGTATCTTTTTTCAGATTTTATTTCGCCTAATGTATCAATTCCATTTCCAAGTACATTTATCAAGCGTCCTAATGTTGCAGGGCCAACAGGCACAGTAATAGGTTCTTCGGTATCAATGGCATCCATTCCTCTAACTAATCCATCGGTAGAATCCATGGCAACAGTACGCACCCTATCTTCACCTAAATGCTGCTCAACCTCTGTTATCAAATCTTCTTTAACACCCTCAGTATTAGTACGAGGAATTTTAATCGCATTATATATTTTCGGTAAATGACCATTTTCAAATTCAATATCAACAACAGGCCCAATTACTTGTATTATTTTGCCGATTACTTCGCTCATTATTATTCCTTATGATTAAAAATTGAATTACAAAATTAAAGATATAGGTTCGTTTTTACAAATATTTTAATTTAAATAAGATTAAAAATGCTGCAAAAAACAGATTAAATAAGAAATTTTAAATCAGATTTCCTTACTTTAAAGTCAGAATTTATCGAATATAATTTTAATAAAGATTATTAATTATTTTGACATTTACGGGAGTTAAAATGCTATCATATTTTAATAAAATAACTTTCTTTGTTTTAACCACTCTTTTTCTTGCTAATTTATCCAACGCTCAATCGCAGAATGGGAATTCTAAACTTTCGATTGAAAATAGAGTTGATGAATTAGTATCTAAAATGACATTAGAAGAAAAAGTTTCCCAGATGACAAATGATGCAGTAGCAATTCCTCGTTTAAATATCCCGGAATATAATTGGTGGAATGAAGGCTTACATGGGGTCGCACGAGCCGGTGTTGCTACAGTTTTCCCTCAAGCAATTGGATTAGCTGCTACTTGGGACACTGATTTAATACATAATGTTGCAGATGTAATTTCAACTGAGGCAAGAGCTAAATACAATGATGCAATTAGAAATAATGATCACAGTATTTATAAAGGTTTAACATTTTGGAGTCCGAATATTAATATATTTCGCGACCCAAGATGGGGACGTGGACAGGAAACTTATGGAGAAGATCCATATTTAACCTCCCGCATCGGTGTGGCATTCGTAAAAGGTTTGCAAGGAAATGATCCAAATTATTTTAAAGTCATTGCTACACCAAAACATTTTGCAGTGCATAGCGGCCCCGAACCGGATAGGCATACTTTTAATGCAATAATCAGCAATAATGATTTATATGATACTTATCTTCCAGCGTTTGAAGCCTGCATAAAAGAAGCAGAAGCATTTTCAGTTATGTGTGCTTACAATAGTTTAATGGGAAACGCATGTTGTGGCTCACCGCCATTACTTCATAAAATTTTGCGAAATGACTGGGGATTTAAAGGATATGTTGTTTCGGATTGCGGAGCTATCTCAGATATTTACGCTACTCATAAATTGGTTGCAACCGCTCCGGAAGCAGCCGCAGTAGCCGTTAAATCGGGAACAGATTTAAATTGCGGGAAAGTTTATAGTTTAGATTTAATTGAAGCAGTTAAAAAAGGTTATCTTTCTGAAAATGATATCGACACAGCAGTTAAGAGATTATTTACAGCACGCTTCAAGCTCGGAATGTTTGATCCTCCGGAAAAAGTTCCATATTCAAAAATTAATATTGATGAAAACGATACAAAACAGCATAGACAAATGGCTTTAAAAACTGCCCAAGAATCGATTGTGCTTCTTAAAAATTCACCGGTTACAAAAGACGCTTCCGTAAATATTTTACCATTAAAAAAGGATTTTGGAAAGATTGCTGTTATTGGCCCAACGGCAAATTCATATTTAATGTTATTAGGAAATTATAATGGAACTCCTTCTAAATATGTAACGCCTTTAGAGGGAATAAAAAATAAGGTTATTGACTTAAATAAAAAGGGAAGTTCAATTCAAGTAGTTTATGAGCCAGGCTGCAATTTAGTTGAAGAAGGAAAGGTGATTCAATACTTTTCAGAAGAAATGTTTAGAAATTCAGATGAAAAGGGATTAAAGGTTGAATTTTTCAAAAATAAAAATTTTGAGGGTCATCCATTTTTTTCAAGGACAGATCGGATAACCGGTTCAAATTGGATTTACAGCACAAAGAGACCATCATTTAAAGGATATGAGGATGTAGCTTCTGCCAGGTGGAGTGGGATATTAACTATTCCAACTTCAGGAGATTATAATTTTATTATAAAAAGTGATGGTATTTATAAGCTGCTAATCAATAATGAAGTTATTTTGCAAGATTCTTTAGGATCAGAATTAACTACAAAAAATACTAATTTAATTTTAGAAGCCGGAAAGCGGTATAATTTTAAATTGGAGTACGTGATCAATTCAAAGCGTCCACAACTAATTTTGAATTGGGAATTGCTTAATGTCGATAATTTTAAGAATGCGATTAATATTGCAAAAGCTTCGGATGTTATTGTTTATGTTGGCGGAATTACTTCGCAGCTTGAGGGTGAAGAAATGCGCGTTGATTTCGATGGATTTAAAGGCGGCGATAGGACAAATCTCAAATTACCTAAAGTTCAGGAAGACTTACTCAAAGCACTCTACGCAACTGGCAAACCAGTTGTTCTTGTTCTTACCAGCGGAAGTGCATCTGGCAGTTAATTGGGAGAAAACAAAATCTACCAGCAATTATTCAGCTATGGTATCCTGGGGAAGAAGGCGGGACAGCTTTGGCAGATGTTCTCTTCGGAGATTATAATCCTGCAGGGAGATTGCCAGTTACATTTTACAAATCTGTTGATCAACTACCTCCGTTTGATGATTACAATATGAAAAACCGGACTTACAGATATTTCAATGGTGAACCACTTTTCCCTTTTGGATATGGATTGAGTTACACAAAATTTGAATATGATAATTTAGAAATTAACACGGAATTAAAAACGGCTGACACAGTGGAAATTTCTGTTGAAGTAAAAAATGTAGGAAAAGTATCAGGCGATGAAGTTGTTGAACTTTACTTGACAAAACCAAAATATAAAAATACTACTATTCCAATACATTCTTTGGAAGGATTTAAAAGAATAAATTTGCAGCCAAACGAAAATCAGGTTGTCAAATTTAGATTAACACCAAAACAACTATCTGAAATAATTTCTAAAAATGAAAATTCTGATGAAGTAGAATCTGTTAATTATGTTGTAGAGCCTGGGAAGTATAAAATTTCTGTTGGAGGGATTCAACCAGGGACTAATGCTCCGACGACAGGATACATACAAAACGATTTTACGATAACGGGCGAACCTTATATCGTTGAATAATTATTATTTTAAATGAAGTTGAGATTAGTGTTTTTCATTCCATAAAAAAAAGGCAGCCATATAAATAGCTGCCTTTTTAATTAAAAACTTAATTTATTTTTATTTCAATAAAATCATTTTATTTGTTTTGATGTAACTCCCAGTTATCAATCTATAGAAATAGATGCCGCTTGATAAATTAGATGCATCAAAGTTAATAGTTTTAATTCCGGATGAAATTATTCCATCATATAAAGTTTTTATTTCCCTGCCTAACATATCATAAACTTTTAACTGAATTTTTTGGGTCTTTGGTACTTCAAATTTAATTGTTGTTACTGGATTAAATGGATTCGGGTAATTTTGATAGAGAAAAAACTTATTTGGAACGTTATTGTCGTTTGCTGCAATATCCGTAACAATACCAATCGTATCAGTACCGCCGGCTTCTAAATATCTTGCTTTAAATTCCTGCAGATAAAGATTTGCAATTCTTTTATTATGAATAATTAATGTGTTTTCATTATTAGCTGTTTCAGCAGCATTCGACCAATTATGAGAACCTGTTATCACGGCAGAATTCTCTGAATTATCTTCTCCATCTACTATAGCATATTTATGATGCAAATAACCTCTTACTGCGTTTCCTTTTAAATGAATATCTACACCATTATTTTCTAAATTGCTAAATTCATTTCCAGTATCGGTATTATTATCAAGAATTACTCTAACTTTTTTTCCTTCAGCTCTCTTGCTTATTAAAGTTTGAGCAAGATTATCTTCTGTGAAAGTTAACATAGCAATATTTATTGATGAATGAGCAGTTTTAAGTTCATCGCCGATATGGGTTGTGGTTTTATCCGAAGGATCAAAATAAAGCTCAACCGGGATGCCGGAAATATTAAAATGATGCGGTGTATTATTTGTTTTGTCTACTCCAAATTTTGAATTTGATGCATTAGGAGTATCTGTATCACTTCCCCACATTTCATTAAATTCCAATGTGTAAGCATTTGCCAGCGATTTATCTTGAATTACAATTGCATTTTGGGCGTCATTATTATTTCCCGGGTCAGTTGCATTCCATGAACCACTCCACACCCAATCATCTGTATATGAACTTGTATCTCTATAATCAAAAACACCAAATTTATTATGCATTAACCCATTACCCATATTTGAAGCATCATAACTATCATCGATAACATTTATACCGTTACTCTTCAAAGTACTCCAAGGTGCAGTCCCTTGATTGTCTTTCTCACCTATTACTCTAACTTTCACACCTCTACTATTAGCATTTATTAATGCATTTGCAATATTTGCACCTACACTTCCGCTTAAACTATATAATGCAACATCTATTGAATAAGAAGCAGCGTTTATCATATTTATAAATTTCTGAGAAATGTTTGTTGTAGTTGCTGTCTCACCAATTGAAACGGTTGTATCAACCGGGTAATTGAAATAAACATTTATAGTTCCGGTAGAACCATATGGAGAAGATGTTGAAAAAATTGCATCACCGGTTAAATTTGTTCCTGAAGTATCTGATACAACTACCTGATAATGATAAACAGTAGCTGGCCATAACCCGGAAATAACATCTGAATGATCGGTGCTCTTATCTGCTACAACAATTGAATCAGTATAGCTTGATGTCTTACCGTATTTAATCACAGCTTTAGATGGAACATTAGTTTTAAAAACTATAGTCACCGAATCAGGACGAATGTTTTCTTCAACAGGTTTAGTAGTAAAATTAGGCCCAGGGCTAACAATAATATCATCCTGCGTACGAACATTAATTTCATAATCTGATGTATATGGTGGAGGCGGTGTGCCTGTGCCAGGTTTATACTGTTTTAAAATGCCTATAACATCAAATGTCCCTCCCGGTGTAGAAAGATTTCCAAAATAACCACCGGTAGTTCCTGTTTCATCTGTAACTGTTTGATTGGAAGAGTTATAAGTAACACCATTTATTCTAACTAATCTTCCTTCGTTTATTTCGGTATAATTAGTTGTATTAAATGTTTCATTAACATCAGCGGCAGTCAGAATCAGTGGTTCCGGAACTTTGTTTCCATGTGAATGAATAATGAATAAAGCTGAGTCGGGAGAAATTTCTGTCAATCCTCTAAACTGCAAGATTGAACCTGTAAGGGTTACACTATCTCCAACCTGGTAATTAAAATATCTTGACGGACTATAAATATCTATACCTGCGGTTGCATCTTGAACATAAATATCCGTTCTTGTGCTATTTAAATCCGCAGTTATAATTCCGCTTATTGTAACAGATGCACCAACGCCATAAGGCGATGCCGGAACTCCAGATGCATCATTTACATGAATATCAATTATTGGAACTACTTTTAAAACATTAATTCTTGGCAAAGGGGAAATTGGGAAAGGTGTTCCCCCGCTTAAAGCCGTACTTATTGTAAAATCTGTATAACCTGCATTATCCGGTGCTGTAACATTTGTAATTGAAATATTAAGACTGTCTGAAGATGTTATACTAGCTGAGCCGATATAAATGGTATCACCTTGAATTGAAATATTAGGTGGTCCAGATGGAGAACTTGGGGTTACATCTGATAAATTTTGACTCCAAGACCATCCTGCAGATGAAGGAATAACAATTAAAACACTATCTAAAGTATGAATACCATCTCCCAAAATTGTAAATGATAAAGAAGTGTTTTCTGAAGCATCTAATATTTTTGGTGAAACATAAGCCGTACCTGTTCCATTCCCGCCATGATCTATTGCCGGTTCTGAAGGACTTGAGGAATTTTGCGGTTGAGGGATTGTCCTTTGTACAAAGTCTGCGGCATTATTATCTGAATCATAACCATTACCTTCAAATTCATCTGCGCCGCCAATTCCCATTGTTGAAGCATTAGAAGAACTATTTGCTTTTCTTTCAAGTGAAACTCCTTCAGAAGGAACTGCTGCAACTGTCCCTTCATAATTACTTGAAGACGCACTTCCCCATCCCACTAAATCAATAGTATTGCCGGAAGAGTTTCGTAAAAAAACTCCCCCTCCAGAATTACCAAGTCCTAACACTTGTGAATCTGATGAATTGTCTCTGCTTACTACTCCTCCACCACCAATTAGATAAAATTTATGAGGCTGAACCATTGCTCCGGATGGGAATGTGTATTTTGGATTGAAAGTTGTGCCTGATGCGCTTCTATAATCTACAGTCCAATTACTAACATCAACAGGATCAGAAGTTGGATTATAAATCTCAATAAACTCATCGTTATCTGCCGGTGCAGATTCGTACTTGCCGTTAACAAGTACCTCACTTATTACAAGATGGTTCGCTGTTTGTGCAAAAAGGAATTGACTGAAAATTAATAAAGAACCGAGAAGTAAATTTTTGAAAATCATTTTAACCTTGATATGTATTATGAAAGATGAAAATATTTGTTATTCGAAGAGACTTCAATTGATGTAGAAAAATCCTAAAAATAAATTAGTTACCTTAAATCAGTTGATAAAATAAATCTCAATATTCTATTATTTCCTGAATCAACTACGTAAAGTATATTGTCAAAAAATGCGACTGCATAGGGTTTGTTAAAAACGTCAGGGCCGCCGAAAGATTGAAGTTCGTCACCCAAAGGGGTGAACTTATATACACTGTCTTTCTGTGCATCAGCTATAAAAATATTACCAGCATCATCTATACACGAACCTTCCGGTTGTACAAACTTATTAGGAGTCATAAATGCTCCTCCGGTTGAAGGATTCAATCTTGCAACATAGTCAGCTGAGATAGGAGTAACAACATAGGTAAGCCATTGAGCTTTTAGACTAGTATTCCCTGTCAACGTTTCTATAAAATCTATATTCTTTCTATTAAACGAAGTAAGTGAACTTATTCCGTTTGCTGAAACTAAACCAGAACTTAATGGCCCAATATTGGGAACTCTTCCAATTAAAGTATCACCTTCTCCACCGCCGTAAAGTTTTTTTGGAATAAATTGTAAGATTGAATTGTCAGGATCAACAAAACTTGTATTTGCGGGGCCTGTTCTTGCTACATAAAACATATTGTTAAAAAATACAGTAACTGCAGTGTATCTTCTGTCAGGATATTTTAAATCAGAAGGACGAGGCAGCAGTTTTGTAATTGGGGCATTACTTATTTGATGTTCCGCTGCAACAAGATTTAATTTATAGACAGCACCGAATGTTTGTGTTTGTCCATTCACAACAGTATCAATTTCGCCGCACACAATTAAATTTAATTTATAATCTTGCGCTAAAGCTACAGGCCTTTTTATTTCACGGGTTCCTAAAACATTACCGTTCAAATTCATCATAACTATACGGTCATTATATGTGTCGGCAACATAAATAAAAGGTTCCCGGCCAATAATCATATCCTGTGGGTTATTGAATCCATTCCATGCAGGATTCAATTGAACATACACAGTATCACCAGCAATATTTGCGTTCCCTGAACTTGCCGTTAATTGCCTGACATCAAATTTATCGGAACAGCCGAATAGAAACAGAATTATTAGAATTATATAATACTTCAAATGCGAATTCATTAAAAACCTAAAATGATTGAAAACCTTTGTGCATTTCCTAAATTTTCGAAATTAGAATATGAATAATCTATATTACAGTATGCAATTCTTATTGGCAGATTTATTCCAAACCCGAAAGAATAATTCTGCTCATCAACATTAAATTTATATCCGCCTCTAAAGAAAACAATATTTTTCCAGCTATACTCTAAACCGGTTGTAACATTTTCTTTATTATCATTAGGATGATTTAATTGAATTGATGATGTAATTTTATTGTCACCAGATTCATAGGGTTCAAATGCAAATCCAATTCTAAAAATAGTCGGTGGTGAAAAAGATTGCCAGTTAGATTTTTCTCTTTTCCCAACAAGAACAACTTTACCATCAGGAGCAAGCTGGTTCCCGAAATTAGAAACAGCAACAGCAAATCTCGTTGTTCCTAAACCCGTCCAATAGTATGTTCCCAGGTCAATCATTACACCGCGCATTTTTAGTTTGTCTAAAGTTTCTTCAATATATCTGATAGTTCCACCAAAGCTAAATTTATCCGTCATCTTTCTTGAATAAGTTACAGCAAAAGCTAAATCGCCATAACTGAAATATTCACCAGTACCGTAAGGAGCAAACTCAGTAGTTACTGGCATGTCTTTAGTTGAAAGAGAAGTGAACGAAACTCCAAAAGCATTAGCAGCATCAAGATGATAAACTGCGCCAAAAAAATCATGATAAATATCCACAACCCACTGATTGTGCGAAAACATAAGTTGATCCTGATCAAATTGAACAAGCCCGGCAGGATTCCAATAAAGTGCAGAGGCATCATTTGCAATTGCTACAAAGGATTCACCCATAGCTGTTGAACGGCTGCCAACTCCAATTTTTAAAAACTGTGCTGTAGATATTCCGGCTCTTTGACCGCCTAAATTAGTTATAAGCTGTGCTTTCACATTTACAAAAACTAATAAAAAAATTATAACAACAATTATTTTTTTCATTACTAAAACTTTAAGCTAAGTCCGAATTTTATATTTCTTCTGGTTAAATATCTTGATGGATCAAATGGGTACGGCGAAATCGGCAATTGTAAATCCGGGTAATTTGGATCGTTCCAACTGTAAGGAACTGCATCACCGCTTTCATAAGCTTTTCCGGTTACAGGATTAATTATAGCCGAATTTTTTGAGTCCAATAAATTATTTATTTCAATATTAAATGCAAGTTCAAGATCACCAATAGGTATATATTTTTCAAAATTTAAATCAATCCAAAACCATTCTTTTCCTACATCAGTATAAAGATCGGTAGTAGAAGAAATATATATAGGCCTGCCCTGAGCGTCGTAACCTGTAAAGTATGCGGGGGTATATCTCTTGCCTGATTCAAGAAAGAATCTAAGGTAAAGATTGTAATCATCAAGAATACCATTTCCAAAACCAAATAAAGCTTTGTCTTTCCCTACATAAAAATTTGTAGTTACATTTGCGGTTATTGGCCTATCCCACGGCATATATTTTTCTTTAACGGATTCATTTATATCTCCTTGCACAACCAAAGCTCCTTCAGACGCAGATGAACTTTTACCAGTAACAATAGCATAAGTTGCCGATAATGTACCGTTAAACCAATCACCGATTCTCTTTTAAATTCTAATTCAATTCCGCGTGAGCGAGCGTAATCAGAATTAACATAAGTAATAAAGTTTTTAGAGATAAACCTTGCTGATGTTATTTTAGCGGTTCTAGTATTTATATAATCAAAAATATCTTTATAGTATGCTGTTACAGTTAAAACATCATTTGGTGTGAATTGTGTTTTAAGTCCAAGTTCATAAGCAACTGTAGTTTCAGGATTTAAATTAGGATTACCGAACTGTTGAAAAGATGACTGCGCATTCAAAGGATTCAATTTTGCGTAAACAAATTGAGGCCTCGGCCATTTACTGAAGTGCCCATAAGAGAAAAATAAAGTCTGGTTATTGGAAACAGGATGAGATATACCAAGACGCGGACTTAACCTCGCTTTAAATCTTCTGCCGCCAAACCATCCAAAAGTATCGTTTTTATAATCTATTCTGGTCTGTTCAGGAATTGTAACAACATCAGGATTATTAACTGCATCATCTACATATTTTCCAGGGAACCAATAATCTAGTCTCAATCCAAAGTTCAAAATCATACCACTGAAATTAATATTATCTTGTGCATAAAAAGCACCCATTGCAGGGAAGACTTTATAGATATCATTGTTTAAACCAAGATCGCCAATCCAGGGTTGATAAATATCAATTAATTGCATTTCCTGAAAACGTGATTCAAATCCGGCTTTGAATTTATTTCTTTCATCGAAGAAACTTGTTATATCTCCTTTTATAGAAAATTCATTCACATAATGATCATGCCAGGTATAAGGATTACCTAAATCCCAAAAACCATCACCAGGAATAACTCCAATTGTATCATGATCTAGGTTATAATATTCAACCGGGAAGTTAGGAATATCTTTGGGCTGCACATATTCATTCCATTTTTTACCATTTGCATCCACGCGAAGATTTGTAAATAAATGGCCAAAGCTTAATTCATAGTATGTCTTTGCATTCAAAGTATGAGTAATGCTTAAAGAATTATACTTAGTATTATGAGTATAAACATTTGCATTTGCTAAAATATTTTGAAACTCATACTGGTAACCAGGACTTCGTTCTACAAATTCAAGATTTGTTTGAAGTGCCCCTGTGTTTTGACTAATCGAAACAGATTGATTAAAAGAATATTGTATTTTAAAAGTGGATGAAGGTTTATAAGTAAGTTTACCCAGCCAGCTCCAATTGTTGCTTGCTTCAGGAGCAAACCTGGTTCCATGAAATGTTGACGAATAAAGTTTACCTGCAGTCGGCTTATAATATCCTTGAGTTATTCCATCTGATAAACCCATATAAAAATTACCAAAGAAATAAATCTTTCCAGGAATTTGAATTCCTATTGAAGGAAGCAAAAATGAAGTAATTGGTTCCTGTCCGCCAAGATCAACTTCTAAAATTTTATTATTGAAGACATGATATGAGGAATTGTTTCCGAGGTTATCGGTTTTATAAGAAACGTAACCGCTATACTTATCTCCGCCTTCTTTTGTTTTAACATTTACAACTCCTGAAGTCGCCTGTCCATATTCAGCGTTAAAGCCACCTGTAATAACTTCAACCTCTTCTATAGCATTTGCACTTAATTGAAGCCCAAACCCGGTTCCAGCTAAAGGATCCTGAACTGAAACTCCATTAAGTAAAAAAGCATTTTCATAAGACCTTCCGCCGCGAATATGAATTTCATTATCCTCTTGAACTATTCCCGCTTGCTGTGCTACAACATCAGAAATATTTTCAACCAATGCATTTTTAATATCTTCTGCTGAGATAGTCTTTTTACTTTGAGTTTCATCTACATCAAGCAGCGGCTTTGAACCAACAACGATAACATCATGATCTAAGGTTAATGCCGACTCACTTATTTTAACATCCAGGTCAATTGTTTTTCCGGCTTCAATTTTGAATCCAGTGTATTCTACTGTTTTATATCCTATGAATGAAATCTTAATATCATAACTTCCCGGTGTTATATTATCAATCGTAAATTTCCCATTAACATCTGAAGCAGCACCGTAATAGGTTCCTTTTAAAATAATATTAACACCAACTAAAGGCTCTTTTGTTAATGCATCGACTATTGTTCCTGTAAGCTTACCTGCTTTTTGACAATAAGCAGTAATACTGAATACAGTTATAAATAAGAAAATAGATAGTAGAAATTTTTTCATCATTGCGTTAATCCAAAATCTTCAAAGAATACTTTACTAAGTAATCTTTTCACATTAGCATTCCCGCCGTTAGCTTTTTGTAAAGGTATTCCAATAAAAAATAATTTCTTTTCCAGATCTGTAAATCCGACATAACCTTTCAATTCCTTATTCGGAAAATAATAGATCGGAATTCCGCCTAAAGGATTTAAATAAAAAGATTTTACCCTGAAAATACTTGATGCTAATACTAAATTCGGATAATCAGGCTGAGTACTGTCAGATGATATTTTGGTATTCACAAATAAAGTAGTTTTGGAATCACTTGAGTCAGAACGTATTGGTAAAAAGCTTTGCACTGCAGCCAAATCTATTGATTGAGGAAACTGCATTGAAAATGCTATCTTGCCGCCAGCATCTATATATTTCTGAGTTGTAGCACTAAGCAAATCCAATGAAGGGCCATTATCTGTGTACCAAAAGACGTATTTAAATAGTTTAAGTGTCTGCAAAAATGTTACATTCAAATAAGGAGGAGTTTGATTATGAAAATCATAAACATCGTATTTCCCTCTCAAGTTTAAACTATCGCTAAACATTCCATCATAGAATGAAGCAGCATTATCCAGAGTAGCATAATCATCTACAATAAGAAGTTCTCCTTTAGGCTTTTTAACATACCATGTACTGCCCTCTCCAGGCAAGGCAATGAAATTAGATTTAGCTCCTGAAATATCAACAGCCTGAACAAAGAATTTATTATCCCCATTTAGAATTAGTCCAGGCAATTTTTTTATTGCAATATTTGATTCAAGACCGCCAATCAGAATTTCCATTGATGGAGAAGATGAAGAAAAATCAGTTGTTCTTATTGTTATGTTTCTGATACTTCCATCTAGAGAAACAATATTAGCTGGATTGGTAGTATCATTTAGAACGACATTTATATTTTGAATTGTTCCGTCACCGTCAATATCAGTTGCATTCCATCCAAAAGACATAACCGGGAAAGATGTATCGGGCAAAACTGATAATTGATCCCATTCAACCACAGGCGCTGAATTTTTTATTGGGAAATTAATTGAAGCGGGATTTGGATCAATCAGGCCGATATCAGTATAACTTTCTCCTTTATCCCAAACTCCATTTGAATTTTTATCTGTAAAAGGTTCAGGGCCATAATCAATACCATTTTGTACAATATCATTGTCATAAACACCATTTCCGCCATCATCGACAGCAGAAACCTTGAAAGTATAGTTGGTATCGGCAGCACCTATTTGTAAGGCAAAGAGACTATCATTTGAAGTTGTGAAACTCCAATCTTTACCATTCCATGTAAAATAATATCCTACCACAAACCCATCAGGATCATCGCCCCACCAATGTACACTAATCTTACTCGGCTGACTACTGATTGTAGAATCAGGATAAAGAAAAATCCCAGTATGCGGCGGTTGATTGTTAATTGGGTTATCTGTTACATCTTTAACGCATGATGAAATTAAAAATGTAATTATGATGAAGAATATTATTGTTACTTTTTTGATCATGTTTCTTTATAAACCCCCGGGGTTTTTAAAACCCCGGAGGTTTGTATTTTTATTTTAAAAGCATCATTTTTTTAACTTGATAATAATTGCCTGCCCTTAAGCTGTAGAAATAAACTCCAGAGCTCAATTCGCTTGCGTTAAATCTAACATTATAATTACCTGGAGCTTTATTTTCACTAACTAATGTTTTCACTTCCTGGCCAAGTATATTATATATTTTCAACGAAACTATACTTTCTTTAGGAATTGAAAAATTAATAGTTGTTGATGGATTAAATGGGTTGGGATAATTCTGATCAAGTTTATATGATACAGGTACTTTGGAAGTTCCATCTGTAACACCAACCGGACCAGTATACCCCATAAAATCATCATTTTGTCTTGGAACAATTTTATAATAACTGTGAGAATAAAACAATATTCCACGAACTTCTGTAAATGTAGAATTTAATTTCACATAAATGTTAGACGGATTTTTTGCCAAAGTAGAATCCCAATTATTATTATAATTATGATTACCATCTTGATATTCTATTCTTGCATCACCTGAACCGTCATTAATCATTTCCTCTCCAAAGTTATAAGAGTTTGGCCCTGGATCTCCATCAGCGTTTTCATCTGTAACTGTAACATTCTTATAATCTATTAATACACTTTCCCATTGTTCTACAGCAATGCTGCTATAAGAAGAATCTGCAATATCGCCGGTTTTCAAATCTACCGGGGCAGGTAATGTATTACCATGTGAATTAACCGTGATTTGTTTTAGAGAATCAATTGAAGTTACACTATAATTTTCCATTATACGGCCGTTTAACGTTACGTTGTCGCCTCTCTTGAATTTTAATACATCCGCACCGTTTATGCCAAGTGTTCCGATCATAATTCCTGACCATGCTCCAGCTTTATCCTGCATATAAACGCGCATTGGTGTACTAGATCCATATCCAGGAATATCTGAAGTATCTGCTGTTATTATTCCAGTAAGTGTAACATAATAACCATTATATGAACTATAACCGCTTCCTAATGGACTGTATTGTATATCTCGAATTGTTAATGGTTCATCCAATACTTGATAAAAATAATTTCCCTTGACTGTATCGCCTGGATTAGTATTTACTAAATTGTTATTGTCAGATGCTGAAATATAATAATCAACTATTGTTGAATCAGTACTTATCCCATTTATAACCGCTGAATAAATAGTTGTATCTGCTGTTTTAGTCATTGGAACTGTAACCCTATTTTGATTACCAATCTTATAATGTAATTGAACTCCGGTTACATATCCGCTGCCGCCAACTACTTTTGCTGAAATTGTTACTTGATCATTTGTTTTTACTTGAACAGGATCTCTTGTAATATTAGAAATTGCCGGCGGAGAAAGTTGAACTTTCACATCACTAGGATAAATTGGAAGTATTTCATAAGTATCATTATAAATAATTAAAACTCCTTTTATATATTCAATTTGAGTTCCATCTTGAGGCGGTTGATATGTAGATCCTGGAATTTTATTAGCATCGGTTCTATAATATCTTGATTGAGGATAAGCTACTATATAGTTTCCGTTGCCATCGTTAATCCTAAACTGTCCATTTGAAGTGCTCCTATCACTGGTAGTTACATTATTGAATTCAACATACATTCCGGATAACTTATAATATTCTTTATTTGTAATTCCTCCACTAGTTAAATCCGACATTATAAGTTTTTGGGGAGCAGGCCGTTCAGGTACTTGCCCAATTGGATTTACTTCTGTAACGGGATTTAATAGTAACATTAATTCATTAGATTGATTATAAGTTGTTACAACTCCAGTCATTTCAACAACATCCGCGGAATCTCTTAAATCAAAGAAAGTATTTTGATTATCTCCACTGGTGTCATTTTGAAGTACATTTAACCCCGCCCATTCTGTTGCAGAAGAAGAAGTATCCTGTATATAAGAACCCCAGCGAGGACCATAATACATGATTGGAGTTCTATCTGTATCCGGATCTACGACTGGCTTAATCATTAATACACCGACTACTCTTACAGTATCTCCAGTGTGAACTGAAGGCGACCATCCTTTGGTTGTTACGGAATCTACATATTGAATATCATGAATTGACACTAATGGATATTGCTTTTGAGCTAAGGCCATTCCAAATCCTATGACCAACAAAATCAAGATCAATTTCATCTTCATAACGTTTGCCTTTCTTATTTAATTATTAAAAATTTTCCTCTTTTAACATTACCGGAATTAGAATCTTTCACGGTAAATAAATATAAACCTGTTGCAATTGCTTGATCATTATCAGATATAAGATCCCACGCATCTTCACCTCCGGTCATAATTTGATTCCCGCTGCTTGAATAAGTTTGAAACCATTTTATATCCGAACCGTTACTGCTTTGATTATGCTCAATTTTCTTCACTATATCTCCAGAAAGAGTGTAGATAGTTATTTCACACTCTGAGGGAAGATTATAAAAATAAATTTTTCTCAATCGTTCAGTACTTCCATCCCACAAAGCATTTCCATAATATGGATTAGGATACACGCCAACTTCGGCTGTATCTTTATTATTCGGCAAAGTTCCAGGAAGAATTCTATTCATAGAAACTATTGGATTAGATTCTAAGCTTTCCAAATTATTTTCAGGATCGCCCTTATCGAATGCTGTTACTGCAAATAAATATTGCCATCCGTTTAATAAATTTTGAACATCAAATTTGTAATAATATTTAGTGGTGTCAGGAGGAAATGTAATTGGTTCTTTTAACTCAACTTTTCCAAAGCCAGTATTGAATCCATAAGAATTGCCTGTACTATCAAATTGAGCAAGTGTCACTAGAGATGAACGGGCATCTTCAGCAAGATTCAAATCAAACCCGGCTTCTGTTCTATAAATCCTATATCCTTCAAAATCTTTTTTACCTGAAATTGGATCCACAGAAGATTCAGCACGTTTATCCCAATAAATTGCAACATCTTGATTTCCTGGAACAACTTTTATGTTAGGTGTAAGCGGCGGTGCCGGTAAAATATAACGAGTGATTTTACCATTTCCATCTAAGTCTTCACCTGGATCAAGTTTCCCATTTCTATTTCTATCTTCGCCAAAATAAGCTCGTAATGCCCATTCAGCATTTGAATATAGATTTAATTTCTGTTCTTTCGTGTCTAATGATTGATCATCATTCCCATATTTTTTTGCACAGACAATTGCGAACACAACATTAATTGAATCTCCTGGAGCTATCTTTCTAAAAGGGCCGTTTGTTAATAATTCAGATCTATTAGAAGGGGTTTTCAATGATGAAGGATTTACACCTTTATTATATCGATTTGTACCGCCAAAATAACCCTGCATTTTTCTATATCTATCAATGTCAACTGTTGGAGAAAAGAAATTTGGATCAGCCGTGTTTTTATACTGCCAGCTGACAAAGTTAACTGAAGGAATTGAATCTCCACCAAAAACAAAAATACTATCTAAAGTTGGAGTAGAACCAAGAGATTGAATACCTATATAACTATTTGTATAACCAACATCGCCAGTAGCATCAAAAGTATATGCAATTCTCATGGAATCACTATATCCTTCTCCGCCCTTATCAAAAAACGGGGCTCCAATTCTTGGAGAAGTAATTTTTGTATTTCTAACAACGGCATCTGTCCACAATCCAACATAAACACTGTCAATATATTTATTAGTTACATTCTTAATAGTGTAATTCATAATTACAAAGAAATCTGCAAAAGGATAATTCCATGCATAACATTCCTGGTGAATTGCGATACCCAGCGGGCTATGACCTTGAATTGTTTCGCCATTTGAAAGAGTAAGGTTGGTGTCAACATAATCCATAATAAAATCCTGGTGCGATATTGCATATGGATCATAATACCGTGAATCAAGTAATGACGATCTTTCAAGGATTGTACTTCCTTTAGCATTCGTAAATTCAAATCCACCGCCGCGTGTTGATACCGAAGATGCATCAACAGAACCGGTAGTTACAAATGGTCCAAGAAGATTATGTCTCAATGAATCCGTACTTACAAATCCCCCTACCCATAAACTGCCGTCAAAGATATGCTCAATACCGCTTCCTATGGGATATTCACAACTTGGCTGCTGCGGCCATAATGCAAAACCATTTCCATACATTCCAAAATTTGTTACGGTTAAACCAATATTTCCAACATCGGTATAATGTGAGTTATCATCGTCAAGTGTTTTGCGTAAACGGTTTGAAATGTCCCCATTATCTTGTGCTGCTAAAAAAACGGAACAGATTAAAAAGAATAGTAAAAATTTATATTTCATTAACAGTAATATTGTTGCTTAAAAGTTTGCCTACTCAATAGCTAAAAAAACCGAACGTCAATTTACAAATTGAAAATGTGATAGTAAATATTGACAGATATTAATTTTTTGTTATGAAATTTTTCTATCAAACCTTATAGGTTTTCTGGTAAAGCCAACATTATGGGGCTAAACCTTGGAGGTTTAAGAAGTTAAATTAAAATAATGCTCTCGCATGTTTATCTGCATGATAAGAACTCCTAACAAGAGGAGAAGATTCAACTATTTTAAAGCCTATTTTTATTCCTTCATCCCTGTACATTTTAAATTCTTCAGGAGTAACAAATCGATCAACCGGCAAATGATTTTTAGTAGGCTGTAAATATTGCCCGATTGTTAATATGTCGCAGCCATGTTCAACAAGGTCATGCATTAAACTTAAAACTTCTTCCGGTTTCTCTCCTATTCCAACCATTATTCCGCTTTTGGTTTTCAAATACCTATCCTTAAACCATCGAATTAATTTTAAGCTTCTTTCATATTTTGCCTGAGGACGGACTGCATGATATAGACGAGGAATTGTCTCCAAATTATGATTCAATATGTCAGGCGGGTTTTTCATAATTATATCAAAGGCTTCAATCACTCCACGAAAATCGGGAATTAAAATTTCAATTGTTGTCTCCGGCATTTCATCCCGAATTAATCTGATTGTTTCTGCAAAGATTGATGCGCCGCCGTCTTTTAATTCATCTCTATTCACGGATGTAATTACTACATGTCTTAAATTTAATTCTTTTACCGATTCAGCAACCCTTCTTGGTTCATCAAGGTCAAGTTCATTTGGAATTCCAACCTTAATATTGCAAAAGCCGCAGCTTCTTGTACAAGTATCACCAAGAATCATAAAAGTTGCACTACGGGCATTCCAGCATTCAGCAATGTTTGGGCATCTTGCCTCTTCACATACTGTATTTAAATGCTGATTTCGCATTAGGTTTCGTACATCTAAATAATTGTCCCCGGTCGGTAATTTTACTTTTAACCAATCCGGACGTTTGCCCAGTGGTATCTTAGTTTTTTCTACTTCTTCTTTAAATATTTTTTGATGCTGATTAAGTACGTTCATAATTTTTTATATGTTTATTTTTCTAATTACTAAATATCGAAAATTTAAATTGAGCTAATATCAAAGTTTTCAAGGAAAT
>CAVVCO010000005.1:0-25354 GCA_963746735.1 uncultured Ignavibacteriales bacterium
AACACAGATTTATTTCTTAACGGCAAACTAATTCCCGAAGGAAGTTCAGTTGAATTATCTAAGCAAGATTCTGAAATGCTTTCCGAATTTATTGAAGAAGATAAAACAGATTCAGCACCCAAAGAAATTAAATCAAATAAGAAAACAAAAACCAAATAAATTATAAGGAAATAAAATGTTAACAGAACAGCCAATTTTAATAACTTCAATCAAAGCCCCAGCCGAAATTACAAAAAATCTTTTTGTTGGATTTGACGGCAATCTTTGTTCAGCAAATGCAAAAGCCCTCGGTGTTTCAAATGCTGATACAGATGAAGCAGAACAGTTCCCGGTAACTTCTAATGGTATTGCTCTTGTCTATTCCGGTAATGCCATAACTCTTGGTGATAAAATTGCCAGTGATTCAAACGGCAAAGCAGTCACATATTCATCCGGTGAATTTAATGGATGGGCTCTTGATGCAGCTTTATCAGCAGATGTATTAATTCGTGTTCTATTAACTTAATTGAAAGTTTTACCATGCGTAGAAATATTACATTATCAAATATGATTGCAATTGTTTCATATAATAATGCTCTTACCATAACTGATGATTATTCATTAGATAGATCCGCTTCAATTCTTTTAGCTGATTCATTAACAAAAGATATAACCTTTAACTCTTCCTTCTGCAGCAGAATATAAAGGCCATAAATATTTAATTAAAAAAATTGATAACTCTGTTTATACTGTTACAGTAAATGCTTCCGGCTCTGATAAGATTGACGGCACTTCTTCTTTTGTTATAAATACTCAATGGGATTCTCTCAACATTTTTTCCAATGGTTCTAATTGGATAATTATTTCTTAAAAAGGAATTGAATGAAAAAGCTTATTATAATTTTTAGTCTATTAATCTTTTCATCTTTTATTTATCCCCAGCAGTATTCAAATGAAAAATATGAAAGGTATGTTGGTTGGGCTAACGGCAAATATCCGCCTACTCAGCAAGGCATTCAAGCTGCAGTTAATTCATTAAAAGATGTTGTCGATAATGATAATATTGGTGTAATTCACTTAGCACAAGGTGTATATCATATTTATTCCCCTATTCAGCTTTATTCTTTTATAACAATATCCGGTGAAGGCAAGATTGATTATAATTTTAGTAATAGAATCCCAACCATAGAATTAATGCCGGATAGTCTAAGTACATCAGATTCCACTAAGAATTTTATTTTTCATATTAACGATACTCTTACAACTCAAGATTCATATTTCGGTTTTCGCAGTGTCTTATTTAAGTTCGATACTTCCGGTTATTCAAAAACATTCTCTAAATATGGTTTAGCTTATTTAAATAATGCAAAGCCTATTAATGGTAATTACAGAACTTTTATTTATGTTGATAAGGTTAAAATAAATTGCAATGAGGTTAAGCATGCAATAATGTTTTATGCACCTGGCGATCTTACAGATTCTACTAAAACACTTTTAACAACATTTTTATTAAATGATTGTGATATTTCTCTTGAGCTTGGTTTAGCTGTTTCTGATTATGGAATATGGTATAAAGAAGATGCGGATTATGTTTCCTCACCTAACCGATTTTTTAATTTTATAGAAAACAATTCAATTGGCTTCAATGGTATTCTTGCACAAATTAAAAACTGGAATACTTCCCTTCCTTCCGCTTACGTAGGTTTAGATGGTGTTAAAAATGTTAATATAATTATAGATTCTATATCCGCTTATTTTGATTTTCATAATATTTTCTTCAAAGATAATAATATAATTAGATTTAAAGGTTTTAATAATTACGGTACTGTTTTTAATAACTGTTACACTTTAACTTTAAATGTAGAGCAAGTTGCATCTCAAGGTAATGGTGGCACAATTTCGTTCTTATCTTGTTTTAGTAGAAATTTCCCTTGGACAAGTGGTTTTAATTTATCTCTTCAATCTGCATGTAATGTTATCTTTGAAAATTCTGCTTTATATCAGCAATCAACTTCTGCTAATTTAGGTGCAATTAATATTTATTCCGGTGCAGTTGCTTCAACAATATCATTAAGGAATTCAACATTACTTTCAAGAAGTTCATCTAATATTTCGATCTATTCAGAGGATTCAACCACCGGAGCAAATTATATCTATAACTCAGTTTTAAGCGATACTGTCAGCACTAACTTTCATTATACCGGTGCTAACAATAACTTCATCTCTTATTAGCAATAATAATAATTAGGTCTAGATTATTCTACAAAATTTGTTCTCAATAATAGTCATTTGCCTCTTATTTTATTCATTTTCAAATAATATCTTTGGTTTGATATTTGTTCCTTTAAATTGCTTTAATATATTTACAATTAATAACTAAAAGTTTAGGGGGTTTTATGAAAATAAAATCTATTCTTTTTACATCATTTTTATTTTTCATTTCATTTCTTTCTTATTCTCAGTCTTTATCATGGGTTCTTTCAGCTAATCTTCATGCTACAACCTATCAATTTTTAACGTACAATGATAAAGTACTTGCCGCTACTGCAGCTGGAGTTTATTATTCAACCGATGATGGTATTACTTGGTCTGCATGTGGCGATACAATGCCTTATGCTTCTTCTATAACGGTGGATTCTTCTGGCTGGTACTATATTGGCGGTAAAGACGGCGTGTATCGTTCTAAAGATGAGGGGGCCACCTGGCAAAATGTCTTATCTACAATTATCATTTATCCGGATAGCAGTAGATATATCTCTGCAATTTGGGCGGTACTTTGTTCTAAAACGAATATTATATTGGCTGCTACTGATTATGTAGGTGTTTATCGTTCGATAGATCAAGGTGATACTTGGACTAAAAGTTCTTCTAATTCAATAAATCAATATGTTTACTCATTAGCTCAAAGTAACAGTGGAATAATTTACGCCGGGACTAAAAATGGTGTTTATCGTTCATATAATTCTGGTAGTACTTGGAATAATTATTCTCCTGTATATGATTTTACTTATGCTTTAACATGTGGAGATGATAAGGAAGTATTTGCTGGTTTTAGCTATACCGATACAGAATCTGGAGTTTATCATTCTACTAATTCCGGTAATAATTGGTTTAAGTTTGGTTTACAAAATTTAGTACCTGTGGGCTTAGCTTACGATAAAAAAAATGTTCTTTTAGCTGCAGTTGAAGCAGATTGGAATAATGCTAATGTTGGGCTTTATATGACTTATGTTGATAGTGTAAAATGGATTCATTTTGGTGATAATTTAAAAAACGTTGCATGCCGTTCAGTGTATATTCTTCCAAGTGATTATGCTCTTGTTGGTACAAGTGGCGGTAGTATTTATCGTTCTCAAAGCATTCTTCCTAATAAATTAACTTCTGTTGATAATTCTTTGATTGAAATAAAATCTTTTTCATTATCTCAGAATTATCCTAATCCATTTAATCCATCTACTGTAATAAATTATTCTCTCCCTAAATTATCTTTTGTAAATGTTACTATATATAATGCTATTGGTATGGAAGTAACTCAATTAGTAAATAAGCAGCAAAATGCTGGTGAATATTCAGTTACTTGGCAACCACCTAATTTACCTTCGGGCATATATTTTTATAAAATAGTTGCCGGTGATTTCGTACAAACTCGTAAAATGATTTTACTTAAGTAATCTTTTATTAACAAACCCCTCAACATCGCGAGGGGTTTTATTATTTGGGGTATCTTTAATGCGTATATTTTTAATCCTTAATATAATTTTACTGTCTTTATTTTTTTATCAATGTTCGGAAATAATCGAAACTTATCCGCCTCCAATCGCCGGCATAGCTACAATAGATTCTCGTCTTGATGGTATTAAATATAAAGGGTTTTCTTTTTCAAAAGGTACCGTTAATACATATCCAAATTCTGAGAATACTTTACCAGATTTTAGTTTGTTAGTCCAGCAAAACCAAAATGCAGAAATTGTAGGTGTATTTTTATCAGCTCCTATAGTTACAGATGCATTCTTATTTATCAAGCAGTTACCCGATGCAGATTCAGCCGCTAATTATTTTGCAAACCTAAAATCGGTTCCGGATTCAATGTATGGCTGGTCAGCATTAGGTATTCGTGCAAATCAAATTTGGGCAGTTAGAACTCAAGATAATAAATATGGTAAGATTCTAATCTTAGATACAAAAGCTTATTTAGATACTGTTAATTACAGTCTACCCACCCCTTATGGTGCAGCTACATTTCAATGGCAGTATCAACCAGATGGTACTACTAATTTTTAACTTTAGGTACTAATTTTATTTTTATAGCTTCGCCCAATTTCGTTTCATCGCTTTTCTCCATTCCACACACTTTGCTCCGCAAAACTGATGTTTCATTTCGTACCGCTTATTTCACTCAACACGGCTCTCATTTAGCTTTACCTTATCATCACTATTTGATGTAGCTGTGTTCCACACCTACCAATTTTTTTAGCTGCCTTTTATTGTGTTGCACTTTTTTACGCACTCCGTGCTTGAATTCGTTCCACACAATCAAAAGTCATTTTTCTTAAAAAGTTTTTTGCCCCTCTTATTCAATTTGCGGTTTAGTGTCTTTACTATTCCTAATCATTCATTTTTGTTTTCATGTTTACAAATCTGCAAAGGCAAAAAATACCGCCAATCGCTTCGCTAACGGCAGTCTTTTTCGCCTTGCTCTGTTCATCATATCAAACGCCTTTGTTTGGTAAGGGGCAAAAATGTTTTTTTTAGGGGCATTGTGTCCTGTTCTATCAATAAATGAAAGGTTAAACATGAAAAGGAAAAAAGCTTTAATGGTTTGTCATACTTTGCTTGTTAAAAAAGGTATGTTTTTTATTGCATCAGCTCTACTGCAATACTTAAACGGCAATAAAAATAATATTTCAATTGCTGCGCTTATACTTCGCCGTTATTCTTTCCAGCTTCAAAAATTAAATTTATTATAGGTGTGCAAATGGAAAATTCAACTCAAATAAATATAGATTGGAATAAAATAATTCCTCCTCATAATTGTAAACTTCATACAAAAATTTTAGAAGAGAAGCATTCTGTTAATTCACTTCATAATATTGTAATCTATCGTAAAAGCATTTGTAAAATTTGTAATAAAATTTTTGAAGTTTACGATGAGGATGGTATAAAATGAAAGTATATGAAAGTAGCCATCGAACAAATAAGGATTTAAAAAAGTTCCTCAAATTAAAATTAAGAATGAGCAGTTGCGTACTACTGGCTTTGATGTAGGCAAGGAGTTTGCTGTTTTATATCAGCCGGGTAAAATAACTCTTGTTCTTATTGCAACAGAGAAAGATAATAATTAAGTTTTAATATCTATTTTTTCAATATTAAATAACCATATTAACCAACCAATAAAAAAAGGATTGTACCTGCAAAAAGTCGGTACAAAGTCGGTACATTTTCGGTACATAATCAGAGGGATTTTAGAATTCTCACAAAATAAAAAAGCCTCAATTCGATTAAAATTGAAGCTTTTTATGTGGGCGCTCACGGATTCGAACCGCGGACCCTCTGCTTGTAAGGCAGATGCTCTGAACCAGCTGAGCTAAGCGCCCTTTTTCAAAATTTTGAGTTACAAATATTACACTATTCTAGTAAAAATCAAAATGTTTTATTCATTTATCTATGAGCGAGCGACGGGGTTCGAACCCGCGACATTCAGCTTGGGAAGCTGACACTCTACCAACTGAGTTACGCTCGCCTTTTCATCAACTCAAACATATTCAATTTTATTCAAGTTGTAAAGTTTATTATTGAAGAATAAATTATCTAAAATTTCTAAATTTGAATATATCTTCAATCAATCTTAACTAATGATAATAATTTTTCATTCTTTGTCAGCCAGGCGAATAAATGATAAATCGAATATAGTTCTAAAGAAAATGGTATGTAACCCAAATACCCGAGCAATGGCATTTCAAATATATGTAAGAAATTTACTCCGGGAACATTATAAATCCATTTAGGATATGAAAGATAGTTCCACATCTCCCAAAAGAAACCGCAAATCAAACAGCCAATTACCAATGATAAAACCGGCCTCCAATTACCAACTCTTATATAATCAAATAGACTCTTATTTTTAAGTTTAAAATTTATAGGTTCAACTATAAAGAAAACAGAAAGCCAGATGAACACATAAAAAACATTTGGGATGACCATCAAGAAAAAAAGCATTAAAGCACCAGCATAAAATATTATCTGCAAATTTTTATCTGATGGTTCAATAATAAAAGCATTCTTTATATTTTTTACCCATTTAAATGATGAAACTAATTCTGCTGTACCAAACACGGAAGGCATGACAGTAGAAAAACATATTGAAGCATAAATGTTATATTCAATATTAGAGAAGTTTTCACTGCCAACATAATACCAATTGTGAGTAAATAGATTAAGAAGTTCAAATAACCACCAGGCAGGAATCGATAAAATGAATAGTAAAATAAACCCGGTTAAATTTCGGCTACTCATTGATGTTCCGGTTCTATAAAAAACAAGTGCATCCACTGTTAATGCATATCCAAGCCACAATGGGAAAAACGCCCATTGAGTTCGAAGCCCATTTAAAGACCAATTTAAAATCCAGAAAATTATAACTAATGAAATCCCTAAATAAAACTGATTGGGTAGTTTTTTAATTTGAAATAAAATTTCATTACGTATTAATGCAATTTTTTCTTGATTCATATTGAAAATATATAAATGAAAATCGATAAACTAAAATATGAATGTGAATGATTTAAAAAATAATTGCTGCTAAATGAGAATAGATTATACTTATAATTGCATTTTAACAATATCAAATCTATTTTAGCACCACACAAACTTGAGGGGTTATTATGTTAAAGTTAAATCATTTAGATTATTATAGATTACCTTGGAATCTCACTGATAATTCAATCTCTTGGTTAGAACCAACGGCAGCATGTAACCTGCATTGCGACGGATGTTATCGTCAGAATGAAAAAGACAGCCACAAATCTTTAAAACAAATTAATGAAGAATTAGATGTATTTACACGTTTAAGAAAAGTCGACGGTATTTCTATTGCCGGCGGCGATCCTTTAACTCATCCTGATGTTATTGAAATTGTAAAATCAGTTAAAGAGAGAGGGCTTAAACCAATATTAAATACAAATGGATTAGCGTTAACAAAAGATCTCTTAATGGAATTGAAGAAAGCCGGAGTTTTCGGTTTCACATTCCACATCGACAGCAAACAAGGAAGGCCAGGCTGGAAAGATAAAAATGAATTAGAGTTAAATGAACTGCGCTATCATTATGCCCGAATGCTGGCAGATGCTAAAAATATTTCTTGTTCTTTCAACTCAACGGTATATGAAGACACCATGCAATATGTGCCTGAGATGGTTAAATGGGCTCAGAAGAATATCGACATTGTACAGGTTATGGTTTTTATTCTTTATAGAGCTGTTAATAATAGTCAGGTGGATTTTTATTTAGGACCAAAAAAAATCGATATGGAAGATTTAGTTTATAATGAGGAGGAAACAGAAAGAACCGATATACAGGCTGATGAAATTGTTGAGATAATTAAAACCGAGTATCCTGACTTTGATCCCTGCGGTTATTTAAACGGATCGGAAAAACCAGACTCATTTAAATGGCTTTTAACAGGAAGGCTTGGAACGAAGGATAAAATTTATGGCTACATGGGGAAAAAAGGTATTGAGATTGTTCAAACTTTCAACCATTTATTGTATGATAGATATTTAGCTTACGCTAAACCTAAAGATACGCGAAAAGGAAAATCAATGCTGCTATTGGGAGCATTTGATAAAAAGCTTAGAAAAACATTTTTGAATTTCTATAAAAATCCATTGAATGTTTTTAAACGACTTCATTATCAATCGGTAATGATAATTCAGCCGGTTGATTTTCTTGAAGACGGCAGACAGAATATGTGCGACGGCTGCCCCGATATTACAGTTTGGAATGGTAAATTAGTTTGGTCATGTAGAATGGAAGAACAATTGAAATACGGACACAATGTCAAAAGCTATCCAAAAGGTTTTATGAATTAGTTATTTCAACACCTTCCTTAACTTTGTAAATATATTTATCTCTCCCCTCTCCATGCTAGGAGAGGGACAAGAGATTAATCAAAATCGACAAATAATACTGGCCTATAAGATTATTCCTATTTAAAACAGAAATATCTTTTCCGATTAGCTAAAATTTATTTAACTTTACTAAATATTTTTAAGAGAGAATAATGCGGACAATTTACTTAAGAAAAGATTACGACTCTAATGTAAGAAAAGTATTAATCGATATGGCTTACCTTGTATCTCATAATAAAATTCGCCTACCCAAATATTATTTTGAAGAAGGACTTTATCTTCCCCACAACTCAAAAAATGGAAACGAAGTTGAAAAATATTTTTTAACAAAAGATAAAATCGTTTCTGAAACAAAAGATCATTACTTTTTCAAATTCCCATTCAAGGCTGAAGAAGTAGAAAGCGCTGCTTATTAAGCTATAAGCATAAATGTCATTGCGAGGAATCTTAGACGAAGCAATCTATTTTCTAAGGTTACCTTATCTAAAGCACAATAACCGAATTTTCCGAATCTAAAAAATAAGTGGGGACATGCTTGTCGGCTTGTTCATCATTAAGCCAGGTAATTTCATCCAGCAAATATCTAAATTCATATTCAGTATTATCATCCAGTTCAATTGATTTTGAAAATGACCCGTCTTTTTTTGATTTATTCATTGGCGTAGCTTTTTGATCCCAGTTATTAAAATCACCAACTATCACAGCTTTTTTAAAATCCTTTGCAATTTCTTTTGATATAGAAAAAGTGACCTTAGTTTTAGGTTTATCTTTAACTTTTTGTTTTTTGATAGCCATTAAAATTCCCTTTCAATTTGATGCATTATTTTGAAGAAATACATGCAAAATATATAAATATCCTTCAATGAATAAAATCATAAAATAATTCTACTCTCTCAAGGATAAAATTTAAAGATTTCGGTTTTTAAAAACGTTTAGCATTAATACTCAAGATGCAATTCATCGTATAACTTTTCTTTAATCATCACGATGTTTTCTCTTACGGTACCCTCTATATTATCAAAAACTTCAATGCCAGCAGAATGAAGAATCCTAAAAGCATTAGCTGTGCAATTGCCTGTTATTAGGGCATTGACTCCGTTTTTTACAATCAAGCCTGCTCCAAAAATATCGGAACCGCTGATTGATTTTTTATGCGGATTGTATACTGTTTTGTAATTATCGACCTCATCAAGATCAACAATAAAGAAATAATTAGTTTCGCAGAATTGAGATGAGATTAAAGAATCCAAATTGTCTTCAAATGCTGTTATAGCGATTTTCATTTCATTCACTTTAACTTTTATTGAATAAAATTAATTAACTGTAAAAACAATTTTAACTTTGATTCTTGAATTATTAATTGAATAGAACTTAATTCAGCAGATTATATTTTTTCATTTTACGCCAAAGGCTTGTCCTGTCTATTCCCAAAGCCTTTGCTGTTTTGCCTCTATGTCCTTTAAACTTTCTTAAATTTTTTATTAATATCAGTTTTTCTGCACTCTTCAAAGTATATTCGTCGTCGTCGTCTTTTTTAGCAGCCGGCTTATTCAATAAAGTCCACAATCTTTCCGGAAGATGCTCGGGTTCAATTAAAGAACCGTTTGATATAATAAAAGCATGTTCAAGGACATTTTCAAGTTCACGAATGTTGCCTGGCCAATTATAATTTTTTAATATTTTAAAAACTGAAGGAGAAATATTTTTTGGTTTCCGGTTTAATCTGCTGCTGAGATTTTCCAAAAAATAATTTACTAGTGAAGGAAGATCTTCCATCCTATTGCGCAATGGAGGAAGTTTTATATTAATAACATTGATTCTATAGAAAAAGTCTTCCCTGAATCTTCCGGCTTTCATTTCTTCATCTAAATTTTTTGATGTAGCTGCGATAATTCTTGCATTTAAATGAAAAGTTTCAGTTCCACCAATCCTTTCAAAGCCTCGATGCTCCAAAACTCTTAATAGTTTTACTTGCATAGATGAAGTTAAATCTTCAATTTCGTCAAGAAAAATAGTCCCGTTTTTTGCCAGTTCAAATTTTCCCGGTTTGGAAATATAAGCTCCTTTACATGCACCTTTTTCATGCCCGAACAATTCACATTCAAGTAAGGCTTCTGGCAATGCATTACAGTTAACAATTAAAAACGGCTGTGCTTTTCTTTCACTATTTAAATGAATGCTTCGGGCAATTATATCTTTGCCTGTACCGCTTTCACCGGAAATCAAAACTGTGCTTTCATTTCCAATTACACTTTCAATTAAACTGTAAGCATGCTGCATTGCTTTACTTTTACCGACTAAGCTGTTGAACTTGAATTGTTTTTCAATATGCGAAGTTAGATTAAACAACTCACTCATATCCTGTATTGTTTCTATTGCCCCAATCTGAATATTATCACTGTCATAAATTGGAGAAGTATTAACACGAACAGGAATTTTTTTATTTTCTTTGTTAGTAATAAAAAGTTCGACAGTTGAATTTATATCAGCAGATTTTATTGTACTTGCCATGTGACATCCGTTATGGCAATTTTTTGTTTTAAATATTTCCCAGCATTTCTTACCCATTACTTCATCAAGCGTATAACCAGTTAAGTCAATCGCTTTTTTATTAAAGGAAGTAATTTCCCAATTTTTGTTTATGCTGAATATTCCTTCCTGGCGGCAATTGAAAATAGTTTCCAATAAATTTGATTTGGAGTTTAACTCTTTTGTTTTCTCATAAAGATTATTGAACAAAGATTTAATTTCTTCAGAATCATGAAAAGCAATTATTGCTCCGATTATTCCTTTGTCAGGCTGTTCTAACGGAGTTAAAGAAGCCAGTACATTTATTTTCTTTTGGCCGGCACAAATTAATTCTAGAGAAATATTGCTGAAAGAATTATTCTCCCGTATCATGTCAAAAATAATTTTTTTATCCTCTTCAGACTCAATCATATCATCAATTTTCTTTGACAGGAATTCGTTTTCATTATAACCTGTTATCTTTTCAGCAGAATCATTCAAAGCAATTATTTTACCCGAACTATCAATTGCAATAATTCCATCAGGGATTTGGTAAGGTTTGGAGGATGTTTCTTTTATTTTTTCTTTGATATTCATGGCACTTTTACCCGAGTATTTTTCGTGATGAATGGGAGGAATACAATATTATTTATTAGCCCTGCAATAATTCTCCCCAGCAATGAACCTGACTGTTCAGTTATTTTACACCACTTTGAAAGGGGCACAAATTATGCCATCCGAAGAAATTCCCATGGAAAAATATTTGCTAATTTTTTTGAAAAAATCGACATCGATTTGAGGCTTGAATACGAAGGGCTGCAACTGATTTTCACAATTGAGAACAGATTAACATTCTATTCTAATACTTCACAAAAAGTTTAGATAGTAATTGATCAAATTATATCAATAAAATAAGTTGATATTTAAATAATAAACTTGAAAATTTCTTAAACTTATTTGCTGCAGACTAGTTCTACTTTGTCACTATTATTAAACTTAACAGACAAAATTTTATTTTCATTATCAATAAAATATCCTTGAGCAGCCTGATTTAGTTCATCAAGTGAAGCAAACTTTTTTAATGCTTCTCCATTCACTTCAACTGAGGAAACGCTGTTCACATTATTGAAATGCGCCAAATAACTTTTTATCCCGGAATCATAATGATCATAATCTTTTGATATTTTTAATTGAATCTGATTACCTGATGTCAATACGAATTTAGTTAAGGAATAAATTTCTTTAAGATTATAATCCTGGCTAATTCCATCATCTTGATATAAAGTGTATTCACCGTTTTTACCAGGAAAAATATTTAATTCCAATTGACTTATTTTCTTTTCACCAACAAAATTTTCAACCTCCTGCATTGGAATTATGCCGCCATCTTTTATGAATAACGGTATTTGACCAATAGGAGCTTCAACTAAAATCCATTGTTTTCCTTTATAAACCTTATGAGTCCACCAATCAAGCCATTCACCTTCAGGCAAATAAAGTTTTCTTGTATCCTCGGTTTCAGAAAGAACAGGTGCCGCAAGTAAATTATCACCAATCATAAATTGGTATTGAGCCGCAGTTGTATAACATTCAGGATCGTCTTGATAATTCAAAACCATACTTCTCATTATAGGCAAACCTGTTGTTGATGCAGTATAAAATTCATTATAAAGAAATGGCAGTAATCTATACCTAAATTCAATTATGTTTTTATTCAATTGCTCTGCCGCTTCTCCGTATGTCCAGGGTTCTTTTGATTTAAGATTGATGTGTGAATGTGCCCTAAAAAATGGAGTGAGTGCACCAAGTTCCAGCCATCTGGTAAATAGCCTTGCAGAAGGCTCACCCATAAATCCGCCAACATCGCTACCCGCAAAAGCAATTCCGCTTAATCCCATTCCTTGAACCATGGTGCATGCTAATTTTAAATGTTCTTCGCTGGCAACGTTATCGCCAGTCCAGACGGCGGAGTATCTTTGAATGCCTGAAAAACCTGCGCGTGTTAAAATAAAAGGGCGTTTGTTTGGAAACTCTTTTTTAATTCCTTTAAAAGTTGCATGAGCCATTTCAAGCCCATAAACGTTATGTATCTTTTTATGGTTAGCTTTAAAGCCATTATCATCAAACCGAACTATATCCGGAAACCATCGTCCCCAAACTGCAGGCTCGTTCATATCATTCCAAATTCCAGCTAGGCCCTGCTTCAACCAATCGGCATTTTTTTCTCCCCACCAATCTCTTGTTTCTTGCTTTGTGAAATCAGGAAAGTACGCCCATGAGGGCCAAACCTGTCCTTGATAAACTTGACCATCAGGATACTTTGCAAATAAATTTTTAGCCAGCCCTTCTTTTGCCGGAGGATAATTATTAGTATCTGCTTTTACGCCTGGATCAACAATAGTTATTACCTTAAATCCTTGATTTGATAAATCACTTAACATCTTTTGCGGATTTGGAAATCTATCTTTATTCCAGGTAAATACCCTGTAGCCATTCATATAATGTATGTCAAGATAGATTACATCACAAGGAATTTGCCTGTTGCGAAATTGACTGGCTATAGTTCTAACTTCAGATTCCGGATAATAACTCCACTTGCTCTGCTGGTATCCAAGTGACCAAAGCGGGGGCATTTCCATTCGGCCCGTCAACATTGTGTAAGATGAAATTACCTTTTTAACATCAGGCCCATAAATAAAGTAATAATCAAGCTCACCTTTCTCCGCACCAAACCAATAAAATCTATTATTAGAAGCACCCAAATTGAAGTATGATTTATAAGTGTTATCTAAAAAGATTCCGTAAGCAGATTTGGAATGTCCAGCAAAAGAAATATCTCTAATTCCAATAAAAAATGGAATAGATTGATAAATAGGATCAGCGTCACGGGCATATCCAGGAACATCAGAATTCCACATAGTCCATTGTTCACCGCGCTTATTAAGGTTCCCTGTCTTTTCACCTAATCCATAAAATTGTTCGTCATTAAATAATTTTTTGAAAACTCTCACTTCGTCATTATCATAACTTACACCAAAACTTTTATCATCTTCATTTAACAAATTTCCCTTTATGTCGTAAATACTAAGTCGACATGGAGATTTTGTAATATTGATTTTTAATTCCTTGGTAGTAATTTCATAATGGTCATCAAAAGTTTTTAAATTATAAACTACTTTTGAAGGTTTATATATTACAGCATAAGAAGGTGCTTTTGAAAATTCATCTCTATTTGTAAATCTAAATCTTACAATATTGTCAGCAACAAAATAAAGATTGAATTTTGAATTGCTAAGAATAAATTCAATTCTATCATCATAACTTTTACTTGAAGCAATATCTCCAAGATATACAAATTCAGCTAGTGAAAATTTTGTCATAATTAAAAATATTAAAAGTGTGAATAGATGTTTGTTCATTTTATTTCCCAAACCAATTGTGGTGGTTTATTTGTAAATACGTTCAAATAATTATTAACTCAAATTTAATTAAAGAGAATTGTAATAAAAATTTTTACATAAAATCTGAAGCAATAATATTATCTGTTTGAGTTATTTCGATTAAAATAAAACAGATTTTTAATTATCTAAATGATTTCACTCTTTATAATTTAGCAAGAAGTGCAATAGGTTTAACTAATTAGAATTCTTTGCAGCGAGCTCAACTTTTTCTTTTTCAACATTAATATTTTTTATTAGCCTTGCTCCAAATTTTTTCCTGGCATATTCAGTATAAAATTTTTTGTCTGTTAAAAAGTCAAGCTGTGTTTTTTGCCATTCCAGATCAGAAAATTTTCTATTAAAAAGAAGTTCCCATTCCCGCCTTAATAACTTACCTTTATCTTCAAATTTATCTTTTCCAATATGTACTAAATCTGCGTCCTTAATTATTTTTTCGATTATGTTTTGAGGTTCTCTATTATATTCAGTGCTTAAAATTAAATTTGCAACTTCACTAATTTTTTCTTTATTATATTTTTGTCCTTCTAAAAATTCTTCCATTATCTGTACACTTTTTTCTTCATGATCATCAGCCGAAAAAATATATCCGGTATCATGAAACCAAGCGGCTAACAGAAGAATCTCAATTTCGTTGTCAGTTAATTTTGATTGCTCAGCAATTTCCAGACAGGTATCTGCAACTTCTTCTGTATGCGTGTAATTGTGATACAAGTAATTTTCTGACAACTTTTCTTTAAAAAGGTTTGTTACGAAGGCCTTTGCATTATCAACTAACTTAAAATTCACATCCATTTTTTATCTCGTTTGCATATAAAATAAAATTCTAATTGTTTTAATCTGTATGGATGGTGAAATTAATAAGTTTAGATTAGAAATAGAAGGTAATATTTAACATTGACAAGTTTTCGATAAAAACTGTGATTTATACCAAAAAGATATTTAAATCAATTTTCCCCTAAGAAAAAGCTTGATAAGTTCAAACACGCATTAGTGAAAATTAAGAATATTTTTTTACCAGAGACTTCCTTTTCTCATAAGCCTCTCGTGAAATTTTCATGTCTTCAATAAAATGCGGAAGCTCTTTTAAAACCAAAGCTTGAGGACCATCTACCAATGCCTTCAATGGAACAGGATGGAAATCTATTAAAACCATATTTGCCCCTGCTATTACACCTTGTGATGCGGCATGAAGTACATCAAGAATTCCATCAGGCGAAGATTCACGCGACCCGACTGAGTGAGAAGGATCAACACAAACAGGCATTCTTGTTAATCTTTTTACTGCTGGTACGTGAGCAAAATCAACCAGGTTTCGATGGGGATCTGAGAAAGAAGTTTTCATACCGCGAAGACAAAATATTACATTTGCATTTCCTTCACTGGCTAAATATTCAGCGGCGTTTAATGATTCACTTAATGTGATGCCAAATCCTCGTTTTAATAAAACCGGGTACTCATTTTGTCTGCCGATTGATTTTAGCAATTCAAAATTTTGAGTATTCCTGGTTCCAACTTGAAGCATTACACCGGTAGGCCGCCCTGTTTCTTCCAACACAGAATCTATCTCATCAATATGACTTTCGTGAGTTACTTCCATCGCAACAATTTTAATTCCGTACTTACCGGCAAGTTCAAAAACATAAGGAAGACAATTTTTTCCATGGCCTTGAAAAGAATAAGGATTTGTCCTGGGTTTATAAGCCCCCATCCTTGTACAAACCTGGCCATTTTCCTGCAGAGCTTTCATCATTAATTCAACGTGTTCTTTAGTATCAACTGCACAAAGTCCGGCAAATAGATTCAAGTTTTCTTGACTAAATTGTACCCCGTTATAGTCAAATCCTGTAAAACGCAAATCATCTTTGTGTCTTCCTAAAATTCTATATTCCTGTGAAACCCTGACAACTCTCTCAACTGCTGGCAGAGTTTCTATTTGTTCTTTACTTAAAGCTGCGGTGTCACCGAATAAATAAATCTCTGTTAAAAGCTGCAGCTTTCCTTGTACCATATGTTTTTGAATCCTGACGTTGGGAAGATCGTTTAAATAATCCCAAGTTTTTTTGAATTCTTCCGAATTCTCATCAGTATCAGCGTGAAGTATTACTATCATAAGAACCTAAAATTAAATTGATTTTATTTATTTAATACGAATAGTAAATTTAGAAAAACCAAAATCAAATCCGAAAACTTATAGACTTAAATATTTTCCCTATGAATATATATTACTTATTCCACATAACTATTAATTTGAATGGTTCTCCGATGGTATTTGCAGCATTAAAATAGACGAGAGTATTCCCAATACAAAAGCAAACGACCATAAAATTTGAGGCCCAAATATTTCAAGGATTGTCATTCCCAACCAGGGTCCAAGTGTGAAAGCCAAACTAAAATTTATCTGGTAAAATCCCATATACTCTCCCCTTTTATTTTCAGGTGCAATACCGGAGATAAAACTGGCACTTGCAGGAAATAAAATCATTTCTCCAAAAGTCCAAATTATAATTGTAACAACTAATCCAACAATATTAGTTGCAAAAGCCATTCCTCCAAATCCAATTGCTGTTAGAAGTGCACCAACTGCTAAAGATTTTTTATCAGACCAATGATTTAAATGAATTGTTTAAAGGGACTTCAACTAAAATTATCAAAATAGTATTTATTGCAAATAATACCCCATAAGTTGCTTCAGAAAAATGCAGATATTTAACAACAAAAATTGCCATTGCTGCTTGATGCTGAAAATATACAATTACAACAGGGAGAATAGCTAAAATAAAAAAAGTCAGTCTTCTATCTCTCAATGCAATACTCTTAAAGATAGATTGTTTTTCGCTTTCATTTTTTTCGCTCGATATATTAGAACTTAAAGTTTTTTGCCAATGTGAATAAATTAAAAACAAGCCTGCAGCAATTGATGTTAATCCGTCTACAAAAAACAGATAAGAAAAATTTATAACACTTAAAAATCCACCTATAACCGGTCCAATACTCATTCCTAAATTTATTGCAAGTCTATAAAGAGCAAATGCCGGCTTCCTCTGTGCAGGTGGAACTATTTCTGAAATTAAAGACATATTCGCCGGGCGAAATGATTCGTTTATAATAGCCCAGATTACAGTTATAAATAATAAAGGAATGAAACCTCGAACAAATGGATAGATAAATAGAATCGATCCTGATAAAATAAGTGAAAGTTTCATCTGCTTTAATGCTCCAATTCGGTCGCTTAACCTTCCGACAAATGGTGCAGTTAATAAAGCCCCAAATCCATAAGCAGTTATAACCAATCCGGCAGAACTAGTTGATATATCAACACTACGAGTTAAATATATTGCAAGAAAAGGCAATACCATTGTACCTGTTCGATTAATTAATGAAGCAGTGCATAATAGCCAAAGATCTTTCGGCAATTTATTTAAACCATGCCAAGGATTCATTTACGGAGTTATTTCTTGGATTTTATTATTATATAAGAAATTGGAAGGGCAAATATCTAAAAAAGTTATTTTATTAAAAAATTAATATTCCTTTTTAATTTTTATTTCATATATTAATTCACATACGATAGGATACTTAGAAAATTGAATTTTTGCTCATTTTTTTATTGATAGTTATTCTCGTTAAAATATTAAACAAATCTTAAAATTTTCGATAATATATTATAAAATTTAATTTTATTGAACCTATTTATATTAGAAGTAAATAATCATTAACAATCGGGGACTTGTAACAATAAATTATATTCTAAAATAAAAGTAGATTCTGAATATTGAATTGTTTAATTCGGAATAATGTTGGAAACTTATAAATAATTTTAAAATGAGAAACGACGATTTCAATAGCCAAATTCAGAATGATGATTTTCATTACATGAAAAGGATTCATTCAATCCTTAGTTCTGTAAACCGCACCATTGTAAGAGCCAGAGAGAAAAAAACTTTATTAGACGAAGTCTGTAAAATAATAATTGAACAAGGCAGCTATGATGTTGTATGGATTGAATTAAAAGTTGAAGACGAAGAAAGATTTAAAATTTATTCTTCACATACCATCAAAGAACACACACAAATAAACTTAGAACAAATATCAAATATAATTACGGAAAACTCCGAAGAATCGACGAGTCTTTTAAACAATGGATATCTTATTCAAAATAATTTGCATAATAAATTAATTAATGCCGGACTATTCGGAAGCACTATAATTACTATATCATCATGCCTTTATGCTTTCCCTATTATTATAGAAAATAAATTTGAAGGAAAATTAAAGTTAATTTCAAACTACCATAGAGCAATAAAGAATGAAGAACTTGATTTGTTAAAAGAAATTTCAGGTGATATTGCTTATGCCCTGGAAAGATTAAAGCTTGAGGAAAAAACCCTTGCTAGTGAAACAAAATTAAGAGAAGTTATAGAAAACAGTACTAATCTTTTTTACTCGCATGATGTAAATTTTCAATTGACCTATGTAAGCCCACTCTCTATGGAATTTTTTGGTTATACACCTGAAGAATCATCTATAAATTGGACAAAATTCCTTACCGATAATCCAATCAATGAAATTGGAATTAAAAGAACTATTGAGGCAATTAAAACAGGGAAAAAACAAGAACCTTATGAACTGGAATTAAAAAGAAAAGATGGATCAATTATATGGGTTTTAGTAAACGAAACACCTGTAGTTAGAAATGGAAAAACCGTATCAATAGTCGGAGCATTAACTAATATTACCGAACGCAAAAATATTACCATTGAGCGGGACAATTTTTATAAGTTTTCAAATGACATTATGTGTGTTGTTGATTTTGATGGAAAATTTTTAGCATCAAATCCAGCCTGGGAAAAACTTTTAGGTTACTCAAATGAGGAACTAAAAAATCTTAGAGTTGTTGATATAGCTCATCCTGATGATGTTCATATATTGAAGAAAGTAAGAGACAAAGCGTTAAGTGGAATAACGAGCAGCAATTTTTTAATTAGGGTTATCTGCAAAGATGGCTCATACAAATGGTTGTCGTGGAATTCATTTGTTAATGAAAATAATTTATATAGTCTTGGAAGAGATGTTACAGAAATAATTGAAACCGGAAATAAATTAAAAGACGCATTACGCAGCCTGGGAAATACAAATAAAGATTTAACCAGACTGAGCCGTGCGGTTGAGCAAAGCCCCGTCTCAATAATCTTAACAGATTTAATAGGAAATATAGAATATGCTAATCCTAAATGCCTGGAAATTACAGGTTATTCTTTGGAAGAAGTAATTGGGCAAAATCCGCGTGTTTTTAAATCAGGCGAAAATCTTCTAAAGAATATAAGGATTTATGGGAAACAATTTCTACCGGGAAAGAATGGAAAGGAGAATTTCATAACAAAAAGAAAAATGGTGAATTGTTTTGGGAATTAGCTTCAATTTCACCTGTAAAAAATAACGAAGGAGAGGTTATAAGCTACCTTGCAATTAAAGAAGATATAACTGAGAGAAAAGGAATGATAGATGAGCTTATAGCCGCAAAAGAAGAAGCCGAAGAAATTAGTCGAATTAAATCTAACTTTTTCTCAAATATGAGTCATGAACTTAGAACCCCTCTAGTTGGTATAATTGGTTTTTCAGATATGCTGCTTGATGAAATCAAAAACAAGGAGCAAAGAGAATTTGTTCAAAGCATTCTTGAAAGCGGAAACAGGCTTCTGAAAACCTTAAATACTATTTTAAATATTTCAAAACTTGAAGGTGAAAGGGTCAGATTGCATCTTCAACCGACTAATATATGTGATGAAGTAAAACATTCTGTTGAATCAAATAGAAAAAATGCAGCTAATAAAAAATTAGATTTGATTTTATCTTGTGATGATAAAGAATTATACGCTGAAATCGATAAAAAAATATTTAAAATTATTATAAATAATCTTATAAGTAATGCAATTAAATTTACAGAAAGGGTAGTATAACTGTAAATATAACTTCAAAAGTTAAAGACTCAAAAGGCTTAGTTGTAATTGATATTATAGATACTGGAATTGGAATTTCTCCCGACCATTATAAGATTATTTTTGAAGATTTTAGACAAGGCAGTGAAGGTTTAAGCAGAAGCTTTGAAGGAGTCGGCTTAGGATTAACAATTGCTAAAAGATATGCTAAGCTGCTGAATGGCGATATTTCTGTTTCAAGTGAATTGGGAAAGGGTTCTGTATTCTCTGTTGAAATTCCTCTTATACCCAGACGTATTGATACAAATGAAATACTAAAAAACAAGAATAACATTCCTAAATCAAGCGAAATTAGTACTAATAAAAAGCCAAATATTTTATTAGTTGAAGATGATAGTATTAATCGCAATGTAACAAAATATTTTCTGAAAGATATTTGTAATCTTGAAATTGCCAAAACCGGCGAAAGTGCTTTGGAATTCATTAAAACCAAAAAGTATGATTTAATTTTAATGGACATCGCCCTAGGCCAGGGTCTTAATGGGTTAGAAACTACGAGATTGATTAGAGAAAATAAAGACTATAAAAATGTTCCGGTTATTGCATTGACCGCCTATGCTATGTACATTGAAAAAGATAGATTTTTAGATGGCGGGTGTAATGATTATCTATCAAAACCATTTACTAAAGCCGAACTAGTAAATAAAGTCTCACAAGCAATTCAGATATTGAAAAATTAGTTTTCTATTTTGAAAAAAAATTATCTGGACTATTTTTTAGAATATCTTGACCAATTTCAAATATTTTCCCTTCTTCTATATTCACCAAAATTGAATTTTATATTTTTATTCATAGGCTATTGTGTTGTAAATATTAAATAAATACCACCAAGAATAACCAGAGCTCCGCAAATTCTTTTTATCCAAAGAATTGTTTTTGAACCTTCACTCCAGTTCAAATATTTTTGAACTTTCCCGGTTAATGTTCCGGCTCCGACAATTACAGAGCAATGCCCTACGCCGAATGCCAAAAGAAATGTTACAGCGAGAAAATAATTTGTCTGCGCTGTTTGAAAAACAACACCAAGCACCGGAGCCATGTATGCAAAAGTGCAAGGCCCTAATGCTAATCCAAACAGCAATCCTAAAATTAAAGCAGCTAATAATCCCTTTGATTTTGTTTTTTTTAATCCGGCTGAATTCCAATCTATTTTAATTATGTCAAGAAGATATAACCCCACAAGAAAAAATATTCCAGCCACAAGATAGTTCCCAACTCCGCCAATATCTCCCATCAATCTTCCGAGTGAAGCAGTAATTATTCCTATCAAAGCTATTGTAATTAATATTCCTACCGAGAAGATTAAAGAAATATTGAATGTTCTTCTCAATGAAATTTTTCCTTGCGAACTTATAAATCCGACAACAAGCGGAATGCTTGAAAGATGGCATGGCGAAAGTAATATTGATAATATTCCCCATGCAAATGACGCAAGAACTGCAAGCCAAATTGCGCCGTTCATTGCTTCGTAAAGTGAATTAAAAATTCCCTCAAACATTTTAACTCTTACTCACTTTTGGTATCAATCCCTTGGATTTGAGAAGCTTGTGTATTTCCTCTTCGGGATAAAATCCTTCGTGTCGGAAAAACTCTTTCCCATTTTCATCCAGAAATACCTGGGTTGGAATTAACTTAATACTATACTTTTGTGCATAAGGTTTTTGCTCTTCCGTCCAAACATCATAAAAAACTACATTAACTTGTTCACCATATTTCTTCTCGATGTTTTTCATTACCGGCTGCATCATTTTACATGGAATACAGTTTACAGAGCCAAGTTCTACGAATGTCACTTTCGGTTTTATCTTATTATCTTCTTTTATCTTTTGAGCATAAATTGAAAAAGAGATGAGCGTCATAAATGAAATCAAGAAAATGATTTTTCTCATTGTTAATTCTCCCTTAACCAGTTAATTAATTGATCATCTTTCGGAATAACACCGTAGCTTTTTACTTTTTCATTTATAACCAATCCAGGCGTCATCATTATTCCATAATTAACAATTTCCTGTATATCGGTTATCTTTTCTATTACTGCATCTAAATTATTTTGCCGGACTAACTCTCTCACTTTGCTTTCAAGAGTAAGGCATTTTTTACAGCCCGTTCCCAAAATTTTTACTGTCATTATTATTTTCCTTTCAATATTTTTAATGAATTTCCACAAATACTATAACGACTATTTTTATTCATATAATACAGCTTAGTTTTCATTCAGCCAATGTTCCAAAGTTGTTTTAGTTGGAATTTTACCCTGGCTTAAAACCTTATCATTTATTATCAAACCCGGTGTCATCATAATTCCCAGGTCTGCAAAAAGATTAACCTCAGTTACTTTTTGAATATTTGCTTCAATGTTTTGTTCAGCAATAACTTCTTTACATAAGGCTTCTAATTTTTGACAACTTGGACAACCACTTCCAATAACTTTTATGTTTAACATAATTCTACCTCCTTAATTAATTGTTAAAATATACTCCCGTAAATCAATCCGGTTACTGTCGCCATGATTACAACAAGCGATACATAAACAACTGTTTTTTGCGTACCGATAACTCCACGAATAACGAGCATGTTCGGTAATGATAAAGCCGGGCCGGCAAGCAGTAAAGCCAGAGCAGGCCCTTTCCCCATTCCGCTGTTTATCAATCCTTGTAAAATCGGGATTTCAGTTAATGTGGCGAAGTACATAAATGATCCGGTAATTGATGCAAAAAAGTTAGAGAAAAGTGAATTTCCACCAACCAAACTTGATATCCATTCATTCGGAATAATTCCACCGCTGCCGTTAGCCGAACCAAGTAAAAAGCCTGCAACCAAAACACCTGCACCAAGAAGCGGCATAATTTGTTTTGTAAATCCCCACGTTTCGCCAAGCCACTGATTAGGTTCACCTTCAGTAAAAGTCAGAGCAAGTGTAGTAGCAACCACCGCAACTGTAAATGGTATTAATGGATTATTATAAAAGAAGATTGCTGTTAGCAGTACAGCAGCGGTTCCAAGGATTACATATATTTTTTTTGCCTTAACAATAAATATCATTGACAGTGCAAACCCGATTCCGAAAAGTGCTGTAATAAACCATTTATTAACAAACATAAAATTCCAGAAACCTTCCGGTGAATCCGGCTTTCCCCAATTAACAAAAACAAGTATTGCAACAAGAATAAAGAAGTGAGTCGCTGTTTGCCAAATTGGTCTTGGCTCTTCAACTTCGGGCATTGCTAATTGAGCTTCGGCTCTGTTTTTCTCCTCTTTACGGTAAATGAAAGACATAATTAATCCAATTACCAAACTGAATGAAACTGCACCTATTACTCTTGCAATTCCAAGTTCAAGACCAAGTATTCTTGCAGTTAAAATTATTGCTAAAATATTTATTGCTGGACCTGAATATAAAAATGCGATTGCCGGTCCAAGTCCGGCACCTCTCTTATGTATCGATGAAAAAAGAGGTAGAACTGTACAAGAGCATACAGCCAGTATTGTTCCTGAAAGTGAAGCCACTAAATAAGCGACCCATTTTTTTGCTTTAGCTCCAAAATATTTTACTACTGCTGCCTGGCTTACAAAAACGGAAATTACACCTGCTATAAAAAATGCCGGGACCAGGCAAAGCAATACATGTTCCTGTGCATACCATTTTGCCAATTCAAATGCATCTATAACCGCATTCTTAAAAACATCCGAACTTACAGGCATAAAGTAAGCAAACAGGAAAAAAACAAGTATCCATAAAAATGATTTATATTGTTCCTTCCAGTTCATGTTTCCCCTAATTCTATATTTCTTCCAGAATTTTCATACTTTCTTTTACAGCTTTATGAGCTATACTTTCTGCGGTACTTAGAATATTAAATATTCTTTCATCTGTTATTTTATAATTCACCCTTAAGCCATCTTTCCATGAAATAACGATTCCTTCCTGAACCAAAATTTTCATATGACGTGAGAGATTTGATTGTTCAAGTTCTAAAGCTGGTGCAATTTCACAGTTGCATTTTATTCCATTCTTTAAAAACTCAAGAATTCTTATCCGGTTAGGATGAGCTAATGCCGTCAAAACAGCAGCTTTTAATTCCTCTTGTGACTTTTGCATATTAAATCCAACCAATCTTAATTACTTGACTATATGAGCAACTACTCATATAGTATGCCGTAACTTTCCTTTTTATTTCTTTGATTTCTAAAGGTGTGATAAATAGATAATTCTTATGAGTGGGATAATTGCTTTAATTTGTTTTCAGATTTGAAAAAGAAAAGCCGATGCTATTGATCTCAACATCAGCTTAGCAAATTGCTAAATAGCTTATTTAACTATTCTTAATCAAGTCAACTTCTTCGCACGCGCCGCATTCAAACTGCAATGTGGTGTGGTTGATTTCATATTTATCGTGCAGTTTATCTTCTATTAGTTTTTGGATTTCTGAAGTTTTACTAACAGCCATATCTTCAACTTCAATATGCGCTTCAAAGTGGGTGTCGTTATCGTTCAATTTCCACAAATGAATATGATGAATATTCTTAACTCCGGTAACAGATTCCACCAATAGTTTCAATTCATTCAACTCTATTCCGTCCGGTGAAGACATCATAACTATCTTAAGAGATTCCTTTACTATTTCATAAGTTTCTTTTAATATGTAAATTGAAATAAGAATTGTCAACAGCGGATCTATCCAGTAAATCTTGTAGAAGATTATAAATAGAGCGCCGATTATTACAGCAAGACTTGAAACAGCATCGCTCAACAAATGAAAATAAGTTGCTCGAATATTTAAATTTCCTTCAGAACCCTTTTTAAGTAGAAGCGTTCCAACTACATTAGCAATCAATCCTAATGAAGCAACAATCAACATCATACTTCCGGTAATTGGAGAGGGACTATTAAACCGCTCGACAGCTTCCTTTATTAGAAAGAAACTAATTATAATAAGTGTGCTTGCATTTATTATAGCGGCAATAATCTCCGCGCGTTTTAATCCGAAAGTATATTTGAATGTCTTTGGTCTTTTGCTCAAACGAATCGCAATGTAGGTGATTATTATTGCAACGCCGTCGCTGAAATTATGAAATGCATCAGATATTAAAGACAAACTACCGGAAATAAAACCGCCGATAATTTCAGCAACTGTTATGAAAAAATTCAGAGCCATTGTTATAAATAGATTTTTCTCTGAAGTGCCTTCCGCGTTGTGCGAATGATTGTGTGACATAGTTTTTCCCAAATTATTTATTGTCTTTTACTTCTTAAACAATCAGAACACTGTTTTCCGAATCGCTC
>CAVVCO010000006.1:0-108774 GCA_963746735.1 uncultured Ignavibacteriales bacterium
AAATTAATAATATTATTTTTTTCATTTCGCATGTATCCTACAATAGGTATAACGGCTTTGCGGCTAAGGCGCAGCCCAGAACAGCAAAGACCATTTAGTTAGTAAATTTTATAATTAAAAAAAACATTCACAACACGACTACGTTGAACAAGAAACTTAACACGGAACGACTAACCCGAAAATCCCATAAATGGCGAGAGCGAAATCGCTGTCGCCTTGAGCCGCGGGTTATATGGCGCTTACCTATTTTATTAAAGCAATTTTAATTCTTTTCAGTATTTCTTTTTTAATTGGACTTTGAGTATTAATGATTTCAATTTTTTTATAAATTTTTTCCAAGTCGTAATTATCATTAATCGGGGATTCTAAGTTTTTATATATAATATTTAATTGATATTTCTCATCCAATGATAATACTTCAATAAAATTTTTTGGATACTTCGCCAAATAATCAAATAATAATTCATTGCTCCATTCAGAATATTCTGCGTTGTTCGAGCAGGTATCATTAAACGTTAGGAAGAATTCTTTTGCGATATTAATCTGAAGCGAATCTAAACTTTCGTTAAAACTTTTTAAGATATTTATATTGCATTTAAGAGTATCAATTTTAATTTGTGCGAAATTAATATTAAAGCTGACAATCACCAGTCCAACGATAAACTTAATCGAATATTTATAATTCATAAAAAACTTTATTAAAATTATTTTATAAAATCCTTAACAGTTAATCCATATTCATATAAAAGTATTTTATAATATTATATTTTTCCCCAAGTGATAAATATCTTTTTATGTCTTAAGCCATATAACGGCTTTGCGGCTAAGGCGCAGCCCAGAGCAACAATGCCGTTTTAATTAGTAAATTTTATAATTACAAAAAAACATTCACAACACGACCACATTGAACAAGAAACAAAACACGGAACGACAAACCCAAAAACCTTTAGGGGGTGAGATAATAAACAATAATAAAACATAATTTAAAGAATTAGAGTTAATAAGTTATTTTGTAACCACTTTTTTTATCTCACCCCCTGAAATTGCCGGGAGCGAAATCGCTGTCGCCTTGAGCCGCGGGTTATATGGAAATTTTATTTTAATAGCACCATAGATTTTGTTTCTGAAACTCCATCTAAATTTATACTATAAAAATATATTCCACTTGAAAGATTTTCTCCATTAAATAGTACCTTATATTTCCCAGTATTTTTAAATTCATCCAAAATTGTTTCAATATGATTTCCCAAAACATCATAAATATTTATTTGTACTTTTGTAGGTTTATAAATATGAAACTCAATAATTGTATTTGGATTAAATGGATTTGGATAATTTTGTAAAAGCTCATATTTATTTGGATAATTCATTTCGACATCTTCAACTTTAAGCACTGTTCCATATTCATTTCCGTTTATAATTGCTCCCGAAAGTCCATAAGAAAGAACTTCTCCATTATATCTTGTGAATCCAAAACCATCGGTGACATATTGTATTCCGTAAGCAGTGGAGGTTGAAAACTTTGTAAGAAATGACATATAATGTTTTTGCTGTCCAAAAATAGAACTTGTGCCTTCTTCATATACAGTAGTTGTAATTGTGTCCATGTCATTTATCTTCATTGATAAGGTATCACCAGTTTTTAAGGAAAAATCAAAATAAATTGATTCCGTATTATTGGATGAATTGTATGAAAATACTTTTGATGAATCTTTTCTAAAGAACCCACTAAACAATTCTCCTTTAACTTCAGTATAGGTTAAGCCGTTTTGCATTAAAGTATCTTTAATAGCTTTGCTTTCGCTGTAGTATCCTGGTACCTCTGAATATTGCCAGCGATTGCCTTTTTGAAGTGGAAAATCCATTTGGGAATATTGAGCGAGTAGTGAAGATGAAAAGACAAAACAAAGAATGGTAGTCAAAGAACTAATTTTAGCTTTCATAACTCCTCCTTTTTGTTTCCATATAACTATTAATTATACTGAATTATATTAATCCTAAAAGGTTGATATACACGAATTTAATTCTCATATATCAACCCCGTTTATTAAAAACTTTTATGTTTAAATTTTATAGTTAAATAACTTAACTTAATTTTCAATTTTAATATTCCCAAACTTAATTCTAATATCCGGCTCATATATCAACTTTAATCTAATGGACTCCTAACGCTAATACCTCTATTTAATACGTGTGTGTATATCATCGTTGTTTTAACTGAATTGTGTCCCAATAGTTCTTGAACTGTTCTAATATCATACCCCGCCTGCAGCAAATGTGTTGCAAAAGAATGCCGTAATGTATGAGGTGAAGCTGATTTTGTCAAGTTAGATTTTTTAACAGCCTGCCTAAATTCCTTTTGAAATGTGCTCGCATGCAAATGGTTTCTAAATTTTACATTCAATACTTCATCATAAACCAGACTCTTTGAAGGGAAGAGAAACTGCCATGCTAATTCTCTGCCGGCTGATGGAAATTTTTTAATAAGTGCGTAAGGCAATGGAACACGGATATTGCTTTCCTTCATATCTCTTTTATATAAATTCTCTACTTTATTAAAATGCAATTTTAGTTCATGATATAATCTATCGGGTAAAATAGTTATACGGTCTTTTTCTCCTTTTCCATCCCGTATAGTAATAGTATGGTTTTCAAAATCTAAATCTTTTAATCTTAACCTCAGGCATTCCATTAATCGCATTCCGCTGCCGTATAATAAATTTCCTACCAGCGCTGAATTTCCATTAAGATTATTTAAGACAGTACTAATTTCATGCTTCGAAAGAACAACGGGTAAATGTTTTTTTCTTTGAGCATATTTAATTTCACTTATCCATCCAATCTCTTTCTTCAAAATTTCTTTGTAAAGAAATAGAATAGCATTCAAAGCTTGGTTTTGAGTAGAGCCGGAAACATGTTTCTTATCAGCTAGGTAATTAACAAATTGTTTTATTTCCGCTTCTCCCATTTCTTTAGGATGCCGTTTATTGTTAAAAAATATAAACCGCTTAATCCAGTTTACATAAACCTCTTCGGTTCTTATACTATAGTGCCTTGTTCTAAGTTCAACATGAACTTTGTCTAATAATTTTTGTTCTGCCATAAACCTAATATTATATTTCGTAGATAGATTTTTATTTCCACTTTATCTCGTTGGGTTTACCCCGTGAGATAATTTTTTTTACTACATTATTTCTCTGATTTTATCTCATGGGATTTACCCCGTGAGATAGCTGCCATTTCCACTTTATCTCATCGGGCCTATCTCACGGGGAATACTTCGTCCGGTCAATTACATTGACGCAGATTTATAATATATATAATCTAATTTTTCAGCTATTCGGAATTATTTTTATGTAAGCTCACCCTGTTTACAATTTTCTTTTTTTATCCCCAAAATCACTTATAAGATAAATTAATTATAACTAATTTTCAATAGAAAAATGAGTAATGTCCTAATTTTAAATTTCTAAAAATAATGAAATTAGACATACTAAATTTCGCCAAAATGACATTGTATCCGTTATACTTACCATTGTCATCCCGTACTTGATACGGGATCTCTAAGGTTCTGTTTATCACCGCCAATGTCATCCCTGGCCCATTTACTCAATCACACTTCAACCCTGTTCTGTGAACACCGCCGATGTCACATTGAGCCGGTCGAAATGTGAAGTAATATTTTCACCAATGTCCTTCAGTCTTCGACAAGCTCAGCCTGACATTGTTCAAGAGGAATGTCATTCCAGTACTTGATCCGGAATCTAAGATTCTGATGTTCATCACGAATGACATGAAACGTGTTATACCTATGCCCATTGTCATCCCGAACTCGATACGGCAATCTCTAAGATTCTGTTTATCACCACCAATGTCACATTGAGCCGCGTCGCAGTGTGACGTCAATCACGCTTCAACCCTAAGTTCTGTGAACACCGCCGATGTCACATTGAGCCGGTCGAAATGTGAAGTAATATTTTCACCAATGTCCTTCAGTCTTCGACAAGCTGCATATGCCTGACATTGTTCAAGAGCGAATGTCATCCCGTACTTGATCCAAGAATCTCTAAGATTCTGCTTTTCACCTCCAATGTCATTCCGTACTTGATCCGGAATCTCTGAGGTTCTGTTTTTCACCGTCAATGTCATCCCGTACTTGATCCGGAATCTCTAAGATTCTGTTTATCACTACCAGGACTTGATCCGGAATCTCAGATCCTATCCTAAGTAATCTCGCATTAAAAATAACACCCAATTCATTATGTCAAACTGTCAAAACAGAGTTTCAGCCACTTTTCTAAATATTCCATTTTTCAGCGTTTTTAGGAAGTTTTACTTTTTCCTTCTCTCCCTTACCAAAGCCGTTCTACTCTCGGTCTAGACTCGGTCTACAATCTTCAACAATATTTTATTCATTTTTGGTGAGCCATTCTGACTGACAAATAATTTACTAACTCTTTTTCACTATTGCCGAATACATGTTTGCACGCCTGTAAATTGAAGGATGTTCATTCAATTTTTTAATCGAAGTAAAGCCGCTAGATTCAAATAATGACATTAGAGATTGAAATGAAATAGGGAAGGGAACCCAATGATTTGATTTGTCTGTGTCATATTCTATAATTAAAAAGCTTCCGCTGTGCATTAACTTCTTCTCAATCTTTTTTATGAACACTGCTTTATCTTTAACATAATGGAGTGAGTTAGCCATTAAAACGCCGTCTAAATTATCGGGCAAATCAAATTCTGTAAAATCTGCTTGATGCTTAATAATTTGAACTTCGTGATATTCATCTGGAATTTTATTTAAAGCATTTTTATTTTGATCAACAGCATAAATAACACCTCCGGCTTTAAGCTGATGAGCTAATGCAGAAGTAAAAGTCCCCGTGCCGCATCCCAAATCAGCCCAGGCTTGTTTTTCATTTGACGAATACCAAAGCAGTTCAATCGCTTCTTCTAAATTCATTTATAATTTAATTTTATTCAGTCATTGATAAATTCCACAAATTTTATTCTACACTACGCAACGTTGTCACACAGAGCCTCGTCGAAGTGTACGCCATTATCATTTCCATGTCACATGAGCATGTCCAACATTATGAAGTAATATTGTCAATGGCTGATATTTCAGTCTTCGACAATTGCTCAGCCTGAATTATCACGTCACACTTAGCCCGTCGAGCGTGACGATTAAAATCTTTTAGATTTAGAAAGCATCCGAACTTAATGAATCACGAATCTCCTTTTAAAAGTGTCTTCTTTTTAGCTCTGCTCCAGCCTTTATTTGGTTTCTCAGCATGAATACCATCTTTAACAGTATGTCCAAAGGACTGATATTATTATAGCAAAATTATTAAACTAATTCTAACAACCCCAACGGGGTGAACATAAATATCTTTTCAAATATTGACTGAATTATGATTTACTAAAGTTACTAGTTTTTAAATTGAAGTTACATCAGTATACTAACTTCCATCGAACATTTAACGGTATAAAGAAATCCATAATTATGCAGTAAGTTGAAAGGACTGATATTATTATAGCAAAATTAGTTAAGCTAATTACCAACAATTTAACGGGGTGACAATGAGTTTTTTCACAATGATTATTTCGAAATGCTGAAGTTCAATTCTCATAATGTCACTACTATAGCCCTGTCGAATTGTGTAAGAATCTTCATTATCAATCAGTCCAAAACTGATCAGTATTATCGACATTGTTAAACCATGACATTGTCAACGGGTGAAACAAAGTTCTTGTCAAACACTGAGCATCCGTCGAAGTGTGAAGTTAGAGTTTGCAATGTCATCTTTTTAGTAACCAGTGGGTGAGTTTACTCAAATTCATGTCATACAGTAGTCCAAATCGATAGTATGAAGATTTATTATCAATTCACAAACGGGTAAATAATTCTTCGCAAAAGATCAGCCTGACATCGTATCTTGTACATCATTGAAAATTTCATATTTCGAAATAAAATATTAATTACCAAATCTTCACTCTTTTATCCTCCGGCCTCCACATCGGCTGCCCCGGCTTAATGTTAAAAGTTTCATAGAAAGCCGGCACATCACTAAACGGCCCATTTATTCTAAGAAAGTTCGGAGAATGTACATCGGTTAAAACTCGTTGTGCAAGTGTTTCAGGCCGCATGTGTCCCAGCCATGAATATGCATAGCCAAGCCAAAATCTTTTAGCAGGAGTTAAGCCCGGCTATTTTTTTGCCTTCCTTGTATTCATCGGTTTTTTTGAAAGCATCCCATCCGATTACAATTCCGCCGAGGTCTGCTATATTTTCTCCCAAAGTTGCTTTGCCGTTTATGTGCATGCTGTCAAGCACCACATAATTATCAAATTGTTCAACCATCAATTTGGTTTTTTCATTGAACTTCTTTTCGTCTTCCTTTGTCCACCAATTATGTAAGTTTCCGTTTGCATCAAAAAGCCTTCCTTCATCGTCAAAACCGTGAGTCATTTCATGCCCTATTGTAGAAGCGCCTGCATAAGCATAAGCTACAGCATCATCAACAAGAGAATCCGGAACTCCGGGCACAATAAAAGCTGCCGCGGGAAGAACTATTTCATTATTGGACGGGTTATAATATGCATTCCAGGTTTGCGGAGTCAAATCCCATTCTGTTTTATCAACCGGTTTGCCCAGCTTATTTATATTTCTATCAAACCAAAACTCGTTTGCCGTAATTGAATTTCTTGCATAAGAATCTCTGTTAATATTTAGCTTTGAAAAATCTTTCCATTTATCCGGGTAGCCGACCTTTTTTGTTATCGAATATAATTTTGCAAGTGCTTTTTGTTTTGTTGATTCGCTCATCCAATCTAAATTACGAATCCTGTTTGCGAAAGCGTCAATTAAGTTGTCAACAATTTTTTCATATCTTTTTTTAGTTTTAAGTGAATAAAACTTTTTAACATAAATTTGTCCCAGCAATTCGCCCATTGCGTCTTCTGTAGCATCTTGAATTCTTTTCCATCTGGGCCTCTGCTCTTTAATTCCGGACATTATAGTTCCCCTAAAGTGAAAATGCTCTTTATCTAATTTGCTGCTTAAAGTATTTGCAAAATCTTCCACTAGATGAGATTTTAAATAAGCTTTCCATTGACTGAGACTGAACTTGTTTATGGCGGTATTTAAAGCTTTATAAAACTCCGGCTGGCCGACAATAACTGAATCAACTTTACCGGCACCCATATCATTCAGCATTATTTTCCAGTCAATGTTTGGGGTCATCTTTTGAAGCCCTTCCACAGACATTTTATTATAATTTGCGTAAGGGTCGCGCAGGTCTTCAAGTTTTCTGCTGGAAGCTGCTAGAAATTTTTCTATTTGGTAAATTGAATTTAAATCTTCCTTCGAATCACTATATTTATTTCCTAAAAGATTCGACATGTTAACAATGTGCTTCTTATATTCCGACCTGATATTTTCAGTACGGGAATCATTTCTGAAATAATATTCCTTGTTTGGTAAACCAAGTCCGCCCTGCCATAAATACAAAGCTTCCTGCTGGCTGTTTTTAGCATCCTGTTCCACAAACATCTCAAATAAAACTCCAACACCTTCTCTATGCAGCAGCGCAGCAGTTTCAAACAAATCTTTTTTAGTTTTGATAGAATTTATTTTATCAAGTTCGGGTTGAATAGGAGAAATACCTTGCTCTTCAATTTTGGATGAATCCATTCCTGTAAAATAAAAATCACCTATTTTTTGTTCATTGGTACCTGAATTTGCATTTGATTTTGCGGCTTCACGCAAAATTCCATTCAGCCTGCTGTAAGTTTCTTCGTTCACAAGATTCGGCAAACCCCAATAGCGCTCTGATTTGGGGATTGGATTTTCTTTCATCCATTTCCCGGTCGCATATTTAAAAAAGTCAACTCCCGGATCAACGGTTGTATCAATTGCCGCGGTTAAAAAGTCGCCGTTAATCTTTTGCTGCGTATGATTGCATGCAGTAAAAGAAAAAGACAAAGTAAGAATGATTGCAGAAAGTATTAAAGTTTTCATATGAATAAATAAATTAATGATTTGAAAATATAATTATAAATGCAGGGAACGCAAATTTGTGACTCTTCAAATAAAAACGAACTTAATCATTTGATCATAAAAAAAATACATCCAATTTTGTAGAGACGCTTCGGTGAAGCGTCTAAATCGAAATCTCATTAGATTGAAATTCACTTCTAATTAATACACAAGTAAAGACGCTCTATCAGAGCGTCTCTAAAATTATTTCTTATATAATTAATTTTATCGGCGGGAAATTACTTAAACACAATTCAAGTAAAAAGGATAATTATTAGTCTTTTTAATCTGTCATTCTGCGGAGATAATTTATCTGCCCGAGATGATAATTCAAATGACCTATCAAATGAACCAGGAAGAAAGCAGTACTTACATTCTTCTGTAAGAAATTCTGTTTGTAAATATTGTCCAATTCTATTTCTTCCATTGAGCTTAATGAAGAATTAACCGATTCAATAGTTTCTTCTATATTTTTAAGCAAATCTTCTTTTGAAATATTTTTGCTGGAAAATTCCGATTCACGGTCGCGGACGTACCCGTTGTGCCCTATATTAGCGCCAATAAAAGTTTTTAAATTACCGCAAAGATGAAGGCATAAATTCCCGGCAGTATTTTTTATTTCTCCCGAAATCTTCCATAAATTTTTTTCATCTTTAAAGGAAGAAATTTCATCTTTTAGTTTTTTTAAATCACGGTCGAATAATTCGACAAAAGATTCTTTAAGCATGTTGAACCTGCAATTTGTTGAATAATTAGTTTAATACTTTTTCATTATGATCTTCCAAAATCGCTTCCGTTACATTTATTATATGGTCACCGACTTTTTCACATGAATTAAAAATATCATTATAAATCATTCCGCTTCTTAAATTATAATCTCCTTTTTCAATTTCTTCAAAATATTCTTTTCTTAATTTATTTCTAAGCTCGTTTATCTCCAGCTCCTTTCCCTGTGCAGGGCCGTACTCAACTTTTTCGTATGACATCTTCAAATTTTCATGCATAATTAATAATCCTTCATCAATAAGCTTGAAAGAAGCTTTTAAATTTGCCGACTGCATTTCGGAAAATTGAATTTTATCTTCATCCATCTTTTCAATTGATCTTGACATCTGGTAAAAAATATCTCCGATTCTTTCAAGGTCGCTCACAATACTTAGTATGCTTCTTACCTTATTGGAAGCATCTTTGCTTAATCTTCCTTCTGAAATTTTAGCAAGGTAATTAACAACTTCCACTTCTATCCTATCGGTAGTCTGTTCATATCTCAAAATTTTATCAAACAGTTTATGCCTTTTATTATTAGGATCGTCATTCAGCAATTCTTGCACAAAGCCCGACATCTTAGAAACAATTTTTCCAAACTTTGCAACTTCTTTTTGCGCTTCCAGCAATGAAAGTTCGGATGTTTTCATTAATCCTGTCCCAATATATTCAAGATGATATTCTTCGTCAGTATCTTTTGAGGGAACCATCAGCTTTACAATTTTAACTATCTGCGGTATGAACCAAACCAATAACAAAGTATTAATTATATTAAATGTAATATGAAACAGTGTAAGCGACCATTTAATAGCATGAAAGTTAGTGAATGGTGAACCGGCTTCAGTGGTCATCATTATTTTATCGATTCCCTGGAGGTACCAGGGAAAAACAATCAGCATCCATAAAACACCAAACACATTAAAAATAAAATGCGCCCGTGCTGCTCGTTTAGATTGTATATTGGTTATGATGGCTGCGATATTGGCTGTTATTGTTGTGCCGATATTTTCTCCTAGAACTATTGCTGCGGCTATGTCAAAAGATATCCATCCATTTTCACACATTACTAAGGTCAATGCCATGGCTGCGCTTGAGGATTGAACAATTACAGTAAATAAAGTTCCGATGAGAATAAATAACATCGTAGATAAGATTCCCATATCGGTAAGCCCTTTAAGATGCGCTAACATTTCAGGGCTTATTTCCGGGACTGAATTTTTTAATGCTTCCAGTCCCATAAACAAAATCGCAAAGCCTATAAAAAATTCTCCCCATGATTTTAATTTATTATTGCGCATGAATGTTAATGGAAATCCGATTGCAATGATGGGAAGGGAATAGGAAGCAACGCTGATTTTTGAGAAGCCGAAAACTGTAACAAGCACAGCGGTAACAGTTGTGCCGATATTTGCGCCCATAATTACGCTGATAGCTTGCTTTAATTTAAGCAGACCGGCGTTTACAAAACTAACAATCATCACTGTAGTTGCTGAAGAAGATTGAATGACACTAGTAACGGCAAAACCTGTTAAAATGCCTGTAAACCTATTTGTAGTCATAGCGCTTAAAATTTGCCGCATTTTATTACCGGCAACTTTTTGAATTCCTTCGCTCATGATTTTCATGCCGTAAATGAAGAAACCTAATGCGCCTACAAGTTTTAAAATATCGAACAACAATTAATGATTTTCTCTTTATATTGATGTATTAAAACAGCTTATTCAAATTCAAAAGTAGAAGCACTGTTTTGAAATTGATCTTTATATTTATCAAAATCTTCAGCCTTTGCCGTAGCTGTAATTGAATAACCTTTGCCGTCTTTAACTAACTGGTATAAAACAACTTTCAGTTTATAATTAGCCAATTCATGTGTATAATATAACCATTTCACTTTTGTATTATCGAACTCGTCATATCCGCTGAACTCGTCATTAAAATTATTTAGCTGGTGAAGATTCTTAACAGAGAGGCTGAAATAATCTTCCAGGCTCATACGGGCTGGAATAGTTTCAACAACCACATTTAAGTTTTCTCTAAAATTATCTTCATTGTTTTCAAGCGGGCTTAATGCCATTACATTAGTGCCGTAATAATTTTCTTTAATCTCCCAGTTATTAGGAAATTGAATGGAAAATTTATCTTTATTATTAATATATCTGTTAGGATTTTGTGATTTGCAGAAAGACAAAAAAAGAGAAGCAGATGCTATAAAAATTATTTTAAATCTAAAACCGTAATTTTTCATTTTGCCCTTTCCCTCTCTCAGTCTCTCCAGGAATAGAGACTAATTAATTCCAAAAGATTATTTTTTGAATAAGGCTTGTATCCCCAAAAAACAATACTTGAACTTAAAACTAATATCATTTAAATCCAAAAACTATCTTGCAAAATTATCTGGAAATTTGATTTAGTTCAGTGCTGTCCAAAATAAATCCATATCAAAAAATTTATATTGCAAATAATCAGAAAAGAGGATAAATCTATATATGAATAATTTCATCCCTTCGCTCTTATAAAACAAACACCGAAGGAGTAGAATTTTTATAAAAACAATAAAAAGAGCTGAGCAAAAATCCCGAAGGCTTGCCTACCGGCAGAGCGTGTTTCAGAAGACTTAGTTTGTCAGTCAGAGCTTGTTGAAGACTAAATTTTCTGAAAGAATTCACACTTCGATAAACTTAGTGTGACAGTAAAATTAGTTCTGCAACACGCTCGGCAGGCAGGGATGACATTAAAATATTATTAAAGTTTAATTACAATAGCAGAATATTATTTGTTTTGGACAGATTTGATTTAGTTTAAATATTTTATTTAAAGTTAGAAGGGCTTTGGGCAGGTTATTTAGAAATGAGTTTAAAAACAAAAAAGCCGTAATTTTATACGGCTTTTAATTTTTGAAGAAGATCCTCTAAAACATCAAATCAAGCAGTTAATTAACTTTGGAATTCAATCAAAAAAATTTAACTATAAAAACGATAACTGCTACAAAGCTGAATTCAATCATAATTCCATTTATTATTCCAATCAACACGCTACCTTCGGATTTTTCCATGTTATCTTCTCCAATAAATTTCTTAGAACCATGTATGTTCAATTCACTTAAACTCAATGATTATGCCATTTAATTTTTATTAAATACTTTCAAAAACTCAAATTTTATAGTTGAGTTTTTCCACACGTGCGAAAAATCATTCTCGATAGCGAAAATATTGCTAATACGCAAATAACAATCTTCAGTCTTTAAATACTAATAAAAACTATTTTTAGATAAAAAACAATATTAGGCAGAAATTATTTTTTACCTTAATAATTACGGTTAGACCGGGTTTATTCCTTAGAAATGGTTTTAGGTAGATGAATATAGTTTTTGGGATTGAAGCAGCAGTTAAATAAAAGGTCTAATTTTTATAAATTTTCTAAAGATTTTATAGTTTTCGTGCAACAACTACAGTGGTTTTTAATGCTTCAACTACTCCTGAATTACTGTTCAAAGCTTCAATAAGAATAATATATATCCCGATCCTAAGTGAGTGATTTGCATCATCCAGTCCGTTAAAAACAATTGACCCCTTCTCTCCGCTGGCCTGGTTATTAAGAATTGTTCGCACTAATCTTCCTTTGCTGTCGAAAACTTTAACTCTTATTTGGGCAATTGGCTGGGTAAGTTTATAATTAATTATAGTAAAATCTTCAAAGCCGTCATTGTCGGGGGAGAAGGGATTAGGGGAGACAGAAATATTTGAAGCACTGTTTTTTCCTTCTGTGAAGATGCTGTTTTGCGAACCGGGTGTTGCTCCATTTGAATTTACGGAACTGCTCCAGTTAAATTGATCGTTGCTGCCTAGAGCAGGATTAATTCTTTCAAGTGAAATGTTTTTTGTGGATAGAAAGTTTTTATTCTGCCAGTTGTCAAAGTAATGTACGGAATCTATTGTGTTTCCGAATAAATCTTTTAGTAGAATTAATTCTCCAGAATTAGATAACCCAAGTGAAGAAATATTTAAAATAGTTTTATAAGAATTATCGTTTTGGCTATACTTGCTGTTAATAAGTGAATCAGCGGCCAAAACAAAATATGCATTGGAAGGCAGGGAAAGACTGACTTTTGAAAGTTCGTATTGGTTTCCGTTTTCGTCTTCAATTTTCCATCCGCCGATGTTTACTGAATCACTGCTCAAATTATAAAACTCTATAAACTCAGAGTTATCTGTATCGGGGTCGTACATAATTTCATTAATTACCAGGTCGTTTCTTTTTGCCGGTTTAAAATTATTTATTGAATTTATTTTGCCGGGAGTACTTTTACTTTTGCTTAATGAAGTTATCCAATTTGTGCTGTCATTTGATTGGGCATTAAATGAAATACGTTCTAATGAGAATCCATTTCCTCCGCCCCAGGTCGATTTGTAATTAACACTGTCAATAATTTCATTTCTAAAATCATGAAGAATTATTCCGTCATTTGTATTGCCAAGAGTTCCGAAATTTACTGTGAAGACTTTTACTTTCACATCAGGATGATAAGAATAAAATGAAGTGTCTTTAGCAATAATGAAATATTCGTTTGGATTTATAATTGCATCATTGCCGGTAATTAAATTTTTTGTCGGCGTTGGAAGCAAATCGCTTATGCTCCAATCTTTAATATCTATTTCCTTGTTTGATGTATTTACAAACTCTATCCACTCAGGTTCATTTGCCGGCGGGGCATACATAATTTCATTAATAATTATTGAAGACGAAGGATAGCCTGGCTGTATATCTGCTGATAAAATATTATTGGAAGTATCTTGGTCGGTGGAAAATTCAGCTTTAACAAAATATCTTTTTTGTGTTTGGATGTTTTTAATTGTATAGTCAAACTTGATTTCTGCCGAGTCATTCGTACTTAAATTAGAAATAGTTTTTGATTCCAGGCTTAAATCCGGGATTGAATCAAGATTTGTATCTTCAAACAGCAGTACATTAAAGCTAGAATTATTTTTGCCGATATTTTTTATAACGGCTGAAATGGAAACTTCATCACCAAAGAAAGGCTTCGCAGGATTAAAATTTATTTTAGAAACTGCAATATCAAAATCTTTTTGTGTTACTGAATTAATTTCTCCGGGAGTCGCCTTAAATGGACTTACGGATGTTGCCCAATTTGATGAATCAGTAGATGATTTATCGGGGTCTTTTCTTTCGAGTGACTTTCCATTGCTTCCGCCCCAAATAAAAACATATTCAAGCGAATCAATTGTGCGGTTAAGCGAATCAATTAAAACAATTCTGTCGCCGCTGTTGTTTAAAGTGGGAAAGCTGGCTTTAATATATTTTGATTTAATGTTGTAGTAATTTTTAATGGAAGTGTCTTTAGTAATTACAAAATATTCTTTTGGATTAAGTGAAATTGAATTTTTAACTACCACAACGGTATCATTCTCATCGGCAATTTTATAATTTTTTAGATTGATTGTTTTATCACTGCGGTTGAATATTTCAATCCATTCAGGCTGCGGCGATGTTGGGGCATACATAAATTCATTTATAACCAGGTCGTTTCTTCCTTCATTTATTTGTGCTGCTGATATTTTTGTAAAAGCTGTATTATTTGTTGTGTCCTCATCTTCTGAAAAACTAATTTTGGCTATAAACAGATTTGTACCATTGATAAAACTATTAGTGGAGAAATTATAAACAGCACTGTCATTTGGCAGGATAGCGTTCCCGGATAAGCTGGAAAGCAATTCATTAGTCTGGGCAGCAGAATCTTTATTTAAATCTTTATAAAATTGAATCTGAAAATTATTAGGCGGAGTGAGTCCGGCATTTTTAATTTTTATTTGAAAGCTTACCGGTTCTCCAACAACAGCAAAATCTTTTTCCGGCTTGAATGAAATAATTTTTAAATCATTATTTTTTGGTGTTATTGAATTTACTTTCCCTGGAGTGGCTTTTCCCAAGCTTTGTGAAGTTCCCCAATTTGATTGAAGAGTTGTGCTTTCATTAATTGAAATTCGTTCCAGAGATTTCCCGCCCGTTGAGCCGCCCCATGAAGGAAGATATTCAAGGCTGTCTAAAACAACATTCAAAGAATCTTTTATAACAACCGCATCACCTGTATTATTAAGCGAAGGGAAATTGGAAACAACTATAGGAGAACCAACATTATATAAATTTAAAATTGATGAATCCTTACTGATTACTAAAAAGCTGTTTGCTGCCAGGTTAAAATTATTTGAAATTACTTTTACTTTTGTTGAATTATCGGAAATAGACAATCCTTTTAAATTAACCGCTGATGAAGACCTATTATAAATTTCAATCCACTCCGGTTCTCCTGAAGAGGGCGCATACATTATTTCATTTATTACAATATCGTTGTATTTATTTCCCTGGGGGAAAACCGTGAAAGAAAAATATTTGTTATTATTTGTTGTGTCTTCATCATTCGAAAATATTACTTTAGCAATTATGTGATAATCTTTATGAGACTAATGAATTCAAAACAGCACTTGCAGAAACCGAATCCCCGGCTGCAAGATTTGAATATTGCTGGTTAAAAATGAGTTCGCCTGTGCCTCCTGCAGAATCAAAATTAACATCATTAAAAATTTCAATTGAATAATTATCAGCAGCTGCCAATCCAACATTTTTAACTTTTACATTTATTGTAACATTATCGCCGTCAATCGGTTGAAGCGGAGAAATTGAAATAGCCGATAATCTTAAATCCAAATCAATAGGAGTTACAGAATTCTTAAATCCGGGTGTTCCATTTATTATAAGAGAATTTGCCCAGTTGGATGCTGAGTTATCATTTGTCATTAAAATTTTTTCGTCTGATATGCCTGGATTATTATTAGCAGAATAGGTGTAAGCAGAAAGTGTATCACCGGCAGAGTTTAATAAGTAAAGGGTTCTATCAGATGTATTTGACATTCCTGCTGAACCGAAGGCGTTATCATTTATTTTTAAAACTAATGCTGAAGAAGAAATTAATGATTTATAAATTCCATTTTGAAAATCATAATCGCCTTCAAAAATTACCGCAAAAGATTTTGGCGGTAAAAGTGTGGAATCATTTACCGGCTTAATTAAATCAGCGGTTGAGGTTTGGTATTTAATTTTAACTCCGCTTAAATCGATTGTGTCTGTCTCACTTGTATTATACAGCTCAACAAACTCACTATTGCTTCCATTTGGGCTAAACATTATCTCGCTGAAGATAATTGAAGAATCACCTTGGGAGTATATGAAAGTCAGAGGACTAAGTAATAAAAGAAATAGAAAAGTTTTCACAATACACTAAATATTTTTTAAATATTCAAATTGATTTTGAAATTAAGCGTTAAGTTTAATTTTAGCAAATGCCGGCAAACATCAATTATACTTTTTCAAATGCTGTAAAGTAAAATAATCGAATAGAAAGTTAGGTAATAACTTTATAAATTTTGCACCCCAAACAATTGGTAAAGGAAATTGGATTATCTTCTTTTCTTTTTTTATCCCGTTTAAAATTATCTTCGCTGCTTTACTTGCATCCATTAGGAATGGCATTGGGAATTCATTTTTATCTGTCATTGGTGTTTTAACATAGCCGGGTTTAACAGTCAATACTTTAACATTGTACAGCGAGAATTCAACTCTTAAGCTTTCCAAAAAAGATGAAGCCGCTGCTTTACTCGCGCAGTATAAACCGCTTTTGGGGAATCCGCGAACATCAGATAAACTGGAAACTCCTACAATCACTCCGTTTCTCCTTCGCTTAAAGTCATCAGCTAATTCAATAACAAAATTTATAATTCCCATAACGTTAACATCAAAGATCTGCTTTGCAGCGGAATGTTCGGCATCTTCAGATAAAACTCTTTGGCTTGTCCCGGCATTTAAAATTGCAATATCTATATTCCCAAATTTCTCTTTTGTAAGGGCAATGGATTTTTTTATATCTTCAATTTTTGTAACATCACATTCTATAGGAAGTATTTCGCTTCCATAATTTTTAAGTTTTACAGATAATGAATCAAGTTTATCTTTTTTCCTGGCGAGAATTGCAAGCTTGCATTTTTCTTTTGATATTTCTTCGGCAAGTGCTAAGCCTATTCCGCTTGAAGCCCCTGTTAATATTATTACTTTTCCGGAAATGTCCATTATAAATTAAAATAGGTTAGTTTAATTATTACCCGGTTCAAAAATAAGCTATTCTAATTTAAAGATGAATGAGGTTTTGCAAATCAAATTGCTGGCTGATGTGAAAAAGTTTTTGCAATCATCAAAATATAAGCCAAAATTTCTTTTAACTTTAATTACAAATTATTATGTTTGGTACAAAAATTATTCCAATGATGATTAATGTTTGACAGTAATATAATAACAGTTGATGAAGTTTTAGTAAGGACTGAGATAGTAGATAAACACTTTATGTGTGATTTAGAGAAATGCAAAGGCGCCTGCTGTACTTTAGAAAGCAAATACGGGGCTCCCTTGCTTCAGGAAGAAGTTGATAAAATTGAGGAAATTTTACCGATTGTTAAAGATTATCTTCCTCCAAATCATCAAAAAGAAATAGATATTAACGGATTTTATGATAATTTCGATAATGAATTGATGACTCATAGTGTAAATTATAAAGCTTGTGTTTTCGTTTATTTTGAAGGAAAAATAGCTAAATGCGGCATTGAAAAAGCTTATAATGACGGGAAAATTGATTTCAAAAAGCCCATTTCATGTCATTTATTCCCTATTAGGGTTGCAAAATTGGGTGGAGATATTTTACGGTACGAAAATTTCAGTGATTGTGAACCTGCACTGCAAAACGGAAAAAACAAGCAAGTTAAAATAGTAGATTTCTGCCAGGAATCGTTAGTTCGACTGTATGGCAAGAAATGGTATAGTAAATTAAAGGAGATAGCCGGGAAATAATATGTTATCATTACATCAAAGATTATCGCAGCAGCAAAAGCTTTCACCCCAGCAGATTCAGTATCAGAAGCTTTTACAATTAAATACAATGGCGCTTGAGCAAAGAATTAAAAATGAATTGGAAATAAATCCTGTTCTTGAAGAGGTAATGGAAGGTGAGATGGAGCTTACCCAGGAAAAGGAAAAAGATGATGCCGCCGAAGAAGAATATGAAGACTATGACAAAGAAGAATTCGAATTAGAAGACTTCATGAATGATGAATATGATTCTTCAGATAGAGTTAATAGAAGCGGGGACGATGATGTATATCAGCCTTTAACCCCCTCCAAGGAATCTTTAACTGAATATTTAACAAATCAATTAAGAATGCTGGAGCTTGATGAAGATTATTTTACTTTGGGCGCAGAAATTATTGGCAACCTCAATGACGATGGTTATTTAAAAAGAAGCCTGCCGGAAATTCTATCTGAGCTTGAGTTATTTGAACACATTCATATCCCTTTGGAAAAAGCAGAACGCCTTCTTGAGAAAATTCAAAAGTTTGACCCGATCGGTATCGCTGCCCGAAATTTAAAAGAATGCCTTTTAATACAGCTTCGTAATTCTAATTTTGATTCGTACTATACTTATTTAGCCGAGCAAATGTTAATGCTTCACTTTGATGATTTTACCAAGAGAAGGTTTGATGCATTAAAGCAGAAAATGGAATTGACTGATGAATCATTAAAAGCAACTATCGATTTGATCCAGCATTTAAATCCTAAACCAGGCGAAGGAAATATTGCAAGTGATGAGCTGAACCAAATTACTCCTGACTTTTTAATTGAGAAAGTTGAGGATAATTTTGTCATAACTTTAAATGATAAAAGCCTGCCTTCTGTTACAATCAGCAGGACGTATCTTGAAATGATCGACTCAACCAAAAAAGTAAAAAAGAATGATAGAGAAAAAAATACTTATAAGTTTTTAAGAGAAAAATTTGAATCGGCCAAATGGTTTATTGCCTGCATTCAGCAGCGCAGGGAAACTTTAATGAAAATCATGAGAGCGATTCTTGAAAAACAATATGAGTTTTTTGATAAGGGCCCAAAATTTTTAAGGCCGATGATTTATAAAGATATTGCTGAAGAAATTATGATGGATATTTCAACTATAAGCCGCGTGGTTAACGGTAAATATGTTCAAAGTCCTATGGGAATTCACGAATTAAAATATTTTTTCAGTGAAGGTTTAACTACTGATTCTGGCGAGGAAGTTTCAAATAAGCATATCAAAGAAAGATTAAAAGAATTAATCGAAGCTGAAGATAAAAATTCACCTTACAGTGATGATAAACTTGCCGAAATGCTGAACAATGAAGGAATTCATATTGCAAGAAGAACAGTTGCAAAGTACCGTGAGCAGCTAAGGCTCCCGATTGCCAGGTTAAGAAGAGAACTATGATCTCTTATGTTATCGATGAATTAATTATAATATTTTTATTCTTAATATTCGGTTACACACATTCACTTTTTGCTTCTAACAAATTTAAACGGCTTTTAATTCCTAAGCTGGGAAATAAAATTGCTTTTTACCGGTTGGTTTATAATTTATTCTCTCTGTTAACTTTATATCTTTTCTACGAAATTTCACCCAAACCTGATATAATTATTTATGACTTACTAAGCCCCTATGACATCATTATTTTAATTCCTCAATTTTTAAGTCTTGCCGGATTGCTGTGGTCATTTAAATATTTTTCATCAAAAGAATTCCTTGGCATAAAGCAGGTTGAAAGATATTTGAATAACGATTACCATGTTGATGAGCTGGATGAAAAATTGACTTTGAAAATATCGGGCCCGTATAAATTCAGCAGGCACCCGGTTTATCTTTTTAGCATTCTTTTTTTGCTGTTCCGCCCGGTTATGGATTTATTTTATGTAACTGTTTTTATCTGCACACTTGCTTATTTTTACGTAGGTTCGATTTATGAAGAAAGAAAATTAGTAGAAAACTTTGGTGAAATTTATAAAGAGTATCAAAATCAAGTTCCAAGAATTTTTCCCACAAAAATTTTTCAACCATACCGGGATAATATTGCAGCCGGCAAATAAAGTAAATTCATTTTATTTAAAATATTATGTTGCGTTATTCGTCTTAGTAATTACATCCAATATTTTTGCGCAGGATAGTGTTATTGCAAAAGTTGGCCCTTTAAAAATTACTAAAAGTGAATTTACTGAAAGATATGAATTAGTCCCTCAGTTAACAAAAGCCGGCGACCAAACATCCAGGAAGTATGACTTGCTGTATTCTATAATTGCAGAAAAACTTTGGGCGCTTGAAGCCGAACATGAAAATCTTGATACTGCTTTAATAATGCAGACTGCTTACAAAAGTGTCGAAAAAATGTATGTCCGGGATGCACTATATAAAATTGAAATTGCTAGCAAAGTTAAAGTAACTGATAAAGAAATTTTTAATGATTTTAAGAAGTACTACTCTGATTTAGAAGTCAGCAGCTTGATTGAAAGAGATTCGGCAGAAATTTATGATGATTATAATAAGCTTAATTCAGGCATAGCATTCGATTCTTTAGCTGAAATGAATGAAAAAGTGGCCGATACGACTTTGATAAAATATGGTGAAGTAGATGAGAATATTGAAAATTTATTTTACAGTTTAAAGATTGGTGAATACACAGCTCCGGTAAACACCGGGAACAGTTGGGCTATTTTTAAAATTAATGATATAAAAACAAAGTCTTATAAATCGGATGATGCAAGTGCCGCGGTGCAAAAAGTTAAAAAAGTAATTGAGGAAAGGAAAACTGGAAAGGTTTATCAAAATTATTTAAATAAATTTCTTGCTGATATGCATGTTGAAACCGATGGCGAAATATTCTGGCGTATTTCGGATTTGCTGACAAAAGAGTTGAGCGATAGAAAAATAAAAGAAGCAATTCCAGATAGTCAAAAAGTAAATCTTGAATCAGCAGATATTTTAAAGATTGAATCTGAATTAGGTGAAGACGTTTTGAATGAGCCTTTTATTAAATTTAAAAAAGATCCGGTTTCTACCAGGATATTTTTAAGACAATTTCTATTTGATGGTTTCTATCTAAAAAAAGTTGATAACCAAATTGTTTCCGGAAAATTAAATACGCGTGTTAAAACATTTATTGAAAGCGAATTATTAGCAAGAGAAGGATTAAAAAGAGGCCTTCAAAATTTGCCGGAAGTCAGGTCGCAGTTAGCAATGTGGAAGCAGAATTATCTGGCAAAAGTATTCAAGCAAAAATTTATTGATTCGGTTAAAGTAACTGACGATGAGGCGTATCAATATTATTTAAATAAGTATGAATCGAAAATTGGAAATCCGCCGCAGGTAAACATTCTTGAAATATTAACCGATAGCCTTGATGTTGCTGAAAAAGTTTTAGATGAATTAAAAGATGGAATGGATTTTAGAAAGCTTGCTTCAATTCATACCAAAAGAAAATGGACCAGAGATAAGGGCGGCGAATTCGGGTTCTTCCCGTCAACTATGTATGGTGACATTGGAAAAACTGCTGCTAATATGAAAATTGGCGAAGTTTATGGCCCGTTAAAAGTTGATGAAGGATATTCAATAATAAAATTGATTGGCAAGAAAGAAGCTGAAAATAATATCGCAGCGCCTTTTGACTCTGTAAAAAATGAAATGAAAAAAGAAGCGCTTTATCAAAAACTCAGCAATCATTTTATTAATTATACTGCCAAGCTTGCTGATAAATATAATGTGAAGATTAATAAAGCAGCGTTTGATAATTTGAAATTAGAGGATTTAAAAACTTATGCTTTCCGCTATATGGGCTTTGGCGGAAGAATAACTGCAGTTCCGCCTACTGTTAATTTTACTGAATGGGTGCCAGTATGGGAAAACGGACAGAAAGTAAATCCATAAAAATTGCTTATTTATAAAATACTATTTTTAATTTTTTACTAATTGTGTCTTGTGATATGCCCGAACTGAATTAAATAAGTATTTGCCTTTTTCAAATTTAATACTTAACAATGCAAACAAAATACTGAAATGTAAAGGAGAATTTTTATTAGATGGAAAATAAAGTAAGAAGTACAACAATTTTAGGAATAATTCATAATGGTGAGTGCGCACTTGGAGGGGACGGACAAGTTACATTGGGAAACACTGTTATGAAACATAATGCTTTAAAGATAAGAAAAATTTCAAACGGTAAAGTGCTTTGCGGTTTTGCCGGAGCCTCTGCCGATGCTTTTACTTTAATGGAAAGATTTGAAGATAAGCTTGAACAGTATAGGGGAAATGTTCACCGTGCTGCTGTTGAATTAACAAAAGATTGGCGCACCGATAAATATTTAAGAAAATTGGAAGCAATGCTTGCTGTAGTTACAGAAGATAAAGCTTTGGTAATTTCAGGTAACGGTGATGTTATAGAACCGGATGATCAAATTGTTGCAATTGGTTCGGGCGGAATGTATGCACTTGCCGCGGCAAAAATGTTAAAACAGTACAGCACTCTTTCCGCAAAAGAAATTGTTGAAAAAGCATTGAAGACTGCTTCGGAAATTTGTATTTACACCAACGATAAAATTAATGTTGAAATAATTGAGAAATAAAAACGGATATTAAAAATGGAAAAAACTGAAATGAAAGAATTAACTCCTACTCAAATTGTAAAGGAGCTTAATAATTATATAATAGGACAAACTGAAGCTAAGCGTGCTGTTGCAATTGCCCTCAGAAACAGATGGCGCAGGCAGCAAGTTAAAGATGAAATTAAAGATGAAATACTTCCGAATAATATTATTTTAATTGGGCCAACCGGGGTTGGTAAAACTGAAATCGCCAGGCGGCTTGCGAAATTAGCTCAGGCTCCATTTGTAAAAGTAGAAGCGTCAAAGTTTACTGAAGTCGGTTATGTGGGAAGAGATGTTGAATCGATGATTAGAGATTTAGCCGATTTTGCTGTGAATATGGTAAAATCCGAAAAGACTTCTGAAGTGCAGCATAAAGCCGAAGCAATTGCAGAAGAAAAGATTTTGGATATACTAATTCCACCTGTAAAAAAAACTCAGGTTACAAACGCTAATTCTGATGGCAATGAAAATGAGAATAACGAACATTATCAAAATGAAAAGACCCGAGAATGGATGAAGCAAAAGTTAAGTAAAGGTGAAATGGACGATAAGATGATTGAGTTTGATGCTTCTGTTCAAACTGCAGTTGGTATGCAGGTTTTAGGGCCAATGGGATTGGATGATATGGGAATTAATTTCCAGGAAATTCTTGGTAACATGATGCCAAAGAAAAAGAAAAAAAGAAAAACTACTATTGCTGAAGCAAGGCAGATAATTGCTCAGGAAGAAGCTCAAAAATTAATTGATATGGACGCTGTGCAGCGGGAAGCAATTGAAAGAGTTGAAAACTCAGGAATTGTTTTTATAGATGAAATAGATAAAGTAGCCGGCGGCGGTAAATCTCAAGGGCCTGATGTATCCCGTGAAGGTGTTCAAAGAGACCTTCTTCCCATAGTTGAAGGTTCAAACGTAAATACAAAATATGGAGTAGTGAAGACAGATCATATTTTATTCATTGCTTCAGGCGCATTTCATGTTTCAAAACCATCTGATTTAATTCCTGAACTTCAAGGCAGATTTCCAATTCGCGTTGAACTTAAAAGTTTAAATGAAGAAGATTTTATACAAATTCTAACGACTCCTCAAAATGCTTTATTGAAACAGTACAGCGCTTTACTGGAAACAGAAGGGGTAAAATTAAAATTCACTGAAAGCGGAATTAGAGGAGATAGCCCGCATTGCAACAGAAGTAAATGAAAATGTTGAAAATATTGGAGCGAGAAGACTGCATACAATTTTAACCAGCTTATTGGATGAAATATCTTTTTGATGTGCCGGATAAAATTCCTTCCGAAATTGTGAAAATAGATGCAAAAGCTGTGAAGGAGAAACTGGATAAAATAGTTAAAGACAGAGATTTAAGTAAATATATTTTGTAAATAATTTATAAATTAAAAAAAAATTTAATACAAAAAATTGTACTATATTATTTAACCCGGCTTCATTTTGAGGCTGGGTTTTTTATTATAATTGAATTTTTTAATAAAAATGTAATAATTTATTTCTTTATTAAGATCTATTCCATGGCATGTCTTTTGTCTTGATCAACCTTCGCAGCTAGGCGAATAATCATTTAAAAATCTAAGGAATCACTAATTTATGTCTAGGTTTGTCCTGTCTATTGGAAGTCCACAGACTAATTTTCATATAAATTCGTTAAAAGAAAGTCTGGCTGATATTTCCTCAAAAGAAGAGACTCAAATTAAAGATGAAGAAAGTTCATTATTTTTCTATACGTATTTACAATGATGAACCGCTTAAAGGACAAAGATATTTTAGTAATGAAAACTGGACAGTTTTTCTAGCAGGGGAATTAATAGATTATCAAATAATTCCATTTAATAAAATTATCCAATTACTGGAAAGTCAAAAATTCAATGAATTAAAAAACTTAAATGGTGTATTTGCAATAATTGCATTTAATAAGAAAGAAGATAATTATTATATAATAAGTGACCGCAGGGCGCAATTTCCAATCTACTATTATTTTAAAAATGACATTGCAATTATTTCATCCGAACTTTCATCTTTCTGCAGATTATTGGAGAATGCAATGTTTAATGAAAAGTGGCTTTATGATTATATGTTTTTCCACTATCCAATTGGAGATGATACATTTTTAGAAAACGTAAAAAGGTTGTCCTATTCTTCTGTACTGATTTATAGTAATAAGACAAAGGGAATAAAAATAAAAAAATATGCAGAAGTATTTAGGAAGAAAGAAAAACTATATAAAGGTAACGATGGTATTGAATACGCAAAAGAAATTTTCAGTAGAAGAGTTCCCAAATATTTTGAAGGTTCAGATAATATAGCTTGTGCTTTAACCGGTGGTTGGGATGGAAGAACGAATCTGGTGCTGGCGCCTGATAGAAATAAAATCACAACATATCACATATGGCGGGAAAGATTGTAACGATTTAATTTTTTCAAGAAAAGCAGTCAAAGATATAAAAACAAAACATTTTGAAATAATTTTTGATGATACATTTGTTGAGAATTTAAAAACACAAATGTTTGAAACAGTTTTTCTTTCATCTGGCGTGCAGCCAATTCTAAGATCAACTTTGTTGGATGTTTATTCAAAACTTTCTGATTTCCCTTTGGCTATCAGCGGAATAAGCTATGACGGATTATTTCGAGGAAATGTTGGTGGAGAAAGCATAGTCTCCCCTTATTTAATTGATATGTTTAAAAATGGCAAGCAAGCTGTAAACCCAAATGATTTTAAAAATATATTTATTGGAATAAATGGAGAATTATTAAACCATGTAAATAACAAATTTAACTGGGTTGAAAATGAATTTGGTGATTTTCAATCATCAGAAAATCATTTGCTTTTTACTAGTTATGTTTGTGATCCGCACAATTTTTTAGGTGAATATAAAATAGCCGAACATTATACTACTTTAAGAGTACCTGCCTGGGATTACGAATTAATTGATTTAGCTTTTTCAATTGAACAAAGCACATTAAAGTTTTCTGAGTTTATGAATAATAAAAGAGGGAGTCAAGAAACGATGGTTTTACAAGTCAAATTTAATTTCACAATTTGCTCCGGAATTATTTAAAATCACCTGTTAAAACTAGAAACCCAAAATCTGTTTTAGGTTCTGAACAAAAATTTAAATTATTATTCAAAGTATCAATAGAGCTAAATATGAAATAAATAAAATTCTTTTTTACAGAGATCAAAAACCGCTGGAAGATTGGGATAATTGGCTGAATGTAAATCATAGAAAACTTGTTGATAATTTAATTTTTTCGAATAATTCTTTAATTCAAAATTATTTTACTGAAGATTATTTAAATAGAGTTAAAACATGATAGAGACTATCGAACAATAGGAAAACTATGTACCACTGAAATTATTTTAAGATTGATAAATAATAAATGGAAGAGATTCTGGTAATAATTAAAATTTAATCAGCTCTTTTAAATTTCACTCTAAATTACTCACTGGATTTTAAACACACCCTTAAAATAATTATTTATCCAACCTTAAAATTGTACTAACTTATTTTATATTTGTATTGCTACATCAATAATAATTTTACCATTGATGAACATTAAATCTGCATTTCCACAAAAATTTCTTATTAGACTAATTGCTTTCTCCATAGCAGTTCTAGTGCTGTTGGTATTTGGGGGTGTTAGTAAGCGAGTAGATCATCAAATTGAAAATGTATTTTATCACATTAAAGGCCAAGCACAACCCGACACAAATATTGTCATAATTCATTTGACAGAAAGCGATATAGATAAATTAGGCCAGTGGCCGATTAAGAGGAGTTACTATGCGCTGATTATAAATAGCCTTACTAAACAGCATGTAAAAAAAATTGGCTTAGAAATATTTTTAAGTGCAAAATTTGTCACGCAAACTTTGTATGATCAGCTGCTGACTAAAGAAATTGAAAAGTCCGGTAATGTTGTTCTAAGTTCATTGGCAGGTGAAATTAAACTTTCCGGCAATAGTTTCGTAACTGATTCTCTTAGCTATCCTAGTCCAAAACTTCTAAATGAAAATATTCAAACCGGGCATATAAACTATATCAAAGATGGCAATGAAATTAAAATTCCAGTGGAGATTAAATCATTCAACACAAGTGAATATGCATTTAGCTATCAATTAAATCATTTCAAACCGTTTAGAAATAAATGAACATAGTCTATCCGGCAGTTCTTTGATTAACATAAACTTTCATTCAAGCTGGACAAAATTTAAAAGTTATAGCTGGCTTGAATATTTTGACTTGCTTCAAAAGAATGATGTGTCATTAAAAAATCTTAAAAATAAAATTGTAATTATTGGGGTAAGTGATCCGCAGTTGTCTCCTGCTATATCAACATACTTTGACGATGATCTTCCCGGAGTAGCTCTTCATGCTTTCGCATTAGATAATCTATTAAATCATTCAATGCTCGATGACAGTTTAATAAATTATTCCAAAGCATTTTTTCTTTGCACCTTTTTAATTTTTCTTTTTTTTAATAGAAAAAGAAATCCTTCAAAACTGCTTAAACATTATTCTGTCTTGTCCCTCGCATTTATAATCCCAACTTTTTTCCTATTTGCTGTTTATAATTTACAGCTTGCTTATAGCTGGTTCATTATTCCTTTAATAATATTAGTAATATTGGATTCAGTTAACTGGCTTAGGGAAAAGCAATATTCATTTGAAAGCGCAATAGATGAAGCTGCAATTATAAAATCTCATCTCACCAAAAAGGAAGCTGAATTAGAAAAACTTCAAAAGGAACTTGATGTTACGGGAGAGAATTCGGGATCATTAATTAATAAAATTAAATCTTTGAAATCGGATATAGACAAATTAAAGATTAAAGAAGAAGATGAAATTATTTCCGAAAAAGTACCTGAAGAAAAAGTAAATGATTTTTATGGAATAATTTATCGCTCAAAAAATATGGCGAAAATTGCTGAGCTAATTTCGAAGACAGCGCCGGAAGAAGCCAATATACTTGTGCTTGGTGAAAGCGGTACAGGTAAAGAATTAGCAGCAAGGGCAGTTCATTCTTTAAGTAAAAGAAAAGATAAAAATTTTATTGCAGTTAATTGCGGGGCGTTGTCTGATTCCTTATTGGAAAGCGAATTGTTTGGCCACGTTAAGGGCGCTTTTACCGGGGCTGTTAATGATAAAATTGGAAGATTTGAAGCTGCGAATAATGGAACAATATTTCTCGATGAAATAGCAGAAACTAGTGAAAACTTCCAGGTAAAATTATTAAGAGTTATTCAAACAGGAGAATTTGAGAAAGTTGGTTCGTCTGTTACTCAGAAAACAAATATAAGAATTGTCGCTGCAACTAATAAGAATCTGGAATTGTTGGTAAAAGAGAAAAAGTTCAGAGAAGATTTATATTACCGTTTGAATGTAATAAAAGTTGAGTTACCTCCGTTGAAAGAAAGAAAAGATGACATTGAAATTTTAGCTCAAAAGTTTTTAGAAAAAGAATCGGCTGAAATGGTTTTATCAAAAGCTGCTGCGGAAGTTTTGAATGGGTACGAGTGGAAAGGAAATGTTAGGGAACTGGAAGCAGTAATAAAGCGAGCTTCTATCTTTTGTAAAACCGCTAATAGAAAAATAGTCCGATTAGTAGATTTGCCGGAAGAAATGGTTAAAGGTGTTAAATTCAATTTTGAAGACCTGGTTCTTGATTCGCTTAGAGAAAAAAAGTTTTCTCACTCGTCTATTACTGAAACAGCTGTTGAGCTAGGTAATGTTAGCCGTACCCTGGTTTCTGAAAATTTTAGAGGCGCAGCTTTAAAAGCCTTGGTTGAAAATGAATTTGATTTAACTAAAGCTGTTGAAATTATTTCAGCAAGTGATGATGAGGAAGTAAAGGAAAAGGTGAAAAATAAAATTCAGCTATTCATTAAGAATATTGAAAGTGATGTAAGCAAACTGGATAGCAAAGAATTTGAATCAGCAAAAAATAAATTTGCTTCAAAATACAAAAACCTTCCTCAAAAATTTCATTCATATTTAGATGAAGTAATTAAACATAATTTATCTTCTTTCTAAAAGTTTTTAAATTGATGATTGCGATGTATAATTAATAATTCCGTTTGTATAGTAAATTGTCCTTTCATCAAACAACGTTTTAATTTTTACTATTTTATTACAAATTTTGCGTGGCATTTATTTTGTAAACAAAGTAGAACCAAAAATCTTTAAAGGATTAAAAATGTTTTTAATAAATACAATAAAATTTATTTCTTTGATTTTTATGATCAGCGCTTCTTTAGTGCTTGCTCAAGATAATTCGGATACTACTGCAACTGAAAAAGAATGGGAAAAATGGAAGAAATGGGAGTCCCAAATGAACGACCGCTGGGGAGACTTTAGTATGGATTTTTTAAAGAATGCTCAGCCAACAATTATTTTGAATTATGGTTTATCGGATATGAGCTTAAATAATTTTAAGGAAAAATTTTCAAAACCAAATTCAATTGAGCTTCAATTAGGCTACACAAATTATAAGATGAAATGGCTTCAATCAATTTTTCAGAAGAACTACAGGTTTATTTCTATAAGCAACATCTCGACCAAGATTTCAGGCAACAAGGATGGATTAAAATCTGATATGTGGCGAATTGGAATAGGAAGAACTTATGCTTTGGGATATAAATTCGGCAGGGCTGCTTTAATTCCCTATTATTCAAATTCCATAATGTGGTCAAGATTAAATATGGAAGATCAACCAAGCGATTCAACAGACAGAAACTTGACGGATCATTTTAATAAATCATTCAGGTTCGGTACAAGTTCAAAGGGTGGAATAGAATTTCAGATAACTCAGAATATTGGTATAAATGCTGAATATGAAAGGTCAATTGTTTTCCCGCGGCATCTATTTTGGAAATGGGCGGGTAGCGTTATGATAGAAGCTTCCAGCCAAGTTTTGATTGATGAATTTGTGGAAGCAATTTATAAGTCTTCTCCTTTTGCCGCTCCAATCGCAAACTTTATTTTGAAGAATGCATTGTCTTATGGAATTTATGAATTGAGGCAAAGTAAAATGAATTGGCCGTTCGATACAGCCGCACCATTAAGTTATGACCAATTTAGATTCGGACTCTCATTTGTATTTTAATTCGCAGGGATGTTCAAACCTGCCTTGCGGCAGTCAGTTTGAACATCCGTTATTTATTCTAATCGATAAATTTAATTTTAATATTTACAATTTCACTGACACTTCCAATCCTAACCGGCGGGCCCCAGGTACCAACACCGCAGCTTACATAATAATGAGTTTGATTCTTTTTTAGATAACCCCAACTCACTTCATAAATCATTTTAGTAATTAGATTCCCTGGAAAAAATTGTCCGTGATGAGTATGTCCGGATAGCTGCAGATCAATTTTATTTTCTTCAGCTTCTTGTAATTTGAAAGGAGTATGATCTAAAAGGATTTTGGGAATATCATTATTGACATCTCTTAATATCTCATCGAGCTTAAGCCTATGCTTGCTGCTGAATCTGTCAATTTCTCTATCCTCACGGCCAATCACATAAAAATCATTATCAATATTTTTAACTGAGTCGCGAAGAACATTTATATTAAGCTCTCTTAAAAAATTAACGGATTCTTCAACTCCATTAATATATTCATGATTGCCGGTCGAAGCATAAACACCATATTTCGATTTCAAATTCTTTAATTCATCACAAATATTCCTTTCTTTAAGAATTGACACCTTATCATCTATAATATCACCGGGAAGTAAAACAATATCCGGCTTTAAATCATTAATTTGCTTAACAATTTTCTTCAGCAGCTTTCCATCGTTTACCGGAGTTAAATGGAAATCAGATGCAGCTACTATATTTAATTCACTAAGCTTACTTGATTTTTTTGAGATAGAAATTTCTTTAGTAAAAACTGAAAGCATTCGTGTATTTATATATCCGTAAATTACCAGCCCAGTAACTATAACTAATATGATGGAGGCGGTTATTTGTTTGGTTATTTCATAATTATTGTAAAATGAATTGGGAATAAAATGTATCCAAAGATTAATCAATCTTGCGAAATCAATGATGAGTATTGAAAGTAAAAAATAAATTAAAAAAGAAAACCAAAATGAGCCGATCCACAGCAAAGCATCATAAAGCCACGAAGGAAGTTTTGTAGTTAAAGAATCTTGTTATGATATATGCAGTAGATGCAATAAAAAATATGATTACATAAAATGGTTTTAAAGAATGAAATGCATTTATTGCCTGCCATCCGCGAATAAAAACATAGTAATTAATTGCAAAGTAAATAGATAAGAATATCGATAAGAAAAGTACCATTTAGTCAATCCTATTGTTGGGAATTAAAAATTATTACTGCAAATATATTTAATTCCTGGGTTCTTTTTGCGTGACATAAAATCCAAATAATTTATATTTTATATGTTAAGATTTATAAACAATAATTGCTTACTGACATGAAACAGATTTATATCCTTTTTTTCCTTTTAACAGTTTTGATTCCATTCACAATTCTTCCTCAAGAAGATAATGATACATTATATCTAAAGATAATGACTTACAACATTCATCATGGAGCAGGCCTAGACGGAAAAATTGATTTGAAGAGAATAGCACAAGTAATTAGAGAAACTGGTGTTGATCTTGTTGCTTTACAGGAAGTTGACCAGGCGACAGAAAGATCACTTGGAATTAAAATATTGGATAGCCTTTCTGCCCTTACAAAAATGCATTTGTATTTTGATAAAAATATTGATTTTGAAGGCGGAGAATATGGCAATGGAATTTTATCAAGGCTTCCTATTTTGGTTAAATATAATTACCATTATAATATGTTTTATGAAGGCGAGCAAAGAGGGCTTCTGCAAACTGTTGTTGATTTTCTTGGTAATGAAATCTTGTTTATGGATACACATCTAGATTACAGGAGTTCAGATAGTGAAAGAGTTTCAAATATTGATGAAATAAAAAATGAAATTAAAAAGTATCCCGATATGCCGGTAATAATTTGCGGAGATTTTAACGATACTGCAATGAGCAGAACTTATTTAAAGATGAAAGAAAGTTTCTCGGACGTATGGGAAGAAAGAGGTGATGGCAAAGGATTAACTTATCCATCCGATTATCCGGAAAAAAGAATTGATTACATCTTTTATTCAAACCGGGATGAAGAAAAAAACAAAATCATAATTGAGCCGGCGATGATTACAGTTTTTAGAAGCGGTGCATCCGATCATTTACCGGTAGTAGCAGAATTTAAAGTTATAAAGAAAAGAACAAATGATAATTTAAAATAAGTTTTTTACTTTTGACTTATCAATTGTACTCATCCCAGCTTTTTATGGAAAGATTTTCTTCCTTATATAAGTTAATTGCTTTAATAAATCTTTTAGCTACCTGGGTGTTTGTAATTAAATTGATATTCATATCAATTGCTTTTCTACGAATTATATAATCATTATCAAGTTCGTATTTTTCCTGGCTCTTAGGAATATTTATAACCAGGTCAATTTTCCCTTCGTTCAAATATGTCATTATATTCGGCTCTTCTTTTTCAAGCGGCCAATTTAATATTTCTGCATCGATTCCATTTCTACCTAAAAATTCTGAAGTGCCTTTTGTTGCGTAAAGCTTTAATCCCATCTCACAAAGTTTTTTAGTTTCAGATAATAAATCGGCTTTGTCTTTTAAAGTTCCTGTTGAAAGCATTACGGCTTTTTTAGGAATTCTAAACCCGGTTGATAAAAAGCTTTTTAGGAATGCTTCATTAAAATCATCACCAAGACAAGCAACTTCCCCGGTTGATGCCATTTCAACTCCAAGCACAGGATCAGAGCCTTTCAATCTGGTGAAAGAAAACTGAGGCGCTTTAACTCCAACATAGTCAACATCGAAAGATGATTTATCAATCTTCGGTACTCTTTCTCCAAGAATTAATTTTGTAGCAATTTCAATGAAATTTATTTTTAATGTTTTGGATACAAAAGGAAAGCTTCGCGAAGCTCTTAAGTTACATTCAATTACTTTTACTTCATTATCTTTTGCAATGAATTGAATATTGAACGGACCTGTAATTTCAAGTTCTTTAGCAATTTGTTTTGTTACCATTTTTACACGCCGCATTGTTTCAAGGTATGTCCTTTGCGGCGGCAGAACGATTGTTGCATCTCCGGAATGAACGCCTGCATTTTCTACATGTTCCGAAATTGCATAACAAAATAATTGCCCGTTATCTGCAACGGCATCAACTTCAATTTCTCTCGCATCAGTTATAAATTTACTGATGACAACCGGATGTTCTTTGCTTATCTCAGCAGCTTTTTTCAAAAATATTTCTAACTCTTCATCCGAAACCACTATGCTCATTGCTGCACCGCTAAGTACATAGCTTGGCCTTATTAAAACCGGGTATTCAACTTTACTAGCAAACTCTTTTGCTTCGTCTAAACTTGTAAGCTCTTCCCACTCCGGCTGATCAACTTCAATTTTATCTAGTATTCCGGAAAACTTGTGACGGTTCTCGGCATTGTCAATTTGAAGCGGGGAAGTACCAAGAATATTTATTCCTGCTTGATGAAGTTTCATAGCAAGATTGTTTGGAACCTGCCCTCCCATCGAGACAATTACTCCTTTGGGATTTTCTTTGTCGCAAATATCAAGCACGCGTTCCAAAGTTAGTTGCTCGAAATAAAGCTTATCACAAATATCATAATCGGTACTTACAGTTTCCGGGTTACAATTTATCATGATGGATTCATAGCCGCTTTTATTCAACGACATAACTGCATTTACACAGCACCAATCAAATTCGACTGACGAACCTATTCTATATGCGCCGCTTCCAAGCACAATAATTTTTTCATCTTTAGTTATGGCTTTATCTTCTTTGCTGAATAAAATATCATCTTCACTTCCATTGTATGTTAGGTAAAGATAATTTGTTTGTGCCGGATATTCGGCGGCAAGCGTATCAATCTGCTTTACTACAGGAACTATATTTAATGATTTTCTGTATTCTCTAACTTCCAGCTCATTAGAATTTATAAGCCGTGCAATTTGATAATCACTGAATCCGTTTTCTTTTGCTTCTTTCATTAAATCTTGTGGGATAGAATTTAATTTCTCACCCTTAAGTTTTAATTCTGTATCAACAATATTTTTCATCTTGTACAAAAACCATTTTGTAATTTTTGTAAGCTCATAAATTTTGTCTATGGAATATCCTTTTTGAAGTGCCGCGGCTATTGCGAAAAGTCTTTTATCTGTCGGCTGCATTAGTTCGTTATCCAAATCTTTAAACTCTAATTCGTTTCCGACAAAACCATTGAATCCTACGTCAAGCATTCTTATTGCTTTTTGAAGGACTTCTTCAAATGAACGGCTGAGAGACATAACTTCACCAACGGATTTCATCTCTGAACCTAGCTGCGTACTTACATGCTTGAATTTCTGTAAATCCCAACGGGGGAATTTCAAAGCGACGTAATCAAGAGCAGGCTCAAAACAAGCAGATGTTTCCTGGGTTATAATATTTTCAACTTCATTCAAAGCATAACCGAGAGCAAGCTTTGTGGCAATAAAAGCTAGCGGATAGCCTGTAGCTTTTGAAGCTAGTGCCGAGCTTCTGCTTAAACGCGCGTTCACTTCAATTATTCTATAGTCGTCTGAATTCGGATCGAGAGCATATTGAATATTACATTCACCAATTACTCCTAGATGGCGAATTAATTTTATTCCAATAGAGCGAAGCATAAAATTTTCTTTTGCGGAAAGAGTTTGAACCGGGGCAATAACAATGCTGTCGCCGGTGTGAATTCCCATTGGGTCAACATTTTCCATCGAGCAAATAGTAATACAGTTATTGTATTTGTCTCTTACAATTTCATACTCGATTTCTTTCCAGCCATATAAAGATTCTTCCACCAAAATTTGCTTTGTGAATGTGAAAGCACGCCTGGCTTTTTCAACAAGTTCTTCTTTGTTATTAACAATCCCGGAACCAAGTCCGCCAAGAGCGTAAGCAATTCTAACCATTACCGGGAAACCAATTTTCTCACCTGCCTTTATTGCTTCATCAACATTTGTTGCAGTTTCACTAATCGCAACTTTTAATCCAATTTCATTTACTTTCTGGCCAAAGAGAAGCCTGTCTTCAGTGTTTTGAATTGCTTCTACAGGTGTTCCCAAAACTCTCACATTATATTTTGCAAGTACACCACTTTCATAAAGCGATACTCCAACATTCAATGCGGTTTGTCCGCCGAATTGAAGCAGTATGCTGTCCGGTTCTTCTTTTACAATTATCTTTTCAACAAACTCTGGTTTAATAGGAAGGAAATAAACCTTATCTGCAAAATTTTCTGAAGTCTGAATGGTAGCAATGTTAGGGTTTATGAGTACGGTTGAAATACCATCTTCTTTTAATGCTTTAATTGCCTGGCTGCCTGAGTAATCGAATTCACCTGCTTGTCCTATTTGTAAAGCTCCTGAGCCAAGTATCAATACTTTTTTTGGTTTACCTTTTTTGATCATTTAAGAATCCTATTTTTCTATCAAGATTAAAACTATTTTTAATTACCTTCATTAAATAAAACTGAATCCGGGATGTTTTGTTTTTTAATTTGCGGGCCTTCATATTCAACAAACAAATCATTACTTCCAGTTGCTTCAAAATATGTTACTTTTAATTTGTGTAAGCCTTTAGATAATGCCGCAACTCCATTCTTTTCTGTTAAACCATGCGGGCCGTCATTGTTAACAACTAATATATCATCGATGTATAAACGGCTGCCGTCATCGGATGAAGTGAAGAATTTGTAAATGCCATCCGATTCAAGTTTAATAAAACCATCGAATGAAAATCCATAGTAATCTTCACGCTTGGAATGCTGAATGACATCAAAATTTTTCATAACTCCATTATCAACTGCTTTTATTTCGGCAAAGTTGGGAATCAAATCCCACTCACCTTCATAATAAGAATATTTTAGCCCAGGCTGTATATTATTCGCATTCACCGCAGGGGAGGGATTCACTTTTTTAAAAGCTGCTTGAGAAGTCGAAGTAACTGGTTTATTATTGAAGAATATTCTTGCTGATACTGTGCAAGAGTTATTTATTGTAATTTCATGGTTTACAATTGGCGAAGTTGAAGTTGGTGTTGAACCATCAGTAGTATATCTAATTTGAGCATGCGGATTTTCTGATTGTATTTTTACATTCAATGAATCTATAAAAATATTGTATTCTGCGCTAATTGTCGGGGGATTATAAATATCAGGCTTTCCATCAAAATCTAAAACTACTACACTGTTAATGGAATCAAGAGGAGTGGAAGGTAATTCTATTTCCAAAGCATCTTCATTTCTAGCAATGTTTAAAGAGTTTTTACTTTTATCGGCAAGAAGAAATGCAGATTTGGGTTTACTCATAATTCCCGGAACAATAAGTTTTCCGTCAGCAGGCCAGTCAAAAACATGAAGATACAATCTAGTCCCATCTTCAGTTTCTTTCATTGTACAGCGTCCCCATTTTAAATTTGCGAACGGACTTGCCTTAGTATCATAAATTGATTCGCCGTTAACCTTCATCCAATCGCCAATTTCCTTTAACCTTTCAACAGCAGCAGCGGGAAAAACGCCTTCGGAAGTTGGACCAACGTTGAGCAAATAATTTCCACCTTTGGAAGCGATATCGGTCAACATTCTAATAAGTTCTTTAGCAGATTTCCAATTGTGATCATTTTTGTTATAACCCCAGTGGTCATTCATCGTCATGCATGTTTCCCAATCGACTCCTTTAATTCCTGTCGCCGGAATTTCCTGTTCAGGAGTTCCATAATCACCAATTGTTTCGCCATCTTTTGCAAAGCCTTCTAAACCATTTCTGCCTACTCCAACACGGTTATTTACAATTATATCAGGCTGAAGTTTTCTTACGTAATCATAAATTTCTTTTCCGTATTTATTGTTCCAGGTGCTTTCCCATTCACCGTCAAACCACAGAACACTAATCTTACCATAATTGGTTAGAAGCTCATGTAACTGGTTTTTCATGTATTGAACATATTTATCAAAATCAGCACCTTTGGTGGAGCGGTCAGTTTCCCATGGTCGCCGCGGAAGATAATTGGGATTATGCCAATCCATTATTGAATAGTAGAAACCAATTTTGATTCCAGCTTTATGGGCTGCATCAACAAGCTGTTTTAGAATGTCTTTTTTGTAAGGAGTTGACATAATATCAAAGTCAGTATACTTTGAATCGAAGTTGCAAAAACCGTCATGATGCTTAGAAGTAATGACAATGTATTTCATCCCGGCATCTTTAGCCATCTTAACCCACTGTTCAGCATTAAACCTTACCGGATTAAATTGATTAACAAACTTGTCATAAACCTTCAACGGTATTTGTGCATTATTTCTAATCCATTCTGCATAATCAGTTTTTCCATTCCATTCACCGGCAGGAATTGAATAAAGTCCCCAGTGAATAAATAATCCGAAACGTGCATCTCGCCACCATTCCATTCTCGCGTTTTTTTCTTTGGCAGTTTCCTGCGCAAATGCGGATGAATTTATTTCTAATGAAAAAAATATTAATGCTGAAAAAATTAAAAGTGTTTTCAAGCGTCTCATGATTTTGTTTCCTTAAATTAAAATTTGTAAAGGCATTTAAAGTGCTCTTACAAACATGTCAAAAATAAATTCGCTGTCATCCGGGCCGGGTGAAGCTTCCGGGTGAAACTGTGCGGCAAAAAATGGTTTTGAAATATGTATCAATCCTTCATTCGTTCCGTCGTTGTCGTTTGTAAACCATTCGCGCCAGTCTTCCGGCAATGTTTCGGAATCAACAGCATATCCATGATTTTGCGAAGTGATATAGCAGCGTTTTGTCCCGGTTTCATTACATGGCTGATTATGTCCCCTGTGTCCGTATTTTAATTTATAAGTATTAGCGCCGGCGGCAAGAGCAAGTATCTGGCTGCCAAGACAAATGCCTAATATTGGAATTTGTTTTTTCATAGCTAACTTTTGTAACCTCAACAGTTTTCTTACACATTTTGGGATCGCCAGGGCCGTTTGATAAAACAATCCCATCGCAATTTTCTTTTGCAAAATCATAATTATAAGGAACACGTAATACAGAAATATTTCTTCCGAGGAAAGCGTGAATAATGTTATTTTTTGTTCCGCAATCAACTAAAACTATTTTCTTTCCATTCCTTTTATATTCAACCGGCTGCTTAACACAAACTTCTCCGACAAGATCAGTTTGATTCGGATCTTCAAAATCAATTTTCTCATTTTTATTAATTATAATTTTACCAAGCATGGTTCCTTGATCACGCAGTTTTCTAGTCAGCATTCTGGTATCAATTCCGTAAATACCTGGAATTTTTTGTTCTTTCATCCAATCACTTAATGATTTCTTTGCATTCCAGTGTGAGTAATTCTTAGAGTAGTCGGAAATGACTAATGCTCTAACATGGATTTCTTCTGATTCAAAATTTTTGAAAAGCCCATCCACCCTTTCATCGCCGGGAACACCGTAATTCCCAATCAGCGGAAAAGTACAAACCAGGATTTGTCCCCTGTAGGAAGGGTCGGTCATTGTCTCCGGATAGCCGACCATGCCCGTATTGAACACAACTTCGCCATTAGTATTATTTTCATAACCGAAGCTGTAGCCGGTAAATTCGGTTCCATCTTCCAAAATTAAAACTGCTTTTTGTTCTTTTTGAATCATAATTAATATCAAATATTTTTATAAAAAAATAGCCACTCAATGAGTGGCTGCATTAACACTTAAATTCGAAAAATCATTACTGATTATTTTAACTTTTTTCTTAATGATTGGTTAAATCTTTCTGTTTGCTTGGGAAACAAATATAAAGCAATCGGTTTTAAGATACAATTAAGAAACAAAAACTTTAATCAATTTTTTTAAAAATCAGCTTTTAATTTTCATCTTTATACAAATAGAGCTTTAAATTTTCACATTTATATTTTTTTGCGTCTTTTTATGCTTGGGAGAATTACTTATTGCCGAATCAACTAAAAATATAATGTAATAAATTTGTGTTAAATATTTGAAAGGTCTTTAATTTTATCAAAAAAAAAATTATATAGACGTGTAGAATTTAATTAATAGAAATTATTTAATGCTTCAAAAATTCTTTTATTCCCAAACACGAACCATCATTTCCAAACTACACCAATTATTATTTACAAATCATGAAAAAAATTAAAAATATCAAAATACCTAAGACATTTATTCTAGATACAAATGTTATTCTTCATGATGCAAGTTCAATACAGCAATTTCAGGAAAACGACGTAGTGATTCCGCTTACCGTAATTGAAGAGCTGGATCATTTTAAACGCGGCAGCCAGGTAATTAATTTAAATGCACGCGAGTTTGCAAGAAAACTGGACTCACTTACTGGAAGCGCCATATTCAACGGCGGTGTATCACTTGGCAAAGGTAAAGGAAAAGTGAGAATTGCTTTGTCGAGAGGAATAAATGATGAAATAAGAGATTTATTTAGAGAAGATTCTCCTGATCATAGAATTCTTTCTGTAGCACATGATTGGAATAAAAAAACCAAAAATGGAAGTGTCATCCTTGTTTCCAAAGATGTAAACCTTAGGATGAAAGCGAAGGCTTTAGGAATTTTAGCGGAAGATTATACAACAGACAGAATCGGAAGCATTGAAGAGCTATACAGCGGTAAGCAAGTGGTTGAAAATTTTGATGATGATTTAATTCTTAAGTTGTATCAATCACCTTATGAATCTAAAGCAAAACCGATTCTCCATAAAATTAAAGGGGAAGAAATACCGAATAAATTTTATATACTTAGAAATTCAAACCGTTCAGTGTTAGCTTATCTCGACCAAGAAAAAGAAACGATTCGTAAGGTTGATAAAAATTTAGTTTATGGTATTAAACCGCGTAATGCTGAACAGACTTTTGCTGTTGATGCATTAACTAATATGAATATCCCGTTAGTAAGCTTAACAGGTAAAGCAGGAACCGGCAAAACTTTATTGGCTTTGGCGAGTGCATTGCACATTAAAAAAAGCTACCGTCAAATTTATATTGCACGGCCGATTGTTCCGTTAAGCAATAAAGATATTGGATTTTTACCCGGTGATGTTCAAAGCAAGCTTGAACCTTATATGCAGCCGCTTTGGGATAATTTAAAAGTTATTCAGGACCAGTTTTCAGAAAATGATAAAAATTACACTGCAATAAATTCAATGATAAAAGAAGAGAAACTGGTTATAGAACCGCTGTCATATATTCGAGGAAGAAGCTTGCAGAGAATTTATTTTATTGTTGATGAAGCACAGAATCTTACTCCGCATGAAATTAAGACTATTATTACGCGAGTTGGTGAGGGAACTAAAATTGTTTTCACAGGAGACATTTACCAAATTGACCATCCTTATCTTGATACTGAGTCAAACGGGCTTACATATTTGATTGATCATTTCAAGGGGCAAAAACTTTATGCGCATATAAATCTTGAAAAAGGGGAGAGGTCGGAATTGGCAGAACTGGCGAGTAATTTATAGATTGTGAGGGAAAGTATTGGCATTAATTTTCAGATATGTTAATTTTCAGATATGTATTTTAACCCGGCAGCCAACCCACATGGACATTCCAAAATACAGCCTTATCAATCTTAATTTCATCATTTGTTGATTGATTTATTAAATGCAGATTTTCAATACTAATAGTAACATAATAACTTGATTCCCAAATAGGCTCTTTAATTGGATTATCTTCCGAAACCGATAAAGATAAAGTTCCAGAAACAGCTTTGTACTTTGTAGTTGTTCCCATATTTAGAGGTGCCACATCGTTACAATAATTAAAATAAACACTGTCCGGATCATTACCGGCAATTTCTAAAACAACATGATATATATGGATTTGAATCACTCAAATCAAAGTCTTGCTGCTTTTGCGTTAATTCAATATGTTTTGCATCGATACGGACTGTTAATGCTTTAAATTCATCTAAGAATTGATAAACAAAGATATTTCCGCATCCATAACTTTTAATAACGTTACTAGAGTTTGAAATGCCGTCTGGGTATTCATGTACTTCTAAGTAGTTTTCACAAGAAATAAATATAAATGTGAAAATTAAAATAGAAAGGTATCTCATAAAAATTCTCCCACTATTAAAATATTTATGATACAAAGACAATTAAAACTTAAGCTAATTTATATTTAAACTAAATAGAAAAATCAACTTTAAAAATAAAAAGGCCCTTATACAATTAAGCATAAGAGCCTTAGGAGAGATAACGAACAAAAATTATAACCTCACCCTAATCCTCTCTTTGAAGTAGAAGGATTTTTTGATTGCCGGAAAATTTTTATAAGAACTTTTTTTATTTAGAAAGTTTTACATCAAAATTATAATCGAGCGCATCAAAATCCATTTTGCCCATACCGCCGCGACCTTGCCTGCCTTCCCGTTCGCCGCCTCCACGACGGCCTCCGCCGTAGCCGCCTTCATCACCGCCAGGTCCGCCGCTAAAACCACCGCCGCCTTCAGGAGGCTCCATTCCTCCATTACCTTCGCGTCTTCCTTTAAAATTTCCGCTCGGCATTTCTATTTTGTCTGTTTGAAAATTTATATTAACTTCATCAACGCTGTTATCAAATATTCTTTTTGTAATGTCATTATTTACTAAAGGAATTTTTAACTCATAAACCAATTGTTCATTTTGATAGCCAAGCTTGCCGATAAAATCAGGACCTTCATCTGCTTTGTTTGTATATAGCGGGAGATTGTCGGGAGTAATTATTTGAAGGTCCCTTAATCTTGAAATTAAAAATTGAAATCTTTCTTCTCTTCGCTGCCGCTGCTGGTTATTTTCTCCATCTTGTGCATCAACTTCGGGAGGCCTCATGCCTTCATCATTGGAAAAATTTTTCATATCTGGTATTATATCTCCTTCAGGTTTCATTGGAAATTTTATACCGATTTCATCTTTGTCAGTTTTAAACCATACAGTTAAACCGGATAAAATTTTTCTAATTTTCATTCTATCGGAAGTAACAATGCATAAATAAAGATTGTCTTTATCGTTTCTAAAACCAAAACCAATGTTTTCGTTTTTAATAAAACTTAAGCTGCCCCAGTCTTTTTGATTTCCATCAACAACAATCTGCTTGTCATTTGAAAGGCTTTGAATATCAATTGCACTTGAACATCCATTTATTAAAGGAATAAAAAATATTCCTAAAATTAATCCTCCAATAGCTTTAATTAGTTTTTTGTTCATATATCTATCCTTTATAAATCTTATACTATTTATTTAATTACTGTTGCTAAATTATAAATATTAAATTTGCTTTAAGTGTCTGTAGTTGTTCCTCTTTCTTTGGAGATTTCGATATTAATAAGCATAATATCCAGATATTAAAGTTTTATCTGCGATGAATCTACTGCTTGCCCTGAAAGTGAATAAGTCTGTGAAAATATGTTTATGCTTAGCGTTAAATTTACAAATTGTAAAATAGAATTTTCTCTAATTGCGCAAATTTATTTGTACATATTAGTCAATTATTCTTTATTCAAGGTTTAAAGGAAACAGAATAATGATTATTGATATATTTATCTCCTAAAATAAACCAAAAATTTCCTTTTGTAGGTATCATTTATCATTATTAAATTAACAACAAAAAAAGGAAACTAAATGAAAATTTATACTAATGTAATAGTCTTAATTATAAGCATTGTATTTTTTTCAGGCTGCTTACAGGTAAATACAAACATTAAAGTTAATCCCGATGGATCGGGAACAATTGAAGAAACCGTTATGATGAGCAACGAAGTTATTAAGATGTTTAAACAATTTGCCAGTTCTTTCAGTGAAGACTCAAGTAAGACTGAAGATTTTGAAATGTTTAAAGAAGAAGATGCAAGAAAAAGAGCTTCGGATTACGGCGAAGGCGTTGAGTATGTTTCCGGAGAGCATGTAAATTCAGACACACAGGAAGGATTCAAAGCAATATACAGTTTCAAAGATTTAAACCTTTTAAAGATAAATCAAAATCCCAATAGCAAATTATCCATGGATGAACTAAAAGGTGAAGGAATAGATCAAGACACTGTTGATGTAAAAGAAGAATATGTTAACTTCCAGTTTATTAAAGGGAGCCCTTCAGAAATAATTGTTCATTTCTCACAGCCGAAAGAAAAAAAAGATAACAAGTTTGATAATGAAGAATCTGAAAGCGATACGGCTTCACAAAACATGGCTGAAATGGGACAGCTAAAGCAAATATTAAAAGATTTGAAAATGACTCTTTCATTAGAATTGAATGGAAAAATAGAAGAGACAAATGCAACTTATGTTGACAATTCAAAAATCACACTTTTTGAAATTGATTTTGGAAAACTTATTGATGATCCGGAAAAGTTCAAAGAATTTACAAAAATTCACCCAAACAGCCTGGATGAGTTGAAGGAAATTGTAAAAGGAATTCCAGGGATAAAAATCGAAATGAGTGAACCAATGATGGTTAAGTTTGATTAGTCTTTCTGAAATAACTAAAAAATTAAAACCCAATTTCTAAATGAAGTTGGGTTTTTTGTTTTAAAATAATTAATGCCGATAAATTCCAAATTCATAAATAATTTTCTATTACTGATTAAAATTAAACATAAGTTAAAAGGTGAGACAATTTTTAATTTTTAAAGCCGGAAGTAAGAAAGAAGTCATAGTCCAATAATTTCTCACATAATAATAAAATCATATATCACTTTAAAGTTATTTAAAAAAAACGATAATAATAAAAGGTATCTAGATGATAATTGATTTAAAATAATTTAAAGGTAATAATATGAATAAGTCTTTGCTACTGTTTTCACAAATCTTTTTTTTCACTTCAGTTTTACTTTTTCCTCAATCTGGAACATTTGATTTTTTTACAGGAGCAACTCAGGATGGGCAATCAATTTCCGAGATTGTAAGTGGAGTTACATTAACAGTATATAGCGATCATTCCACAACACCTTATCCAAGCATTACTTTGGCTGATTGGTCATCATTTCCTCCTTTCGATGCTAGTGTTGGAACCATGAATGGCCAAGCAAAGCCATCACTTACTTTTACGTTTAGTCAACCAGTGAACATTACAACATTTTTAATTTCAGATTTTTATGGCTCAACTAATCCGCATCTTTTATTTACTCCAAATACAGGGTCTTCATATAATATCACAATTGATGGATATAACGGATCAACTGTTACATTAAATTTTATTCAGATTACTTCTTTTGTTATAACAAACTATGATGGGGGAAATATTGATCTTGGGTTTGATAATTTAGTAATGGATCAAAACTTACCGGTTGAGTTAACTTCCTTTAATGCAACCGTTTCAAATAATAATATTAAACTTAGCTGGCAGACTGCGACTGAGATAAAAAATTATGGATTTGAGATTGAAAGAGAAAAGCTTACGTCAAATTCAACATCCGGTGTATGGCAGAAAATTGGCTTTGTAAATGGAAATGGGAATAGTAATTCAATAAAGAATTATTCGTTTATAGACAATGGTCTCAGTGATGGCAAATATTCATATAGATTAAAACAGATTGATAATGACGGCAATTTCGAATACTCTAAAAAAGTAGAAATATCTGTAACACAAGCTAATAAATTTAAATTGGACCAAAATTATCCGAATCCTTTTAATCCAAGTACGAAGATTAAATATTCGCTGCAAAATGCTTCCAATGTTACTCTGACTGTATATGATATTCTTGGAAATAAAGTACAAGTACTAGTAAACGCAAACCAGGAAGCCGGTTATCATGAAACTCAGTTTGATGGCAAAGATCTATCAAGCGGGGTTTATATTTATGAATTGAAAGCTGGGAATTTTATTTCATCACAAAAAATGATTTTAGCTAAGTAACAAAAATTATCATAATTGTTAATCTTAAAACCCAATTTCTTAAATGAAGTTGGGTTTTTTGTTTTTAATTTTTAAGTATTAAAAACCCTCAAGGTTTTAATACAAACATTTTTTGAAATAACATTGGGAAATTAGTTAAACTTACTTTTTTAAATATTAACCTTGAGGGTTAGCTCAACGCGACCTTAATTTCTAAATGAAGTTGGGTTTTTATTTTTAAATAGACAAAAATAAATAGTCCAAATTAATCATGGATTATTATTATTTTTGAATCAAAAAAAATGAAATTATGAAAATTTACGAGTATCCTTTTTTCTTTAAATTTATTTACCGCTACGGAAATATTCCCGTTACTCTGATTCTTTTATTCTATTTAATTCCTGCAGTGATCAATATAGACAAAAATATTTTTTATGTAATACCGTTAATAATCACTCTTGTTTTAATCTACCTGATAAATAAAATGTACCTTGATCTTTACAAAATTCTACCTTATAAAATTGAAACAGATGATGAAAAAATGATATGCACCGATTTTTTATTTTCTAAAAAAAAGGTTACTGTACAATTTAAAGATATTACTTCCTTAACCGGTGGAATATTTGACGGGAGGCTGCAGGGAATAATGAAAATTTTTGATAAGAGAAATCAAATGACTTTGGGATTTTATAATAAATTAAAAAACGCCAAGAATCTTGAAGTATTGATTCTTAGTAAAGTAAATAGGGAAATTTATGATGAAGTTGTGGATAGAGTTGGTTTAATAACTAAAAAGAAAAAGGATTCAAAGGAAAGATGAAATATTTGTTATGAAGATAGCAGTTTTATTATCCGGCGGAGTTGATAGTTCTGTTGCATTAAAATTATTAAAAGAACAGGGTCACGATTTAACAGCATTTTATTTAAAAATTTGGCTGCAGGATGAATTTTCATTTTTAGGCGAATGTCCCTGGGAAGAAGATTTGAAATATGTCCACAGTGTTTGTGAGCAGGAAAATATTCCCCTAGAAATATTACCCCTTCAAAATGAATACTGGGATTCGGTTGTTACTTATACTATAAACGAAATTAAAGAAGGAAGAACTCCCAACCCGGATATTTACTGCAACAGCTTAATCAAGTTTGGGCAATTTTATGATAAGATTGACAACTCATTTGAAAAAGTTGCCAGCGGCCATTATGCCAAAGTTGAAATGCAAAACGGCAAGTTCATTCTTAAAAGATCTCCAGATCCTATAAAAGACCAAACTTATTTTCTTGCCTACTTAACACAACAGCAACTGTCACGTGCATTGTTTCCTTTGGGGGATTATGATAAAAAACAAATTAGAAAATTCGCTGAGGATTTTCATCTTCCCAACAAAAATAGGAAAGACAGTCAGGGTATTTGTTTTCTTGGACAAATTAAATTTGGTGATTTTATAAAGCATCATCTTGGCGAACTTAAAGGTGAAATAATAGATGTTGATTCCGGGAAAATAATGGGTGAACACGATGGCTATTATTATTATACGATTGGGCAGAGGTCTGGATTAAGATTAGGCGGAGGGCCCTGGTATGTTGTAAAAAAAGATGTGAGGGAAAATATTATTTATATCTCACGCGAAAACAAATCTAAAAGAGAGCGCGATGAATTTTCGGTAGTTAATATTAATTGGATAACCGGCGAAAGAACTATTGAAGAAAATTTAAAAGTAAAAATCAGGCATGGTGCAAATTTTTATAATTGTCATGTAACTTTGAATGGTGAAAATTCTGCAAATGTAAAATTAGATAAAGCAGATCAAGGAATTGCGGCAGGACAATTTGCAGTTTTTTATTGCGATGGAATTTGTTTAGGCGGAGGTGTAATCAATTAAAAATTAATTTACGGTAATTATATTTTAAACTTCAAATAACTTTTTCTCATTCCGAATTACTCTCCTTTCTTTTCCCTCAATTAAAGTAATCTTAATTTTTTAATAATTAAAAAAATGATCATTAAGGTTCAGCCCGCAGTTAAATCGAATTTAGATAGAAAAACTATTAAAAATCTTTAGTTTAATTCCGAAAAATTGTTTTTTCAGATTATTAATAATGCAATTTTAATTATTTAAATGAATAGACTATCAAATTAAATTAAATAAGCTTATATTTAAGTCCTATTATAGGGGCTTTCTGGGAGGTAAAAATTAGGAATATATTTCCTTTTATGTTGATAATTCAGCATAAAAGCATTTTTACGATAGGGCAATAAAAATGAGTGAAAAAAAAGATACCTCTCTTCATTCGAATCGTTCTATAGAAGAACTTCAAAAAGAGATTAAAGAACTAAATCAAAAATTCAATTCTTATTATAATCTGTTTAATTCTGTTAATGAAGCAGTATACATTCAAGATGCTGACGGCATTTTTTTGGATGTTAATCAAGCAGCAGCTGATTTATACGAATTATCAAAGGAAGAGATGATTGGTTTAACTCCGATAGCGCTTTCAGCTCCTGGTAAAAATGATATGGAAGAATTACAAACAAAAATAAAAAAAGCATATAATGGAGAAATCCAGAGTTTTGAATTCTGGGGAAAAAGTAAAAGAGGAAAAATATTTCCTAAAGAAGTAATACTTAAGCAAGGAACTTTTCATGGAAAGAAGGTTATAATTGCAGAAGCTAGAGATATAACGAAATTTAAAAGAATGGAACATACTTCGGAAGAAAGCTTAAGTAAATACAAAGCTTTATTTGATCTATCGAATAATGCAATTATTATTTTTTCTCTTAAAGGTGAAGTTGTTGATTGCAATGTAGTTGCTAAAAATTTATTTGGATGCAGCTCAGTCGAAATGAAAAATATTAACATTAAAGATTTAATTCCTGGAGAACTATTAAAATCATTCATGACTATTACTGATAATTCTAAACATTCTTCAAACGAGTCGATAGAGTATATTGCAAAGAAAAAAGATGGAACTGAATTCCCGGTTGAAATAACTACCAAATACTTTTATGAAGGGGACGTTAAAAGATTTCTTGTATTTTTAAGGGATATTACCAGTAGGAAGAGTATTGAGGAGAAATTAAATTCAATTGCTTCTGAATTGGCTGAAACTAATGCTATGAAAGATAAATTCTTTTCTATTATTTCTCATGACATGCGGACTCCTTTCCACGGTTTATTAGGCTTTTCGGATTATTTAATGACAGATCTTGATTCTTTATCTAAAGAAGATATTAGGCAAATTTGTTCCAGCATAAATAGTTCTGCTAAAGGGTTATTCAATTACTTTGATAATCTGCTTGCCTGGTCTAATGTGCAAAGCGGCAGATTAAAATTTAAAAATACTAGTATCAAAATATCCGAAATTATAAACAGAGCAATCAATATTATTAATGTAAATGCTAATACAAAAGAAATTAAAATTAATGCCGAAATGGATGAAAGCCTTTATGTTTATTCAGATGAAAACATGTTAAGTTCTGTGGTTCAAAATTTAATATCAAATGCCGTGAAGTTTACAAAAATAGGGGGCAATGTATTAATTAAAACTATCAGTAAAAATGATTATGTGGAAGTTTCTATATTAGATACCGGTGTTGGAATGAATGAAGAGAAATTAAAAAATCTATTCAAAATTGATCATGCATCAAGTTCCAAAGGAACATCTAATGAAAAAGGGACAGGTTTAGGCCTGATCATAGCAAAAGAGCTCATTGAAAAACAAGGCGGAAGTTTAGATGTTAAAAGTGAAGTTGGGAAAGGAAGTGAATTCAAATTTACTTTGCCTAAAGGTGGAACCTATTGAATAATTAGATTTTGAGCTTACTTTGAAATAGATTAAAAATTGCTGAAGTTAAAATCCATAGTGTATATCAAATCTTTCGGTTTTTTGCTCTTCTTTTTCGAAAAGTTCTGCATTAACTGGATAAGATTTTATTTTTGAACAAGTTGAATCCGCCAATTCTCCGGTATCTTCACAAAGGTCTCTGTATTCGATATTTGATGGCACTTTAAATTCTTGGCTAGAAAACCCTGGATTTTTTTTAGCGTAGTCTGCCATCATTTTTCCCCAAATTGGAGCGCATGCAGTTCCCCCGAATTGAAATCCGCCGCTAAGTTTTTTTTGCGGGTTGTCGAACCCAACCCAAATTGCCGTAGATAATTTAGGATTATAACCGACAAACCAGGCATCCGTAAAATTTTGTGTTGTTCCTGTTTTCCCTGCAGCTAATCCTTTGAAATAATTTCTAACCGAGACAGCAGTTCCTTCATTAACAACTTTTTCTAAAGCGTTGGTTATTAAAAAAGATGTTGCTGAATCAAGTACAACTTGTGTTTGTGGGACTGCTGAGTATAAAATATTTCCTTCCTTATCTTCAATCTTTAAAATTGAAAATGGTTTTGCTAAAGTTCCTTCGGAGGCAAAAACACCGTAAGCGGCAGCCATCTCAATAGGTTTCACTTCCGCAGTACCTAAAGCAATTGATGGAAGTGAGGGTATCGGCGACTCTATTCCGCATTTTCTGGCAAATGCTATAACTGAATCAGGCGAGGATAAATGTGTTATTGCATAAGCCGCTGCAAGATTTATTGAATGAGCAAGAGAATACTGCATCGTTAAATAAGAGTCAGTGGCTTCATCTTCAGCATTTGAAGGCCGCCATTCATAAGCTTTCCCGGAATCTACCACTATTGCTGAATCAAGCAAAGGTGTTGCTAAAGTAAATCCATTTTCAAGCATGCTTCCATATAAAAAGGGTTTAAAAGATGAACCGGGCTGTCTGGATATTTGAGTTGCATGATTTAATCCCCTAGGCTCAGACAATGGGTTGCCGCCAATCATTGCTCTAATAAATCCTGTTCCGTTTTCAATTGAGATTAATCCAATTTGCGCTTCTTTCATTTGTTTCGGGAATTTTTCCCACTGAGTATTAACCGCATCAGCCGCAGATTTTTGTAAATCATAATTTAGTGTGGTTGTAATTTTCAGTTGATCTAAGCTCAGCTGTTTGCCCGTAGATTTTAGAATTTCAATAGCATCTTTTCTAACCTGCTCTAAAAAATGACCTGCAATATCTTGATGAAGATTTAAATTCAATCCTTTTTTTTTCAAACTGTCAAAATCTTTTTGTGATATTTTTCCTACTTCAACTAAGTTGTGCAAAACTTCGTTTCTTCTATTTAACATTTTTTGAGGATTTTTATCCGGATCATATCCATTTGGGGATTGAAGCATTCCCACCAAAGCAGCACTTTCATCTATAGAAAGTTTGTCGGGTGTTTTACTGAAATATTCTTCGGATGCAGCCCAAATACCATAAGCACCATGGCCAAAGTAAACTGTGTTCAAATATAAAAGCAGAATTTGTTTCTTAGTAAATTTTTTTTCGAGTTTTTCGGCTAACTCAATTTCTGTAAGCTTGCGGGAAATTGTTCTTTCATTTGTTAAAAATAAATTCCGTGCTAATTGCATTGTAATTGTACTTCCACCTTGCGTTGAACCGGTCAAAGTTTTTAAAATAGCACGCCCGAGTCCTTTTAATGAAACCCCATGATGTTCGTAGAAGTCTCTATCTTCCGTTGCAATTAAAGAATGAATCACATAAACTGAAATATTATCCAGGCTTTTAACTTCAACTCGTTTTTTTTCACCATAGTATCCAATCAATTTACCGCCTGATGAAACTGCGTAAGACGCATAGTCCAATTTTATCGGGGGAAGGTCTTGAGCGAAAATACTGTTAAAAGAAATTAATAGAAATATTAATACAGTCAGAAAATAATTTTTAGAAATGAAAGACAATTTTAAATTCATGTTATAAAGTGAAAAATTATGCAAGCAAAAATAATCAAAAATAAAGGGTTTAATAAAAGTCATTTATCTAAATACTTAATTTTTTTAAAATTTTATCTGAAATATTAAAAAAGAAAGAAATTATTTCGATAATAAGCGCAAGGCAACGTGTTTTTAATTCTAAAAAAAGCTCTAAAATGGGTAAAGACAATATCATAGTAGAATATACAGAGTTTGAAGAAACGGGGATTAGTCCAGCAAAATCTCGTTTTAGAAAATTAGCTAAGGAATATTTTGAGTTTGAAATAATAAAAGAGAAAAGTTCCAAATTACAATTAAAAGAAATATCGAGATTTGCAAATTTGCAGCTTCCCTCTGAATTAAGTGAAGTCTTCATTAATTATAATAGAGCTCCGCTATTTTGGGCTGTGCAGACACCATTAAGTATTTATCTAGAAAAATTTTTGCAAAAATCTCTTGCAAATGTTGGCAGTCTTGATGAGCACAGAGAAATAAAAGAAAATTATTCTAAATGGTTGTTTGCTCAATCTTCAGAAGAAAAAAAACGGTTGGCGGTTTTTACAATAAAGCTGACAGAACAAAATATCAGCAAATATAATTTTTATAATTCAATTTTAAATGGTGTAATCTTAACTTTTGAAGATTCAATTTTTCATCCCGAAAGAGCGAAAGAATTATTATCTGAGGCTAAAGATATTTTAAGCAAATTACAGATAACAGATGAAGCTCAAAATGAAATGCTGTATATACTGGAGCTATATAACGGGTTTGTCTCTTTGAAATTAAAAAGTTATGAAGATGCAAAATTAATTTTTAATAATTGTTTGAATATAAAGCCAGGTGGAGTTACAGCAACATTTTATCTTGCTTACACTGAGTTGATGCTTGGAAATAATTATGAAGCCGGTTATTTATTACAGATTATTTGGCAATATGATTTAAATAGAATCAATTATGCAATTGATCAAAATAATTTTTTAATGTTTAACCAGATTATGGAAAACTTAGTTTTTCCAAATGTTTTTCATTTTGAAGAATTCTCCATCATAATCGAAGACATTATTTATCTAATAGACAATATTAAAAATTTGGAAGAGAAATCAATTGATAACTTAAAGGAAAAAACAGCTTCGTTTTTGTTATTAAAATTTGAAAGCCATGATTGGGAGCCATTTAAAAAGAACATTTCCTTTATAGATAAGTTGCTTCTTTCATTTGATGGAAGAAAAAATATCTATTTTCTTGCAAACATTAAAAATTTAGAAAACAAATTCGATTATACATTGCAGCAGTTAATTAATACCATTCATGCGAAATATGAAAAAGATATACAGGAACATGTTACAGTTTATGAAGATGAAATAAAAGAAAAATTAACTGAAATTGAAAACATGGAGGCATATCTAGCAGAGTTAAAATCGGAAATTAAAAATTGGCAGATAAATGAAACTAATTCAGTGGAAAAGAAATATGGCAGTGAAATAAATGAAATTCAGGATAGAATAAATAGCATCAATAGTGTAGTAGAACTTAATCCCCTTAACTCATTTAGTAATACAATGACATACAATTTATTTATGTCATTCGTAGTGTTTATGATTGGTGTTTTTACATCATATTTAAACAACAGTTCTAGTTATGGAGATGGAGTTTCAAATTACTTTTCTAATATTATATCCGGCGGCTTTAAATGGGGATTAATATGTTATGTTATCGGTTCATTGATTGCAGCCGCAATTGCTGGAACAGTCATATTGGAAAGGTCAAATGTAAGGCAGCGTTTTATGAAAAGAATTAGGAGCTTAAAGATTTACAGAGAACAGGAACTTGAATATATAAAGTTGAAAGCTAAAAATGAAGAGGATGATGCAATTAAAAATATTAGTAAGAAGAAAATAACTCAATTAAATAAACGGATTGAAAACTTACGAAATACAAAATCTCAGCAGGAAGAGATACTTAGAAAAGAGGGGGAAGAAAAATTTAAAAAAGAAACAGAAATCTTTCAGCCGTTTTTGAAAGTGGACCAAAATAAATAAACCGGTAGAAATTAAGCCCTACTTAGAATAGATATAAAATTATTGTGAGTTTTAATTCAAAATAAGCAAGTTATAATGGTATGAATTTAGCACTATTAAATAGAATATTATAAATAATAAAATTAGTTTGTGAGCCATGAAAAAAGATGAGATGTTATTAAAGAAATTCGACGACAAGTTGAAAAATGCTAATGGAAATTTGAATACAATATTGGGTATCGCCAGAGAAGTTAGGGAAAACAGCACTCCCGAAATTTCTGATAGGATTCATAATTCCATAATTGATTTAATTAGAAGAAGAAGCCATTCAAAATAAATGTTTTTTACTTAAACATTTCCAAAAAAACTTTTCTTGGGATTGAAATAATTAAAGCAAAAGAAGTTCTTAAATGTTCATTAGGGAATAAATCTCCCGAAAAACTATGAACTGGCTATAAATAGCCAATAATCCAAATCGCACCACTAACAACCTCCAAAACAAAGAAATACTGAACAATTTAAAATGGTACAGTAATAGAATATTTCTATTATCAAAATACATTTTATTTAATAACAACTGAGTAAAATCTTGGAAAAGAATTGCAGGTTACTAAAGAAATTAGATAACAAATTACGGAATGCCAAAGGAGATTTGAATCTTATCCTAGAGGTTGCTAAAGAAGTAAGTGAAAATAATACTCCCGAAATTTCAAAGCAGATTTGCAAGTCGATATTAATATTGTTTGGCAGGTAAAAAAAAGGTTTCTGTATTAGGGATAAAAAGAGGAGGTCACTTAAATTTATAGAATTCTTCTATGGATGATTTTTAAGTTTTCCCCAAAACAATCCCAATTTATCAATGGCTATAATTAGCCAATAATTGAATATGAACCATCAATTTATATGATAATAGGCTTAAAACACTATTTATTATGGTGGTATGGAAATAGAACAAGATCCAAAATTGAATGTATTTAACATTAGAATAAACAACTTACTTAAAAAATAAAAATTTACATGTCAGTTGATAGCAAAAAATATTTTCAAGTTTAAATAAAAGAATTTAAAAAATATAAGGCATGTATTTAGAAAGTGAAAATAAATATGGAAATTTTTCTAAAATAATTTAATCATTGATTATGAAGACAATTATAAAAATTTTTTGGAAATATTTCGAAATTTAATTTCTGAAAAGAAAAATGAGGTAGTCGAGATCTAGCAACGTTTTTAGTCGATAATGATTGGTCGTTGCCGGAATCAAATTATATATATAAGAAGAATCAAAAAGCAAACAATATAAAATTTAAAGTGTAGCAGAACCAAAGCTTTTAACAAAAGAAAATATGGTAGTTTTTAATTGCAAATAAACATAATTGATATAGAAGGTAATACCTACGAAACAACTAAAGAAAACTATGGCCCAACAGAATTATATCCCTGCTGAAAACTTGGTCCCCCAGGAATATTGGGATAAATCTTATGAGAAATATAATTTCACTAATACACCTGAACAAGACCCAATAAGAAAATGGATTGAGAAGTATGTTCCAAATGGGACCGGAATTTGTCTTGAAGTAGGAGCTTTTCCCGGAAGGTATCTAAGTCTTTTGGGAGGAATGGGATATGAGATTTCAGGAATAGATTTAAATTCCCGAGTTACATCTGATTTGCCAGATTGGTTGAGAAGTAATGGTTTGAAGACTTCAGAATTTATAAAATCTGATTTTACTCAATATAATTTTACAAAAAAATATAAAATTGTATGTTCATTTGGTTTTATAGAACATTTTACCAATTGGGAAAAAATACTAGAAAAAAAGATGAATCTTGTTGAAGACGAAGGGCTGATTGTAATGGAGACTCCCAATTTCAGTGGGTCTCTACAAGAGTTTCTGCACTCTGCTCTTGACGAACAAAATTTGTTAAGACATAATACTGCATCGATGGATCCGGAGTTATGGAAGCAAATTCTAGTTAAAAATAATTTTGAAATAATATTTTCAGGATACTTTGGAGGTTTTGATTTTTGGGTTGATATCCAAGAAAGAACTGAAGATCAAAAAAACATTATACATGCAATAAATCATTTAAAACCATATTTAAAAAATATCCATGACAATAAAGCACACTCACCATATTGCGGAGTAATTGCAAGAAAGATTGGAAAAACAAGTCCCACAAAATATGCATCAAGTTTGATTAAAAATTCTGGAGAATTCAAAAAGAATATCCATGAAATAAACATAAAAAATTCCTATCCCGAAAAATTAAATATCTTACACACAGTTGAGTTTTACAATCCGCATATTGGCGGCGCTGAATATGTTGTACAGCAACTTTCCGAACGGCTTGTTAAAAGAGGGCACTCTGTAACAGTTGCAACATCCCTAAATGATAATAGATTTTCCGGTGAATTAAATGGAGTGAAGATAGTTGAGTTTGATTTAATAGGAGGCATAAGTAAAGGGGTTTCAGGGAAAGACCTTCACAAATACCAGGAATTTATTATCAACAATTCATTCGATATAATGATGAATTATGCTGCTCAACAATGGGCAACTGATATTGTATTTACTGTAATTGATAAATTGGTTCATTCAAGGGTAAATATAATTGCACCGTGCGGTTATTCGGCTCTTCAAGATAGCAAGACAATGAGGTGGAATCAATATACTCAATATTTTACCGAGTTCATTCCAAAGATTATTCCATTATATGATGCTGCGGTTTATCATTCCGCAAATTACCAGGACTATGAGTTCGCGTTAAACCATAATTTCAAAAACAGCGTTATAATTCCAAACGGAGTTAGCGACGAAGAATTCGAAAATAAGTCTGATATAAATTTCAAACAAAAGTATGGTATAAAAAAACGGTTTATGGCATTGAGTGTTGCAAACTATTATAAAGATAAAAGGCACGATAGAATAATAGATGCGTTTAAGAAATTGAATCGAAACGACCTAACGGTTGTCTTCATAGGCAAAGAAGGAGAAGAACTTGATAAATTGAGAAAGTCTGCAGAGAATCTCGATATAGTTTTTTTGAATGGTATTTCGAGAGAAGATACTGTTGCTGCTTTTCACCAGGCTGATGTATTTCTTTTGGGATCTCGTATTGAAGCCTTTCCGCTTGTCATCATAGAAGCCAAAGCATCAAAGATTCCTTTCGTCACAACCAATTGCGGCAATGTTAAAGAATTGAAGGGCGGTATTGTTTGCGAAGAAAATGAATTAGCCGACAGCATAAATAAAGTTTTGGATAATGAGAATCTTAGAAAAAGTCTTTCACTTGAAGGCTACAAGGAATGGAAAGAAAAATTTACGTGGGAAACAGTGATTGGTCAATACGAGGCTCTTTACTTGAAATTATACGAAAGCAAGTTTGAAGCCGGAATCGGTTCACAAATTAGCAGAATTCAAAACCGGATTGAGAAAAATTATATGTATGTAAATAATTATCTAAAAGCGGCACGAGTTCTCATTGAGAGAAACAATTACGATGAAGCAGTAAAATATCTTGAAGATGCACTTGAGATAGACTATAAAAATAATGAAGCAAATGAATTACTCAATTTGATTTCCTTGGCAAGATGAAAGAAAAAATACTTTACGTTGGAATGAAATTCGACTACGGTAATAAAGCGAGAGGCTTGTCTTTCGAGCATAGAAATTTTTATCATTCTCTTAAAAATTATTGCAAGCTTTACGATTGGGGTTTTATACACTTCGATTTTATGGAAAGAGGAGCCCAGATTGGTACCGATTTAATGACGGAAGAACTCTTTGGCCTTGCCAGAAAAGAGCAACCTACTTCGCTTTTTGCTGTTTTATTCGATTTTAATAAAGATCCAAGACACGAAGTATTTAAAAGAATTTCGGAACTCGGCGTTAAAACAATTCACTGGTTTTGTGACGACCACTGGCGCTTTGAAAAATATAGTTCTCTAGTAGCACCCAATTTCGATTTTGTTTGTACAACCGCGAATAGCTCACTGCCGAAATATAAAAAACTTGGTATTTCAGACCGTGTTATCAAAACTCAATGGGCGTGCAATCATCAATTGTACTTTCCAATAGATGTTGAAAAAGATATTAACATCAGCTTTGTTGGGCAGCCACATGGAAATCGGAGAGAAGTTCTGGACATTATCTTGAATAATGGGTTCGATTTAAAAATATTCGGCTTTAATTGGGAACAATTTCAGAGAGTACCATTTCATCAAATGGTAAGGATATTCTCTCGTTCTAAAATTAATTTAAATTTGTCAAACTCATCAACAATGATTGGGCAGCAAATTAAAGGAAGGAATTTTGAAATTTCCGGTACAAAAAGTTTTTTGTTATCCAGCAATGCGGAAAACCTTGAAGAATATTATGAGAATGGTAAAGAGATAGTAATTTTTAATTCTATTGATGATATGATTGAAAAAATTAGATACTACCTCAGCCACGACAAGGAAAGGGAAATTATTGCCGAAAACTCATACAAGAGAACCTTGGTCGGACATACATGGTTTCATCGATTCAATGAAATATTTTTTCAAGCAGGTATTAAGAGTGCGGGAAATAAATTTTCCACTGTTGAAAAAGTTAAAAGCGATGCTTATTCGAAAAAACAAAGTGATTCCGGAAAGTCTATCAATAACGTCATCGGAGATAACGCATGTTTTAATGATTCAGACGAGCCGTTAACGGTGATTTTGGCAAATTATAATGGCGGGAAATATATTGAAGCCGCTATTGCTTCGGTAATTAAGCAATCGTCCGAAAATTGGAATTTAATTATTGTTGATGATGCTTCCACCGATGATTCGGTATCAAAAATACAAAAGTTATTGTCCGATAAAAGAATTAAACTTATACGTCATGATATCAACAAAGGGTATACGGCCGCATTAAAAACAGCGATAGCTTCAATTCCAGCAGGGGTGTTCGGTTTGTTAGACAGTGATGATGCTTTAGCACCGAATGCCATTGAAGTAATGAAAACGGCACATCTTGATAACCCGGAATGCGGATTTATTTATTCTCAGTTTGTTTATTGCGATGAAAATTTAAAACCTGTTAAAAAAGGTTATTGCGACGGTATTAAGAAAGGTAAGACAAATTTAGACAGCGATGTAATTAGTCATTTTAAGACATTCAAGATTGATTACTACTGGAAGACTTCTGGTTATGATGAGGAAATTTTATATGCCGAAGATAAAGATATCGTTTATAAGATGGAAGAAATTTGCGGAGTTAAGTTTATTGATGAAATACTTTATCTGTACAGGGTTTTAAAAACTTCGCAATCAAATAATCCCGAACGAAGAAGACTCAGTGTGGAAAGTATGTCAACAGCAAAAGTAAATGCTATAATCAGAAGAGTTGCAAAGGATAGGGAAAGCCAAAAAGAAGCCGTCAAAAATTTTAATAACGCAGCCAATCAATTATATCAATTCAACTTTAAAGAAGCGGAAAATTCTATCAAAGAATATTACAGGCTAATTAATTATGACCAATTTGCAAGGTTTGATAATAGAAAGCAGGAGCGGCCTGAGTTAAGCGTTGTAATTGTTACTTATAATAAGAATGATCTTTTAATTGAATGCCTGGAATCCCTGAATAAACAAGAGTACAAAAACTATGAAATTGTTATTGTTGATAATGGCGGGAACGAAAAAGTTATTCGCGAGATTATTTCGTATCCACTCTTATACATCGGATGTCCCAGTAACCTTATTCTTTCCGAAGGAAGGAATATTGGGGTTTATTTTTCTAAAGCAAAAATTGTTGCCTTCCTCGATGATGATGCCATAGTATCATCCAATTATACAAGTAAGATTATTAAGGCCTTTAAAATAAATGATGTATATGCGATAAGAGGAAGGGTATTACCAAAGGATTCTGGTTTAAAAATCCCCGAATCATATGATCTTGGCAATTCGGTAGTTCCTTCAAACATAACAACAGAAGGAAATTCAGCGTTTTTAAAAGAAGTCTATCTCAATGTTGGTGGCATGCATCCTTTATTATTTGGGCACGAAGGATTAGATTTTTCTTACAGGATGTTTAAAAAATATAACCAGATTAAGTCATTTTATTTCCCGGATGTATTGATTTATCATAATCCTGGTGAAGAATCGAAAAATAAAATTAAAAGTCAGCGTTATGAAAAAATGAATAAATTCCTTGAGTGGTTGGACCCTGCTATATGGCAATTCAATGGCATCGTTGATTCTGTGCGTATAGCTGGAAGTACAAAGGTTAGTAATTATGAAACGAAAAGGTCAAATGAATTTTTAGTACAACACCAGTTAAAAAAAGAATTTCACGGTACAGAATATGGAGGTTGGTTTATTTTTCCACCTACTTTAAATAAAAATAGCATAGTTTATTCATTCGGAGCTGGTGAAGATGTATCATTTGATCTTTCAATTATTGAAAAATATGGGTCGTCAGTTTATGTATTTGACCCAACGCCCAAATCGATAAACTTTATTAAGCGGCAAAAATCGCCAGAAAAATTTTATTTTTATGACTATGGTATAGCTGATTTTGATGGTAAAATAAAGTTCTATCCTCCCGAAAATCCCGAACATGTTTCCCATACAGTCTTGCATCGATCTGCAACATCTGATATATATATAGAAGTATCTGTTAAAAAATTAGATACCATATGTAAAGAACTTGGACATAATAAAATTGACCTGCTAAAAATGGATATTGAAGGTGCCGAGTATGCAGTGATTGAAGATATAGTAAAATCCAATATCAAGATAGATCAATTGCTTGTTGAATTTCATGACAGGTTTGAAACAGTTGGTTTGAATGATAATTATAAAGCTATTTCAAGTTTATTAAATCATGGTTATGAAATATTCTCTATCTCTGCCTCTGGAAATGAATACTCATTTATAAAGTCTGAAATTGTAAAATCACAATCAGAAATTGTTATAAAAGAAAGTAATAGTGAGATTCCTGTAATACTTGTAACTTATAATAGACCTGAACACACAAAGCATGTTATTGCTTCTCTTAGGAAACATAATGTGAAAAATCTTTATATTTTTTCCGATGCTCCTAAAATAGATAAAGATATTGAAGATGTTAAAGAAACCAGGAAAGTAATTAAAACAATTGACTGGACAACGCCAAATGTAATTTATCAGGAAGTAAATCAGGGGCTGGCAATATCAATAACTTCTGCGGTTGATTTAGTATTTGAGAAATATGATAGAGTTATCCTGCTTGAGGATGATTGTGTACCGCAGGAATATTTTTTCCGTTTTATGAATGAATGTCTTACAAGGTACGAGAATAATGAGAAGGTTTTTGGAATTTCCGGCTATACAGTTCCTTTGTCCGATGATTTATTAGAAGAATATAAGAGCGACGTCTATTTTTTCCCGAGGATTGGAAGCTGGGGCTGGGCAACTTGGAAAAGCAAATGGAAGAAAAAGGAAAATGATCTCAATAATCTTCTAATGAAATTAAAGGATGAACAAGTTGATATTACACAAGGTGGTAATGATGTTTCCTTGATATTAGCGGGTATGCTTAATGGAAGTGTTAAAGATGTTTGGACGATAAATTGGCTATTAACAGTTTACTTACACAAAGGCTACTATGTATATCCTACAAAATCTCATATAGCAAATATTGGAATGGACGGAACAGGAGTCCACTGTGGAAAAACCGATAAATATGAAACAAAGTTAGCGGATAAGCTACCTGTTGAATTTCCGCCTGAAATAATTATTGATAAAAGAATAAATCAGACTTTCAGGAAGTATTATGATGTTAATATATCAATAGATCAAGCCAATTCAATTAAAAGTAAAGGTTTAAAAGTTGTTCACCTTTGTTCGCAGGACTTCGGCGGCGCCGGTAAAGCAGCCTACAGATTGCATAAAGGATTGCAGTCCATTGGAGTTAATTCCATTTTTATCACTGTTAATAAACAAAGCGGAGATCCTTCCGTCAAAGTGATTCCTGACCAAACTTCAAAAGAAGTAAAAGAATGTATAAATCCGGCTACATATCAATCTGTTTTGATGAACGAAAATTATGCAAGGTGGTGGGGTCAGTTAGGAGTTTATCCCCAAAGGTCTAAATCTATAGAATTATTTACAGATACAGTTGCCCCCTTCAAATTAAATCTTTTAAAAGAAATATCTGAAGCTGATGTAATCAATTTACACTGGACATCAGGTATTCTTGATTTTGAAAATTTAGCAGCTACATTTAAAGGGAAAAATATTGTCTGGACATTGCATGATATGAACTCCTTTACTGGAGGATGTCACTATAGCCAGGGCTGTCAAAAATTTAAAACAGGTTGCGGCAACTGCCCGTTGCTGAATTCAGGAATTGAAAACGATCTATCGAAAAGAATTTTTAGTATTAAAGAAAAGTCCTATAAAAATTTAGATATCCAAATTGTTACACCTAGCAAATGGCTCAGAGAGACTGCACAGGAAAGTTCTTTGTGTTCAAAATTTGCGGTTGATGTAATTCCTTATGGTTTACCAACTGATATCTTTGCTGCAAGTTCAAAGGATGATATAAAGAAAAAGCTTGGAATTCCTCTTCATTATAAAGTTATTCTTTTTGGTGCAGAAAATGTGGGAAATGAAAGGAAAGGATTTGTCTATTTACTTAAAGCACTTGAAAAGTTAAAAACAAAAGATGATATAATATTAGCAACATTTGGTAATCAGTCCGGTGAAATTAAACTAAACGGAAAATTCAAAGTAATTAATTTTGGATCAATTTCAGGTGAAAATGAACTGGCAATGATTTATAATGCTGCCGATGTTTTCGTACTGCCTTCATTGGAAGATAATCTTCCTAATACAGTATTGGAATCACTTTCCTGCGGAACACCGGTCGTCGCATTTAACATTGGCGGAATTCCTGATATGATTCGGCATAAAAAAACAGGATACTTAGCCGAGTATAAAAATTCTCAATCTTTGGCTGAAGGTATAAGTTGGATTATTAAAAATAAGAATTTAATAAATATATCATATGATTGCAGTAAAGAAGCGCTTGAAAAATATCCTCTCGAATTGCAGGCAAAAAATTATTTAACAATTTATCAGAAATTAACGCGTAGCAATCAAGCAAAACCGGTTAAGACTCTAATGGCAAATGATCATGAACCCCAGAGTAATAATGGTATTAAAGTTTCAGCTATCGTATCAACTTATAATTCCGAAAAATATTTACGTGGATGCCTTGATGATTTATTAAGCCAGACTTTATATCAAAAAGGAGAACTTGAAATAATTGTTGTTAATTCCGGTTCGACACAGAACGAGGAACTTATTGTTAATGAGTATAAGGATAAGTACAAAAACATTAAATATCTAAAAACTGAAAGGGAAACTGTATATCAGACATGGAACCGTGGAATTAAATTAGCTTCGGGTAAATATTTGACAAATGCTAATACTGACGATCGTCACAGGAAAGATGCTTTGGAAATTCTTGTGCGAGAGTTGGATGCAAATGTGAAAGTCGGGCTGGTTTATGCTGATCAGTATGTTACCAAAACAGAAAATCAAACTTTTGATGAACATAATGTTGTCGGACAATTCGATTGGCCTGAGTTTGACAGAACACAACTAATTCATTGCGCTTGCATCGGACCTCAGCCGATGTGGAAAAAATCTCTCCACGCATCATTTGGATATTTTAGCGAAGCACTCAATGTTGCCGGCGATTACGATTGGTGGTTGAGAATATCAGAAAAAGTTAAGCTAAAACATATACCGGAAAAACTTGGACTTTACCTTTTATCAGATAATAGCATTGAACACAATCTGACTGATTCCATGGTTAAAGAAACTGTTGAGATAAGAAAACATTATGCTATTAAAGCCGGATTAAAAAACCTAGATTACAATAAATATAAATCTACATTCTTAGTCTTAACCGGGCAAAAACATCCGCTTGTTTCGATAATTATTACTACGTACAATCGTCCGGATGATTTAAGAAATGCAATTAAAAGCGTATTAAATCAAACCTACAAAAACTTTGAATTGATAATAGTAAATGATGCGGGTGAAGACGTAAGTGAAATAATAAACGAATTTAATGATAAATTGAATTAAATATATTTTTCACACCAAAATAATAAAGATCTTAGATCCAAGAAACAGGGGAATAAAAGCTTCTAACGGAAAGTATATTTGTTTTCTTGATGATGACGATATTTTTTATGAGAATCACCTCCAGTAAATCTCCAATTGCAGTTTCTGAATCAAAATCCAATTGTATATACAGATGCCGCAAGAGCAACCAATAAAAAAATAGGTGGGAAAGATATGAAGTTGTTAAAAAATATGTCCCTTATTCCATTGATTATGATCATGACAAATTACTAATAGCTAACATTGCTCCAGTTAATTGTTTCGCAATCAAAAAAGATCTTTTAACATCAGTTGGAAATTTTGATGAAAAATTAAGGGTTCTTGAAGATTGGGATTTTTGGCTTCAACTTTCAGAGATTACTCATTTCAAACATGTAAAGAAAGAAACATGTGAAGTAAATTGGTAAATTGACGGTTCATCAACTACATCGTCAAAAGGAAAAGATTTGCAAAATCGTAAGAAAAAATTTATAAAAAGTATGAAGGTGAAATTGAATAAGATTCCGGATGTTAATAAAATTGTAGCAGAATTTAATTCAATATGGAGAAATGATTTTCAAAATTGAAGAAAAAGTTTCTATCATAACTTTAACATACAACCAGCTTGATTATACTAAAGCCTTTATTGATTCAGTATTCCAATTCACTTCAATTCCTTTTGAATTAATAATTGTTGATAACGCAAGTAATGATGATACTATTAAATATTTAAAAGATTTAGAAAGATCTGACAAGAGAGTTAAAGTAATATTCAATAAAGAAAACTTAGGATTTCCAAAAGGTGTTAATCAAGCATTAAGAATTGCTAAAGGTAAATTATTTTTTAATAGCCAACAACGATATTATTGTTACAGATGGATGGCTTGAAAGAATGATTCAAGTAGCTGAAAGTAATAGGCAAATTGGTTTAGTCGGGCCAATCAGCAATGCTGTCAGCGGAGTGCAAATTGATAAAGAAACAAAATATAATTCTATTGAAGAGATGCACAAATATGCGGCTTCAATAAAACAGAAAAATAAAAATCAGATATTTGAATTCCCAAGAGTAGCTTTCCTTTGTACTTTAATCAAAAAAGAAGTCATTGAAAGGATTGGCGGGTTAGATGAAAGATTTAGTCCGGGTAATTTTGAAGACGATGATTTCTGTTTAAGAGCGCAAATTGCAGGATACAAAACTGTTATTGCGAAAGATGTTTTTATTCATCATTTCGGCTCAAAGAGCTTTACTGCAGATGGTATGAAAGCATACGAAAAAAGATTAGAAACAAATAAAAAAATATTTATAGAAAAATGGGGAGCCGACCCGGAAGAAATTTGGCTTCATGGCAAAAAAATAAAAGAAAGAAATATTATGTATCCATTAAACAATGACGAATTTAGTAAAAGCATCGAAAGACTCCAGATATTTATTGAAGAAAAAGAGTATGAAGCTGCCTTGAGAAAAATTAATTCTCTTTTAGAAAATTTTGATGATCAGAAAGCACAACAGCATAGTACAAGCAAAGCAAGTTTGCTTAACCTTGCCGGCAATTTAGAATTGATGATTGATGACATTAATTCTGCAAGAACTTATTTTGAATCGGCATTAAACGAAGATAAAGAGTCATCCAGCGCTTGTGCCGGGTTAGCTGAAATATTTTTCATCGAAAAAAATTATGAAGCTGCAAAAACTATGTATGAGTTTGCATATAACAATGATCCTAATAATAAAAGTGCTCAAGGTGGATTAGAGAAAGTGAGTGCTTTATTGAAAAACACTGTTGGAACTGAAATAAATGAAGATGGACAAAGTAATCTGACAATACAGCCACTATTGAAAAACAATGCGGATGATTCAGTAGGCCTTGTAATGGAAGCTTATGAACTATTTAATGAAAATAAGTTTAGCCAGTCCCTTGAAAAGCTTTTAGTTGCCGAGAAATATTTTAACGGCCATCTTACTAATCCTACAAATGTAAATTCAGCTGCTGCATTTTTTAACTTAAAAGGATTTAACTATTTGGGCATTAATGAAATAGAAAATGCAAGGGAATGCTTTGAAAGAGCATTGAATTTAGACCCCAACTCATCAGAAGCTTGTGCTGGTTTGGGAGAATATTTTTATATGAGCGGCAATGAAGAAAATGCAAAAATAATGTTTGAGTTTGCTGTGAAAAATAATTCTAACAATACATTTGCAGCAGAGGAGCTTTCAAAAATAAATTCAAATATGGAAGCGAATGATGTGTCTGCTTTTCAAGATGAAGATACTCAAGGAAAGATAAAAGAAAATCTTAATCAAATATTAAATTCAGTTTATGAGTTATTTCAATTAAAAAAATATCAAGAAGCTAATGATGTTTTGAAAAATATGAAAGAGATTTTTTACTCTCAAGTAGAAATAGAAAATGATTTAGTTTCTTCTTACGAAAATTTAAAGGGATTAGTTCTTCTTTCCTTAAATAAAAATAATGAAGCAAAAGAAGCATTTGAAGCAGCTTTGGTTACTAATCCAAATTCCTCTCAAGCTTGTGCAGGATTAGGAGAAGTCCTTTTCCTTTCAGGCAAGGATAAAGAAGCGAAGTCAATGTATGAGTGGGGAGTAAAAAATAATCCGCTTAATCAATTTGCTGTGGAAGGTTTAATCAAGGTGAACAAAGTGCTTGGAATTCAGGAAAATCATAATACTCTAACAATATATGCCTAAAGAATGAATGAAGTTTTAGATAAATACCAGGAAGCTATACAGTATTTTAATCAAAACAATTTTGCAAAAGCAAAAGAAGTTTTCAGTGAGCTCCTTAATGAAAATCCAAATGATTTTGATGCTTTAAATTATTCCGGGATAATACAATTAAATCTCGGAAAATTTAAAGAAGCGGCAATCTTTTTTCAGCGGGCTCTGGAAATTAATCCAACTCATCCCATAACATTATATAATTTAGGATTATCCTATCAATATTTCGGTGATTATGAAAAAGCTGAAGAAACTTACTTAGTTTTACTCGAACTTGAACCTGAACACATTGACGGGTTAAACAACCTTGGAATTATAAATCTTCACGTAGAAAAATTAATTGAAGCAGAAAAATTATTTTCAAAAATTCTTGAACTTGTCCCTAAACATATTGAGGCTTTAATCAATCTTGGGAATTTAAAATTCAAGCAGGAAAAATATGACGAAGCAATAATCTTTTATAAAAATGCTTTAAAATTAAGTCCAACTAATGCTGGCTATATTTATAATCTTGGAAATGCCTATTTAAAGAAAGAAGAATATAATCAAGCTCTTGAATATTTTGAATATACTTTAAAGTTAGAACCTAATCATATCGGTGCACTTAATAACCTTGGGGTAATTTATACAAAGAAAAATGAACATAAAAAAGCAGAAGCAATTTATGAAAGAGTGTTAAAGCTATCTCCCAACAATTCTGAAACAATGTTTAATCTTGCGTTATGTCTTGAGCAGAATTCAAAATTTTCCGAAGCAGCGAATTTATATACTTTGTTGATAGAAAATAACCCGCAGAATAATGCGGCAGTATTAAACTTTGCCGGCATAAATGATAAGCTTGGAAATAAATCTTTATCAAGTGAACTATATAGTAAAATAGCCCCCTCAGATTCTAATAAGTTTGCTATAATTACTAATCTTGGAATTTCTAAAATGCAGCAGTGCAAGGTTGATGACGCAATTGAACTGTGGCAAAAAGCATTGGAAATATATCCGGATTCTCCAGACGCTAACTATAATTTAGGGCATGCAAATTTATTAAAAGGAAATTTTAAAGAAGGTTGGAGAGGCTATGAATGGAGGAAAAAAAGAAAAGGTTTTATTGAAAGAAAATTATTCGCGCCGGAATTAAATAATCAGGATATTAATAGTAAAACTGTCTTTGTATATGATGAACAGGGCCTTGGCGATTCAATTCAGTTTGTGAGATATTTAAAATTACTGAAACAAAAAAACTGCAAAATTGTATTTGAATGTGATCCTCGCCTGGCTCATTTATTTAGTAATTATGAATACATAGATGTGTTAATGCCGCGGCAAAATTTTGACGAACCAGGTGTTGAATATGATTATCAAATTTCCTTACTAAGCCTTCCTCAATATTTTAATACCGATATTTATTCAATTCCATTTGGACTTTCTTATTTAAAAGCTAATAAAGAACTGGCATTTAAATTATCTTCAGTGATAAATAATGAAAACATTTTAAATGTTGGTATTGTTTGGGCAGGTAATTCCAATCACACCAACGATAAGAATCGTTCATGTTCATTGGAGAATTTTGAAAAAATTCTTGGATTAGAAAGAGTTAGATATTTTTCCTTGCAGAAGGGTGAAGCATTAAATCAATTAAGGCAACAGAAATTACCAGCTATAGACCTTGACAGCAAAGGGCTTGAAACATTTGCTCATACAGCAGCAATAATTGAAAATCTTGATTTGATTATATCGGTTGATACTTCTGTTGCACATCTTGCCGGCGCAATGGGAAAACATGTTTGGCTTCTTTTGCCTTTTCTGCCGGATTGGAGATGGATGTTAAATAGAAATGATACGCCTTGGTACCCAACTATGAAATTATTCCGGCAAAAAACAGCGGGTGATTGGAAGGGTGTTTTTAATGAAGTTATTTTCGAATTACAAAAATTAATTAATTCAAAGTATACAAAAGAAAATCAGAAGACTGTAGTTTCATCAAATGCAGATTTCAATAATTCAAACAATCAGCAATTCAACGATTACCAGTCAAATCTAAATCCACAAATAGATGAAATAAGAAATCACAATAAATCTTCGAAACAAATTTATCTTGGACTTTCTTCAGGAGAGAATTTTGGATGGGGTGTTTGCAGTAAATACTTAAGGAAAGAACTTCCAAAATTTTGCGGTACAGAAAATATTGATCAAAATTATCCTGTTGAAAAGAAAGTTCCCGGAATCTTATTTAATGCTTTAACAGATATAAATCTTAATCCGCTTTTCCCTCACAGGGCTGATATCAATATTGGTTATACGTTTTTTGAAAATTCACTTACTGAAAAATCAATTGAGAATGCTAAAAAATATGATTTGATATTTGCAGGTTCTTCATGGTGTAAAAATAAAATGCTTGAGTCTGGGATTTATAATACCGATATACTAATTCAGGGTATTGATCCTGAATTATTCCATTATATTGAACCGAGGCATGAAGACAGCCCATTCATTATTTTTTCTGGTGGAAAGTTTGAGCTTCGCAAGGGGCAGGATTTAGTTCTAAAGGCAATTAGAATTCTTCAAGCTAAATACAAAAACATTGTGCTAATCAATTCATGGTATAATTATTTCCAGTTTTCTACCGAGACTATGAAAGATTCAAAACATATAAATTTTGAATTGATAAACGGTTCATGGGAAGAGCAAATGAACCATATTTATAAAATCAATGGTTTGGATCCATCTAAAATAATTACTCTTCCTATTATCCCGCATGAAAAGCTACTTGAACTATATGCAAAAACAGATATCGGTTTATTTCCAAATAGATGCGAAGGAGGTACCAATCTTGTTTTAATGGAATACATGGCTAGCGGAAGGCCGGTTATTGCTTCGTATTCATCCGGCCACACTGACATTATTAATAGCGAAAATTCTTTGATGCTCACTGATTTAAAAGAATTTAATCTTTATAAAAACGAAAAACTTTATGCCGAATGGGAAGAAGCAAGCATTGAAGAAATTGTTGCAGCTGTAGAATTCGCTTACTGGAATAGAGATAGCATAAAAGAAATTGGAAGAAATGCTGGAGAATATATGAAATATTATACATGGACAGATACAGCAAAAAATCTTCTTGCATCAATCGAGTTAAAATTAAATAAACCTGTAATTAAATAGTAATTATTGAGTAGAATAACCTTCAGTAGGATTGTTAAGGAATGCATAGTTTATGAAAGTACTATTTGTCATACCTCATTATTTTAAACCTCTTGCCGACAAAAGTCGATATGCAAGCCATTCAGCTTCTTCCATGAACATAAAACTGCAGGCACTCAATACGGTTATATACAATATTAATGCGCTCTTTGGTGAGAAGCACTTTGGAGCGGTGCATAAAACAGTGGAGATGGAAAAACTAGTAAATCAGTTTGCTTTTGATTTTGATATAAAAATCTGTACTAATGAAAACGATCATTTGATAAATGATCTTGAATTTGGTAAGGAAAGCTTTGAACATATTCCCTTAAAGGCAGATCCATTGCTATTGGGTTTTTATGCTCAGTCAATTATGAGCGAGCTTAAAGGGCGCTACGATTATTATTGTTACCTGGAAGATGATATAATTATTCATGATCAGTTCTTTTTTAAGAAATTAGATATGTTTAACCGGGTAGCAAGCCCGCTGCATTTAATGCAGCCGCAAAGATATGAATCAGCTATTTGCAACGGCAACTTAAAAAATGATTTTTTAACTAAAGTATATATGGATTATCAAATATTCAAAACCAAAGATAACATTGATAGATATGAACTAGATATCCTGGATTCTAAAGTAATTATCTCTGCTACCACACATCCTCATTCAGGGTGTTTCTTTTTAAACTCAGAGCAGTTTGAATATTTGGAAAGAAAGCCTGCATGGGCAAATACTTTAGATGTTAATGGAAATATGGCTTTGGATCAAGCTGCAAGCAAGGCTATCGGAGAAAATTTCAGGATATTTAAGCCTCACAGGAATAGCATGAATTTTTTTGAAGTTGAGCATGGTGTTAGCAATATGCTGCATCAAATATCTCTTGAAAATAATCAAATAAAATGGAGCTGGTAGATTAAAAATGATCACGCTTAGCATGATTGTAAAAAATGAAGAACAATATTTAGAAGATTGCTTGAAGTCTGCTAAAGATGTTGTAGATGAAATTGTTGTTGTAGACACGGGTTCTGCTGACAGCACGATAGAAATTGCAAAAAGATATAATGCAAAAGTATTTAATTTTGATTGGATAAATGATTTTGCAGCGGCAAGAAATTTTGCTCTCAAACATTCTACAGGTGATTGGATTTTATATCTTGATGCAGATGAAAGATTAACCCCGAAATCAAAAGAGGAAATATTATTTCTTACCAAAGATAGAAACCTAAATGCTTACAACTGCAGGCTATTAAATATTGATGAGCATAATAATCGACCTTCAGTAATGACTTATGCCCGTCTTTTCCCAAATGATAAAAATATCCGATTTAAAGGTGCAATACACGAACAAATTGAATCTTCTTTATTAAAAAATAAAATTCCAGTAAAAGAAAGTGGCATTGAAATAATCCATGTGGGATATAATGTATCGAATGAGGGCTTGAAATTAAAAGCAAAGAGAAACTTAGAAATATTATTAAAGGAATTTGAAAAAAATAAAACCGGTTATTATGCTTATCATTTGGGGCAAACTTACGCTTTACTTGAAGAAACAGATGGAGCTATCGGTTACTTCAAAATGGCATTGAACCTTGGGCCGCTTAAAAATGAATACCAAGCTTTAATCAACAGGTTTTTAGCAATAAAGAACGCTGAGGCGAGCAACTGGACTGAAGCATATAATTATATAAGCAAAAGCATTGAATATGATAAAAATCAGCCCATGAATTTAATCGCAGCAGCAAAAATATTTTTAAAAGTCGGGAAAGTTAGTGAAGCTTCTCAGCTTTGTTATGATGCATACAACATTAATAAAAAATTAAAGAAGGGAGAAGAGACTTCCAGTCAGGCCATTTTAATGGATGAGAAAAAATTAATTTATCATACCTTAAATATTGCCATAACTTCACATGATATAGCCCTTTTTAACTTTTTTTATTCAAAGCTTATGGAATTAGTAAATAAGGAAGACCTAGAGCTGGAGTTAATTAATCGACTACTAAATAATTATTTAATAGACGATAAATTCTTATGCTTGAGCACAAATGAAATAACCCTGGAGAACCTTGACTTCTTTATAAATATTATATCAAATTATAATGATTTAAATATTCAGGAAGAAATTCTTAACAGAATATGCAAAAAATATCCCGAGAATTCATCTGCTTTAAATAAGCTGGGACTGATTTTATCACATCAAAATAAATTTGAAGAAGCACAAGAGAAATTCAAGGAATCATATATTTCAAATTCAAAAGAACCATCCACAATTTTTTATTTAATTTCGGCTTGCATTCAGACAAACAAATTATCCGAAATTCCTGCTTTAATTAGTAGCGCTGAAGAAACATTTAAAAATCAGCCACAAATCATACAGAAAATTGGTTTACTAAGACAAAAATTAGGGATTGCTTAATAAGTTCGGAAATATCTTTTATTAATAACTAAACTTTTAATTATCAATGCCGATAATGATAACAAGATGTAAATCTTATAATTAAACCGCTGAGTAAGGATACTCAGTAAAATTAAAAACAACATACATGGAGGTACTTAATGTCTTTTCAAATAAACACCAATCTTGATGCTTTAAAAGCATATAATGCTTTAGCAACTGTTAACGCACAAACCAGTAAAGCTCAGTTACGTTTGGCTTCTCAAAAAAGAATCAATTCAGTTTCTGACGATACATCTGGTTACAGAGTTGGTAAAGAACTTGAAGGTAAAGTTGCTTTAATGAAAGCTGCTCAAGGTAACATCGGTTCTGCTAAAAATATTTTGTCAACTGCTGAATCAGCTCTTTCCAATATCAATGATCTTTTAACCCAGATAAAAGGAAAAGTTCTTGATGCATCAGATCCGACAAAAAATCTTACTTCGTTAGCTAATGATATCAATGCACTTGGAGATGAAATATCTTCAATATTCACAAATACCAAATTTAATGATACAACCTTGTTAAGCGGCAGCAGTGTGCCAACAAACAGCAATTTCGCTTTCAAAACAGGTGAATCAGAATCCACAACAGTTAACTTTGGTACATTGAATACAATTAGCTTAGGTTCAATCACAAGTAGCGGAACTGGCAAAGCAACTTCTGCAAATATTACTTCAGTTGATGTTTCTTCTATTCAGACGGCAGTTCAAGATGCATTGGGTAAGATTGGTAACTACGGTCAAAGACTTGATGTGAAAGATAGTTATTTGACTAGTGCTATTACTAACGCTTCAGCAAGCATTAGCAGATTATTTGACGCGGACATGGCTATGGAGCAATTGAATTCAACCAAAGGTCAAATTGGTCAGCAAATTGCAACAGCTATGTTATCACAAACAAATTCAAATCCGCAAAATTTACTTTCACTTTTTAGATAAGATTTATTCTTTAGTGGTCCCCCGGTTTAGCCGGGGGAATTTTTTTTCAATTATCTTAAGGTAGGAATAAAATGTACAACACAGCTTTTGCCAAAAATAAACACAGCCGGACAAACAGCTACCTGGTTAAAGAGATTTTAGAAGCAACTCCTCAACAACTGCTTATTAAGCTTTATGATTTTGCTGTTGTCAATTGTCAGAAGCACGATCTTGCGAAAACAACCAAAGCAATTCAAGAATTAATTAACTCTTTGAAATTTGACGACGAAAATGCCAGGCCAATTTCGATTGGATTGTTGAGGCTTTATCAATTTTGCCAGGAACAAATGCGTCAAAAAAATTATGATATTGTTTTAAAAATTCTAACTGATTTAAGAGAAACCTGGATACAAGCATTCAAAGAGAATTTAAATGTCTGATATACTCTCAACATCGTATATTACTTCTTTAGTAAACAGTTACATGCAAACTGAGACCACGAAGTCTATTACTCCTTTACTAAGTAGAAAAACAAAATATTCAAATCTTTCAACTGCTTATGGAACTCTTTCTACAAAACTTGATACCTTGAAATCTTTTTTATCAGATTTTAAGATGACAGGCAGTTCTTCAGCATTTGCCTCAAAACTTGCCAATTCTACTGATAGTAATTTTATTACTGCTACTGCTGATTCAACAGCTGTTGATGGCATGTATAATCTTCGTGTGAACCAGCTTGCTAAAAGTGATACACTTATTTCTTCCAATTTTACTTCAGGCGACAGTAATGCCATTACTGGAACTCATAGCTTTGTTATAAAAACCGGGGATGGTGAAGGCGGGCAATTTTACAGTACTGTGAATGTGGACTTCGAAGCCGGTGAAACCAACAAAACTGCAATGCAAAAAATACGAGACGCTATTAATGCGGATAAAGCAGTAGTTACTTCGGATAGTAAACAAGCTAGTACAGCTTATGCCGGTGGTGCTGCTACCTTTAAAATAAATCTAGATGGAACAGAGACAGAAATTTCTGTTGACGGCGGTGGGACCTACGAACAATTAATTGATGAGGTTGTTGGTAAGATTTCAGATAAAATTAGCGGCGTTACTGCTGAGAAAGTTGTGGATTCTTCAACCGGTGATGTAAGCTTAAAGCTTACTGTGAATGATTCATCAAAATATATTTCAATTTCAAATGTAAGTGGTTTTGATTTAGTTGGTGATTTAAATATTGCAGTTAATAAAGAAAAAGGAGCTTCAGGTTTAGTTAATGCATCAGTGTTTTCGGCAGATACAACTACCTCACAGCTTTCATTAAATGCAAAACAAACAGGGCTGGATTATAGAATTGAAGAAATATCAGATGCTTCAGGATCTTCAGCATTAAGCTCAATAGGTTTAAACATTGGAACAGCAAGGCCTACTTTCGATCAAACTCAATCACCCGATACAGCAGGATTTTTATATGCTGATATTACTTCAAATAATAATCTTCTTAATTCTAAACTAAGTTTTAATGGTCTTCAGATACAAAGGAATTCAAATTCTATTGATGATCTTGTTGATGGAGTTACATTAAATTTAAAGAATCTATCGAAAACAGATGACCCAGATGTTAATATAAATGTAAGCACCGATGTTGATTCAATTAAATCCAAAATTCAGAATTTCATTACAAAATTTAATGATGTATACACAAACATTAAAAATCAAAGTTTAATTGTTTCCGGCACTCGTGGTTTATTTATGGGTGATTCTAATACAAGTTCCATTATGAATATTATGAAAGATACTGTTCTTTCACCGATAAGCGGTATTGCATCAGGAGATTTATCCTTGCTTACTCAAATAGGTATTAAATTCGACCCAGCAACCGGTTTAAGCATTTCTGATGACGAGGAATTAACTACAAAGATTAAAGAAAATACTAGCCAGGTGGAAGCGATTTTTAATTCAACCAATGGTATTGCAAATACATTGTATAACAAACTTAATGGATATACCGGCACTAATGGTTATATATCTTCAACTATTACCTCTTTTGATAATAACGTGCAATATTATGATGACAGAGTAACAGCCGCTAAAACAAGACTTAATAACAGCTCGGAGGTTTTGAGAAGTAAATATGAACAGCTTCAATCTCAGTTAGCTACGTTATTGAATACTCAATCTTTTATTAACTTCATTATTTGGATGATAATTTTGCAAAAAGCAGCCAGTGATATTATATTAAATTATAGAGAAATCATTAAATATTTTAGATACAGTTTCCGACGATAATTTTGAAAATTTATTTCCTAAAGCAGTCGGTTTAATTGAAGAAGCTGGAAAAATCAAAAATGATTTTGGGAAAAAATGCACACAAGACGATTTAAATGAGCTTGAAAAAAAAATATATCCTTTTACTAAACTGTTAAAGGAAAAATTCGATAATATAATTGTGGAAAAACAAAATGAAATTTTAGATATAGCTAAAAAATTAAACGAACTAAATAACAAGAAGAAATTAGTCAAATACAGCAGGTAAAGTTATGGATATCAAAAAAGTATCAGGTAATCAGTATTTCCCAAACGAAGTATTAAAGAATAAAGAAAAAACTTCAAAAAATACCCCTGCAAACCAACAGCAGGATAAACTTGAAATATCTAACGAAGCAAAAGTAATGAACGAAAAAGCTGACGTTTCAAAATTAGATGCTATCAAGCAAAAGGTAGCCCAGAAATTTTACGATTCTGATGAAGTGCTGGGTAAAGTCTCTGAAAAAATACTAAATGAGTTAAATGAAAAATAATTTAGACGTTTAGAATATTTTTTATTTCTTTTTCACTCTTGTTGATACTTATCACACATTTATTATAAATTGCGGCTATAAATAAAATTCATAACTTATTAAAGTTTAGCCGCAATGTCCTATGATTTCAATAAAGAAAAATTTTCATTAATAGGAAGTCTCACTCCAAATTTAATTCATGATATCCGCAATTCCATTTCAGTTTTAAAGCTGAACTATTATTATTTAAATTTAAAAGAAGATTCAATCCCCTCTGAAATTGTCTCATCCTTAAATGACTGCTCGGAAGCTATAAGCAGGCTAGAAAAAAAAATGGATAACTTTTCATTACTCATTGCCAATCAGGATAATACAAAAGAAATATGTAATCTTAATTTTATTATTGCTGTTGCTATAGATTTACTTAAAGGTAAGGCAAAAAAAACTAATATTGCTTTGGAAGATATTTCAGCCTCAGATTCTCCCATGGTTAAAGTAAACAAGTCTAAAATTTCGGTGGCAGTTATTGAGATAATTAATACATTATTAGATACTGGAATTTCAAATCAAAAAATTGTATTAAATGTATTGGCTAATAATGCTCATCAACTTAAATTAGAAATTGAGAAAAAGATAAAGGATAGTAAGCACAGTCAATTTTTAAATGATGATAACTTGAATTTATTTTTTAGAAATATTGACGGGCTTAGAGACAGTTTACAAGATGATGATATCACGATTTCATTCGAAGGCGACGTAAAACAGAATTGTAAAATAATATTTTCATTCACTAAATAACTACGGAATAGGGCAAAGTGAAATTTAAAATCTTAATTATTGATGATGACGATTTAATTTGTCTTTCGCTAAAGAAAGTTTTATTAAACCTTGATTATGCTGTAGATATATGCATGGATGGGGGCTCTGCTTTGGATTCAGTGGAGAGTTACCAGCCGGATATTATTTTACTTGATATCTACTTGAATGAATATAATGGGTTGGAAATATTGAAAGAAATAAAAACAAAATTTACAGATATTCCTGTAATTATGATAACCGGGTATTCGGATGTCAACATTGCAGTCTCTGCAATTAAATCCGGAGCTTATGATTTTTTATTAAAGCCGCTGGAGATTGATCAATTAAAACTCGTTCTAGAGCGTGCCACAAAAAACATTTCTTTAAAATTGGAAGTAGAAAAACTTAATACCCTTTTAAAAGATGACGACATAACAAAAGAGTTTTTTGGTAAAAGTAAAAAAATTCAAAAATTAATTAACTCCGTTGAAAGGTTGGCAGCCAGCCCGGATACAACAATTTTAATTGAAGGGGAAAGTGGATCAGGGAAGGAAGGATTTGCCAAATATATTCATCAACATAGTCCTCAGAAGAATGGAACTTTTGTTCAGATAAATTGTTCGGCAATTCCAAAAGAACTAGCTGAAAGTGAATTGTTTGGATATGAAAAAGGCGCATTTACCGGTGCAGCTCAGAAAACTAAGCTTGGAAAATTTGAGTTGGCAAACGGTGGGACAATTCTTTTAGATGAAATAGGTGAGCTGTCACTGGATTTGCAAGTAAAGCTTTTAAGAGTTCTTCAAGAAAGAAAATTTTATAGGGTTGGCGGCGAAAAAGAAGTTTCTGTAAATGTTCGTGTAGTTGCTGCCACAAATAAAAGTTTAGAGGAAGAAGTAAGAAAAGGAAATTTTAGAGAAGATTTATATTACAGGCTTAATGTTGCAAAAGTTCTGGTTCCGCCGTTAAGAGAAAGAAAAGATGATATCCCAATTCTCGCTTATACTTTCTTAAATGAGTTTTCGAGAAAATTTGGTAAAAACATTAGAAATATTGATCCTAAAGCACTTGAAATATTAGAAAATTACGTGTGGAAAGGAAACATCCGTGAGCTTAAAAATGTAATTGAACGTGCTTCATTATTAATGGATGGCAGCGAGCTGAAAGAACATCATTTAAGTTTCCTTGTTGAGAATATGAAATTGAACAATCATAAAGAAGACGATTTTATACTTAAGATTCCACAAAACGGAATTAAGATTGATATAGTACTTCGTTCTTTAATCCAAAAAACATTAAAGATTACAAACGGCAACCAGGTAAAAGCTGCTAAAATCCTAGGGCTTTCTCGGTCTAAATTAAGATACAGAATGGAACAACTAGGAATTGAAGTTACTAAGAGTGTCCAATAAGTTTTGGGCTATTTTAATCCCAAAATAATGTAAACAACTCCATTTTTTTAAGAATATTATTCAGTGAGGGTATTTTCAAACTGAAAATATTCTTAATTGTACCCGCACCAAATATCAAATCAAATTTTATCTCCCTTTTGATATTCAAATAACAAATAAATTTGATTTACCTGTCTATTAACTTCTTTCTAAACAATATGATAGTATTAACGATAATACTATAAGACCTAAAAATAAATTAATTCAAAAAAAGTTTTAAAGTTTTACTCAAGAATATAAAGTCTTATAAAACATCAAATAATTAATACTAAAAATAAACAATTTAGAAAATGGATATTTAAGAGTTATATGAAAACATACAATAAAAAAAGAATCTTATCAGTAACGTTTATTGTTGAAATATTTTTAATGCTTCAGCTTTTTTCAAATCATATTATTGCTCAAGATGTTAGTGTTAAGTTTGGGGGATTTGTAAAAACAGATTTCATGTTTGATACCCGTGAAGTTGTTTCCATAAGAGAAGGTCATTTCCTTTTATACCCGGCTAATATTAAAAATGATATAAATGGTGTTGATATAAATGATAACCCGAACTTCAATATTCTTTCTATACAAACCAGGCTGAATGCTAAAGTAACAGGCCCAGATGCATTTGGTGCTAAAACTTCAGGATTGGTTGAAGGTGCGTTCTTTGGCCATTCAGATGGTGACATAAATGGCTTTAGGTTAAGGCATGCTTATGTAAATTTTGAATGGGAAAATACTTCCGTACTAATCGGCCAATACTGGCATCCAATGTTTATAACAGAAGTTTTCCCCAGTGTAATTTCATTTAATACTGGTGTCCCATTCCAACCTTTTTCAAGAAATCCCCAAATAAGAATTTCACAAAGAATTAGTAATATTATTGTAAGCTTCACAGCAGCTTCTCAACGCGACTTTGCTAGTTCAGGCCCTAATGGTACTTCATCTGAATATTTGAGAAATTCCGCCGTTCCATTATTAGATTTACAGTTAATGTACAAATCAAAGGACTTTATTATTGGAACCGGCGGGGACTATAAATCATTAAAACCAAGATTAATTTCAGATAAAAATTATCAGGCAACTAATAAAGTAAATAGTTTTGCTTTCTTAGGGTTTTCAAAATTTCAGTATGACCAATTTTCTATAAAGCTAGAAGGTTTGTATGGAAGTAACCTAACGGATTTCTGCATGCTTGGTGGTTATGCTGTTACTTCAAAAGATAGTGTAACAGGAATAGAGGATTATACAGATATAAATACTTATTCTTTTTGGACTGATTTGTCCTATGGAAAGGGTTTTTCATTTGGATTATTTGCAGGACTAACAAAAAATTTAGGATCAAATGAAGTTATATCAGGCAGCTATTATTCTCGAGGAAGTAACATTGATAAAGTTTATCGAGTTTCCCCGCGAATGCAGGTCGATTCAGGCAAAGCAAGGTTTGCGGCAGAAATAGAATATACATCAGCATATTATGGAATGCCGGATAATAAGGGCAAAGTTTTAAATTCAAGCGCAGTATCAAATACAAGGTTTTTAGTTGCCACATATTATTTCTTTTAAAAATTTATAAGTTTAGAAATACTTTAGGTTAATATGAAAATTAAAAAGACAAAAGACTGGAAAATTTTTACAAAGATTACTACTAATTCCATTATCTCTGTAATCCCATTTTTAATAATGATCTACTTCTATATTATTCCTTCATTGCGAGCAACATATTATAAAAACAAAGAAGAAAACGTAAAGCAAACTGTAGAAGTAGCCTATAATTTGCTTGTTGAATACCAGAATAAATGTGCAAATGGAGAAATAAGTAAAAGTGAAGCCCAGCGAGCAGCACTAAGTTTAATTAAATCATTAAGGTATAATACAAGCGATTATTTTTGGATTAATGATCTGGAACCTAGAATGATTTTACATCCTTTGAAACCAGAATTAAATGGTAAGTCATTAAGGGAAAATAAAGATCCCAATGGTAAATATTTATTTAATGAAATGGTTGATGTTGTCAAGAAAAAAGGGGAAGGATTCGTTAGCTATCAATGGCCAAAGCCTGGATTTGCGGAACCTGTGGATAAAATTTCATTTGTAAAATTATTCAAAGAGTGGGGATGGATTATAGGCTCTGGAATATACGTTAATGATGTTGAAACTGAAATTGCTGGAATAAGAAACAATATACTTATCATTTTATTGCTTATAACTTTTTTAACAATTGGCTTAGGATATTTAATTGGGAAAAGAATTTCAAAGCCGATAAAAGAACTTGAAGCTGCGGCAAATTCAATTATTAAGGGTGATGAAGATATTAGCGTAAATGTTTATGGTGATGATGAGATTGGGAAACTTGCAAAATCATTTAATCTTATGACAGAAAAAATACTTATGCAGGCACAGCATTTGGATAATTTAACAAGTCCGGTTATAATAATTGATCCTGAATTTAATATACAATACATAAACAGAAAGGGATCTGAAATTATTGGTAAAGATCAAAAGAAATTGGTAGGCTCAAAGTGTTATGACCAGTTTAATACCAGCCATTGCAAAACAGAAAATTGTGCACTTTATAAAGCTATGCAAAGAGACGGAACTTTCACTGAAGAGACAGTTGCATGTCTTAATGATAACGAACTTCCAATTCTATATTCAGGTTCGCCTATAAAAAATAGAGATAATAAAATTATAGGAGCTTTAGAAGTCATCACCCCTATTAAAGAGGTAAAAGAACTGCAAAATTATCTTACTCGTTCAACCAATAAAATGATGCATACAATGGAACTATTTGCTGAAGGTGATTTGACTGTTGAAGCTGTTGCAGAGAAAAATGATGATGACTTTGGAAAAATGATGATTGGGTTTAATAAAGCAGTAAAAAAAATACGCCAGATGATAGAGAAAATTAATGGGGCAGTTCATTTAACTGCCAATGCAAGTGTTCAAATTTCTTCTAGCTCCGAAGAAATGGCGGCAGGTTCACAACAGCAAAGTATGCAGGTAACAGAAGTGGCAAGTGCGATTGAAGAAATGTCAAGAACAATCTTAGGAAATACTAAGAACGCATCTTTTGCTGCTGAAGCTGCAAAGACTGCCGGAAGTAAAGCTAAAGAAGGGGGAAGATCAGTAAAAGAAACAATAGCTGGAATGGAAAGAATATCAAACGTTGTAGAAACATCTTCTAATTCAATATTAGCTTTGGGAAACAGCAGCAAGGAAATTGGAGAGATAGTTCAAGTAATTGATGATATAGCTGATCAAACAAATTTACTAGCATTAAATGCCGCAATTGAGGCAGCAAGAGCTGGTGAACAGGGAAAAGGTTTTGCAGTTGTAGCTGATGAAGTGAGAAAGCTGGCTGAGAAAACTACAAGTGCCACAAAGAAAATTGCCGAAATGATTAAACAAATCCAAAGGGATACAAATATTGCCGTAGAATCCATGCAGGCTGGGACTATTGAAGTCACCAAAGGAAAAGAACTAGCCTATAATTCAGGTAAAATTCTAGAAGAAATAATTTCGGAAGCTGAGAAGGTGAATGATGTAATTAGTCAAGTTGCAGCATCGAACGAACAGCAATCGGCAACAGCAGAACAGATAAGTAGGAATATTGAAGGGATTAGTAACGTAGCTCATGAAAGTGCTACCGGGATAGAAGAAATTGCAAAATCAGCGGAAAGTTTAAATAGGTTAACCAATGATTTAGATGGTTTAGTTCAAAGATTTAAGATAGATGATAAAAATAAAGGTTATAAAGTTCCAGTAAATGAAGAAGTTGTTGAAGTGTAAATATTGCTGTTGACAAATAAACACGTCAAAGATTTATGTAAAAAAACAATAATTATTGTATAAAAAATATCAACTTTTTTTAACTTTTTACGATTATACATATGTGAACCAAATATTAATGGAGTATGTTATGAATAATAGAAAATTTAATAGTATCAAAATACAGTTTAGCTCATCTTTTTTGGGTCTCTTTTGTCTGACCCTCATTTTGTTTAATTCTAATAATACTTTTGCTGGAGGTGGAACTAGTGACGATGCGTACCTAGCTTTTGCAGAAGTCATGCCCGAACCTGTTGATGGCTATTCGGCAATGTTTAAAAAAATTACTTATCCTGATATGGCTAGAAATGCCGGAATAGAAGGAAAAGTATATTTACTTGTCTATGTCAATGAGAATGGCGGGGTTGATGATGTTAAGGTTGTCAAAAGCCTAGGGGCCGGATGCGATGAAGCAGCAATTAAAGCAATTAAAGATACAAAATTTAAAGCAGGAAAAAATGCCGGTGTGTCAATAAAAGTGAAATTATCAATACCGGTAACATTTAAGCTGCAATAGCAATCGGAGAAATAGAATGGAAATATTTAAAAAATTAAAATTCGTAAGAAAAATTCAAGCAGGCTTTTTTATACTTGGTATGGTGGGAACAATTGTAATTTTTCTTTCCTACTTCCAAATAAATAAAATGGTTGATATTAAAAACCAGATTTTCCAAAATTATGTTGAGCCTCAAAAATGTATGAAGAAAATTTCTTCCGGATTTCAAAAGACCCAATATATAATGATGCAGCTTTCAATGCCTGTTTTTGCTTCAAAATTTAAAGAGAATGCGGATGATTATGGAACAGTAAATAATGATATGCAAAAACAAATTGATTCATTAAAGAATATTAAGATAGGTTTAAATATAGAAGGTGAAATAAATTCAATTGATTCACTATGGAACCAATATAAATCTTTTGTTGCTGATGCTATATTAAGTGCATCGGCTACGCATAATTACGACATGGCTGCAGATGTAGCAACTTCCGACGGAGAAGCTGTGGGAGTAAAATTATCAAATGCACTTTCATCGCTGCAAGTAAAACTAGAAGCAAACGCAGATAAATTAAATTCAAATATAGAGTCGGATGTAAATACTACGGTATGGATATCAATACTTGGCGCAGTTTTAGGGACCATAATATCATTTTTCTTTATTTTCTATTTGCACCTGCAATTACTAAACCTATAAATAAATTAAAAGAAATCGTCAAAGAATTTTCGTTGGGGAATTATGAAATCAATATTGAAAATAATTCACGGGATGAAATTGGTGAACTTACGTCAATGTTCGTTAAACTTCAGGATGCTCAGAAGGAAAAAATAAATGCCGCTGAACAAATAGCAATGGGTAATATTCAAAAAGTAATTCCTGCTTCCGAGAAAGATTCTTTAGCAATTTCATTTAATAAAGAGGTTGAAACAATAAATGAAATTTTAAAAGATGCTAAAGTTTTAATTCAAGCTAATCAAAAAGGTGACCTTGAGCTTCGTGGTGATAAATCAAAATATTCAGGTGTTTGGGGCGAACTTATCGGCGGATTTAATGAAGCATTGGATGCAGTAATTGCTCCTCTTAGTGAATCATCTAAAGTACTTTCTGTAATGGCAAATGGTGATTTCACAATAAAAATAACCGGGGAATATCAAGGTTATTATCAGACTATAAAAAACAATATCAATAAAGTTGTAGATTCACTTAATTTTGCTTTAATGAATGTTTCAGAAAGTTCTTCAGCGGTAGCAAGTTCATCTTCACAAATTTCTTCCAGCTCTGAAGAAATGGCTGCTGGCGCACAAGAACAAACTGCCCAGGCTTCTGAAGTTGCATCTGCAGTTGAAGAAATGACTCATACTATTTTAGAAAATACTAAAAATGCTTCGCTTGCTGCCGAAACTGCCAAGAACGCAGGAATTAAGGCACAAGAGGGTGGTGAAGTTGTAGAAGATACCATTAAAGGAATGTTTAGGATTTCTGATGTTGTACAAAAAGCTGCAAATACCGTACAAGCCTTAGGAAAGAGTAGTGATCAAATAGGTGAGATTATTCAGGTAATTGAAGACATAGCTGACCAAACCAACCTTCTTGCTTTAAATGCTGCAATTGAAGCTGCTAGAGCCGGCGAACAAGGCCGAGGATTTTCGGTTGTTGCAGATGAAGTTAGAAAACTGGCTGAAAAAACAACTAAAGCAACTAAAGAAATATCCGGTATGATTAAAAAAATTCAACAAGATTCTGAAGAAGCAGTAGTCTCAATTAAAAACGGAACAACAGAAGTTGAAAATGGAAAAGTGCTTGCAAATAAAGCAGGAAATGTTTTAAAAGAAATAATTTTTAATGCTGAAAAGGTTACCTCTGTTTCAATGCAGGTTGCAGATGCAAGTGAAGTGCAGGCTAGTGCTGCTGAACAAATAACAAGGCATATTGAATCAATCAGTAATGTAACACAGGAAACTGCTTCAGGTATTCATCAAATTGCAAGCGCTTCTGAAGACTTAAATAGGTTAACAGTTAATCTTCAAGATTTAATAAATAAATTTAAAATTTCAAGTTCGGACAACCATTTCGGTGTAAGAGCTAACGGTAAATTAGTAGAAATTAATTAGAGGTTAAACTATTATGGACAGATTAACTGGTGAAAATTTGGAAGAACTTCAGTTAGTAAGCTTTAAAATTGGTAATGAAGAATATGGTATTGATATTATAAAAGTTCAGGAAATTAACCGTATGTCGCAAATTACTAAAGTACCGAACACGGAAGAATATATTGAAGGAGTTATGAATTTAAGAGGCAGGGTTATTCCAATAGTTGATTTAAGAGTTAGACTTGGCCTCGAAAAGAAACAACAGGATAAAAATACAAGAGTTATTTTTGTTGATCTTGAAAACAAAACTGTGGGATTTATTGTTGATGCTGTAAATAAAGTTTTAAGAATTCCATCCAGCATAGTAGAAGCACCTCCGGAAATTGTAATTGGGGCTAACAGAGAGTTTATTAAAGGAGTTGGGAAACTGGAAGAAAATTTATTAATTCTCTTAGATCTCAATAGTATTATGGGACTGGCTGAAGCAACTAGTATTGAACAAATGGTTAATTAGGGAAAATATAAAATCTAAATAACTTTCATATTTGTTGAATCAAAATAATTCCATTTGCAATATGAAATTTAATATCATTAACAGTACTAAAAGTAAAAAATTTAACACTCTTCGTTTTGCTCTTCATCTTTAAAAATTTAATCGAATTTATTATCGATTTTCATTATATGTCCATTGTAGGAAAATTTATATATAACACCTAAAATAATTTTTCCATTAGTCAATTATAGAATTCCTCTCAATAAGGAGAATTAAAATCTTTTTGCATTTTAAATATGGACTGAATAAATCTGGCTGTATTCTTACAAATGTAGAATATTAAACAGAGTTTGGTTGAAATTCTTACAAAAGACTGCAATTAAAACGGCATCGTATTTGAAAATTTAATAAAATTAAGATTTGTTCCGATAATATATTTACGTCATAGTTAGCAAGATATTCGAACGACAAAATCTTATATATAACGGAGAAGCATGGGTAATTATAATAATCCCGAAATCGCAGAAAATCAATTATTTGGCTAATGGGATAGGGTTGACATCGGCAGCAAATTTAACATTGAGCAGATCGGTTTTTGAAAATTGGAGAAAATATATTTACGAAATTTGCGGAATATATTTTCAGGATAATAAAAAATATTTATTGGAAAGCAGGCTGCAGAAAAGAATTAGTTATTTGAATTTAACTTCATTTGAAGCTTATTTAGATTATTTGAAATATAATCCAATGGGTTCTATTGAAAGAAAACATTTATATAACGCTATTACAATTAATGAAACATTTTTTTTTAGAAACCCACAGCAATTTAGTGTTTTAACAGATCAAGTGTTGCCTGAAATTATTAACGAAAAACTAAAAGCCAGGCAGAACAGAATTAAAATTTGGAGTGCTGCTTCTTCTACAGGTGATGAAGCTTATACTTTAGCAATATTAATAAATGAATTATTTGTGGCAAAATACCCGTCAATAAACTTTGAAATTATTGGAACGGACATTGACGATAAGGTTATTGAAACAGCAAAACAGGCTGTTTATAAAGAATATTCAATAAGAAATACTCCCCAAAAATATTTAACAAAATATTTTATAAAAGAGGAGGATCAATTTTATGTGCTGGACCCAAAAATTAGCAACATGGTAAGGTTTAAGAATCTGAACCTTTACGATGCCGCTGGAATGATTACTATGACCAATTATGATTTAATAATTTGTGCAAATGTTCTTATTTATTTTGATCATGAATCAAAGAAAAAAGTACTGGACAGCTTGTATAATTCATTATCAAATGTTGGCTATTTGTTTATTGGTTATTCGGAATCTCTAATGAGCATTACGCAAAAATTTAAAAGTGTAAATTTCCATAAAGCAATAGCATATAAAAAGAAAATATAAAAAATATAACAATTAAGGGAAATAAATATGAGTGAGCTAAAATTTCTTGTAGTTGACGATTCGGTTACCATGAGAAGAATTGTAATTAATCTTTTAAAAAATCTTGGTCACCAAAATTTTATTGAAGCTAACGATGGAAGAGACGCTTTGGACAAACTTGCCACTGACAGTTCAATAAATTTTGTAATTACTGACTGGAATATGCCAAATGTTTCAGGTCTTGAGTTAACAAAAGCAATTAGAAGCGATGGAAATTTGAATTCCTTACCAATACTAATGGTTACTACCAGGGGAGTTAAGGATGATATTATTGAAGCTTTAAATGCTAAAGTAAATAATTATGTAGTAAAACCGTTTACTCCGCAAATCCTTAAAGAAAAAATCGAACAAATATTAGCTATAGCATAAAGGATAAATGATGAATAAAATAAACGTGAACACATTATATTCTAAGCTTGACAGCTTAAATTTAGTTTTTAAGGATGCACAAAGGCTAATACCGATTATTCAGAATCTGATTGAGTTTATGCGGGATACAATCCCGCTGTTGCAGAACATTAATAAGTCTATCTACGAAAGCACTTATAAAATGCCGCGGGCTAAAAATCAGATTGATGATGTTACAAGTGCAACTGAAATGGCAACAACAGAAATTTTAGATATTGTTGATATTATTACCAGTGATATTTGTTCAATGGAAATTTCAACTGGTCAGCTTTTAGCTGATGAGCATAAAAGAATTTCAATTTTAACCCAAATAAAATCATTAACTAAAGAAAATAAGGAAATTCAGAATTTATTTAACGAATTTGATCAATTAGAAGTAAAAGAGAATTCACTGACCGAATTATTTGAATCTTCAAAGAAAATTAGAGAAAATGTTCACAATATAACTCTTTCATTACAAGTTCAGGATATTACCACTCAGCAGCTTGCAGCTGTCAATCATCTCATTGAGTCTGTCCAAGGCAAGCTTGCTTCAATAATTATTGAATTTGAAGGAGCAACTCATCAAGAAGGTTCTAGTGATTTTGAATTTCCGGATACGGATGAATCAAATTTTAACCCGGATGCAGTTTATACAAAATCAAAAGATAATCAACAGTTAGTTGATGATCTAATAAATCAAGGAAATAAATTAACTTCACAAGAAGAAATAGATAAATTGTTTTTAAAATGAATAATAGCCTAATACAAAATCCCATACTTAACGATCCCGATATGAAGGAGATCGTCGAAAGTTTTCTTATTGAATCAAAAGAAATCTTAGAAAGCCTTGATGTTGATATTATTGAGATGGAAAAAAGGCCTGATGATACAGAACTATTAAACCAGGTTTTCCGTTCATTTCATACTATTAAAGGATCTGCAGGTTTTCTATCACTCAATAAATTAACTGCAATTACTCATAAAGGCGAGGATATCTTAAATAAGCTTAGAAAAAAGGAAGTAGCTTTAAATGAAGAGATAATGGATGCTATTCTTATAGCATTTGACAAGTTAAAGGAGCTTATCTTTTGTATCGAAGCTAATTATAATGAAGATGTAGAAATAGAAGACGCTAAAGCAAAGTTAGCTGCTGTTATCGAAAAAATTGAAAAAGGATTAATGTCTTCTTCAGAAACTGAATCAAAAAAGCCTGGAAAATCAAGTTCTAAAAAAGCTGTAGTTACTAAAAAATCAGCTAAAACTAAAAAAGCATCAACAGCCAAGAAAACAATTGCAAAAAGGAATGGGGGAAAATCAGCACTGCAAGTGGAAGAAGTAAATGGAAAGAATATAAAAAATCAGACTCCACTAGAAGAAGAAATTGCTTTAAAAGTAAATAGCACAGAAAAAATTGAAGAGAAATCACAGAAAGAAATACAGCAAACAACACAAAAAACTATAGATCCAAACTTAACTAAAAAGGATTCGACAATTCGTGTAGATATCGAAAGATTAGATGATCTTTTAAATATAGCTTCGGAACTCGTTCTCGGTAGAAACAGACTGACACAAATCAACTCTGATTTTACAATTCAATTTGAAGGAACAGATCATGCCAGGGACTTATCTGAAGTGGTTAAATTGATTGATCATATGACAAATGAACTTCAATCAATTGTTATGAAAACACGAATGGTTAAAATCGGTAAAGTATTTAACCGTTTCCCACGTTTGGTTAGGGATATTTCAAGGGATTCAAACAAAAATGTTGAGCTTGTAATTGAAGGTGAAGAAACAGAACTAGATAAATCTTTAATAGAAGAAATTAATGATCCTTTAGTGCATCTTATTAGGAATTCAGTCGATCACGGAATTGAAAAACCGGAAGATAGAATTGCTGCCGGAAAAAATCCTAACGGTATAATTAAGCTTTCTGCAGACCATGAAGGTAATAACATAACTATTATAATTGAAGATGACGGAAAAGGAATTGATCCGGAGGTAATAAAAGAAAAAGCAGTCTCCAAAGGGTTAATTTCCGCAGATAAAGCGAAAGAATTGAATAAGCAGGATATTTTTAACTTAATTTTTCTACCTGGTTTCTCAACAGCAGAAGTTGTTACAAACATTTCCGGCCGGGGTGTTGGGATGGATGTTGTTAGAACAAATGTTACCAAACTTAGGGGGCTTATAAATATAGAATCAGAAAAAGGAGCAGGCACAAAAATAATAATCAAGCTGCCCCTTACTCTTGCAATCATACTTGGAATGATAGTTAAAGTAAAAGATGAATCTTTAGTGATACCTTTAAGCAGTGTTATTGAAACGGTTAGGGTTCATTCAGATAATATCAATACTATAAATGGCCATGAAGTTATAAGGCTTAGAGATAACGTCATTCCTGTAATTGATATCAATGAGCTTCTATACAAGCATAGAGACAAAGTTGCAGACAGAGTTTGGCAGTATATTGTTGTAGTTGGAATTGCCGAAAGAAGATTTGGAATTAAGGTCGATAAATTGATCGGCCAAAAAGAGGTAGTTATAAAATCGTTGGGGAATTATTTAGGTGTGATAAAAGGAATAGCCGGTTCAACAATCTTGGGTGATGGTACTGTAGTAATGATTTTAGATGTTGCTGAATTGTTAACAAAATTCACGAAAGATAATGCAAAATAAAATCAAAGTAGTGGTTGTTGATGATTCTGCAATGATGCGAAAGCTTCTTTCAATTACTTTAAATGGAGCAAATGATTTTGAAGTAGTTGCAACTGCTAAAGACGGTGAAGAAGCATATCAAGTCGTTAAAAGAATTAAACCGGATTTAGTTACTCTCGATATCCAAATGCCAAATGTTGATGGTATTGAAGCGCTGAAAAAAATAATGCAAGACTGCCCGGTTCCGGTTGTTATGTTAAGTGCATTGACGACAGAAGGTGCAGATGCTACTATAAAAGCTTTGGAATTAGGTGCAATTGACTTTATCCCAAAAGATCCTTCTCTTTGGGGTGAATTAAATAACTTTAAAGAAGATCTAGTAAAAAAACTAAGAGAGATTTTAAAGCAGAATAATTTTCAGAAAAGAGCAGTTAGTATTAAAAATACTTCATCCATAGGAAATAACGTAAATAAATCTATTGCAAATAGTTCTATTTTTGATCAAACATATAAAGCAATTGGTATAGGAATATCAACCGGGGGGCCAATGGCATTGCAAAAAGTGTTGCCTAAACTATCTGAATATATTAACTGTCCAATCTTTATAGTGCAGCACATGCCGCCTAAATTTACAAAATCGCTTGCAGATAGATTAAACGGAATGTGCAAGCTTGAAGTAAAAGAAGCTGAGCATAATGAGATTGTAAGAAATGGTGTTATTTATATTGCCCCAGGTGGAAAACACTTAACGGTTATGGGAACGCCAGGCCAGAGTAAAATAATTATCAGCGATGAACCTTCAACTACGCTTCATAGGCCTTCAGTTGACGTAATGATGCGTTCCTTAGTTGAAATGTACGGCAAGTATCTGTTAGGCATTATTATGACAGGAATGGGAAAAGATGGATTTGAAGCTATTAAAGAATTAAAAAAGATCGGCGGATATTGCATTACGCAGGATGAAGAATCATGTGTAGTCTATGGAATGCCCAGGGCAGTTTCAGAAGCGGGGCTTTCAGATATTGAAGCCTCTTTAGATAAAATTCCAGAATTAATCAATAAAATGGTGAAACATGAGCAATATATATGAAGAAACAATTCTAAAAGAATTTACTGCTAGAAAATTAAAAAATGGTGTGTTGAAGAAAGAAGACATTTCTTTGAGCGGTAAAACAAAAATAAGCGTTGAAGAGGATGAACATGGCGGTGTTAAAGTCATTCTTAAAAAAGATGAAAATGATACTATAAAAGAAATTAAGTTTGTCTGCTCTTGTGGAGAATCAAAATCGATCATCTTAGACTATTCTGATTAATAATTATCAACTGTTTATATTTAGCCATACAAATTGGCTAAAAACCTTGAATAACTAAATTTTTTCAAAATAAGCTGGTGGCATCTCATTTGAAACTTTTAGTGAAAAATTCAAGGTTTTTTTATGTCAACATCTTCAAATATTAGGCTCCTGGAAAACTTACTGGATTATACCTCTGTAAAGAATAAGGTAATTAGTAAAAACATTTCCAACATCGGAACCGAAGGATATGAGAGAGAAGACGTTAAGTTTAATGCCCTTCTAAATGAGAATTTATCAAACCAAATGAAAGCAACCGAACCAAAGCATTTCGGTTCTCAACGCTTTATCCAGGATTCCGAATACAATATTGTTAAAGATGATGACCAGCAAGTCTATTCCGGGGTTAATAATGTAGATATCGACAAAGAAATGTCCGATCTGGCTGAAAACTCACTTAGCTTTAAGTTTGCATCACGCCGGATCGGGGATTATTTCAAATTAATTCAAGAAGTAATTAGAGGCGGAGGTAACGGTTGAAAATCGGAGGCAGTTTTTCAGGTTTTGATATAAGTGCTCAAGGCTTAAGTGTTCAAAGAAAAAAAATGAATTTAATTGCAGAGAACATTGCAAATGCTGATACAACCCGTACAGCAGATGGCCAGCCTTATAAAAGAAAATTTTTAACTGTTCAACAGTCTCAAGATCAATTTGGGAATAATTTAATTAATACGGGAAGATCAATAAGTTTAAATACTACAAATAATGATCATATATCCAACCCGGCCGGTACCCCATTTCAAGTTACCGATTCAGATAACGGAATGAATGTAAGTGAAAATGCTGATCAAGCAACTGGCGATATAGTATATATGCCAGATAGCCCTGATGCTGATGAGAATGGCTATGTTCAAATGTCAAATGTAAATATTATAACTGAAATGGTTGATATGATTGCTGCTTCAAGAAGCTACGAAGCAAATCTTACTGCATTAAATTCTTCAAAACAAATAGCAAAAGATTCATTGGAGATATAGAATGAGAATATCAACAAATACTATAGGTAATTACGGCCCTCAAATTTCAAAGGGTGTTCAGAAGAAGGCAAAAACTAGTGAAACATTTCAATTACCAAATGCAAACAGTGTTGGATCTAAAAAAGAAATTTCCCCTGATGAAAAAAAGTTTTTTGTTGATTTATATCCTAATAATAAAACAGAAATAGAGAATCACTTCTATTCAAAAAGTGGAAAAATGAGTGGTGTAAAAGTCGGCTCATTATTTAATAAGAGAGGATAGTATGAAAATACAACCAATTAATGATTTACTTCCTGAAATACTTTCGCCAAAATCTATAGAGAAACCCGGGGGCTCAAAGTTTGAAAATATTTTAAGTGATTTTATCGGGTCCGTAAATAAAACACAAAATGATGCAGATAAAATAACTCAGAGTTTTGTTATGGGTGATGACGTAGAAATTCATGATGTAATGATTGCAGGAGAAAAAGCCAAAACCAGTCTGGAACTTCTTATGGAAATAAGGAACAAAACTGTGGACATGTACAAAGAATTAATCAGAATGGAACCATAAAAAATCATGGATAAAAATAATTTCGGTTCTATCATTAATAGTTTTAACAGCCTTACACTTCAAAGAAAAATAATTCTTGGTGCAGCTTTAATATTAACATTTGTTTTAATTGGATCACTGGTTGTTATTTTGAATGAACCAAACTATTCAACTCTATATTCAAACCTTTCAGAAGAAGATGCATCAAAAGTTATTGATGCGCTTAATACTGACAAGATCCAATATAAAATAGATGACAACGGAAAGACTATAAAAGTTCCTAAAGAAAAAGTTTATGAAACAAGATTATCCCTAGCCGGCAAAGGAATTCCAAGTTCGGGAGTAGTGGGATATGAAATATTTGATAAGAATACTATGGGAATGTCGGAGTTCATGCAGAAGCTAAATTATAAGCGCGCATTAGAGGGTGAATTGGCAAGAACTATAGGCGAACAAGAAGGGGTAGAAGGCGTTCGTGTTCACATTGTAATGCCTCAAAAATCTGTTTTTAAAAATGAAGAAAAGCAGCCTACAGCTTCAGTTGTTCTTAAACTGCAAAATAATTATTCAATAACTAAAGGCAACATTGCTGCTATTATTAATTTAATTTCAAGTAGTGTGGAAGGATTGCAGCCGAATAAAGTTACTTTGATTGACACCCGGGGACGTTTACTTTCGAAAGAAACCTCTGACGATTTATTCGGTGGAGTAAGTTCAAAGCAATACGAAATTAAACAGTCTGTTGAAAGTTACATCGCTTCAAAAGCTCAAACTATACTAGACAATGTTTTGGGTTATGGAAATGCAATGGTACAGGTTAATACTGATTTAAATTTTGATCAAGTTGAAAAAACTATGGAAATGTATGATCCTGAATCTCAAGTTGCCATCAGCGAGCAAAGTATTAAAACAGAGAATAATGGAAGCAAGACAGGTGATACCAGTAATCAAACCAGCCAAAACAATACTACTAACTACGAAATCAATAAGACGGTTCAAAAAGTAATTGAAGGCGTTGGAAATATCAAAAGGCTAAGTATAGCAGCAGTTATAAATGATGCGCCGAAAGAAGTGAAAAAGGGAGATAAAGTAGAAACAGTTTATGAACCGAGATCACAGGATCAGATTAAAAAATTGGAAGAAATAATTAAAAATGCTGTCGGGTTTGATAAAAATAGATTAGATCAATTTTCAATCGTAAATATTCCATTTGAAGCAAAACCTATTGAAGATATTAAGCCTGAAGAAGTCTCGGTATTTAGTAATCCTGATAAATGGATAAATATTCTTTTAACAGTGCTGGCAATTGGAGCGTCGCTTTTTATCCTAAAAGGTTTGATGAATAAATTAAAAAATGAAAAAATTATAATTGGTACAGTTGAAGGCGACTTTGGAAATGGCCAGGAGACTTTTATTACAACAAATAAAAAGTCAAAGGGTGGTATAGCGCCTCCTAAAAGAACAAAACCGCCAATGATAGAAGTTGGAGACCTCGAAGATGAATTATCGGATGAGGCGGTTTCCAAAAAAGTTCAACACGAAAAAATAACTAACTACGTATCCAAAAACCCAACAGATACGGCAAAACTAATAAATGCATGGTTACATGAAGATGAAGCCTAATGAAGGATTAGCAGTTCAGCCTCCTATCTCGCAATTGTCGGGACTGCAAAAAGCTGCAATTTTAATGATTGCTTTGAAGCTTGATACAGCATCTGAAGTCTATAGATTTTTAGATAACTCAGAGCTTGAAATGATTTCTGCAGAAATAACTAAAGTAAAAAATGTTCCGGCACAGCTTGTTGATAATGTTCTACTCGAATTTTATCACATGGTTACAGCCAGGGAATATATGCTTGAGGGCGGCCTAGATTATGCCCATGCCCTTTTGGAAAAAACTTTTGGATCTCCCAGAGCTGTGGAAATTATTGAGAAGGTAAAAACCTTAACTACACTTAAAGGTTTTGAAGTTTTAAAGAAAGCTGATTCATCCCAACTAATGAATTTCTTAAATAAAGAACATCCGCAGACAATTGCTTTAATTCTTTCTCATCTTACTCCGTCGCAAACAGCCGATGCTTTGCGTGAACTTCAGGAACCCCTGAGAACGGATGTTGTCCACAGAATAGCAACTTTGGGAAAGGTATCACCACAAACATTAAAGCAAATTGAAAAAGTAGTTGATGAGCTAGCCGGGTTAAGCATTGGTCAGACTTTAAGTGCCTTAGGCGGAACAAAAAGTCTTGCATCAATTCTTAATAAGATGAGTGTTACAATGAGCAAGGAAATTTTGGACAGCCTTGGAGAAGTTGATATCAATGTTGCTACCGAAGTAAAAAGATTAATGTTCTTATTCGAGGATATTATCTTCATTGAGGATAAAGATATCCAAAAAATTCTTCGCGAAGTTGATAGAAAAGATCTTGCTCTTTCATTAAAAGTAGGTGATGAAAGGCTGAAACAGAAAATATTCAAGAATATGTCTGAAAGAGGTGCAGACTTATTAAAAGAAGAATTGCAATTTATGGGCAAAGTTAAGCTGAAGGATGTTGAAGACGCGCAAGCTAAGATTATTGATGTTATTAAGAATCTTGAAGAGACTGGTGAAATAACCTTAAACCTAAACACGAACTCAGCAGAAGTTTATGTCTAATAGAATATTAATAAACTCTCGGTCCGGTTCCGTCAATTTCAAATTACGAAAGCATTTGGATGATGGATCTTTTGAACCAGAAGAAAATGAAGTAGTGCTTCAGCAAAAACTTTTTGAAGAACAGCTTAAAAATAAGTTTGATGAAGGATACCAACTGGGTTATGATCTTGCACAATCTGAATTAAAAAAAAAATATGAAGAAAAGCTGAATGAAAAATATAGTGAATTGAATAGTCTGATCTTAAGCATAGAAGAAAAGATGAAAGAATTTGAAAACTTATTTGCAGGCAAGGTATTGGATTTCTCTTTCTTCATTTCCCAAAAAATTTTGCACCGTGAAATAAAAAACGAAAGCATAATTAGAAATTCTCTTAGCGAGTCAGTTAAAAAGGTGCTTGGAGCAAATTCATTAATTATAAAAATAAACCCGGCTGAAATTGAAGCTATAAGCAAGGAAAATGAACAATTGTTAAACAGCAGCACATTTTCCAAAATTTCTTTTGAACCAGATGAAAGAGTGGAACTGGGAGGATGTATTATCGAATCAGAAATTGGAAGTGTGGATGCCAGAATTACGTCGCAATTAAATGAAATTAAAAAAATTCTTGATACAGAAATGTTAATTGACAACAGCTAATGGATAACTTGTACAGCTATATTGATTTTTATAAAGACAAAATAAGGAATGCAGACCTGTTAAAAGTAAACGGGCGTGTTTCGGATGTTATTGGGTTAATAATTGTCAGTACCGGACCTAATGTTTCTCTTGGTGAAATTTGTATAATTGTCGATAAAAAAGGGGTTGAAGTTTGTAAATCGGAAGTAGTTGGATTTAAAGAAGGAAAAGTTCTTTCCATTGCACTTGGTGAAGTTCACCGTATTTCTCCGGCTTGTGAAATTATAGCAACCGGAAAACCTTTTTCTGTTGGGGTTGGTGATGAACTGCTGGGAAGAGTAATTGATGGAATGGGCAACCCAATTGACGGTAAAGGAGAGCTTCGATGTCCCACTCAATTAAGCATTTATCGCGAACCACCTAATCCTTTACAGAGAGATAGAATTGATACACCGCTTCAAACAGGTGTAAGAGTTATTGATGGGCTGCTTACTGTAGGGCGCGGCCAAAGATTAGGAATATTTGCCGGAAGTGGTGTTGGTAAAAGTGTAACAATGGGAATGATTGCCAGGAATTCCAATGCTGATGTAAATGTAATTACACTTATCGGTGAACGGGGTAGAGAAGTAAGAGAGTTTATTGAAAAGGATCTTGGTGAAGAAGGATTGATGAGATCAGTCGTAGTAGTGGCCACAAGTGATAAGCCTGCACTTATAAGAATGAAAGGCGCTTTCCTGGGAACAACCATTGCAGAATATTTTAGAGATAAAGGTTTAAATGTTGTTCTGATGATGGATTCAGTAACACGGTTTGCTATGGCACAAAGAGAGATTGGATTAACAATTGGCGAACCACCAACTACAAAAGGATACACGCCATCGGTATTTGCAATTCTTCCAAAGTTGTTAGAAAGAGCAGGTACAACAGATAAAGGTTCTATCACAGGATTTTATACTGTACTTGTTGACGGCGATGATATGACGGAACCCATTGCGGATGCTGTGCGTTCAATTTTAGACGGACACGTAGTCCTTTCACGTAAGCTGGCAAACATGGGGCAGTATCCAGCCGTTGATCCATTACAAAGTGTAAGCAGGGTTATGCCGGATATTGTTGATTCGGATCATCGCAAAAGAGCAATTGCATTTAGCGAAATTTTAGCAACCTATAAAGAAGCTGAAGACCTAATAAATATTGGTGCCTATGTCAGGGGCAGCAATCCCCAGATTGATCACGCACTTTCAAAAATCAGCAGCTTGAGAACTTATCTTAAGCAGGACATGCTCGAAAAATCTTTATATGAAGAATCGGTCAGCAGGTTAAAAGAAATTATTGAAGAACCTTTATAAGCTGAATGATGGCAAAATTTAAATACAAATTTGAATCAGTAAAAAAGGTGAAAGAAAACCTAGAAAAGAAAGCCCAGAAAGAGGTTGCAATAATTGACCTGGAAATTGAAAAGCTTAAGCAGTCATACCTTGATGTGGAAAGAGAAGGCATTGAAGGTTTAGGAAAAAATGAAAGTAAAAATGTAAGAGTATCCGAATTGAAATTTGAAAAAAATTATAAAAGAGTAACCCAATATCGTTTAGCCGATATTCAAATGAATATTCAAAAAATGGAAAAATTACGAGAAAAAAAAATAGCAGAACTAATTCAAAAAAGTAAAGAACATAAGATGTTTGATGCACTTGAAGAAACGCATTACGAAAAATTTATTCAGGAGCAAAATAAAAATGAAATGCTGTTTATTGATGAAATAGCTACTCAAAAGTTTAATAGAGAAAAAAAGTGAAGCCCATAATAATTTACGCAGTTATATTTATACTCGCATTTATATTAACCAGCTTTGGGATTATCCAATTAAACTCAAAGTTTAATAATATATTTAAATTTGATTTTTCTCCCAAATCATCTCTGGTTATTAAAACAGATAAGTCAAACTTGAGTGATTCCACTAAAGTTAAAACAACTGCTCAAGAACCACCAATCGAACAGAAAACAGAAAACATAAAAGAACCTGCTGTAGAAAATAATCCACAAGTTGATTCGGTTAGCACAACTGCAAAAGAAATAGATAAATCTTCAGAGACATTAAGCGCTAAGAATTCCAACAATAACCCTATTAAAGAAACTGCAACTGCAAACGCTATTAATAATAACAGCTCTGATGAAAAGATAAATGTAGTTCCAGCACTTCAGACTGTAAGCAAAGTGGATAGTTCATATCTATTGTGGGAAAAGAAAACAGCAAAAGTTTACGAATCCATGGATCCTAAAAAGGCAGCTAAAATTATTCAGAACTTCTCCGATAATATGGCAAGAGATATTATCTACGCAATGAAAAAGAATAAAGCAGCAGATGTCTTAGGAGAACTTGACCCTGCATTTGCAGCAAGAATAATGAGGATGCCATAATGGAATTTAATCCACTTTTCTTAAATATTAATAATCAAATTAGCGGGGCAGGCAATTCAAAACCGAACCGGTTTGGTAATTTATCGTACTTGTTTAAAGATATTATTAAAGTGAAAATGGATGGCGCTGCTGGTGACAGCACTATGGAAGCGGCGAACTTTGAAAATCAAACCGGACAAAGTCAGACTAATGTAAGTCAAATCTCAATTTCCGAAGTTGAATTAAAAAAGATAATTGAAAATCTTCTTTCAAAATTCGGAAATCTTACTGGTGAACTTAACGAAGTAAATAAAAACAAAAGTTCAAAAAGTAAAAAAAATAAAGACGGCAATGATGAAGCAATCGATTTAAATAATATAATATCTCAGCTTGAAGCTGGGAAAACCGTCAAGTTGAATTTTACTGGAACAGATGAAAACTATTCATTGGAAATATCTAAATCATCGGACAATGGTGAAACATTAAATTCAAGTTCTAATCCAAATGAAACAGTTGACACTTCAGTTTTAAACATTCAATCTCCAAAATTATTATTTGCACTTAAAAACTTAGCTGCAGCAAATGCTCAAGTGTTTAATCCTAAAATTGAAAACGCGGAAGTAAAACAAGCCCTTAATAATGCTGGTGGAAATATTACATCCAATGATATATTAAATCCAATGGCAGATTCGAATTCAACTCAGAATGGAGTTGAACAAATGTTTTCAAAATTGGAGATAGATCCAAACAATAATATCTTAAATAATACTGAAGCTGCAAAAGCCAGTACTTCGGGAAATGTGAAGAATATAAATCTAAACGGAAGTCAAGCTGAAAATTTATTTAAAGAATTAAAAAGTTTAATTGAGAACCGGGATGGCCAACTTGATCCAATTAGTAAAACCGACGAAATAAATTTTAAGATTAAAATTGTAAAAGAGAATAATTCCGATAGTCAATTTCAGAGTGCAGACATAAAAGCAGCAGATAAATCTTCATCTCAATCAAAAGTAATAAACGGGGTTAATAATGATGAAGAAAAATTATTTCAAGTAAATCAGAAGCTGCACACTGAAGCTCAAAAAGGTTTTAAGGAGTTAGAAAACCAGAATAATAAATTTTCTAAAATTAACATTTCTTCTTCCAATGAAGAGATGAAAGAAGTAATTAATAAATCCGGGAATAATACTTCGGCATCAGCAAAAGCGGCATTTGAAAATCCAACACAAAATGTTAAAACCGATATAAACGCTGTTAGTGATAATTTAAAAATTTTAAGTTCAAAGGGAGAAGTTGAGATAAAATATAAATCTGATTTGGTTAGTAATGAGAAATTACCTGGAAACAATTTTACAACCAATAATTCTTCCCAAATAAAGGACACTATAGATATTTCGGATAAAATAATTTCGGATAGTAAATTTAAAGATAACTCCATTTTAAAAACGCTGAACCCTGAAGTAAAAAGCCAGGATTCAATTAAAACCCAGGATGTTAAAGAAATAAAAAGTGATACAGCTGCAAAAAATGCTCAACAATCTGACATAAAAGTAACGGTAGATAATAAAGATCAAACTGCTGTTAAAAGCCAGGATGTTAAAGAAGCAAAGAGTGATAGCGTATTAAAAAACATTCAAAACTCAAATCCTAAAGCGCAGTCTAATTTTAATCAGCAAACTTCTGATCAAGGCAATAAGGATGCAAAACCTTCGATTGTAATTAAAAATTCTTCTGAAAAAAATAATTCTTCAAAAGAAGTTAAGCCGGACATTTCAAGTGATAAAATTGATTCACAAAAAACAACTGATTCACAATTCAATTCGGAATTAAAAAGCACTCAAAATTCTGATGTTAAAGAGAACAAAGTGCCGCAGCAATTTAATAATCAACCTAAGATAATTAAGCCTTCTCAAATTCTAAATGAAATTTCCAGTTTTATAAAGAAGGGTGAAGTAAAAAGTCTTGTCCTAAAATTAACACCGGAAAACTTGGGTAAAGTTAAAGTTGAAGTTAATATGGTTGATAGTGTGATGCATGCAAATATTGAAGTTGAAAATGAATCGGTTAAGCAGACCATCCAGACAAATTTTAATCAATTAAGAACCGCCCTGACGCAGAGTGGAATTACGGTTGCAGGGTTAACAATTTCATTAAATAACGGAGGTGAAAAAAATACAAAGGCTTCTGAACCAAAAAGAAAAACTTCGGTTGGCAGCCAGGCAATAAAAACTGAAGAACAATCAATGGTTACTATCCCTAAAAAAATGGGATATAACACTTACGAATATTTAGCATAGGAGAATTCTATGATAAACGGCACGAGTAATATTCTAAATACATATACAGGAGCAGCAACATCATCTTCTTCATCAACTTCCTCAAGCGGTAATATCCTTGGGAAGGATGATTTTATGAAAATGATGATGGCCCAGCTTCAAAATCAAGATCCATTAAATCCAATGGATGACTCTCAATTTTCTGCACAGTTAGCTCAGTTTAGCTCATTGGAACAGCTTCAGAATTTGAATGACCAAATGTCACAGAGCATTGATGCTAACTATTTACTAACTCAATCCATTAACAATACTTTAACTTCTACGTTAATTGGAAAAGATGTTAAGCTTTCCGGTGGAAATATTACAAACAGCGGGCAAGATAGTATTCCGCTTGGATATAATATTACCGGAAACCCAAATACTGTTTCAGTTAATATATATGACGAAAACGGAACTCTTGTACGAACTATTGACAGTGCACCATCCAGTTCCGGTGAAAATAAACTTTCCTGGGATTTTGCCGATAATGATGGTAACAGATTACCTGACGGTAATTATACATTTGAAGTTGACGCAAAAGACAGCTCAGGAGAAAGTTTGGATACATCATTATTTAAATACGGAAAAATAGACGGCGTGAAATTCACTGAAAATGGAACAGTTCTTTTAGTTGGCGGAGTTGAATACTCATTGTCAGAAATATCTGAAATACTAAATCCAACAAGTACAAGTACTGAAGGAGGTGGAAACTAATGGCTGAGATAAACGGAATTAGTGTACCGTTTATTCCGATAAGCAGCAATGAAAATTTTGGCAAGCCGCAAATTGAAAAATCAGGCAGCAGCTTCGAGTCAATTTTTCAACGTGAGCTTGAAAAAATAAAATTTTCTAATCATGCTGTTAAAAGATTAGAAACAAGAAATATTCAGCTAAGCGATGAAGAAATAAATAAAATTCAAAGTGCAGTTGAAAAAGCTGAGCTGAAAGGCTCGAAAGATTCTTTGGTGATGATGTCTGATACAGCTTTTATAGTAAATATTCCGAATAAAACTGTAGTGACAGCTTTACCGATTTCTCAAGGTGAAGATAATATCTTCACAAATATTGATAGTGTAGTGTTCGCATAAAAATTTATTAAATAAATATAAGAGCGGGACCTTTTAAGGACGCTCTGATCCGGCTGACTGACTGATGCCGGATAAAATATAACTTAAAAACCTTAGGAGGTTAATATGGCACTTCTTAATTCATTGTTCTCTGGCGTTTCCGGAATGCAAAATCATCAATCAATGATGGACGTAATTGGAAACAACATTGCTAACGTAAATACAATCGGCTTTAAAGGTTCTAGAGTAACATTCAGTGATACTTTTAATCAATTCGTAAAAGCCGGTACTAACCCAACAGATACTTCAGGCGGTACAAATACTTTCCAGGTCGGCCTGGGAATGAAAATAAATTCAATCGACAGAAATTGGAATCAAGGTACTTTTGATAGAACAGGCATTACAACTGATTTAGCTCTGCAAGGGCCCGGAATGTTCATTATGAAAAGCAACGGACAAAACTTTTATTCACGTGCCGGCGCTTTTGTTTTTGATGCTGATGGCAATTTAGTAAGTTCGCAAAACGGTGCTGTAGTTCAGGGTAAAATTGCAAATGATGACGGTGTTGTTCCTCCTGGAAATAATTTAAGTAATATAGTCGTTGATAAAAACTTAAAGCTGCCTGCACAAGCAACTTCATTAATTAAATGGGGCGGTAACCTGGATAGTAATTCCGACTTAACAAGAAGTGAAATGGTAACACAACTTGGAAATATAAATTTGAATGATCCGGGTCCATTTACATCAAACACTACAGTATATAATGATTACGGAACTGCATACACAATGAAAATGACTTACACGAAAACTGCAACACCAAATCAATATGATTTGTCATATGAAGTTTTCGATACAGCAAATCCTCCTGTTTCAAAAGGAACAGGCAGTATAAACGGATTACAATTTGTGGATGACGGAAATGGTAACTACAAATTAGATGCAGCTTCACAAGCTTAGTTTGACGGCACAAACAATCATGTTGTTGTTTCAGGTGATAACTTAAATTTCTTATTTGATTCTTCTTCAATAACACAGAATTCATCTTCATCAACATTAAGCTTGTCTGCTGATGGTAACAGAGATCCTAACGTAGTAAGCGGTTCAGTTACGGTTTATGATTCATTGGGAAATTCTCACCAGGCAACTTTAAAGTATTCAAAAGTTGATGATAATCAGTGGACATGGACAATTTCAGTTCCAGGTACTAGCACACAAAGCGGATCGGCTGAATCATTTACCGGGACTATGATTTTTAACTCTGATGGAACATTAGACCCCGCAAATATTTCACCTAATAATCCAACTTTTTCATTCCAGCCTAAAGGAGGCGCAAACCCTGTTAAAATGGATTTGGATTTTGGAAACGGATTCAGCGGTATTACACAAACTTCTGCAAGCTCAGTAGTTTCTTCTTTAAGCCAGAACGGTTATGCTTCTGCTTCCTTATCAAACATTAATATTGATCAATACGGAAACATAGTTGGTATATTTTCAAATGGAAATACCAGGTCACTTGCTCAAATTATGTGTGCTACATTTCCTAACTTAGACGGCTTAATCAGCAACGGCGATAACTTATTTTCTGCTTATGCAAACTCAGGCGAACCAAGAATAGGTTCCCTTGGTGAAGAAACAAATACAACGGTACAGTCCGGTGCATTGGAACAGTCAAATGTTGACTTATCTGAAGAGTTCACAAGAATGATTGTAGCTCAAAGAGGATTTCAATCCAATGCAAGAGTAATTACAACAGCAGATACATTGTTACAGGAAATAACAAACTTAATTAGATAATAAAAACATAAAATAACATAATATTCCTGAGGCAGGCTGAATATTTGGCCTGCCTCTTTTGTTTTGCGGCGTAAGAATTTGATTATTCAAATTCCTACAATGGACGTTTTAATTCACACAGCCTTATAGGAAATATCCTTGGTAGCCCAAGTCATCTCAAAATTTGAAAATCAGAATTATTATTAATTGAATATTCATTTCTATTTTCAGATGTTCTTTTCTTGGTCCCGAATCAAGTTCGGGATAAACTCCAGAAAAGAACCAAAAGAACATGCACTAAAAAATAAATTCTGAAATTATATTTTATATTTGAATTTCTATCTTATCATATAAAGAAAAATAACTTAGTCGCTCCGCTCCTTCAAACCCCGATAAAAACAGGGCAGGCACATTTTTCTTTTTGCGCTAACTTTATAACAGTGAAAAGTGTCTTTCAATATAATTTCCGGGCGAATTTCTTTTAAGGTGCGGATTTGAAGTTATGTCATTACATTTTTAATTTTTTTCAAATTATTTATGGAGATTTTCCAACGACTTAAATAAATCTGCCGAAAGGTTAATGAAAAATGCAGATGACTTAAAGATTTTTTTCAAAGGCTTAAATAGAGTTTCCAATGATTTTAAGAATAATTCTAAAGGGTTAAGGAGAACTGCCAATCACTTAAAGAGAAGTTCCAGAGACTTAAGGAGAGCTGCCGATGGCTTAAAGAGTGTTTCCAGAAGGTTAAAGAGAACTGCCAGCGACTTAAATAAAGTTTCTAATGACTTAAGGAGAATTTCCAGAGGCTTAAATAAAGTTTCCAATGACTTAAAGAGACTTTCCAACGGATTAAATGTTAGTTTTTTTGCTTTTTTGTAATAAAATTGAACTTTTGGCATAATTATGGCATCTTATTATGCAGTAATAGACATTATAGGGGATTTTTAATAACAGGAGAGTAGAATTTACAAGTAAAGGGAGAATTGAACTGATAAAATTACAATTCAATCAAATTATGTTTCTATCATGCTTCGACAGACTCATACTTCGACAGGGCTCAGTATGACATTGGAAGTATACCTTGACGAATTTAAGATAGTGGGTTTGGAAAAAAAATATTTATTTGTTCGTAGTTCACTTAATTAATTTATTCATTCAAAAATACAGGGAGTAAAAAATGTCTCAAAAAATCGATTATCAAATTCAAGACAACGACGCATTGCTGAAAGCAATTGACGGAAACCGGGATGCAATGAATGCCAAGGGTTTCACGGAAGCAAAATATACTGCATTTGTAAATGCATGTAATGATTTAATCCAAAAAGAAGCAGCACAGCAGAGAGCAGTAAAATTAGTTTCGGAAAAAACTGCCGAGCAGGATGATGCAATAAAAGCAGTAGCATTGGTAGTACAGCAGGTAAAGAATGCGGCTAAAAGTGCCTTTGGAAAAGACCCGGCAAAGACAAAGCTGTTTAAAGTAGGGGACACAATTCCGAACTCAGTTAAGTCGCTGCGTTCATTAACCGAGTATATAATACAGCTTGCAAATGAATACCATGATACATTATTAGAAAACGGCTTAACACAGGAAGATATAGACGGGCTAAATTCATCTTACGGATTATTAGTTGCAACTGATGCAAACCAGGAAAATGCAAAGAAGCTGCAAGCTACTGCAACAGTAATACGTGACGAAGCAGCAATGAAGATAAAAGATTTAGCGTTTAAGATAAGAAGCTTTGCAAAAACATGCTTTGCTAAAAACCCGGAAATACTTTTGCAGTTTAAATCAATTCCGAAAGGAAGGGCAAGTGCAAAGGCGGAAGCAGCGCCCGCTGAAACTACGCCGACGGCTTAGACAATACATGTGAGGCTCCCCGATTCAATCGGGGAACCTCACTCGTTTAACTTGTTGAATAGTTACATAAATATAAACGCCTCAATTAACACGAGGCGTTTTTAATTTTATCGCATGTTAAAGAATGACAGAAGATTTTATTATTTAACCAACATTTGTTTATTAAATGAACATGATGACTAATAAATATGTGAGGTAATCACATAACAAAAATTTAATTTGCTGTTTGAAATAAATAATAATAAGTTAAAACCAACTTTCAGGGAGTTAGGATGAAATGATAAATTTCTTTACTTACTTAGTCAATCTTTTAAGTTTCATTATAATTATAACATTAACAATATTTAAAGCAAAAGACCGCTTTTATATAGCAAGTATAATAATAGGCGAACATAATGAAAAAATAATTACTGAAGTTAGAATTCACAGAAGATGAAAATATAAAAGTAAGAATCTTTGACATCCAAAGATGAAGTGAAAAACCTATTTGAAGGAAAAATAATTAATGGGAGCATTCGACTTAAATGGATGAAAAAGATAATGAAGATATCCAAGTTAATAGTGGTGTTTATTTTTATCAAACCCAAACAAAAAGTTTTTCATCAACAAAAAGAATGCTGATGATTCAATAATTTTTCAATATTGTCCTTAGGAGAATATTATGATGAAATTTATTTTTCATGTAAGTCTATTCTTTTTAAGTGTATCTTTCACCTTCGCACAAACTGATACTTCATCAATATTTTATTTTCCTTTGAAATCTGATAATCTTTGGCAATATAAAGAACCACCTCCTCCTGATGAATCTTATATAATTCATACAAAAGTCGGTAATGATACGACATTTTCAAACGGCCTGATATACGCAACTTTGGCAACTGGGAATTATTTTTATAATGGCACTTTTTATAATGATACTGCATTTGGATTGAAGTATGAAAGGCAGATAGATAATAAAGTTTATCAATATTTCCCCAGCCAGCAAAAAGAATATTTGGTATATAATTTTTCTAAAAATATAGGGGATACCGTTGCTGTTTATCCTAGCCCTAAAGAACAGAGTGATACAAATGTTATAACTGTTCTTGACAAAGGTGTTCAAAATATTTTTGGCCAATTTAGGAATTACTTAACATTTTATAATAGATTAAAGCACTTTACTGAGTATTGGATTGATCAAATTACAGATAGTATTGGTATTACATTTTCACAAACAGAACCAGGATTTCAACTTTATCTTGCTGGTGCAGTTGTCGACAATAAAAAATATGGCATTATTACGAACGTAATTGAGATAAAAAATGAAGTTCCAAAAACTTTTATATTATTCCAAAATTATCCAAATCCCTTTAATCCAAACACAACAATCAAATACTCAATTCCAAAAGATGGAAGAGTTACATTAAAGATTTATAGTATCCTCGGTGCTGAAGTTGCATCTATAATAAATGAATATAAAACGATGGGAATCTATGAGGTCAAATTCAACGCTTCATCATTGCCAAGTGGCATATATTTTTACAAACTATCAATTGAACAATATACTTCGATAAAGAAAATGATTTTTCTAAAATAGTGACACATTAAGTAAATATTAAATCATTATTTATCATTTTTAGGGAGGTACTAATGAAAAAAATTATCTTTATTATCATCCTTATGATAATGTCTTTCCCTTATATCGTTTTATCAAACGTAGGAGATTGTCCAACAACAGGAACATCTACTAATACCCAATATTTGAATTCTACAGTAACACTTAAAATTCTTTTGGTTGAATTTTCAGATGTAAAGCATAGAAGTACTCCTTCTGCATACACAAAAACTAATTTTGAAGATTTACTAGTTTCAAATGGGATCTATGTATCACCGCATATGTACAACCCAGATGGGGAAGGGGTTTATGGAAGCTTAAATGATTATTATCAGAAAATGTCAAATGGTAATCTTACAATAACAGGAAATGTACTAAATACAGCAAATGGAAGTGATATTCCCAATTGGATATCTTTAGCAGATACAAAGGCACATTATGCTAGTGGTTCATTTTTAACTTTTATTTCCGATGCCAAAAATGCTGCTTCTTTATCAGGAATTTCAATTGGTACGTTGGACGACACACATAAGTTAGTAATTATATATGCTGGAAATATACATTTCGGTGATGGGTTAAATCCTGTCGCTAACAGCATAAATGGAACAACTTATATTATGAGTGAAAGAAATGGAAATCCAATAAATGTTGAGAATGGAAGTGATGCATTTGGTCGCATTGGAGTTCATTGTCATGAATTTGGCCACTTAATTGGGATAGGTCATACAACAACTTCACGTGCAGGTATTATGGATGCTGGAAGGAGAAACGGACCTGTTCTAAATGGATCAAACGGAAGCGCACCGGCTCCATTGAGTCCTACCTGGAGAATTATAAAAGGATGGTTGAATCCTATATCTATTTCAGGAAGATCGCAAAGGGATGCATATTATTCACTGACCTCACCTACTGTATATAAAATCGTAAGCAACAGTGGAGATACTTTTCTTATTGAAAATCGACGGTTTGATCAAACAATGGTAATTGGCTCTACAACATGTCCTGATTACAACAATTCAGTATTTATGCCAATTGCACAATCCCAAAATTCTCCTAACCAAACTTTCCAACATGGCGTTTTTGTTTGGAGAATAAGTTCTGGCGGCGCTTCTGAATATAGCGATAATGGTTTAATATATGCGAGTGGTGTATATGGATATTCTTATCCAGATAATAATCCATCTGAAACTGATGCGGGTAATATATTCTCTGGAACAAAAAATGTGAAACTTTTAGCTCACTGGACAGATAGTCGAAATCCGTTTACTTCTAGTCCACCATATAATATCTTTGTTACAAATACAAAACCTGGGACAAATGTCGGAATGGAAATATTGACAGAATATACAGATCATATTAAGCTTGATTTATTTTCTTCAATAATAAATTTAGCAACAACTATTTCAAGCAATCAGACTTTAAATGGTGTATATTATGCTGCAAGTAACGTAACTGTAAATTCTGGAGTTACATTAACAATACAGCCTAATACAAAAATATATTTTGCAAATAATGCTTCACTTATCGTTAACGGAACCTTAAACGCAGCTGGCTCTTCATCACAGCACATTGTATTTACATCTCAATCAGCAGATAATAAAAGTAGATGGGGGACAGTTATTTTTAATGGCTCAAGTACCTCTTCTTCCATGTTAAATTATGTGGATATAAATTATGGTACTGGTATTCAATGTAATAATGGTGCAAATATTACTATTCAGCATTCTAAGTTTTATAATTGCACTTATGGTATATATGTATATAACTCAGAACCACAAATTATAAATAATCAAATACTGGAACCACAACAAAATGGAATTTATGGTGAAGCATCTGGTTTATATCCGCTAATGGTGGATAATACAATCACTAAAACAACTGCAAGTGGCAGCTATTATCATAATTATCAAGGATTATATTTTACAAGTAACACAAGGGCTTTTATAGCACACAATGATGTAAGTGGTTTTTACTGGGGCGCTTATATTGGAGGAGGAGCAGTTTCATTTTTTACGAATGATAATTTTAACCTTTATAATCCTAATAATCGTTTTAGATATAATCTATACGGTTTTGCTGCCGGATATGGAAGTTATATTTGGGGAGGCACTTCTAATGAATGTTATAATAGCTGCTATAGTAATTCTTATTATGATGTAAAATCTTATCAGAACAGTTCTGTCTATGCTCAAAATAATTATTGGGGTGGTGGAAATCCTAGATCATCTGTTGATGGAACGTCTTATTTGTACATAACTCCAATCATCACGTCCCCTGATCCTTGGGGAGGAAATTCTCCATCCATAGCTCAAAATAACGATCAACTATCTACTAACTTACCAAATGCTTCCAATCCATTCAAAACTTCTGAACCTGTAGATAAAAATTATTCGGATTTACTAACTGGAATTTCTCTTGAAAAAGAAGGAAAAATTGATGAAGCTATGTCCCATTACAAAGAGATGGTAGAAAAAGATATTTTTTCTTCTTTTGCATTAACAGAACTTTTTGCTATAAAAAATAAATATTCAAGAAATGATATACTTGGTTACTTAGCGAATATAAAAGCATCTAGCAAGTGTTATTCACTTGGATTAAAATTAATTGCAGATAATTATCTTCAAAATAAAAAATTTGATGAAGCCATCAATATTTACGATAAATTAATAAATTCTTATTCAGATGAATATCAGGGAATTAATGCTCGATTTGAAAAATTGTTTGCTTACATAAATATTAAGAATGACGAAGAAACTGCTAAGCAAATATTAACCGGTATAATAGCATTGAACTTGAAGGATGATGAATGGCAGATGAGAATACAAACAGCAGAAGATATGTTAGCTTTAAGTGAAAATGTGTTTAACAAAGATCAATCAAATAAAATTGTATTAACCGAACAATCAGATAATAATCCAAAAGAATTTAGCTTGCTTGGTAACTACCCAAACCCGTTCAATCCAACCACAACTATATCCTATAATCTTCCAAGAACGTCTGATGTTGAATTAAAGATTTATGATATACTTGGAAATGAAGTGAAGACATTTTTTGTTTCTTCTCAATCTGCCGGTACACAAAATATTGTTTGGAATGGAACAAACAATTATAACGAGCATATATCTAGTGGTATTTATATTTATAGATTCAAAGCAGTTTCAAGGGAAGGGAAAAATGAGGTGTTTGTAGAGTCGGCTAAGCTGATTATGTTGAAATAAGCCCTCACCTAACCTCTCACACAATGGGACAGGAATAGGAAACGAAGAGGATATTATAAAAAACGGGATTTTTAATGGGTCCCGTTTTTTTTATTTGTATTGTTAATATAAAATTGAATCGATCTTGAACAGTATATATTATACAGCTTGCAAATGAATACCATGATACATTATTAGAAAACGGATTAACACAGGAAGATATTGACGGGCTAAATTCATCTTACGGGTTATTAGTTGCAGGTGATGCAAGCCAGGAAAATGCAAAAAAGCTGCAGGCTACCGCGACAGTGGTGCGTGACGAATCTTCTGAAGGTAAAAGACTTAGCGTTTAAAGCCAGGAGCTTTGCAAAAACATGTTTTGCAAAAAACCCGGAAATACTTTTACAGTTTAAGTCGATACCTAAAGGAAGAACAAGCGGGAATGGGGAAGTTGAAGTACCGTTACAAACCCCAGGACAATAGTAAAATAATTTCTTAATATT
>CAVVCO010000007.1:0-81716 GCA_963746735.1 uncultured Ignavibacteriales bacterium
AAAGCTGGGTTTCAAATTTTGTATTAAAAAAATCTTTATTTCTCAACTGTTTTCACTTCAACTTCAATCTTGCCGTTTTTCAGTTCATCGGTTAACCGGCTAGCTTTATAGATTTTTTTCAAAGCTTCAACCAATCCGGCAGAATGAACAGCAACGCATCTATTTTCATCTTCGGTAAAAATAAAATTTCCGGGAAGGCTTTGGATATTGCCGTCAAATGCTAATCCTACAATTTGGGCTTTTTCATTTATTATAGGGCTGCCGGAATTGCCGCCGATAATATCATTTGTGGAGACAAAATTAAACGGCACTTCAAGATCAAAATCAGCAGGAGGATTCTGCCATCTTTTCGGAAGTTCGAACGGGTCTTTTTTACCAAAGGAATAATACCTGTCGTACATACCGTAAAAAGTGGTGAATGGCGGAGCGATGGTTCCGTTATATGGAAATCCTTTCATAACTCCGTCGGAAATTCTTAAAGTAAAAGTAGCATCCGGCGGAATTGAAGTTCCATAAACGGCAAACAAAGCATTGCCTAATTCAGTGTCGCAGACCATTTCTTTTACGGCTAATTGATTTGCTTTTTGCTGCAGGTCTGCTTGCTCTATTTCTGTGTTCACAATAAAATAGATAAAAGGATCATCGGAATTTAAAATTGCATCGGCGCCTTTTTTCACTAATTCTTTAATTTTATTTTCACTGGTTAAAAAGGAATTTTGAATCATGTAATCCGCAGCCTGGCTTGCAGGTTTTCCGCCTGTTATCTTTTGAACGACTTTATTATTCTGGCCGAGATACTTTATAATCAAAGCAACTTGATTATCCAAAAGTGTTTTTTCATAATTTTTGTCCATATCAGTTGGGAAAATATTTTGGATGGTTGAATCAAGCTCTTCTCCAATATAGTCCGAATCGCGTTTATCTTCCGGTTTTTTCAATTCTCTTGCTAATGAAATTACATCGGAAGCAATGAAAAAATATTCAGAGGTTTTCCTTGAATCCATTGATAATACGAAAAGCTTATTGGTAATTTCCCTCTTCTGGTTTTCAACGCTGTCAATTTGGTCCCACAAATTTCCATATTTCTTATCAAGTTCTTTATTTGATTGAACAGCATTTTTAAATTTCAATTCAAAATCTTTTTTCTTCTGCATTAAAACCGGGTCCCTCAATCCGCTAAGCATTCCCTTATAAGCTTTAAGGGAATTTAAATACCTGAGAAGCTGCACTTCATAATCATCTTTCTTTTCGGGCTGGTCATTCGTTAATTTATTATAGACATCAACCATCCCTTTATAATAATCTATTATCCGCGGATAGCTTATATCACGCATATATTCAAGCTGCGATACTGTGTTGAGTCTATTTGTTGAACCCGGGTTGCCGACAACAAATATGGGCTCGCCGGGATTTGCTCCATTCGGACTCCATTTAAAATAATTTTCAGTTTTTATAGGTTTGCCGCTGTCGTCATAAACACGGAAGAAAGAACAATCAAGATCGTAACGCGGATAAGTAAAATTATCCGGATCACCTCCGAAATATCCCATCTGGCTTTCCGGGGCAAATACAAGCCTTACATCGGTATATCTTTTATAGCCATATAGCGAATACTTTGCTCCATCATAAAGAGGCACAATTGAAACTTTTAAACCTGTACTGTCTGATACTTTCTTTTCAAGTTCACTAATTTCCTGATCTTCCTTGTATAGCTTATCATAATCTGTTTTTGCGCTGTCAACTCTTGATTTTATTTCTTTGGTAACATCTTTTATAAGTACAAGCTGATCAACATATAAGCCCGGGACAGGCCTTTCTGCTTCAAGAGAATCTGCATAAAAACCATTGTGAAATAAATCTTCCCCGTCTTTTTGAACCTGCACAACACTTTCACGGGCACAGTGATCATTGGTCATTATTAAACCATCTTCAGAAACAAAAGAAGCAGAACAATAATTAGCAAACCTAAGTGCAGACATACGAACGTGATCAAGCCACTCTTGAGATGGCGTAAAATTATATTTAGTCTTAAAATAATCTAACGGCGGGTATTCGAAAGTCCACATTTTTCCGGTATCAAATTTACCGGCTTTTATTGTATCTAAATTTAACCAGCTATAAACATCTGATGAGGAAACAGAAGATTTTGATATATTATTTGACGAAGAACAAGCTGAAAAAAATACTAACCCCGAAACTGATAGTATTTTAATTAAGGAGAAAAAAGAATTTATTTTCATTAAAAGAACTCGTAATATTTTTAAAATTTACAAAACATGAATAACAAACTTAATTTTTTAATTCTATTTATAAAAGGGAAATTGAAGGGGAAGATGTGATCTATTTGGGAAAATTGATTTTGAAATAATTTTTTTATTGACAAAACGGAATTGCTTCCTTATCTTGATTTCACAATTTTCTACCCCCACTCAAACACTAAAAAGTGAAGACCACCAATTATTAGATAGTTCTTATTCTTTTGTTATAATTTATCACAGAGTTAAACAATAGAATTTATTGTTAATAGTTTTTTTTTCATTACCGCTGCCGACTAATTATAAAGTCAATTGTAGTTATTGATGTGCTCTGCATTTATGCATTATAAGAAGGTTGAGATGGTTAATGAAACGATAAATAGAATTAGAATTATTAAAAAAATTAAATTTCGAAACAAAGGGAAAGCACTATTCTTCCTACCTTTTAAGTTTCTAAAATTTTCCGCCAATTCCAGTCTTATTAGATGCTCATTAGTTTGTCAAAACAATAAATCTCCTCCTTAAAATAAACAAAACCATACCATTGAAAATAAATTGAGTTGTTTTTATGATTAACTAAAAATTTTAAGCTAAAAAAGGAGACGTGATATGGATAAGCAGGAAAGAGTTAAGAAAGAAGCAGTAGTTAGAATTGAAAAAGAGAGGCTGAATTTTAAACAGCTTATAGCAGTTAATCCCGATTATTTTTTAAAGCAAACAGGACCAAAAGTTAAATTAAAAGCAAATGCACCGCCAGTGGGAAATACAAAATACGAAGAATTGACCTGTGTAGGTTTTAATCCCGATCTTAATCTTTTAGAAGCGACAATACAAATTAAATTGCCTTATGGATTTTTGTCTGATCTATGTAAAGATGGTTCAACGGAATACGTAAGATTTTTTATAGATTATAATGACGGATCCGGGTGGCAGGATGTTGGTTATTCTGCTTTAAATTCACATGATATTCCAAATATTAAAGATTGTGCAAATCATCCTGATAAACCACTAAGTTATACTGTAACACAAACCTTAAATCCTAAAAGTGATTTTTGTAAAAGGCCGGTTCTTCCTTTAGTTAGAGCAATACTTTCATGGGAATCATTGCCGACAGGTCCAAATTATCCTGTAGTTTGGGGGAATGCATTGGATAGACATATTCAAATTAAAAAACGTGATTGGTTTTTAGTTGATGTAATAAATGTTGTAGCAGAAGCTTCTAAAATAAAACCTATTATTCCGCCGTTAATTGAAGAAGTACAATTAACTCCTATTCCACTGCCGGATCCGCCTGAGCCTTTACTAAAGGATTTGGTACAAATATATCAAGTCAATACTAAATCAAATGCTGCACAAAGTGCTGTTGAACCACACCGTTTTGGATTGAAGGATATTCAATCAGCCCTTGCGGCCGGAAGTTTCAATCAGCAAATAATACATTCAAAAATTGAAGAATGGAAATCATTAGGTATCAATTGGGCTGAAGCAGTCGCAGCCCTTGAAAAAACAAGCGGCAATGTTTCATATGAAGAATTAAAATGTCTTGGATTAGAATATAATCTTGAAAGACTTGTTGCAACTTTCCAGGTAAAGAAAACAAGCGGATATTCTGGAGACCCTTGCGGTAAAGGAAGTTTTGAATATATTTCTTTCTGGGCTGATTGGGATAATACTTGTCAATGGACATACCTCGATACCGTTAGTGTAAATGTTCATGATTATAGCCCAATTCCTGCTGACGGACTTAATTATTCAGCAGTGTTGAAAGTAAACCTTGAAAAATTTAAAAGAAATTGCAGTCTGCCAAAGATTGCCCGAATTAGAGCAGTATTATCATGGAACACACCGCCATCAAAAACAAATCCTGATGCAATTCCTTATTGGGGTAATAGAGTTGATGCACATGTTCAATTGAAACCTGGGCAACCAGCAGAAGGAGCAATCCTCAGCATTATTGGCGGCATTGGTGTTGCTGATATAAATATATTCACAGACGGTATGACAAAGTCAGGTGCTCGATTCGCACTTACCGGCAGTTTTGCAGACCCTTGGAATTCAACAAGGTCCTGTCCATTCGGAGGAAAAATTGTAATCCAAGGTCCTCCTATGCTTGGATTACGTTATAGAATTCTGGCAAGGCAATCGGGTGTTGTAATGGTACCATTAAGAATAACAAATTCTATCAGAACTGTAAATCAATTCGGAGTCGGCACATGGCGAAATGCAGATGCTGACGATGCGTTCACTTATCTTAGCGATCTCGATAATATTGATGACGTACTTGCCTGGTGGAGTCCTAAGGGTGATGAATTATGGGAAATAAGACTGCAGGTAATCAATTCAATGAATTTTGAAGTTGCTGGTACAGTATGGCATAAAGTTCAACTTGACAATACAAAACCAGATGCTCAACTCACAATTGACGGCGGTGCATGTGATAAGTATACTCCTGGAACAATAATAAACGGACATTTTGTAGCCCGTGATATTCATTTTGGTGTTGCGGGATTACAAATATTGCCTGCAAGCTTATGGCCACCATCAGGAACAAATCCAAATTCCGCTTTACCTGTAACTTCCTGGCCGTCTACTGTTCAGACTCCTTTAGCACCGGGAGCCGCATGGACTGTAAATACTAATGGTATGAAGCCTTGTGGTTATGTTGTAAGAGTAAATGTTTATGATAATACAATTTTAAACAGTTCACCAGGACAGCATAACTATGATAACGATGACAAAGGATTCTGTTTGCTTACAAGTAAGTAAAAAGAGATAAAATATTAGATATCCGGGTATATACATAATTATATGCCCGGATTAATATTGAATGTTAATTAAAAATATTTTAAAATTTCTGTTCTTATAATTCATCTTAAAATAAATCTTATCATGAAAGTAATATTGAACGAAAGTCTGTTAATACAAATACCGGAGTTCTGTTTGAATATATAGGCAAAACCGTCTTAACTGCTTACGGAAGTATGACCTGGAAAAGATATAGTTTCAATTCAAATGGAATGATTGTGAATGTGAACTTTAAGGATAAAGATTCTTTGCAGAATGTGCCGAATTTAAGAATGGTTCCTAACAGGTAAAACCAAAGACGCTCTATCGGAGCGTCTTTATAAAATATGTAACTACCTTATATGGTTTTGTTATCAAATAAGTCAATATAAAATATTTATTAACTTATTAAGTTCAAACCACGTTTTAAAATTTAAATGTACTAAATATAAGAATCAGGTTGATATAAAGGTTCTATCTCCCATTCATCTTCAATTGTTCCAATACAGTGTGAGCACTTGTGAACGTTAAAAATCACTTTTTCTTCGCTGGGTGTTGCACGTATAAAATTTAAAATTGTTCTACAACTTGAACACTGAACAATATGAGATGTAGTTGTTTTCTTGCTGCAATCAGGGCATATAAAGCCTAAATCACCAGGAGTTTCTTCCGGATCTACAAGAAAAATAGAATTACATTTTATGTTGTTGCATTTAGCGAAGTGCCATTTAACAGTATCTTTTTTTACGATAGCTTTCTCCCTCAAGTAATTATTGGTTGTAAACATAATTAGATATATTTAAAAAGTCTATTGAAAAAAATATCTCTTAGTGAAATAATTATAAAATATTAATTAAATTAAGGCCGTAAAGATAGTATCCCCAGGCATTCAAAGTAATACATAATTAATTGCATGAAAAATTTTTCAACTTCTTTTTAATAAAATTGATTGGAGCAACATAAAATGGATAAAATCAATTGCTTTAAAGCTTATGATATAAGAGGTAAAGTACCTTCCGAATTAAACGGAGAGCTTGCTTATAAAATAGGGGTAACTTATTCTAAATTTATTAACGCAGAAAAAATAGTTGTTGGCCATGATATACGAAAATCTTCTCAAGCTATTTCTGATAGTTTAATTAGGGGGTTAAATGATGCAGGGGTTAATGTTATAGATATTGGCCTTTGCGGAACTGAAATGATCTATTTTGCTACTCCTTATTTTGATGCAGACGGCGGAATAATGATTACTGCCAGTCATAACCCCCCTGAATATAATGGGATGAAATTCGTGCGGAAAGGTTCTGTTCCTGTTGGATACGATAGTGGTTTAAGTGAAGTTGAAAAAATGATTCTTGCAGATGATGTTGATCCCTGGGGTCCGCATGACCCTGGTAAGATTGAGCATCACGATATTATGAAACATTTTATGCATCATTTAAAAAAGTTTTATGATGCACATAATATCAAACCTTTTAATGTGGTTGTTAATGCCGGAAATGGCTGCGCAGGGCTTTCTTTGGATGCAATTGAAAATGACCTCCCCATTAAGATGATAAAAATATTTAATAATCCTGACCCGGAATTTCCTAACGGGGTTCCAAATCCGCTTTTAGTTGAAAATAGAAACTCAACAATAAATGCAATTAAGAAGAACAATGCTGATCTTGGAGTTGCATGGGACGGTGATTACGACAGATGTTTTTTCTTTGATGAAAAGGGAAATTTTATTGAAGGATATTATATTGTCGGCTTGCTGGCAAAATCAATTCTTAAAAAACATCCGGGCGAAAATATTGTTCATGATCCCAGGTTAGTTTGGAATACACTTGAAGTTGTAAATAATGCCGGTGGCAAAGCAATTGAGTCTGTAAGCGGACATGCTTTTATTAAACAAAAGATGCGTGAAGTAAATGCCGTTTATGGAGGCGAAATGTCGGCTCATCATTACTTTAGAGAAAATTCATATTCGGACAGCGGGATGATTCCGTTCCTATTAATCCTTCAATTGATGTCGGAAGAAAACAAAAAGCTTTCGGAATTAGTAGAAGAAATGATTTCAAAATATCCTTGTTCCGGAGAAATTAATTCTACAACTCAGAATCCTGCAAATAAAATAAAAGAAGTCGAATCTAAGTATAAAGATGGGAAACATGATCATATAGACGGTTTAAGTGTTGAATATCCGGATTGGAGATTCAATTTAAGAATGTCAAATACAGAACCAATTCTAAGATTGAATGTTGAAAGCAAAGGTGATATAAAATTAATGGAAGAAAAAACAGAAGAGTTGTTAAAGGTTATTAGAGAGTAAAATATTCTACATGTGTGGCTCATCTTTATTTAAAAGTGAGCCACACTTTGGTTTAAGCTTAATTTTGTTTCGGAACATCTACTTCAACCGTAAAAGGAATTTTAATTTTTTCCCATTCTAATTTTATCACTGCTGAATTATCGGACGTTCTGGTAAATGTATATTCAAGCCATTCAACAAAATTGCCTTTTTCCGGTTTTACTTTAAATCTTAAAACATCTTCGGAAATGTTATATTCAAAAGCACCCCATTGATCGGCAATCTTATTAAATATTAAAGTCCACTCTCCATTTTTAGAGGGTATGATGAAGAAACTGTAAGAACCGGCTTTTAATTTCTTACCATCAATTTTAACATCAGTACTGAAAGTAAATTTAGTAGCTTCATCAGCGCCTGCGCGCCAAACAACATTATAAGGAACTAATTTCCCCCAGATTACTCTACCTTTAACTCCTGGACGGCTGTAAGAAATATTTATTTTTGTTAAACCAACAACCTGCGTAACCCCGGCTTTTGGGCTTACTCTAACTTGCTTGTCATTACTCTGTTGCTGTGAATATATATAACTAAAATTGGAAGTGATTAAAAATAATGATATGAAAAATATCCACACCCAGTAATTTCTATTCAACATTTACTGCTCCTAATATTTGAATTAAACTAGTACTAATTTAAAAAATAATAATTTAAATTCATCTTCATTTATCGAGTATTGGTTTGCAGTTTTTTTAATTCATCAACTACAATATCAATTTCTTCCTTAGTGTTATAAAAATGCGGAGCAAACCTGACTCCCCCTTCTCTAACTGCGCCAATAATTTTCTTTTCATTCAAATCCTTAAAAATCTTTTGTGAATTTTCATGTTTAAATGAAACTATTCCAGCTATATTTTTTTCTTCACACCTTGAGAGAATTGGATTGATTCCGATTTTTTCAAGCTGATTAATAAAATATTTTGAGTTTGAAATAATTGTTTTTTCTATTTCTTCATTTCCAAATTCCCCAAACAATTTTAATGAAGCATTTAATGCATAAATTCCAACTGTATTCAAAGTTCCTGTTTGGAATGCATCAGCATTTTCCCGTAAAGTCAATTTATAGTCTAAAAGATTCCATGCATTTTTTACTGATTGCCAGCCTGCATATCTTGGAGTTAATTTTTCCTGCAAGCTTTTAGAAACATAAATAAATGCAAGTCCTTGCAAACCCATTAGCCATTTCTGTGTCCCGCAAGAAATAAAATCAATATTGTCTTTTTGAACATCAAGTTTAACAGCGCCAAGCCCTTGAATTGCATCAACACAAAATAAAATGTTATTTTCTTTACAATATTTCCCCAACTGTTGTAATTCAATCCTATAGCCAGTTAAAAACTGAACCTGGCTGACAGAAATTAATTTTGTACTGGGCTTTACATTTTCAATTATATCCTCAGCAGATACAATTCCTTCATGTGATTTTACGAAATCAATTTCAATCCCTTCACTTTTTAAATTTAGAAATGGGTAAACATTTGCTGGGAACTCGATATCGTTTAACAAAATTCTATCACCTTTATTCCATTTTATACTTTGAGCTAAAACATTCAACCCATTTGTGGTATTATCAACAAACGCTATTCTATCAGAAGAAGAATTAATCAAATTTGCAAGCTCTAATTTTGTATCATCAAAAACTTTCAGCATTGCAATGTAATCATCTATGTTTGTCTCGCTTTTCTCTTTTATAAGTTCTTGAATAGCTTCAGACACTTTTATTGAAATGGGGCTTAATGCAGCATGATTACAATAGATAATTCCCTTGGTTAAATAAGGGAAATAGCTTCGAGCTTTTTTAATTTGGCTGTCGTTCAACATGATTAACTGAATTTTTTTATATTTTTGAAATTATAAACAATAATAATTAGATTTTATTACACAATCTAATTTTATATCGGTGAATAAATTCACTTTTTTCAAATTTGAACCACAGGTAAATTAATGACAAAACCCCGCAGCACAAAACCAAGAGAGCTAAAAACTAATGAACTCAGATGGAATTGTGATCCTAAAGTGTTTGACTTTAAATCTACTAAAGACCTTGAACCCCTTGAAGGAATTCTTGGGCAAGAGCGCGCATTAAAAGCAATTAAATTGGGAGTAGAAATAAAAAGCCCGGGATATAATATTTATATCGCTGGTCTATCCGGTTCCGGAAAAGCTTCTTCTGTTAAAGAAATTCTTGAAAGAGTTTCTACAGAATGTGCTCCTCTTAAAGATTACGCTTATGTAAATAATTTTAAGGATAGCGACAGGCCAATATTAATAACCTTTGATTGCGGAAAAGCAAGGCTGTTTAAAAATGCATTTACTTCTTCAATAGAAATCCTTAAACAAAGAATACCACAGTCATTAGATAATGCAGTATATATAAACCGAAAAAAGAAAATTGTTGAGCAGTATAATCAAAAAGAACACGAACTTTTTGGAACGTTTGAAGAAAAGCTTAGCAAGGAAAATTTCTCCCTCGGTCAAATAAAAGTAGGTGAAGTTGTCCGGCCTGATTTATTCCCTGTAATTGATAGTAATCCAATTCCAATCTACCAGCTTGATGAAAAGATCAAAGAGGGAAAGATCTCCAAAGAAGAAGCGCAAGAAGTTGTAAAAAAATATAAGGACCATCAGCAGGAGCTTCAAGTTATTTTTAAAAAAGGGTTAAAGCTTAGCCAGGAATTTCAACAGAGACTTTCAAACATAGAAAAGGAAACTGTTGAAATAGTTGTTAAGAGTGTTATTGAAAACTTGAAAGACGAATACAAGGATGAAAAAATTATTGAATATCTAAGTCAAGTTGAAGAAGATATTTTGGATAATATTCAAATCTTTAAAGAATTAAAACCTGAACAAGCTGCCACTGAAGATGGTTTAGTAATTGATTACTTCAAAGTATACGAAGTTAATGTCATACTTGACAACACAGGGTCAAAACAATGCCCTGTAATTATAGAGACTTCCCCTTCATTTGTAAATATTTTTGGAACTATCGAGAAAATAAATGACGGCAGAGGTGGATGGTATACAGACTTCACAAAAATTAAAGCGGGATCTCTGCTCAGAGCCAACAATGGATTTTTAGTTATAAATGTAAATCATCTTTTAGAAGAGCCCGGTGTCTGGCGGGTATTAAAAAGAGTTTTAAGTTATAGAAAATTAGAAATACAGGAACCGCCCGGTTATTTTCAAATGGCAACAACAATGCTGAAGCCTGAACCAATACAAATTGATGCAAAAATAATTTTGATTGGAAGCCAGTATATCTATTCAATGCTATCAAATTACGAATATGATTTTAAAAAAATATTTAAAGTAAAAGCAGATTTTGATTATGAAATAAAAAGGAATGATGAAGTTTTAGTTAAGTATGCACAGGTCGTAAAAAAATTAATTAAAGATGAAGGGTTATTGGAATTTGACAACAAAGCCATTGCAACTTTAATTGAAATATCGGCAAGATTCGCCGGGCAAAAAGATAAATTAACTACCCGGTTTTCACAAATAGCTGACCTGGCTCGTGAAGCAAGCTTTTGGGCTAATGACGATGGATTTAAAGTTGTCTCCGATGCTCATATTCGAAAAGCAATTGCATCTGCAAAAGATAGGCATGGTATGTTGGAATCAAAAATAACGGATATGCTGACAGAAGGAACTATTTTAATTGATACTGAAGGCGAGCGGATAGGACAAATAAACGGACTGGCAGTTTACAACGCTGACTTTTATTCATTTGGAAGACCGACAAGAATCACTGCAACAGTTTCTCTTGGTGGTGGAAGCATTATTAACGTTGAACGTGAAGCCGGTATGAGCGGCAGGCATTACAACAAAGGAGTTCTAATTATTTCAGGATACTTCAGAGAAACTTTTGGCCAAGACCAGCCCCTATCATTCAATGCAAACCTTGTATTTGAACAATCCTATGGAACGGTTGACGGTGATAGTGCTTCTTGCGCTGAAATTTTCGCTTTGCTTTCTACATTATCAGGATTACCAATCAATCAATCAATTGCGGTAACCGGTTCGTTGAATCAAAAAGGTGATGTTCAGCCAATCGGCGGGGTGAATGAAAAGATAGAAGGATTTTACGATGTATGTAAAGCTAGGAAAGTAACAGGCAAACAAGGTGTGATTATGCCTATTCAAAATATAAAAGATTTAATGCTTCGTGAAGATGTAATTGAAGCTGTAGGAAAAGGAAAGTTTCATATTTATCCAATTGAAAGAGTTGAAGAAGGAATTGAAATTTTAACTGGGGTAAAAAGCGGGAAAAGACTTCCCAATGGTGGTTATCCAGAGGGAACTGTTTTCGACTTGGTTGAGAAAAAAATAAAAGATCTATATAGAAAATCACGCTCCGCAAAACTTTTGAATAATACCAAAGTTCCAAAGAAAAGGAAAAAATGAAAATAAACTTGAACAGCATATTTGCGAAGACAAAAATATTATGCACCTTAGGCCCTGCAACTACCTCTCCTGAAGAAATTAAAAATCTTATCATGTCAGGGATGGATGGTGCAAGATTAAATTTCTCTCATGGCAACTATGATTATTATGAAAAAGTTTTTGAAAATATAAATCAAGCATGCGAGAAAACAGAAACTCCTCTCGCCATTCTTTTGGATTTACAGGGGCCAAAAATTCGAATCGGTGAATTATCACAAGATGAAATTGAAATTGAAACCGGCGGGAAAATTGAGATTACTATTGATGATGTAAAAGGGACTAAAGAAAAAATTTCAACCTCATATAAGCAGCTTGTTAATGACTGCAAGATAGATGAGGTAATATTAATCGATGATGGATTAATTAAACTCAAAGTATTTGAAAAGAAAAAACAATCAATTATATGCTTCATAGAAAACGGCGGGACACTTCATCCCAAAAAGGGTATGAATCTTCCGGGAATGAAATTATCAACTCCATCTGTTACTGAAAAAGATTACAGAGATTTGGAATTTGCATTGAAGCATCGTATCGACTACATTGCTCTCTCATTTGTACGGTCAGCAAGTGATATAACTTCATTAAGGCAATGGTTGAAAGAAAAGAATTTTTCAATTCCCATTATTGCTAAGATAGAAAAGAAAGAAGCAGTAGATGATTTCGACAATATATTAGAAACCGCTGACGGAATTATGGTTGCCCGCGGTGATTTGGGAGTTGAGCTTCCTCCGCAAGATGTACCGATTATTCAAAAGCAAATAATAAAAAAATGCAACTCGATTGGAAAACTAGTAATTACTGCAACACAAATGCTTGAGTCAATGATTCATAATCCAATTCCAACAAGAGCTGAAGCATCTGATGTAGCTAATGCTGTTTGGGATGGAACCGATGTAGTTATGCTTAGCGGTGAAACTTCGGTTGGGAAATATCCTTATAAAGCAGTTCAAATTATGAATGACATAATTAAAAACGCCGAAGTTCATCTCCCCGAAGCAAAGCATACTGATTTTAAAATTCCAACAAGTATCGAAGAAAATCTATTTGATGCAGTTGGAAGAGCCGTGACAGAAATGAGCAAGCAAATAAATGCAGCTGCAATTGTTGCTTTTACCTCTAAGGGTAGAACTGCAACTAACCTTGCCAAGTTTAGGCCCAACGCAAAAATAATTGCTCTTTCCGACAGCTTCGAAACAATGAACCGGCTTTGTCTGCGCTGGGGAGTAATTTCTGTTTTCCTGGAAGACCTAAAAAAAGAAAATCAAAACATTGATAAAGCAAAAAATCTAATTGTAGAAAACGAACTAGTAAAAGAAGGTGACATTGTTGTATATACAGCCGGCGCACCTTACTCTGAAAAGAACAGAAGTAATTGGTTAAAGTTTGAAGTTATTTAATTTCGGATAAATCAAATGATGAAAATAAGAAATCATGTCTTAGCAAAAACCAACTGGAAATACATTTCAAAAAATGATTTCAATGTTGTTATTCTTCCCTGGGGTGCAACAGAAGCTCATAATTATCATCTTCCCTACTCTACAGATATAATTGAAGCTGAATATATTTCTGCCGAAGCAGCTGGACTTGCAAATGAAAAAGGTGCAAAAGTAATTGTTCTTCCTACTGTTCCTTTTGGAGTAAATACAGGACAGCTTGATATTAAATTGTGTATTAATATTAATCCAAGTACTCAAGCAGCAATATTATATGACATTGTTTATTCATTAAAGTATCAAGGATTTGACAGGCTTGTAATTATTAATTCTCACGGCGGCAACGATTTTAAACAAATGATAAGAGAAATTCATCTTAAAATTCCCAACTTTTTTATTTGTGTAATTAATTTTTATAAGATGGTTGATAATAATAAATTCTTTGATGAGCCTGGGGATCATGCAGGTGAGTTAGAAACAAGTATCTTACTTCAAGTTGCCCCCGATTTAGTATTGCCGTTAACTGAAGCCGGGTTGGGAAAGGAAAAGAAATTCAAATTAAAAGGACTAAAGGAAGGTTGGGTTTCTGCTCAAAGACAATGGACAAAAATTTCTGAAGACACCGGAGTTGGAAACCCTAAAAAAGCAACTGCGAAAAAAGGCAAAAAATTTCTTAATCATATCACAGAAAAAATTGCCGGGTTCTTGATTGAACTTGATAAAGCAGATATAAATGATCTGTATGAATAAAGAATATTTATTGCCATTTCCAGTTTTGGGCTTGTTTATTTCGTCTGGCTTACTTAATAATTACATTAGCTAAAAATGTTTTATAAATAAAAATAATGAAGGCAAGTAATACAGAAGGTGTAATTGCAAAATGGTGGGAGCCTGCGGAGAAGAATAAAATTTTATGCACACTCTGCCCGCGATATTGCAAAATTGGTGATGGTCAACCAGGTTTTTGTTACATAAGACAAAATCATAATAATAAATTGTACACTATTGGTTACGGAAGGCCAACCGGTTTTGCTGTTGACCCAATCGAAAAGAAACCATTAAATCATTTTTATCCCGGCACTAACGTTTTAAGCTTTGGAACTGCAGGATGTAATCTTGGCTGCAAGTTTTGTCAAAATTGGTCTATCAGTAAAGCAAAGTTAGATGATGAAAATTCTGTTGCGGCGTCACCAGAAGAAGTTGTTAGGTTAGCTCAAGTCTATAATTCCCCTTCCATCGCTTTTACATATAATGACCCAACAATATTTGGTGAATACGTAATTGATATCTCAGAAATTGCTAGAGATAAAGGGATAAAATCTGTGATGGTTACAGCCGGATATATAGATAAGAATGCACGTAAGGAAGTTTATAAATATATCGACGCAGCCAATGTTGATCTTAAAGGATTTACCGAAAGATTCTATAATAAGATTACTTATTCACATCTAAATGATGTGCTTGATACTTTAATCTGGCTTAAAAATGAAACCAATGTTTGGTTTGAAATTACAACCCTCTTAATTCCTGGTGAAAATGATTCACCTGAGGAAATTCAAAATGAATGCAATTGGATTATAAAAAATTTGGGAGATAATGTTCCGCTGCACTTCACAGCCTTTCACCCAGATTTCAAAATGAGGGATAAGCAAATAACTCCAGCATCAACATTGCTGCAGGCAAGAGATATTGCTATTCAAACCGGAATAAACTTTTGTTATGTCGGGAACATTCATCATGACGAGGGGCAAACTACTTATTGTCCGAATTGCGGAACAAAATTAATTGAAAGAGATTGGCATTCATTACTTTCATATAATTTGAAAGATGGTGCTTGCAAAAAATGCGGGACAAAGATCCCGGGAGTTTTTTAAAAATATTTTTTCCAGTTCTTATTTCTACCCTAAAATTTTATTTCAAATATTAAATTCTTTTTTGAAAAATGGTTAATTTGAATTAGTAAAATTGTATTTCTTCACAAAGTCATTCTATCCATGAAAAAAATATTGTTGAGTCTATTTATTATGTTATTATTTTCAAATGTCATTTCTTCTCAATCATTCAATTTGCCAATTGTCCCATCACCTCAAAAAGTTTATAAATTAAATGGGAACTATCAGTTCAAAGCTAAAACAATAATTGCTGTTTCTTCTGATGATAATGCAAGTCTAAAAATTTCTGCAGAAGAAATTCAATCATCATTAAAAAATAGTCTGAAAATAAATTCTACAATAACTACAGAAACAAGCGGAGACATAACTCTAGAAATAACAAGTTTTCTAAATAAGATAATTCCTATCGATAACGATGAAGCGTACGAATTAAGCATTGATAAAAATAAAATTATCATTAAGGCCAAGACCGCTAAAGGAATATATTATGGAGCGATGAGCCTAATTCAATTGATTGAAAAAGCAGACCATAATAAAATTCCTTCCGTAAACATAATTGATTGGCCTGACCTAAAAGTACGAGGAATTTCCGATGATATAAGCCGCGGCCAGGTATCAACGGTTAAAAATTTTAAAAGAATAATTGATTTTATTTCCAGATACAAAATGAATACTTACATGTTGTATTTGGAAGATATGCTTCAATTCGATGCTTACCCTTCTATTGGAAAAGGTCGTGGAAGATTAACTAAAGATGAAGTTAAAGAAATAGTCTCTTACGCAAAAGAACATTTCATAGAAGTTGTGCCAATCTTTCAAACTCTGGGACATTACGAAAATATACTTACACAGGATAAATTCTTAAAATATGCTGAGTTTCCAGGCGCAGCTTCCTTAAATGTTTCCAATGATTCAATTTACATTTTCTTGGATAACATGTTAAAAGAAGTATTTGAATTATTTCCTTCAAAGTATTTTCATATGGGTGCTGATGAAAGTTATGACGTCGGTTTAGGAGCCAGTAAATATTTGGTTGACTCAACCGACATTGCTACAGTTCATGCAAACCATTACAAAAAAATTTATAACATATGTAAAAAATACGGTAAGACGGTTTTAATGTATGGAGATATTATTCTTAAGCATCCTGAAATACTTTCCAAAATTCCTAAAGACATAATTATTGTCGATTGGCACTATAGGCCAAGTTATAATTACCCTTCAGCAAAAACTTTTAATGACGAAGGGTTTAAATATTACGTGTCCCCTTCTTCCTGGAATTTTTTAACACCTTTTCCCGCAAACATAAATGCTTTGCCGAATATCAAATATTTTATAAAAACAGGGTTGGAGAATAATGCTTCTGGAATGATAAACTCTAATTGGGGAGATTATGGAGCAGAAACTTTTAAGGAATTTATTCTTTTTGATTATGCATGGTCCGCACAATGCTCATGGAATTTTAATGAAAGTAATATTGAAACTTTTAGCAAAAATTATTTTTATGATTTCTTTGGAGTTAATGATCCAGGTTTCACTGATGTTTATAAAACTTTAAGTGATCCAATAAATCAAATGTTATGGCATGATGTGTGGCGTCATCCATTGTTAGATTTCAGAAAGCCTGCATGGTGGGAACCACAAATATCCGAAGTTAGCAAAATTACCTGGAATAACTGGGCTAATAGTAACCTACTTGAACAAATCAAAAAATTAAAAAATGAGGCGATTAAGAATAAAGATCATTTTGATTTGCTGGAGTTTATCGTAAAACTAAATAAGTGGTATCAATTAAAAATTAGTACTCAGGAAAAATTGCATGACAGCTTATTTGTCAATAATCATAAATCTGAATTAATTGATCTCGTTGATCAAAATATAAAAACTCTAAAGCAGCTTGAAGATGAATTCTCAGGCCTCTGGCTGCTTTATTATAAAAAAGATAATTTGAATTTAATTCAAGATAAGTTTGAAAGATTAATAGCTTACTTTAGTGAAACAAGAGAATTAATAAATAAAAATTTAAAGACTCTGCCTTCACCGCTTTTAGAAAGTAAATGGATTTATGTCCCCAAAGATGATTCTAATTTTGCAGATAAAGCAGATTTTAAAACTGAATTTAATCTTGATGCATCTCCTAAAGAAGCTTATTTACAATTATTAGCTGATACTTATGCAAAGCTATATATAAACGGACAGTATGTTGATAGAGTGTTTGCTAAAAGATCCGGCTCACTTTCAGTTGATTACAAGAGAATTAAGTTTCTAGACATAATAAAATATCTGAAAGCAGGAGAGAATACAATATCTGTTCATTGTGAAAATTTTAATAGAGATGGTTTTGCCGGTATCAATATTATTTCGCAGATAATTACTCCGAATGATACTTTAAAAGTGTTAACAGAAAGCAAAGATAATTGGCTTGGTAAAGCAGAAGATGGCACCTGGGAAGATGTTAAAGAAAAAGATTATAGTTATGAAATCATAGCTCCAAATTTTGCTACTAAAAGAACAAGCTGGATAGAACGTTAATTTTAAACATCAAACTTAAAAGGGTTAACATGGATTCATTAAAAAATAAAATTGTATTTATAACCGGCGCTTCTTCCGGAATCGGAAAAGCCTGCGCCGAAGTTTTTGCCGCTGAAAAAGCAAATCTTATTCTTGCAGCGCGAAGAATAGACAAATTGAATAAACTGTCTGAAATACTAAGGAAAAAATTTAAAGTTAAAATTAAATGCATTCAACTTGATGTGAGAAATCTTGATGAAGTTAGGAAAAGTATTTCATCGCTTGAAAAGGAATGGAAGAAAATAGATATTCTAATTAACAATGCAGGGCTAGCACGCGGGTTCTCCAAAATTTATGAAGGAGATACGGTGGCATGGGAAGAAATGATAGACACTAATATCAAGGGTCTTTTATTTGTTACCAGGCAGGTACTTCCACTAATGGTAAAAAGAAAAAAAGGGCATATTATTAATATCGGCTCTACTGCGGGACACGAGGTTTATGCTAACGGGAATGTTTATTGTGCAACCAAGTTTGCGGAAAAAGCACTTAGTCAATCGATAAGAGTGGATGTGCTGGACAAAAATATAAAAGTAAGCTCTGTTGACCCTGGAATGGTTGATACAGAATTTAGCATTATTAGATTTTCAGGAGACAAAGAAAGAGCTAAAAATGTTTACACCGGTTTAAAACCATTGTCAGCTATAGATATAGCAAACTCAATTTTATTCTGTGCAACCCGGCCGCCGCATGTAAACATAAACGAAATTATAATAACGCCTACTGCGCAGGCATCCTCCACGCAAGCATTTAGAAAACAAAAAAATAGCCGGTAAAATTTTTACCGGCTGGATGTTCACTTAAATTAATATTCTATTTAAACAAATAGACTTATATCTCCGGCACCTTCTCTTAAAACTTCTGGTGCTTCGTCACTTAAGTCAATAACGCTTGATGGCTGTCCGCTTAAATTTCCTGCCGACAACATTAAATCAACTTTATTGTTAAATACACTTCTAATTTCGATAGGATCCATGACTATTTCGCCACTGCCGTTAGTAGCACTTGTACTAATAATTGGATTCCCAAGTTCCTGTACAAGTTTTAATGTAACCGCATGATTTGGAACCCTTATCCCTACAGTTTTTCTGTTACTCCAAAGTGTTTTAGGAACCAATTTTGCTGCGGGTAAAATAAATGTATAAGGTCCCGGCAAAAGATGTTTCATTGTCCGGTATGCATAATCCGATACTTTAGCATACTTAGCGATATCTTTCAAATCACTACAAACAAAACTAAAAAGCTTCGTATCATTTTTTATTCTAAAGATTCTTTCTAAAGCTTCTTTATTAAAAATATCACAGCCAATACCGTAAACAGTATCGGTAGGATAAACAATCACTCCCCCATTTTTTAATGTTTCAACGGCTTTGTTTATAAAGCGTAGTTGAGGTGTTTGAGAATGAAGTTCATAATACTCCATTACTTAACTCCTTTCGATAGAACTATTTAATAAATAGAATTTTGATTTGCAGAAAAGGAAAGTTTGAATAGAAATTGCTCCTTAAGTTATTATGTTGAATAAATTAAGCTTGCAATGGTAAGATATAAATCGAGCGATAATTGTCAATGGTTTTGGACTAAAAATTTTGCCTGGCGAACATATATCACACAAAAATAATTTAATTTTCATTTCATATTTTCATTACAAATTTATTATATTTGTTGTTCAATATTTTAAAATAAGGATTAGAGTAAGGAGACCTTATGTCAAGAAAATGTCAGGTTACGGGAATCAGTCCTATAACAGGAAATAATGTTTCTCATGCTCATAATAGAAGCAAAAGAAGATTTTTACCTAATCTTCAAAAAAAGAGAATTTGGGTTCAGGAATTGAACAGATTTGTTACTTTAAAAGTATCTGCACAAGCTATTAAAAATATTGCTAAGAACGGCACTTCAGAAATTGCAAAGATGATAAACACAAAACAGATAAAAGTACATTAGTAATTATACTTTTAGTTTAAAATAAAAAAGGAAAGCAAAATGCTTTCCTTTTTTTTATCCACCAAAATTTACATTATTCTCTTACCACCCAAACCTTAATTTTTGCATTAACACTTGCATGAAGCTTTATATTAATCTCGTAAATTCCAAGAGATTTTATCGTTTCTTCGATTTCGATTTTCCTTCTATCTATTTCATATCCTTTTTCTTTTAAAGCATCTGCAATCATTTGGGAAGTAACTGAACCGAAAATTTTATCTTCTTCTCCAACTTGAACCGGAATAGTAACCGAAACTTTTTCAAGTTCGCCTGAAAGTGCTTCGGCAGAAGTTAATTCCTGCTGTTGTTTTTTAGCAAGATTCTTTTTCTCCTCTTCCAAAGAACGCACATTGCCTGCCAAAGCAGCATAAGCGAATTTACGAGGGATTAAATAATTTCTTGCATAACCGTTTTTAACGTCAACTACATCCCCAATCTGGCCAAGGTTTTCAAAGTTTTGTCTTAATATTACTTTCATTTTTTCCTCTAAATGATTTATTATCTTACTGTATCAGATACATAAGGTAATAGAGCCATGTGTCTTGCCCTTTTAATAGCAAGGGATAATTCCCTTTGATATTTTGAAGCAGTACCCGTGATTCTTTTAGGGATGATTTTACCTTGTTCTGTTGTGTATCTTTGCAAAAGTTTGACATCTTTATAATCAATGTATTTCACATTGTTTTGAGTAAACCTGCATACTTTTTTAGTTTTAATTTCTTTTTTCATTCTTCACCTAATTTACTTTAATAAATCTGACTCTTCGCTTGAAAGAAATTTATCGAAGGAGTCTTCAGAATAATCTACACCCTCACTATCCTCTTCTGAAGCAGCATGATGATTATCTTCTTCAGCACCGTTGTTTCTGTTAATTCTATTTAAGAATTGAATCCTTCTAGCTTTAATTTCAACTATACTTCTGTTTTGTCCATCTTCAGACTTCCAGCTTCTGCTTTGCAACTCGCCGTCAACTAAAACAGCGGAACCTTTTTTCAATCTATCCCGGCAACTTTCTGCCAGTTTATTCCATGCGACAATGCCGACATAACATACATCTTCTTGCCATTGGTTTGAGCTATCCTTGTATTTCCTGTTAGACGCAATAGAAAAATTAACCACCGGAGTATTATTTGTCGTCTGACGAAAAATTGGATCTTTTGTAAGATTACCGGCAACAATAACGTAGTTAATTTCGGGCATTTTCAAATCGGCCATGGTTTTTCCTCCATACTTAATCTAAAATTGTTAATTAATCACTTTGCTTCTGTTTCTTCCTCTTTCTTACCAACTGAGTTTTCACCACTATTTTGTTTGTCCGAAGAAGAATCAAAATCATTTATAGAGCTTTTACTTTTTTCAAGATATTCAACTGCTTCGTTACTAAGTTTAATTGTTAAATATCTTAGAACTTGATCATCAAGATTAAAAGCTCTTTCTAATTTTGAAACAATCGTTGAGGGAGCGTTAAACCGGTAGATAGCATAGTAACCAATCTTACTTTTGTTTACCATGTAAGCTAATCTTTTTCTTCCCCATTTATCGATTTCTCTAATTTCTCCACCATTATTTATGATAGTATCATTTATGCGGGAAACTACATTTTCTATTTGTTCATCATCTAAAGCAGCATTTATTAGAACTGCGCTTTCATAAACATTAATGTTCATACCGTCTTTTTCACCTCCTTTGGATAATTAAGCCCTCATTCATTGATGAGAGCAGGGGTTTATATATTTAATTTTAAAAACCTTCAAATTTATTTAATTAATGGAGCAATTACAAGTGCAACTACCGCCATTAATTTTAACAATATATTTAATGAAGGACCTGATGTATCCTTAAATGGATCGCCTACAGTATCTCCAACAACAGCGGCCTTATGAGGGTCAGATCCTTTGTAGTATTTTTCGCCGTTGATTTCTATGCCTTCTTCAAACATTTTTTTTGCATTATCCCATGAACCTCCTGCATTTGACTGGAATATTGCCATTAAAACTCCTACAACAGTTACTCCTGCTAATAGTCCACCTAACATTTCCGGGCCTCCGGCGAACCCAATGAAAACCGGCGCAACTACGGCGAGCAACCCTGGGATAACCATTTCTCTGATAGCGGCACGGGTCGAAATCTCAACGCATTTTCCGTATTCAGCTTTACCGTCTGCTTGATCAAATACATGCCTATCTTCTGCTGACCATTCCAACATTTCTTTATCACCATTTTTTTTCATTACAGCAAGGGCAGCAGTCAGCTCAGGAATACTCTTAAATTGCCTTCTAACTTCTTCTATCATAGACATTGCTGCGCGCCCTACTGCTTTCATTGCTAAAGCTGAAAATAGCAGTGGCAGCATTCCGCCGATAAATAATCCTGCCATAACAGTGGCTTTAGATATATCAATTGATTTAATTTGAGCAGAAGTCATATAAGCTCCAAATAATGCCAAAGCAGTTAATGCTGCAGAACCAATAGCAAAGCCTTTTCCTATTGCTGCGGTTGTGTTTCCAACTGCATCCAATTTATCTGTCTTTTGCCTGACTTCTTTAGGAAGTTCGGACATCTCAGCTATTCCTCCAGCATTGTCTGAAATAGGGCCATAAGCATCAACAGCTAATTGAATTCCAGTATTTGAAAGCATACCTACGGCAGCAATTGCTATTCCGTACAAACCGCCGAAATAAAATGCCGCAATAATTGAAACAGCAATAATTATGATTGGGATAGCTGTAGAGATCATTCCATTTCCAAGCCCTGCAATAATGTTCGTAGCAGATCCTGTTAATGATTGCCGTACAATTGCAAGAACAGGTTTTTTACCGGTACCTGTATAATACTCGGTAACAACACCGATAAGAACTCCAGCTAATAATCCAATTACTGTTGAGAAAAATATACCAAGCGAAGTGATAGTGTAAGTAGTTCCATATAACGGATCTTCAAAACTCCAGCTTTTAGGAAGAACCCAATCAATTATAAAATATAAAGCAACAACCATTAAGCCAGATGAACCAAATTCACCAATGTTGAGAGCTTTTTGAGGGTCACCGCCTTCTTTCACTTTTACGAAAAATGTTCCGAGGATAGACATTACAATTCCAATACCTGCAATAATCAATGGCAGAAATACTGCCGAGAGTCCGTTAAAATTATCCACAAATCCTTTATCGCCCATAAATGATGCGCCTAGTACCATAGTTCCGATGATTGAGCCAACATATGATTCAAATAAATCAGCTCCCATTCCAGCCACATCACCAACGTTATCACCAACATTATCAGCAATTGTCGCAGGATTAAGTGGATGATCTTCGGGGATACCTGCTTCAACCTTACCAACTAAGTCTGCACCAACGTCAGCAGCTTTTGTATAAATTCCTCCGCCAACACGTGCAAATAATGCTATAGAAGAAGCCCCGAAAGAAAATCCTGTTAGGATTGTAATTACTCTTGTTAAGTCAACTCTTGTATCAACACCAAATGTACTGCTATAAATAAGGAATAAGGTTCCTAACCCCAAAACGCCTAAACCAACAACACCCATTCCCATAACCGAACCACCTGCAAAAGCAATTTCAAGGGCTTTACCTAAACTGGTTCTTGCTGCATTTGTAGTTCTAACATTTGCTTTCGTTGCAACTCTCATTCCTATAAATCCAGCTAACGCAGAACAAATAGCTCCAGTTAAAAATGAAACTGCAACAAACGGTGAAGAATCCTTCGAGTCAGCTGACACCGCGAGTAATATTGCCACACATATTACAAATATTACAAGGACTCTATATTCTGCTTTAAGAAATGCCATAGCACCTTCAGCAATATGCTGTGATATTTTTTTCATTTTATCTGTGCCTGCATCCTGTTTAGCAACCCAAGCCGATTTCCAGAAAGTGTACAATAAGGCTAAAAGCCCAAAGAGCGGGATTATGTAAAAGGTGATACTCATAAACTCTCCTAATTTATATCGTTCTTATTAGAATTATTTTTTTTTGAAATCTTACTAAAGAGCCGACTGTTTGCATTAAGCATTTGCTTAATTCCCCCGAGAATAAATTCTTCTGCTAGAGGAGAAATATTTTCAAATACACTGCTAAGCTGTTTTTTTTCTTCATCGTCAAAATCAGATAGCACGTATTCAGGCATTTTACCTTTTTCAAAATTTTGTCCAATGCCTATTCTGATGCGTGGAAATTTATTTGTGTTTAGATGATAAATAATTGAAGCCAAACCATTATGGCCGCCATCGCCGCCAAATTCATTTACTCTAAATTCAGAAAAATCAAAATTAACATCATCAACAGTAACAAGGATGTCCTCAGAATTAATGTCAAACGATTTCAATAATTGAAGTGAAGCTTCACCGCTATTATTAACATAAGTAACAGGTTTAACTAAGGAAAAATTAGAATTATTAATTGTTCCCTCTGCAATATAATAATCACCTTTTGCAGGGCTAAATTGAATTGAATATTTTGCTGCCAAGTAATCTACAAACATGAACCCAACATTATGTCTGTTGTATTGATACCTTGTTCCTGGGTTACCAATTCCAAAAATTACTTTCACTAAATAACTTATTCTTCGTCTTCTTCAGATTTTCCTTTGCCAATAACCTCAGGTTCTGCGGCTCCTGCTTCCCCTTCTTCCCCGGGAACGGTTTCTTTTTCAACTTTTGGATGAGTAACTGCAACAATTACAGTATCTTTAGAATTTAAAATTGTAATATTTTCAAAATTTAAATCTTTTACATGTATAGCTGCACCCAGCTTAAGCTCGGTAATATCTATTTCCAGATGCTGCGGAATATCTTTTGGCAAGCATTCAATTTCAAGCTTATGTAAAAGCTGCTGCACAATTCCGCCATCTTTAACACCTATTGCACTGCCTTTAAATTGCAGTGGAACTTCTAATTCAATCATCTCTCCTTTTGTCAATCCATACAAATCAAAATGAACTACTCTATCTGTTAAAGGGTCAAACTGAACATCTTTAATAATACATTCATGCTCTTCCTGCCCTTCCATTTGAAGTGAAATCAAGTGAGTTTGTGAAGTATATACTAATGGTTTTAAAGACTTCTCCAGCACTTCAATTGAAAATGGCTGAATACTTCTAGCGTAAAAAACACCGGGTACATTCCCATTTTTCCTGGCTGTGTTTCTTGTTGATTTGCTAAAATCTTTTCTAATATTTGCTTTTAACACTACGTTTTCCATTTATAGCTCCTAATACTAAATTAACCTTTATCTACATCGAATAATGAACTTATTGATTCATTATTAAATGTTCTTTGAATAGCTTCGGAAAAAATGTCCGATGCAGTAACTACAGATATTTTATTATTTTTTAAAACTTCTTCACTAATATTTATTGTATCAGCCACAAATAATTTACTAAGTTCTGAATTATTAATTCTTTCCATAGCCGGTCCAGAAAGTAGAGGGTGTGTAATAGCTCCATAAATTTTTTGAGCTCCCTTTTCCTTTAAAGCTTGAATAGCACTAACAAACGTGCCGGCTGTATCTATCAAATCATCAACTATTAGAACATCCTTACCTTCAACCTCACCAATTATGTGAACAACTTCAGCTAAATTTTGTTTTGGCCTTCTTTTGTCTATAACAACCAAACCTGCGTTAAGGCGTTTAGCATATGACCGAGCCATTTTAATTCCGCCTACATCAGGCGAAACGACAACCAAATTGTCTTTAATATCTTCAAGGACACTAATAAAAATAGAAGAACCGTAAAGATGATCAAAAGGAATATCAAAAAAGCCTTGAAGCTGGGCAGCGTGCAAATCCATTGTCATTACCCTGTCAGCTCCAGAACCGGTAATTAAATTTGCAATCAGCTTAGCCGTAATTGAAACTCTTGGCTGATCTTTTCTATCCTGTCTTGAATAACCAAAATAAGGAATAACAACAGTGATTCTTTTTGCTGAAGCTCTTTTTGCCGCATCAACCATAATCAGCAGTTCAACAAGATTTTCAGCAGGAGGATTAGTAGATTGAATTAAAAAAACTTCAGATCCACGAATATTCTCACCATATTTAACCCAAATTTCGCCATCACTAAATCTTTTTAATTCCAGTATACCTAATTGCATTCCAAGTTTATCTGCAATCTTTGCCGCCAGGGGCCGATTTGAGCTACCGGAAAAAACTTTAAATTCAGTATTTACCATAAAATTTGGGTTCTATTTTTTGAAAAATAGACGCTAAATATATATAAATAGCTTTGGTAAGTCAATAAAATATTTACCGCAACCACCCCTCAATTAACTATTAGAGACCTCTGAAAAATTGTTTAAAATTACATTAATGTCACAATAAGTTTATTGAAGTGTCACTTTTTCAATCGATTATGTCATGTTTTGACAAGTTCAACATGGTACAAAAACAATTACTCAGAAGTCTCTATTATTCAGTCCTTTTTCTTTCTGAAAAGGAAAAAAATAACAAATAATAAAACCAATCCGGTTAATGCATAAATCCAATAAGGGGTCTCTTTTAATTTAAATGGTATGAATGTAATAGAAATAGTTTTCCCACTTCCAATTTCAGCTAAAGTATAATCCCAGATTAAAGTTCTTCCTTCAACTTTAGTTGCATTGTGAGTAATTATATCACCTGAAACTATGTATTTATAAGTTACATGATATGCACTTCTATCAATACCAAAACCGGTAGCATAAGGAGGAATAAATTGGGAGAAAACTTTTTGTCCGGCAGCACCGTCCTTCAAAGAAAATTCAGATCCAAAAAATGCTTTAGCTTTATTAAGAGAATCTATATGAGTAAATGATAGATCAATTACAGCATGAGTTGTACTGTCAGTTGTGTCTGCAAAAACCTCTATATTATCAATTGAACTATACGGAGATGTAAATTCATGACGAATGGAATCTGGGTTAAATATTCCCATTTTATCTACGATGGAAATATTTTCATTATCAGGAGATCTCATCCAATAATTAATTTTCATTTTTCCTGAGCCGTCAGGATACAACTTAACTTCCTGAATATAATTCAAGCATCCTTGAAAGGTTAAAATGAAAAATAAAATTATAAGTAATTTATAGATGCTGTTAATTTTTACGCGAAGGGAAACTCGATTATTATTTGTTTTCATACCTTTAATAGATAAATAAGCCATCGGAAAGTTATAGAAATTTTAGCAATTTTTCATTAAGTTTTCATGTTAATTTTATAGCAGGAGTTTTAAAATGCCGACGTATGATTATAAATGTAATAATTGTAATTATACTTTTGAATTATTTCAGAAGATGACAGATGAACCAATTAAAGAGTGCCCAAAGTGTAAGGGCCTGGTGACCAGGTTAATTGGGGCTGGAGCCGGACCGATATTTAAAGGAAGTGGTTTTTATCAGACCGATTATAAAAATAATGGGAAGAGTAATAAAAGTCCGGAGAAGAAAGAAAACAAAACCGAGACTAAGAAATAGATTTTAATTATTTACAAATTCAAATAAAAACCCCGTAAAAATATTTTACGGGTTTTTTATTTTTAAATTTAATTTTGCTTTTAAAAATCTGCACCTAAAGAAATATAAAATTTAGGTTGTGTAAAATGATCTACGTTGTAAGCCCACGCTACATCAAACTTCAATAGAAAATATAAGAAAAACATGCGGGCACCAACACCTGTTCCCATTAATAAATCTTTTGAAACAACGCTTCCATTTGCATTTCTTTCAAAAAATTTAAGCTGCTTTGTATTATTCCATGCTGAACCGGCATCAAAAAATACGACACCAAGAATATTTCTAAATAGTAATGGCAAAGCGCCTGTAAGTAAATATCTAATTAAAGGAAATCTTAATTCCATATTCATTAAACCGTACTTAGTACCTATCTGCTCAGCATAATCATAGCCTCTTAAAGGTAAAGCAGCAGTTAAAAAAGCAAAATCTGAAACAGAGGAAATTGGAATATCCGTAGTTGCAAAACTTCTGTTTATCCAATTTTCAGTACCACCAATAAAAAATCTCTGTGGATTGTTTCCGCCAGAAGCACCGCCGGATAATCTAAAGGCAAATGAATAATCTTTCCAAAAAAGGAAGTATGTTCTATAATCACCTGTAAATGAATAGAAACTCAAATTTCTGTTTGCAAGACCAGGATTTCCAAAAACATTAAACCTGTATCTTGTTCCGTCAACAGGAGCAGTTGGCCCCCACAAAACATTATCATGAACAAAGCTAACAGCCGGCACTAAAAAACTCGCCTTTTCAGAAGGGACATCACTATTATCTAGACTTTCTTTCGTTACATTCAGCCAGCTTAAACCTGCATCGAGCCTATAAAATCTGTTTAACGGATAACTCATAGATAATACTACACCATAATTTCTAAATCTGTAAAGGTCATCTCCCAGGCCACTATATAAAAAAACAAATCTTGCTGTATGAAAAGCTTCTATTCCATAATTAATTCTTTCGGGTAAATAATAATAAGCTAAGCCATAATCACTATTCTTTAAATCAATTTGCAAACTTGTTTGACCAATCAACCTATGATTGCCAAGTACATCACTAAAAGAGATTACTGTTGTTCCAAGTAAACCATACAAAGAGCTGTAACCTGCATTAGCGTAAACAATGTCTGGCGAAAAAGTAATTTTATATTTATTTACTTTATAATTTCCTTTTGAGTCTAAATTATCATTTAATGTGAAAGTCGAATCAACTTTTTTTGTAGTATCTTCCTTAGCATAAAAAGAATTTCCAAAAACATAATTATTAAAATCTATTTTTACAGAATCACCATAAACACTAGAAGTATCAACAACCGCCCCTGTATACAAATTAATACCACTCACACTACTATTAAGAGAATCTCTTCTATTTTCAGCAACATTAGATTGTTTGGGTTTCTTTTCATCTTTATTTAATAATTGCGACATATAAAGTGTAGGCTCTAATTTTTTCAAATCAGTTTTTGGTTCAAACGGATTATTGATTAAGAAGATGTTAAATGCTGATTGAAATAAAGTGCTGAATGTTAATTTCATTCCATCTTTAGAAGTTGAAATTTGATAAAGTCCGTTTAATGAATTCGTGATTGGAACCGGCTTGTAATCAGTTATGTTCTTAACACTATCTTTATCAGTTATAACTATTCTCTGTTTGTAAATATTATTGATTCCGTTCAAATCTGAAATATAAAGTAGTTCACTTCCATTTGGACCTACTACCGGATTGATTTCATTGCTGTTAGGAAGATTTGTAATTCTACTTATTAATTTTGAATCAATATTTATTGAATAAATATCACTCTGGTTATAATTGTGATGATAAATTTTAAATGTGTCTGGAAGAGCCGTGTTTGAAATGTAATTATTTCTGTCGGACGAGAAATAAATTGTTTTGCTGTCTTTTGACCATGAGGGATCATTATCTGTAAAAACATCATCAGTTAAATTTTTTACTTCGAATGTTTTAACATCAACAGTATAAATATCGGATTGCTTTGCAGTATGGCCTACAAAAGCAAGATATTTTCCGTCAGGAGACCAATTAACACTTTTTATTCCATCTAATTTTATAGGAAGTGTTTCCTTATCTTCAGATTCTACATCAATTATATAAATAACATCTGAACCATTTCCCTTTGCCGACAAAGCAATTTTTTTACTATCCGGCGACCATGTTAATCCCGGAGTAATAATATTCAGTTCTTCAAAATCAGAACTTCGATTTCCTTTTACTAATTTTTTAATAACCTTACCCTCGGTAGCGTCCATTAAAAAAACATCAAAGTAATAATCACGGTTAGAAATGAATGCTATCTTATCACCTTGCGGAGAAATTGCAGGGCTGGTATTATAAAATCCACCATCTTCTCTATTGTCAGTTAATCTTTTGGCGAATTCATCAGGATCTTTTCTGTCGGCAATATCCGGCCAATACCTTTGCTTGATATCTTTTTTCCAGCGTTCATTTAATTCTTTCAAACTCAAACCTATCGATGCTTTTAATCCACCGTCTACACCGCCTGCTCCTTTTACTTTATTTATCAGTTCACCAATTTTTTCTTTACCATATTTTTTAGCGATATAATAAAATACAGACTGCCCTCCCCTGTAAGCAAAGTAACCATTCAAATCTTGAATATCCGGCAAATATTCATTTATAGCAGCGTCACGTATAAACATATCTTCATCAATATCCCATCCAAGTGCTTGATACTCGGCCATACCTTCGTTAAACCACAAAGGTAAATCAATTGAAATATTGTTTGAAATTATATTCTGAATTGATCCGCCATAAAACATATCATTCATAACAGCGTGAGTTAATTCATGATGAATTAAATGCCTGAACATTTTGTAAGAGCCCATAAATTGAATAACAACACGATTTTTGAAAAGCTCTGTAAAACCTTCAATGCCTTCACTTAAATATGAATCTGTAATATTCGTTTCCTGGAAATCGTCTGTAGAATTATAAATAATTATTGTAATTCTATTATTGATTTTATAATGGAAGCTGTTTTGAATTGATTCCAAAGAATTTTCAGCAATTTTTGACGTAAACTCGGCAAGATCGGAACCATCTTGAGAAAAGTAAATATCAAAATGATCGCTTTGAATATAATACCAGGTAAAATCTTTGTACTGAACTTTATTTTTTCCAAATTGCCCAAATATTAATGGGCTTGATAAAAAAATTATTATAAGCACATTTAGTAAAAATTTATTTTTCATATTGAGCCTCATTAATCGGGTATGATAAAATCTAATTCAGATTTCTCAATATCCACTCTTATTAATTTTACCTGGACCTTATCTCCAAGTCTAAATTGTTTTTTGGATTTCCTGCCAATTAACGCATATTTTTTTTCATCGTAAACGTAAAAATCTCCCTCCAAATCCCGCAGCCTGATCAAGCCTTCGGCAAGTATCTCACTTATTTTAACAAACATTCCGAAATAAGTAATTCCTGAAATAATAGCGTGAAATTCTTCTCCAACATGCTCCTGTAAATATTCAATTTGTTTTCTTTTAACAGATAATCTTTCTGCTTCAACAGCATTCCGTTCTGTTTCTGAAATGTGATTACTAATTTCTTCTAGTTGACTAACAGTATAATGAGTTTGATTATTATATTCAATATAATTTAATAGTAATCTATGAACAATTAAATCAGAATAACGCCGAATAGGGGATGTAAAATGAGTATAATATTTAAATCCCAAACCGTAATGTCCAATATTCTGCGGAGAATAAATTGCCTTTGCCATAGAGCGGATAGCTAATTCATTTATAAGAGTTTCCTCTTCAGTTCCTTTAACCTGCTGCATCAATAAGTGAAATTGATTGGACCGTAGATTTTGAATTAGGATCAAACGAATAACCAAGTGATTTTACAAATTTCGAAAATTCATAAATTTTTTCTTGGTCCGGCAAATCATGAATTCTATAAACAAAAGGCATAACCGGGCCCTTCTTCGGTAAAGCTATATGCTGAGCAACAATCTTATTGGCCATTAGCATAAATTCTTCAACCAGCATATTGCTTTCTTTAATTTCTTTCTTTTTAATTGCGACCGGCTTCCCATCTTCGTCAAGCTCAAATTTTATTTCGGGAGTTGAGAATTCAATGCTGCCTTCACGCAGTCTTTTTTTACGAAGTGTTCGTGCAAGATTATTTAGAATCTGAATTTCATCTTTATAATCACCCTCTTTATTTTCAATTATTTCCTGAACTTCCTCATAAGTATATCTTCGTTTACTATTTATAATTGATTTTTTTATGACATAATTTTCAACCTTGCCGCGCTTGGTTAATTCAACTACCACAGAATATGTTAATCTTTCTTCATTAGGTACTAAGGAACAAATACCGTTTGATAATTTTTCAGGAAGCATTGGAATAACTTTTCCAACAAGGTAAACACTATTGCCGCGTTTTAATGCTTCTTTATTTAGTGAAGATTTTTCTTGAACGTAATGAGAAACGTCTGCTATATGAATACCGATTGAATAATTTCCATTTTCCAAAGTCTCAATTGATAAAGCATCGTCAAAATCTTTTGCATCATAAGGGTCAATTGTAAATACAACTTTATCTCTGAAATCAAGCCTATTTTTTATTTCTTCTTCGTCAGAATTTAAAGTAATATTTTCTGCTTCTTCAATTACTTGAGGTGGAAATTGATATGGAATATTAAATTCTCGTGCTATGGAAACCAGCTCAGCATCAGGGCTTCCCGCTTTACCAATTACTTCAATAACACGCCCTTCGGGATTGAGCATTGAAGAATCCCATTCAAAATCGGAAACAACAACTTTGTCCCCTTCTTTTGCGCCGGCTAATCTCGATTTATCAAGATAAATATCTCTATGAATTTCAGGTTCATCAGGTTTTACAAAATAAAATGATTTGGTTTTATGAACAGTTCCAACAATCTCTTCCCTTTTTCTTTTGACAATATTAATTATTTGCCCTTCAATGTTTTTTCCTTTTTGATTAGCAAATAATGACACCTCAACAATATCTCCACTGAAAGCAGTACTTAGATTTCTAGCTGCAATAAAAATATCTTTTAAATCTTTATTCTCAGGAATTACAAAACCGTAGCCGCCTTTGTTTATGCTTAGCTCACCGATAATTCTTCCTGTTATAGGTATTGAATTGAGCTTATATTTTTTCCCGATTTTAATTAAAAGCTGATCTTCACACAATTTATAAAGCATAGCTTTCATTGCGTCGTATTCGTGATCATACTCAATGTCAAGCTTCTTTGCTAATTCTCTGCTTTTGAAAGAGCGGCCAGGATGCTTTTTAAAAAATGCTATTAGTTTTTTTTTCATTAGAATTCAAAAATATATTTTAAGCCCAATTCATTAATCATTTCTGTTGTATTGCTTTGCTGCTCAACAATGGGTTGTTTTCTTTCCAATCTGATTAAGAATCTTTGTGTGAATGGATAAACAATTTGTACATTAGCTTGCCCTAAATCCTGCATCGTTTTAGTTGCGCCACCGATTATGTATTTAAATTTTCCTGCTTGACCGCTTAATGCAAATTTCGTTGTTGTAACTTCAACACTTTTGACATACTCTCCAAATTGCTGATTTAAAAATCCGCCTAAAATTGAGCCTGATAAAGAAGCCGCAAGATTAGAAGTAAGGCCTCCTCCTCCATTACTTCCTCCAAAGATGTCATCTGATTTAAATTTATTTGCCATTAAAAATATTATAGCATCTGAAACATCTTTAGACTGATCGGCAACATCATTTTTTATGTTGTCAGAACCCACATATACAGCTACATTATTTTTATCCTGGACTAACTGTCCTTCTGTAAGATCATTTAAAAAACCTTTTATTTTTATTCTCACTTCGACTGGGACTTCTTCGCTGGAAGATATTTGTGTTGAAGTAGTGCTCCCAGATGCAGTAGTACTTGCTACAGTTGAGTTACCCGAATAATCTGCTGAATAAGTAGCAACAATATTTATATATGGATTTGATAATTCGCTTTCAAATTGAATTGTTCCAGTAGCCTCAAGTTTTTTAAAAAATGCAAGTGTTGAGCCATCAAGTAGTTTTAGCTCGCCTTGCGCGTTGGTTTTGTTGCCGTTTTTTTCATACAAAAAATTTCCTGAAAGTATTGCCGTTAAATTTTGATTAGCTTCTTTTGATAAAACAAAAACAATAGTAGCTTCATTTTCAACCGTCACATCAATGCTGTAATCAAATAACCCAGACTCAGCTGGCCCACCTGCATTGCGCTGCTCTCTTTCTCGAGACATTTCAACCAAGCTTTCAAAATCAACCTCTTTATTTAAAGTATCTTTAGGGCTTTTGACAAACTTATAGATATATTTTGATGATGCGCCAGAATATGCTGATTTAGCAGGAGCAAATGTAAGATTAGCAGACTTAACAATTATAGGAGCATTCAAAATCTTACTATTGCCGTTCATTGTAAATTTAATTGAGCCGTTAGTTTCAATTACCAAATCGCCGTATACTGTTGGGCTTGCACTTTTAGAATCTTTACTCAATGCTTTTAAATTACCATTTGCTTCAATTTCTAAGGAAGCGATTTTGAAATTGTCCAACACAGCCGAACCGCTTCCGTTCATTCTTCCGCCTTGCTTAGTGCCCTGCACATTTTCAACCATTAAATTATTAATATTTATTTTTTCATTATTCAATGTTAAATGTAACGCGGCATTGTATTCAAGATTATTTTCTGAAAATAAAAAGCCGGCATTAGATAAATCTATTTCACCGCTTTGAATAATATTATCTATTGTCCCGCCGATAGAAACATTTGCGCTCAAAATTCCTTTTAAATGTTTAAACATTGGAAGCAAATCGCCAAAAGTACTAAGATTAAAATTATCGGCATTTATTGAAAGGTCAATAGGTTTTGATTTCAGCAGCCTTTCTTTCACAGAAGTAAGACTTAAATCAACTGGAATATTTCCTTTGATTAATAGCGCCAACGAATCATTTTTTGTTTGTGAAAGTTTTTCAACCAAGTTCGGATTAATAAATTTTATGTTTGTTTCCAGGTTTTGATTTTTATAATTCAATTTACCCTTCAGCATTCCAAAATTTGTTCCTTTGAAGCTGATGCTATCAACATTTAAATCCACATCAATATGTGGTGAATTAAACTTGCCTGTAACATTTGCCAGCAAATTTATTTTTGAACCTACACTATTTTCTTTTCTTATATCAAAAAATCCAGTACTTAAATTTTGCCCTCTAAAATTATTTAAAGAAACTTTTAAGTTTTGTTCACCATTCCTCACTAAAGAGCCATTAATATTAAGTTCTCCATTTTTACTTAAAAGAGTAAAGCTATTAAAGTTTATATGGTCCTGGGCATATTCGATTTGAATTTTATTTTTATTTACTAATTCATACTTATTATATATAGCTTTTAAGCTGTCCAGGTCAAGAACAATTTTATTTCCGCTTAAATCAATAGCTCCCTTTAATCCAGCTTTTAAATAATCCTCCAGCATGGAGGAAAATTTTAAGTTTGCTAGATCATTCTTTAATTGTAAATCAAGTTTAAGATCGTAAATATCGCTTCCCATAAAAACTCTATCTGTATTCAGCTTTAAGCCGGCAGTAATATCGTTTAAAGACATTGCCGAAAAATTATTTTCAACATTAAAACCCATATTTAAATTTGATAGAAAAAACACGTTGTCCTTTCCCCAATACTTTAAATACTTCATTTCTGAATTTAATGTGATTGACAAATTGTTGTTGTTATTTTTAATTTCACCGTTAACGTAGCCGTCGATTTCAAGCTGATCGTTTCCAATCAGAAGCGAAAGAAGGGTAAAGTCTTTAAATTCAATATTATACTGCATTGAAAAGGAAGAATCAATATCAGTTATATTATCCATACTATTTATTTTATCTATTTTTAAATTATTGCTTTGATTTTCATTTACAACTGAAGAATCCGTTTTAAATATCTCATTCGTTTTTTCTTTAACTAATTTTGTAAGAAGGTTGGCTTCATTTGTTAAAATTGAAATCGCATTCTTAACCGAAAAATTCCCTTGAAGAGTAATATCAGCAAGATCGGAAATAAAATTAATTATATGCTTACCTTCATCATTCTTTCTTATATCTACGATTGCATGAGTGCTATCAGGTATGCTCTTTCCCTTAATTGTTGATTGATTTAAAGTCAGCACTAAAAATAAATTCATTTTTTCAAGATCAAAACTTTCTCCGTCAGCATTAATATTAAAATTTAAGTTACTCGTAAGTAAAGAATCTCCAGTAAATTCTTGAAGATTAATATTATGTACAAACCCTTTTATGTTATAAGACGGATCAATTTCATTTGCGAAATCAAACTTACCGTTAAGTGCAGCTTTTGATGTATCTTTTAAAATTTCAACAGAATAATCTATTATTTTTTCATGCGCCTTAATATTCATGCTTAATGTGTTAAAATGATTTCCTACGAATTGAGAATTACTTGCATTAAAATTTATATTTGCTTGGAGATCTTTTGGAGAAACCCCATTTCCTTTAATATGAAAATTGGAATTTAATTCTGTTTCTATATTTATAACCGGAGCTAGATTCAAATTTGTGGTACTGCATGATAAATCATACCCCAATAATTTTTTTGTTAAATCCAGACTTCCAGTCGCGCCTATTGTTCCATGGTCGGTAACTGCAAAAAAAGTAGTTTTAAAATTAAGAGGTTCGCCATCATAAAGGAGAGTGTCAAATTTAACTACGCCTAAATTTTCATAAACAGGTATTCCAATTGAAGGTAATAGCTTATCTGCATCTAGTTCGTTAACATAAGAATTTTTTAAATCAGCATTGATATACATGTTTTCGGCATGATCAATATTCCTGACAGTGCCGTTCATTTGTAAATGGGTATTAAGATAATCCACAACCAAGCTGCTGATGTTTAGCTTCCTTAAGCTGCCGCTTGCATCTAACTCAGTTTTGACTTTTCCCTTAAGAATTTCTGTTGGTTTTATAAATGCAGATAAGTCATCAAAATCAAAATCATCTGCTTTGAATTTGACCTTAAGAGGTGCAAGCCAAAAACTGTCCAATCCGTTTCCATCAAAAAAATGATGATCTTTTATTTCAGCATCAATCTCAACTTTTGTAAGGCTAGTTTCAAGATTTAAATTTTTAATTGAGACTTTATTTTTGTCAATATAAAAATCACCGGTTAAATTATTCAACTTAAAAGAAGAAAGGTTTGGCTCGGCATAAAATTTATTTATGATTAATTCAAAATGATCATTACTGATATCAGCGAAAGCGCTTATTGAAAGATTTATATTATTTACTCTTAAATCGCTGGTGTTTAAGTTTTGATAAACAGCATTGCTATTAATTTTATCAAATGACTGTAAAGAAAAATCTATGTTCTTCAACGATAAATCCTGAACCTGGATTTTAAAAGGGAATTCCGATTTGGTGGTATCCGGATTTTCTTTGGGAGGTATAAGTTTGGAAATATTTAAAACACCTTCATTGTCTTTTTTCAAAGATATCTTTGCATCGTCAATTTCAATAGCTCTAACATATATTTTTTTTAAGAAAAGCTGCAGAGGACTTGTTTTTACTTCAATTTTCTGAGCCTGCAGCAGCGTATCTGATTTCATGTTTACAACTGTATTTCTAAGAATCAAAGAGGTAAAAATTGTCCCTTCAATTTTTTCAATATTTATAGTTCCATTGAGAACACTGTCAGCTTGCTCAATCACAGTTGTACGTACGAATTCCCTAAACATTGAAGTTTGGCTTATTCCAAGAAAAATCAGAAACAGAATTAGAAAACCAATACCTATATATAAGAACACATTTACAATTCTTTGTAAAAGAGTTCTTTTTCTTTTAGGTTTCTTTTCCTGTTTTCCGGAATTATTTTCCTGCTCTTTTATTTCTTCTGTACTCAAAGATGCCTAGGGATACTATTAATTATTTTTATTAAAATTCTTTTATTAGATTAAATAAAATAAACTTAAAATCAAATGATGAAATATTATAAGGAATTAAATCTGCTTAATATGGTCTGAATAATTTTTGAAGTGGATTGATTATTAACAAACTCAATAGCTTTTACTTCACCACCATTTTTCATAACAACGTCTCCGCCCACTATTTTATCAATAGCCCAATCTGCCCCTTTTACTAATACATCCGGAATAAGTTTCTCAATTACATTGGCAGGGGTTTCCTCATCGAACAAAGTTACATAATCAACAGCCTTTAAATTAGAAATTAAAAATGCTCTTTCTATTTCATTTACTATAGGACGTTTTTCTCCTTTAATTTTCTTTACCGAAAGGTCGCTGTTCAATCCAACAATTAGAATGTCCCCTAATCCTTTTGCTTTATTCAGATAGTCAACATGACCTGAATGTAGAATATCAAAAACACCGTTTGTAAAAACTACTTTTTTATTTTGTGATTTAAATTTCCGTCTTATCTCAACCAATTCATCTAATGATATAACTACACTCATCTATTTTCCGCGATAATTGTTTTGAATAATTTTTCTTTATCAATCGGGACAATACCAACCTCTTCACAAACCAAACCGCCTGCATAATTTGCCATATAAGAAGCTTCAATTATATCAGCACCGGCAGCTAGTGCCATTGTTAAAGTTGAGATAACAGTATCGCCTGCTCCTGAAACATCGGCTACCTGCATTGCTTTTGTAGGCATCCTTTTTTCGGGTTTGCCTTTTGCAAAAACTGCAATACCACTTTCACCAAGTGTTAATAAAATATTTTTTGCTTTCAGCTTTTCTAATAATTTTTTCCCGGCATTGGTTATATCTTCGTCACTTCTTATTTTCATTCCCAAAACATCTTCAGCTTCTTTCCTATTAGGTTTAAATACCGTTACATTTTTATATGAAAAGAAATTGTTAAACTTTGGATCGACGGTGATTAAAACTTTTTTAGAGTTTGCTAATTCAATTATTTTTTCAATTAACCAGGGAGTTAGTACTCCTTTATTATAATCTTGTAAAATTATTCCATCCAAGTCTTTGATATGTTCTTGTATAAAACCAAATAATTTTTTTTGAATATCTTTATTTACGTATTGCTTACTTTCTTTATCAATTCTAACAACATGCTGACTGTCAGCAATCACTCGCGTCTTTGCAGTAGTTGGACGTGTTTCATCTACAATAATTCCATCTAGAGAAATATCAGTATCATTTATTAATGAACGAAAAATTGATCCGTCATTATCATAACCAATAACACCAATAGGCAGAGGTTCGCCCCCGAGCTTTAATATATTCAAAGCACAGTTTGCGGCACCGCCAAACCGGTAAAATTCATTTTCAACTTCAACAACAGGAACAGGAGCTTCTGGTGAAATTCTTTTCACCTCGCCTCTGAAATATGAATCAAGCATCATGTCGCCCATTATTGCTATCTTCAACCCGTTAAAATTATCTTTAAATTGATTAATTTTTTTCTGAGAAAGCTTAATCATTTTCTGCCTTATTCTTCAATTTTTTGATGTTAAAGATAATGATATTTTAATCTTTGAAAAAGATGATAAACTAATGTGTTGAGCTGGTTTAAATATTATTTAATGGGAAATATTAAAAGATTTTAGATCATAATATAAAGACACTAACAAATAGACTTTTTTATCATTCATAATGCGTCCACATTCTAATTATTTTTACAGTCCTAATATCGTCAATAACTTGATAAACAATTCTATGCTGAATATTAATTCGACGTGAATATGCACCTGATAAATCTCCAACTAGTTTTTCAAATGGCGGTGGGTTTTTAAATGGATCATTTTCTAAAATATTTAATAGTTTTTGGGCTTTTTCTTTGAGTTGAGCGGCTTTCAACTTTTTTGCATCTTTTTGTGCTTGCTTAGTATAAACTAATTTCCATTTTACCATACAAGTTTATTGGAACATTTATCTACAGGAGTTTTCAATCCACTAATGATCGACTCTCTCATGTTTGGAATTGATAATAAAAAGAGGGTCTCTTGAATAGCCCTCCAATCTTCTTCCGATAATAATACTGCCTTATTCCTTTTCCCTGAAATAAAAATTGGTTCACTTGCTTCAGCAGTTTCATCTATTAACTTATATAAATTGCTTCTTGCATCTGTTGCAGTTACTGTTTTCATGATATCTCTTTCTTTTTAACAAACGTACGTAATTGTGTACGTATATTCAAGTTAAATTTTGCTGGAATAAATGATATATATTCCTTTTTAGAATAATATCTAGTTATTAAATGGGTTCACCCTATTCTCTTCAAAATAAGGACGATAATTTTCATTTGCATCCATTTCTTGAACCCATCCGTTCTCAAGCCCGTATTTTTCAAGAAGATTTATTGCTCTTGCATATTCTGAATAAGAAATTTTTCTATCAATTAAAATATTTGTGTGTGCTTTATTAGTGGGATAATATTGAGCCATTAAAGAAATATGAATTTGAGGATCGAGTTCCTTACTTATAAATTTAAAAACATTCTCTGATTCAGCTAAGCCGTTGGGCATTACAAGATGCCTTATAATTAATCCTCTTACTACTACATCATTTTCAAATGTTAAATTACTCCCAACTTGTTTATGCATTTCTTTTATCGCTATACTTGCCTGATCAAAGTAATCTTTTACTTTTGAAAATTCTCTTCCTTCTTCATTCATTCCCCATTTGAAATCAGGAAGATAAATATCAACAACACCGTCGTACAGCTTCAGCATTTCAATAGAATCGTAGGCATTCGTATTATAAATTATTGGCAGCCGAAGTCCTTCTTCTGCCGCAATCATTATTGCTTTTAATATTGTTGCAGAAAAATGTGTCGGCGAAACCAAACCAATACTATGACAATTTTTATTTTGAAGCTCAATCATAATTTCGGCAAGTTGTTCATGTGTTAATTCATTTTTACTTTCAACTTTATAATTTTGACTTATAACATAGTTCTGACAAAAAACACACCTTAAGTTGCAATTACCGAAAAATATATTTCCAACTCCATTCGTCCCGACTAAAACAGGCTCTTCACCAAAGTGTGGAGTATAGGATGAAACAATTGGAAGTGACCCACTTTGACAAACACCAAACTCTCCGTTAGTTCTGTCAACCAGACAATTACGAGGACAACTCGAACAAGATTTTATAATTTCTTCCGCAAGCTTAACTCTTTTTTTTAATTCCCCGGATTCAAGCAGTTTTATGTATGATGGAATGAATGACATATAAAAAATGAATGATCTAAATTTGTTTAGCTGAATTATTAATACTTATCTTTTCTTTCTTACCTTCTTTTTAGGTTGTTCTTTAACGGCATACCATTTTGCCAGAGGATTTGCAATTGTAATTCGCCATAATCCTTTAGCAGAACCTACCCACATATAAGTTCCATCGAAGTAGAGAGCATGTATTTCTGCTGAATTTAGTCCTGATTTATTCAAGTCAATTGGCTTTGATACACCGGTAAATCTATCTATTAAAGCAATTCCCTGCCCGTATTCTTTTTTATCATTTCTATTAAATGAATACAAGGATGCCCAAATTTTATTTCCTGTTCGCTGCATGCTGTAAACACCGTTTGCCGGCAGTCCGCTTTGAGCTGAGATTTTATCCCAGCTAAATTGTCTGTCATACCTGTAAATACCGCCTAAATTAAATTGAGGCGATTCTTTAGTAATAAATTCATCTGTCCCGAACCAAACGTAGTTGTCTTCAAATAAAATTTGTGAGATGGAAACAGCATCACCGTCTTCCTGGAATCCTTTATTTTTATTATTAATAAAATCCCATGCTGATTTATTATTTATATTTTTTCTTTTATCATAAATATGAACACCGGATTCTGTCCCGAACCAAACAAGACTGTCGCCATCCAATCCAATGGAAGTTATATCATTTGTTTTTGCATCATTATTTTTTGTTAAATCAAAGTCTGTAAAACGACGCTTTCGAACATCAAGCATTGTTAAATTTATAAATCTTCCTATCCATAAATAATTTTTATAAGGATCATAAGTTAAAGCTCTAATCCAATTTCCCATTTCACCACCGGCAGCAAATTTTCTTTTTCTCCAGGTACCGATCTTTTTATCGTAAGTATAAAGTCCATCATTTGATCCTGCCCAAACATAATCCTTACCGGCAGCTATATTACCAAATAGATCATTATCAATTTTTTTGTTTTTAGTTGAAAAGTTTTCCCATTCATCGTCTTTGTAAGAATATCTAAAAATTCCGTCACCATAAGTCGCAACCCATAAGTAATCTTCGGCTTGTGCAATACCAGTTATAAAAGTTCCTTCAAGATATAATTGGGAATCAATTTGGGCGGATAATTTAAAGGGAAGAATAATGAAAATTAAAAAAACAATAAAATAAAAGTTCTTTAAAAATATTTTCAGATTAAATTTTAAATCGACACAATTATTTTTGAGATGCCCATGACTTTCCATGGGTTCACTAATAGCTTTCTTCTTCTGAAGGAAATTTAATATTCTTGACATCTTCAATATAATTCTTTACAGCATTTCTTATACTTGCAGTAAGGTTACCATAATTTCTTACAAAGCGCGGATGGAAATCTTCATTCAAACCAAGCATGTCGGGAGTAACTAAAATTTGTCCGTCACAAAATGCTCCGGCTCCAATTCCAATGGTAGGGATAGAAACTGATTCCGTTACTCGTTTTCCCAATGAAGCAGGAACCTTCTCAAGTACAATTCCAAATGCACCTGCCTCTTCAATTACTTTTGCGTCTTTTAAAATTTCATCGGCTTCTTCTTTTGTTCTTCCTCTCTCACGGTAGCTTCCGAATTGGTAAATACTTTGCGGTGTTAAACCAATATGGCCCATTACAGGAATTCCTGCGCTAGTGATTTTTTTTATCGTCTCTGCAACTCGTTCACCACCCTCAATTTTAACAGCACCGGCATAGGTTTCTTTCATAATTCTTCCGGCATTTCTAAATCCTTCATCAACACTAAGCTGGTAAGACATGAACGGCATATCAACAACCAGCATGGCGCGATTAACCCCTTTGGCAACTGCTTTGGTATGATAAATCATTTCATCCATCGTGACTGGAAGTGTTGTGTCATTGCCTTGAAACACATTGCTTAAAGAATCTCCCACAAGAATAACATCTATACCCGATTCATCAATAAGTTTTGCAGTAATAAAATCGTATGCAGTTAATGCAGATATTTTAATTCCCTTCTTTTTAAGAAGCTGCAATGACTTTGTAGTTATTCTTTTAATCTGTTGTTCAGTGCTCATTGTATTTTAAATGATACTTTCTGGTTTAATAATTTCTTCTTGAGAAAGGCGATCCATTTTAATATTAAAATATTTTTCAAAACCTACGTATAATGAAGATAAAAGTCTATCATAATCAATTGGTTCATTTAATATTGATTTAAGATCAATCGTATTTGAATCAAGTTTTTTATTTACTTCCTTCAATTCACTCTCATCAAAATTAAGATAATTGACAATTCTTTTGTGATAGTCACCGCACAAAATGGAACCGTGCTGTAAAACAACGTTACCCATTTTTCTTTGAGCGCTTCCGACAAGCTTCTGCCCATTATAGTTTATTTCATTCTTTGCCGATACTGCAAAACAAATTGCATTACTTTGATTTTTATATAATGATGAAAAGTCGGCTTGCTTTTTTTCGAGTTCAATTTCAGTTAATCTATCATCATAAATTTTTAACGATTTATAAATCGCTAAATTAATTTCATGATAAATGACTTTGGGAGAAAAGTTCAGGTCAACCGGCATTACTATAGAGTAAGTCAACTCTTCAGCATGAAGAATTGCTCTTCCGCCAGTGGGACGTTTAACTACTTCAATATTATCTTCAACTGCTTTATCTAATTTAATTTCATCAAAACTTTGGTTAGCTCCTAACGAGATACAATATGGTTTCCATCTATAAAGTCTGAAATAAACACTATCCGGTAAATAATTTTTAGCAAGATTAATATCAAAATCCATATTGTAAGAACCGGTATTAAACCCGCTGTCAATAAAATGCCATTTCATTTTCTTATAATTCCACGATCACTTTTATTAATAAACTCAAGTATAGTCTGGGCATAAATATTATATTTAAAATCTTCAGCTATCTTTTCTTTAGCTTTAGTGAAAGTTAACCCTGAAGTAAATAATATTTTATAAATTTCTTTTATCGAAGATATATCCTCGTTGGAAAAACCTCTTCTTCTCAAGCCAATAGAATTTAATCCCTCGAACCTTATCGGGTAACCGCTGGCAAGCACGTAAGGTGGAATATCTGATGAAACCAATTTACTTGCCCCAACCATCGAGTATTGACCGATCTTAGAAAATTGATGAACGCCTGTCAAACCACCTATTATTACATGGTGTTCAATGGTTGAATGCCCTGCAACTTGAACCCCATTTGATAAAATTATATCATCGCCAATTTCACAATCATGTGCAATATGAGAATAAGCCATAATTAAGCAATTCTTCCCAACATGAGTTGCTCCTCCTTCAGATGTACCTCTATGAAGAGTTACACATTCTCTAATTGTGGTATCGCTGCCTATATATAGAAAAGATTTTTCATTGGAGAATTTTAAGTCTTGAGGAACATTTGAAATAGAAGCTGATTGAAAAATTTTTACTCGGTCTGAAATTCTTGCCCCATTATAAATACATGCATGCGGGCCAATTGAACAATCATTACCAATTTCTACATCATCTTCAATTATTGCGTAGGGACTTACAATTATATTATCCCCAAGTTTTGCTTTCGAGCTAACAATTGCGGTTGGATGAATAGTATTCATTTAAAATTTTATTTTTGTTCTTTTATGCTTGCTTCCCTGTCAACAATTCCTGCCATAAAATCAGCTTCAGCTACAAGATTATTATCTACAAAAGCTTTTCCAGTAAACATCATTACCTTGCTTTTTTTATTAGTCAATTCAATTTCAAGAAAAAGTTGATCCCCGGGAACTACAGGCTTTCTGAATTTGGCATTATTTATCTGCATAAAGTATACAAGCTTTTCTTCCGGATTGAGAAAAGAATTTAATAATAAAGCCCCGCCGGCTTGTGCCATTGCTTCGAGTATAAGAACACCAGGCATGACAGGCTGACCTGGAAAATGTCCTTGAAAGAAGGGTTCGTTTATGGTTACAGATTTTACGCCGATAACTTTTTTATCAAGCTCAAGGTGTATAATTTTATCAACCATTAAAAAAGGATATCTGTGCGGAAGTATTCTTTGAATGGCTGCGGTGTCAAAAACAACTCCCTCTTTTTTAACAAATTGAAATTTCTTTACTAATTTTTTCTGTTGATATAATTTTCTAATTTGTTTGGCGAATTCAACATTAGCTCTATGCCCCGGCCTGGCAGCTAATATCTGTGCTTTAATTGGAACTCCTATTAATGCAAAATCACCAAGCAAGTCTAGCAGTTTGTGGCGGACAGGTTCATTTTTAAATCGAAGTTCTTTGTTATTTAATATTCCATTTGTACCGATTGAAATATCTTTTTGAATCTTCAATTTATCTTTAAGAGATGAAAGTTCTTCCGGAGTTGCTTTCTTGTCAATAATTACAACCGCGTTATCAATGTCTCCACCCTTTATCAATCCGCTGTCTGCAAGATCTTCAACTTCACTTAAAAAGCAAAATGTTCTTGCTGGAGCGAATTCAGTTACAAATTCCTTTTCAAGATCAAAAAGCCCTGTATGCTGACTACCAAGAGCTGGGTTTTGATAATCAACCATCACCGTAACTCTATAACCATCGAGAGGTAAAGCTACGATATCAATCTGATTTTCATCTTCATGAAAGACTACTGTTTCATCAATAATTAAATAATCTTTAGGAGCATCCTGCTGAACCAATCCAGCTTCCGTCAATTTTTCAACATAAGGCATTGCACTTCCGTCAATTACAGGCGGTTCAATTCCATCAAGTTCAATAATCAAATTATCTATTTGAAGCCCAACCACAGCAGCTAAAACATGCTCTACTGTATGAACTTTTGCTTCACCTATCCCAATAGTTGTTCCCCTGGAAATATCAACAACATTATCAGCAATAGCTGGTATTTCCGGGTTGCCTCCAAGATCAGTTCGAACGAATCTTATTCCAGAATTTTCTTTAGCGGGTTTAAACGTCATTGTGCATGAAGTTCCGGTGTGCAAGCCAATTCCAGACAGTGAAACAGAATTGGCAATAGTTCTTTGTAGCTCTAGCATCTTCTAATCCAAATTTTATTATACTTTTGCTTTTTTTTAATAAAAATGAATGTCAAAATAGCAAGATGAGTTATGAAATACAATCATTGACATGGTGAATTGAATGGCTCTGGAATGATAAAACATTAACAGAAAAAGTTGAATTTATTTTGTGCTGTTGGACTTTAATTCTTCCTGAAGAGCTTTTACCTGGTCTTCAAGCTTTTTAATCTTTTCTGCATATTCAGGCAAGTTTCTAATGTGCGCTTCCTGCCTTAAAGCTACACTAAATTCTTTTGCAGGCGAGCCGAAATATTTTCCAGGTTTTGGAATTCCTTTTGATACTCCTGACTGAGCAATTAAAATAACATTGTCTGCAACTTCAATATGACCAATTAAACCTGTTTGGCCAAGAAGAATACAATGTGCGCCGATTTTTGTACTGCCTGAAATTCCGCATTGAGATGAAATTACAGTATCCTCACCAACCTGAACATTATGGGCTATTTGAACCAGGTTATCTACTTTAACTCCACGCTTAATTATTGTGGATCCTAAAGCAGCTCTATCAACAGAAACATTGGAACCAAGTTCAACATCATCTTCTATAACAACATTTCCTATTTGAGGAATTTTGTGATAAACTCCTTTCTCATCAGTAAAAAAACCGAATCCGTCTGAACCAATTACAGTATTAGGATGAATAATAACGCGTTTTCCAATTTTGCATTCTTCTCTTATGCTGACATTCTGAAAGATTAAAGTATCGTCTCCAACTTCAACATCGTTAAGCAGCACAGTATTGTGAAAGAGTTTTACGTTGTTACCTATTATACACCCTTCAGAAACTACAACATTTTTTCCTATTGAAACATTCTCACCAATTACTGCTGAGGGGTGAATTGATGCAGTACTATCAATTCCAACTAACTTAAATTCGGGAGAGAAATATTTTATTACGACTTTGTAAAATGCTTTTGAAGGATCATCAACTTCAATGTAAGAGATGTCCTCTCTAGTTTTTTTGAAACCGCTTTTTATTAAAATGGCAGAAGCTTTGGTTGTAGGAAAATATTTTTGATAAGAAGCATGATACAGAAAAGTTATATCACCAGGTTCTCCTTCTTCAATTTTGCCAGGTTTTATTATTTCTAAATTTTCATTTCCAAAAACTTTTCCATTTATGAATCCGGCAATATCTTTTAATAAAATTTTCATTAAAAACTTATACTTATAATTTAAGTTTATCCATTACTTTGGGTGTAATATCGTATTGATCTTTTGCGTATAACAACAGAACATCCCCGCTTTTATCAAATACGAAATCAAGGTCTTCTTCTTTGGCAACATCCTGTATAGCATTAAAAACTTTATTTTGTACAGGCTTCATCAAATCATCTTGTTTCTGAAAAACTTCACCATTAGTTCCGAATTTTTTTTCACGATAATCCGTAACATCCTTTTCAAGCTTAACAAGTTCTGCTTCAGTTTCCGCCCTGGTTTGATCAGTCATGATAAGTTTTCTTTTATCATAATCGTCGTATTTTGTTTTCCATTTGCTTTCGAGAGTTGATAATTCGGTCTGCCATTCTTGAACAAGCGAATTTAACTTTTGCTTTGCATCCTGTGCATCCGGTAAGTTATCCATTATTGCATCCGAATCAACGTACCCGATTTTAAGCTGTGCAAACGAAAAACTGCTTGATAACGCTAATAATATAAAAAGGGGCAATATTATTTTTTTCATTTTATCTCCAATTATCTATACTAAATTCTAAAATAATTATATGGTAAAAAAATCAATAACGCCCTCATAAAAAAAATATGGCTCCCTTAACTTAATAAGGGAACCGGTAAATTATTTTTAACTCTAAAGCTTATTTGCCTCTGTTCAACTTATCAAGAACTTTATAAGTAATATCAAAAGCAGTGTCAGCATACAATAAAATTATATCGCCGCTTTTATCAAATACAAACTGCATGCTTTCTTCTTTAGCAACATCAGCAATAGCTGCATATATCTTTTTCTTTACTGGAGTAAAAATCTCTTCTTGTTTCTTATAAATTTCGCCTGTCTGCTGGCCAAATTTTTGTTTCTGAAAATCTCTTATACTTTGTTCCTGCTGAATAATTGTTTGCTGAGCAGTTAATTTTTTATCTTCCGGCATCGTGTTTTCTTGTTTTTTATAATCGTTCAATGCACCTTGATAAGCTTGAGTCATGCTGTCTAATTGATTTGACCATTTATTTGTAAGTGCATCAAGATCTCCCTGAGCTTTTATTGCTTCAGGAAATTGAGTTAAGATTACCTGGGAATCGACGTAACCTAATTTTTGTTTAGTTTGTGCCTGTAATAGAACGGCTGCAAATAAGAAAGCAGCAAGAACTAATAGATATTTTTTCACTATTATTACCTCTGTGATTTATTATTAATGAAAATATTAGAATCCTTTACCAAATTGAAAATGGAAAAGCCATGCAGGGTTTTGTCCGTTAACAGCTTTCCTATCAAATCCATAACCTAGATCAAATCCAATCAAACCAATCGGATTTATCAATATTCTGGCTCCAACACCAACCGAACGTCTTAAATCAAATATATCTGAAGACTCGAAACTATCATAAACATTACCAGCTTCAGCAAAAGTTAATAAATATAATGGAATAGGTTCAAGTGTAACAGCCAATCTTAATTCGGTTGTAAATCTTGCCATAACTCTTCCACCGATCGCATTTCCAGCAGCATCCTTTGGACCAACGCTGCGGTCATCATATCCTCTTAACGGAGTAGTTGCAATTACTAACCCGTTTCCACCCATAAAATATTTTTCATATGGATTAATTCTTGTTTTCGTAGCTTCATCTAATTCCCGTAAATAACCAAGATTGGAAGCTGTATAAAGTACTAACCTATTTGTGTGAAATAAACTTTTATACCATTCATTTGTAAAATCAATTTTAAAATAATTAATGTCGCCAGGCAGAAATGGGCCGCCGGAAATTTGGGCGTCAAGTTCTACATTTGAACCTCTTGCTGGAAAGATGGGATTATCAATATCTTTACGTGCAATAGTTGCTCCAAGTGTAAATTGATTTGTTTTTCCTGTAGCATAATAACCACCGCCATCAATAACGTCATTATGTTGATATCTTAAAAATCCCTGCACATTAAAGAAATCATCCGGCCACTTTAACCTTCTACCTAGCCTTAATGTTCCACCATATTGGCTTAGATCATAATAATATTGCTGTCGTGTATCAAATATTTCTGCACCGACTAATGTTGGTGAATTCATAAACCATGGTTCAGTAAAACCTAAAGTAAATGTTCTATAATAATTTCCTACACCGAACTGCCAGTTAAAACTTAGGATTTGTCCCCCGCCCAAAGAGAATGGTTTGGCAAGAGAGAAATTTGATAAAGTAACACCAATTGCACCGCTGAAACCATAAGCACCGCTGTAGCCAACAGAAGCATTTAAATAGTCGCTTGATTTTTCTTCCACACTAAAAGTAACATTAACTGTACTATCGTTGGCTAAATTGTAATCCAAACCTTCAGGCCCATAAAGTTTTTCAGCATTAAAATATTGGAGATTCGCTAGCTGCTGAACGCTTCTAAGCAGCAAAGCTCTATTAAAATAATCTCCTGGAACTGTATATAATTCTCTTCTGATAACCTTATCCATCGTTTTCGTATTTCCAACAATATTAACTTGTCCGATTTTAAATTGATTTCTTTCTTCCACTCTTATATTTAAATCAATTGAATCGTCGTCAACTTTGGTTTCGGTAGTTTGCAAATTAAAAGTTAAATATCCATTGTTCTGATATAATTCGGAAATAGACGATTGGCTTTCATTGCCGCGTAGATTTTGTTCAAATTTTTTGTAATTAAAAATATCGCCTTTTTTAAAATCCAATCTTTCATCTAAGACTTTATCCGGGTAAACAGTGTTTCCTTCCCAGGTAATATTTCTCACTTTATATTGCGGACCTTCGTATACATTAATTATAATCTTCAGATCTTTTTTATCATTAGAATAAATTAAAGAATCAGAAACGACTTCTGCATCTCTATAACCATGTTCTTCATAAAAACTTTTCAATCCCTTTTTATCATCTTCAAATTTTTCAGGATTAAATTTTGCGCTGCTCCAAAACTTCCACCATTTTGCTTCTTCAGTATTGTCTAAATGGCTTCTCAGTTCACTATTATCAAATGCCTTATTGCCTGTAAAAACAATCGATCTTACTTTTACTTTATCATTTTCATCAATATCTAATTTTAGTAATATTCTATCCTTTATTTTACTTATCAAATCACTATATGTTATATTATCTTTCTCATATTCAGTTGTATATTCTTCCGTAGTATCTTTTATGTTTTTCCAGGTAACATTAATAGCATCTTCCGTAGTATCTGCGGTACTGTATGCAAATTCCTTAATGTTAATATCTGCATTTAAATATCCATCGTCATCATATTCTTTCATCAAACTGTTTTTAATGCTTTGTATATCCTGCGGCTTTAATATTTGACCACGAATTAATGAAATCTTTTTCTCTATATCATCATCACTTAAATCATCATTTCCTTCAACTACATATTTTTCATACCGGGGATATTCTTTTACTTTTATTGTAATAAAGAGTCCATTCCCGACTTGCTTATCTTTAATAATTTCAATGTCGGAAAAAATGTCAAGAGCATATAACTGTTTTATAGCGCTTAATGTCTGATCACCTGGAATTTTTATTTCATCCCCAACTTTTAATCCGCTGCTGGCAATTATTGTGTTGACATCTGCAGACTTGTTTCCCTCGACTGAGATACCTAAAATTTTATATAGAGTACTGTTGGTTTGTGAATATGAAACTGTACTTAAAAAACTTAAGAGTACCAATAATTTTACAGCATTTTTACGAAGAATATGAACCATTTTTTAAGCCTTTGTTACCTTTTTTAGTTGCTCGCTGACTTTCCCAAATCTTCGCTCGCGTTTTTGAAAATTTCTAATTGCTTCATATAAATTTTTTCTTCTGAAGTCCGGCCAGTATTCATCTGTAATAAAAAATTCAGAGTAAGCAATTTGCCACAGAAGAAAATTGCTTACTCTAAATTCACCACTTGTTCTAATAACTAAATCAGGGTCGGGAATATTTTTAGTTGTAAGATGATTTGCTATACAATTTTCGTTGATGTCATTAATATTTATTTTGCCTGATGCAGCTTCGTCCGCAATTTTTTTAATCGCTTCTAATAATTCCCATCTGCCACTATAGCTTAAAGCAAGATTCAGGTTCATGGTTTTATTATTTTTCGTTCTTTCAACAGCATCATTTAATTCTTTTTGTACTTCATTTGGAAGAGTTTGAACGTCCCCAATTGTAGTTAATTTAACATCGTTTTCATTTAATTCATTCGATTCTTTTCTCAAGCTGCTTACTAAAAGTCTCATCAAAGTTGAAACTTCATCTTTAGGCCTTTTCCAATTTTCGGTTGAGAAGGTATATAAAGTTAAATGTTTAACACCAATTTGAGCACAAGCTTTTACAATATCTTTAACTGAATCAACTCCTATTTTATGCCCGGCAGCCCTTGGAAGGCCTCTTTTACGCGCCCATCTTCCGTTGCCATCCATTATAATCGCTATATGTACGGGAATTTCTCCAGATTTTTTTAGTTCCTGCTGGAGCTTTTCATCCGATTCCGAATGTAATTTTCCCAAATTCTGTCCTAAAATTGATAAAGCGTGTAAAATTAACTGTCATACTATTTAATGTCAAGGTAAGTCCTCTGCAGTAGAATTACATAAAGACATAAATAATTTACTGCAAAAATTTATATAGGAAAATTAAATTATGAAAGGTAAAAAAGAAGAAAAAAAAGTGCATGGAATAATCTATTGCTAAACAATTCCATGCAGTTAGTGTCTTATAATAAATTTAAATTTTTTACGAAAATAAAATTTTATCTTTCCTGCCATGCCTTCTAACAGACGGCATTGCTTTTTCAACAATTTGGAACAATTTAATATTTTTCTTTATATCATGTTCAAACAATTCTATAAGGGTTTTTGCATTCTTATAAAATTCTAATTCGACGCCAATAAAAAGAATTACTTTTTTATTCGTAAACTTTGTTTGCCTGGTGGCGAGGAATTTTATTCTATTAATCAAATTCGGATCATTCAAATCTTCTTCAGAAAGTGTAATTCCGATAGCATAATTTTTTTTATAACGCGCAATAATATCAACATCAAATTCGCCAACCTTTGCCGGTTCAGGCAAATAAGTTCCATATTTGCGGCTTACGGTTAAATAGCCTTGTTTCCAAAATTCTTCAACTAGTAAATCAACATATCTTCTTCTTGCTGAGTCCATTTTTTCACCATCCTTTTCTAGTTAACCACAGATAAAATTGGGATAACAGGAGAAAACCTATCTCTGCCTAATACCTTTATGTTAACTATTTTATCGAATTCAAATTTTTTTATTTCACTTGAATTCCTAATCTTACCATAAATAACCTTTTTTCCATTCTTTTCACGTGATATATAATACGGATCAATAGTTATTTCGTTTAGACTATATAAAAATCGAATTGAATTTCTGCTGCTTATTGCCGATGAAAAAATATCTGTTTTCATAAATTACTCCGTTTAATTTATTCTTCTAACCAAACCAACAACCTTACCCACTAGCTTGAAGTCTTTTGTTTTTTCAACTTCTATGGGTTGATATTTATCATTTTCAGGAATCAATAATATTTTATTATTTTTTTTCTGAAATATTTTCACAGTAACTTCATCATCTATCATCGCCACCACAGTCTGCCCGTTAAAAGCTTCCGAGGTTGGTGATACTATCACCATATCACCTTCAAAAATACCTGCATTAATCATACTATCACCTTTAACTTTTAAAGCAAAAGAGTCCTGCGTTTTTTTGATAAAAGAAGAATCAACTACTATGTTTCCTTCAATATTTTCAATAGCTGTAATAGGTGTACCTGCAGCAACTCTACCGACAACCGGTATTTTTGTAAACAAGTCATTCCTTTCAAGAACCACTTCCTTTGCAATTGCGCTATTTTTAACAAATGAAATTGCACGGCTTGAATTGCTTTCAATATTCAAATAACCTTTTTTGACTAGAGCATCTAAATGGCGTTTAACTCCAAACGTTGAAGAAATGCCAAATTGTTTTCCAATTTCACGAAGTGTGGGAGGAAAACCATTTTCCTCGGTATACTGCTGAATAAAGGTAAGTATTTCTCCTTGACGCTCGGTTGTTTGATTTTTCAATTTTTAATACACTTTCAAATAGTGGTCAAATGTTCACTACAATTATAGTGAACAGATGTTCACTTGTCAAGAGAAAAATTAATTTTTCTTAAAAAAATTAATTAAAATTTTTAATGACATATTCGATAATAAACTCACAATATTAAAATTTGTTGAATAACCAAACAATATTCAATTTACTTTTTGTACTTAATTTAAATGAACGTAGTATTTAATTTTTAGATTGATCTAATTTGAGGGGTCAATAAATGACATTACAGAAAAATGAATTATTCAGGAACAATCTCAATCTTTTACTCTTAAAAGATCAGTTTAAATATTCATTTGACACAAAAACTCATATTTTATACAAAGATTATTTCGGAACTGTCTCCCTTGAAGAAATTTATCATTCATGGGACTTTGCAATTACAAATAATGTAATTCCAAATGATACTATAGGATTTATTTTAGATTATAGAAAAGCCACTTTTGATTTTGAAATTAAGTTATATGGAAAAATAGCTGAATACTATGAAAACCATTTACAAATATTTGGCGGAAAGAAGATCGGAATCATAAGTGAAAACCCAAGAGATGTAGCAGTATTAATGTTATTCAAATCAAAAGAAAATGGTTACTTAACAAAACCTTTCTTTACTCTTGAAGGCGCAATTGAATGGGTTACTTCTAATTTATAGTCTCTGAGCTATTTATAAATTTTTGATTATTCTCTGTATTAATACATATTTTTGATTTTCTATTTTGATCATCTATTATTTTTACAACCTTTAACTAAATAGCCTACATTTTTAACCTCTTCAAAATGAGTTTTCTAATAAATCATTGAGTATGAATTTTTATTGATCTATTATGTTATTAAAAATTAAATGAATTCAGATGGATCAGATCAACATGTTGTATCAAAATATCCGAATCATTCGATATATCAAGCTTGGTCTCCAGATGGCAATTTAATCTCTTACATAACATTAACTGACGATAATTTGCTTAAAATAGTTATAGCAAATTCAAATGGAGATGATAACAAGTTTTTGATTTCAGACAGCAGCTCAAGTCAATATTACTTTGCCTGGGATCCGGTTAAAACAAATTAAAAGATTAATAATTCTTATAGAAATTTGAAGTATTATCAAAACGTGTAGGAAATGCAGATCTGCATTCTCTACAATGATAGTAACACAGATTTGATTTCGGTTTAATGATGAATATTAATATATCGTAATTTGATTATTTGTTCTTAAAAGTTAAGGGACTTAAATATGTTAAAAATATTATTTATAGCTTCGTTTGTTTTAACAATAGTCATCAGTTGTAATAATGAAATTGTCACAGCTCCATTCAACTATGAAAGAGATACGCCAGTTTGGTTAAAAGCAAAAATTGATTCCATGTCAAATAATAAAGACTATTTCGGCACAAAAGTTTTTCGTCATGAATGGCGTTCCAGTTTTGTTTACTATATTTTCATTCCTATAAGTTCTTGCGCATATTGTGAAGTATATAACCCAAATGGAAATAAAATTCATTTTACAGATGATGCAATGTTTCAAGATTACATTGCTAATAGGAAAAATGAAATTCTTATCTGGGAGTGGAAGAAATGACATTTTACATTATCATAAAATCAAACACTTACAGACTATTTTATTTTAGCTTTTATAAAGAAACATTTTCAAATTTAAATTAAAAGTTAGTATTATAGGTTTAATTAAATTCTAAAAAAAAATACTAACTGATATGCGAGTGTTAAAAAATCTTTTTGATCAAAATAAAAAATGGGCTGATAAGGTTAAGGAAGTCGACCCAGATTTTTTTTCAAATCTCTCCAAGCAGCAGTCTCCTCAATATTTATGGATAGGCTGTTCCGACAGCCGCGTGCCTGCAAACCAAATCGTCGATTTACCGCCCGGTGAAGTTTTTGTCCATAGAAATATTGCAAATGTGGTTGTCCATACAGATTTAAATTGTCTTTCAGTTATTCAATATGCTGTAGAAGTTTTAAAAGTAAAACACATTATTGTCTGCGGGCATTACGGGTGCGGAGGAGTTCAAGCATCAATGGAAGATAAAGATCACGGTTTAATCGACAACTGGCTGCAGAATATTAAAGATGTTTACCGCTATCATCAAATTCAAATTGATGCTATCGCAAATAAGAATGACAAATTAAACTTGCTTTGTGAGTTCAATGTTGTTGAACAAGTTGCAAATGTTTGCCACACCACAGTTGTTCAAAAGGCATGGCAAGCCAAGCAGGAATTAACTGTCCACGGCTGGATTTACAATATTGAAGACGGAATACTCAAAGATTTGGGAGTTTGTATTACGGGCGTAGAAGAGATGAATCAAATGCAGAAAACAAAATAAATTACTTTTCAACCGAAATAATAATTCTTTCCTGCTTATTTAACCCATCCTGGGGCATCATAAATTTTTTGAATCAGAAAATTTTACTTGCGTTTCTTGTTAGAAGCCTTCGAACCACCGCCAAGTATAATACTCAATCCAAATAAATATCCGAAGTTGTACCATCCGCCGTTATTGTAAACGGCATATATCGCTACTTTATCACTGAATAGAGAAATTATAAAACTGAAAGGAGCAATTAATCCATGCCACAGCCCATACCAAAAACCCACCGGTTCTATTTCATTGGAATACTGAATGGGTATTGCATCAGCGCAGCCGCTTAATAGAGTGATTGAAAAAATAGCAATCACAATTTTTAGTAAAGTAGACTTTTCCCAAATATATTTCATATGCCACTCATTAATTATTTGATTAAATAATAATTATTTTTCAAACAAAAAAGTAATTAATCTTGGAGTTTTATTTTTATCATCTTCATGCCACCATTCATTTAGCTTTAAAAATTTCAATTTATTTTTATCGGCAGACTTCAATAAAATCGGAGATGTTATGAATGAAAGCATTAATTTGAGTTTTCTTTCCATCCCTTTCAAATAGTGCTTTCTTTCCTTGATATTGTCTGAAGGGATGCAGTTCACTAATATAAAATTTTCCACCGTTATTCAATTTTCTCAAAGCTTCATAAAAAACCGAATTTAAATCTTCAATATGTTCCAAAATTAAATTACAGGTAATCAAATCAATTGAATGAATTTCATCAGGCCATGTATTTGTAATATCGGCAACAAGGAATGATACATTATCAGCTTGTATTTTTTCCTTTGCTTTGTTAATCATTCTTTCAGAGAAATCTACAGCAATAACTTTTTCAGAAATGTGTGAACATAAATTTGTATTCTTTCCTGTCCCGCATCCTATCTCTAAAATTGAGTTTTAAAATGTAGATTACCGAGATTTTCATTGGTTACAATTTTATCAAGATCGCGGGTAAGATTTTCATCTTTGTCATAGCTTTCCGACCAAATGTTGTATGCGTTTTGAATATTCATTGTACTTTATACAAATTCAAAATTTTAGAAGAAATGTATTTCGTAGAATTAAAATAGAACCAAGGCAGAGACGCCTCGGTGAGGCGTCTAAATTGAAATCTAAAACAATATGGAAATTTATAACAATGCGAAAGTATTAATTAGAGACGCTTCAGCGAAGCGTCTCTACAGAAATCAATTAAACTTCAACACCTTTTTTGTCAATGTGAGTAAGCCAATTATGAGTATCCTCAGTTTTCCCGGTATGAATTGCAGTAATCTCATTAAATAATTTTAACGCCATCGAACCGACTTCACCATTATTAATCACCATTTCAAAATCTTTATACTGCAGCCAACCGACGGCAGAAATAATTGCAGCCGTACCTGTTCCAAAAATTTCCAGCACATTTCCTTTTTTATATTCATCAACTATTTCATCAACACTGATCAGCCTTTCAGTTACATTTTCTCCCCACTCCTTCAAAATTTGAATAACAGAATCACGAGTTACTCCACGAAGAATGCTTCCGTTTAATTTTGGTGTAGCAACTTCATTTTTGAATCGAATAAAAATATTCATGGTTCCAACTTCTTCAATATACTTTTGTTCAATTGCATCAAGCCAAAGCACTTGAGTAAAGCCGCGTTTCTTTGCTTCTTCTGCCGCTAAAAGGCTTCCGGCATAATTGCCAGCTGTTTTGCATTCGCCTATACCTTTTCGCACGGCACGTACGTAATCATCCTGAATTAATATTTTAACCGGTTTGAATCCTTCCGGATAATAAGCACCTACAGGAGATAAAAGGATTATCATCTTGTATGTCATTGATGGGCGCACTCCAAGAAACGGATCGGAAGCATACATAAAAGGGCGAATATATAAAGATTCGCCTTCGCGTTCCGGAATCCAATCTCTTTCAACAGAAATTAATTCTGTTAATGCTTTCATAAAAAATTCTTCATCAATTTCCGGCATACATAATCTTTTAGCAGAGTTATTAAATCTTTTAATGTGTTTTTCCGGCCGGAACATAGCAGGCTCGCCTTCAACAGTTTTAAATGCCTTCAAGCCTTCAAATATTGCTTGTCCATAATGAATAAACATCATTGCGGGATGAATTGATAAATTCTCAAGTGATTTAATTCTCGCATTATGCCATCCCGTATTGGGAGCGTAATCCATTTCAAAAACATGATCAGTAAAAAGTTTTCCAAACCCGGGATTTTTGGGGATAGTAACTTTACCAGTTCTTTTTACTTTTTCAACTTTTATTTCTTGCATAACGAAACCTCTCAAAGTTTTCAATTTTTAATAATGCTATTTACACAATTTCCAACTAAAAATAAAAGTAATTTACTATTATTAAAATTTCTATACATGATTGAAAATTAATTGTGAACATTACAAAATAAAGAAGCCCGGGGAGGGTTCCCGGGCTTTAAGTGATTCACTAAAAAGTGATTAAATTAATGAATCAACCAATAAGAATGTAATACTATGCTTTCTAAAAAACAATTTTAATTATTGTTGGTTTGATCTCTGTCAATATTTAATTTTATTTAGATTATATTTTCGAAAAAATACAGACTTTAAAAGGAACCGCGTAAACAAATAATTTTGAGATTGTAGATTGAAATGTTAACTTATGATCGCATTTTCCACCGGGTGACTAATTTCATAACAAAAAATAATCTTCTAATTATTTATGCCGTCAGTAAAAAAGACTAAAACATTAAAGAAAGAATTAAAGCTGTTTGATGTTTATGCCATTGCAACAGGCACAACTTTAAGCGGCGGATTATTTTTACTTCCCGGTTTAGCAGCAATTCAAGCCGGACAAGCTATAGTATTGGCATATATAATCGCGGCTATACCATTAATCCCGGCAGTATTCAGCATTATAGAGTTAGCAACTGCGATGCCGCGAGCGGGAGGTATGTATTATTTTTTAGATAGAACACTCGGGCCAGCGTTCGGAACTATCGGCGGCTTAGGAACCTGGCTGGCATTATTGCTAAAAGTCGCTTTTGCACTTATTGGAATTGGTGCTTATTTAGATCTTTTCCTTCCTAACATTCCAATTATTCCAATTGCAATTGCCATTTCAATTTTGATTGGCATTGTAAATTTATTTGGAAGCAAGAAAAGCGGCAGCTTTCAAATTGCACTGGTGATTGGGTTATTAATCTTATTGGTGTTTTATAGCATTGGCGGTATAATTAATATTCAGCCAGATCACTTTAATGGATTTTTTGATGTGGAATTTTCTTCTATTCTATCAACTGCTGGATTGGTTTACATAAGCTATGTTGGCATAACTAAAGTTGCCAGCTTATCGGAAGAAGTGAAAAACCCTGAACGAAATATTCCTTTGGGAGTATTCCTTTCTTTAATTACTACAACTTTAATTTATACTGTTGGAACTATTATTATGGTTGGGGTTTTACCGCTTGAAGAATTAAAAGGAAATTTAACTCCTGTTGCATCATCAGCAAAAGTTTTCTACGGCGAAATGGGGCTTATACTACTTTCAGTTGCAGCTATCATGGCTTTCATTTCTGTATCAAATGCGGGAATCTTAAGTGCTTCAAGATACCCTCTGGCAATGAGCAGAGATCATATTCTCCCAAAATATTTCAGAAAACTAAATAAAAATAGAATACCTGTAGTTGCAATAATTATTACAGTTGTATTAATAATTTTAGTTCTTCTATTTTTTGATCCTACCAGGATTGCAAAGCTGGCAAGCTCGTTCCAGCTGCTGATGTTTGCATTGGCTTGCTTTGCTGTTATTGTAATGAGAGAAAGCCGTATTCAATCTTATGACCCAGGGTACAAATCACCTTTATACCCGTGGATGCAGATATTTGGAATAATTGCCCCAATGGTTTTGATTTTTGAAATGGGCTGGGTACCTATTTTATTTACTATAGGATTAGTTATAACCGGGCTATTATGGTATAAATATTATGCTAAAGAAAAAGTAATTAGAAGCGGTGCCATCTTTCACGTTTTTGAAAGATTAGGACAGCAAAGGTATGAAGGACTTGATAGCGAATTAAGGGGTATTTTGAAAGAGAAGGGATTAAGAAAAGAAGATCCGTTTGACGAAATTGTTACACGGAGTATTACAATGGATTTGGAAAAATTATCCGAATTTGAAGATGTAGTTACAAATGTTTCCAAATTATTATCCGAAGTTATTCCATTTAAGCCTGAAGAAATTTCTGCACAAATAATGGAAGGGACAAGAATCGGGGCTACCCCTGTTACACGTGGAGTTGCTCTTCCCCATTTTCGAACTCAAGGAATCAATGAAGCTGTGATGGTATTGGTTCGCTCTATTCAAGGTGTAAACATTAAAGTATATAATCCTTTAACTCAGCAGGAAGAAAACACTGAAACTGTAAATGCAATATTTTTCTTAATCAGCCCTGAAGATAATCCTTCTCAGCATTTAAGAATTTTAGCACAGATTGCAGGCAGAGTTGATGATGAAGATTTTATGCAAGAGTGGCATGAAGCAAAAAATGAGCAGGAATTAAAAGAAGCACTTCTTCACAATGAAAGATTTTTATCCCTGGTTATAGATAAAAGTAATAAAGCTTTTCAATTAGTAGGCAAAGCCTTAAAAGAAATAACACTGCCGAAAGATTCTCTAGTTGCTTTAATTAGCAGAGATGGCAATATGATAATACCAAAAGGTGACACAATTTTAAAATTAGATGACAGGCTAACTATAATTGGCAATCCCAAAAGTATAAATGAAATAAGAAAAACATTTTTCTTGGAATAAATTAATTGATTGAATAAAAAAAGACAGATACCGCTGCAAGTATTAAACCTATCCCGATAAATATTTTCAGTTTTATTGCGTTCAACTTTAATCCGAAAAAATTCCCTGCAAAAGCACCAATTATAAAACCAGCAATTATTGGCGCTGCAAAATTAAAATGAATATTCCCGAGAAAATAGTGACTAACTGTTCCGGTTAAGCTTGTAAACACTATCATAAATAAAGCTGTAGCTGTAGCAATAATTGGATTTAAATTAAAAACATTAACCATGATTGGTGTTTTCATAAACCCGCCGCCAATTCCTAGAAAGCCGGCTATAGAACCTGAAATTAAACCGAATATAGCACTTAACAAAACACTTATTTTATAAGCTCCATATTTTGTGCGGCGTATAATCGCCGGCCCGATGGAATTTAATTTATTAAAAACAGATTTCCTTCTATCAACATGATGTACCGGTTTTGAATTTACAATATTATAAATTCCTATAGCACAAATAATAATTGAAAATCCAATCTCTACCATTTTTATTGGTAAAACTTTTGTAAGCATTGCTCCTATTATAGTTCCAATCATGGTAGGAACTTCTAATATCATTGCAGCCTGGTAGTCAACTTTTTTTTGTTTGATATTAAAATATGAAGAAATTACAGCAGCGGGGAAAAGTGCAAATATTACAGAACCGACAGCCATATTAATTGGCACATGGAAAAAAATCATAAGAATGGGAACCATAAAAACTCCGCCCCCAAAACCGACTATAGTTCCGAAAGAACTTACTGAAGCAGAAATAAAAATCAATAGTATAATGTGAATAGGATTCATAACAGTAGAAACAAAAATTTAAGTCCTAACAAAAATAATAATTTCGGTGTAAATTTGACCTCCCCTCTTATCAATTGGTAATTGATATTGCGGTAAAAACCCAAATGATAAAAGGCACTTAGCAGTTTTTTTAATCGATTAATTGATATATAAAAATAGTGTGAATAAATTAAAGTGTCAAAAAAAGAAAGACTGGCAATAATTATAATTAAAGCGTTTTAATTTTTTTTATCCGCAACATAATTTGGGCTTTTAAAAAATTCACACTTCATACAATTAACTAACTTTGAAGCAAACGTGCCTTGAACCTTTCCGCCGCACAAAGTACCGGCTACTACAGCGCAATTTCTTCCATGATTTGGATAAACAGGGCAAACACCAAATTCTTTTGTTTTCACTCCTCCCGGCTCTCTGCCGCATTTCTTAAATTCCCAACAGTTCATTTTTGTTCTCTTTTTAATTTATAAATAAATCATTTAGTTTATTATCGGGAAAAGCAATAAATAATTTATCCTAAAATTTTAATATTTATTCACACTAAAAATCTTAATTGGTATAAATTAACAAACACGAAGTTGAAGTCTTGGGCACTAAATAATGTATGGGCATTATTTAAACTTTGTTTTAGTTTAGAATTGAGTTATTTCAATTATTAAAAATATCTGCTGGTTTTTAATATTTGTATAAGCTGGATTGAAAAAATATATTGACTGGGATTAAAATTATTAAATGTTGAAACTTTTAATTTCAGTTTTAATCTAAATAAAGGTCATTTTGAATTTGTACCCCTGGAAATATTTATGGAAGAAAAAAATACTGTTTTAAATAAAAATATTTTTGTTGCAATAGTTTCTGTAATTATTATTTTTATTTTTGATACATTTACACCAAAGGGGCATTTAGATTGGGTCTTTTACATTATATTATTATTATATCTTTCCATCCGCATCAATAAAAAGCAAATCATAATTGTTGGAATAGCAAGCATTATTTTTCTTTTCCTTGGTTTTTTTCTTTCACCCGAAGGCATAGATTTTAATTTCGCCTTATATAATAGGTTTGTTGGTTCTGCAATTTTATCAATAATAATATGGGTTTCGATGAGATTAAAATCGGACAACGAAAAAATCTCAGAAGCACTAAAAGAAAGAGAAGTACTAATTAAAGAAACCCATCATAGAATCAAAAATAATCTTCAGCTTGTAATCAGTCTTTTAAATTTACAAACCATGCAGACCGATGATGAACAGATACATTTTCATTTAAATGAAAGTAAAAATAGAATAAAATCTATTTCATTAATTCACGAAAAGCTTCACGAGTCAAAGAGTCTTTCCGATGTTAACATGAAAGATTACATTACAGATTTAATAGAGGAGCTGGTAAAAACATACAATACTTATTCAGTTAATATTGAATTAAAAATCGATATTGAAAACTTTGAATTAGATTCTAAGACAGCTATCAATCTTGGATTAATCGTTAATGAACTTTGCACCAACTCGCTTAAATACGCTTTTATAAATAGAAGCAGCGGAATTATATCTTTAAGCTTAAAAACCTTAGATGAAACAAATACAAAATTAGTATACTGCGATAACGGAGTCGGCCTTCCAAAAGATTTCGATTTATCACAAACAAATACTCTTGGTATGCAATTGTTAAAATCATTTGTGGGGCAAATAAATGGAACAATGAAAATGAATAAAAATGACGGATTAGAATATGTTTTTATCTTCCCTCTAAAAGTTGAAGATGAGAACAATTAATCAATTTAAATAAAACTATTTTTTAACAAGGGAATTGAATATTTCATTCTTGTTTTTTAATGATGGAGGAATCTTCCCGTAGAGTTGATTACATTTTTAAAGAAAGTTCCTCCCAAAAATTTAACTATTAAAATTTATTTCAAAATTACTTTGACCAAGGCGGTGTAATTCCATTCATTCTTGAATAAGCGATTAGCTGGCCAAGATGCTCATGGTTATGATCTAATAAAATTAAAAATAAATGCCTTTTAGTGCTTTTCATTCCGAAAAATTCAACGGGATCATCCAAAGATTTAGCATCCAGCGTGGACATATATTTATTTAAATTATCGTATGAAGATTTTAGGTACTTAACTATTTCTGCTTTATCAGTTACGGTTGTATCCATGCCTTGTTTGAACCATTCAGGCATTTTTTCGCCGACAAATGTTAAAAAATAATAATTAGCTCCGACAACGTGCATAAATACTTCACTGAAAGAGCGAACACCTTCTTCAGGCCTCCAGCTAAATTTTTCCTGAGGAACTGCTTCTGCTAAAGCAAGCACCTTTTTTCTAGCTGCATCAATTTCTTTCATGTAATCCCTGCTGAATGGTGATTCACCTTCCATCTTATCAGTAGACTGAGCCAATGCAAAACTTGCATTAAGCAAAAGGAAAAAAGTAAATAGAAACATCTTACGATAGTTCATAAGAACCTCCTCAGTTAATTATTGTTTTGGGAATTCGAAGGGAATATACGAAGAAAAATGAATTTATTAATTGATCTTCGATAAAAATATTATGTCATAGTCTTTCTTGTTCTTTTTCTAAAAACTCTTTTAATGAAGTCCCTATAATGTACTCCCATCCTTTTGTAAAGCTTTCTCCAGCAAAATCCGGATTATCCGTCTGAAAGCTTTCAATACCTGTATGAGTTAAGCGAAGCAATGTTGAACCATCTTCGGGGAAAATTTCGAAAGTCACATAAGAAATTCCAGGATAATTTTTGTATTGCCAGCTATATGTAAGTTTTTTGCCAGGAATTACTTCTGTAATTTTACACAAGTGAACATATATTCGATCTTCGTTTCCGCCTTCAAAAGAGAACTCAAAACCAATTTCGGGTTTGAATTCTTCTAAATTAAAATACCATTGTTTCATCTCATCTTTATCTGTTATCGCGTTCCAGACTTTTTCTGCAGGCGCATTAATTGTAACTTCTTTTATTATAGGTTGCATACTCATAATTTATTCTCCAAAAAGTTTTTTAATGAATTTAATTTCTGCCCCCAAAATTGGTCAAAGTACTGAACCCAATCGTAAACTTCTTTCAAAGGTTTTGGATTGATTTTACAATATCGTTCTCTTCCCTTTTGATTAATTTTTATTAGTCCGCATTCATTCAAAATTTTTATATGTTTAGAAATTGCCGGCCGGCTTATTCTAAATTTATCTGCCACGTCATTTAATTTTAAATCTTTGTTGGTAAGCATACTTAAAATTTCTCTGCGAGTCGGATCTGCAATCGCCTGAAAGACATCTCTTCTCATTATTATTTCTTAGTTATTTTAATAAATGATATGTAACCAATTGGTTACGAATATAAATATAGATTTTTATTTTCACAAGCATTTTTTTGAAATATAAATTAAAGTAGTTAAAAGTGATTTAAGACAATATTACTATTTATTAACTATACAAAGTTTACAAAAATCATTTCAAAGGAATGTCCAATTTTAAAAACTCATTTGTTATTGAAGCATAAAGCAAGATTTTAATACTATAATTTGGAGAATGAAATGAACGAATTTATGTTAATCTTCAGGCATGAAGATGGGGAAAAAGTTGCATCGCCAGAACAATTAGAAAAATGGATGAAACAGACTATGGAATGGATAAACGGAATTGCTGCTAAAAATAAATTTGTAGGAAGCAACGGTTTACCTTTCGATGATGCAAAAGTTGTGTGGCACAATAATGTTGTAACTGATGGCCCCTTTGGAGACATAAAAGAAACAATTGGCGGCTACATTATTGTAAAAGCAGATTCAGTCGATGAAGCTGTTGAATTTGCCAAAGGCAGCCCGGTTTTACAAGGTGATGGAAATAGTGTTGAGGTTAGAAAAATTTATAAGGTGGAGAATAATCAGTAAAATAAATTATTCTTCAATAATGAGTTTTAGGAAAGTCCTATTTTCGCTGGTTCATTTGTTATATGAATGTAATCAAAATTTATAAATAAAAATTAAGGTAAATTAAAATGGGACAAAGATTAAATGCATACGAAAAAGGTTTTAACGCCATGAAACCATTGTTTAGTTTAGGTGCATATTTATCTAAATCTTCAATTGAAAAATCACTTTTAGATTTAATTGATTTTAGAGTATCGCAAATAAACGGCTGCGCTTATTGCCTGGACATGCACTCAAAAGATTTGCGTGCCGAAGGTGAAAGCGAGCAACGGCTCTTTATGTTGGATGCATGGCGTGAAGCAGCGCCTTTTTATAGCGAACGTGAATGTGCTGCACTTGCCTGGGCTGAAGCAGTTACTTTAGTACACGAAAGTCGTGTGCCTGATGAAGTTTATGAACAAGCTAGAGAACAATTTTCTGAAGAAGAATTAATTGATCTAACGATGGCAGTAAATAGCGATTAATTGTTAGAATCGTACTTAACGTTGCTTTTCGTACTCCGGCTGGCTACTTACGAAGTTGGCCAGCACGCTGAATTATTAAAATAAAGTTTTGATGATGAGATAAACCCAATTTCTTTAAAGAGATTGGTTTTATAAATTTTACAATTATTAAAAATTATTTTTACTATAACAAAATACTGGAGTTTAAAATGAAAGAATTCTTATTAATATTTAGAAACAATTTTAGTGCTTTGCCAAAATTCTCGGAAGAAGAAGCGCAAGCAAGTACAAAAAAATGGATGGATTGGATGGGCGGAATAGCGGCACAAAATAAATTATCTAATAGAGGCAATCGCCTTGCAGTTACAGGTAGAGTAATCAAATCAAATAATTCCGTAACCGATGGCCCTTATACAGAGATTAAAGAATCTGTTGGTGGTTATTCAATTATAAAGGTTCATAATTATGATGAAGCAGTTGAAATAGCAAAAGGATGCCCTGTTTTAAAAATGGGAGGAAATGTAGAAATTAGAGAAGTTGATCAATTGTAAATTTTGAAAATGGCTTTATATGGACTAGTTATATTTTAATAGAGTGACTTTATAATGTCACCCTTTCAGGGTTAATAATATTTGTGAAATGATTTTCTAAAATAATTACATCCCTTCGGGATTTTTCTCAATCCTCTTAAGCCCGAAGGGCTGTTATTATTATAACGGGAATAAATGTATTATAGAGAAAACTCCGAAGGAGTGATACAAAGGTTTTCATCTTACAAAAAAAATCAATAAATATTTTTAATGACTACCCAACAACAATTAATACCGCATTTATTCAGAACAGAGTACAGAAAAATTGTTTCTGTGCTTTACCGTCATTTTGGATTTGAAGAGATTGAAATTGCAGAAGATATTGCTCAAGATACCTTTCTAACAGCATCGGAAACTTGGGGATTAAAAGGTATCCCACAAAACCCTACAGCATGGCTTTATCATGTTGCAAAGAATAAAGCAAAAAATTACTTACATCGTAATTCAATTTATCAAAACAAAATTGTTCCTGAATTACAAAATCCAATTTCCGAATCTCCAAAAGGAGGAAATTGATTTATCGCCGCAAAATATAAACGACAGCCAGTTGCTAATGATGTTTGCAATTTGTCATCCTTCAATTCCGTCTGAGGCACAAGTTGGTTTGTCGCTTCGAATTCTTTGCGGCTTTGGTGTTGAAGAAATTGCCGATGCTTTTCTTTCAAATAAAGAAACCATTAATAAACGTTTATACCGTGCTAAAGAAAAGCTTAGAGAAGAAAAAATAAAAATTGAAATTCCGAATGAAGCAGAAATTGATAACAGGCTAGCAACGGTATTAACAACAATTTATTTATTATTCAATGAAGGTTATTATTCAGTCAGCCAAAACAAAACACTTCGCAAAGACCTTTGTTTAGAAGCAATGCGTTTGTGCTACATGCTTGTAGAAAATAAAATTACAAACAAACCTGAAGTAACTGCTTTGCTTTCATTGATGTGCTTTCATTCTTCACGTTTTGATGCGAGAATAGATGACAAAGGCGAGCTTGTTTTATATGATGATCAGGATATTGCTTTATGGGATTCCGATTTAATTCGCAAAGGTGTATACTTTCTGAATTGCTCTGCAGCAGGTGATCAACTTTCAAAATATCATCTGGAAGCTGCGATTGCTTTCTGGCATACACATAAAGAAGAAACGAAAGAAAAATGGGAGAACATTTTACAGCTTTACAATCAATTGCTTCAATTGGAATATTCTCCTATCGCAGCATTAAATAGAACCTACGCTCTTTCAAAAGCAAATGGAAAAGAAGAAGCAATTATTGAAGCTGAGAAATTAAAGTTAACGAACAATCATTTTTATTTTGCTTTGCTTGGAGAACTTTACACCGATGTAAATAATGATAAGGCTAAAGAGAATTTTCAAAAAGCATTCTCACTTGCAAAGACACAAACTGAAAAACAAAGCATTCAAAAGAAAATTGATAAACTGAATTCAAAGTATTAAATAAAGCTGAGTGAGAAAAGAATTCAATAATCAATCAAAAGCTTTGTGGAAATGATTGAAAATACCTTTTCTGAAAATAGTGCTTCCCCTCACTGTTGATAAGTTTTTAATGATTTATGTTAAAACTGTCCTTTACAATAAAAATCAATAATAATTCTTAGAAGAATTATTATCAAACTCTATAAGGGAGCCAACAATGAAAAAATTATCTTTTCTAATACTTCTATTATTAAGCATTTCATACATTAGCTGTTCAAGCTGCGATGGTGAAGACCCGAGTGTTATTTTAAGAAATAATGGGACAGCAAAAGCCGACATTCAAATAAAAACTTCAGGCGGTAATACAGAAAATGTAAATAATGTTTTACCAGGCAATGAATCCGATAAAAGATTTTTTGCACCTGGTGATATTGAATTTACGGTTACCATACAGGGAGTACAAGATCCGGTTGTTTATGTCCTTAATACAACAACATGCCGTGATTATTTGGTAACTATAAATCCGGATAATACAGTTAGTGGGAATGGAAATGACAGGAAATAATTTTATTATCTATTGCGCATTGTTTTATTGGGCGCATTTATCGTTTAAAATTTTTTAACTGAAACCTGTTAAAAGGAAAAGCCCTTCACAAAAAAATAATTGCTTGAATGCCGCTATTTACAAACCTGGGTAATTATTATTATTTATTTTAGTAACTCGCCTTACACAAAAAAGAGAGGTGAAAAGTGTCATCTTTAAATGCTGCCTAACATGAATGAGTAACTAATCAGGGTAAAATAATTCAATAGAATGCTGCTTGATTATTTACTAAATTAATAACATCCCCAGTTCAGAAAATTTATTTTTTTAAATCTCTTAGAAGGACTTTACTATGATAAATAAACATGAAAACTTATTGCCCAAATTGAAATATAAAAAAAGTGTTTCACTACTTTTTATTTTTTCTTTACTAATAGTTTCCTTTTTTGATCCCAGTAATTTGTTTGCATCTACTAAAATCAATAAGCAAAGCAGCACAACAAATTTTTCCCAAACTGTCGCCGAAAAATATGGTATCAATAATTTTTCTAAAGTTAAATCAATTGCTTTTACATTTAATGTAAAAATTGGGAAAAAACATATTTTACGTTCATGGTATTGGGAACCGGTAACACAAAAGATAATATATAAAGGACCTGGAAAAGACGGCAAGGAAATGAATTATACATATTATGAAAATAAGGTAGATAAAAAAGATACTATAGCAACCTTTGTGGATGCCAGTTTTATAAACGACCAATACTGGCTTTTATTTCCTTTTCATTTAGTGTGGGATAAAAAAGTAAACATTGAAGATGCCGGCAGCAAACCTTACCCAATATCGAAAAAAAATGCTCATTGTCTAATCGTTAAATATCCTGATTCTGCAGGCGGCTATACACCCGGCGATATTTTTGAACTTTATATTGGCAAAGATAATCTTATTCATGAATGGGTTTACATGCCCGGAGGAAACGCTACAAAAAAGCGAATAATGACCTGGGAAAAGAATAAAGACTTCAATGGAATTTTAGTTTCAACAGAGCATAATGGATCGGATAATAATTTCAAACTTTGGTTTACAGGTATTAAAGTGGTAACTCAGTAAATTTAAAATAATGATTTTTATATACTCTTATAGAGAACTTAAATAACTGAATAAATGCAGTTATTTAAGTATCTCTATATCATTTTATTTTAAGCCAATTTAGTCAGTCTATTACCTACACTTTCGAAGCCGTTCTAAAATCTTTCATCATCCATTTCTTTGCAAGTATTAATCCAATTGGGCTTAATATAGCAATAAATCCGTAAATCAACCACATAATTTCACTTCTTTCAGGCAGCCCTGAAGAAGCCAACGGAACATAAGTCGCAATGAAATACCCGGAATACAATCCAGTTATAAATTTCGTAAGGAACCACGGAAACTGTCCTATTCCCATATAAGCCCCGACTTTTCCTTCAGGTGCTATTTCGGCAATCCATTGTAAAAATCTTGGCTGCCACATTGATTCCCCAATAGATGAAATCAATACATAAGTAAGAAACAAATAAACATTTGGAGTAATTGCTAATAAAAATGTTGGTATTGCCATTACAAATGTTCCGTAAATCATCATTTTGTAAACATTGGCTTTTGCAGTTAAACCCGCTACCAATGGAGCTAAAATAAAAATTAACACCGGGTTAATATTTGCAAATACTTCGAAGTAATGGCTAACAGCAGTTCCCGAAAATGCTCTGTCTAAATAATAAGGAATTGTCAGCCAGTTGTGAGCAAATAAAGTCTGCACTGGCACCAGGATAAAAATGAAGAAAACAAATTTAATATCTCTAAACGGATGATCTGGGCGGTGTCTTAAAAATTCATAAAGCCCGGCGATGAATGCTGCCGACCCAAGAATTAAAAATAAATAGTGTGTGAGTACATTTTTCCCAATATCGTAGTCTTCCATGCCTGCTACAAATAGCACAAAAAATATTACTGTAATTGCAGCGTAAATAATTAACGGAATATTATTTATTTTTTTCTTTTCTTCTTTTGGTTTTTCTTTTTCTTCGCCTTCTTCATTTTTTTCTTTTTTTGTATAAGCAACAGATGCATCGTGTGCATCTTTATCTGCTTTCTTTGTAACTAAAACTAGAGTAAGAATTAAAGCAATTGCCGTGAGAAATACATAAACCCAAAAAACACCTGCTAACCCATTGGGAGGAAATACTGTTGAAGTATGATGCCTTACAAAAGGTGAAATGAAGCCTGAGAAAAAAGCACCAAGGTTCATCAGTCCGTAAATTGCACCGTATGCCATTGCCGAATTTTTAGGTGTAGTGTATCTTTTTACTCCCGCATAAGCAGCCGGCTGATATAATCCATACCCAACTACGACAAGAAATAATCCCGCCACCATTACAAAAAACATTGGGCTTAAAAATCCGTTTGCGAGTGAAATAGTATCTGACATAGAAATCAAAATTCTTCCAAAGAGAATTGCTACAAAGGAAAGAATCAAAGACATTCTAACTCCGATCTTATCAGAGTATCCCCCAAGCACAACCATGGCGAGCGTAATGCCGCCAGTTACAAAGCTGTAAACCCAGCCGGATTGAATGTCTGTTAATCCAACATTTTCAGAACCAAATTTTCCAAGTATGGTTAAGATTCCAAAGTAAACCAAACCTTCAATAACATAGGGAACATTGACTCCCCATAGCGCTTTTGGAGCTTTTACAAAAGCAATAAATGTTTCTTTCAATTCCCTAAAAGCACCAAAAACTATTTCAGAAATTGATTGTGGTTCTTCTACGGTTTTTTTCTCTTCAGGTAATTCGGACATAAATAAACCCCGTGATATTTTTTAATTATTTAAGAATTCCATTATACAGTGATTACAAACCCAATTTCTTTAAGAAATTGGGTTTGTTAAAAACTAAGTTGTTGGTACAAGATGCTGAAATAAATTCAGCATGACGATTCCTTTCAAAACAGCAGCATCCATAAGACATAATCTAATATTAAAATTAAAGCAGCAGACATAACGAATGATTTTATAGTTGACTGCCCAACACCTTCGGCACCGCCTTCAGTATGGAAGCCAATATGGCAGCCAAGCAATGCAGTCACACCGCCAAAGAATATTGTTTTAATTAATCCCGCAATCAAATCAGAAAAAACGAAAAATCTTTTTACTGAAATAAAAAAAACAGAGAATGAAACGTTTAAAAAGTAATTTGAAACTATGTAGGCACCGAGTACAGCAATTGTATTTGCAAAAATTACAAGCACAGGCATCATCAATATTGAAGCAAGAAACCTGGGCATTGCCAAAAATCTAACCGGGTTGATAGCCATTGTTTCAAGAGCATCAATCTGTTCTGTTACTTTCATTGTCCCAAGCTCGGCAGCTATTGATGCGCCTACTCTTCCGGCAATAACAATTCCGGTCAATACTGGCCCAAGCTCTGTTATAATTGCTCTGCTTGTTGCGCCGCCTAAAAATGAAAGAGGGGCAATTCCTTTTAATTGATATGCTGCCTGCCATGCTGCAACGGCACCGGTGAAAACAGAAATAATTATTACTAAAGGAAGTGAATTCACTCCGATATGTTCCATCTGGTAAAAAATAATTTTTCTGCTGCGCGGGATATTTACAAAGTTTTTAATAATTCCCCAGAATAGAAGCGAAATCTGTCCAAACTCTTCAAAAAAATTTAGAGTCGCTCTTCCTAATTTTTGTAGTAATTTTATCACATTAAAAAATAATAAAAATTCTGCAGTAAATTATAAAATATTTTACTTCGCAGCATAGTATATTTTGTAATTACTAAAACTTTATTTCAATAAGAAACTATATTAAACTAAGCTTTGGAAATCTTACACATATATTTCAGATAATAATGGCAGTAGTTTAAACCATACATTATCGTCTTTTTATGATACCATGATTTACACTATAATTTCAATCTGAAACAGCAAACATCAAAATATATTCACTAAAATTCTTCATTTATAATCAATATTCAGCTATTTGCACTGAAATAAATGTTAGACTATTTAGTAAGTCTTTATAAATAACATATTTAAATCTTTAAATAATTATTAATAAAAATTTAAATGGATCCTCAATTACCTGCTTAATTTCTATATAAAAGCGCATTATTTTTAGCATTATTATTGATAATGCTAGAGTGCTGAACTTTTTTCATTTTATATACTTACAGCAGTCAAAGATGAATTCGAAAATAGTAAATGAATCTTTTTTAAGAATAGTAGAAACTGCACCAGTTGGTTTATTAACTTTCAAATCCGATTGGAAGATTGATTATGTTAATCAAAATTTTTTAAAGTTTGGGCTGCTTTATGATTTTGATGCACACAAATTAACCGGTTTAAACATCCTCGAACAAAATCTTTTCCCGTCCACAAGTCTAAAAAATGAGCTGCACGAATTACAACAGGGAATTCCATTTGAAAAAGAAATTATAAACATTAAAACTTCCGGGTTTGGACAGATATCTCTATTCGTTAAAGGCTCACCTCTTTTTAAAGATGAAATATTTGAGGGCGGCATTATATTAATTGAAGATTTCAAAGTAATAGAGCGTGCCAAAAATATCGACTCATTAAGCTTATCTGAATATGAAAAGTTTTTAAATTCAATTAATGATTTTTTATTCGTTACCGACAATGAAGGGAAGATAAAACAGGCTTATGGGAAAAAGCTTAAAAAGTTAGATGCTGGTTCCGGTTCACTACTTGAAAATAATATTAATAAAATTTTTCCGCCAACAGAAACTGAAATTTTTCAGGATAAATTTACAACTGCGGTAAATGAAAGAACCTTCCAATCTTTTGAAATTGATTTGGTGATCGATGAAAATTTAAATTTCTATTCATGCAGAATTGAACCTTTGCAAAATAAGCGAGGGCAAGTTCAATTTGTTTTTGTTTTTCTAAACGATATAACCGCTCAAATCTCTGAAAGAAAAAAACTTGAAAATCAACTTGCTTCAATTAAATCTGGCGAATATTATACCGGCGAACTAGGACAATCAACATTTATTGTCAATGAAGCTGGAAAAATAATTTATTGGGATTCAGCATCCGAAAAATTATTAGGTCATACAAGGGATTTATCACAAGGAAGATTTTTCGGAGACCTGCTCGAAATTTTTAACTACGATTATTTTGAAAATATTAAAGAAGATTTAAAGATTTCCAGAAAATTTTCAAATCAATTTTCAATTAAAACTAAAGAAGAAGTTGAAGAAGTAGTTGAAATTAACTTATCGTTAGTAAAAGATGACTTCAGCTTAATTGTGATTCAATGTACGAAATTAAATAAAGAAAAAACTTTTCATAAGATATCTTCGGAAACAGATAACAAATTAAACGAGATTCTTTCATCAGCACGTGAAATGATTTGTTCTATCGAACCTGATGGAACCATCATTTATACAAACCCTGCGTTTCTAAATTTACTTCGCTACTCAGAAATAGAAATTATTCAAAGTAATATTTTCGAGCTGATTGATTCACAATATTTATCATCAAAAAATCTTGATATTCAAAATTTGACCGAATCGGATGCAAGCATTGAAATTCCCTTTAAGACAAAGAGAGGGAATAAAATAATTTTGCATTCCAGGTTTGTCCCGGTTAAAGACAACAATTCATCAGTTTCATATTACAATGCTTTTTTTACCGATCTCAGCAATCAAAAAATTACCGAAGAACATCTAAATGTTTTCAAATCAATTTTTGAATCTTCACAAGACGGGATTGCAATTTATTTAAATGGCAAAATAATCTTAGCCAATGATTCCCTCGCTTCAATTTTCGGATACAGCAATGGTGAAAATCTTGTAAATATGGAACTGGTTGATTTGGTGTTAACTGAAGACGTTCACAAGGTCGCAGAGTACATTCACATTATCGAAAACAAAAAAGACGGCCCTACAAGGTTTGAATTTTTAGGCAAAAGATTAGACGGCCAAAATATAAATGCAGAAGCTGCTGTTTCAACTTTCCAGATTGGAGATGATTATTATATCGAGTTAATAATCCGCGACGCAACCGAAAGAAAAAAGGCGCAGCTGACTATACGTCAATCCGAAGAAAAGTATAGAAACATTGCAGATAATATTGAAGATTTTCTTTACACAATTGAAATTAACGAGAAAGGTTTTAGTCCAGTTTTCATAACTCCATCCGTTGAAAAGATAACCAGTTTTACAGCTTCGGAATTTTTAAGCGATTCTCATTTATTTTTTAAGATTATTCATCCTGATGATTTTGATTCGGTAAAAGACAGAATCAGAAATATATTCAAAACAAATATTTCAGCCGTTGATGAATTTGAATTTAGAATTATTAATAAGCAAGGAAATATAGTTTGGGTTAGGAATAAATTGCATATCGTAAAAGGCGTTTCAGGAAAAGTACAAAAAGCCTATGGACTGGTCAGTGATATTTCAATGCGTAAAAAAGCTGAAGAAGAACTGAAGAAATCAACTGAAAATTTAGTTAAGCTAAACGAAACAAAGGATAAATTTATTTCCATAGTATCCCATGATTTACGAACACCTTTCAGTTCTATACTTGGATTTACAGATTTAATTTTAAATGACAACGAAATAACAACCGAAGAGTCACGGCAATACGTAAGTTTCATTCAGGAATCATCCCGTTCTATGCTTTCACTTGTTAATTCACTTTTAGATTGGACCAGGCTTCAAACAGGCAGATTCCGTTTTGAACCTGAGAAAACCGACATAACAAAAATTATTGAAGAATCATTTAACGCACTCAGTGGAACAGCTTACCAAAAAAATATTGAATTAATTTCTAATGTCGAAATAAATACATTTGTCTTTTGCGACCAAAGCTTGCTGCTTCAGGTTGTTAATAATTTAGTATCAAACGCAATTAAATTCACACCTGAAAGAGGAGCTATTTCCGTCAAAGTAGCGCCTGCACCACAGGCACGATTTGTTCAATTATCTGTAGAAGATACAGGAGTAGGGATCAAGAAAGAAAATCTAGACAAGCTATTTAAGATAGAATCCAAATTTACTTCTGAAGGAACAGCCGGCGAAAAAGGAACAGGCTTAGGCCTTTCATTGGCTAAAGAAATTATAGAGATACACGGTGGACAGATATGGGTTGAAAGTGAACTTGGTAAAGGTTCACAGTTTAAATTCACCATACCTATTGCACCGGCAAATATACTTTTAGTTGACGACAGCAAGACTGATAGGCTGCTCTATTCAAAAATTCTAAAAAACATTACACCGGATTATAATATCGATGTCGCTTCAGATGGTATTGAAGCCCTTGAGAAAATAAAAGTAACAACTCCCGCGTTAGTTATAACAGATCATTTTATGCCGAGGATGAATGGTTACGAATTGATTCAGGAATTAAGCAAACTGAATCTTAAGAACACTCCCCCTGTAATGATTTTAAGCTCTGATGTTGACAGAGTCACAGGGCAAGATTATAATAAATTAGGAATTGAATATGTTTTTCAAAAGCCTGTAAACTTAAGCATTTTTAAGCAGGCAGTTGAAAAATCACTGAAGAAAGGTTTGTTAAAATAAACTGCTTTAATTTTTACTACTAATAAAACTATACACTCCTAAATTCAACTACAGGATGAAATTCCTTTTTATGCGATTTAAAATTTTTATTTCTTTCTAAGTAAGGACATTTTGGAACTGATTCCAATTTTTCTTCTTTAATTGTTCCATGTTCTTTCCCCATTTTTTCTAATAAATATGGACAAGAAATTCTCTCCCTGGTTAGTATGATTCTGAAGGTAAGGACATTTAATATCAGCTTTCGATTTATTATTATTTCCTGAAATATTCGCAGCAGTAAATGAAAAGCTAATACTAAAAACAAATAGAAACAGAATTACAATTGATTTCTTCATTGTTAATCCTTTTTTTATTAAAAGTAAGTTAGTGTTTGAATGACAATTTAATCATTTAAAATTAAAAAGAAAGTAAATTGTTTTTGATGTGATATAAAAAAGGTGCGACGGATTAACCATAAGAAATAATAATTTGAACTCTCTCACATCTCTCCCTTGCAAAGGGAGAGACTTGTTGTTAATAGATCTAATATATTTTTTAACCTGTCAAAACATAAAATGAAAGTTAATATTAACAATAATCTTTCACCTTCCTAAAAAATGTTGAATTTACCTCTTTTGTTATATTAGGGTAGAATGTATTATGTTTTGTCATTTCCTCAAATAAGCCTTTCCCTTCTCAATGGAAAGGTTGGATTGAGTTCCTCTAAATAAAAAAAGGTGCGACAGATTAACCATCGCACCTTTACTTGAGAGGGGGAGATAAAATTTTCAGAATAAATTATTTATTGCCTCTGTTTCTATTTCCTTTTGGACCGGTTCCATCACATACTCCACTCTTTGAACCAAATCCAGTACCGTCACGTGGACCTACGCCGCTGTTTCCTGTTCCATCACCAGGTCCGTATCCGCTTTTACCAACTTTATTTTGAAAAGCTTTGCCCTTCATAAGTTTTTTCCCGCTGCCATCTTGAGGTTTAACATAATCGTCATCCTGGCCATTAGGAATTCCATCACCATCATCATCAAATCCCTGTCCTCCGGTAAAATTATCACAAATTCCGTCACCATTTAAATCAACAAATGCACTACCACCTTTTTTTGCTTTTGGCTGAGCATTTGTTTCTGAAGCTGTTAAATATAGACCAAGGAACATAACGAAACTGAAAACAAGTGCGAATCTCGATAACTTTTTCATTTTATTACTCCAATTATTTTGTTAATGAATGTTTATTTTGTCAGATCATGATATGCAACCGATATGCCAACTTCTTTTTGTAGTTTTTTTAACGATAATCTTGATGAGTTAATTTTAATTCGACCAACGGGACGATTTTAATCGACTTCTTTGTCGAAAAATATTTTTAGAAACTTATCCGATAATCAAGAATCCTATTCATTATAATCTTAATTTAGTGGTTAGATTCTTGCGTGGTTATTTTATGGGAAGAAAATTTAAACTCAATCCTTCTATTATCATCGCTGTTTCATTAACAATTGGAATAGTGATGATTGCCTCTGCTTATTTTGAATTAAAGCAAAGCAAGGATGAAATATTTCATTTGCTAAACGAGCAGGCAGCCTCAATAATAGAAACAATTTCATTAAGCAGTATAAACACTCTTAATTCAAGCTACGAAATTGAAGGGCTTATAGCTGAAAGATTGCTGGATAATGCCAGGCTTGTAAAAAGATTAGATAGTCTGAACTCTTTAACTCAGGCGAAATTAATAGAAATAGGAAATCAGAATAATCTTTTTAGAATAAATATTTTTGATAAAAAAGGATACCGGGTTTTATCCAACCGGATTCCCACTCAAGGCCATATTCATCCCGAAGGAATTGTAAATAGATACGATGAAATTGAACCCATACTAACAGGCAAAACTAATGAGATGATTATCGGCCTAAAAAATTCTCAATACTCTGATGAACAGCGGTATGCTGTGGCAATATCAAGAGCCGGTAATAGAGGTGCAATTGTAATTAATCTTGATGCAAAGGATTTTTTGGAATTCAGAAAGAAAATAGGTATTGGGAAAATTATTCAGGACATTGGTGATAATTCCGGAATTGAGTTTATCGCGCTTCAAGATACAGATGGAATTCTTGCTGCGAGTAAAAATGTTGATTCACTGTCATCTATAAATAATTCTGAATTTCTGAAAAACGCTTTAAATAATGACAGCATTTTCACACGCATTTCCACCTTTGATGGCAGTGAAACTTTTGAAGTTGTTAAAAGATTAAAGAACAATAATGAAGTAATTGGTATTTACAGAGTTGGGCTTGCACTTGATGAAGTCCGAAGCCTCGAAGCAAGGATGTACCGGAGGATAATAATTATTTCTTTAATCCTTGCAGCTATCACCATAATTGTGTTAAGTATTGTGTTTACAATGCAAAATTTAAAATCAGTTTCTAACGAATATAAAAACTTCAAAACACTCACGGGCTCCGTGCTGCAAAATATGGGTGAAGCTGTAATAGTCTTGAATAGTGATTTACAAATTATTTTGTTTAATAAATTTTCTGAGATGCTATTCAAAATAAATTCTGAAAAGGTTTTAAATAATAATATTTCTGAAGTTATGGATAACAAACTAAACTTCATCAAAAATAAAATTGGCAGTTCGAATGATTCGAATATTTACTTTGATAATAATCTTGAGATAAATAACGAGCAGAAGATTTTATCCATAAGCATTACAAAAAATTTTAATGATAAAAGCGAAATTGAAAACCACACTATTGTAATTAAAGACTTAACTCAAACTAAAAACCTGGAAGAGCAGGCTAAACGACAGGAGAAACTTTCTGCAATGGGAGAATTAGCTTCCGGTGTTGCCCATGAAATTCGAAATCCCATTAATTCCATCGGAATGATTGCGCAAAGATTAAGAAGAGAATTCGAACCACAAAATGATGTTGAAGAATATAATGGCATAATTAAAGTATTGAAAGATGAAGTTGACAGAATAAACAAAATAATTTCACAATTTCTTAATTATGCAAAGCCCATAGAGCTCCAAAAGCAAAAAGTAAATGTTAAAGAGTTCTTTGATGATATTTATCTTTTATTCTCGGAACAGGCTAAGTTCAAAAATATTGATTTTAATATTTTAACAAATGAAAACTTGGAAGCTGAATTTGATCCTGAATTAATTAAGCAGTCTATATTCAATTTAGTACAAAACGCCTTTGATGCTGTAAATGATAAAAGTAAAGTTTCATTAAAATATTATCTATTTAGTTCATATCTGTATATTGAAGTAATTGATAACGGTTCCGGGATTACGAATGAAAATAAAAAGAAAATTTTTGACCTTTATTTTACAACTAAAAAAGACGGAAACGGGCTGGGTTTGAGTATCTACACAAAAAATAATTTCGCAGCATAACGGCATTATTAAAATTGAAAATAATTTACCTTCAGGGACAATCTTTAAAATAATATTACCTCAAAATGAAAAACATTAATATTTTAATTATAGATGACGAAAAAAATCAAAGAGATATTTTAACCGGATATCTAAGGAAAAAAGGGTTCAATCTCTTTTCAGCCTCAAATGGAGATGAAGGAATCAATATTGTTGAAACTAATTTGATAGATATAGTTTTTTCTGATTTTAAAATGCCTGGCAAAACCGGGCTGGAAGTTCTTCAAGAAGTGAAAAAGATAAATCCCAAAATTGATTTCGTAATTTTAACGGCTTTTGGAACAATTGAAAATGCGGTTACAGCCATGCGTAAAGGTGCTTTCGATTATATTACAAAACCAGTTGATCTTGATGAGCTTGATTTGCTGATTGAACGTATAATTGAAAATAATAGTCTTAGATCAGAAAATGAATTGTTGAAAGATCAATTAAGGGAAAAATTTAAAATTACTTCAATCATTTCTAATTCACCGAAGATGGAAGAAGTATTAAGTGTTGCTTCACGTGTTGCCGAGAGTAAAGCGACCGTTCTTATTAATGGTGAAAATGGAACAGGTAAAGAAGTGCTTGCTAAAACAATTCATTATATAAGCTCACGAAAGGATAAGCCGTTTATTGCGGTTAATATTCCGGCGCTTTCGGAAAATCTATTGGAAAGTGAATTGTTCGGCCATGAAAAAGGATCATTTACCGGTGCCGATAAAATGAGGAAAGGCAGATTTGAATTAGCAGATAATGGGACAATTTTTTTAGATGAGATTGGAGATATTCCCCCTTTAACACAGGTAAAATTATTGCGAGTTTTGCAAGAGCAGCAAATCGAAAGAGTCGGCGGAACAGAGAGTATAAAAATTGATGTTCGAATAATTGCTGCTACAAATCAAAACCTGGAAAAGAAAATTAAAGAAGGGACTTTCAGGGAAGATTTATTTTATAGATTGAATATTGTATCAATTAAAATTCCACCTCTGCGTGAAAGAAGAGAAGACATATTTTCATTAATTGAATTTTTTATTGAGAAATATTCAAAAGAAAATTTAAAAGACAAATTCGAAATCAGTAAAGAAGCTGCAGATCAAATACTAAAATACAATTTTCCTGGTAATGTTAGAGAGCTTGAAAATATTATTGAACGAGCTGTAGTTCTTGCTAGAGGAAATACAATTACATTAAAAGATTTACCGATGAATGTTTCCGGTTTTAAATCAGAAGAACATTTTGAAATAAATGATTCACAAACATTGACTGACCAGGTTGAAGCACTTGAGAAAAAGTTAATATATGATGCCTTACAAAACAGCAATGGTAATCAAACTCAAGCCGGAAAAATTCTTGGGCTTACCGAGAGAAACTTGCGTTATAAGATGAAGAAATATGGGATTCAGAATAAATGAGATAAATAAAGGTCATTCCAACCGACTTGCTAGCGGGATGCATGATAGAGAAAACTTTTGCAATAGCATGAAAGAATTCTCGCACAAGAGCCTGCCTGCAAATAAGCAAAATCGTTCGAAATGACCTGCTTGATGTTCACAGCATATTTTGAAATCAATTTCAAAATCCCCAATTAAACCCTACAGAGAAAAGCTGATTATCGTATTTATAATAGTAGTCATTTGATTTGTTATAAATGTAATTCCAGTTCGCTGCTAAAGTTAGCCCATTAGTGACTGGTGACAAATCAAATTCCAATCCAATACCACCGGCAAATTGATTATCCAATCTATTTTCACTTAAGTCGTAACCTTCAATATCTGTAGCAGGAATATTCAAATAATTTTTATGCGAATAAATAAATTCTAACTTCAAATAGACCGCTTGCGATAAATATTTTGAAAATGAAATTCCGGCTTGATAACCTTCATTTGAATAAAGATCATTAAAAATTTCCTCTTCATAATAAACAAATTCACCGGAATTAATATATCTTGTTCCGCTGGTTAAACTTTTTCTATACGAACCATTTACAGCTATACCGGTATTATTATCAATTGACTGAGCCAGGTTTGCAGAAATGTTTATTTGAGAATTACTATTTGCAGCCACATCACTTTGAACATATTCCCAATAATCTTTGAAGTTAAATTCTGCGCCTAGTAAAATTGATGTCCCGCTTTCAAATCCAAAAATAGATTTCAAAAAAGCTTTGTGTTCATTATGCGAAAAGACACTGAAATTTTTGTAATTGTTCCTATTGAAAACATATCCTAAAATTAATTTATCACTCTCACTAAACGAATGCCTGTAATTTGTATAAGCAGAAAATTGATCAAAGTTAAAAACTTCAAAATCATCTCTATTATTTCTCCAGCTATAATTTGCCCCGATATTAATAGGATTATCATTTTCTGATAAAAGATAAGTATTAACAATTCCAACTTTATGTGAATTTGAAGATTTGAAAATATTTTTTTGATAGTAGCTTAAATTACCCATGTAATAAAATTGAAAGTTATTATAATCGCTTTCAATATCGAATGCCGTGTTGTAATTAAAACTATTCACAAAGTCTTCAACTTTAAGAGAGTTGTTATATATATTGTCGTCATAATAATTTTCAAAATCCGTTTCAAAAGAAAATTGGGAAAATGCTATTTGCGGCAGAAATAAAAAAACTCCAGCTATTATAGCAAAATATTTGGTAAGCATTTTAATTGTCAGATTAATGATTTCCATTACCGTTACCATTCCCGCCATTACCTTGTCCTGAACCTGACCCAATACTGCCATTGCCTTGCCCTGATCCAGATCCATTACCACCGTTACCCTGGCCCTGACCTTGTCCGTTTCCATTTTGCCTATGGCCTTTTTGTCCGCGTTTAAAACCCATTCCTTTAACCCGTTGATCGCAAATTCCGTCCCCGTCTTTATCTATGAAAACATCCTTACCCCTTCTTTTCTGCTTCATTAACC
>CAVVCO010000008.1:0-110065 GCA_963746735.1 uncultured Ignavibacteriales bacterium
ATAACATTCCAATTAGTATACAATTACTGCATTTTAATTAATAATTAAATCACTATTCATGTAGTAAATAACATGAAAAAATTAGAAACATAATTCATGAAGGCAAAAACTAAAAATATAATTACCTTTTCCTTAATTGGAGTTTCAGCTTTCATGTTTACAGATATAATCCATGAAGTAATAGGACATAGTGGTACGAGTTTAATGCTTGGTAATAAAATCACTCTTTTAACTTCCGTCTATTTTAGAAGTGTCCCTGGTAATTTTATAATTGATCTTGGCGGACCATTATCTAATTTACTCTTTGGCATTTTGATATTTTATATTTTAAAGCGAAGAAAAGATTTATCTGTTCTATACAGATTTTTATTTTTACTTACAATGTCTTACAATTTTTATTGGTTTTCTGGAACGATATTGCAATCAAGTTTTAGCAAAATGGGCGATTGGACTTATACGATGAACCAATTAAATATTGGAATGTTTGGGAAAGCACTTTTGATACTTGTCAGCATAACGGCTTATTATTTTTCTATCAAACTAATCAAAGCACAATTTATTAAAATCAATTTATATTTTACAAAATTTCCACTAAGACAATCTATTTATTATTCATACTTTGCTGCTGTAATAGCAGCAGTGATTGCCGGGTTACTTTTTGCACCTGCCAGGGCAACTGCTGCACGAGAAGGAGCACTTGAAATGATAGCATCACTTCCAATTTTATTTATAGTTTCCAGAGATGGAATAAAAGTTGAAACTTACGAAACTAAATCGAGGCTTAGTTTTAATATAATTATCTTTATTCTGTTTATTGTTTTTTGTTTGACTCTTGGACAAGGCTTTATCTTATGAAAAGGGACAATAAGTTATGTCTATTTTAAAGAGAGTGTTCTAACCTATGGCTCAAGCGACAGCGATTTCTATCTTGGCATTTTATAAATTTTTAAGTTTGTCATTCTGTACTAAGTTTCTTGCCTGCCTACCAGCAGGTAGGTTCAAAGTAGTTATGCTATGTCCGCCGCCGCGGATTAATTATAAAAATTATTAATCAATTCAGAATTGTTATTGCTACCTGCAATAAAATTCGATCGAGTAGGTAAATTAGGCTGCGGGTTAGCCGCAACACCGTTATATAGCAAGTAATTCAAAGAGAGAAATAAATGAACAAAATATTTTTGCCTTCATCAATCGGTTTAATATTAGCAGCTATTATTACATCATTTGTAACCTGGAAAATTGAAAATATTTGGATTCCAATTACAGCAATATTTTTGGCTTTAAGTGCAATAGTGTTTTCCTTTAAGCTAACAATTAACTCACTAGAAAAACGATTAAATATGCTGGAAGAAAAACTTATTCAACAAATGAAAGTAAAGACAGCCAAATAGATTAAATATGTTAAATCAAAATTTTGTAATCGTTGGAACAATTATCGGTGCAATAGGTGTGTTAGCCTATCTAGTAGACACCGTTAAGGGAAAGGTGAAACCAAACAGAGTATCATTCCTGCTTTGGTCTATTGCTCCACTCATAGCGTTTGCGGCACAAATAAATCAAGGTGTCGGCTTAGAATCTTTAATGACTTTTAGTACCGGCTTCCTGCCCCTAACAGTATTTATTGCATCCTTTGTTAATAAAAAAGCAGAATGGAAACTAACAAAGTTTGATTTATTTTGCGGCGTGTTGTCTATTGCGGGTTTAATACTTTGGCTGATTACTAAAGTAGGAAATTTAGCAATAGCATTTAGTATACTTGCTGACGGACTAGCGGCACTTCCTACAATAACTAAGGCTTACAAATATCCCGGCACTGAAATAGCATGGCCGTGGATAGCTACTTCATTTGGCGTAATACTCACACTATTAACCCTTGACACGTTAACATTTGCTAATTCAGGATTTATTATTTATATCCTAATCGTCAATACCATTATTTTTAGTTTAGTACAGTTCAGAATTGGAGAAAAATTAGCTGGTAAAAGTATTCAATAGCTAACCATTTTTTATTACAGCTATGCAAACAAACTGATTTACAAAAGTCAGCAATCTTAGAACATATTCTTTATACTAAATGGAATGAATAAATCGCAGATGACCAATAAATCAAGCGGACGCCGTTTTCGAATTCGGAAATTTTCAAATTTTAATAAAGGTTGTTATGTTATATCCGCCGCGGCGGATTAATTATAAAAATTATTAATCAATTCGGCATTGTTATTCCTACCTATAATAAAGTTTTGTTAAGTAAACCGGTCTGTGCCTTAGCCGCAAAGGTATAAGCTATACAAATATTTTAGATTATAATAAAAATATTGTAGTTTGATGAAATCAAAATGAAAAAGATTTTTTAAAATATATTGATCCGATGCGCTATTCGTGATAATCTAAAGATATCTTGTTATACGTATTAGGTTTATTATTTTGTAAGCAATTTAACGATAGTATATATCTTGAAATAGTATGACTAAGAAACAAACATGGTGTGTTCATTTATATTTAGTAGTATTACAATTATTTTGATGGGTTTTAAAATGTATATTTGGAATAATTATAAATCACTTGAATAAGCGTGCAAAATTTTAAGAATATTATTTATAATGGATTATTTATATTGAAATATGAAAAAACTGGAAATAAGAGATAACGTATTACAATTACCTGAAGAAATTTCTACAAACACTGATAAAAATTCTGATGAAATAATTATTTATAACTACACAGCAACGAAAGATTTTTTTAAGGGCCGATGCATTCTAAATAAAAACGCTTTTAGCTTAGTATTATCAGGGCAAAAAACAATGCAGTTTACAGAAAAAAAAGTCTTTGTAAATGATAATGAAATACATCTGCTTTCTGCCGGAAATTGCATTGCTTCTATTGATTTATCAAAACAAAAAGAGTTTAAGAGTATATTAATGTTTTTTGATGAGAGCGTACTTACTTCTTTCCAGGTAAAATACGACAAGTTGATTAATCGACTAAAGTCTAAATTTAAAGCTAATATAGAACAATATATTTCATTCCAAAAAGATGAGTTTATAAATAATTTTATTACTTCTTTGATTTTTATGTTGAAGAGAGATCTTTCAAAGTCTATGAAACAAATAAAGTTTGAAGAATTAATGCTATATCTTTTAGAAAAACATCCAAAGGAAATTTTATCGTTTATGACTACTATGAAAGTAGGTTTTGATGATATTGAATTTAAGAAAATTATTGAAACAAATATCACCAGCAATCTTACTTTATCTGATTTCGCTTTTTTGTGCAGCATCAGCTTGTCAACATTTAAAAGAAGATTTACTAAAATATACGGAACTGCCCCGCAGAAATGGATGCTTAAACGAAGAATGGAAATTGCAGCAGACTTACTAAAAAACCGCAAAGTAAAACCAGGAGAAGTTTTTTATCAAGTTGGTTATGAAAATCATTCCAGCTTTTCCCAATCATTTAAACAATCATTCGGAATAAGTCCCAAAGATTTTCAAGCAAAAAATTTGAGCTTCTAAAAACAATCTTTGAACCAATAGCCCTAATCAAATAAAACTGATGATATTATTTTTCGTCCTCAACTAAAACAAAATGAGGAACAAATGAAAAATATACTTGAACAAAACAAAGAAATCGTTAGAAGGTTTAATAAAGAGTACATTGAACAAGGTAACATAAATACTTTTGAAGAATTGCTTGCTGATGATGTAATTAATCATTCTGCCCCCGCCGGCATGCCAGCAGGTAAAGAAAGTTTTTCAAATTTTTTAAATGGTATTTTAAGAACAGGCTTTCCGGATTTGAAAGTTGAAATTCTTGAACAAGTTGCAGAAGGAGATTTAGTAACCACTAGAAAGAAAATTACAGCGACTCATTCCGGAGAAATTTTTGGCATTCCGCCAAGTAATAAAAAAGTGGAAATCAATATAATTGATATTATTAAATTGAGAGATGGCAAATATAATGAACACTGGGGCCAAAGTAATTTTGCAGATGTGATTGCTGAAATATCAAAGTAATAAAATCATATAATTTTTATTATCAATCTTTCGACATTTCATAAACCCAATTTCTTCAGAGAAATTGGGTTTATGAGCATTATAACAACTAACGCTGAATTTGTTAAACATAATTGCAGTAGTTATTTATTCTTCTTCAATTATTTTGTAAGTATGAGAAATCTTCACAGCTTTTTCCAACATTTTTGTAACTCCGCAGTATTTTGTCTGTGAAAGCTCGATTGCTCTTTCAACATCATTAACCTTAATGTCTTTTCCATAAAAAACATATTCAATATTTATTGATGTAAAAACTTTAGGGTGTTCATCTGAAACATCAGCTTTTATGTTCACTTCATAATTTTGAAGATTAACTCTTTTTTTATTTAATATATTTATAACATCGCTGCTGGTGCATCCCGCTAATCCCATTAAAACTAATTCTTTTGGGCTTGACCCTGCACTGCTTCCGCCAAACTCTGGTGAGCCGTCCATCATTACCCAATGATTAGTATCTGATTTTGCTGCGAAAGTTATTCCTTTTAATTGTTTTAAATAAGCTGTTTTAGTTGCCATAGTTTTTCCTAATTTTTTAGAAGTAAGATGAATAAAATTTAAAAAGATTCCTTAAAAATAAATTTTTGTTAAACCCAACCGCGAAGCTTACATGCTTCTGCAACTCTTGCTACACCAACTATCATTGCTCCTAATCTTGGATGAACATTTTTTTCTTTAACTGCATCGTAAACTGTATGGTATGCTTTAGTCAATTTTTCATCCAGTCTTTTATGAATTGTACTTTCATCCCAAAAGAATGAGTATTTATCCTGCACCATTTCAAAATATGAAACCGTAACACCGCCGGCACTGGCAAGAATATCGGGAATAACATGAATGCCCTTCTTACTTAAAATTAAATCTGCTTCAGGTGTTGTCGGTCCGTTTGCCAGCTCGCAAACAATCTTTGCTTTAATCTTAGACGCGTTATCTGCTGAGATTGCATTTTCCAAAGCCGCAGGGTACAAGATATTGACATCTAGTTCGAGCAATTCTTCATGCTTAATTTTTTTTGCTCCGGGAAAATCCAGAACCGTTCCCGTTTTTAATTTATGAGTTACTAATTCTTTTGAATCAAATCCATCGGGATTGAAAATAGCCCCGCGCGAATCACTAACTGCAACTAATTTCCCGCCGTTCAAGATTTCATGATGAAGCAGAGCAGCTCTCTGCCCGGCATTACCAAATCCTTGAATTGCAAATTTTCCTGTCGGATCAACCCCTAAAGCTTTGCATGCTTCTCGAACCGTAATTACACCGCCGCGAGCAGTTGCATCACGCCGGCCTTCGGTTCCGCCAACTTGGGTTGGTTTATCTGTCATCACCCCCGGTTGATGGCTGTTCATTATGGTTTCATATTCATCCATCATCCACGCCATTGTTTGGGGATTGGTATAAACATCCGGGGCAGGAATATCTTTATCAACACCTATAAAAGGAGCAATTGCACGTATATATTCTCTGGATAAATTTTCAAGCTCGCGTTCCGACATTTTTTTGGGGTCGCATTTTACCCCGCCTTTACTGCCTCCCAATGGAATATCGACAACTGCTGTTTTCCAGGTCATCCAGCTAGATAAGGCTCTTATAGTATCGACAGTTTCTTCAGGATGAAATCTTATTCCGCCTTTAGCCGGCCCTCTGCTGTAATTGTATTGTATTCTATGTGCGTGAAAAATTTTTACTTTGCCGTTATCCATCTTTACATGCAAAGAAAAATTAATTTCTCTTTGGGGCCATGCTAATAAGTCTACCGTAGCCTCATCAAGATTAAGTAATTTAGCAGCTTCTAGAATTTGCTGCTGTGCAACTTTGAAAGAATTATAAGATTCCATTTTTAAATTCCTTAGGATTTAGAATTATTTTCTTTTTTATCCTCTGTGTTTTTATCTTCTTCAAAAACATCAAGTATTATTCTGTACCAGCAATTCTTACATGTTAATACTCTATCTACACTTAGTAAAACTTGCTGCCACGGACTTAGCTTATGACCGCAATGCGGGCATGAATCAATTATTTCTTTATTTTGTTCTGGATTTTTATTCTGCATAGACATTTTAAGTTCCCCTTATTTTTAAAGGGTTAAAAATTTTAATTAGAACAATGGCTTAAAGCTCCGGTTTAAGAATCACACCTTTATTTTTATGGCCATTCATTTTCACAGTAATTGATTTTTCAAATCTAACCTGTCTTGTATAATTCATTTTTTCAATTGGTTCCTGAGTTAGAAGCCAATCCCAATCCACAAAGTCATTTTCATTTGAATTAACTGTAAAGTATCCAACCATGAACGAAGTAATATTTTGAAAGAAGTGTGAACCTTGTGAAGGTGCGACTACAAGCTCCTTAAAGCTGGTTTCGATTATTGCTTTAGCTCCTGAAATATTTTCCCATGTAACTGGAATACCAAGCCATGGATCTAAGCTTCCCCATCTTCCCACTCCAATTAACAGGTATGGGCGGTTTTCCGAAATTAACTGACTATTAAATTTGCTTACTTCCTTTGCAACTTCTCTTGTTTTTGATCTATCAAAAAGATGGTAGTCCACAAAAACAATATCAAAGATATCTGTAATAACACCGTTACCTAAAACCTGGTTGCTGTGACAGATTAATTTTTCAGTTTCAAAATCCTCAACTGAAAGTTCCTCTAATTCCCGGTTAATAACCAGCGGCCGCATTTGAAGTAAACCAAATTGTTTTGGCATTCCATTAGTCACAGACATATTAACCGCAAACTCAATCTCAATAGGGGTTCCCATTCCCCAGGTCCCCATGTCCAGAAGCAATTCTAAAATTTCCGGCAATGGAAATATTTTATGCCTGAGCACAGGCCCGAATGTAATTACTCTCATTCCTTTTCTTGATAAGCCATCCGTAATTGAATCGTTATCAGGAGAGTAAGTTGAACCGACATAGTTTAAAGTACCGTCTTTTTCAGCATCATCAAGATTATGTTGCTCAAGAAGCAAATCCTGTGCAGTATAATTAACTTCATTTTGAAGATTCATTTGTAATGAGAAAAAATTTCTCTGGCTGCTGTTCAGTGATTCATCGATAGAATAAAATTGAATCAAGTCTGTAGGATATTTTGGACAAAATTTAACTGTGTTTCCGCCATCAACTACCTGCTTACCTAAACCAAGAGCAACCGATACAATTCCATCCAAAGGCTTTTGCGGATGCAGCGGATAAAAATTATAAGACTTAGCAACACCTGAAAAATCCGGGTAAAATCTTTCGTTATGTTTATTACCAATCATCTTCTGAATTATAACTGCCATCTTCTCTTCTTCAAGGCGGTAAGAAGTTATCTTAATATAATCCTTTGTACTTTGATAAAAAGTTGAAGCATATACTTTTTTAATTGTGTTTAGCAAATCATTAAGTCTGAATAAAGGATTAGGGTGATTGTTTGGAAGCATATAAGTTTTATATACGCCGGCAAAAGGATGATACTGTGAATCTTCAAGCAAGCTGGAAGAACGCACAGCGAGCGGTGCGTGTACTAAATCTAAAAAAGCAGCAAGTTCAGCTAGAATTTCTTCAGGGAATTTTTCTGCTTCCAGGAAACGTCTTGTTATTTCTTCATCGTCACTGCCGTTGAGTGCAAACTTTCTTAAATTATTTTCATCTATAAATTGATCGAATACTTCAGTGCCTACTACAACTGCCGGCGGCACATAGATAATTACATCATCAAATTGTTTTCTTATGTTGTAGTTATTTATTAACGAGTTTACAAATCCCAGGCCTCTAGCCTTACCGCCCAATGAGCCTCCGCCTATACGTGCAAAGCTGCTGTCCGGATCAAATGAATCTTTAGTGAAGTCGGTTATTATTCCTCTTTGCCTGGCATGCCTGTAATTGTTTAATGTATCAACTAAATCCTTTCTTAAATTCTCTACGGAAGAATAATCAGTAACTTTTCTAGGGCGCAACTGATGCGCCAGCCAAAATTCAGTTCTTGCTTTCAGCCAGTTTGAAAAATGATTTCTTTCTGCATGAAATAAAATACTTTCTATAGGCGCTCTCTTTAGGTGCTTTTCCAGTGATCTGAGATCGTTGGCTCTTCCCACTTCTGTTCCATCTGGAGTTCTAAAAATAAAATCGCCGAAGCTGAAATGGGTGATCATAAATTGTCTCAGCTCGCTCAGAAGTAATGCCGAATCTTTTAAAATAAAAGCTGCATCTACATCTTTTGCATCTTCAGCATTTTCTTCCATATTTGAAAGTAGAAGAGTTGGAATATCAGGATGTTCAACCTTAACATTTTTTGTAAACTTTATTCCGGCTTTAGGATCTTGAATTCCTTCATTAGGGAAATCAATATCGGAAATTATTCCAAGAATATATTCTTTATATTTTTGGTAAAACTCCCAAGCTTCTTCATAATTAGAACAAAGAAGGATTTTTGGCCGGGCACGCATTCGTAAAAATTTATGAGTTAAATTTATACCTTCCGAAATCAACCGCCTGGATTGCTTTAACATTTCAGTATAAATGAGAGGAAGGAAAGAAGAGTAGTATCTAACATTATCTTCAATTACAATTACGGTCTGTACTCCAACAATTTTTGTATCATGCTCTACATTTAATCTGTCTTCAATATATTTGATAATAGCAATTATAATTCTAAAATCACCCTGCCATACAAATATTTTATCAAATACTGCTATATCCTTATTCCGAAGAAGCTGATTTAACTCTTTATTATCATGAGCTAATAGAACCACAGGAATATTTAATCCAGACTGTTTAACAAGCTTTGCAAAATTTATAGCATGCATGTCTTCGATATGCAGCGTGGTAATGATAAGATCAAAACGGTTTTCCTCTTTTGCCAGGTTTATAGCTTCTTTACCGCTTGAAACTCTTGTTAAATCTGGTGAATGACTTAAACCTAACCCTTGATATTCGTTCCTGATTAATTCATATAACCTGCCGTCTTCTTCAAATAGATATAGATCATACAGACTTGAGACTAAAAGTATATTGCGAATACGCAGCCGCATTAAATTTTGAAAACCCTGGAAACGGTTGCCGTAACCATGCTCAATCCAGAATGCATCAAAATTGTCTTTTACTTCTTCGAAGTTGTGTTTCATAAACTAATTTTGTCAACAATGAAAATTATTTGAGAACTATAAAAGCTTCATCATTATTTAAAATAAATAGGGCTGCAATTCAGCAGCCCCTCATTAACTTTTATAATTAAACAACTCCCTGATCAATCATTGCATCTGCAACTTTTAGGAAGCCGCCGATGTTAGCGCCATTAACATAATTGCCAGGTGTTCCAAATCTATTAGACATTTCTACACAAGTACTATGTATATTTCTCATAATCATTTTTAATCGTGCGTCAACTTCTTCCCTATTCCATGGGAGCCTCATACTATTTTGTGTCATTTCCAAACCTGAAACTGCTACACCGCCTGCATTAGCAGCTTTGCCGGGGCCGTAAAGAATTTTTTCATCTAAGAATATATTGACACCTTCAATAGTAGTAGGCATATTAGCGCCTTCACTTACTACGTAAACGCCGTTCTTAATAAGATTCTTAGCATCGTTTTCATTTATTTCATTTTGAGTAGCACTCGGGAATGCACAATCAGCTTTATGATCCCACAAAGGATTATGGTTCATCTTTGGATCAATTGCCGTATACACAACACCTTTAAATTTGTCTGCGTATTCTTTTATTCTACCGCGGCGAACATTTTTTAGATCCATTATGTATTGTAATTTTTCTTGTGTAAATCCCGCTTCATCATAAACATATCCGTTTGAATCCGAAAGAGTAACAACTTTACCGCCAAGCTCAAGAATTTTTTCAACTGTATACTGAGCAACGTTTCCACTTCCTGAAACTAGACAGGTTTTTCCTTCAAGGGTTTGGTTTCTTGTTTCAAGCATTTCGGCTGCAAAATATACTGAACCGAATCCAGTAGCTTCAGGTCGAATTAATGAACCGCCCCAGTTTAATCCTTTGCCTGTTAGAACTCCGGTAAATTCATTTCTTAATTTTTTATACTGGCCGAATAAGAAACCAATTTCTCTTCCGCCTACACCAATATCACCGGCTGGCACATCGGTGTTGGGGCCAATATGCCTATACAATTCGGACATGAACGCCTGGCAGAAACGCATAATCTTTAAATCGCTTTTGCCTTTGGGATCGAAATCTGAACCGCCTTTGCCGCCGCCCATTGGCAAAGTTGTTAAGCTGTTTTTAAATACCTGCTCGAAAGCTAAAAATTTTAATATGCCCAAATTAACAGACGGGTGAAATCTTAAACCGCCTTTATAAGGGCCGATGGCGCTGTTCATTTCAATTCGGTAGCCTCTGTTAATATGAATTTCGCCCTGTTCGTCAACCCAGGGTACACGGAATGAAATTACTCTCTCAGGCTCAATTATTCTTTCAAGAACTTTTGCAGCTCTATATTCGGGGTGTCTTTCAAATACTAATTCAAGTGAATCTGCAACCTCTTCAACAGCCTGGTGAAATTCTGGTTCACTTGGATTTTTAGCTTTTACCTCAGCGAGAAGATCTTTTACGTAGTCGGACATTACTGCCTCCCTGTATTTTTATTGATTATGTATTCAGTGCTTTTGGCACACTTAACTAAATTTGTTTTGAGCATTTTTGAAGTCAAAACGTATGATGAAAATTATGATAACATTTTCTCAAAGTATAATTTTACTTTTCTGGTTTTAAAATCACACCTTTATTTTTTGTTCCATTAATTTTTACAATTATTTGTTTATCAAATCTTAGATGCTTCGTATATTTAAATTCTTCAATTGGCTTTTCATTATTAAGCCAGTCCCAATTAATAAAATCAAAATGATTTGTAGAATTAACTGTGAAATATCCAACTTTAAATGAAGTCAAATTCTGGAAGAAGTGCGACCCTTGAGATGGTGTAACATTCATATCTTTAAAACTGGTTTCAACTATAACTGCCGCCCCGGCAATCTGATCCCAGGTAACCGGTATGCCAAGCCATTGATCGAGGCTTCCCCAGCGCCCAACACCAATTAATATATATGGCCTTTTCTGTTCGAGAAGCTTTGAATTTATCATGCTAACTTCGGTAGCAACCTCCCTGCTTTTAGCTCGTTCAAATTTCTGGTAATCAACATAAACAATATCATAAATTGCATTCACGGCACCATTTCCCAAAACCTGCTGGCTTTGACAAATTAATTCATTTTTATCCGAGTAATCAACATTTAATTCTTCAAGTTCATGACTGATAACCAGCGGCCTCATTTGAAGCATTGCGAATTCTTTCGGCATCCCGGGATGCACGTTCATGTTTACCGCAAATTCAATTTCAACAGGAACTCCCATTCCCCAGGTTCCCATTTCCAAAAGCAGTTCAAGAATTTCAGCGAGCGGAAAAACATTATGCTTTAAGATTGATGCAAATGTTACAACTCTTTTTCCGTGCCTTGACACACCATCATAAACAGCATCATCTTCAACCGAATACGTTGAACCGACATGAAATAAAGTTTGGTCTTCTTCAGCTTTTGTTAAATCATATTTTTTTACTAATCGATCCGGCTGCTGTGTTGCTTGATCATCAAGGTGACCATTAATATCTAGTGCAAAAAATTCCTGCTGAGCATTTCTAAGAGTTTCTTTAGTAGAAAAAAATTGAAGAAGATGTTTCGGATATTTAGGACAAAATCTAACTGCCATTCCACCGTCAACTACCTGCTTGCCTAATCCTAATGCTACGAGTGCAATTCCGTCGGAAGATTTTTGCGGAGGAACCGGATAAAAATTAAATGACTTTGCAACCCCGGCATAATCCGGATAGAATCTTCCATCACGCTGAGCTCCAACAATCTTTTGAATTATGACTGCCATTTTTTCTTCTTCTAGACTATAGGCAGTTGCCTTCATATAATCTTTGGCTTTTTTATAAAACGTTGAAGCGTAAACTCCCTTAATACATTGAAGCAGCTCATCTAGTCTAACCTGAATATTCGGATTATTATTTGGTATCATGTAGGTTTGATATACACCGGCAAAAGGCTGGAATTGAGAATCTTCCAAAAGGCTTGATGAACGAATTGCAAGCGGCCCGATAGTAATTTCTAAATATTCAGTAAGCTTAGTAATAATGTCAGGAGGAAAATTCGGCACATGAAGAAATCTCAATGTAATTTCTTCATCGCTTGTAGAGCTTAACGCAAAAACATCTAGATGGTTTTCTTCAATAAAATGATCAAAAACATCCGTGGCTATTACAATAGCAGAAGGAACCGAAATTTCTACTCCTGGAAATTTATACCTTATTTTATTATTATTTATTAAAGTATTTATAAAACCAAGTCCCCGCGCTTTGCCTCCTAAAGAACCACCGCCGATACGGGCAAAGCTATTTTTAGGGTCAAATGTTTCTTTATTAAAATCTGTTATTATGCCGCGCTGGCGAAGCTCAAGGTAAAGTTTTATAGAATTAATTAATTCTAATCTCAGCTCTTCCGAAGAACTAAAATCAGAAACCTGTCTCGGCCTTAATTTATGTGCTAGCCAAAATTCAGTTCGGGCCTTAAGCCATTTGGAAAAATCATTTCTTTCAGCATGATAGACAATACTTTCAATTGGGATAACTACAAGCTGTTCTTCCAAAGTAATTAAATTATTAGCTCGTCCAACTTCTTTCCCGTCTGGAGTTTGAAAAATAAAATCGCCGAATCCAAAGTGATTAATCATAAAATCACGAAGCTCATGAAGCAGGCGCGGAGAGTTTTTATATAGGAACCCTGCACCTGCTGCTTTAGCTTTTTCAGCAAAATCAGGATTGCTTGACTGCAATAATATGGGAATATCTTTAAGCCTAGCTTTTACATTTTGCGAAAATTTAATTCCTGCTTCCGGATCTCTTTGTCCATGATGCTTAAAGTTGCTGTCGCTGATAATTCCTAAAATAAAATTTTCATATTTCGTAAAATAATCCCAGGCCTCTTCATAAGTCGTACAAAGTAAAATCTTTGGCCTCGCACGCATACGAAGGAATTTATGAGTAAGATTTATTCCTTCACTAATCAATCTCTGAGACTGCTTAAAGATTTCCGTATAAACAAGAGGAAGATAAGCTGAATAAAATTTTACATTGTCTTCAACAAGAATTATTACCTGTACGCCCGCCGCAGAAGCATCGTTCTCTACGTTCATCCTGTCTTCAGCATATTTTATTATACCGATAAGTAAACGGTAATCGCCCTGCCAGATAAAAATTCTATCAAAGATAGAAGTATCGTAATTTGTTACAAGCTCTTTTCTTTCGCGGTTATCATAAGCAAGCAGAATTATTGGTGCCTTCACGCCGGTCTTTTTTATCAGTTCAGCCAGCTTAATTACATGCATGTCATCAATGTGAAGAGTGGTAATTATGAGATCAAAACTATTTTCTTGAAGCAGTAATTCAATTGCTTCTGTTCCGGTTGTTACATGTGTAATTTCAGGTGCTTGACTGAGGTTTAAGACTTGATATTCCTGGCGGATTAATTCGTAAAGCCTTCCGTCTTCTTCGAATAAATAATAATCATAAAGGCTGGATACAAGCAGGATTTCACGGATTTTATAGCGCATTAATTTTTGAAATTTTTTAATGCGGCTGCTGAAAATGTCTTCTATACTAAAGAGGCCGAGCTTGTCCATTTTAGTAATTTTAGTATTTTCAAACAAAACTAAATCCGTATCAGTTATTTCGTAGCAAAAAAATCTTCACTTATAAAATAGTAAAGATTACGACTTTTATCATTGATAAAACATATCAATTATAAAGAGAGTGACAGAAATGACAATTAAACAATTCCATCACTCCAATATACTATTCTTTCAATATATTCCGTTAAACCAAACCTTGATCAAGCATTGCATCTGCAACTTTTAAGAAACCTGCAATGTTTGCACCATTAACATAATTTCCTGGTGTTCCGAATCTTGCTGCTGTAGAAACACAAGTATCATGAATCTTTTTCATAATCTGTTGAAGTCTTTCATCAACTTCATCACGAAGCCAGGGTAAACGCATACTATTTTGAGTCATTTCAAGTCCTGAAACCGCGACACCACCTGCATTTGAAGCCTTGCCTGGAGAATAAAGAATACCGGCTTGTTTTATAACTTTATATGCATCCAAAGTAGTCGGCATGTTTGCACCTTCGCATACGCAGATGCATCCGTTTTTTATTAACTCTTTTGCGTCATCTTCAAAAATTTCATTTTGTGTTGCGCAAGGCATTGCCACATCTACCTTAACACCCCAAGGGCGTTTGCCGGAAAAGAATTCAGCTTTAAAGTGATCTGCATAATCCTGAACTCTGTCATTAGCGCTGGAACGCAGTTTCAACATATAATCAACTTTCTCTCCCTTCACGCCATCTTTATCATAAACAAAACCATCCGGGCCTGATAATGTAACTACTCTTCCACCCAGTTGATTTATTTTTTTAACCGCACCCCAGGCAACATTTCCAAAACCGGAAACTGCAAATGTCTTTCCTTCAACTTCAAGACCTTTTGTTTTTAACATTTCCTGTGCAAAATAAACAGCTCCGAAACCCGTCGCTTCTGGGCGAACCAATGAACCGCCCCAGCTTAATCCTTTGCCGGTAAGTACTCCAGTAAATTCATTTTTTAATCTTTTATATTGGCCAAAAAGATAACCAATTTCTCTTGCTCCTACTCCGATATCTCCAGCTGGTACATCTGTATTTGGACCGATGTGACGAAATAATTCAGTCATAAAACTTTGGCAGAAACGCATAACTTCATTATCACTTTTCCCTTTAGGATCGAAATCAGAACCGCCTTTCCCTCCACCCATTGGTAGGGTTGTTAAGCTGTTTTTAAATACCTGTTCAAAAGCTAAAAATTTTAATATGCCTAAATTAACTGAAGGGTGAAATCTTAACCCGCCTTTATAAGGGCCAATTGCACTGTTCATTTCAATTCTGAACCCGCGGTTTACATGAATTTCACCTTGATCATCCATCCATGGCACTCTAAATAAAACTACTCTTTCCGGTTCGACCATTCTTTCTAAAATTTTTGCCGAACGGTATTCGGGATGCCTTTCCAAAACTATTTCCAGCGATTCAACCACTTCTTCAACTGCCTGATGAAATTCGGGCTCGTTTGGGTTTTGTGCTTTTACCTTCGTCAATAAACTATTGATGTACTCTGACATAAAATCCTCTTGATAAAAAAATTAATTTAATATGGTGATATAAATATTTTATTATTGGATTTGATTAAAGATTGGACTTCAAAATATGAAATCATTATTTCCCCTTGAATGATTTTTTGTTTTTGCAGCTTCATTAAAAAAGAAAATTTTAATAAAATCCTTTATTCTACTAATAAAACTTAGCGAATAATTAACTAAAAAACTGAAAAAAAATAAGAGATTTTTAAATTTAATTTCGACCTTTCTAAATGTGTTGATAAACAAGCTTAAAAATGAATTTTGAACATTAAATTGCGCGAATTAAAACACAATGAAACCCCATAATTTTTTTAATCCTTTAAAAATGGTTTTAACATTGACTTAATTATTTAATAGATTTGTAAAAATAATTTGTTGAAAATTCAAAAAATTGAGGCAAAAATGGATAACGAAATTCTAAAAGAAAAAATTAACCAGGCAGTTGGAATTCTAAAAGAAAAAGATATTGATATGTGGATCACGTTTGTTAGAGAAAGCTCAAATATGAGAGACCCGGTTCTGGATATGATTTCCGGAATTAACTTTACCTGGCTGACGGCACTGATAATTAATAAAGATGGCGATACAACCTGCATTCTCGGTTCATTAGAAGAAAGCAACATTAGAGAAAAGAATCTTTACAAAAATATTATTGGCTATAACGAATCGATTAGAGAATTACTTGTTAATTATATAAAATCAAAAAATCCAAAACAGATAGCACTAAATTATTCACTTAGTTCGGAACTTGCAGATGGTTTAACCTATGGAATGTATCTTATTTTAAATGATTATTTAAAAGACACCGACTTCCTAAATAGATTAGTTTCTTCAGAAGAAATTATATCAGCACTGAAAGGAAGAAAAACTGCAACCGAATTAAAAATAATGCAGGAAGCTGTAGACGAAACTTTAAAGATATTTGATCAGACAACAAAATTTATTAAACCAGGGAAAAGTGAGCTTGATATTTCAGTGTTCATAAAAAATATTGTTAAGGAAAAAGGTTTTGGTTTAGCCTGGGATGATGATCACTGTCCTGCTGTTTTTACTGGCCCTGAAGCAGGCGATCCTCATTCGGGACCGACAAACAGGAAAGTTGAAAAAGGACATATGGTTAATATTGATTTTGGAATTCAGTATAAAGGCTATTGTTCTGATTTACAGCGCACCTGGTATGTTTTAAAAGATGGTGAGGCTGAAGCTCCCGCAGAAGTTACTAAAGGATTTAATATTATCCGCGATGCAATTCAAAAAGTTGCAGATGCTCTTAAACCAGGAGTTACGGGTTTAAAAATGGATACTATTGCAAGAAGTTACATTGTTGAACAAGGTTATATAGAATATCCTCACGGACTCGGACATCAAGTTGGAAGAGCAGTACATGACGGAGGTGCAGGTTTATTTCCTAAATGGGAAAAATACGGCAATACCCCACTAATGGAAATTGAAGAATCTCAAGTTTTCACAATTGAACCAAGATTGCCAGTAAAAGGCTATGGTACTTCAACACTTGAAGAAGAAGTTTATGTTACAAAAGATGGGTGCAGATTTATTTCGAAACCACAAAAGGAAATTTGGCTGATTAAGTAATGAAAATATAACTTTATATCTATTCAAAATTAATGACGAACTTGATTTTTCGACAAAAAATCTTTTGTTCAACAACTCAAAAATTTTTAATATTTTCATTTGTTCAAATAATATTTATGATAGTTAAAATTTTACTATCCTTCCAAAATTTTAAATTGCTGCCTAGTAATTATCCAATATAAAAATTTTTATTTTTTTTTCGATAATATTTATGATTCTTAAATTATTATTCAAAAACTTCACAAGGATTTTTAAATGGCAGAGTTAGTAACATGGTCGGATAAATATAGTGTTAATAATTTTTTAATGGATTCCCAACACAAAAAATTGGTCGCACTTATTAATGAACTTTATACAGCTATGAAAGAAGGAAAGGGAAAAAAATTTTAAATAGAATATTTGATGAATTAATAAAATATACAAATTTTCATTTTGTCAATGAAGAGCAGTTAATGCAAAAAGCGAATTATTCTGACTTTGCGAATCATCAAAAAGCTCATAAAGAATTAGTAAAACAAGTAATCGAGCTACAGGCAAAATTTAAAGCCGGCAACGGCTTTGTTACTATGGATGTTCTTAACTTTTTAAAAAACTGGCTGATAATCCATATTGAAGAACGGATAAAAAGTACAGCAAAGTTATTTGATTAGATATATTTATTCTGGCGTTATTTATCAAACGAGTAACGCCTTTATTATTAAAAAAAATAATATTCAAACTTTACAAGTATTTTAATTTTCAAAACTTACATTTATACTTTTTTGTTCGATAATATCTTATGTATTTAATTATACTAATCTTTAAAAAGCAATTTTTATTAAAGTGATAGGAATTTTTTAAATGGCAGAATTGATTTCCTGGTCTCAAAAATATAGCGTAAACAATGCATTAATGGATTCTCAACATAAAAAATTAATAGGCTTAATAAATGAATTACACTCTGCCATGAGCCTAGGGCAAGGAAAAAATATACTAAAAAAAATATTGGATGAATTGATAAAGTATACCCAAATTCATTTTGCAAGCGAAGAAAAATTAATGATGCAAGCTAACTATGAAGAATTAGCAGAGCACCGCCATATTCATAAAATTCTTACCCAGCAAGTAATTCGCTTACAAATTAAATTCAAAGAAGGTAAAACTCTTTTAACTATAGAAGTGATGGAATTTTTAAGGAACTGGTTAATTAATCACATTGAGGGAACAGATAAAAAGTATAGCAAAGTTATATAATATTATAAATTTATTAAGGCGTTATTCCTCAAATGAGTAACGCCTTTTATCATTTTATAAACCATTTATTAAAAACTGCAATCTCTTTTGTATGCTTTAAAAAGCAATTGCTGGTATTCTTCAAAAGGAATTTCTGCTGCGCCGAACATTTTTAGATGTTCTGTCATATACTGTACGTCAAGAATTACAAAGTTATTTTCATTCAGTCTTTCAATAAGTTTTGCAAGCGCAGCTTTTGAAGCCTGTTCTGTTTTTGAGAACATTGACTCGCCAAAAAAGGCTCCTCTAAAAGCAACTCCATACAAGCCGCCGACAAGCTTTCCTTTTTGCCATGTTTCAACGGTATGAATATGCCCTAATTTATGAAGCTTTAAATAGGCGTCAATAAGTTTATCTGAAATCCAGGTTGTTTCTCTATCAGCACAATTTTTTACAACTGAAAGAAAATCATTGTCATACTTAAATTCAAAATTGGAGTTCTCTAAAAACTTTTTTAACGAACGCGGGATATTAAAATTATCAAGCGGAATGATCGTTCTGATTTCAGGCATGTACCAGTTTATCTCACCGGTTTTCTCATCGGCCATGGGAAAAGCACCACTGGCATAAAGCCGTAGCATGTTTTCCGGCTTTAATAAATCGGAACTGCTTATTTCATTTTTATTTCTCATGATGTAACTAAAATTGTGAAAATAATTTTAAAATAGAAAGATGTAAGCATTTCTCATAAACCCAATTTCTTTAAGAATTGGGGTTAACTCGGGTGTCACAGTCACACCGTGAAACAACTATTTTCAATTTAAATTTAAACAAGTTTTCTATCATGGTACGACCACTACAGACCAAGGAGCTATAATTTTACTTTCGTAAACTCTCTCCAATATTTCTTTTTAATCTCTTACTTATTAGATTAACTACAGTCAAATTTAAATATTTATGCAAGGGGAAGAAATTTTATGAAAAATGTTAATCAAATAGTTAAATATGAAGCCTGCCGGACAACTCAAATCATATAATAATTGCAAATGTATTTATAAATTTTGAGGCACGTATGAATAAATTAGCTGTAATCGCTTTTGGTGGGAATGCTATCTTAAGAGGAAATGAAGTTGGTACAATCGATCAACAGGAAAAAAACACTTACGACACTTGCGAAAAATTAATTAAACTTTTAGAAGATGGATACAATATTGTAATTACTCACGGCAACGGTCCGCAGGTTGGAAATATTTTATTACGAAATGAAGCCGGGTTTAATCAATATAAAATCCCTAAAATGCCGATTGATATTTGTGTGGCAGATTCTCAAGGCGGAATTGGCTATATGATTGAACGGCAGATGAGAAATGTTTTAAATGATTATCATGTGGACAGAAATGTAGTAACTTTGGTAACTCAAGTTCTTGTTGATATAAAAGATCCGGCGTTTGAAAATCCTACAAAACCAATCGGAGGTTATTATATTAAAGAAGAAGCCGACTTGTTAACAAAAGCAAACAACTGGGTATTCAAAGAAGATCAGCAGAAACGCGGCTGGAGGCGTGTAGTGGCTTCTCCCCAGCCTATGGATATTATGAATAAAAAAATGATAAGCGAACTTGTGGAACGCGGACATATAGTTGTTGCTGTAGGCGGCGGCGGTATTCCAATTTACAAACATGATAATAATCACCTTGAAGCAATTGAAGCTGTAATTGATAAAGACCTTGCGTCCTCTTTACTAGCAACAATGATTAATGCAAATACATTTTATATTTTTACAGATGTCCCTAAAGTTTATTTGAACTTTAATAAAAAAGATCAGGTAGCTTTGGATGAATTAAAAGTCGAAGATGCAAGAAAATATTTGAACGATGGCCAATTTGCTATGGGCAGTATGGGCCCCAAAATTCTTGCCGCTGTAAATTTTATTGAAAGCGGTGGTAAAGAAGCAATCATAACTGAAGCTTCGCAAGTTGGAATTGAAGGAAGCGGAACGAAAATTATAAATTAAATTTTTCAAAAACCAGAGAGATTAAAATGGCAGTAAATATGAAAGGCAAAAGTTTAATTTCAATTAATGATTTATCATTAGAAGAAATTTACCAGATTTTTGATTTAAGCAAAACTTTAAAAGAAAAATTGTTAATCGGTGAACCGCATAAAATTCTTGAAGGAAGAACTTTGGGAATGATTTTCTCAAAACCTTCTACAAGAACAAGAATTTCTTTTGAAACAGGAATTTACCAATTAGGCGGACTCGGAATGTACTTCGGTAAAAACGATTTACAGCTTGGCAAAAGTGAAAACATATCCGACACAGCCAAAGTCCTTTCAAGATATTTAAGTGCTATTATGATCAGAACGTTTGATCATCAGGATGTTATTGATCTTGCAAGATTCGGTTCAATTCCTATAATAAACGGCTTAACAGATTTATTGCATCCTTGCCAGGTTTTAACCGACTTATTCACTATACTTGAAAAGAAAAGAACATTAAAAGGATTAAAGCTTGCTTATCTAGGCGATGGAAATAATATGGCTCACAGTTTACTTCATGGTTGTTCAAAGGTAGGTATGAACATAGCGCTGGCCACTCCTTCAAACTATAAACCTGTCAAAGAAATTGTTGAGAATGCAAAGAAAAATGCCAAGTACATGGGCAGCAAAGTTGAAATCTTGGAAGACCCTGTAGCAGCTGTTAATGGTGCAGATATAATTTATACTGATGTTTGGGCTAGTATGGGGCAAGAATCTGAAGCAGAAGATAGAAAGAAAAAATTTGTTAAATACCAGGTAAATTCAAAATTAGTTAGGAATGCTAAAGACGATTACATATTTATGCACTGCTTACCAGCACACAGAGGCGACGAAGTAACTGATGAAGTTGCAGATTCATTAAATTCCGTAATCTTTGATGAGGCAGAAAATAGGCTGCACGTTCAGAAAGCTATAATGGCGCTGTTAATAAAGTGAAAAGTCAAACCACTAATTAATTTAAAAGAGACTTTGAAAAATTCATCGGATATCATCCAGTCTAACTCGGCAGAATATCGCAAGATGACTAATCAAGAAAAATTCCAACTTCGACAAGCTCAGTTTGACATTCTAAGCTTATCAAAATTAATTTTTCATTGAAATCGATTACCGTGTGAGAAATCTCTAAAAGTTTATTGTTTTGAATTTTGACTTTTTATTTTTGACTTAACACGTTTACTCTTCAGTTTTAACTTCGTATTGAATGATATCGTAACCTTTGATAGTTTCATAAGAGGCAAAGATCACTCCGATTAATACTGCTATCATTCCAAGTAAAAATAAAGCTGCAACAATATAGTTTAGCTTATCAGAATTAGACAAATAATTTAAGCCGATTAAAAGAGAAGTCAGTACGAAAATCCCAACGGCAACTGAATAAGCAAAAACAGCATTACGGACTAATCTTACTCTTACGACTAAAGATTTAATTTGTGTTGACAAGCTTTCAATTCTAACATTCTCTTCATATTTGAATTCTTTATCGTGCTTGCTTAAATATCGCCGCCGTTCTTCATTTAAAAGTCGAATTCTATTTACAACTAATGAGTATTTGTTGTTCATCCCTAAAAGTAATAGTCCGCAGGCAGATATCATCAAACCAGGAGCTAACATTAATTGAATAACTTGTACTATTGAAGATGTTGTGTTCATTTTATTAAAAGATAATAATTTATAAAGATTAACTTTTCAAAATTAAGGAAATAAAATGTTGTATGAAAAAATCGGATCGGATAAAGATTTTTATTCTATCTTAACCAATAACCAACAGCAACCCCTATGAAAGTTGCAAAAGCATAGCCCAAAGTTCCGCATAAGATGGCCGGAATTACTAATTCATCCCATCTTTTAGCAACTGCCATGGCAGCGGCTGTTGTAGGTCCGCCCATATTAGCATTTGAAGCAATTAGAATTTCGGCAAGGTCAAGCTTGAAAATTTTTCCCGCTATCATAATAAAGATTAAATGAGTCAATAAAATTAAACCGGCAAATAAAAATAAAATCGGCCCAACTTTTATAACAACCATTATATTTGCGCTTGCTCCAATAGCGGCAAAAAATACTTGCATTAACATTGTTCCTATTTTATCGGCACCTTTTATTTTTTCAAATTGTTTTGGAAAAATAGTTGCTGCAGCAACAACCAAAGCTGTTATTATTAATATGCTAATTCCATTTATTCCCGTTAAATCGGCGAGTCCAAAACCAATTGCACAAATAGCCAAAGCAATTGTCATTGATTTTGATAAATCCATTAAGCCTAATTTGTTTTTGTCTTCAATTTCATTAATTGCCGTCAAATTATTTTCAGAAACATTTTCATCATGTTTTGTAGTAAAATATTTTTGAAAAAATTTAATGGAAGGGATTGCAAAAAGTAATTATAAAATAGACTGTCATTACTAAATTATCAGCAGCAACTCCGGCAGACAACAATTCCCCGGATTTCAAGTTGCAATGCAGCAGCAGTAGCAACATAATTCATGGAACCGCCGATATAAGTGGAACAAAATATTCCGGCAAGCTTCCATCTTTCGCTGCCTAAGTTTATAATATAGAAAGCTAATAATGTACCGAGTACAGTTCCTACTGCACCAAAGGCAAAAGCAATTAATGTAGGACCAGCTTCTTTAATTATTTTTCTTAAATCAGCTTTAAATAAAAGCAGTGGAATTGCAAGCGGAACTAAATATGACCATACAATATCATAAGCAGGCGCATCTGTAGGAATGATTGATAAGTTTGATAAAATAAAAGTTCCTAAAATTGAAACAACTACAGCTGAAAGTTTTGAACCCCATTTTGTTTTTTCTGCCCACAATCCAAACCAGGCAACAAAAAATAAAATTGCCCAAAGTGCCCAATGATTATCCGGTGATATTAAAACTTTATCAAACAAATTACTCTCACTTATTGTTACTAGCTCAACCCCGTTTGTTTAAGAATATACAAACCTAGAGTTATAGTTATAATTGAAAAAATAGTAGTAAGTAATAAAATATTTCCTGCCAAACGGCCATTCAATCCCATTGCTTCAGCCATTATAAAACTGGCAATAGCAGTTGGACATGCGAACAAAATAAAAATAATTCCTAAATCACCTTTAACAAATCCAAGTTTATAAGCAGCGATAGTAGCAATCAATGGGATGATGACTATTTTTATTAATGTTGAAGTAAATGCTACTCCTGAAATATTTTTAAAATCACTGAACTTCATAAAGCCGCCAAGTCCTATTAACGCAAGGGGGAGAGCTAATGCAGCCACGTAATCAACAGTTTTAGAAATAACATCTGGAATTGGTATTGAGAAGTATGAAAATAAAAGTCCAACCAGAACTGCAATAATTAAAGGATTTTTTAAAATTTCATACAAAGTATGAGTATAGTTTAAATTTCTCTCAACACGTACAGGGAGCGTTAAAGCAATTACAGCTAGTACGTTATAAAGGGGAATTGTAAAGCCTAAAATCAATGCTGCCTTTGCGAGGTTATCACTTCCAAAAACACTGGAAATTAATGCAAGCCCAACTATAGCAAAATTTCCTCTAAAACTTCCTTGAATAAAAACACCTCTTTCATTCCCCTCTTTGATGAAGGGTTTACTCAAGAACCAAACTAACAGAAAAGAAATTATTGTACCTGCGTAAACAAACATGATAATTTTAATATCGAGCACCTCGTTTAAGCTTAACTTCGAAACTTCCGTAAATATTAATGCTGGCAGAGCAACAGTAAAAACAACTTTTGAACTTAAGCTGACAAAAGCATCATTTATCAATCCAAGCTTTTTTAAAATATAACCTAAAATAATTATTAGGAAGACAGGTGTAACCAGGCCAAGTATTAAAATTAAATTTTGCATTAAGTGAAAATAAGAAATTTTGATTGTAGATGAGGATAATAGAAATTATTCAACCAGTAAATATTTTGTTATAATCTTCCCTCGTCATTCCATATTGGTAGACATCAACCAATTGTTCGTCAAAAGTGAGATGGTCTTTTGACATACAACCTTCACGTTTAAATCCAAATTTTTCAGCTATTGTAATACTTCTTTCATTTGAAACTATGGCGCGAAGAAAAAGACGGTTTAATTTTAAAATGTCAAAGCCGAACTTAATCATTGAGACAACGGCTTCACTCATTAAACCCTTACCTTCAAATTCATAAGAAATAAAATAAGCAAGCTCCCCGCGCGGGATTCTCCAATCAATATCTTTTATACTAATATGGCCAATACATTGATTATTTTTTTTTAGCCATATCCCAAAAGCAAACGTCAGCTTTTGACGCCATTCATAAATTCTATCTCTTATATAATTTTCTGCAGTAACTTCATCATGGGTACTGGATAAAATAATCGGGAAACTATCCTTTAATCTTTCTCTATTTTTATTTATTAAGTCAAAGAATATTTTACCTTCGCCCTCAACATAATTCCTAAGGATGGTATTTTTAGTTTCAATTTTAGCAGGAGTGAATTGAGGAATATTGCTCATTATTTTCACCCAAATATCTATTTAAAAAAATTAATTATAATAATCTACTTTGCACCCGCATCCATCCCACATCTTTTCGTAAACATCAATTCGTTTATTTAATAGTTCCTCAGCATCTTTAAATGTTTCAAAAAGTCGAAGCGCAACTTCATTTTTAGAAGTAATCTCCTGAAAAATTATTTTATCATTCATTTCAATTATTCTCACATTGTCATTAATAATTGTATTTTTTTCTAAAATAATTTTTGACTCAGATAAAATTTCCGGCAGTAAATTAATATCAAGTAAAATAATCTTTGATTCGGAAAATTTTATAAAAATATCTTCCATACTAAATCTCAATTTTTCGTTACTCATAATTACTATAAATTAAATTCCAGGGATTGCTGGTTTTAAAACCATTAGCACAACAGCAATTATGGGAGCAATTAAAGCAATCGAACCCCATAAATCCCATTGATCAGCAAGCTTTTTGTACTCATCCCAATTAAATTTTGCAGCCTCACTTGCAAGTGCATAAATCTTTTTTTGAATTGGGACAACCTTTGCCATAAAAACCGCCCCGGAAATGATATATAAAATCAAAGACCAAAATATCCAGCCTGTTAAAAGTATATTATAATAGCCTCCTGCAGAACCTAAACCGAAAATCAACAATATTCCTACGCTCGGCATTGTAAAAATCCTATCAGCTTTAATAATACCCTTAAAAGTGAAGGCAATTGTTTTAGCATCTTTGGATTTTTGAGCATACATTTTCCAAAAGATTCCAACAGTTATATTTCCAACAAAAATAAAAGCCGCAAAAATATGAATTAGTATTAAAATTGAATGAATCATTTTTCTACCTAGTATGATTAAAAGAATAATTAGTGGTTTAAAATAAAAAATAATCGGATAAGAGTGGTGTTACTTTTTCAAAATAAAATATATTCTTTACATAAAGGTAAAATCAGAGTATAATTATTTCAATCATTTTCCATTTCACGTTTTACTACAGGAATAAATTCTTGAGGACGCCCAAGCTTAGGAATACCAAGCAATTCTCTTGACCTATCCAGAGCATCATCAATGTTTCCGTAAATATTTTGTTCACCTATTTTATCAAGCAAACCGTATTGGGTCATTGCGTATAAAGGCTGGGTGTGAACACCGGAAAGAATTAAATGTATTCCATCGTTTTTACTTTCCCGGATATAGCTCACTTAATAAATTTAATCCGGTTGCATCTACTGCCGGGACATCTCTCATTCTAATTATTCTAACTTTAGGAGGCTTTTCAATTGATCTCATTATATCATTGAATTTATGTGCGGCACCGAAAAAGAATGGACCATCAATTTCATAAATTTCTACATCATCAGGAACATTTTTATTTGTCACTGCATTGGGATCTAATTTTTCTTCTTCATCTTTCAATTCCCTTTTTACAACTCCAACATTTGAAACTTCCGACATCCTCCGCATAAACAATACAACAGCTAATACCATTCCAACTTCAATCGCAATAGTTAAATCGAAGATAACAGTTAAACTAAAAGTTGTTAATAAAACTACTATATCGCTTTTAGGACTTTTTAATAGCTGTTTAAATACACGGTACTCACTCATATTAATTGAAACTACTATCAACACAGCTGCAAGAGTAGCCATTGGGATCAGTTTTGCCCACTTGCCTAAAAGAATCATAATTAATAAAAGAGTAATTGCGTGAACAATCCCGGCAATAGGAGTTCTTCCTCCATTTTTAACATTGGTAGCAGTTCTGGCAATTGCGCCGGTTACAGGTATTCCGCCAAATAAAGGCGATAATATGTTTGCTGCTCCTTGAGCTACTAATTCCATATTTGATTTATGCTTTCCTCCAATCATTCCATCTGAAACAACTGCTGAAAGCAATGCTTCAATTGCTGCAAGAATTGCAATTGTTGTTGCCGGCATAATTAAATTTTTTATGGTTGCAAGATTCATAGATGGGATTGAAGGGAAAGGAATGCTTGAAGGAATTGCTCCAAATCTTGATTCAATAGTCTCAACATTTAAATGAAAATACTGAACAACAAAAGTCGTTAATAAAATAGCAATAATGCTTCCCGGTATTTTTCTTGATACCTTGGGCCAAAGAAATATAATTAATAATGATGAAAGCCCGATTAATAATGTTTCTAAATTAAGTGAGTTAAAATTTTTAAAATATACTTCCCACTTTTCAATAAAATCAGCTGGCACAGATTTAATATTCAAACCAAAAAAATCTTTTATCTGGCTTGAAAAAATTACAACCGCTATTCCACTTGTAAAACCAACTATAACAGGGTAAGGAATAAATTTAATCATCGAGCCAAATTGAGCAAAGCCCATAATCATCAATATCACCCCAGCCATTAAGGTAGCAATCATCAAACCTTCTGTTCCATATTGCTGAACAATACCATAAACAATAATTATAAAAGCCCCGGTCGGCCCGCCGATTTGAACTCTGCTTCCTCCTAAAAACGAAACAATAAATCCTCCGATGATTGCAGTTATCAAGCCTTTTTCCGGGGGCACTCCTGACGCGATTCCAAAAGCAATAGCTAATGGAAGAGCTACGATACCTACCAGCACGCCTGCTGTTAAATCATTTAATAATTGTTTCTTGGTTAAAGTTTTATAAACAACAAATAATTTTGGTTTAAACATTTTAAGATTATAACAAAAAATTAATTAAAGCGAAGAAACATACTATTGAATTAAATTATTTCCAATATCTAAAGACCTTAGATTTTTAATGAAGATGTTTCTAATAAACAGCATAAAAAAAGGGAAGCCGAAGCTTCCCTAATTTTACAAAATAACTTTTTAATAATTCGTTATTTCAATAGAACTAATTTTTTTGTAACCACGAAATTTTTAGTCCCATCGGATGATACTGCATTTATTGAATATAGATAAACACCCGAAGCAAGATTTGATGCATTAAATACAGTTTCATGGTAACCTGCACTTTGAATTCCATCAGCCAATTGAGCTATCCGTTGGCCTAACAAATTATATATTGTTAAAGATACTTTACTTTCAACAGGTAATGCATATCTAATCGTAGTTGAAGGGTTAAAAGGATTAGGATAGTTCTGGCTTAATTCAAAATTCTCTGGTATAATTCCAGCAAAATCGCGAATTCCTGTTGCGTACCCTGTAGAATCAGCAATTTCAATATCATCAAGATAATAAGCGCCATATGGAGCATAAACTCCTATTCTAACTAGTACATTTTTCTGTCTATAATCAGCTAATGAGTATATACCTTGTGTATAAGTAGTCCCGCTAAAATTAGGCTGCTTAATAACTTTCCAGGTTTGTCCGCCATCATTTGATACTTCAAAACTGTAGTAGCCGCCGCCGCCATCTGCTCTTCTAAGCCAGAATGAGACGTACGGTTTGGGAGCTCCCGATAAATCAACTGTACCTTTTAAAGTTATATAATTATAACCACCATTGTTTTGAGGACAATACCAAACCTGAGTACCGCTATGTGCGTTTGCAGCATTAATTTCCCAGGTCCCGGTAGTCCAGTAATTCTTAGAAACACTGTCTACTTCAACACTATCGATGAATGGAATTTGAGCATGTTTATAATTATCTGTTATTTGAATATCATCTAAGTGCCATCCATCCTGCTGCACGCCCGGGCCATTAGAGCCAGTAGTAAATCTTAAATAAGCCGCAGATTGCTGAGACAAAGCACCTAAGTCAAATTCTGCTGCCTCCCATACGCCACCGCTATTTCCTGTGAATGAGGCTATATTGGTCCACTTTGCATTATCAGAAGAAATATCTATGTAACCATAATCATTGTTTTGTTCAAAAGTATATTTATGATTAAACATAAGTAATGGCCTTGTGATTGCAGATAAATTCATTTGTACTACTAATCTTCTATCCGAATTTGGTGCATAATTACCGTTAGGTGAATCTTCAAAAGCATGTGTTGTTGAATGAAGAGAATCGGCAGAATCTGCTTCCGTTACGGTCCATGGAATATCAGCCGCCCATACAAAGTTAGAACCTTCAAATGTTTCATTGAATGGAGCAACTTCAGGAGTAACATTAAAAGCAGTTGCTAAGTCTGCCCTATCAGAACCTTGATTTATAAGCAGTTGAGTATCCTTGCTCATAAATTTTTGCATAGTATTGTGTATTCGTAAATGTTAGATCTGTTAAAATTGTATCAGTTGTATTTATATTACTAATATCAAATACTCTTGTTTCATTATGGCCATTTATATCAGTTAGTAGCATAATAACCGTTATTAGAATTACTATTATTTATATCATTATTAAGTTTATTTTGATCTGTTGATATAACAACTCTATAGAAACCAAAATCAGCTTGCAGTTGATTTACCCCACTTAACTTCCATTCCATTATTGGTTAGGGTTAAGCATGACAAATGATTGAGGAGTTGGGGCATTATCAATTAAAATATCATCAACATAATAATGATCCATAAGGGGCATATCCACCTATTCGTATCATAACATTGTTTTCTCTGAAATTATATAAAGAAGCTTGAATCCTGGTATATTGAGCACCTGTAAAATTTGGCTGTTAATAATATTTCCATGTAATACCACCATCATCTCGAAGCTTCAACGCTAACATATCCCCCTTGATTATCACTTCTCTTTATCCAAAATTGAACATAAGGATTAGGAGCTCCAGATAAATTCATCGGGCCGCCAAGAGTTAAATATACATATCCAGTACTGTTTTGCGGTAAATACCAAACTTGGCTATCTCCAGAATGATCTCCAGTTATTTTAATACTCCATGCACCCGGTATCCATTTCTTTTGAGAAGTAGTATCAACACTAACATCATCATAAAATGGGAATGCTGTTGTTCTGGTATTATTATAAATTTGTATATCATCTAGATGCCATCCATCTTGCTGTATGCCAGCACCATTTGAAAAGTTTTGAATCTTATATATCCAACACTGCCTTTAAGCAAACCTGCATCAAAATCTCTTGATTCCCATAATCCGCCTGTATTTCCAGTGAATCCGGTTATTGTAGTCCAGTTAGAATTATCCGTTGAATATTCAAGATAACCTTGATCATTATTCTGTTCAAAAGAATATTTTTGGTTAAATCTTAAAACCGGATGCGCTGTATTACCAAAATTTACTTGAGCAACTAGTCTTCTATCTGCATTTGCAGGATAATTACCATCTGGAGAATCTTCATAAGCATGAGTCGTGCTATGACCAGCATCCGAAGCATCATCAGTTGTAACTAGCCCATGGCAGATCTGCTGCCCATTTATATGTTCCTTCAAATGTTTCAGTAAAAGGGGCGTTTCTGCAGTCACTGTAAAACGTTGTTGCTAAGTCTGCTCTATCAGATCCTTGATTTACAAGGTCTTGAGTATCCATCTCATAAATTTTACCATAGTACTGTGTGTTAGTAAATGCAAGATCAGTTAAAACCATATCAACTGTGGACTTAGTTGTAACATCTATTACTCTTGTTTCGGTACGTCCATTAATATCTGTTGTAGCATAATATCCTAAATTCCCATTAAAATTATTAATATCATTATTCACCTTGTTCTGATCAGTTGATAATACGATTCTGTATAAGCTAAAATCACTTGCAGTTGATTGTCCCCATTTTACTTCCATACCATTATTAGTTTGGTTTAATAAAACAAAAGACTGCGGAGTTGGAGCATTATCAATTAAAATATCATCGACATAATAAGTGCCATAAGGTGCGTAGCACCCAATTCTAACTAAAGTATTAGCACCTCTATAATTGAACAATGAAGCTTGAACACGCGTATAATTGGAACCGGTAAAATTTGGTTGTAATCAAAGCTTTCCATGTTGAACCTCCATCACTTGATGCTTCTAGACTGATATATCCTCCCTGGCCATCAGATCTCTTTACCCAGCATTGCAAATAAGGATTGGGAGTACTCGATAAATTTAATCCACTCGAAAGAGTGATATAATTATAACTTCCAGTTCCTTGCTGCATAACCCAAGCTTGGGTACCGCTATGTGAGCCTACAATTTTAACCTGCCACTGAGATGCATCCCGATCCCAGTTAGCATAGGATGTTGTAGTATCTTCAGCATCGTCATTAAATGGGAAAGAAACCTGAACTTTATCTGAGCTTAAGTTTCCTCCGGATTGGGAAAATGAATATGAACTTAAAAACAGTAAAATTAAAAACATGGTAAGTATTGATTTTAACATAGAGCCCTCCTAATTAATTATTAGATAAATTTTTTATCCTTATTCTTAAGAATCGGAATTAACAAAAGAAAATATTTTTCAAATGAATATTTATGATTGAGAAGAAAAGCTACATCATAAAAGCGATATTATTTCACAAGCTTTCTATTAAACTTATGATGGAAATGAAATAGAATTAAATTTCCTTTCTCGCAAGCTGCAGTTATAAGTTTGAACAGTAATAAATATTTTATCCAGAATAATTTCTGCTCGAACGATAAAATTTCTATGATAAATATTACATAAAAAGAGGCTTAATGATATAGAACAATTGAACTAATTTTAGCAGGGATTGACAGAAATGTTTGATATTTATCCAAAACGAATAAATAATAAGGAAATTTAGCGCATCTATTACTTGATCAAAATAAACATATATTTTAAGCCAAAGTAGAATTAAGCTAATTCAATTAATAGACAATATTATTCTTGTTTCAAAAGAAATTTTAATTGTTAACAAATTTCATTCCTGTTTGATCATATCTTGAACCAGCAACTTCTTCCATTGGAATAACTGATTCAATTTCCTTTAATTCGTCATCAGTTAATTTTACATCAACAGCTTTTATATTTTCTTCTAAATATTTTATTCGCTTAGTTCCGGGGATTGGGACAATATCATTTCCATTGGCAAGCACCCAGGCCAAAGCTAATTGCGCCGGTGTTACATCTTTTGTTTTGGCTATTTCATTTACTTTATCAACCAGGTCTAAATTTTTCTTAAAGTTATCACCCTGAAATCTTGGTGCAAATCTTCTGTAATCATCTTTCTCAAAATCATCAATTGATTTATAATGCCCGGTTAAAAATCCACGACTTAAGGGACTATATGCAACAAAGCCAATTCCTAGCTCGCGAACTGTTTTTAAAATTTCATCTTCAGGATCTCTGCTCCACAAAGAATATTCGGTTTGTAATGCAGACACCTGATGCACTTTATTAGCGCGTCGTAATGTGTTTGGAGCAGCTTCAGACATTCCAATAAATCTAATCTTGCCTTCTTTTACTAAATCCGACATTGCACTGATTGTTTCCTCTATCGGCACTTTTGGATCGACACGATGCTGATAGTACAAATCTATATAATCAAAACCCAATCTTTTTAATGAATCATTACATGATTTTTTAACATATTCCGGTGACCCGTTAATGCCTCTTTCATTTGTTTCAAGATTACGAACAATTCCAAACTTTGTAGCAACTATAACTTTATCTCTTTTTCCTTTTAATGCTTTCCCAACAAGAATTTCATTTTTATAAGGGCCGTACATATCGGCAGTATCAAAAAAATTTATTCCTAATTCTATTGCTCTGTGAATTGTTTTGATTGATTCTGATTCATCTGCTTCACCATAAAATTCAGACATGCCCATGCAGCCAAGCCCAAGTGCAGAAACTTCTAATCCTGATTTTCCAAGATTTCTTTTTTCCATTTAAATTTCCTCAACTAAATAAAAGTTCATAAAGTTGTTGCCTATAGAATAATGATTACAGGTTTTTTACATTGTGATCTAATAATCATTTTTAATTAAGATTATTCTTTCTGAATAAGATCTGCATATTTTTCTGCCTCATGTTTTTTCCCCCATTTTCCATATAGTTCAATAATTGCTTTTACTAAATTGTTCCTTGTTTTTTTATCATATCCTATTTCATCTTTTATCTTGTCATAATCCTTAAGCAAAACCTTTTCAGCGTTGGAAAATTTTTTAAGTCCAAGCAAGGATTTACCTAATTCACATTCAGTAGATACAACAACCGAATTTTTTTCATCGAATATTCTTTTTCTTATTTGCAGTGAACGAGTTAAATTTTGATAAGCAGAATCATATTTACCATCGGCATTTTGTACTTTCCCCAGCCATCCATAGGCATTTCCAAAATAATAATGGCCATCATTCAACTTTCCTTTCCAAATACTAATAGATTCCTTTATAAGCTTTTCGGCTTTAGCATAATCATTTAAATAATAATAGCAGCATCCTAAGTTATACTTACCCATCGCTACTTCTGGATGATTATCTCCTAGAATTTTTTCTCTAATTTCATACGCACTGGTAAACAGACTTTCTGCTTTTTTATAATTTCCCCTTTCCTGAAAAATAAAAGCCAGGTTATTCAAGTTATGAGTAACATCCATACTTGTATCACCAAAAAGTTTCCTATCAATATCCAGTGCTTGTATATAAAATTTTTCTGCGGAATCTAATTTATTTTGGTAGTCATAATTAATTGCTAGATTGTTCATGGTTGATGCAGCTTCCCTGCTTTCTTTCCCGAATATTTTTAATGAAATAGCAAGTGATTCTTCAAAACTTTTTTTTGCCCTGTCGAATTGATATAAATCCATTTGCAGGGTTCCATAATTGTTTAAAGCTTCTTCCAATTTTTTTTCATCTTTTAAAGCTTTCAAAGTTTTAATAGATTTTTCATAAAAATATTTCGCCGTATCAAGATTGCCTTTATAATGAAAAGCCAACGCTACATAATTATAACTAATTGCAGTTTCAGAATTATTTTCACCGAACAGAGAGTCTCTTAATTGTAGCGCCCTTTTAAGCTGGAAAATTGCATCATCATATAGCCCTAAACTTTCATAAGTTTGTCCGATTGTTGTTCTAACTTCAGCCTCAATTTCGGGTTGGGCTTTTAATTCAGTATTTATTTTTTTTGAAGCTTTATCAAGAACATCTTTTATCTTTAAATCTTTGCCGGCTATAGTTGGATCGGCTGACGATAACATTTCATTTAAAAAATTATTTATGTGTTCAGTTTTAGAGGCTTCGAGCTCTGCATTATCTCTTTCTTTTGCGGCTATGTTTGCCTGCCAGATAATAGCAACAACACTCCCGATAATTAAAAGATTAATTATTAAAAACACCGCTATCCCAATTTTGTGCCTGTTTACGAATTTAGAAGTCCGGTATAAAATGGTATCACTGTGTGCACTGACAGGCCTTCCTTCAATATAGTGATGAATATCTTCAGCTAGTTGTTGAACTGAGTTGTAGCGTCTTTCCGGCTCTTTTTTTAATGCCATTAGGATAATGTTATCAATATCTCCTGATAATCTTCTTTTAAGCTTTTCTACATTACTGTTTCTTAGTATACTGATTTCTTCTGCTGATACTTCACTTACTTCACCATCTTCTGTAATAGTCTTGCTGGATTTTGCAATTATAGTACTAGGTTTTTCAGGATTAACTGATGTAATTACTTTTTCAACTTCATGAGGAAATTTATTTTTAAAACTGTAAGGTAAGTGTCCGGTTAATAGCTCATATAATAAAACGCCTAGTGAATATATATCACTTGCAGTAGTTATTTTTCCGCCTTTAACTTGCTCTGGACTGGCGTATTCAACTGTCATCAGCTTTGAACCATCCCTGGTTAATGCCATCGTGTTAGCATTTTGCTCTTCGCTTAGTAGTTTTGCAATTCCAAAATCAAGAAGTTTTGGAGTGCCGTCGGATGTAATTAAAATATTACTTGGCTTTAAATCCCTGTGTACAATTAAATTCTGATGAGCATAGTTTACAGCGGAACAAACTTTTATAAAAAGTTCAAGCCGCTGATCAACAGAAAGTTTATTCAGATCACAATACTCGGTTATTGGAATGCCGTCAATATATTCCATAACAAAAAATGGAAGGCCATCATCGGAAGTTCCGCCGTCAATAATTTTTGCAATGTTGGGGTGATCGAGATTTGCAAGCGTTTGTCTTTCGTGTTTAAATCTTCTTACTATTTCATCTGTGTCCATTCCCCTTTTAATAATTTTTAATGCTGCGGTCTGTTCAAACTCATTATCTGCTCTCCTCGCCAGGTAAACATAAGCCATTCCTCCAGTGCCTATTTTCTTTTCAATTTTATAAGCACCGAATTGCTTTCCTATGAACAAATCATCTTCATCTATATTTTGCAGATAAGTAAAATCTATACCCGGTTCTTCCAAAAAGCTGCCTGAATTTTCAAAAGCAAATAGTAAAGCTTCAACTTCTTGTTTGATAGACTCGTTTCCCAAACATTCTTTGTCGACAAAATCATGGCGTTGGTTATAAGGCAGTTCGATTGCTGACTCAAATATAGATTTAATCTTTTTCCAATCCAGGATATTCATTTATAAATTATAAAATGGTTTTAGGAATTTTTTTTTAGGCTTTGCCCATTGCTTTATAGAGCCAGGCTTTTGCGGTGCTCCATTCGCGTTTAACAGTCGCGGGAGAGATATTTAGAATCTCCGAGGTTTCTTCAATTGTAAAGCCGGCAAAAAATCTAAGTTCAACAATTTTGCTTAAGCGTTCATCAAACATTTCAAGCTTCTTCAAAGATTCATCAAGAGCTAATATTTCTTCATTCTTTTCATCTGAAATAGAAAGGACGTCATCTAATGACAAATTATTTTTGTCTTCGCCTCTTTTAATTGCTTGTCTTTTTCTCGCTCTATCTACTAAAATTTGCCTCATCGAATTTGCAGCTACACCAAAAAAATGCCCCCGGTTTTGAAGCGATAGATTTTCGTCTCCAACAAGACGAATATACGCTTCATGAACAAGTTCGGTAGTTTGTATAGTTCTTTTTGAATATTCAGCTCTTAAATATTTTGATGCAAGCCTTCTCAGTTCATTATAGACCAAAGGAAGTAAAAGATGCATTGCATCATTGTCACCTTTATTGAAATCCACTAAAAGTTGGGTAACATTTCGTGAAGACATTAATGGCCTAAATTAAGTTGGAATAAAACTATCATAGTTTAATTGTAAGTTACTTTATTGTTTAAGAGAGGTAAACAATACGAGCGCAAATGCCAATCATTCAATCGATAAAAATATAAAGAATTATTTGTTAACTTTCTTCAAAATTAAGATTAATATTTTTCTTTTTGAGATGCGAAAGAATATAATCAAAACAATTTTTATTCTCTCCTAAAAATTCAGGCGGGGATATTCCCTTTTTTGTATAAATATTTTTTGCAACTAAATTTACGGCAGCAGTACATGTATACCCGGTGGTTCGTGCCATTGAAGATGTATTTGTTGAAGTATCATATTCATCATATAAATTATATACCAAAGTTTTACGTTTTTTATTTTTTAATCCTTCAATTTTTATTTTTAGAACAGTAAATTCTTTTTCATTTTCTTTCAATTTCCAAAGAGGAAACAAAAGTTTTACGGTTAAATCCAGCGGGCGAACTTTTTCACCATTTTGTAATTCAATTAATTCTTCGCTAAAAAACCCTGTATCTTTTAAAAGCTTGATATCGTTTACATGTCCCGGATAACGTAATGTTTTCTCTATCATGTTTGGAATTTTCATGGTCTTAATAAGTGTTCTTAATCCATCAGTATTAAATGCTTCGAGCTTGACCTACTTTTTCAAACTCCATTATTTCAACATCAGATAAAGCAGGTTTAACAACCAATTTATCATCTCTTAACAAACCGGGCAGGACGTGTATATTCTTCAATCACATCTACGGGCGAGAAATGGAGCTTTATATTGATAGGGCAATTTTTTTTTCTTAGGAAGTCCTCCCACATAACATTAAAAGATTTTATTCCATTCTTTTGTTATGATAGCCCAAAATAATGTTGCTTAAGCCTGGAGCAACTCCACAGTCAACAACAGCAGTTACATTTTTTTTCTTTGCCAGTTTATCAAGTTCGAAAGGATTTTTATTAAAAAAAGAAATGTCAACCACATTTTTTGAGTGTTCGATTACTGTTTTAATTGTATCAAAACCCATAAATCCGGGTACTGCACATACCACCAAATCACTATCGCTTATCGCTTGTTTAATATTTTCAGGGATAAATAAATCCGTTTGAACTGTCTCAAGCTTATGGAATTTTTTTAATCTTTTCAATTTATCAGAATCAATATCAGCAACTTTGACGCGATACGATTTTGACAGATCAACAGCAATAGCACTGCCGACCATTCCGGCACCAAGTACAATAATTTTTGTCATAATTTTTTAAAATATTAAGTAATAAGATATAATTTCAAGATAGTATATTGTTAAAGATTATTTATTGCATCTGATAAGTATGAACATCTCTTTGTGGAAATGGTATACTGATTTTATTTTCATCAAAAGCTTCTTTAACTTTTTCAATAATTTCAAAGTAAACATTCCAGAAATCAGGCAAGTTCATATATGCTCTAACAGCAAAGTTTACGCTGCTGTCTCCAAGTTCTTTAACAAGTATCTGGGGAGCCGGATCGGTTAGGATCCTTTTATCGTTTTCAATAATATTTTTAATCACAGACCTAGCTTTTTTAATATCATCCCCATAGCCAATTCCGAAAATCCATTCTGCTCTTCTTGTTTCATTAGCACTATAGTTTGTAATTGTGTCCCCCATAAGCTTGCTGTTTGGCACGATCAATTTTATGTTGTCAATAGTTTTTAATTTGGTATATAAAATTTGAATTTCTTCAACTGTCCCCATAGAGCCTGCTGCATCTATAAAATCACCAGCTTTAAAAGGGCGAAAAATTATTAATAGAAATCCTGCCGCAAAATTAGAAAGGGCGCCCTGAAATGCTAGTCCAACTGCTAACCCGGCAGCGCCTATCACCGCAATGAAAGATGTTGTTTCAATACCGACCTGAGAAAGCGTTGCAATTATTACAAATGTTACAAGTACAGTATATACAACGTTAGTAGAAAATGATACAATCGTGGAATCAATTTCTCTTTTCGCAAGTATTTTGCTTATTAATTTTTTTAATATTTTTGAGACCCACAACCCGATAACTAAAATTGCTATAGCCGCAATAACTTTAATCCCGTACATTGCAGCAAATTCTTTCAATTGAGGCAAGATGCTTTCCATATTTTCTCCTTTTAAATTAATTAGTTTATTAAAAATAAGAATATTTACCTGTTAAACCTTGTTCACAGCAATACATTATTTTTTTCTTTATTTTAAATATGAATTGTCCCGTTTAGACAATAGTTTTTATTTGAATGGATTATGTAAGATTTATATAGTTTAATCCAAAATAAAAGAAATGACAAACAGCAGTTTAGTGTGATAGATAGAGTAATATAATAAATTATAATAATGTCTACAGACTAATGATTACAAATTAATTGCTGCTTCAAAGGCCAACCTATCAATTGAAGCAATAAACTGAAAAACATATGGCTTTGCAGCATAATATTTAAAGTAAATAATAGGATTAAAATAAATATCCAAGCTCGTTTCCTTTTTATTTAAAGCGTTACCATATTCAGTTTCAATGATTCTTGGAGCCGCAAATTCACTTTCAAATTTTCTATAATAATAATCGTAGGTTATTTCATAATTAGTCTGAAAAACAGATAGTCCTATTCCACCATCTATAGACATTGTCTGACCAATAAAAATTAATGGTGTGGTTAAGTTCAGTTCAATAAATTCGTAGTCTTTTATTTTAGCTTCATTTTTATAAAACCCAAATATTGTAACCCTATTAGAAACTCCATCAACTTTTGTGTTTCTGTAAGCTAAATCTTCTAATTGATATAAATTGTTGTCTATTCCAAATCCTGCTACTACTTCAAGATTTAGATAACTTAACATACCAATATACTTTGATAAAAATTGTTTATAATTAATTGACAAGCGAAAAGGATGAATTTTATAGAAGGTTTGATTGTCATTTCCAAATTTTGAAGTTTCATATACACTTCCCGATCTAGTGTAATAATCATGCTGATAAGAATAACCAATTCCTAATGTCCAATTGCTGAATAAATGTTTATTTAAATAATATTCTCTTAAAACCTGAGTTATTATAAAAGATGCTTTAATATTTTGATTATTCAAGTCTAAATCATCAAAAATATTCCACTGAAAAATGACATTCCGCAAGTCTTCTTTTTCATATTTAGCAGGATTGTTTAGCATATCATTGAAAAGTTTCGATCTTTCTTTTTCAAGTTCTATCCTTTTTTTATAATAATTTTCGGTTTCATCATATTTTATATTTTTGTCTTGAGAATAATATTTTACAATAAAAAAATTTGAAAGGTTAGAATCTTTTTTTTCGGATAAATCCATTGGAATTACTTTTTTTGTTCTGATTTCATAATCGCTTAAATAATCCAGACAGAAATTTTTTAACTTATCATCTATCTCTTCATTTTTTACTTCTGCTTCTAATTGAAATAGCCAGGCATTAAAGTGACTAGCATATATATCTTTTATCTTCCAAAAATTTTCAGAAAAATATTTATCACCAGTTACCGTATCAAATTTTGCTTTTAAATTTTCTATAAAAAAATAAATCATGTCGGGGTGAATCTTAGCAAATTCAGTTATAGGACCTGCAGCCTGGTCATAAAAATTTTTATTTTTTGTTATAGCTGATGGTAAGTAATCTTTAAATATAATCCCCATATTTTGAGCAAAGCATTTATCAAAGAATACAAAAAGCAATAGTATTAATACTTTCTTCAAAATCTTCCTCCCTGTAATTTTAATTACTTATAAAATGAAATGTTTAATGAAGCTTTAGAGAGATTAAGCATTTCATGTTTATGCTGCTTTCGTTATTTTTTTATAAACAATTTATTATTTATTTTTTCTATAGAATAGGATGTGAATTTTAAATAATAATTTTTGCATGAGTTGGAATTCCCCTATTCTTTAGATTACATATTATAGAAATCTTCACAAATAAAATTAATATTATTCATTATCTGGTTTGGATTAACATTCTAATATCAATTTTATTAAAAACACTTACTAAAAATAGGAAATATTTTTTTGCTAAAAAAATTTGATCAAAAAATTACCGAGGGCGCTTTATTTACAGATCATTATCAATTGTTAATGGCGCAGCTTTACTTTAAAAATAATCTTCATGAAAAAACAGTTCAGTTCGATCATTACTTCAGAAATTATCCTGACTACGGTTCACATAAAGCTGGTTACTGTATAAATGCAGGACTTGAATGGCTTATTGACTGGATGGAAAATACTTCGTTTACCGAAACTGAAATTGAAATTTTAAAAGCACACAAAAATTCTAACGGCGAAAGATTATTTCATGATGACTTTTTAGTTTGGTTAAAAAAGAACGGCAATTTTAAATCTTTATATATTAAATCTATTCCCGAAGGAAGAGTAGTTCATCCCAATGAACCTTTAACAATTGTAGAAGGCCCGGCAGCAATTGCACAAATATTTGAAACAGTTTTGTTGAACAATCTAAACTTTCAAACATTAATTGCAACTAAAGCATCCCGCATAAAAGAAATTGCAAAAGGACAAATGCTTATCGATTTCGGGGCGAGAAGAGCGCAGGACAGAGGAGCTATTGCTGCAGTTAGAGCGGCTTTAATCGGTGGAGCGGATTATTCTTCAAATGTCGGAATTTCCAATTTGCTGGGCTACCCTCCTAAAGGCACGCATTCTCACAGCATGGTTCAAATGTATTTAGCTCTTGGAATGACTGAATATGAAGCATTTCAAGCTTTTGCCGATTTATATCCTGATGAGTGTGTTTTATTAGTTGATACCATTAACACAATTGAAAGCGGTATTCCAAACGCAATAAAAGTTTTTAAAAATTTGAAGAAGCGCGGCCATAAGCCCATTGCTGTTAGATTGGATTCCGGAGACCTTGCTTATCTAAGTATCATAGCCGCTCAAATGCTTGATGATGCAAGTTTAGATGAAGTTGGAATTGTTCTTTCAAACGAGCTTGATGAAATGAACATCTGGCAAATCATAAGTCAGATTAGAGAAGATGCCCCGAAGCATCATGTTGATCCAGATAACTTAATTAAGCGACTGACTTATGGTGTTGGAACTAGGCTTATTACTTCTGAAGGAGCCCCGGCATTAGGCGGAGTATATAAACTGGTGGCAGTTGAAAATAAAAATGAATGGGTTCCTGCAATAAAAATATCGGAATCGGTTGAAAAAATTCCTGCACCTGGAAATAAACAAGTTTATAGGATTTATAAAAATACAAATGAAGCTAGCGCAGATTTGGTTGCTTTAATTGATGAGGATATAATCGAAAGTCAGAAGTTAACTTTGCAGCATCCATTCGATCAAACTAAAAAAAGAATTTTAGACAAAAATCAAATTAAAGAAATTGAACCACTGCTTGTGGATATTTATAAGGATGGAAATCTTGTTTACGATTTTCCTTCAATTGAAGATATAAGAAAGCAGCGCGAACAAGATTTGAATAGGCTTGATACCGGAGTTAAAAGATTAATTTATCCGCACCTATATCACGTTTCCATCACTCCTAAAATTTGGAATTTGAGAAATGATTTAATTGATAAATTGAATAACTCAAATGGAGTCTAATTAATACAGAAGTTATGCAATATTGCATATAACAAAAAGATGACATCTTTATTATGCCAAGGTTTCCTGTAAAACAATAATTTCTGTTAGATATTAAGTAATGATTTTCTTTATAAAAAGATGTCATCTTTCAGAATTGTGATTCTTAGTTTGATAAAAAAGTCCCAACCACTTCTTCAAATTTTTTCATTTCACAGCCGGGCCCTAAGTGGCCGCATTTATTATTGAAAACATAAATTTCAGAGTTTATCATTTTAGCTAGATCCATTGCCGGGTTGGGGTTTACTATGTGATCAGTTAAATTAACAACTATTAGCACCCTTGCTTTGATATATTCTGATGCAAGTTTCATCGATTCTGCATATTGCGAATAAATATCCTGCTGCATCATCGCCTTTAATTGAGACTCCCAATCATAAGATCTAAAATGCTTTTTTTGGACTTCATATCTTTCCTGCATAAATGCATCAATGTTTTCCGGGTCTGTTTGCTCAACTCTAAATTGCGGAGTCTGAGTATTTAGAGTTTGAATGTTGGTTATATCTTTTATTAATTCATCTTCGCTGAAATTATATTTGTGCCCTTGTTCAATTATATCTAATTCAGTTTTCAAAAAAAGAAGATCGTAAGAGGTTAATTTCGGCGAACCGACATAACTAACAGCTTTGTCCATAAAATTCGGATAAGATGTAATCCACTGAAATGCCTGCATTCCGCCCATTGAACCGCCAACAACAGCATATATATGATTTATTTTTAAAACCTTCGTCAACAATTTATACTGCGAATTAACCATATCTTTAATATTAAAAACCGGAAATTTTGAATCGTGCTGTTCATCGCTATTTGATGGTGAAGACGAAATCCCATCGCCTAAAGCATCAATAGCAATAACATAAAATTTATCAGTATCAATTAATTTTTTAGGGCCTATTAAGCTAAGTAAACCTTCCGTGTCTCCGCCAAACCAGGTTGGAAAAATTATAATGTTTGATTTGTCTTTATTCATTTCGCCTGCAGTTCGATAGCCAATTTTACAGTTAGTGATTGTACTTCCATTTGTAAGGTTCAAATCACCAATGTCCGCTACTTTCAAATCGCCTTCAGCAAAAAGCAATGATGAAAACAATAGAGTTATTACTAAAATGAACTTAAATTTTTTCGACATATGATAATTTCCTTGAATTATTAAAACAAAAAGGAATTAAAAAAATGTTTAGCATAAGACTATTTTGATAAACTTTTAATATTTTTCAAACAGTTTTCCCTTTTTGAACAACAAACAAAACATAATTAGTTTAAGATTTAAAAACTATCTGAAAAAAAATCAAAAGTATGTTAAAATAAGTTATAATAATTTTAGATAGGAGATAATTATTTATGGATAATAATTTTATAATTCCTTCCGAAGTTTTGGAGCAAATAAAATTTGGTAATAAAATTGAAGCAATCAAAATGCTTAGAGAAAAACTAAATATTGGGTTAAAAGAAGCAAAAGATTTAGTTGATAAAATCACTTCTAATAACAACATGGATAAAAATATTGGTGAGCAAAAGAATGTTTCAGTATCAGAAAAGGTGCTAGACTTTTTAAGAGAAGGCAAAAAAATAGATTGTGTAAAAGTTTTGAGGGAAGAAACTGGTTTAGGCTTGAAAGATTCAAAAGATATGGTTGAAAAAATTCTTTCAGAAAATTCTGAAGTTAGAGAATTATATTCTGCACACAACAGAGCAGGAGTAAGAAAATTTTTCTTTGTAGTTTCAATTTTAATATTAGTCTATTTAATAATTAACCTGCTAAAGTAAAATTAGTTGTTCATAATATTGATTTTGGCAGATTTTATCCGACTGCCTATTTGAATATAAAATAATCGGGCATTATAGATATAAATAAAAATTAACTTTTCTTTTTTATTTTTAAATACTATTCTATATTTTCAATTTTGTACAATCATAAAATAATATTTTTAGATGTGCCTATGTTTGAATTACACCAACAATTGAAAAATGATTCATTCTTAATCGGGTCTTTTCCGCTCTCTCTTCTTTTACTTAATAACGATTCAAATTACCCCTGGTTTATTTTAGTACCGCAAAGAGAAAATATTAAAGAGATATTTGAGTTAAGCGAAGAAGACCAGGTTCAGCTTTTAAAAGAGTCATCTTATCTTGCAGGATTATTGCAAAAAAATTACCGCCCTGATAAATTAAATATAGCTGCACTCGGTAATGTTGTCCCCCAGCTTCATTTGCATCACATTGTCCGCTATAAAATAGATGCAGCCTGGCCGCAGCCCGTTTGGAATAAAGTACCTCCAAAACCTTATTCTGAAGATTTAAAATCTATTGTTTTTGAAAAATTAAAAGGCATTTTAAAAAATAATTTTACTTTCAAAATTTAATTCATTACCATTCATTCGCGATTAATTTTAATAAGAATTTTCAATGTATTCTTATAAAAAAAACTTCTTATTCTTCTAAATTGAAATATTGATTACGAACATTTTCTCCATGTTTTAGTTAATTAAAAAATTTATTTAATTAATTATTAGGAGGTTGATATGCCGGCTAAAAAATTAAAAAAATTTCTGGATGATAATAATATCAAATACGTTTCAATCACCCATTCACCAGCCTTCACTTCTCAGGAAATAGCAGCATCGGCACATATTCCAGGGAAAGAGCTTGCCAAAACAGTCGTAATAAAAATTGAAAATAAGATAGCAATGGCAGTTATTCCCGGTTCATACAAAATTGATTTACATTTCTTAAAAGAAATGCTGGGCCACGAAAATATTCGTATAGCAAGTGAATATGAATTTGTTGATAAATTCCCAGGTTGTGAAATTGGCGCGATGCCGCCTTTCGGAAACTTATATGATATGGAGGTTTACGCAGCAGGAAGCCTTGCGGAAGATGAAGAGATTGCATTCAATGCAGGCACACACACCGAACTAATTAAAATGTCATATAAAGATTTTGAAAGACTTGTTCATCCCAAAGTGTTTGAGTTTTCTTACTTATCAAAATTGTAAAATAAAATTAGATGAGGCAGCCTTAATCATTCAAACAAAAAAGGGAATCTATAAACCATCACGAAAATAGATTCCCGCAAACCTATATCCTCTGGGAGTGAGGAAAGAACGATTTTAATTTTAGATGTGAGACTACCTCATCTTAAAATATTTTTCATTGTTTATTTGACTCAAGTGTAAATGCACCGCTTACAATTTTCCAGTCATTACCATCTTTTACAAGTGTAATATAGCCGGTTTGCTTAACTGCTGCATCTGATATTGTAACTTTTGCTGTTGCAACTTTATCGTTTCCATCAACTGTAGAAACTTCCAGATTTCTTTTCCAGCCGCCGGTTGTTCCTGCTTTAACCTGCTCAACAAATTGCTCGCTAGTTTGAGTAGTTGTTTTATTAGTAATTGTATTTACAACGACCAATGTGGCTTCAGGATAAAAAGCTTTTTCAAGGGAGTTGACATTACGAGTATCAGTGCTGTTCACATAATTGTCAATAGTTTTTTCAACCTCTTCTTTTTGTGCCGGTTCATTTGCAAAAATGGATGAAGAAGCAGCAAATACCATCAACATAACAAACAATAGGATAATAAAATCTTTTCATAATAACCTTCTAATATTTAATTAATTTTTATAACAGCAATTAAACTATTAAAAGTTGTTACGAAAGTTGTAAAATTTTATAGCAGCGGTAGAATTAAATTTTATTCGGCTTTAAAATTATTTGAGGGGAAATTAAGATGTATAAACAGAAATTTTGGGACCTTAAACGGTAATAACAATAGATTTATCTATAAATTTATGTTAAAAATTGATTTGATATAATTGTGATAAATAATCAATTTTAGAACACTGATTAAAACCTAAATTAAGTTTAGATTTTATTCCAATAGTTATCATAAACCAACGCCTATTCTTTCACTTCATAGTTTTATTTCATTAAAATAAATTTTTTCGTGGCAGATAATTTACCTGCTTGCAGTTGATAGAAATAAACTCCGCTTGCTAAATTGCTCCCATCAAAAGTTACCTCATAATTGCCGGGCTGCTGATTTTTATTCACAAGTGTTGTTACTTCTTTTCCGAGAATATCGTATACTTTTAATTGTGTCAAAGTCCCTCCTTTGGAGGGATTTAGGGAGGCTGGGATTGCATATTTAATTTTTGTCGTTGGGTTAAAAGGATTAGGAAAATTCTGATACAAAGCGAATTTGTTTGGAATCGAATTTTTATCGTTTGTTCCTAAAACAGATGGCTGAATATTAATATTATCTATCACCCATCCCCACCCGGTTACAAATTCATCTGCAAATAGCCTGAACCGGATTAAGATTTTATTCCCTTGTTTAAATTTGTTTAGCAAGTCAATGCTATGTGTTCTGTACAAAGTAGAATCAGGAGATACGTTTGAATTGAAATTGCTAGTCCACGCAGGATCATATTTGGAATCATATCCATCGCTTAAAGGAATCCAATTAATTCCATCCGTTGTTGCTTCGACTATTACATAATCCCAAAAATTTGAATCTCCAAAAACAGAACCGGGATCACCAGGCTCCATCAAAGCTATATCATCATATGTGAAAATTGTACCTGATGAAGACACAATTATTGGCACAGCCAAAGTATAAGTAAGATTTTGCTGATTACTATATGGATGAGACGAATGAATTGCCGGATTGGAAAAGCCTGGATAATTTTTAATTTCAAAACCACTGCCGATAAAATCATTTGATGTAGAATTAAAATTATTTGAATAAGAATTTTGAGCAGTTTTATAAATTACTGCTGAAATATTTTTTGTAACAGAAGAATATTCAATTCCACCTTTAAATCCTGAAACAGAAATACTAATATCTCCTTCTTGAGTGATTGCAAATTGTATAAGAGTATCTTTATTAGAAACAATATTCTTACCCAAGAAAACATAATTTGAACCGTTAATTTTTACAATTGAAGAATCATATAATGAACGTAACCTTATATCAATATTTATAAATCCATTTAAATCTTGTGAAAGTGCTTTTATCAATGGCTTGTACGTACCTGAATTCCCAAGGGCTGGAATCTTAACTGACCATATACCCCTGCCATGACTCCCAATTACAATTTCATCTTCAACATTTGTCATAGACCAAATTGCGACAGAAGGTAAGCCATTGTCGGTTTTATGCCAGCTTACACCGTTATCAGTAGTTTCAAATAATCCAATTTCGGTTCCCGCCCAAATTGTATCAGGAGATTGGGGCATTACCAGTAAATCATATACTGATACATCAGGGAAGCCATTTGTGCTAACAGTTCCGCTTCCAAATCCGCTGATGTCTTCCCAGGTTTGTCCTAAATTAGTTGTACGAAGGATTTTTGGTTTCCGGGCAAAGGAAAATAAAACATAAGCAGTCGAATCTTGAGTAGGATGAGTTTCTAATCCAGAAATTCCCCCCATTGATGTTTGCCCATATAAATTAGTTGGAGAAAAAGTTCCGCCTTTATTAACGGAAACATTAATGGTTCCATTTGCATCCATTCTTGAGCCGGCCCAAACTATATTAGGATTTGCTTTAGAAACTTTAACATCATGAAATGAACTTATACTTCCCCAATAGTTTGATGAAATAGCAGATAGTTTCCAACTTTCACCAAAATCTGTAGACTTCCAAACACCATGTCTACCAACAGCAAAAAGTAAATCAGGGTCTATATTTGTTTTACCTATTTTAGTAATAAAAGGAGCACTTCCTGAACCAACATCAGTTAAGCCTGATGTTGCATCGCTAAAAGTTAGTCCACCATCGGTCGACCTTGCAAGTCCATTATACTGTGAACCGCCGATTATTTTTAATGGGTCATCAAAATTCCAGGAAGTTTCATATCCATCGCCGCCAATTGAAAAATTCCAGTTTGATGAAGAAGTAGTATTTTCTGGAGATAGCCAGGTACCGTTGTCCTGCATTCCGCCAACGTATGCACTGCCGCCAGGCATTTTATCAACACCATAAAATTGTGTTGTATTTAATCCATTGATTGGGCTTGTCCAATTAGCAGAGCTGTCTGATGAAACTCCAATTCCGCCGTCATTTGCATTTAAAATTCTGAATGATTTTCCGCTTCCTTTTATTATCACAAGGTTATGATGATCAACATGAACGCTGCCTGTTGATAATTCAGTAGTTATTCTTTTATTCGAAGCTATAAGATTTATTTGATATAACCATACTCCACCGACGTAAACAATATTTTCATTATAAGGATGAGCAACGATTGTGTTATCGTACCATCCTTGATCGGAAAGCCAATTGGGTTCGGTTCCATTTTCGGAAGTCTTTTGCCAAGAGTTTCCTGCATCAGTTGATACATATAAATTTGATGTTGGATAACCTTCTGAAGCAGCAAAAATTTTATTTGTATTTACTGGGGAAATTGCCAGCTCAAATCTACCGGTTGTATCTTCAATTCCATTTTTAGAAATGTTCCAGGTTTCACCGGCATCCGTTGATTTGATTATTCCTTTTTGATCAATCGCTCCAAATATAATATTAAAGTTTCCAGGCTTATTTATTATTTGTAGGACCTTCTCTACTCTTCCGTAAGTACCAATTGATGTTTCGTTATACACTTGATACCATATAGTTCCACCGTTAGTTGATTTGAAAATCCCGGATTTATTATAGAAATTTTGACGGTATCTCCCGGAAGAAGTAGAAGCTAAAACTATATTCGGATTATTGGGGTCGACAATTATTCTGGACACATTATTAAAATTCAAGTTCCCAACTGTATTTGTTATTTGATTCCAGGTTTCTCCCCTGTCGGTTGATTTAAGCAAACCATCACCATTTATAACATCAATATTAAACATACTTTCACCGGTTCCCGCGTAAATAATATTATGATTTGAAGGAGCCATTGCCAAAACAGAAACTGAAAGGTCCGGTATATCAGGAGTTAAATTTCTCCAATTCTGACCTGCATCAGTAGTCTTCCATACACCTCCGCCAACACTACCAACAAACCAGGTATTCCCTGCCGGATCATCGGGATCGACAATTAATCCTCTTGCTCTTCCGCTTACATTTCCAGGACCTCTTTCAATCCAAGGTAAAATTGTATCGGACTTTTTTTGAAGTCGGCTTTGCTGTCTTGCTTTATTTAATTCTATCAGTTTATAGTTAGCAGGATAACCTGATTTAGTTTCTCCATAAGGAATCTTCATTTCATTTAAAATCTGAACAAACTTATTTGGTTCGTCGGCATTAACTTCAAATTCTTCTGACTTATTAATCTTTTTAATTTTTTCTGAAATTCTTTTTGCGAGGTACGAATTAAGACTATTATGATTTCGAAGTTTTACTAAACTGTTAATCTCATGTTCATTAGGAGAACTTGATTCGAGGGTTATTTTATCTTTCTGATTATTAAGTCCGGTTAAAAATAATATATAAAACCCAGCGGCAATAATAAATACAACGGTAAATTTAGTTTTCAAATCGTTTCCCTTATGTAATTTTTTATTGAAGTACTATTTTATTTTTTATCTAATAACTTTTGCAGATGAACATCATAAACATCTTTAAATGCATCAGGCGGCTCAAATCCAGTAACTGTTCCGGGTATTCTTTCGATTTCAACTTGCTCTTTATTTTTCCAGGTTACTCTTCCGTTAGCTAAGTTGGATTGATAAATAATTTTTTCGTTTTTAATATCATAAATAAAAAAAGAAAGAGGAGGAGAAGGCGTGGGCGGACTGGTTTTAAATCGCTTCAAGCAGATTGCATAAGTTTTATTTTCGTTAAATGTAATTTTATAATCACTTTTAAATTTTTCTTTGGCAGTTTTTTCCAACTGATCATAGTTAGAATTATCAATCTCTGAAGCGCAGCAATTAAAAAACATAAACGCGAATGACAGTATAAATATTCTTAAAAATTTCATCATGTTTGTGAAGTTATCTTGATTTTATTTTAGAAGCAAAACAAAAATTTGTGTTTATTTGTTGGCTGTTTTGCATCAATTTATTCAATTAACCATTCCTAATAAAATACTACCTCTTAAAGAATAAACTAATCAAGCAAAGAAAAAATATTTTAATTTAGCTTCAGATAAAAAAATATGGAACAAGGTAACCTTTTCTATCTTACCTGGTCTAATATAAAAAAAGCAAAAGGAAAGAAGAGGATGAAAAAATTAAATCTTTACATTAACCAAATCATTTTTTCTATAATATTTATTTGTACCAGCACATTAGCTGCAGATTTAAGTACACACTCCAACAATTTAACAGATTATCATACTTTAAGAGAAAAAAGTTTTTCTATACAACCCGGGAAAAACCTTAATTTGGAAGCTTCGTTCGGTGATGTTTTGATTACTACCTGGGATAAAGCCGAAGTCTATGTTAAAATTTTAGGAAATGATAAAGCAGAAGATAAAGTTACTTTTTTAATACATAACGACGAAAATGAAGTTTCAATAAAAGCTGAAAGCGGAAAAAATATTTTTAACTGGTTCGGCAATGGCCCGAAAATGCGATTCGAAATTAAAGTCCCAACCCAGTTTAATACCAAAGTTTATACAAGCGGCGGGGATATTAAAATTGGAGATGTTATAGGCAATAATTATTTGAAAACCTCAGGCGGAGATGTAACATTAAGAAATACTGATGGAAATCTAAAGGTTTCAACTTCCGGAGGCGATATAAAATTATACCGGACAAAAGGAACTATGGGAGTTTCCACTTCGGGCGGCGATATTAGAGCTGATGAATTTGCGGGAAACATTGATGCTGAAACTTCCGGCGGTGATATTTATTTAAATGGAAAAGATGCATCGATAAATGCGGAAACATCCGGCGGTGATATAACTGTGAAATATTGGGGAAGCAATAAAGGAATTGAGCTGCATACATCAGGCGGAGATATTAATGTTAGCCTTCCATCAGATTTTAATGCATCAGCTAATTTATCTTCTTCCGGAGGTGATGTAAGCTGTGACTTTAAAGGAAACAATGCCGATAAAATTTCAGATTCAAAATTTAGAGCTGATATAAACGCAGGCGGAAATAAATTAATTGCAAAAACTTCCGGCGGTTCAATCAGAGTTAGAAAAAATTAAATTTGTTCATACTATCTTCTCCACCAAAAGCGCTGTAATACTATAGGACCTCCACCTCTTATAAATTTTGCAGCGCTTTTTTATTTTAAATTGATTTCACACACTTGTAATAATTTTATTCTTTTAATAGCTTTACATAAAAAGATTATGGCTGAAAGATTAATATATCATTTTATAAACGACGACGATTTTCTTCATATCTCAAATAAGATTAAAGAATTTGAATCGCTTACTGCGGGGGAAATCTCTGTAAGCATAAAAGAAAAAAGAAAATTTTCTCAAAGAAATAAATCAATAAAAGAGATTGCCGAAGAAGAATTTTTCCGTTTGGGGATTGATAAAACAAGAGACAAAACCGGCATACTTATTTTTCTTATGCTCACAGACAGACAGTTCCACATAGTAGCTGATAAAGGAATTCATGAAAAAGTATCGGATTCGACCTGGGATGAAATAAAAAATCAAATTCAGAAATTATTTGTAGATGGAAAATTTGCCGAAGGTTTAATTTGGGGAGTTGAGGAAGTCGGGAAAATTTTAGCAAAACATTTTCCGATTAAACCGGATGATACAAATGAAATTTCGAATAGGGTAATGTTGAGTTAAAATAGAAAACTCATTATCAAACCTCCGAGGTTTAGGAAAACCTCGGAGGTTTTTGTTTAATATCTACTTCACGTATTTAACAACTTCTTCTTCAGCAGATTGGATATCATCAGCAGTATCTATTTCAATACAGCGCAATCCTTCAACATCAACAGCAGCTATTTTATTTCCTTTTTGAATTGCTTCTTCAAATGCGGCTTCATAAAAATGGTTAACTTCTTTTCGTCTTAACATTTTATCTTCCAAAATTTCAAACAGCTTTTGGCTAAACCCTTTGTCAAACAATTCAATTCCAATTGATTCGCCGATTGCTTCTTTTGGATTAACAACTTTACTTATTTCCGATATATAATTTTCTTTATCAACTGTAACTTTTATTTCTTCTTCACCCAAAACATGGTCTGAGCGGATTGCGAGGCAATTTTTATGTCCTGAGGTTATCAACTTATTAACTATTCTGCTGTCAAAAATTATATCGCTGTCTAATAAAAGAATATCATTCCCTAAAATAGAATCTTTCGCCAGCCACAGTGAATAAATATTATTTGTAGAATTATAAATTTCATTTGTAATGTACTCAATTTTAAGTTCAGGGAAATTTAGCCCAACAAAGTTTTTTATTTGGTCTTCCAAATAACCCGTTACAATTACAACATCATCGATTCCATTTTTTAAAAGATTATTAAGAGTTCTTTCAAGAATTCGCTGGTCGCCTATCTTTAAAAGACATTTAGGTATGCTGTCGGTAATTGGGCGCAGCCTAGAGGCTATTCCGGCTGCTAAAATTATTCCTTTCATGATTGTGCTGACAGTTTAGTAGATGAATTTATGTTTCTTTGCCAGAGATATAGAAGTAAAGTCAAAATGTTCCCGATTGTAATTAATCCAATTAAATAAAAATCTATTCTATTTATGAAGGCACAAATTATTAAAAATGAAATTTCAGTTGTTGGTCCAAGGTATGTCCATAAATGCATTATCAATTTATTCTTCTTATAAAAATCAGCTGCTTCATATTTTTTTGTTTCTGATTCAATTGTGCTCGAAGAAAACTTCAACTGCACAGCAGAATATTTGAAGTATACCCACAGCATTGCTTTATCAAAAGTTTTACCTTTTTGTTTTAGAAGACGGTCATATTCTTCCCTAAAGAATTTTAAATCATCCCCAAGCATGCTTTTCCTATTTAAGGCATAATCCAAAAAGCGATTCCGGTAATAATCAAGTATGGAAGAATGTATTGCATTGCTTATTCCTGCGGCAACAGTCATTGCCCACCAAAAGACCGGGTCACTTGAATGATTTGCAAAACCAAACCCGATTCCAAGATAAGCTGCGATGCTTACAATGTAATCGCCAAAGCCGTCTAAAATTCTTCCGATGTAAGTGCCATTCTTTTTTAACCTTGCTAATTGGCCGTCACTGCAATCAAGCACATCATAAATAATAAAAAACACTCCGGCTAAAACGTACAAAGTCGGATTAGCTAAGCCCAGCATAATACTGCCAAGCACACCGAAGATAATTGAAACAATTGTTAAATGGTTTGGAGTAAGATTTGTTCGTAGTATTGATTTAACAAAAACAAAAGCAAGCGGACGGTAAAATATGAGGTCGAGCACTTCCTCGACCTCAACCATCTTTAATGTATTTTTATACTCTTCAAATAACGTCATTATCAAAGGCTGGATTTGCAGAATTCTTTAATTGCATCAATTACCATTCTATTTTGTTCCTGTGTTCCCAGAGAAATTCTTAAATGGGAATTAAGAAGTTCTTCATTCATAAATTTTACAATTAAATTTTTGCCTGTTAAAAATTCTTTTAATGAGGATTTTATTTCTTTTGGAATTTCAACTAAAATAAAATTAGCGTTTGATTTAAAAACTTTAAATCCAGGGAGTTTATTTAATTCATTAAAATATAATTGCCTGTCTTCACTCATTTTATTTGCAATATCCTGATAGTAATCAGCGGAATCAAGCGCAGCAATTGCTACCTCCTCATTTAGTCTATTAAATCCTAAATATCTGTTTGTGAATTTAGCGAGATTTTTATGATTCTCACCTACTAAAGCAAAACCAATTCTCATTCCGGCTAATGCATAGTATTTAGAAAAAGTTCTAATTACAATTAAGTTCGGGTATTTGTTAATTAAATCTTTAACATATTCATTCGAGCTGTTGTACCAATAAGCTTCATCAAGAACAACGATTGTATCTTTGAAAGCCTCCAGAGCGATTGATAAATTTTCTTTAGAAATTGAATTACCAGTGGGATTATTAGGTGAGCTAATTAAAACGACACTTGGCTTTTCGTTCTTATAAAGTTCTAACATGGCTTTAATATCATAATAAAAAGTGTCTTCGCCTTCAATTAATGGATACTCGACATTCTTACCGTTAACTTCATCTGCCATTGCTTTATAGTACCACCAAGAGTATGTCGGTATCATTAACTTTTGGTTTTCATTTACATAACATTGAACAACTTGCTTTAAAAGATCTTCTGCGCCGTAGCCAAGCAAAACATTTTTCTCGTCGATGTTAAATTCTTTAGCCAATCTTTCCGAGAGTATACTCTTTACGCCTTTTGTAAAAACTTTAGAGTAAAAGCTAATCTTTGTGAGATCAGCATTTTTAAGGATATCAAAACACTTTGGAGCTGGCCCATAATTGTTTTCATTCCTATCAAAGTATATAATTTTATTATTCATAAAAATTTTATAAATGTATAATTAAATAAGTAATTAATGACAACTGCATTGAAAATTTTAAACTTCCCTTTTGCAGTAGATAAAATAACAATAAGAACAAAAATATTAAAAAGGTTTCTATTACTGAAATTAAATTTTAAGATTTTATTTAAGCTGAAACGAAGTAATAATGGATGCTTTAAAATCAGATAAAAATCAATTAAATGATTAATAGTTGAATGGCTTTAAAGATAAGATAAAGAGCGACAAAAAATAACACAACTCCCAAAGAACGTATTATTATGTTGACGAGTTTAAGATTTAATTTTTTCCTATACTTTACAATTGTTTTTGAATAAATGGATAACCAAAGGAAGCTGCCGAATGCGACAGAAAAACCGTAAACTGTGCCTAATAATAACGGATTTAACGTTTCTTCATCCGGTTTATTCTGTTCAACACTTTTTAAAGAATCTATTGGAAGGTTTTTTAATTTCTTTAATTCAGTACCGGACATTTCTCTAATTGAATTTACATTTTCCTTTATAATTAAATTTAACCCGCCGGTATGCAAGCCAATTGAAGAGACAAAAGAAAAAATCAAGAACGTTGAAGTCAGCCAACCGAGAAAAAGTGAGGGGTTAGTTAAATTAATTAAAATTCCAGTTCTAAAACCGCCTTTATTTTTTGTTTTATCTTCAACTATTGTCTTTTCATTTGGGTTTTCAAGACTGAATTTTGTTTTGATAATTTTTATTCCAACGCCTATTAAAATTGCTCCTCCGGCAATTAATAGGTAAGGAATAATTGGCCTGTACAAAGAATAAAGCGATGATATGCCGAAGACAATTATTACGATATAAAAGAATTCGATTATTGAAGCACCAAGAGCAGTGCGAATGCAGTAACGTAACCTGCCGCTAAGCGCATTTGAAGTTACAATAACATTAATAGGACCAGCAACTGGAATGGAAAAAATAAACCCGGCGCTAAACCCGACAACAACAATTGTGATAAGGGCTTCTAGCATATTTTACCGGAATTAGTATTAATTTCAAATGATAAAATCTCTCTTTATCTCCATATTCTAAAGTTACAAAATTACAAAATCTGGATTGAAACAAAAATTATTATTGAACATATTTTTATTATGAAAATTAAACCCTTCCCCAATTCTTTTGTAGAATTATAAAAGCATTTCTATGAATTATAACCTCAAATAATTATTTTTCTTTTAATGAATTCTATACTTATAAAAATCACACAACATTTCATATTTAACTTGCAGAGGGAACAGTGGAAATTCAATTTATCGGCGCAGCACAGGAAGTAACAGGTTCACAGCATCTTTTAAAAATCAACGGTAAAAAGATTCTATTAGAATGCGGCATGTATCAAGGCCATAGAAAAGATGCATTTGAAAAAAATAAAAATTTTATTTTTGATCCTTCCGAGATTGATATAATGCTTCTTTCACATGCGCATATCGATCATTCCGGCAATATCCCAAATCTTGTTAAAAACGGATTTAAAGGAATCATTTATACAACCAGTGCAACTGTTGATCTCTGCCAGATAATGCTGAGAGATTCGGCTTACTTGCAGGAGAGAGATGTTGAGTGGGTAAACAGGCGTAGAGCAAAACACAAACAGAAATTATTCGAACCGCTTTATACTATTGATGATGTTGAAGCTGCACTTACACATTTTGTTGGTGTGCAGTATGATAAAGAAATAGAAATAGTTCCTGGAGTAAAAGCAACTTTCCGAGATGCCGGGCATATACTTGGTTCTGCGAGCATTATGCTTGAGATAAATGAGAATGGCAAAAAAACTAGATTAGGTTTTACAGGTGACCTTGGACGCGATGAAATGCCAATACTTCGAAATCCCAATATTATGCGCGACCTTGATGCATTGATAATGGAAAGCACTTACGGCAACAGACTTCATTCAGTAAGTGATGAAGCGGAAGAAGAATTGGCAAAAACTATTATTGAAACTATAAATCAGAATGGAAAAATAATTATTCCATCTTTTGCTGTTGGAAGAACGCAATTGCTTGTTTACATGCTTCATAAACTATGGGATCAAAATAGAATTCCGCACTTTCCCATTTATGTGGATTCTCCACTAGCAGTAAAAGCAACGGACGTTTTCCGGCTTCACCCGGAATGTTTTGATAGAGAAACTTACCGGGTATTTCTTGAAAATCATGAAGATCCATTTGGTTTTGGGAAACTTAAATACATTCAAAATGTGGAAGCTTCCAAGGCATTAAATACGGATAATACTTCATGCATAATAATTTCAGCATCGGGAATGGCGGAAGGCGGAAGAATACTTCATCATCTTAAAAATAATATTGAAGATAAAAGAAACCTTATTTTATTTGTTGGTTATGCCGCTGAAAATACTCTTGCCAGAAAAATTATGGACGGCGCAGAAGAAGTTAGCATTTTAGGAGATGTTCATAAAGTAAAAGCTAAAATTAAAAAGATGGATTATTTTTCAGGCCATGCTGATCAAAAAGGATTATTGGGTTACTTAAAGTTCAGCTCTCCTGAAAAATTAAAGAATATTTTTCTTGTACACGGTGAACCGGAACAGTCCGAACCATTATTGGAAAAAATTAAGAGCAAAGGATATAAATCTGTTTATTATCCTGTACATGGACAAAAATTTGAGATATAAAAATATTCTTCAATATCATCTTACAAGCGTGTTTGTTTTTTTAAGGTAAGTTTAAATGGTGAAAATACAAAAGTTATGAAAGCAATATTACTTTAATAAAATCAATATCTTTAAAACAAAAAAGACGCCTCAATTAGGCGTCTTTTTCATTATAAATATTTTATGACTGTGTTAAAATGCTTTTAATATGTTCAATATAAGATTTAGCTCCGCCTTCTTGATATCCGGTATAATTTACAACCTTTCCATTGCTATCCAAAAGAATAATTGTAGGAAAGCCTTGAATACCATACTTTTGGGCTAACTGACGGTTATAATATGCAGTCTCTTTTGACTGTTCAGTGTTTTGAGGGAAATCAATTTTAACAAGCACAAGATTTTTATTTGCATAATCAATAAATTCTTTCTGGGTAAAAACTTCATCACTTAACCTTTTACACCAAACACACCAATCAGAACCAGTGAAATCAACTAATATTGGTTTATTTTGTTTTTTAGCAATAGCAATTGCAGGTTCAAGCTTTTCATTCCATTTAAGTACCGCTGCCGAAGATTTTTTATTTCCAGTTGAGCTAATAGCAAAAACAATCGTTGATATAAATGCTAGCAGAATAAGTACTTTAACTATTGATTTCAAACCGGTCTCCTTTTTGTTTTTTGATTTTTTTACCTTTTTCATCTCGATTCCCGTCCTCTGAAATTTGTTGTCAATTTAATATATCGTAACATTTGATTCAATAATAATAAAAAAGATTCACAAAATTATCACCAAAAGTGAAAATATTATTAAGATAAAACTTCCCATAAACCCAAATTCTCTAAGAAATTGGGTTTAAATACAATGTAAGAGCGTTCAATTAATCACCCTTACTAACATAAAACAAATTGTTAAAAAAATGTATTCTTTTTGTGATAGAATTTTTACTTTATTAAATGATATTTTCGAAGCAATAATTTTAAAGATTGTGAAAGGCAGCGAATAATTATGAAAAAAATATTTTTTTATATAATATTCCTTACATTCAGTATAACATTAGTAACTTTAGGAAATATTGGATCAAAAACTGAAATAAAATCGAAAGCGAAAAAAATGAATAAACAAGAAGAAGCAAAGTTAGATACTACTACTTTTGGAACAGGATGTTTCTGGTGTTCGGAGGCTATTTTTGAAAGAGTAAAAGGTGTCAAATCTGCTGTCGCTGGATATTCAGGCGGAACTGTTGAAAATCCAACTTATAAAGAAGTTTGCACCGGAAATACAGGACATGCAGAAGTTGTTCAAATAACTTATGACTCAAGTATAGTTTCTTATGACAAACTTCTTGAAATATTTTGGAAGACGCATGACCCAACAACATTAAACCGACAAGGAGCTGATGTAGGCACACAATATAGATCGGTAATATTTTATCACAATGAAGCTCAAAAAGAAAAAGCAGAATATTATAAAAAGAAATTAGAAGATGAGAAAATCTGGAAAGATCCGATTGTGACTGAAATTTCTCCATTCACACATTTTTATAAGGCAGAAGATTATCATCAGGAATATTATGACAATAATCCAAATCAAGGATATTGCGCTTTTGTAATTACACCAAAGGTTGAAAAGTTTGAGAAGGTATTTAAAGACATGCTTAAAAAATAGAAGGTTCTTAAAATTAGTAAACCCAATTTCTTTGAGAAATTGGGTTTATGAATTCATTATATATTGAAAATGTAGAGGCGTTCAATTGAACGCCCTTACAATTCATCTAATCTTGATAATCTAAAACTACGTCTTCGCGAGTTTTTCTACCGAAAATTTTTCTTCCTAATGCAGGCACTTTAATTTTTAAGTTTTCCATCATCGTATAAACTACCGGAACTAAAATCAAAGTTAAAAACATCGAGCTTATTAAACCTCCGATGATTGCCCATGCTAAACCGGACTTCCATTCTGAGCCGGAGTCGGTTGCTAATGCTAAAGGAAGCATACCGATAACCATTGCTGTGGTTGTCATAAGTATCGGCCTGATTCTGCTGTGGCCAGCTTCCATCAGAGCATCAAACACATTCATGCCCGATTCTTTTCGCATCTGGTTTGCTCTATCAACCAGCAAGATTGCATTCTTGCCTACCAATCCAATCAACATTATAATTCCAAGAATTGAAAATATGTTTAATGTTTTCATAGTTAATGCTAACGCAAGGAACGCTCCAACCATTGCAACAGGTATAGATAATAGAACAACAAATGGATAAATGTATGAATCATATAAAGCGACCATTACCATGTAAACAAATAGTATCGCAGCCATCATTGCTAAACCAAGGCTTCCGAAAGAATCAGCTTGATTTTTTAAGTCACCTTCATAAGCTACGTCAACACCAGGAGGAAGAATACCTTTTGCTAATGCAGCTTTAATGTCTGCACCAATACTGCCGCTCGGCCTTCCGTTAACCTGTGCATAAACAGTTATAGAATTTATTCTATTTCTTCTCTGCAGCTTTGTCGGGCCAGTGGTTTGATAAATATCCGCGAACTGCTGAAGCTCGATTGTCTGTCCTTTTTTATTTAAGAAAGTAAGATTTTTAACATCCGATATTGTCGATCGGTCAAATTTGTCAAGCACAATTCTTAAATCGTAATCATCGTTACCGTCTCTAAATTTTGAATCGTCGTCTCCGGTCAGCGCCACACGCAGTGCAGCACCTACATCTGCAATCGTTAATCCGAACTGTGCTAATTTTTGCCTGTCAATATCCACACGAGTTTCAGGCTTACCTTCTTCGGCAGACAATCTAACATCTGCAGTTCCACGAATATTTTGTAAAGTCTTCATTAAAATATCAGCGCCTTTTTCCACGTCAGCTCTATTAGGGCCGTTTACAATTAATTGAATTGGAGTCTGGTTTGCTGTACCAAAAAGTCCAATGGGATTAACACGTACTTTTAACCCTGGAATTTTCTGAGCATATTCTTTTATTTTCTCTCCAACGTCATCAGTAGAAATATCTCTCTGTTCCTTCGGGACCAAAGCTACATCGAGTTCTGAAGAGTTATTAGATGATTGCCCTAGCAATCCTTCATTTGAAGCACCAACTGTTACAAACACCTTTTTAACTTCCGGTAGATTAGTTACATATCGTTCAACATTTTGTGTAACCAGGTTTGTATTTTCTAGAGAAGCTCCCGGTTTAGTTTCTAAAATTACCGCAAACTCACCACGGTCGGATTGAGTTATAAATTCACTTCCAATAAAACCAAAGGGTGCTAATAGTAATGCAGAAATAAAAAGGACTAAAGATATTACAATTACTTTCCATTTATTGTTTAGAGCCCATTTTAAAATCCCAAGATAATGCTCAACTAATTTTTTGAAAAATGATTCAAATCCGAGCGCAAACTTTCCCATCAAAGAATTTTTAGATAATCTTTCAATCTTTCCTAATCTTGAAGCCAATGCCGGTGTAACAGTAAATGAAACAAATAGACTAAGCAAAGTTGATATAACAACTACAACGGAAAATTCTCTAATTATATTTCCTATCAAGCCACCGGTTAAAGCTAATGGAACAAACACAACAACGTCTACCATAGTTATTGATAAAGCCGCAAACCCAATTTCATTTCTTCCTTTTAATGCAGCAGCTCTTTTCGACTCACCTTTTTCAAGATGGTGATGAATATTTTCAAGCACCACAATTGAGTCATCCACAAGAATACCAACCACTAATGATAATGCAAGCAAGGTCATCAAGTTTAATGTATATCCGAACATGTACATTACTATAAAGGTTGAAATCATGGAAGCCGGAATTGCAAGCATTACAATAAATGAATCTCTAAGACTATGCAGGAATAACATCATTACAATTGCCACAAGAATTACAGCTAAGAACAAATCGAACTTAACACCATTTGCTGCGTCTAGTGTGAATTGAGAACCATCCTGAGCAATATCGAATTTTACGTTTTCAGCTTTATAATCGGATTCAATTTTAGTCAGCTCTTTCTTTACCAGTTTTACAACATCAACTGCATTTGCATCTGTCTGTTTTTGAACTAAAACACCAACGGAAGTTTTTCCATTAATCCTATTTATTGTACTGTAATCTTTTTGGCCATCTTCAACTTCGGCAACATCATTAAGCTTTATTTCACTGCCGGTTTTGGATTGAGCAATTATAAGGTTTCTTAAATCATCAACTGATTTAAGCTTGCCTGCTATTCTTACAACCAATTGGTCTTTGCTGTCTTCAATTTTTCCGGTTGGATAATCCAGGTTTGAAGATTTAACTGCCTGCACAACTTGAAGAATTGATAATCCGTAAGAATGAATTTTATCAGCATTCAAGTTAACCTTAATTTCTCTTTCATCACCGCCTACTAAAGTAATTTGTCCAACACCTTCAATTTTTGCCAGTCTAGGCTGAATCCTATCTTTAATGAATTGATAAAATTGAGTTGACGGCATTTTGCTCGTGACACCCATTCTAAGTACAGGAATTTCATCAAGCGCAAATTTTGAAATTGTCGGAGTTTTAGCATCAGTTGGAAGCTGAGATAAAACTTCATTTACTTTTCTTTGAGCATTTTGCAAAGCAACATCTATATCTGCCGACTGAAGGAAATTGACCATTACAAAAGAAACACCTTCGGATGATGTTGCATTAACTGCATCAATTTCATCAAGAGTGGAGATTGCATCTTCAATGGTTTTTGTTACGGATGTTTCAACTTCATTTGGCGAAGCACCCGGGTAAACAGTTGTAATTGTAAGCACCGGAGGCGTTATTTTTGGCAGCAATTCGTAACTAAGCTGGGTATAGCTGTATATACCCAAAACACCCAACATAGCAAATATGACCACAATAAGCGTGGGCCTTTTTATTGCAAGTTCTGTTATCGTCATTTTCTTATACCTTCTTTTTTCAAAATTTAAATTCTAATTCAGTCTTATAAATAATTTTATTTTGATTTTTTTGTTATTCTTTATCTATATCATTATTTCATCTTTTCCGGAGATGATGAAACGATTTCAGCATGACTAATTATTTATTGAACTACCGTTACATTATAATTATCCACGAGATTATTTTGACCGTTTACAACAACGGTTTCACCTGACTTTAATCCTTGTAATACTTCTAAATTTTTATCGAATGTACTACCAACAATAATGTTTTTTAAATGAGCAGTTCCATTTTCAACTACAAATACTTGAGCATCTTTTACACTACCAACTAAAGCATCTCTTGGGATAAATAACTTATCTCCCTTTGAACTTGAGTTAAAACTAACCGTACCAAACATGCCGGCTTTTAAAGGATGCTCTTTGCTGTTAGGCAGAGATATTTCTACCGGATAAGTATGAGCTTCATCGCCTTTATCACTTATTGTTGAAATCTTTCCTTTAAAAGTTACACCAGGATATATATCAGTACTGACTTCAACAGGGTCGCCAACTTTTAGCTGAAAGACATTCTTTTCACCAACATTTAATTTTACTTTTAATTCTGCAATATCAACAATATTTGCAACCGTTGTTCCTCTTTTAACATAATCACCCATATCAACAATTCTTGAAGTAACAACTCCCGATATAGGTGCTGTAATTTTTGTATTGCTATATTCTTTTTTAGCAACAATATAATTTGCTTCAGCGGATTGATAAGCAAGTTTTATAGATTCCCTTTGAGCATCGGTAACAGCTTTTTGCTGATAAAGAGCTTCGTATCTATCAAAATCTTTTTTAGCTTTTTCATAATTAACTTCAGCAGTTTTGAAAGCAGCCAATTTTAATTCGTCATCAAGCTGTATTAAAGTTGAACCTTTTGCTTTATAGTCTCCAACTTTTGCATAAACCCCAACTACTTTACCTTCAGCTTCTGAAACAATAGCCACATCATTATTAGCATCTATAGTTCCGACTAAATCAAGATTTCTTTCCACAGCTTTATTTTGAACAGTGGCAACACTTACAGGGTAAGCATCTATTTTTTCATTTTTACTTTTTGCCTGAAGTTTTGCTTTATTGTTTAGTAGAATAGCAATTATGCCGCCAACTATCACAAAGGCAATTATAAAATATTTTAACTTTTGCATTTTATTAACCTTTCCTTATACTTTAATCTTTTTTATTTACCAATTGATTTTTCTAATTGTGCAACAGCTAATTCGTAATCGACTAATGACTGCACATAATTTGTTTTAGCTTGAAGCAGAGCAACTTCTGCATCTAATAACTCTGAATTAAGTGTTAATCCATTTTTGAATTGCTGATCTGTAACCCTATAATTTTCTTCTGCCTGCTTTACATTATCATTTGCAACTTCAATACTTTCTTTAGAGCGCATCATTTCCAAATAATTATTTGTTACTTCAAGAGTAACATTATCTTTTAATGTTTTATATGAATCTTTAGCCTGTTCATAAGTTGCTTCAGCTTGTGTTGTCTGATCTGAAGTTGCACCCCAGTTCCATAAGTTAAATGAAGCAGTAACGTTTACATCCCAGGTTCCTTTAAATTTATCTTCCGTTGGAAAAATTCTGGTGTTTGGGCGAGCGTAATTATAATCGCCTGTTAAATATATTTGAGGAAACCATCCGGATTGCGCCATAGTAATTCCTGATTCAGTGGCCTTAATTTTAAATTCCATAGATTTTAATTCAGGCCTGCTTTTATAGGCACTATTTACCAGCACATCCAAATCATATTGGGCCTTTTCTTCAGGATTTACTGTATCAGCAATATCAATTTTAGTAGAAAGCGGTAATCCAATTATATTATTTAGATTTATAATTGAAATTCGCACTGCATTGTTTCCATCAATTTGTTTCAGCTTAGCATTTGCCAATTGAACCTGAACTTTTAACAATTCATTCTTCGTTGCCAAACCTTGATCATAAAAGTTCTGTACATCTTTTAAATGTACTTTTATCTGTTCAACATTTTCATCAATTACTTTTTTAACTTCATTTGCCTTGAATAAATTCCAGTAGGCTTTTTTAATATTGTACACCAAATCATTTTTATCGCGATTAAAATCTTCTTTCACAGATTCCAAATTGTACTCAGCAATATCCGAGTTAGCTTTTAATTTGAAACCTGTAAAAATAGGCTGCTGAAGAGTAAGCTTAACCCCATAAGTGTTTACTATGTTTTGATTAAGTTCAAAATTTCCAAATGGAGTTGATATTGAATAAGGGTCAATGGGACTTAATCTTGTATAATTTGCATTTAGTGAAAGCGAAGGTAATCTTACCGCATTCATTTCACCTAAACGTGCATCAGCTGAAGTAACTCTCCATTTAGCTGAATGAATTTCTTCACTGTTTTCCAAACCTATTTTTACACTTTCATCCAAAGTAAGTTTCTTAACTTCCTGGGCTAATGATAAATTATATGTCAGAAGTAAAAAGCTTACAAAATAAACTATATTTTGAAATTTTAACTTCACTTGTTTATTCTCCTTATCTTTCATTTTCAATTAATCACTTATTCTCTAATTATTTGATATTTGTTGTTGTTCTATTAAATGTTTTTGATATTTTTCTCGTCCTTCATCAGTGAAAATTCCTAAGAATAAAGTGGAAACAATTGTATCAAAAACCTGTTCAGCGGTTAAAGGCAGTTCCGATAGAACTTCCGGAACCAGGATATTATGTATTGCACTTATATAAACGAGCATTACAACTTCTTCATCCAAATCTTTTCTTACTGAACCTTTCTTAATTCCTTCCCTTATTAATCTTGAATACTTTTCACGAATGTATTTTTTCCTTGATTCATTTATTTCAGTCCAAATCTCTGGAATATTTTTTTTCAAATCCTCAAACAAGGGCCCCCGCATATTGGGCAGTTGAGTTCTAATAAAATTCATCATTGAAGATATCTTCTCAACAAAGTCCAGGTTTTCATTAGCCCACAATTTCTCGAGGTAATCATCAATGTCGCATTTTTTATTTTCTATTATTTCTCTGATAATTTGCTCTTTGCCTTCAAAGAATTTATAGAGTGTTTTTTTACTCATTCCCATGCTGTCTGCAATTTCTTGCATTGTCACTTTATGAAAACCAAATTGGTTAAATAATTCATAAGATTGTTTTAGAATTCTGTCTTTTATTTCAACTTCTGTATGCATTTTTTTCACTTTCTCTTCTTAAGAAACCTATATCGTTTTATTGGTTTCCATATTGAGATTTGATTTATCGCAATTTTCATAAGTTTTTATCATTTTTTAATTTGGAAACCAGTATTGTTTATTTGGTTTCCAAACATAAGGGAAAAACCATCACTTGTCAATAGAATTTTTATTCTAATTTTTTATTGTGTGATGAAACGAACTTTTAGGGTGATAAGCGGTTTGAAGAATTGAAGAATTTTATGAATCCGAATTCATAGATTTCTCATAATGTTCTTTAAATTTTTTAATTGCAGCAAAAATGGATTCAGCTATTGCTTGCTGGCCTTTCCAACTCTTTAAATAATTTGCATCTTTTTTATTTGAAAGAAACCCCGATTCGATTAATACACTAGGCATAGAAGCACCAACTAGGACATAAAATCCGGCCTGCTTAACTCCCCTTGAAGGGACAGAAATATCTTTACTAAATTCTTTGTTTAAAATATCAGAAAATTTTTCGGAATATTTCATATAAGAAGACTGGGCCATTGAAACCAGGATAAAATTTTCATCTGTTAACGCCTTATATCTGCCCGGATTATCTTCATATTGAATTACGCTGTTTTCTCTTTCCGCAATTGAAATGGCTTCCTTAGTCCTGCCTGGGCGTAAAAGATAAACTTCAAATCCGGAAGCATTTGTCGGCTTTTTTGGTGTTGAGTTGCAATGGAGGGATATAAAAAGCTTACCGTCATTTTCATTTGCTATTTGTCCGCGCTTATAAAGTTCAACAAATTTATCTGTTTTTCTTGTATAAACTACTTTAACATCTTTCATATTTTTTTCGAGCAGCTTACCAAGCTTCAATGTAATTCCAAGATTTACATCTTTTTCTTTTACTCCGTTCACTCCAATCGTACCGGAATCATGTCCGCCATGGCCTGCATCAAGAACTACAACATCAAAATCCCATTTCTGTTTATTTTTTTCTTTTTCATTATTATTAGAAAAAACTTTGTTGTGCAGCGTAATTAAAATATCATTGCTGCCCGATGCATTTATAACTTCGCTTGTTGAGTATTCTTTCCCAACTTTAATTTGAATTATAACATCGGATTTAATATTCTTTACTATAAATTCTTTAACCAGACCTTCATCTTTAACACGATTTAATGCATTAGCATCAGCACTGCAATTTTTTAATATGATAGTCAAAACATTACTTTTGTATGAACTCGTATAAGTTGATACTTTCTTATCACACTTCAGCCTAATTAAAGTACCATTCGCCTTTTCATCTAATGTCATATCAGAGATATTAAATTTTCCATGGCTAACATTTTCTTCAGGGTTTTCTTTTACCGAATCAATATCTTCTTCTGGCTTTACTCTTACCGTATCAATATTTTCTTCGCTGATATGTTCTTTATTTTCAACCACCGGTTCTAATGATCTTCCTAAAATTATTCTATTAGGTCCGCTGAAAAATACTTGTCTACCCAATGCTTCCTGTATTATTTCTAATGAATAAAACATCGGAACATAAATTTCATTATTACTTAAATATGTATTTACAGGAATTTGTATAACTTGATTTTGGTTTGAATTAGTATCAATTAAAACATAGAAAGGATTTTGTGCTGTAACCAGAAGGGTTTTTCTATCAAAATCTATTTTAATTTGTTCTGTTTCTTTATTGAAATTATAATTTTCAGAAAGAGCATCCGCAAATTGTGAAATTGAAAAATAAATCATTCCATCTTTATTTTGTGCGGAAATAAAATTGCTGCCGATAGCAGTTATAACTTCGAGCCTTGTAATTGTCTGCCCGAATAATTGGAAGGAACAGAAGAGCAAAAAGAAAATAATCCCGCTGAAGGAATTGTGTAAAATTTTATTCAAACTAATCATTAAAATCTTATCCGATAAAAGGAATCATAAAACCAGATTTTGATTTATATGCCTTAAATTCTTCTCCAAAATACTTATTCATTAATTTTTCTTCAATCGATGCTCTGAAAATTATAAACGGAATCTGGAACAATGCTATTGGCAAAATAATATAGCTCATAACAGCAAAGCTTGCACCTAAATCGATAAGAATTTGTGAAATATATTGCGGATGCCTTACAATTTTAAAAGGGCCGGAAACAACCAGCTTATGATTTTTGAAAATAACAATTTCTTGTGAGTAATTATCACCTAAAGATTTATAAGCCCAAACTTGTATCCAGGAAAATACAATATAAACAGCCAGACCGATTAATCGTAAAGAATAATTGTTAACCGTATATCCAATAGTTCCAATTTGAAATATTCCCAGCACCAAGCCAATTAAAGTTAAAGTAGCTAAAACTAACGGTAACTTTTGAAGATAAGTCTTTGGTTTATCTTTAGCAGCACCGACAACAGAACGAAGTCCCTTTTTTGCTCCCGAAACATTTGCCCCGAAAGTAGCAATTAAATTTAGCCCAGCAATAATATTTATTGGATCCATATTTTTAAATTAATTAATTCTAAATAAAATTTAACTGTATAAAATAATCATTTAATAAAAATTTTTGAGATGACTTCAGAAAAAAATGGAATAGAAAGGCAAACTTTAAAAGAATTAGTGAAATATAAGAAATGATAATTCATCTTAAATTAACTAGAAAATTAAATTTCTTTCCCGTGCTTTTTCATTATTGTTTCCCATTCTTCAAGGCTTAACTGTTCCGATTCATCTATCAGCATGATTGGAATATCATCTTCAATCCTATAACGGCGCCTTGTTTCTTTATCGGTTGAAACTAAAGTGTTTCCTTCAAGAACTAGTTCTGCTTTAGTTTCAGGACAGCAAAGAATTTCTAATAAATCTTTACTAATCATTTTTAATACTCCTCGATATCAAAAGATTTTTTGCTCAATATTAATATTTAATGAATATACTTTTTACTAAAATGATTAACGGAGCAAATATAAAAAAATAATAGCACATAATAACTCCAAATACCATTTACTATTATTTCGGATTAGGCAATTTTGATGTAAGTTTGAGTGATAAAAAATATTCTTATTTCCAAATTAGGGAGAGAATCACTTGAAGAGAATCTGCGTATTTTGCGGATCTAATTTAGGTATGAACGGTGCATTTATATCATCGGCAAAAGAGCTTGCAAAAGTTTTAGTTGAAAATAATTTTACCTTAATATACGGAGGCGGAAGGCTCGGCTTAATGGGAGAAATCGCAGATCACGTTCTGAAACTTAATGGAAAAATAATTGGAGTTATTCCTAAAACTCTGGTTGAAAAAGAAAGAGCTCATTTAGATATTCCTGATTTAAGGATTGTTAATTCGATGCATGAAAGAAAAGCTTTGATGGCGGAATTATCCGATGGATTTATCGCTATGCCCGGCGGTGCAGGAACTCTTGATGAATTTTTTGAAATTTGGACTTGGGGACAAATTGGCCTTCATAAAAAGCCCTGCGCTATTTTAAATATCGAAAATTATTTTGATCATTTAATTTCTTTTTTAAATCATGCTGTTGATGAAAATTTTATACAGCCTGTTTTCCGAGAAATGCTTTTAATTGAAAATGATCCAGCATTATTAATAGAAAAGATGAAAAATTATATAGCGCCGGATAAAACAATTTAATTGTAAATTTATTTTTTTACTTATCTCTTTTGTATTTGAAACAACCTTCAACATGATCATTAACCATCCCAACTGCCTGCATAAAAGCATAACAAATTGTTGAGCCAACAAATTTAAATCCTCTTTTTTTCAAATCTTTACTCATTGCATCTGACTCTTTTGTCTTTGCAGGAACTTCTTTTAAGCTTTTAAATGAATTAAGTTTTGGTTTCCCGCCTACGAATTGCCAGATATATTTGTCAAAACTTTTGAATTCTTTCTGTACTTCTAGAAATGATTGTGCATTTTGGACAGCAGCATTAATTTTTAATTTGTTTCTGATGATACCGGCATTATTTAAAAGCTTTTCAATTTTGGTTTGTTTGTATTTTGAGATTTTTAAAACATCAAAGTTATCAAAGGCTTTCCGGTAATTTTCTCTTTTCTTTAAAATTGTTATCCAACTTAAACCTGCTTGAGCACCTTCAAGAATAAGCATTTCGAAAAGTTTTCTATCATCATGAACCGGTACTCCCCATTCGTTATCATGATATTCAATATATAAAGGATCACTGGTTGACCATCCGCACCTTGTTTTTTGATTTTTATTCATTTTGATTTTCCTACTTAAATAAATTAGTTTGGAACACTGCAATACTATTAAATATTCATAAAATCTTTTGTATTTTATGGTGTTTGTATATGGTTTTTATTTACTTTCTGTAATATATATTTCAGCAATTTAAGAAAATTTATAATTTTCACTTTTCCTAAAGGTTATTTTCAAACTTAAAAAATAATTTAGTTTTTACAATAATTTAATTTTGTAGAATGTTGTACTTATTAATCAAATTCAAAAAATTATTTCGAAATCCTATTAATTTAATTCTTATAATCTTATTAAGTATTATAGGCACCGGAACTAATTTGCTTTTTGCTGATGTTGGTGACTTTAAGTTTGATAAAATTACAACAGAAGACGGCCTCTCCCAAAGCACAGTATTTTGTATTACGCAGGACAGTAAAGGATTTATTTGGATTGGTACCCAAGGCGGATTAAATAAATATGATGGTTATGGTTTTACTGTGTACAAATATAATCCTTTTGACTCAACTTCACTTTCAGACAATTGGGTTCAAGCCATTATAGAAGATACTTCCGGTAACTTGTGGATCGGTACACACAGCAGCGGAATTTATTTTTTTGATAGAGATAAAAACATTTTTACTTGCTATCGAAATAATCCTTATGATAGAAATAGTTTAGTAAATAATCGTGTTTGGTCTCTTTATCAAGATAAAGATGGTTACCTATGGATTGGAACAAGCGGCGGTTTAGATAAATTCGATATCAAAAAGAAAATCTTTACACACTACTCACACGACCCGAAGGATCCTAACAGTTTAAGTCAAAATGCAGTTAATGCAATATATGAAGACAAAGACAGCATTATGTGGCTTGGTACATGGGGTGGCGGATTGGTAAGATTTGACAGGTTTAAAAATACTTTTAAAAATTACATGTTCGAGAGCGGTAATCCCTATCATCATGATTCAAGAATTAAAGCAATTATAGAAGATAAGGTAGATGGACAATTATGGCTAGGTTCAATTAGGGAAGGATTAATTAGGTTCAATAAAAAAGACGGTTCGTATATTCAATATTTACATGACCCAAAGGACAATTCAACTATTTGTCAAAGCTCTATTATTTCCTTAGTTCAGGATAAAACAGGAAAAGTATGGGCAGGAACTTATGACGGGGGTTTGAGCAGGTTTAACAGAAAATTACAAACATTTACAAATTTTAAGCATGACCCTAAAAAGGAATTAACTTTAAATGATAATTGGGTGCAGGCATTATATGAAGATAGATCGGGAGTTTTATGGATCGGGACCTCAGATGGTGTAAACAAATATATCGCGAGCAAACAAAATTTTAAAAACATTCAAAATAATCCAAATGATCCCAACAGCATTGTCTCAAACGATATTAATTCTGTTTATGAAGCAAAGAATGGAATTATATGGATAGGTACGTGGAACAGCGGGTTAGTTAAATATGACAGAGAAAAAAATACTTTTAAAACTTACAGTAACATTCCATATAATTATAACAGCCTTTCAAGTGATATTGTTTTAAAAACAATAGAAGATGATAATGGAAATTTATGGGTAGCAACAGCAGCAGGACTTGATAAATTTGACCGTGCAAAAGAAATTTTTCATAATTATTACTTGTCTGCAAACGATCCTCATAGTTTAAGTTTTAATAATATATCTGCAATTTTTCAAGACAGCTTTGGTGTATTTTGGGTTGGAACATGGGGCGGCGGGTTAAACCGCAAATACCAAAACTCGGACGAATTTACTCAGTATCATTATAATCCTTCTGATTCCACAAGTATTAGCGATGAACTTATAACCTGTTTTTATGAAGATAATGAAAAAAATCTTTATATAGGAACAAATGCCGGCGGATTAAACCTATACTTAAGAAATATTGATAAATTCAGGCGGTATGAATATCAACCGGATAATCCTTATTCTTTAAGCAGTAATACAATTAATTGCGTTTACGAAGATAAAGATGGAATGATGTGGATCGGTACTTTGGGAGGGGGACTTAATCAATTCGACAGAAAGAAAAATAAGTTTTATCATTACAGTGAAATACAAGGACTTCCCGATAATTCAATTTTCGGAATTGTTGAAGATGATCATAAACATTTGTGGCTAAGCACCGGGAAGGGGCTTTCTAAGTTTGACTTGACAACAAAAAAGTTTATAAACTTTGATGTGAAAGACGGACTTGGAAGCCAGGAATTTAGCTTGGCAGCAGCGCGATTAAGAAATGGAAATATTATTCTTGGTGGAAATACAGGCTTGACAATTTTTAATCCCGACAGCATTTATATAAATAAATTTAATTCTCCCTTAATCCTTAAATCATTTAAAGTCTTTGATAAGGAATTAAAACTCGATAAAAAGATAATAGATGTAAAATCTATAGAATTAAATTTTAATCAAAATGTATTTTCAATTGAATATGCTGCTCTAGATTATATTAGGCCTGATAAGATTCAATATCAATATATGCTTGAGGGGTTTGATAAAAATTGGATAAACGCCGGAAGTAGAAGAGTCGCATATTATACCAACCTGGATCCTGGAAAATATAAATTTAGAGTTAGAGCAAGCAACGGAGTAAATAGCTGGATTGAAAAAACTATTCCTTTAAATATTAGAATTATTCCCCCCTTCTGGTTAACCTGGTGGTTCATTACATTGTGTATTCTATTACTGATTGTAATTGTATTCATGATTTTCCGTTATAGATTAAATAGACTGCTGGAGATGGAAAGACTTCGTACAAGAATAGCTGCTGATCTGCATGATGAAATTGCTTCAAACTTAAGCAGCATCGCGATGTTCAGTAAAATTATTCAGGACGAATCCCACAGCCTTACTAAAATGTCAACAGCAATGCCGCAGCTGCTTGAGAGAATTATTTCCCTTTCTCAAGAATCAGTTGTTGCAATTCGTGATATAATTTGGGCAATAGATCCTAAAACAGAAACAATTCATAATCTTTTATTAAGAATTAGAGATGCCTGCATAAGCACTTGCAGGGCAAAAAGTATCTCATTTAAATTTATACTTCCTGAAAAAGAGTTACTGCCGTCGGAAAACCTTTCTCCTGAAGAGCGTAAAAATTTGTGGCTTCTACTTAAAGAAGGAATAAATAATTCAGTTAAACACTCACAAGCAGATGAAATTTCGCTTGCCGTAACTTATAGCGGCGGCCATCTTAAAGTTATTATTAAAGATAATGGCGTAGGTTATGATACATCAACTCATTATGAAGGAAAAGGGCTTACTACTATGAAAAAGAGAGTTGATGATTTGCACGGTAAATTAGATGTAATTTCTAAATCGAACGAAGGAACAATCATAACTATCATACTTGACTTATAATTATAGTACAAATGAACTATTGCTGAACGTTAATATTATTTTAATTTTTAAGGTGTGTCATTATAGAAAATAAAAACAAAAATAAAATGCCCATAGCAGTTGCAATTGTCGATGACAATAAAGATTTAAGGATGGGAACAGCTTATGTTCTCAGTTCGTCGCCTTCTTTTAAAGTAGTTGGCACTTACGAAACCGCTGAAGGTTTGGTTGAATCTTTTGATGATATTATTCCGGATGTAATATTGATGGATATTGAACTTCCCGGGATGAATGGAATTCAGGCTACTGAAATCTTAAAAAAACAGCATCCACATGTGCAAATTGTTATCCTCTCAGTTTTTGAAGATGATGAAAATGTATTTCAGGCAATTTGTGCAGGTGCTTGCGGGTATGTTGCTAAACCAGTAATGCCAGCCCAGGTTACCGATATGGTAGAGCAGGCTTTTGGCGGCGCGTCTCCAATGTCTCCCCACATAGCAAGAAAAGTTTTAGAAATGTTTAAACATCATTTGCCTCCTCCCAAAGCAGATTATAATCTTACAGAACGCGAACTTGAAGTTCTTGATTATCTTACTCGGGGTTATGATAATAAAATGATAGCAGAAAAATTATTCTTAAGCACTTATACTGTGCGTGCTCATATAAGAAACATTTATGATAAGCTGCACGTACACTCTAAATCGCAGGCTGTTGCAAAAGCTTTAAAAGAAAGAGTCACTTATAAAAAATAAAGTTATCCACTTTTTTCAGCGGCAGAACATTCCTATAGTCCATTTTATCTATAAAATAATTAAAAATCATAAAAAGAAGTTAAAAGAATAGTACAGTCAATCTATTTCTAAGCGTTCAATCCCTTCTTAATTTTGAGCATCCAAAAAAAACTTTTCCAGGCGCTGATTTATACAAATTCAGCAGAAAAATAATAAATCACCAAAGGTGATTATTGGCAAAAATAATAAGGATCATTGTTATGTATGAGTTAAGAAAAGCATTGAAAATAGAGGAAGGTGAAAAAGCTAATAAAGAAATAAAATCTTTAAAGCACACTTTAATATGGTACAGTTTAGGCGCCATAACTTATACCATTCTAGCCTTAATTTACTTTAACAAATAACATATTTTTTTAATAGGATTATTTATGAAAAAACTTTTAAGAGTACTTGGGATTGCTGTTTCAGTAATAATAATTGGACTGATAGGAGCGCTTATTTATTTTAATAACACTTATCCAAAAGTCAGCCCGCCTTCCAACATCAAAATAAATTCGACTCCTGAAAAAATTGCACGTGGAAAATATCTGGCTAATCATGTAACAATTTGTATGGATTGTCATTCAACTAGAGATTGGATGAGGTTTGCAGGCCCTGTTGTGGAAGGAACGGAAGGTAAAGGTGGAGATAAATTTGATGAATCTCTTGGTTTGCCCGGAACAATTTATGCTAAAAATATTACTCCGGCTGCTTTAGGAAATTGGACTGACGGTGAGCTGGTAAGGGCAATAACAATGGGTGTTAATAAGAAAAACGAAGCTCTTTTTCCTATGATGCCTTATATGAATTTCAATAAACTTTCACAAGAAGATTTAGAATCAATCATTTCATACATGAAAAGTTTAAAGCCAATTAAAAATGATGTTCCGGATTCTAAAATTAATTTCCCGGTAAATTTGATTATTAAAACTTTACCTTTACAGACATATAAAGCTCCACAGCCAGTTGATAAAAACAACCCAATTGAATATGGAAAATATTTGGCAACCATAGCTTCTTGTGCTGACTGCCATACACCAACGGACAAAGGTGCCCCGATAGAAGGAATGACATTCGCTGGGGGGCATGAATGGAACTTGCCAAGCGGAGTTTTAAGAACCGCTAATATCACTCCGGATATGGAAACAGGAATCGGTAGTTGGACAAAAGAAATGTTTATTGCGCGTTTCAAATCATTTGATTCTGATAGTGCAAAACATATACCTACTAATACTTATAAAGAGTATAATACTGTTATGCCCTGGACTCTTTTTGCAGGTATGACTGAAAAAGATCTTGGTGATATTTATGAATATTTAAGAACTATAAAACCAATTAAAAATAATGTTGAAAAATTTACTCCGGTAAAAAATCAATTTGCCAATGCTCAGTAGTGATGTAAGATATACACTTTAAAAATATTATTGAGGGATAGTTAACTATAGAATATTTATTTTATAACTTAATTATCCCTTTTTTATTTTTCAGGAGTGTTATGTACTACGAACAATTTTTAGCTAAGCCGAATTCCAAAATTACCCTTTCTGAAATACCAACAAAATTTGATGCAGAATCAATTGATAAAAAAGAATCAAAAAAAATACTTAAGAAAAACATAAAAAAATTAAAAGAACTTCAGGATAAGTTTTATGCCGATAACAAATATTCGATGCTTATCATTTTTCAAGCGATGGATGCAGCCGGTAAGGACGGGACACTTAAGCATGTAATGAGCGGACTAAATCCTCAGGGGACACAAGTTTCAAGCTTTAAGCAGCCGTCTACTGAAGAACTTAATCATTCATTCTTGTGGCGAATAAATAAGGCTTTACCGGAAAAAGGACGAATAGGAATTTTTAACCGCTCACATTATGAAGATGTTTTAGTGGTTAGAGTACATAATTATTTGCAAAATCAAAAAATTCCTTCAGAGATGGTTAGTAAAAATATTTGGCAAAGACGTTTTAACGAAATAAATAATTTTGAAAAATATCTTTATGATAATGGAACTATCATTTTAAAATTCTTTTTACACGTATCAAAGGAAGAGCAGAAAAATAGATTTTTAGACCGGATAGATGATGCTTCAAAAAATTGGAAGTTTTCAGAAAGTGATGTTAAGGAAAGATCGTTTTGGGATGATTATCAAAAATGTTACCAGGAAGCTATTTCCGCTACTAGTAAAAAGCACGCACCATGGTTTATTATCCCGGCAGATCAAAAATGGTTTATGCGCCTTGCGGTGTCAGATATAATTACAGAAACGCTAGGAAATTTGAAGATAGATTATCCAAAATTATCCAAAGAACATTTGAACGATCTAGAAAAATACAAAAAGATTTTATCTGAAGAAGAAGAATAAAATTTTAATAAAGTGAGGTTCAAGAAAAGTTGAGCCTCACTATAAAAAAAGTTAAACTTTTACTTTCTTAACATCAATTTTCTTTTCTGTTGAAAGCCCTAATAATAAATAAGCAGGACAAGTTCCCACAAATGCTGTTGCTAATGGAATAATAGCAATTAAACCCAGCCAGTTCTGTGCAAAAATACCCCAGGCTGCAATTAAAACGCCTAATATAATTCTAACTACTTTATCTGCTGAACCAATATTTTTTTTCATTTTCCACCTCTTGAAAATTATTTTGAATAAACACTATAATATGATTCAGTGTTTTATAAAAGGATTCATTATTGCGGCACTTTAATTAAGACTTGGCGAAAGCTTTTAGCTTTTAATTTAAGTAATCTAAGGAATTGTCAAATAAATTGATCTAAGTTTATCTAAATATATATTAGAAATCTTAAATCATGACTCAATTTAATTTTTGTTTGCTGTAAGTTAATTATTTAAATTTCATTAAAATTTTATTGATCTCTTGAAAAAACTAATAGCAGCAATATTATTATTATTTTACACAGCAAATACTTTCGGGTACTTAATTTTATTTTATCAATTAAGAACTGAAATACAAAAGGAAATGTTTAGTAAAATTGAAAATTTTGAAGTATCAAATTGTATTGAAAAAATTCTAATCAAAAATTCAGATCGGGCAAATAAATATTTTCATAGACTTAATGAAACTGAATTTGAATATCTTGGGAAAAAGTACGATATCGTAAGAGAAATCGTAAATTTTGATGAAACAATATTCTATTGTGTAAATGATAAAAATGAAGAGATTCTGGAAAAAGCTTTCGCGGCTGTTTTGGAAGATGATTTAAACAATGACCCAAAAAAATCTCAATCATTAACCCATTTAAAAAATAAAGCAAAAGAAAATTTAACATATAAATACCAGATAAATTCTCCACAATTAATAATTGATAGAATCCATTTATCAATTAAATCTTTTTGCAGTTTTCATGCTGATATAATTACACCCCCGCCGAAATTATATTTCTCATAATTTAATTCAGACATAAGCCGCAAATTATATTTGGCTTAACATTTTCAAATAATAATTACGGAACAATTATGAGCAAATATTTTTATGTCATTTTTCTATTTAATATTAATTCAAAGTTTAAAAGCACAAACAAACAATAACACTGATAATGATAGTGTTAAATATGTACTAAAGCAGGTAACAGTAACTGCAACACGTTCACCTGAACCAGTAATGGAAATCCCTTACGCGGTTACTTTAATAAACAAAAAAGAATTAAGTAATGTAAAAGGCTACGGAATTGATGAAGCTTTAAAAACTGTGCCGGGAGTTTTGGCGCAATCCAGATTCGGAAATCAAGATGTTAGAATCGTGATAAGAGGTTTCGGAGCCAGGGGTGCGGGCGACCGCTCAAATTCAGGTACTTCAAGAGGAATTAGAATATTGCTTGACGGCTTTCCTGAAACCGAACCGGATGGCAGAACTGCATTTGATCAGATTGATTTGAGCTCTGTGGAAGATATCGAAATTATAAGATCCAATGCTTCGGCTCTTTGGGGAAATGCATCCGGCGGTTTAATAAATTTCTCTACTGTCCCTTCCTCAAATAATTCGTACTTAAATTTCAAAGGCTTTGCCGGCAGCTTCGGACTTAATAAAATAGCCGTAAACTCAAATGCCTCATTTAGTAATGGAAAAATTTTTGCGTCAGCATCTAATGCTAATTTTAGCGGATGGCGTAAACATTCATCAAGTTCCAGAATGGTTTTTAATCTTGGAGTAATATCTAATCTTTCGGAACAAACAAATCTTGGAGTATTTGTAGTATCTGCAAGTGATTTATTCCATATTCCCGGGCCGCTTACGTTGGCTCAGTTTAATGCTGATCCAAAGCAGGCAAATTCCGTTTATGAACAAAGAGACGAACGACGTTTTAACCGTCTTGGCAGAATTGGTTTAAATGTTAGTCACCAAATTAATTCTGAAAATGAAGTTTCAGGAATGCTGTATGTTAATCCGAAATATCTTCAACGATCTGAAAGAGGAACATTTAGAGATTTCACACGATATCATTTAGGCGGTAATTTTATTTATCGCAATACTCAAAAATTTTCAGATAATATTGAAAATAAAATAACAGTAGGTTTTGATGAAGATTACCAGGACGGAGCAATTTTATTTTATTCCCTTTCAGCAACTAATGGCAGAGGCAGTGAACTTAGATCAAATAAAAGAGAGGGTGCAAATAATTCCGGAGTATTCGTTCAAGATGATATTATAATTAGCAATAGAATAGATTTCATTGTCGGCGCCCGTTATGATAACATTACTTATTACAGTGAAGATTTTCTAGCACCGGAATTTGGTTTACAGGAAAAATCTTTTAAAACGATTACTCCTAAGGTCGGGATAAGTTATAGGATAACTCCCACCAATAGTATTTATATGAACTATGGCGGCGGCATTGAAGTCCCCGCTGGGAACGAAACTGATCCGGCAGGAACCTACGGACAGGATACTGTTTACTTAATTAACCCATTGTTGGAACCCATTAAATCAAAAACATACGAAATAGGAAATAAACAGATTTATTATTTCGGAGGAAATAATTTTATTCAATCTTTATCGTATGACTTAGCACTTTATTTAATAAATATCACCAATGATATAATACCTTATAGGGGTGGAAGGTTTTATTTTACTGCCGGAAAAAGTCAGAGAAAAGGATTGGAATTTGGAACAAGAATTAATTTTAATTACGGCTTAACAATGGATGCAGCTTTAACAATTTCCGACAATAAATATAAAGAGTATGCTGTTGACTCTGTTTATTATGGTGTCCCTGGTAGGATTGCCAATTTTGCTGATAATAAAACAGCAGGAATACCTGGCCGATTTTATAATTTAGGAATAACTTATCAGCCTGAATTGTTATCCGGATTTTTTGTAAATATAAACTTAAATGGAATTGGAAATTATTTTGTAGATGATGCAAATACAATTGAAGTGCCTGCTTACAATATTATCAATGCTTCACTTGGTTTTAACGAAGAGATAAAAATTTCGGATATTTTTTCATTAAAAGGATTTATTAGTATCAACAATATTTTAGATGAAAAATATGCTGCTTCCGCATTTATTAATCCGGATATTTTAAATGGTGAGCCGGTTTATTTGGAACCGGGCCTTCCCAGGAATTTTACGGCATCAATATCAATCGGAATTAATTAATCTTAATTATTTTAAAGTTACAAAAAGGCTGCCTGTAATAAGGCAGCCATTTATTACATCAAAAAAAAAGTATGATCAACAATCTTCTTTCATATAACATTCTTCATCCTCCAATTCAACCTCAACAGTTACATGTTCAATTGACATATCTTTAAACGAATCCCTAATCTTACGTTTAATATCAATTATCTCTTCCATATCTTTTACATTTTCCACCACAACATGAATTGAAAGCACATGATGTTCTCCATCCTGCGACCAGATGTGGGCGTGATGTGTTGATTTAACTTTGGGTATTGTTTTAACTTTATTTTCAATTTCTTTAATACTTAATTCTTCAGGTACGCCTTGTAAAAATATAAGTAAGGTCTTTTTCAAATTTCTCAGCACATTGTATAACACATATAATGTTATTAAAATTGAAAGCAGCGGGTCAAGAATATGGATATCTTCAAAAAGCAAAACTAAACCTACAATTAAAACTGCAACCCAACCTAAAACATCTTCAAGCAAATGCCAGGTTACAACACGTTCGTTCATTGTCTTGCCGCTTTTTAATTTAAGAACTGCGGCGCCATTAATAATTATCCCGCCGATTGCAAAATATATCATTCCTTCAGCGTTTGAATGTTCGGGATAAAAAAGCCTCGGAACTGTTTTTGATAAAATTAGAAATGAACCGGTTACTAAAACAATTCCGTTTACAAGAGCGCCTAACAGAGAAAACCTTCTGTAACCAAATGTGAATTTCTCGTTACTCTTTTGTTTTGATTTATTTTGCAGAAACCAGGCAAGCCCAAGTGAAAGGCTGTCACCTAAATCGTGTAGTGCATCAGAAAGTATTGCTGTGCTGTTTGTCCAGAATCCTCCCCACACTTCAATTATTGTGAAAAATATATTCAGGAAGAAAGCTGTTTTTATATTAGACGTGCTTTTGCTTTCTGGATCAGTATGATTGTGATTATGAGTATGGGCCATAAAATTCTATTAAAACAATTTCTTAATTCTTTCAGCCGGACGGGCAAGTATTGCTTTATCACCTATTTCAACAATCGGCCTTTGCACAAGATCCGGATTAGCAATCATTAAATCGATTAATTGTTCATTAGTATAATTTTTATTTTTAATGTTCAAATCTTTATACACTGCTTCATTTTTTCTCAGCAATTCTATAGGCGATAAATTCATCTTTTTAATTAATGTTTTTAATTTACTTTTAGAAAACGGTTTTATGTAATAATTAACTTTATCAAAATCTACACCATTCTCAATTAGTATTTTTGAAACATTCCTGCACGTCGTACAGGTTGGTTTTTCATAAACAGTTATTTTTTGCATAATAATTAATCTTTCAATATTAAAACTAATAGATTAATTTAAATATTTTTCAAACCAACTATGTCTTAAATTATCTACTTCTTTTCTGTAGCTTTTTAGAAAATGGTCGCCATCTTCAAAAATTAAAAGCCTGTATTTATAATTAATTTCCGTAAACTTTTTTGCTAATTCAATTGACTGATTAACCGATACAGTATAATCAGCTCCACCGTGCATAATTAAATACGGTATATTTGGCAAATCATTAACAAAATTTATTGCAGATCTTTTTTCTAATTCATTATTAAAATTTTTTGATCCTATTATTTTTTGATAAAATATTTTTAATTCAGGATGTTCCAAAGCATTTTGTTTTATGTTTGAAATTGCTCCGCTTAGAACTGCACATTTAAAATTATGATTTTGTATTAAAGTTAATAGCGTCATCATTCCTCCCCGGCTCCAACCTTCTATTCCCCATTTGGTTTTATCTGTAAAAGCGAACTCATCGGCGAGCGGAATTAAATTTAAAATATCATTCACATCACTTCCGCCAAGTTCTTCTTTACCTTCGCTGCCAGCATTACCGCGGTATTGTGACATAAAGACTACATATCCCCATGATGCAATTTGTCCAAATATGCCTCTTGCGGTAAAATGATCAATTGCTCCTTTATTTTCATACCCTCCGCGATTCCAAATGATGCATGGAAATTTTTGATTAGTACTAATATTATCCGGATAAGCTATATAACCTTTAACTTTTAATCCGTCTGAAAGATAAGTCATTTTTTCCACAATGGAATTATTTAAAATCTCATTCCCCCATCCACTTGTTATCATTTTATTTTGCGATTCGTTTAATATTATTTCTTCACGTTCAATAATTTTGGATGACATGATTATTTTTCCAATATATTCTTACGGTATTATATTCATTTTAATTATGGAAAATAAATTAACAAAAATTACTGCATTAAATAAACTTCGCTTTTATTTCCAATTTTAATCAAAGTGAAAAACTATATTAAGATCGTTTTCAAAATTTCTTTCTTTATCTTGTTTTTTTTAGATTTAATTATAAATAATTATTACAAACACATTACAAAAATTATTATGCAGGAAAAATGGGTTGAATGGAGTCAAAGAATTCAAGCAATCGCGCAAATTGGTTTAACATTCAGTGAAAATGGATTTGATATTGAACGATATAAACAATTACAGCAGATTGCAGCAGAAATTATTTCAGAGCATACAAATCAAAATCCGGAATTAATACTAGATTACTTCAATAAAGAAACTGGTTACGCAACTCCAAAAGTCGACACTAGAGGAGTTGTTTTCAAAGATGACAAAATATTATTAGTCCGTGAGAGAATTGATAACCTATGGACATTACCCGGCGGCTGGGCTGATGTCTGCACACCGCCATCTGAAAATGTTGAAAGAGAAATTTTTGAAGAATCCGGTTATCAAACAAAAACAAAAAGATTGTTAGCAGTATATGACAGAGCGTTACACGGCCACAAACCCGATTTACCATATCATATTTACAAAATGTTTTTCCTGTGTGAATTGATAGGAGGAGAAGCAAAGACGAGCATTGAAACTTCCGAAATTAAATTTTTTGGTAAAGATGAAATTCCAGAACTGTCCAGCACGCGTATAACCGAAAAACAAATTAAAAGAATGTTTGAGTTAAAAGATTTGAACGTTACGGATTTTGATTAAATAAAAAACCCAACTTCATTTTCAGAAATTGGGTTTGTCCTCTTGGCTATTGATCTAATAACTATTTCAAGAGTGTCATCTTTTTAATTTGTGAAAAACTACCTGCTTCTAATTTATAAAAATATATTCCGCTGGGTAGATTATCAGCATTAAATTTAATGATATGTTCGCCCGCTGTTTGATATTCATTTACAAGAGTAGAAACTTCAACTCCTAAAACATTATAAACCTTTAAATTAACATTTCCAGGTTTGTTAATATTATAAGAAATATTTGTTGAAGGGTTAAATGGATTTGGATAATTTTGATATAATTCAAATTTCTTTAAAGTGTTAGTTACATGGTCATTTACACCAACCGTCCCGCTAAAAGATAAATCATCAATTAATGCATATGATCCGGCATTACCGCCAGTCGCATTAGTATCTCCTCCCACAACCATCCAAATTGAAGCTGAGTCAGCTTGCTCAGAAGATGCATAATCAAGAGGAATAGAAAATTGCGTATAAGCGGAAGCAGCAGCAGTAATAGCAATTTCACCTCCGGCAAGATAATTACCTTTGCTATACATAAGCACAGCTATAAAAAATTCATCACTGCCCACAGGAGAAAATTGGTAATATCCAGTTAACTCAGCATAAGATTTATCAATCGGGAAACCGCTATAAGGCGATGAACCGGACCACAATACTGGAGGGACAACAGCTACAGAAAAAGGTACAACTATTAATTTAGCTGCTGAAGCACCGGAATGGCTTGTAGTTGATTGAATTACTGAAGCATATACCTGTGGAACGTTATTCGTAAACCACCCATCCGGATTTCCGCTTGTCCAGGTTTCAAATCCAGGGTTTGGTATTTGCCCAAATAATTCGAATGAAATAAACAAAAAAAGACTTGTTATTAGTATTAGTTTTTTCATATCACACCTTTGAATTATTAAAATATTTTTGAATCTGTTTATAAATTTTTATTTAACTTAAAAATTATATTAGAATATTGTTTAACAATAATGAGATATTTTTTTTTAAAAGCTTTTTTATCTCTTTCTAAAACCATAATTTTTACTAGTGATTAGGAATAAACTTATACAGTTAATTCTAATCAATAAATAGTTCATTTAGACTATTTTACATTAAAAAAAATTAATGTTGTAAAATTGAGCACAGACCCATATAAAAAAATATTAGAACAGAAAAAGCTTATAGAAAAGCGAAAAGCAGAGCTTGCACTTAAGAAAAAAGAAAAAAAGAAACTTAAAATTATCTGGACTGCTATTGGTGCTGCTTTAATTGTCCTGGTTTTGCTTTTACTTCATAATTATAAAATAAATGAAATGCCTGACAGTAATAGATGCATATAGAAACGGTGAATTAATTTTCCTGGATACTTTATCTCACGTAAAATTTAAATTAAATGTTGAGATTGCGGATAATGAATATCAACTTCAAAAAGGATTAATGCATAGAGTTTCTATAAGCTATAATGAAGGAATGCTTTTTATTTTTCCACATTCTGAAGTTCATTCCATGTGGATGAAAAGCACTAAATTTTCGTTAGATATTATTTTTGCTGACTCAAATAAAAAAGTAATTACCATTCACAAACACACGGAACCACTGTCAAGAAAAGTCTATTTTTCAAGCGCGCCTTCAAAGTATGCAGTTGAGGTTAAAGCCGGACTGGTTGATTCAACAGGAATTGCGTTGGGAGATGAAATAAGATGGTTTGAAATGCTTAAAAAATAATTTCAGTACTGTACTTATTCAATAAATTAAAACTTAATGGGGTGAATCTGATGAAAAAACTTTTTTTATTATTTGTCTTATTATCAACACTTCAATTTTTCCCGCAAACAATAGATAAAAATATTGTTGACAATATAGTTGTAAAATCTTTGCCAATTGATGGGCCTGGCGGCTCATTATTAATTATGCGGAATGGTAAAATTGAATATGAAAAATCATACGGCTTTGCTGATGTTGAGAATAAAATTCCAAATACTGTTAGTACAGTTTTTCAAATTGGTTCTGTTTCAAAAGAAATGACTGCAGCGGCTATTTTAATGCTGGTTGAAAAAGGCAAAGCTTAGCCTTGATGATACTTTAACCAAATTTATTCCGGATTTTATTGAACCAGGAAATAAAGTCACAATCAAAAATTTGCTGATTCATAATTCCGGAATTCCAAGTTATACTGAGCTGCCTGACAAACCGTTCAGCTGGGAATCAAAAAATTCACTTGATGATATTATTGATGTAATTAAGAAGCGGAAATTCGACTTTCAACCTGGAGAAAAATTTAAATACGATAATTCCGGTTATGCAATATTTAGCATACATAATTGAAAAAGTATCCGGCATGAGCTATCTCACAATTTATGAAACAAAATATTTTTTTACCATTAGGCATGAAGCATACATTGCATGGTGGAGATCAATGAGGATATTGGTGAAAGAGCTAAAGGTTATACTTTTGATTTGAAAGAATAAAAAAATAAAAAAAGCAGTGTTCACTGAATTCGCACAGTTAGCCGGTGCTGGCTCTATTATTTCTACTGCAGGAGATATTGCAATTTGGGATAAAGCAGTTGAACAAAAAAAATTATTATCAACAAAATCATGGAATGAAGCATTATCAAAACATGTTGAAGCAAGCATGTTCGGAGATTCTACCTATTATGGCTACGGATGGGTAATTCAAAAATATTATGGACATAAGCTTATTTGGCATACAGGCGGCATGGCAGGTTTTCTTTGTGCTAATTATATTTTCCCGGAAGATAATTTAACAATAATCTTTTTAAGTAATGATGATTTTATAGCACCGGCAGGCATTGTTCATCAAATTGCAAATTATATTTTAGGAATTGGTGTTGAAGAAAGAAAACCAATTACACTTTCGTCCAGCCAGCTTAAAATGTATGAAGGCACTTTTGAAAATCCGTTTACTAAAATAAAAATTGAAGCAGAAAATAATAAGCTGAAGTTTACTCCTATTGATATTCCTTTTCATTCAAGTGATTACATTGGTTCATCAAAAACAACTTTTTATGCTGAGGGACAATATGGCAAAAAAGCTGTCTTTACATTTGATGGGGATTCAGTAAATGAAGTCGAAATAAATAATACTTTAAACTCAGTAAAATATTTCCGCGAAGGCCATGCTTCAAATGATTCCACTATTAACTTAAGTGAAGATTATTTACAGAAATTTGTCGGCAAGTATAATTTTTCAAATATAAATACAATGCAGGTTTATATAGATAACAGCAAACTTAAAGCTATGCTGCCAGGTCAACCCGAATATACATTACTGCCTGTTGATTCAACTACATTTGATCTCGGAAATTTGCCTGGATTCAAAATGATTTTTGATATTAATGATAAAGGAGATGTTACAGGTGTAACATCCAGCCAGCCAAACGGAAATTTTAAAGCGAATAAAACTTCTAATGAAGTTAATCTCCCTAAAGAAGAAGCTGGTTTAAAATTAACCAGCGATGAAATGAAAAAATATGAAGGAACGTATGAATTTACTCCAGGCAGCGATTTAAAAGTTTATATTTCAGATGGTGACTTAAAAGCTTTGATTAAAGGTCAGCCCGAATATACACTTGTTCCAACAGCAAAAAACGAATTTGATCTAAAAGGATTACAAGGCTTTAAATTTATTTTTGAAGAAAGAGACGGAAAAATTATTTCCGTTACTTCTCATCAGCCTAACGGTGATTTTAAAGCTACAAAAAAATAATTAAATTACTTTGCAAAGCAAGTAGGTTTAAGTTCAATTTTAAAATTACATGAGTTGGCTATATAGCATAGTTCATGTGCTCGATGATGCAATTCATTAGCTTTATCAATCATTGATTCGTCTTTAACAGTAACAACGGGATAAAGTGTAACATCTGTAAAATTGCCGCTGCCGTTTGATGCTTCATGCAAAATTCCAATTGGATTATCTTTATAATCAACTACAACAATTCCATTATCAGCACATAAATGTAAATACCAAAGCATGTGGCAGGAAGATATTGATGCAACAAAAAGTTCTTCAGGATTATATTTAGTTTTGTCTCCTCTAAATATTGGGTCAGACGAACAAAATATATCCGGCTTATTATCAGATAAAATTGAATGTTCTCTTCCATAAGTTGTGTAGTTGGAGGTGCCGTCTCCTTTGTTGCCTGTCCATTGCGTGGTTACTTTATATTGATGATTTCTTTCCATTATTTTCCTTGATATTTTATTAACAATAAAATTTTACTATTTGTTTATTCTTCAGAATGCAAACCAACCTGGTTGCCTTCACTGTCCAGAAATCTTGCTATATAACCAGCCATAATTTTAGTTTTGGTTAAAAGAATTTTTCCACCTGCCGGTTCAATTCTATCTATCACAGGCTGAATTCTCGGATATGCGTTTAAATAAATCACTGTTCCATCCGTCGAAGGTTTAGAATGGTCGCTCTTAGTTAAAACACCTGAAACTAATCCGGAAGTTGCACGAATTATTCCTGGCTCAAACGGGAAAAAACTAAGTGTCTCTTTTGTTTCCACAATTTCACGGGTTTCCATTTTAATATCTAAAATAGTTTCATAAAATTTTTTTGCTCTCTCTGTGTCAGTCACAGGAATTTCAAACCAGGTAATTGCATTTGTTCCGGGCCCTAATTTTTTAAGCATGTATATTCCTTTATTTATTAATAATTATTAATTGGATAATTCTAAAATTTAACTCAATAGATGTGTACTTATAGCAATTCTATTCCAAGAATTTATAGTAACATTTATCAATATGATTTTAGAGATGCTTTTGTTATCAAAATATTTTTTTGATAATTATTTGTTTAACTTATTTAAAAATATTTCTTGCTAATTATTTTAATATCTCAACTTCTTCAGGGACATTGAATAACAGAACACATCCATTTTGGGAATGAACTGAATGTTTAAAATCTTTGGGTGTATATAAATATTCACCAGCAAAGAGTTCCGTATCATTAAAAAAAGCTGAACCTTCTAAAACTAGAACCTCTTCACCTCCCGGATGATTATGAAAAGGATATTTTGCTCCGGCATTAAATTTCAGCATAAAACTTGGAGCTCTTTTCGCACTTTCATCATATCTTAAAACTTTAACTGAAATTCCATTCGTTTCGACTCCTTCTTCATTCAAGGGTTTCCAGGTAATATTATTTGTATTAACAATATAATCTTTCATATCTGTGTTCATTTTATGTTTTCCTTTAGTTTATTTAATAATAATTCGTTTTCAACATATTTTCTTTGTGCTTTACTAGTCATCATTTCAAGTAAATCTAAGGAAGCGATATAGCTTACTAAATTTCCATTTGATGAAATTATGTTTCCATCTTTTACAACCGCATTTTTTGAATCATCCATTACCAATAGAGACGGATATTTTTTCTGCAATGCTTCACCGCCTGAACAATAGGTTACTATTTTTTTGTTTTTAGCAACACCAGCTTCCCCTAATAAAAATGCACCTGCACAATGACTTGCGGTATACTCTGCTTTCTTACTTTTCTCCTTAATAAAATTCACTAGATTGGAATCTGATGTTTGATTTTCAGGATTCATTGAACTAGGAACTACAATTACATTTAATTTTGGAGAATTAGTAAAAGTGAAATTAGGTAAAATACTTAAGCCTTCTTCAGTTAAGAATGTTCTTTGTTCTTCCGCAATGAGAACAACATTAAATAGTTTATTGCCATTAGAATCAGATTTTGCAAATACATCAAGTGGAGCAACTACTTCATTAGTCAGTACTCCATCGAAAATTACAATTCCAATTGTTGGTAAACCCGGATTTATATTTTTACTCATATTACTCCTTTTCTTAGGATTATTTAAACTTGTAAAACTCAAAAAAATATAATAGCTATAAGAATTATGAATATTTTATTTTTCATTTTCTTTCCTTATGCTTTAATGAAACAGTTTCTAATAAAATTTCTTTTTCATCGTTCATCATCTTAATTCTCCTTTTCTCCATCTTTCAGAAATTACTTTCCCTTTCTCTAAATTATCTACAACAAGTATTAGCTGGTTTTCATGGTCGCTGTACATAACTTCAATATTAATTCCATTATCAGCCATTAAGCGGGAAATTTTACCTAGCTGTCCAGGCTGTCCTTGATTTAGACGTTGGATAAGAATTTCATTTTCTTTTATCACTTCAAAATCATTTTCTTCAAGTACTTTTTTAGCTTCAGCAGTGTCTTCGAATAAAAAATGCGCTATTCCTTTTTCATTAAGACCAAATACACCTCCACCTAAAATACTGATTCCAGCTTTTCCCATAACTTCGCCCATTTTTGCTAATGAGCCGGGATTATTCTTTAAATGAATTTCTAAGTCTTTCAATTATATTTCTCCTTTTTATTAAAAATCTTTTTGTCCAGATTTATAAACTTATTTCTTAAAATATTTTATGTAATTCGGTAAGTGAATATCATTCTTTATTAATTCATCTTTTATCGGCTCTCCAATTTTTACTTCGAGCGGAATAACTCCCGCCCACACATTTAAATCGTAATCTTCTTTATCATCTACCGGCGGCCCGGTTCGTATTTTCGCAGAAGCTTCATCAATTTTAAATTCAAATACAGAGGTTATTTCCATTTCTTTTTCATTCGGTTGTCTTGCTTCATTCCATCTGCCCGGAAGAATATGTTCCGTAATAATTTTTAATGCACTAGTTTTCTCTTCGCGGTCAACAATTTCTTTTCCTTTGCTGAATATTATTACTGACCTATAATTAATTGAATGATGAAAAACTGAGCGTGCTGCTACAATTCCGTCTATCAAAGTAACACTTATGCAAATATCTTCGCCAGCTTTAATTGAATTCAGCATCCTGCTTTTTGTTGAACCATGAATAAAAAGTTTATTATCCTTTCTTCCAAATGCTGTTGGAATTATGAAGACCTGGCCATCAATTTTAAAAGCAACCTGACACACGAAAGTCTCATCAAGAATTTTACAAATTGTTTCATTATCGTAAACTGCTCTTTTAGGTGTGCGGTTTACTTTTGTCCGGGTTGTTTTTTTTAATTCTTTCAAATTATAACCAATCTTTTTAGTTAGCACATTTTTCATTTTCTAATAATTTCATATCTGCTTGTTCTTTCAATTTTTTAATTTCGCTGCTGTCAATTGAATTCATATTTGCTGCAGCCAGGCTTGCAATAATCAAAATCCCGCCGGTAATTAATTGCCAGGTTATTTGTTCATGTAAAACTATAACTCCCAAAATAATTCCGCCTAAAGGGAAAATATAAGTAACCATGGTTGTCCTGGTCGGACCAATTTCATGAATGAGATAAAAAACTAAAATGAAAGCAAAGCCGGAGCCTACTATTCCAAGAAATAGAAGTGCAACCCAGGTCATTTTAAACATTGGAATAGGCAATTGTCCTTCAGTAATAAAAACTGTTGACCACATAATGATTGCGGCAAAAAACATAGGTCCGGTACTTCTTAATATGCGCGGAGTATTTTGTGTGGTTTTCCTAATATAAACAGCGCTTCCAGCATAACACAATGAAGCAAGAACAATAGCCCCTTCACCCAAAAGATTGCCGGATGAATTACCAATATTTTTGCTTAAAAGAATAACAACACCCATAAAACCAATCAATAATCCAAGAACTTTCGACAGATTCATTTTGTCGTCATTTAATAAAAAATGAGCAAGAACAATTGTAAACAATGGAACTGTTGAATCAATAATTGAAGCAACGGACGAATCAACTGTCTGTTCTCCCCAGCTTATTAAAAAGAATGGCAGAGCAAAATTTGTTATACCAATTACGATAAAAGGCTTCCATTCTTTAAAATCTCTAGGCAATTTTACCTTTTGTATTGCAACCACTATTGCACCAAATAAAAATCCTAACCCAATACGAAATGCAACCAGAGTAACAGGGCTTACTTCATTCAAAGCAATCTTAATCCACATGAAAGATGAGCTCCATATTAAACCAACTAAAATAAAAGCAGCCCAATGTTTTGGTTTCAAGTCAATATCCTTTGTTAAAATTTAAGTTAAAGTTTCTAAACCAATCCTGAAAATAAATTGTTTAAATAAGCAAGCTTAGCTTCTTCATCACGTTTGGAATTAATGAAACTCAACCAGGCATTGCGTTCATGCCAAACAATGCCAAGTTCCCAAACGCAATAAGTTCCTTGGTGATTATTTTCGAATTTTAATTGAGTGTAATTCTCCGGTTGATCAGATTTTTTTAGATAGATCGATTCCCACATTTCATTAGTATTGCGCCATGTTGTGATTAATAAAAGCAAATAATCACCTGCCCTATGAAGTATTACAAATCCAAGTTCATTATCAAGTTTCAACCTTCCAGATTTTACTTCATCTCTTATAAACTCTCTTGTCTCAAAAATTTCTTCTTGATTTATAAATGTCTTTGGTGGGAAAAGATTATACCATTTAAAACAAGCTTCACCCAAAATTAATGGCTCTCCCGGTTCAGCTTTCTTTTCATAATATTTATATCCTTCGGGAATTACATTTCCAATTTCCCGTAATTTTGAAAAATTCACTTCTGATATTTCATTCATATTTTAATTCTTTCATTCATCCAAATAATAATTTTGAACAATGCCTTTTAATAAAAAGACATAAATATATTTTTAGAAATTTTTATTGTTATTGTTAAGTTTTTGTTTTATTGGTTAGAAAAATATTATATCATTGGGCTTTTCAAAAGAGCCAATATTTAATAATATTGTGGTGCCACTTCAATAAAAATTTTATGCCCAAAGAAATAGAAGAAATACCGTTAGTTTCATTAAAAATTAATTTTGATTCTGAAGTGCCTTTATATAAGCAGTTATACAACACTTTCAGACAGTCAATTCTTGATGGGAAGTTTTCACCTGGCCAAAAATTACCGGGTACACGGACACTTGCCGCTGAATTGAATGTATCGCGCAATACTGTTGCACTTGCCTTTGATCAGCTTTTAATTGAAGGTTACATTAAAGGCAAAACAGGTTCGGGAACTTTTGTAAATGAAATACCCGATAACTTTTTAAATTTGAATGAAAAAGGAAACGGGAAGAAATCGAAAATCAATTTCCCAACAAAGTTGAACAATCAATTGTCCGCACCTGAAATATATCATAGAAATACTTCAAGTGAGGCAATTGTTCCTTTTCAAAACGGCGTGCCATCATTAAATGATTTCCCAATAAAAACCTGGCTAAAACTTAATAACCAAATCGTTCAAACTTTTTCAAACATTCACTTAGGTTACGGCGATGCTGCCGGGTACAAACAGCTTCGAGAAGAAATTGCTTCATACCTGCGAACATACCGCGCAGTTAATTGCACAGCTGAACAAATTATAATTGTGAATGGTTCACAGCAAGGATTAGATTTAATCGGTAGAGTTTTATTGGAACCCGGAACAAATGTATGGATTGAAGATCCTGGTTATTTTGGCGCAAGAGCTTCAATGCTTTTTGCTGATTCAAAAATTTTTCCTTGTCCGTTAGATGATGATGGCTTGGATATAAATTATTCGTCAAAAAAATATCCGGCTCCCAAATTAATATATACTACTCCTTCACATCAATTTCCTCTCGGCATTACAACAAGTGCCACACGAAGAATTGAGCTTCTGCAATATGCAAGTAAAAATAATAGCTGGATTATTGAAGATGATTATGACAGCGAGTTTAGGTATTACGGAGACCCGCTTCCTTCTTTACAAGGCATGGATAAAAATAATTGTGTTCTTTATTTAGGAACATTCAGCAAAGTGCTTTTCCCGGCACTGCGTCTTGGTTATTTGGTGTTACCCAATCCGCAAATGGTCGATATTTTTGCTTCTGCAAAATCAATGATGGATAGGCAATGTCCGGTTTTTGAGCAAATGATTGTAACGGAATTTTTAAAGACAAGGATATTTTACCAGGCATATAAGAAAGATGCGAATGCTTTATAAATCACGGCAGGAATTTTTAATCAATGAAATAGAAAAAGAATTAAATGGAATTCTTAAAATAAATCCCTCGCCGGCGGGAATGCAGATAATCGCCTGGCTGCCAAAAATATGAAGGATAAAAAAGTTGTAGAAGCCGCAAAGAAAAATAGTTTGATTGTAAATCCTTTATCTGATTATTCAATGAAATTTTTTAAAGACCCAGGACTAATTATAGGTTACACTGCTTTTAATGAAAAGGAAATTAAAAGATGGATAAAAAAATTAAAAAAGATACTCTTAATCTTATTTCAAATTAGACTTTTAATAATAGTTAGTTGAAATGAACTTAGTGTGCTAAACCAAGTGCTAATGCCAAAAAACCAAATGCACCAAAAACTGCATGAACAACAATTGAGATAGAAGTATTTTTTCTGATTTGAACTACTGCAGGTAAGAATAAAGAAAATTGGTGTTGCCGCGAAAATTAAATCAAAACCCATTGGAATGTGCCAGCCCGCCCAAAATAAGCCATGAACTAGCCAGGTCCATTTTTTATTTAATAATTCCTGCCTTGGCTGAATATATCCTCTCCACAAAAATTCTTCACCGAAAATATTAAAGAAGAAAAACAACGGCCAGACATATAAAATCCACATCATGCTATTTGACAATGGCATATTTTGAAAAAAGAAAGGTGTCGCATCAAAACCAAGCTTAGGCATTACAATTTTTGCAATTAAAAATGAAGCTAATGATAAAGCAACAAAAGAAATAACTGTCCAAATCCAATCTATGCCGGATAATTTTTTAATCCGCATTCTGGCTGAATATTCTTTTATTTTATATGAACCGATTTCTTTTCCGCTTAAATAAATTGCCCAGAAGAACATTGGAGCTAATACTATTAGTCCAACACTTAAAAAGTAAGTAATCTCAATTGGAAATATTTTTAATTTATCTAAGGTAGGAATTGCAATTTGACATGCAATAAAATTTAAAATGGCCGGAATTCCAAACAGCTAAATTAATTCAAGCCAGGTTAAAGGTTTTAAATTCTTCATTTTAAAATGAATTAATTACTTTCCGTAGAAATCATCTTCAACCAATTCGCAAAGTATATGTCCAATGGTAATATGCCCTTCCTGAATTCTTTGTGTATTTGGAGAAGGAATAATAATCGGCAAGTCAACTAAGCTTTTTAGTTTGCCTCCGCTTCCGCCAAGAAAGCCAATGGTTTTCATTCCCTTTTCATTTGCTTTTTCTACAGCCTTTATAATGTTGCCTGAATTACCGCTGGTTGAAATTGCAATTAAAACATCACCTTCATTGCCAAGACCTTCAATACTTCTGGCAAAAGTATTTTCAAAACCGATATCGTTTCCGCCGGCTGTTAAGTTTGAGGTATCGGTAGTTAAAGCAATTGCCGGTAAAGCAGGGACGAACAATGGTGTGACTTAGTCTTATCATAAATTCAGTAGCGATATGCTGACAGTCCGCAGCACTGCCTCCGTTGCCGCAAAGCAGCAATTTTTTATTTTTTTTATAAGCATTTACAACTAATTTAACTGCCTCTAAAATATCATCAGAACATTGTTCTTTAATTTTTAATTTTGTTTCTGAACTTTCTTTTAATGAATCTTCAATAAATTTTTGTTTGTTCAAGATTTCCTCTTTTAGATAAGATTTTTTCTATGATAATTTTTTCAGACTTTAATTGGGATGTTTACATGAACTGCATCGGCAAATTGTTTTATTAAACCCCAGTTGTTTTCGTTTTCAAAAAAGTTTCCTGTTACAATTATGTTAGCACCGTTTTTAACTTTTTGTCTTGCTTCATTCGGTGATTTAATCCCTCCGCCAACAATAATTGGAACACTGCAATATTCTGAAACTAATTTTACCATTTCATTTGGAACAGTTTCTTTTGCACCTGAACCGGCTTCAAGATAAATTAATTTCATTCCGAGGTATTCGGCAGCCAGAGCTGTTGCAGCAGCTATTTCAGGTTTGTTGCGCGGGATGGGCAAGCTTCCGCTCATATATTGGGCTGTTGTAGATGTTCCTGATTCAATTAAAACATATGCCGTGGAAATGGCTTCCAAGTTTGCCTGCTTAATTATTGGAGCAGATATAACATGCTTGCCGATTAAGTGTTCGGGATTTCTTCCGCTTACAACAGATAAAAATAAAATAGCATCAGCAAAAGATGTTATTTGATTAATCGAACCCGGGAAAATTATTACCGGCAGTTTGGTTATACCTTTAACTTTTTTAACAAATGGCTCAAAGTTTCCATCAAGCATTAAGCTGCCGCCAATTAGAAATCCGTCAACACCAGAATCTTCACAAACTCTGATAAATTTATTTATGTTATCACCGACTAATTTATCAGGATCTAAAAGGATTAAATAAGCTGCTCCTTTTTGCTGAATCGTTTTTAATATGTTTTTGTAAATATTCATTGGATAAATTACTTACCCATCATCTTTTTAATGTTTCTCAATGCTTGTTTAATTCGCTGTTCATTTTCAACCATTGAAATTCGAAGATAGCCTTCTCCGTATTCTCCGAAAGCAGCACCGGGAGAAGTAACAACTTCTGCTTCATCAATTAATTTTTTTGAAAATTCCATTGAACCCATACTTCTAAATTTTTCCGGGATTGGAGCCCAAACAAACATGCTTGCTTTTGGTTTTTCAACCTGCCAGCCAATTGAATTTAAGCCTTCTACTAAAACATCTCTTCTTTTTTTATAAACTTCTGAAATCTTTTTAGTTACAGAATGAGGTGAATCCAATGCTGCAATTGCTGCAACTTGAATTGGAGTAAAAATTCCGTAATCGTAAAAGCTTTTAAATTTAATTAATGCAGAACAAATTTCTTTATTCCCCACACAAAATCCAACCCGCCAGCCAGCCATATTATAACTTTTTGACATTGTAAAAAATTCGACCGCAACATCTTTTGCCCCTGGCACTTGAAGTATAGAAGGGACCTTTGTTCCGTCAAATACAATATCGCTGTATGCCATATCATGAACAACTATCATTTGTGTTTTTTTTGCATAAGCGATTATCTCTTTTAAATAATCTAATTCAACCACTGCAGTGGTTGGATTTGCCGGAAAATTTAAAATTAGCATTTTGGGGCGCGGCCACATATCGCGAGTTATCAAAGACAAATCAGGAATAAAATTATTTTCTTTACTAAGCGGTATCGATATTATATTCGCTCCTGCAGAAGTTACGCCATAAATATGAATTGGATAAGTTGGATTTGGTACAAGTACAACGTCGCCTTCATCAAGCAGCGCTAAGCATAAATGTGAAAGCCCTTCCTTGCTTCCTATACAAGTAACTGCCTCAGTTTCCGGATCAATATCAACATCAAAATCTCTTTTATATTTTCGAGAGATTGCTTTTAAAACTCCCGGAATTCCTTTCGACCTGGAATAGCGGTGAGTCTTAGAATCATCTATGGTTTGTTTTAACTTATCGACAATAAATTTTGGTGTAGCCTGGTCAGGATTTCCCATTCCTAAATCAATTAAGTCTATTCCCTGCTGCCTTTTTTTAAGCTTTATTGCATTAAGCTCAGAAAATAAGTATGGGGGCAGACGGTCAAGTCTTTTCGCAAAATTCATAGAATAAGTTTAAAAGGTAGTTAAAAATTAAAAGCTGTTTCAATTTAAATAACTGTAAAATAAATAAAAAATAAATCTGCAAGGAAATTCATGGTTTATTAATCAAAATGAACTGCGATACAAAATAAATCTAAATACTATGTTTATGCTTATGATATGAGGACTTCACCTTTACTGACTTCCTTGTGTTTTTAAGCCAAATCAATTAAGTTTCAAACCTAATTATCTCTAAATTTTATCCAATTTTCGCCATTTTTGGCTTCAAAGTTATTTTTAGAAGTCCATTTATAGGAAACAATCGCTATGCGAAAAGTAACTCAAAAGGTTAAAATTTTAAATTGAATATGAACAATCCTTAAACGAGGTTATCAGAAATGAGTAATGGAAAAACACAAGAATTAGATATTATAGAAACTGAAAATAGGGAATGGCTTTATTCACTCGATTACGTACTTGAACACGGCGGTCCCGAAAGAGTAAAAGAATTATTACAGCAGCTTCAAATCAGAGCACATAAATATGGAGTTGAAATTCCATTTACTGCAAACACTCCATACATAAACACAATCACAAGAGAAAAGCAGCCGCCATTTCCGGGAGATAGAGAAATTGAAAGAAGAATTAAAAGCTTAATTCGCTGGAATGCAATGGCAATGGTTGTAAGGGCTAACAAAATTGAAAGTGGAATCGGCGGGCATATTTCAACTTACGCGTCTGCTGCAACTTTATATGAAATTGGCTTTAATCATTTCTTTAAAGGCAAAGGTGAAGAATATGAAGGTGACCAGGTTTATTTTCAAGGGCATGCTTCACCGGGAATTTATGCAAGAGCTTTTCTTGAAGGAAGATTATCAATTGAGCAATTACAAAATTTCCGCAGAGAGTTGAGCCCTTCAGGTGGACTTTCATCTTATCCGCATCCATGGCTTATGCCCAACTTTTGGGAATTTCCAACTGTATCAATGGGGCTTGGCCCAATCATGGCAATCTATCAAGCTCGCTTTAATCATTATTTAGTTGATAGAGGATTAAAAAAATCAAGCGGAAAAGTCTGGGCATTTTTAGGTGATGGCGAAACTGATGAACCAGAAACTCTTGGTGCAATCACACTTGCTTCAAGAGAAAAATTAGACAACTTGATATTCGTTATCAATTGCAATTTGCAAAGACTTGACGGCCCGGTTAGAGGAAACGGAAAGGTTATACAAGAACTTGAAGCTATTTTCCGAGGAGCCGGCTGGAATGTTATAAAAGTTATTTGGGGAAGCGATTGGGACCCATTATTAGAAAAAGATAAAGATGGAAAATTAATTAAACGCTTAGGAGAAATTGTTGACGGACAATATCAAAAGTATTCCGTTGAAACCGGAGAATATATTCGTGAGCATATGTTTGGCGTTGATGAAGAATTACTTGACATGGTAAAAAACTTAAGCGATGAACAGCTTAGAAAAATGAAACGCGGCGGCCATGATCCTGAAAAAGTTTATGCCGCATTTAAAGCAGCATTAGCACACAAAGGCCAGCCGACTGTTATTCTTGCAAAAACAATTAAAGGTTATGGATTAGGTGAAAGCGGCGAAGGAAAAAATATTACTCACCAGCAGAAAAAATTAAATGAAGATGAATTAAAAGAATTCCGCACACGATTCGGAATTCCAATTTCGGATGAAGAAGTAGCAAAAGCACCTTTTTATAGGCCGGATGATAACAGCCCTGAAATGCGGTACTTGCAGGAAAGAAGAAAAGAACTTGGCGGTTATCTGCCAATAAGAAAAACAGATGTCCGTCCGATTAAAACTCCTCCCGAAGATATTTTCGAAGAATTTTATAAAGGAACGGAAGGGCGTGATGTTTCTTCCACCATGGTCTTTGTCAGAATTCTTGCGAAGCTTCTTAAAGATAAAGAAATTGGAAAATATATTGTTCCTATTGTTCCTGATGAAGCAAGAACATTTGGAATGGAAGCTTTATTCAGACAAATAGGAATCTATTCTCATGCAGGCCAGCTTTATGAACCTGTAGACAGCGCAAGCCTTCTTTATTACAAAGAAGCAAAGGATGGACAAATACTGGAAGAAGGAATTACAGAAGCCGGTTCAATGTCATCTTTCATTGCAGCCGGAACAGCTTATGCTTCCCATGGATTAAACATGATTCCTTTCTTTATTTATTATTCAATGTTCGGTCTGCAGAGAATTGGCGATTTAGTTTGGGCTGCGGGTGATATGCAGGCAAAAGGATTTTTAGTCGGCGGTACTGCCGGAAGAACTACACTCGCCGGCGAAGGTTTGCAGCACCAGGATGGGAACAGTCACTTATTAGCATACACAATTCCAAATCTGGTTGCATATGACCCTGCATATGCTTTTGAAATTGCAGTGATTATTCGTGATGGAATTAGAAGAATGTATGAAGAACAGGAAAATGTTTTTTATTATTTAACTGTGATGAATGAAAATTACCCAATGCCTCCAATGCCCAAGGGTGCTGAGAAAGGCATTGTAAAAGGAATGTATAAATTAAAAGCTTCTAAAAAGAAAACTGCTAAGTTAAAAGCTCAATTGTTTGGAAGCGGAACAATTCTAAATGAAGTTGTTAAAGCTCAGGAAATTTTGGAAGAAGAATATAAAATTGCAGCAGATGTTTGGAGCGTTACCAGCTACAAAGAATTACGCAAAGATGCACTTGATGTTGAAAGATGGAATATGCTTCATCCAAATGAAAAACAAAAAGTTCCGTACATAACACAAGTTCTTAAAGATGAGGAAGGTGTTTTTGTTGCAGCTTCTGATTATGTTAAAGCTTTACCTGATTCTATCGCAAAATGGTTCCCCCGTCATCTTACTTCACTCGGGACAGATGGCTTTGGAAGAAGCGAAGGCAGAAAAGAGCTGCGTGACTTTTTTGAAGTTGATGCAAAGCATGTAGTATTAGCAGCACTTTCATCACTTTATGCTGAAAAGAAAATTAAATTTAATATCATTGAAAAAGCAATTAAGGATTTGGAAATAAATCCAGCAAAAAATAATCCAATGCATACTTAATCTATTGTTGCTCGATTATAAAAAGAAATTTTTAATTAAGGTTTAAAATGGCAAAAGAATTTAAATTACCCGACTTAGGAGAAAATATAGAATCCGCGGACGTGTTATCTGTACTGGTTAAAAGCGGAGACCAAATTGAAAAAGAACAAAGTGTAATTGAAATAGAAACTGATAAAGCTACCATTGAAGTTCCTTCATCTGTTGCAGGAAAAATTAAAGATGTTTTGATAAAGCCCGGCGACAAAGTAAAAGTTGGACAATCAATTATAACTTTTGAAGACAATAACGGTAAAGCTGAAGTTAAAACTGAAAAGAAAGTTGAAGATAAGAAACAAGAAAAAGCTGAACCCGAAAAGAAAGTTGAAAACAAAACAAAAGAAACAACACAAGTAAAAGAAGAAACTAAAACAAAAAAATCATCGGGTGGAAATGTGGTTGAAGTTAAGCTGCCTGATTTAGGAGAAAATATTGATTCTGCAGATGTGTTAAATGTTTTAGTAAAGCCCGGCGACAGTTTAGAAAAAGACCAGGGAATTTTAGAAATAGAAACCGACAAAGCTACTATCGAAGTTCCATCATCGGTTGAAGGAACTGTAAAGGAAGTTTTGGTTAAAAGCGGCGATAAAGCAAAAGTCGGACAGGTAATTTTAAAAGTTGAATCAGCAGCAGCCGGGAAAGAAGTTAAAAAAGCTGAGCCTGTTAAAGAAGAAAAAGTTGTGCAAAAAGAAACTGCAACGGAAGCGACAACTGTTGAGAAAGAAACTGCAAAAGGTGAAATAGAAGAATTTCATCCCGGAGAAATTGATGAGCAGCCGCCTATTAGAAAAAATGCAGCCCCTGCCGCTCCTTCAGTAAGGAGAATAGCAAGGGAAATTGGGATAGATATTCAAGAGGTTCCGGGCACCGGCCCGAATGGAAGAATCTCAATGGATGATGTTAAAGGATATGCAAAAAAATTAAATGAAGGAAGAAAAAGCGGCGGCGGTTATTCATCATTAGGAATTAAAGCGGAAAATTTACCAGACTTTAGCAAGTTTGGTGAAGTTGAAGTTAAACCGATGAATAAAATCCGTTCTGTAACTGCTGACCATCTTAGTTATGCCTGGAACGTAATTCCACATGTAACTCAGCATGATAAAGCAGACATTACAAAGCTTGAAAAAATCAGAAGGCAGTTTAATCCTAAGATTGAAAAAGCCGGAGGTAAATTAACTATTACAACAATCCTTTTGAAAGTTATTACTTCTGCTTTAAAAGTTTATCCGCAGTTCAACAGCAGCATAGATTTACAGAAAAAAGAAATTATCTATAAAAAATATTTTAATATTGGAATTGCTGTAGATACGCCGAATGGATTAATTGTTCCTGTATTGAAAAATGTGGATAAGAAAAATTTAACGGAACTTTCTGTTGAAATGAATGCGCTTGCGGAAAAAGCAAGAATAAGAAAAACTACTCTTGAAGAATTGCAAGGTGCATGTTTTACTATCACCAATCTTGGCGGAATTGGCGGCACATCTTTTACTCCAATTGTTAACTCTCCTGAAGTTGCAATTCTTGGAGTTTCAAGAGGAAGCATAGAACCCGTTTACAACAATGAAACCAGAAACTTTGAACCAAAGTTGATGCTTCCATTATCTCTTTCGTATGACCATAGAATTATTGACGGCGCTGATGCTGCAAGATTTTTAAGATGGGTTTGTGAAGCACTTGAGCAGCCGATTAAAGTTATGGTTGAGGGGTGAGGAAAAGTTCAAGAGTAAGTTTAAGTTCAAGATTTTAATAAAGTCATTCTATTGTAACTCAATAGTCATTCAATAACTTTTCAATGAATGACCATTGAATGGCAACGAAATGAATGACAAAAATTTTATGAGGATATAAATGTCAAAGCAAGTTACAGTTATCGGCGCAGGGCCTGGCGGTTATGCCGCTGCTTTTTATGCTGCCGACCTCGGAATGGATGTTACGTTAATTGATAAAGATAAAAATCCCGGTGGTGTGTGTTTATACCGCGGATGCATTCCTTCAAAAGCATTACTGCATGTTGCCAAGCTGTTGCATGAATCTGAAGAAGCAAAAAATTGGGGAATTGAATTTGCATAAACCAAAAATAAATTTAGATAGATTAAGAGAATGGAAAAATGAAGTTGTCAATAAAATGACTGGCGGACTTGGACAGCTTTCAAAAGCCAGAAAAATAAATTATGTCCAGGGAACTGCAAGCTTTATTAATTCATCAACACTTAAAGTTGAAAAAGTCGACGGCTCAACAGAAGAATTAAAATTTGAAAATGCAATAATTGCAACCGGTTCAAGAATAACAATCAATTCCATGCCCTTTCGATTGATAGTAAAAGATTATTGAATTCAACTTCTGCCTTAGACTTACCTGAAATTCCGAAATCACTTTTAGTTATCGGCGGCGGATATATTGGCCTTGAACTTGGTTCTGTTTATCAAGCTTTGGGAACAAAAGTTTCTGTTGTTGAAATGATGCCGGGACTATTGCCTGGAGCAGACAGAGACCTTGTTGCTCATTTAAGTAAACGCATTGAAAAGCAGTATGATAAAATCATGCTCAATTCCAAAGTGCTTGAGTTGAAAGAAACCAAAAAAGGAATTAAAGTTAAAATTCAGGATAAAGAAGGCAACATAACTGAAGATGAATATGAATATGTTTTAATGTCGATTGGCAGAAGGCCTGAGACAAAAGGGCTTGGATTGGAAAACACTAAAGTTCAGGTAAATGAAAGAGGATGGATAAAAGTTAATAAGCAAATGCAGACAGACGATTCAAACATCTATGCAATCGGTGATATAGTTGGCGAACCAATGTTAGCTCATAAAGCATCGCATGAAGGCAGAGTTGCAGTTGAAGTAATCGATGGACACAAAGCTGCTTTTGAACCGCTTGCAATTCCTGCAGTTGTTTTTACAGACCCGGAAATTGCATGGGCAGGTTTAACAGAGAATCAAGCAAGAGAACAAAATATAAAATATGAATCAGCTAAATTTCCATGGGCTGCTTCGGGACGTGCGACAACTCTTGACAGGTTTGATGGAGTAACAAAATTACTTATCGACCCTGAGACCGAAAGAATTTTAGGAGTTGGAATATGTGGTCCTGGTGCCGGTGAATTAATTGCTGAAGGTGTTCTTGCAATTGAAATGGGAGCTAATGCAACGGATTTAAAAATGACAATTCATCCGCATCCGACTTTATCGGAAACTATAATGGAAGCGGCAGAAGTTTTCTTCGGACAAAGCACACATATTTATAGGCCGAAGAGGAAGTAATTTGAGTTCAAGTCTATGTTCAAGTTCAAGAAGTTCTTACATGAACTTACTCTTGAACTTGAACTAATCTTTCCGCATCAGTAATTGGCAAATCACAAACAAAATTTTTACAAATGTAAACTGTTGTTTTACCGTTTACAGATTTCAAATCTTTCACATAATCTGAAATATTTTTCTAACTCTGCACTTTTTAAAAGAACAACTTTATTTGGATTAAATTCTTCACGAATCTTCTTTAAGAATTCATCTTTAGAATTATTTCCCTCAACAATAACAATTTCCTTAGAAGGGCCGAATGCAAAATCCAGAGCACATAAAAACTGTGTAAATGCAGACGGCGAGTTTGAAATACTTTGAGAAAAATACTTTCCCAATTAATGAAGCTTTAATTTCAAGTTCAGTATTTCCGGTAATTCTAGCAAGTCTTAATAAATTTAAAGCTGCAACTGAATTCCCGGAAGGAATTGCCCCATCATACAAATCTTTTTGCCGGACAATTAATTTCTCTGCTTCATCCGAAGTAAAAAAGAACCCACCGTTTTCATTATCCCAAAAATGTTTTATTAAATATTCATTTAATTCAATAGCAGTTTTTAAATACTTAATATCGAATTCAGTTTCATACAAATCAATTAAAGCTTGAATGAAAAATGCATAATCATCTAAGTTGGAAATTATTCCAGCTTCACCCTCTCTAAATCTATGAAGAAGACTTCCTTCATTATCTCTCAATTTACTCAAAATAAATTCAGTGGAATTCTTAGCAGCTTGATAATATTTATTTTCATTAAATGTTTGAGCTGCTTTGCATAAAGATGAAATCATTAACGAATTCCAATCAGTTAAAATTTTATCATCTTTATAAGGATGAATTCTTTTTTCTCTTTCATTAAATAGTCGGTCTCTAATTTTTTCATATTTAATTTCATCATCAGCTTTTAGTTTGTTTTGTAAATGAGGAATGTTTGTTCCGTTTAATCCACCATGAACAGAATCAATCCAATTTCCATCTTTTTCTATATGAAATCTTTCAATAAAAAATTCGGCGTCTTCATTTAACAATTGCTGTAATTCATCCTTTGTCCATAAATAAAATCTACCTTCTTCCCCTTCGCTATCAGCATCTTCTGCAGAATAAAATCCGCCGGTTGAATCAGTCATGTCTCTTAAAGCATATTCAAAAATTTCTTCGGCAGTTTTTTTATAGAATTCATTCTTAGTTATTTGATACAGCTCAACATATGCATTTGATATTAAAGCTTGATCGTAAAGCATTTTTTCGAAGTGAGGAACAAGCCATTGCTGATCAGTTGAATAGCGGTGATAACCAAATCCAATTTGATCATAAATTCCGCCAAGCCGCATTTGAGTTAAAGTTTTCTCAACCATTTCCAAAGCTGATTTATCATTATATCTTTTATAATATCTTAAAAGAAAAGTTAAGATTATGCGGAGTTGGAAATTTAGGGGCAGTCCCGAATCCGCCAAATTCAGGATCGAATCTATTCTTCAAATTTGAAAATGCTTTTTTGAATATTTGTTCATCTAAATTTTCGTTGCCAGTTACTTGAGCGCTTTTTGAGATGGCATTAGAAATTTCATCCGCAGATTTTAACAGATCATTTCTTCTGCTATGCCATAATTCTTTTATTCGTGGAAGCAATTGCATCATTCCCATTCTCCCGAAACGTTCGCTCTTAGGAAAATATGTTCCTGCAAAAAAAGGTTTTTTATCCGGGGTCATTATGATTGTCAAAGGCCATCCGCCGCTGCCGGTTAAAACCTGGCAGACTGTCATATAAATCCCATCAATGTCAGGCCGTTCTTCTCTATCGACTTTAATTGAAACAAAAGAATCATTCATCAAAGCAGCTACTTCTTCATCTTCAAAAGATTCTTTCTCCATTACATGGCACCAATGGCAAGTTGAATATCCAATTGATAAAAATACAGGCTTGTCTTCGCTCTTAGCTTTTTCAAATGCCTCGTCGCCCCAAGGAAACCATTCAACCGGGTTATAAGCATGCTGAAGTAAATACGGGCTTTTCTCGCTAATAAGTTTGTTTGGTTTATTCATTTTTAAATATCCACATATATAGTGACTTTCAAATTTACTTTGTTATAGTTTCAGTTTTTGATAATTTTGGTCAAGATAATATTTTTTTACTGGCAATCATAGAAATTTATGACAAAATCACAAATATGGGTCGCATCTTTTTTAGTGCTTTTTTTAATTTTATTTTTTTTGGGAAGAGTTTCAAAAAATGTAGACACTGAAAACAAACAATCCACAACTAGCCCGATGCCGCAATCAAATATGACATCGGAAGATTTAAATGGACAGGAATTAACTGCAAAACTTGGTTGCGTAAATTGTCATGGCTCTGATTTGAATGGGACAAAGATGGGACCTTCACTACATGCTGTTAAAGATAACTGGACGAGAGACAATCTTATAAATTATCTTCGTAATCCATCTTCATACATGGATTCTGATAGATTCAAAGAATTTCAACAGCAATATCCAGGAATAAACATGCCTTCATTTAATAATATACAAGTAAAAGATTTAGGTAAGGTTGCGGAATATTTACTGGCGTTGTAAAAAACTTAATTAATAGTTAATAAAAAATGCGCTTAGATTTTTAATCCAAGCGCATTTTAATTTTAAAGTTATAATCAATTAAGCAATTGTAATATCTTTATCAAGATAAACATCCTGAATCGTATTCAATAACTTAATGCCTTCAGCCATCGGGCGTTGGAACGCTTTTCTTCCGGAGATTAAACCCATTCCACCTGCTCTTTTATTTACGACTGCTGTTTTAGCTGCATCTGCAAAATCGTTTTCGCCTGAAGCACCGCCACTGTTTATCAATCCGGCTCTTCCCATATAATTATTAATTACTTGATATCTTGCAAGATCAATTGGATTATCTGTGCTTAAATCTGAATAAACTTTTTTGTGAGTCTTTCCAAATTTAATAGCGTTAAACCCGCCATTATTTTCAGGTAACTTCTGTTTAATAATATCAGCTTCGATTGTTACGCCAAGATGGTTTGCTTGTCCTGTAAGATCTGCTGATACGTGATAATCTTTATCTTTTTTGAATTCAGGATTTCTCAAGTAGCACCATAAAATTGTAGCCAATCCTAATTCATGAGCATATTTAAAAGCTTCACTGACTTCTACAATTTGTCTTGCGCTTTCTTCAGAACCAAAATAAATTGTAGCACCAACTGCTGCTGCACCCATATCTAATGCTTGCTCAACACTTGCAAACATAATCTGATCAAATTTATTTGGGTATGTTAAAAGTTCATTATGATTAATTTTTACTATGTAAGGAATTTTAGGCGCGTATTTTCTGGCAGTCATCCCTAATACACCAAGAGTAGAAGCAACAGCGTTGCATCCGCCTTCTATTGCCAGCTTAACAATATTTTCAGGATCAAAATATTGAGGATTTGGGGCAAAGGATGCACCTGCACTGTGTTCAATTCCCTGGTCGACAGGAAGAATTGATACGTACCCTGTATTAGCTAATCTTCCGGATCGAAAAAATCCATTGTAAATTTTTAAGTACATTTATGTTTCTGTCAGTTTGAGAAAAAACTCTATCGACAAAATCCGGCCCGGGTAAGTTAAGTTGTTCTTTAGGAAATTTAGCTTTATATGTTAATAACGCATCAGCTTCGCTTCCCAATAATTCTTTTACTTTTTGTGACATACTAACTCCATTCTAAAATATTTTATTCAAAAAATTAAAATTCAATAAATGAATGTCTACAAAAATAAGCCGAAATGATGTGTTATTCAATTTATTATACTTTAATTTTTATTTTGAATGAAGTCAAATATATTTTTTGCGTGAGATCGCGAATTTTCAATAAAAAGCCTGTTTGTTTCCATTCCTGCACACACTACTCCCGCCAAAAAAAACCCCACTTTGTTTGTTTCAAACGTATTAGCGTTACAGACCGGTTCACGATTTTCATCTTTCGATATTTTGATTCCGCATTTTTCAAGAAAAGAAAAGTCCGGCTGGTAGCCAGTCATTGCCAAAACAAAATCATTTTTAAGAGTAATTAATCCTTCCGGAGTTTGTAAATCAACTTCATCTTCACGAACCTCTTTTAAAGCAGAATTAAAATAAGCTTTAATTGATCCTTCCTTAATACGATTTTCAATATCAGGTTTAACCCAATATTTAACTCGCTTATTTATTTCACTTTCTCTTATAACCATAGTAACCTCTGCACCTTTGCGGTATGTTTCAAGAGCAACATCAACAGCAGAGTTTGCACTTCCGATTACAATAACTTTCTGATTAAAATAAGGATGGGGGTCATTATAATAATGCAATACTTTAGAAAGTCCTTCGCCTGGGACATTCATTAAATTAGGCTTTCCGTAAAAGCCTGTTGAGATAATAACTCTTTTGCTTAAATATTTTTCTTTGACTGTCACAATCTCATAAATTCCCTCGGATTCATTTACATCTTTAACTTTTTCATAAAGATTAACATTTAATTTCCAAGACATTACAACTCTTCTATAGTACTCAAGTGCTTCGCTGCGTGTAGGTTTTGGTCCATGTGAAATGAAAGGAACGTCACCAATTTCCAATCTGTCTGATGTTGAAAAGAAAGTCATGTTAACCGGATAATTATAAATTGAATTAACCAGACAGCCTTCTTCCAGAATTAAATAATTAATTTTTCTTTTTACAGCTTCAATTCCGCAGGCAAGCCCAATTGGCCCGGCACCAATAATAATTACATCATAAACATTATTATTCATTTTATTTCCGATCCGTACTAAAAAGTTTTTTTTGCAAAGTTAATGATTTCAAAATATAATTATTTAATTCAAAGAAATAATAGAAAAAGCGATACAATTACATGTACCGCTTATTTAATATAAATGGATTTTTATTTGCTGACAATTTGAACTAAGCTGCTCGCAATTGTATTATCATTTTCATCTTGAAGATATACTCTATAAAATCCTGGTTCATCAAAGCTTAAATCACTGTTATCATTCTTTGAAAAATAAATATAGCTTTTATCAGGCTGAATTGTAAAATCAAATTTTTTATAAAACTCAAACTCATTGGTTTTGGGATTCCATTTATCATATTGAATATGGCAATCATTTAGTCCTAGCGCAGTGTCACATTTAATCATTATAGTTAAATATCCGGTTGTGAATCTATCGCTAATTCCAACTTCACCGCTGCTGGTGTATGCCTGACAGAAATAAAGCACCGGCTCACCTTGAGCTAGTGTAATTGATTTCAATCCAAATACAAAAAATGAGATAGAGACAAATAGAAATAATTTGGACATATTCATATAAATTATCCCTCGCTTTTCATTATTTTTGTTTTTCAATAGATTCGATTAATGTTTGAATAAAAAAACTATTCATGTGTTACAAAATAATTTTTTTTCATCTAATCTTTAGTATAAAAAAAATACTTCAATAAATAATAGGTTGTTGTGCATAATTTTAAACATATCTGTTTTGACCTAGACGGTACACTGGTTGACTCTTATTTAAATATTTATAATACCACATTGAAAGCATTAAACGTTTTAAATATTAAAGAACAACTTAATGAAGTTGAATTTCAAAAAAGAATCGGGCATCATTTTATAGACATATTTAATGATTTAAATATTCCCGTTACAGATGTTGAAGAATTTATAAATATTTATAAGAGTTTCTATTTTGATTTTATTGATACTTCAAAATTGTACGATGGAGTTGAAAAAACTTTAGATAAAATAAATTCACGAAACATTAAAATTTCGTTATTAACCACAAAAGGACAAGACCAGGCAGACAAGATTATTGACCATTTCGATTTAAGAAAGTATTTTTCTTTAGTAATGGGAAGAAGAGAAGGTTTGGCAATAAAACCTTCAGCAGAACCGCTGCAGCTCATATGCCAGGAGTTAATGGTTGAGACTTCAGAAACGTTAATGGTCGGCGATTCGGAACTGGATATTCAATGCGGTAAAAATGCTTCAGCAAAAACTTGTGCGGCTTTATATGGATACCGAACGAAGGATTTTCTTAAACAAGAAAAGCCCAACTACTTTATTTCAGAAATAAATGAATTATTAAAATTTTTATAGATGCATTTATTAATAAATTATAATCATCTTCAAATGCATCATTTGTTAATTCCTATTTTACTAAATTAATATTGAAAAATATTTCCTCTAAGAATAACTTATTTAAATTTTCAATAATGGATGGTTCAGAAATGAAACTAAAAATATTTATTATCTCTTTGCTAACTTTTCTTGTCTTTATACCTAACTTAAAGGCAAAGTCCGATCAAAAACCAAAACTGGTTGTGGGAATTGTAATTGACCAAATGCGATATGATTACTTGTATAAATTTTATCCTTATTACAGCAGCGGCGGGTTTAAAAGATTAATGAACGAAGGCAGTAATTTTACTTTTGCTCATTTTAATTATGTACCAACTTACACCGCCCCTGGACATTCTTCAATATATACCGGAACAACACCTTATTATCACGGAATAATTTCCAATAACTGGTATGATAAAGTCGCAAAGAAGACTATTTATGTAACGGATGATTCAACTGAAAATACTGTGGGAAGTAATGATGATAATGGGAAAATGTCTCCCAGAAGATTAATGGTAACGACTATAACTGACCAGCTAAAGATGGCAACTAACGGTGCTTCAAAAGTAATTGGTATTTCTCTAAAAGATAGAGCTTCAATTCTTCCTGCCGGGCACATGGCAGATGCTGCTTATTGGTATGATAGTAAGAATGGGAAATTTATTTCTTCAACTTTTTATATAAAAAAATTACCTGCTTGGGTTGATGAATTTAATTCACAAAAACTTGCCGATAAATATATGTCGAGAGATTGGGAACTTTCTTTACCACTTAAGGATTATGAAATTGCCATGCCGGATCAAAGTGATTTTGAAAAAGATGTGTTTGATGAAGGCAACACCACTTTCCCCCACTCATTTAAAAACATAAAAGAAAAAGATAAATACGCACTCATGGAAACAACTCCTTATGGCAATCAAATTCTTTTGGAATTTGCAAAAGCCGTATTAAAAAATGAAAAAATGGGTGAAGGAAAATACACCGACTTTTTAGCCGTCAGCTTTTCTTCAACTGATTTTATAGGACATGCCTATGGACCAAACTCAGTTGAAGTTGAGGACACATATATTAAGCTTGATAAACAAATCGCTGATTTGTTATCTGCTTTAGACACGCAAGTTGGAAAAGGGAATTATATTGTTTTTCTTACTGCAGATCACGGAGTAGTTGAAAATAATGGTTATAGAGAAGAGCATAAATTAAATGCCGGCGGTTTGGGAACAGAAAAATTTGATGATTCGCTTTATGCATTTTCTCAAAGAAATTTTGGAAGCAAAGACATAATTGCAAATACTTCGGCTAACCAGATATTTTTTAACTATGAATTTATAGATAAAAACAAATTGAATTTAAATACAATTGAAAATACGTATACTGATTATATAAGAAATACTTTCCCGGATATTACAGAAATTTTTACAAGAGATGATTTGGAAAAACTTACTCCTACTCGATTAACAACAAATTTAATTTTAAATGGTTTTAATCCAGTCCGTTCCGGTGACATTGCCTATGGACTTCAAGCCGGAATGTTTCCTAATAGAATTTCCAAAGGTACTTCACACGGAACTTATTATTCGTATGACACTCATGTCCCAATTCTTTTTTACGGATGGCATATTCCGGTTCAAACAGTGAACAAGCCTGTTGTAATAATTGATATTGCGCCGACAATTGCTGACTTGCTAAAGATTACAGAACCGGATGCTTGTTATGGAATTCCATTAATTAGTGAATAATATCTCGATTGAAAGATTTAACAAACCCAATTTCCCAAAGAAATTGGGTTTATATATTTATAGAATTATGTTCTGTACAATTTCATCGCACAAAGCATATCCTTGTTTTGTCAATGAAATAAAATCTTCACTCATATTTAATAGATTTTTACCGCTTAACTTTTTGAAGTAAGAATAATTTTTATCTAACCATTGCGACCCAAAATTATTTTTTAATTCTATCAAATCAATTCCTTTGCTTCTTAATGCAAGCATAATGTACTCATTAAATCTTTGTTCTTCATTTATGATTTCATAATTGGCAACGGCATTCCCTTTCGCTTCAATTTCAGAAATATATTTTTTTAAGCTTGAAAAATTCCACCAGCGTTTCCCATTCATAAATGAATGTGCTGATGTTCCGAAGCTTAAATAATCTTTGTACCGCCAGTAAGCGTTGTTGTGGCGGCATTCAAATCCATGTTTACAAAAATTTGAAACTTCATATTGTATGAAGTTTTTTGAAAGCATGTAATCAATCGTTAATTCATAAAGTTCTGCATCATAATCTTCATCTTGAATTTTTACTTTTCCGTCAAGAACCATTTTATTTAAAATTGTCCTGTGTTTAAGTATCAAAAGAAATGTATGCAGAGATATGATTTATTGGTAATGATAAAGCTGTTTCTAAGTTATGTTT
>CAVVCO010000009.1:0-25474 GCA_963746735.1 uncultured Ignavibacteriales bacterium
TAAAAAAAGAAATCATAAATTTATTTCTTTTAATTACCATTCACACATTATTAAATATTCGGCAAAAGAAATAATTATACTAAATGCGAAAAGTAGATATTATTTACTAAAATTACTCTCAGCAAAGATTCAATAATAAATTTAACAAAATGGAGAAAAATGCTTTGCAAATGGACAAAGAATTTCCTGAAGATATGAACATTTCTGACGCTTTTCCTAAATAACATCTTTATCAGCTATTTCTCAAAATACTAATTTTAATTCGAAGGTTTTCATTTTTTCGGGGTGTATAACTGTTATTGCTTTGTGAATATACTATTACTTATAAAAATTATATGCATTATTCTTACAACACGAGTCTTATAATTTGAAGTCCTAATACATTCAATTATTTTTTTTTGTGAACTTGACTTCAAGTTATTATAGTATTATAATTGCCTGGTATACCAAGTATACTATTTAAATTCAAATAAATTTTCAGTAATAAATATCTTTATTTGAGGACTTGATGCTTGTGAAAAAATGTTACCACTTCTTTTTAATAATTTCTATACTTTCATTTTTTTTGATTCAAAATGTTTTTGCCCAAACAGGAAATATTGCCGGAATAGTAACAGATGAAACTGATGGATCGCCGCTTGTAGGCGCAAATATATTTATTTCTGAAACAGCAATTGGAGCCGCAACTGGAATAGATGGTAAATATCAAATAAATAGAATCGAGCCCGGTAAAACCCTTGTATTGTATAAATATCTTGGCTACAAAACTGACAGCATATGGGTTGAGATAAAGGCAAATCAAACTACCACTTCAAATGTGACTCTTAGTCCACAAGTTATTCAAGGGCAGGAAATTCTTGTAACAGGACAATATCAGGGACAGCAAGCGGCAATCAATCAACAGTTAAATTCAAATACAATTGTTAATGTTGTTTCAAAAGATAAAATTCAAGAGTTGCCTGATGCTAACGCAGCTGAATCAGTTGGCAGGCTGCCAGGAATTTCTATTGAAAGAGATGCAGGAGAAGGAACGAAAGTAGTTGTAAGAGGATTAGCTCCTAAATATAATTCAATTACCATTAATGGAGAAAGAATTCCAGCAACAGATCCTGAGAATAGATCAGTCGATTTAAGCATGATTTCCTCAGATATGCTTGAGGGCATTGAAGTATTTAAAGCGCTTACACCTGATAAAGATGGGGACGCTGTTGGCGGTACTGTTAATTTTATAGTTAAACAAGCGCCTTCTGGAATGAAAGGGAATGTACGAATTGAGGGTGGATATAATAATCATGAAAATGATTACGGAAATTATAGGGGCAGTTTTGGGATTAGCAATAGATTCTTAAATGATAATCTTGGTGTTTTTATAACCGGAAATTTAGAACGGGCTAATAGAAGCTCTGATGTTTTAGATGCGAGTTACGATCTACTTAGAGAGAAACAACCTAACGAAGAAAGAGCTCCTGTAATAGTGAGAAATTTAAATCTAGGTGACCGAAAAGAAATAAGAAAAAGATACGGAGTTAGTCTTACATTAGATTATCAACTTCCAAATGGGAGCCTAACATTTAGTGGTCTTTATGGAAGAACAGATCGAAATGAAGTTAGAATGCGAAAAAGATATAGAGTGGATGCATCCTATGTTGAATATTGGTTAAGAGCAAGAGAAATAAATACTGACTTATTTACAAATACATTAGGCGGCAAGCATGATTTTAACTTTATGAAAGTTGATTGGAAAACTTCTTATTCACTTTCAAAGAGAAACATGCCCAAGTCTCATGACTCAGAGTTCCGCGAAACGGGGGCTTTTAATAATTCACTAGTTGAAGATCAGGGTCCGCAATTAATACCGTTAGGTGCAAAAAACAATTTAGCTGAAACTATTTTTTATCAGGACTTTTTAGACGCGGAAAAAATAGATGATAAAAATTTAACTGCTCAAGTAGATTTTGAAATTCCACTGAGGTTTGGAGATTATATTAGTTCCTCGGTAAAATTTGGTGGAAAATACAGAGATAAAAATAGAGATAGAAATAAATCCGAATATTTTACTCCTGCATTTGAGATAGATAAAATCGGAGAAGAAAATCCTGCTCTTTTTGAACTGACAAGGGAAAATAAGATCAGGATCAGTAATTTTATAGATCCCAATTATGATATAGGTGAATATTTAAATGGTCAATACCAGTTTCCACTTTGGTTAAGTCAATCTAAAATTGATCAATTCATGAATACTTATTGGAATAGATATATACTAAACTGGCCAATTGATCTGGAAGATTATAAAGCTGGGGAGACCGTCTCTGCTGGTTATTTAATGACAGAAATAAATTTTGGTGATTATATTATGCTGCTGCCCGGTTTTAGATATGAAAAAACAACTAACGATTATCAAAACTTATGGGGCAATGCAATCACCGACGAAGACGGGAATGTAACTCTGGTGAATGCAAAAGATAGCGTGGGTTCTAGGTCTTATGATGAGTTACTTCCTATGATTCATTTAAAAGTAAAACCAGTAGATTGGTTCGACGTTAGATTAGCAGTGACAAAATCATTATCCCGTCCTGATTATTTTAATTTGGTTCCATGGGAAAGAATAACCACAGGCGAAAGCCTAATTGAAAGAGGTAATCCAGACTTAAAACACACTTCAGTTTGGAATTATGATCTGTATTTATCATTTCATAATAATTTAGGTTTATTCACATTTGGAGCATATTATAAAAATCTCAAAGACATCGATTATCTAAGGACAAGTAGAATAACACGTCTAGTAAATGGAGTAGCGAGAGGTTTTACCTTAATAGCCCCGGTAAATTCAAATAGTGATACAAAAGTTTACGGAATTGAATTAGATTTTCAGACTAATCTAAGGATGCTTCCAAGTCCTTTTGATGGAGTCGTTATAAGCGCAAATTATTCTCATATAAAATCTCAGACCTTTTTCCCATATCTTAAAGTTGATCATTTAACAGTACCGCCTTTCACGACTGTTTATAATGATACTGTAAGAGAAGCTACAATGCCAGGCCAGGCGAACGATATTGCTAATATTTCATTGGGCTACGAAAAGGGTGCATTCTCGGGTAGAATATCTATGATTTACCAAGGGGCTGCTTTACAAACTATTGGGACAAGGAAAGAATTGGATGGCTATACAAATGCTTTTACGCGCTGGGATTTTACCGCTCAATATGAAATAATTAAGAATCTTAATTTTATAGTAAATATTAATAACATAACTAATAAGTCTGAAGGTGCTTTTCTTGGCAGTGAAATGTTCCCCACATCTGAAGAATACTTTGGTATGACTGCTAACGCAGGCGTAAAATATAAATTTTGAAAGATCAATTAATTTACACATTCAAAAATAAAATGAGAGGCAACACCATGATAAAATTATCTAACTTTTTTATTTTGGTTATTTCTTTTCTGATACTTGCATTTATTACAACAAATGCTCAATCAAGAGTTGTAAATGTAGCACAAGGTGTCGGAACATTAAATGCAACGATTGATGGAGACACAACAGCAACGGGAGAACGTAATGAACCTGAAAACACTGTATACGTTTTGGAAAGAGATGGATATTATTTAACAGACGGAAGCATAACAAATGATGGTTGGCCATTAAGAATAAAAGCTGCTGACGGTACTGGTGCAAGGCCGATTATTCAGCCTGCTGTAATTCAAGGCGGATCGTCAACATATCCATTCCGGCCCCGCGGTGATTTTTATGTAACTGGGCTTTACATAACAAACATGGATCAGGACGGATTATTACTTGACAGACCGATAAGGGCAAGTGCTGATAGTATTAGAATAGTCGTTGATGATTGTCATATCGACTATGCTGCTCAGGCTGCATTCAGAATAGATAATGCATGGAATAAAATATATATCACTAATTCCATTATCAGTAACATGGGCAGAATGTCAAGCCCTGACAATGGAAGAGGTGTTGATGACAGAGGGAATGATATCGACACTTTAATTATGGCAAATAATACATTCTATAATTTAACCAGCCGAATCATTAGAGATGGCGGTGGGATCATTAACTATTGTAAAGTAGATCATAATACCTTAGTAAACATAGCTCAAAGAGGTTGCACTATTGGTGAAGCCATTGAAGCATATTTTACAAATAATTTAATTATTAATGCAGGTTTTCTTGGTAGTCCTACAGTTAATCCTCCAGCTATTATTGAGATTGGAGCTTTAGGCCAAGATTATATTGATTCAGGATATGTACAAGTGGTAGTTGTAGATAATAATAATTATTACATAGATCCATCATTAGTTTCAACACAACCTGATTCTGTTAATCAAGTACCATTGTACGATTCAACTACTGCTGCTTTAGTTGCACAATTTTCAACTGGAATACATAATATAGAAGAAGATGTGCAATTTACATCATCACCAAACTTGCCTACAGATGTAATTACTTCATGGTATGATAATGCTGTTGCCCCTGAAGATAAAACTGACATGGATGATGGCGGCGGCGGACCAAGACCTGGGCAAGGCGTTCCTGTTCAATCACCATTTGATTTTGCATATGCAAATACCTATCAATCTTATACCGCTTCGTCAAGTGGAGAACAGATTGGTTCTCTTACCTGGTTCGGAACAACAGTTGGAGTTAATGATGGCGTTGGTTCAAATTTACCCGAGAATTTTACATTATTCCAGAATTATCCGAATCCTTTTAATCCAACTACTACCATTGGATATAAAATCTCAAAAGCATCAAGTGTTAGTTTGATAATCTATAATTCACTTGGCCAAGTTGTAAAAACCCTTGTTAATTCAAATCAGTCGGTTGGAAATTATAATGTTAGATGGAATGGTACAAACGAACTCGGTACAAAAGTTACTAGCGGAATTTATTTCTATAGACTAAGTACAGGTGAATATACAAATGTTAAAAAGATGATTATGCTTAAGTAAATATTTATTAATTTTTAATTTGGAGTTTGATAACAATATTATTTTTATAGGATATAACAAATGCCTGGCGGTATAAAATATAATGATCCCGCTCCCTTATATGAGCAAATTGCCAATGATCTTAAAAGATTAGTTAAGGACGGAAAGATTAAAAAAGGTGGTTCAGTAGGATCTCACAGCCAGCTTAGTAAAAAATATTCGGTTAGCATTATTACAATAAAAAAGGCGTTATCCGAATTAGTTAACGAAGGAATATTATACACCAGGGTTGGGAAAGGGACTTATGTTTCTGAAAAACAAAATAAAAAACTTGATCTTTCAAAACATAAATCGATTGGGTTGGTGCTAAGGGATCTCAATCATCCTTTCTTTTCAAAGATAGTACAGGGTATTGAAGAACGTGCCTATGAACTCGGATTTAATTTATTGTTATCAAGCTCCGCTAATAAAATTGAAAAAGAAGAAAGTCAAATAAATCATTTCAGAGAAATGGGTGTTGATGGTTTAATCATCGCATCCCTTTCTCTTGAATATCAGGCAAATAGTTATATACAAAAACTGCATGAAGAAAATTTTCCCTATATAATGGTGTCATATATTCATGATCCTGATTATTGGTATATCGGTGCCAACCAGGAACTTGGTGGTTATATGGCAACCGAGCATTTAATTAAAAATGGTTATAAATCTATTGGTTATTTGCATATGGGAAAACGTAATTTGCTTAGTGAAGTGAGAAAAAATGGTTACTACCGCTGTTTAACAGAATATGACATTCCTTTTGATTCAAAATTGATTTTTGTTTTATCAAATTCTAATCCGAATTTTAATCGCGATAGATTTAAGCTAGGATATCAATTTGGGAAAGAGTTTTTAAAAATGAAAAAGAGGCCTGATGCTCTTTTTATATACAGCGATTTATCTGCATTAGGTTTTGAACAGGCAATTATTGATAACGGTTTTATGATACCTGATGATATTGCAATTGTTGGATTTGATGACATTACACTTTCAAGTTTTGCACAAGTCCCGCTTACAACAATTCATCAGCCTACAGATAAAATAGGAAGAATGTCTGTTGAAATTATTCAAAAAAGAATTGATAGGGCAGATATTGGAAATAGAACCATTTTAAAACCTTCACTTATCATCCGCGATACTTGTGGTGCAAAAAAAAGAATGTCAATAAAACCTTCTGCGGCCAATTTATAACTAATAGCTTTAGCAAGTTATTCTGAAAGAATTTTAGTTAAAAATAACTCTATATAAAAAAGGATGGGTATGCTATATCCAATACAGAATAAATTCCGTAATGTTTTTGATCTATCCGGAATTTGGAAATTTAAAATTGATCCAGGTAAAATTGGTGAAAAAGAAAATTGGTTTAAAGGGTTTGAATCTGAAAATGATATCGCTGTTCCGGGAAGCTGGAATGAGCAGCTTGAAGAGCTTGGATTGCTTCATTATGTAGGTTCGGCCTGGTTCAGTAAAAAGATTTTTATTCCTGAAATATCAAAAAATAAAAAATTCTGGCTGAGAGTTGGTTCTTCAGATTATACTACTAAAGCATGGATCAATGGTAAATTTTTAGGCGAAAATAATTTCGGATTTCTTCCATTCAAATTTGATATCACAAATTTTATTGAATCAAATTCTTTTGCTGAAATTGTTTTTTGTGTAAACAATGAATTGAATTATGAAACTATCCCGCAGGGTATTTCATCTCATAATTACTTCACAGGAAAATAGAATAAGAGAAGAAACAAATCCTCCGGCAAGATTTGATTTTTCACCTTTCGGTGGAATTCATAGGCCAGTACAACTTGTTACAACACCTACAGTATTTATAAATAAAATTTCAGTTGATACAAAAATAATTTCGAGATAATAAAGCCCTCGAGTGGAAATAAATACTAAACTTTCAGAATCTGTAAAAGGGAAGCATCACTGCAGTAGTAAATGATGGCGGAAGAGAATTTAAGGGAGAGACTGAACTGTTAAACGGCGTTACAAAAATTAATATTGAAATTGATGGTTGTAAATTTTGGTCATGTGAAGAACCTTTCTTATATGATCTAAAAATTCAGCTAAAACAAGATGATCAAATCGCTGATGAATATTCAATGCCAATTGGAATTAGAGAAATAAAAATTAGCGATTATAAATTATTATTAAATGGAAAAGAAATTTATTTACAAGGCTTTGGTAAGCATGAGGATTACTCTGCAATTGGCAAAGGACTTTTTCTTCCTTTAATGGTGAAGGACTTTGAACTGCTAAAATGGATAAATGCAAATTCATTTAGAACTTCGCATTACCCTTATGCGGAAGAGATAATGTTTTATGCTGATAAAAAAGGGATTCTGATAATTGATGAAGTTCCTGCTGTAAGTCTTGATTTCCGTTATGTAAATGAAAACACCAAAAAAAACCATTTAGAATTTATTGACAGATTAATCGAAAGAGATTATAACCATCCTTCAGTAATTGTCTGGTCGGTTGGAAATGAACCGAATATTGTTGGTGATGAAAGTTACTATGATGGAACCGGGAAAAAATATTGGAAAGAAATCTTTGATTACACAAGATCATTGGATAATTCGCGGCCGCTTACAGTTCCAAATTGCACTCGAGCGGGAGTTAATGATCCGGTTTTTGAATTTAGCGATATACTTTCCATAAATAGATACTATGGCTGGTATGAACATCCAGGTATGCTTGAATATGCATGTGAAAAGCTTTCGCAAGAGATGGATGAAATTTATAAGCTTTACAATAAGCCCATGTTATTAACAGAATTTGGTTCGGACACAATGCCGGGATTTCATTCTACATCAGTTCAAATGTTTACTGAAGAATATCAAACAAAATTAATTGAAATGTATATAGATGTCATTCGCTCAAAGTCTTATACAATCGGAGAGCAAGTTTGGAATTTCGCAGATTTCAGAACGCCTCAGCATTTCAGAAGAGTGGTTCTTAATCTTAAAGGAATATTTACTCGTGAAAGAGCACCTAAAAGTGCTGCATTCAAATTGAAAGAAATCTGGAAAGCAAATAAGAAACAAAATAAATAATAAATTATCCATTCAAAATTAATTTTACCGCAATTATGATATATGGATTAACTCCTTTAGACCTTATAGTGATTTTTGCTTATATCTCATTAATTATTTATTTGGGATGGTGGACTAAACAAAAAGTTTCGTCAACCGGCGACTATTTTATGGGCAGCAGAAGATTCGGTAAAATTATGATGATCACAAATGCGCTCGGTGCCGGCACAAGAACTGATCAAGCGGTAGCTGTCAGTGGGGCATGTTATCAAATAGGGCTTGCCGGAATTTGGTATCAATGGCTTTACATTTTTAATACACCGTTCTATTGGCTGCTTGCTCCAATATACAGAAGATTAAGATATATAACCACCGGCGATTTCTTTGAAGAAAGATATGGGAAAAAATTAGGGGCTGCTTATGCGGCAATGGGCTTATTCTATTTTACCTTAAACGTAGGCTTAATGCTAAAAGGAACAGGAACAGCTATAGAAGCAGTCACAAATATTCCTACAAATATTATTGTTTTAATTTTAGTAATAGTTTTTCTTGGATACAGCGTATTAGGCGGATTTGTTTCTGCTATGGTAGTTAATGTAATACAAGGATTGTTTATTCTTATTCTCTCCTTTTTGCTCATTCCATTTGCAATAAATATAGCTGGAGGGTATGTCTGCAATTAAGTCTGATTTACCAAGCCACATGTTTAGCTTTATAGCGCCGAATGAAGTAACCTTGTTCTTTATTATAGCTGTTGTAATTAATAGTCTTGTCGGGATTGTAGTAGAGCCTCATCATATGTCTGTGGGTGGTGCCGGTAAAACAGAAATAAATTGCAGAACCGGATGGACGTACGGAAATTTTATGAAAAGAATAGCAACTTTAGGCTGGGCTTTCGTAGGTGTTTTTGCCGCTGCTCTTTTCCCAGGATTAACTTCACAAAACAGAGAACTTGCTTTTGGAGTTGCTGTTGTAAATTTATTGCCTTCCGGTTTAATTGGGTTAATGGTTGCAGCCATGGCAGCAGCAGTAATGGCAGCTTGTCATAATTTTATGGTTAGCGGATCAGCACTTTTTACAAGAAATTTTTATCAAAAATATTTAAGTAAAAATCGAGACGAAGTTCATTATTTAAAGGTAGCTCGATTCTCGTCTTTTTTTATAGTATTAGGCGGAGTTGTTTTTGCTTTACTGCTTCCAAATGTAGTTGAAGGATTGAAGATAGTTTGGCAGCTAACAGCATTTTTCGGAATTGCATTTTGGATGGCTGTAATTTGGAGGAGAGCAAATAGATATGGTGTTTGGGTCAGTTTGGTAGTAACTATTTTAACTTCTCTTTATGTAGGGAAATATTTTGATTTTGGTCTTGGCCTAAGTCTTGCATGGCAAATAACTATCTATCTTCCTCTTGGTTTCTTATCATTTATAATTACCAGTTTTTTAACAAAGCCTGAACCCGTGGAAAAGCTCGATAAATTTTATGCATTGCTTCATACACCGGTTGGAGAAGAATATAAATTAAAAGAAGCGGGCATTGATATGATTCTTGACGGCGTTCCTGTGGATGCAATTGTTGAAGAAAATAAAGTAATTAAGAAATCATCAAAAGAAGATGAAGGTGAAAGTCTGCTTATGGTCGATTTACTTTCACTCAAAAATAAATTTTCATTAAAAAAATATAAAGTAGATGTTTATGGATTTGGAGCTGCAATAGTACTCGTAGTTATAATTATTGGCATTGGTTTATTTGCCGCAAGCTTAGGATGATTGAAAAACTAAATGAAGAATATTCTAAATAATATTTGGGTAAAATTTTTATTAATTGTTTTTAGCATTTTTATTTTAACTTCGTTTCAAATTGGTCGATCAATTTCATTAAAAAAAGAATGCAAAAAAAGTTTAATAATTCTTGCCGATGATTTAATCAATATTCAAAATCAAAACACATCTGATCAGAATTATGGGGCTCTGTATTGCAAAGCTTGCGCTGATTACCACACTCGCGCATCAGAATCAGTTTTACCATTTGCAGTTGCCTACAAAGAAAGTGGAAATGAAAAATATCTTAAAGCAGCATTATCAACTGCTGATTGGCTGATTAAAAAACAAAATGAAGATGGTTCCTGGTTCGAAACTCCATCCGAGTGGACAGGCACCACAACTGACCAACTTTTATCATTATCTGCTGCTTACCCTGTTTTGAAAAATGAATTGTCAAAAAAAGAAAATGTAAAATGGATACATTCAATTAAAAAGGCTGCTGATTGGATTACAAAAAACATCAATCCGGTTTTTGCAAGTATAAATTATTGTGCAACATCAACTGCATCTTTAATGATTGCTTTTCAAACTATTAATGACTCAGCTTATGTAATAAAAGCTAAAGAACTTGCTATGATTGTTGCGGCAAAATTTGATGAAGATTATTTTCTTACCGGCGAAGGAAACAGAATAAGAGGAACTAAGTATGGTATTGATTTCGGTTACGATTTGGACATGTCGCTTTGGGGTTTAGCTCTCTATTCAGAATTAGCAAAGGATGAATTTGTAAATAATTTGGTAAAAGAATCTTTGAAGAGGATGATCTATTTTATTTACCCAGACGGATCAATAGATAATTCGTGGGGAGTCAGATCAAGTAAATGGACAACATATGGTAGTTTCACGGCAGACGGATCTCAAATCTTATTTTCACTCTTCTCGAAAGATAACCCGGTATACAGGACTGCTGCATTAATGAATCTAAATTACTGCATGTCTATGCGTAATAACGGCCTTTTGACTTATGGACCAAATTACAAAGACATTTTTAATGATCCGCCTTGTATTTATCCGACTTTCTGCAGAGCAAAAAATTTAGCATTGGCAATTTTATTTGGAGACCAGGGAGAAGGAGAAACACCAGAGTTACCGACACAAAAAATCGGCTGGGCAAAATATTTCAAATCTATCGATGTGTGTCTTATCAGAACAAAAAATTTTATGGCAACAGTAACAGGGTACCGGTATAAAGATATAAGACGAGGTTCGGATTTTAAATATATGTTTAGGCCATCCGGAGGGTCAGTTACAAATTTGTGCGTAAAAGACTATGGATATATTCAGGCTTCAAACCAAACTGAATATCATAGATGGGAAATGAATTATCCAGAATTAGACAGTTCGATTACTATTACTCCAAGAATTGAATTCACAGACACAAATGCTTATTACACTAATTTATACGAGTTTGATTCGCATATGCAATTATCAGAAAAGGACGGGATTTATTCAGTTGAAACTTCCGGAGAATTAAAGGATAAAAACCGCTGGGAAGGCGGAATAGCTTACGTTTTAATTAATAAAATTTCTGACAATAAAATTGAGAAGAAAATTAAATTAAGATTTCATGGGCAAAAGCATGTAGTGCAAATTGTGGAACCAATTGTTCAAAATCAAAATACGAAATTTAAAAGAATAGATAATCAAACAATTGAGATTTTAGGCGGTGCAAGGGAATTCACTTTTAAATTATTAAATAAAGAACTCGAATTTGAATTAGGAAAAGATGAGAAATATTATCGCCAGCCATTTCCTTCAATCAAAGCATATCCAATAATCATAAATGTAAAAACAGACGACAATAGTTTTACAAAAGAAGTGGTATATCAAATTACGATTAAGAATTCATGAAACAATTAGTAAAACAAAATCAAATGAGTACGGCCAGAATAAAAACATATAGTTTACTACTTTTACTTGTTTTTACTGTTGATCTGTTTTCGCAAGAACAAATAGTAGATGATAATTTTGAATTAAATGTACAGCCATATCCTAAGAAAGTTGAGTTTTTGAATAAGTCAGTTATACTGGATAATGAATTGGTGCCAACATATGCTGTTAGTAATGAAGCAAAAAAAGCAGCAAATTATTTAAAATACATTTTAACGAAGAGAGTATCACAAAATATTCATTTATCAATTCTCAATGAAAATCCCAATAGATTGGACAGATGGAAAATTAAACTGGAATTGATTGATTATGAAAATTCTTTTAATAACGACCAATATTATTCAATTCAATGTTCCCCTCAAAAAAAAGAAGTAAATATTGCTTCTCCCAGCCAATTGGGTTTGTTGTATGGAGTAGTGACATTTTCAAAATTCATAACTACTGACGACACTTCACTTAAATTAGGGTTATACAATGTAGTTGACTGGCCTGAATATAGTAGACGTGGTGCATGTGCAATATTTAAATTGGAAAATGTCGATAGCTTATTGGACTTTGCCTTGATGAACAAAATGGAAAATGTCGGAATCGCAAGTAGAATTTATCCGTGGTATAAAGTTAACAATGAGTATAAAGAGATCCTTGAAAAAATAAAAGATTGGAAAGATAGATTCGGCGGGCCTAAAATAATGCAGATGCAGAATATTTATGATAAAAAGATGATTGAGATTTCTAATCCAAATGACATCGATAGTCTTGAAAAAGTAATTGAGCTTGGAATAAATAGCGGCGTTGAAAAGTTAATGATACTTGCTGACGATACTCCTCCATTTAAATTTGGCGAAGGCTATGTACTGCCGGAAAATAATGATAAAAAAATGTTTAGAAGTATGGCTGAAGCCCACTGTTATTTGATGAAAAAATTAGATAACTGGATCAAACAACAAAATTATGCTGTAGAACTTTATTATTGCCCCGCATTTTACACATATGAAGACATGAATTAGGTGATATGACTCTTTATAAAAATACTCCATGGGAAAAAGATGCATTTAAGCCGTTAGATTAGATGATTTCAGTTATATTGGTTCAAAACATGCCCGATGATGTTTATATAATTTGGTAGTGGCCCAAATGTGCGAAGCAGGAAAATTACTGAGTTCAGGATTTAGATGATTGGACTGAACTTCTTCATGGGAGAGTTCCTTTCACTTGGGACAATACGATATATAGTCATTTCCCATTTACTTCAACTCCATTATTTACTGCCTGGGATAACGATATTCCAAAAGATTATTATAAGAGAACAGCAGGACATGGTATGTTTATAAATGGAGATGCAAATTCTGAAGAATCAAGGGTCCCGTTTATTACAGTTAACGATTATATGTGGAATCCCGCTGGGTTATGATCCGCAAAAGTCCTTGAATATTGCAATGGAAAACAACTATGGCAAAACTAATATCGGAGTTGCTTTTCAAATTAAAAGAAGTTGAATTGAAATCTTCGTAAAAAAATTGGTGAAAGAAAATTATGGTTTGAAGCTGATACGCTTTGGTCGGTTATAAGAAAGATCCGATTTATTACGGACAAAAATCCGTTTTACTATCATTTAAATTATAACCGTTTAAAGGCACTTCGGGTGCAATTAAAAAATTCTGTATCGGAACCATGTACGATAGAAGAATATGAAAATGCGATGTTTAGAATTAGATAAAAAGAGAAATGAAATTATAAATCAATTAAGTAACACAGACAATGGCCTGGCAGAGAGAATGAAATCTATTTTAATTCCTTTACCAGATTTTAATTCAATACAGTAGCATCAAAAATATTGAGGTATTATAATGCGAAAAGACTTATACTTAGTTAAAAAGATTAGCAAAACGATACAGCACCTTACTCTAACTTTGTTCTTATTGGCTCTTGTGAGTTGTTCAATGTCAGAAAATATAAATTCTACAACAATATATGTTTCTCCAAGCGGGAGTGATGAAAATTCAGGACAAACAATTAACGAACCCATTTCCGATATCAACAAAGCTATTGACGAAGTTTCTGCTGGAGATACAATTTTTCTTTTAAAAGGTACTTACCAGCAGATATTAAATTTAATAGATAAAAATGGTAAGCCGGATCAACCAATTTTAATTCGCGGCTATTCAAACGACAGCAGTAATTTTCCTATTATTGATGGTGGTTTATCTGAGCCTTCAAACAGTGCACTTAATTTCTGGGCGTTAATTAAAAATTCAAGCTGGATTACTTTTGAAAATATAAAGTTTATTAATGGCTGGACGGACCCAATCCAACTTAAAAATTCTTCATACATTTCTTTCAACAGCTGTAGATTCTTTGGGGCAAGACATGTCATCTGGGCAAAGGGAGAATCTACCCACCACTTGCTTATTGAAAATTGTTTTTGGGATCAAGGCGGTGAATTTTTATGGAGAGTCGTCAGCGATTCTAATGGCGTGGATGGCTGGACCTCAATGCATCATGAGGCAATGGAGTATTTTAATGGTTCTATAATAGATTTTCGCGGAACGGGCGGTTCAGTTGTTCTAAGAAATAACACAATTCAAAATGCTTTTAACGCAATTAGATGGCGAGGCGAAAAAGGCGGATACGATTCGAACGTTGAAATTTATGGCAATCATATTTCACAAGTAAGAGACAATGATTTTGAACCTGAAACTTATACATACAATCTTCATATCTATCATAATTTCAGTCATAATATTCACCGGACATTGTCCATAGATAATGTCACCGGCGGCGACATTTATTATTACGGAAATGTTATTACAACCGACAATGAGCCTTGGACGCAAAAAATATGTGTGAATTTTTGGAAGATTTATGGTTCGGAAAATAATTTAGATTTCCCATTGTATCTCTTCAACAATAGTTTTTATGGATGCTCTAATTCATTTAGAGTTGATGAAGGTAAAGCAGCAAAAGTAAAACACTTTAATAATGCATACTATTTTTCGTTGGATAACGGATGGATAGTAAATAAATGGGATTCAACTGATGAATTTGATTATGATATTTCCAATAAAGAATGGGCTTCAAATTTAGTTAACAATAATCAAGAGCGGCATGGGAAAATTGCTGACATTAAATATGTTGATCCATCAAATAAAAATTTAAAGTTACAAAGTTCGAGTCCAGGAATAGATGCCGGAAAAATAATGTCTTTCCCTGAATTTGATTGGACTCAAACTTATTCAGACAGCGCACCTGATGTTGGAGCTTATGAAAATGGAAATCTCGTAGAAGGCCCGGCTTTCAGATTCCGAATTCCGCCAGGAGCAGATTTAGATTATAAAGAAAAACCAAGGATAGTTAGAAATAAGGTAGAAGGAAACAAACTGCTTTTATTTATCTCAAGCCAGCTTGATAAATTAACAATAAATGAAAATGATATTGAACTATTTGATAGCGGGAAAAAAGTTGAAATTAAATCTGTTGAATTAAGTAGTGATAATTATGAAATGATGATAGAATCAAGTAAAAATTTAAGTAAAGATAAATTATCAATCTCTTTTAAAAATAAACCTTTTGGATTGAATGGTGAGGAATTAACCTATTGGGCGTCAACAATTAAAATTCATAAATAAAGTCGATTAGAAAAAGGGTTTTATAATTTAATAACCGGAATCAACTATGAAAAAAAGCTATAAAAATATTTTAATATTTATTTCCACCATTGGTCCCGGCTTATTTTTAGTAGGATACAATATAGGAACCGGAAGCGTAACCACTATGGCTTCAGCAGGTGCATCGCATGGAATGATGTTGACCTGGGCAGTGCTTATATCCTGCATATTTACTTATTTCTTAATAGTTGCATTTGGAAGGTTCACGCTTGTAACCGGTAAGACTGCATTAAGCAGTTACAAAGAATATTTTGGCAAATGGGTTGCGCTCTTTGTTTTTTTTATAATTGTCTTCACTGAAATGGTTTCAAGCATTGGTGTGATTGCAATAGTAACCGATGTTGTGCGTGAATGGTCGCGTCCACTAACTTCTTCGGGAGAAGGTTTTAATACAATCATATCCGCTTTGTTCTTTTTGATAATAATGGTTTATACTTTGCTTAACGGCAAATACAGTATGATTGAAAAAATACTTACAATATTTGTCACATTAATGGGTTTGAGTTTTATCCTCACTTCATTCATGGTTATCCCGGATGCCGGTGCAGTCATTGCTGGATTAATCCCAAGCATTCCCGGGGAAGCCAATGCAGGTTTAGTTGTTACGGGCATGATTGGAACAACTATGGGCGGCGTGCTGTATGTGGTGCGTTCAATAACTGTAAAGCAAAAGCAATGGACTATAAAGGATTTAAAATTAGAAAAAAGAGATGCGTTCATTTCATCATTGCTGATGTTTGTGTTAAGCATTTCAGTTATGGCTTGCGCAGCAGGGACATTATTTCCTAAAGGGTTGCATGTTGATAATGCCATTGACATGATTACGACTTCTTGAGCCGCTTGCGGGAAGATTTGCAATTTCTGTTTTTGTAGTAGGAATTGTTTGTGCTGGACTTTCATCACTTTATCCTCATTATATGCTTGTCCCATTACTTATTGCTGATTATAAAAAAGAAGAATTAGATTTTAAAAAATGGCGTAACAGGGCAATAGTAATTTTTTATGCTTCACTCGGCTTGGTTGTCCCGATCTTTGGCGGAAGGCCTGTAATGGTTATGATTGCCTCTCAAGCTTTTACTTTATTAGTAACACCGCTTGTAATTATTCTTATGCTGATATTGATAAACAAAAAATCATTGATGGGAGAGTATACTGCAAAACCAGGCACAAATATTATCTTGATTGTAATCTTCCTTTTCACAGTTGTTATGTCTGTGATAAGTGCTATATCGTTAATTCAACTTTTATAATGGAGAAATTAAATGTTCGATAAAAAAATAACCTGCTGCTATTTATATCCAATTACAAAATATGGTTATCCGCCGTCAGCAGAAAGAACAAATATTTATTTAGAAGAAATGCACAATTTAGGTTTTACTTCAGTTGAGCTTGAAGGAATAAGAGAAGAACATTTAATGAAAGTTTATGAAAATAGATTTGAGATTAAAAAGAAACTTGTTGAACTTAATCTTGAGCTGCCTTTCTTTTGTGCCGTCCTTCCCGGACTCTCGTCTCTTGATGAAAAGGAAAGAGAAAAAAATATTGTTCTCTTTGAAAGAGGATGTGAAATAGCGTCTGAATTTAATTCAAAAGGAATTTTAGATAATGCACCAATTCCGCCTTATATATTTCCCGATGAAATTCCGGTAGTTAGGCATTATGAAGAAGACTCATTACGTTCAGCATATTTCCCGGATGATTTTTCGTGGAAAGATTTTTGGGCACAATTAGTCGACACTTTTCAAATTCTCTGTGATATTGCTGCTAGGTATAATTTAACTTATCAAATTCATCCCGCTTCTGGAGTTCTAACTTCAACAACAGATTCATTCCTTTATTTTTTTGATGCTGTCAAAAGAGATAATCTTCGATTTCAATTTGGATACAGCAAATCTTTTTGCAGTTAAAGAAAATCTTCAATTGTCATTATTGAAATTAAAAGATCATATGGATTACATACATGTTTCTGATAATCGAGGGTTAAAAGTTGAGCATCTTGAAATTGGTAAAGGGAAGATAGCCTGGGATAAATTTTTTGAAACTTTAGATAAAATAAACTTCAAAGGAAATATTGGTAGTGGATATCGGTGGAGATGAATCTAATGTTCAAAGTCTTGATGAAGCTTATGTTTCAGCGGCGCAGTGGATTGAAAAAACTTGGTTAAAGAAAAATTAATTTTATAATGAAGAAGCGAATATATTTTATATTGTTACTATTCCTATCTTTTTCATCAAATATTTGGTGCCAGGCAGATATTTTATCTGTAGTTCCGGAGCCAAAATCTTTTACATTTTTAAATGAGCAATTTTCACTTGATGATTCTTTAATTACAATTAAATATTCATTCAATGATACTTCAAATATTAGTATTCCTTTAAATGAGATAAAGAAAACTTTTAAACAAGTAAAAGGATTTAATATTCATCCTGGGAAAAATAATTCCAAACAAATATGGTTTGGTTTACCTAAAGAAGATAAAAAATTTAAGAAGCTATGTGAAGAAAATGAAATTTGGTCGGTCGATAATATCTCTGAAAAAATTGGTGAACAAGGTTATTCATTAATTATTAAAAAAGATTTAATACTTATAGCAGCAAACACAAAAGTTGGCGCGTATTACGGCGTGCAGACATTAAAACAATTGTTAAGAGGGAATGGATTTAAAAATTTTTTACCAGGACTAAAAATAATTGATTGGCCGGACTTAAAATATAGAGGTATACTTGATGATATAAGCAGGGGACCGGTTCCAACCATGGAGTTTATGAAATACCAAATTAGAAGACTGGCGGAATTAAAAATGAATACGCTCCAGTATTATACTGAAAATGTTGTACTAACTAAAAGCCATCCTGAATTTGCTCCGCCGAATGGTTCAATTTCGATTGAAGAATTTAAAGAATTATCAGAGTATGCAAAAGAGTATCACATAATGCTGATTGGAAATTTTCAGTCATTCGGGCATTTTGAAAAAATATTAGCAAATCCAAAATATTCTCACTTGGGTGAAAGAGGAAATATACTTTCACCGGCTTTCCCTGAAAGTATTCAATTGTTAAATGATATTTATTCTGAGATGGTCCCGGCATTTAATTCTCCATTCTTTAATGTAAATGCAGATGAAACTTTTGATTTAGGTAAAGGTGCTTCAAAGCAAATGGTTGATAGTTTGGGAATTGCAATCGTTTATACAAATCAGATAAAGAAGATGCATGATATTTTAAAAAGTTTAAATGTGCGCACGATGATGTGGACTGATATACTTTTAAAATATCCGGAATCAATATCGATGCTTCCTAAAGATATTGTTATGATGACCTGGGGTTATGATGTTCAAGATTCATATTCAAAAATGATTGAGCCGTTTAAAAAAGCTGGTTTCGAATTCACAATTAGTCCCGGTGTTTTGAATTCACCGAATGTTATGCCGAATTACAATATTACAATGCCAAACATTCATAACCTTGTTAAAGATGGTGTTAAATATGGCTCGATGGGAATGGTTTGCACAGTATGGGACGATGGCGGATCAGCATTCTTTTCAAGAGACTGGTATGGAGTATCATACTCGGCTGACCAAAGCTGGAATTCTACAGAATATAATATTTCGGAATTCGACAAAAGATTTAATAACGGTATTTATGGAGATTCAACTGAAAGCTTGACAAAATCGATCTGGAAATTATCTTCGCTTGCGTCTCTTCCACCAACCGGGGGAATGAAAGAAAAATTATTGTGGATGAAAGTAATTCCCGACAGCACTGAACAAGTTAGATTTGGTATTGATGATTTGGATAAAGTTATTGAAAAAATCGATTCCGCAGAAAATATTTTGAATGTTAATACAGCACACTCATATAAAGATGATTTTAAATATTTTCAATTAGTTGTTAAACAATATCGATACTTTGCAAATCTCCGATTGAATTTATTGAAATGTGCTAAGACTATACAATGAAGCATTTAAATATCAAGATAGATAATAAAATTCTTGCGAGAAACAATTTAATAGAAATAATTAAAATCCTAAGTGAGACAAGGGAATTGGGAAATAATTTATCAGATGATTTTAGTTATCTCTGGCTGAAAGAAAATAAAACACATTTTCTGGATTCTATACTTGTTAAGTATAATAATCAAATAACCGCTTTAGATGACATCAATCAAAAAGTCTATTCTGCATTAAATAGTATAGATAGTAGACTACAAATTCTACCCGCATCCTCTGTAAGACTAAACATAAAAAAAGGGGAGGGGAAGTATTTTACAGAATGGATGATGATAAATCCTATCTCCGTTGAAAGTCCTGATAGTTTTAATGTTGATTATCTAAAAGCTATGGGAGGTGAATTAAATGCTGTTCCGAAAGTTACACAGGAATTTCAATATAAAAAGCAGACCTACAGATGGCGAAGAACTACTTCAGATTATTTTGATATGGTTAATTTGAGTGAAGAATTTCATGATGAAAATAAAAATGTTATTACATACGCATTCGCTAATATTGATAGCCCCGATGATGGAACAGTCGAAGCGTCTATAAGAATTACTGGAGAAGTAGAAATATTAATCAACGGCAAATCGGTATATAATTCAGAGCAAGAAAGTTCATTAAAATTAAATGAAAACCAATTCAATCTTCCTCTAAAAAAAGGCAGAAATAATTTGATGTTGAAATTATATAATAAAAGCGGGGATTGGAAATTTTCGTTCAAACTGCCAAATTATAAAATAACTAATAGCAAAAACCGGTATAAAATTGAGGAATAAAAATGTCGTTAGAAGAACCAAAATCATTTATTAAAGATAATTTAACAATTGAAGTATTTCCAGATAGAAATTCATTGGGCATTAAAGCTGCTGAAATAGTAGCAGAAAAAATAAGAGAAAAATTATTAGTGAAATCTGAATTGAGAATTGTTTTTGCAGCGGCGCCTTCTCAAAATGAATTTTTAAAAGCGTTTGTTAATATTAAAAACATTGAATGGGAAAAAATTAGCGGCGTTCCATATGGATGAATACATTGGGCTTGAACCAGACGCTGAGCAATTATTCAGTAATTATTTGAAGAAAAGAATTTTTGATTTAGTTCCTTTTAAAAAAGTGAACTTGATTAATTCAACAAATAATCCAGAAGAAGAATGCAAAAGATATGAATCATTATTAGAGGAAAATCCAATAGATATTGTTTGCATGGGCGTAGGAGAAAACGGACACATAGCATTTAATGACCCTCCTGTCGCTGATTTCAATGATCCTGTTCTGGTCAAAGTAGTAGAACTCGACGAAGAATGCAGGATTCAGCAAGTTAATGATGGCTGCTTTCCTTCATTTAACAGCGTACCTAAAAAAGCAATCACTCTTACAATTCCGGCATTAATGAGCGGTGAATTCTTATCAGTAGTTGTTCCGGGAATAAGAAAAGCCCCAGCAGTAAATCAAATGCTGGAATGGCGATATTAGAAATTAATTGTCCGGCTTCTATTTTAAGAAAACATAAAAATGCAGTTATGTATCTCGACAGAGATTCTGCATTATAAATGAAAGAATGAAATAATGATAAACTCTATAAATAAAATTTTTTTAATATCAATTATTTTTTTTAATGCTGCTATTCTTGCACAGGAAAAAAACGTCAATTCTCCTGTTGAAATAATTAAACCTGTTATTGACAGAGTAATTAATGAAACGGAATTTAATTTTAATTTAATTCCTCAAAAACCGGTTCTCGGAGTTCAAATAATTGATTTTAAAAAGCAATTCGGCACCGATGTTAAAAATTATTTTTATGCTTTAAGTTCAGCAGTTTCAGAAAAAGATGCGATTAGTAAATCTTGGAATAAGTGCATCTCCGAATATTTCAATTTTTATAAATGACAAAAGGATTAATTATAAATCTTCCCCTAATCCTTCCGTAAAAGAAGTTGCCTATGGAATGATAAATTTTGATGACACAGTAGAAGTGCATTTTAATTCAGGTCCTAACAAAATTTTAATTAAATCTGCTGGATCAAATTCAAAAATATTTATCAGACAAATAACGAATGACCCGGAATCAGATGGATGGATAAATTTCTCAAAGCCTCCTTTATTGAGAGCAACAGGCACTTCAAGCTGGTTAATACTCGGCCCAACTTCCAGCCAGCTTGAAGATACACCTGAGAAATAAATAAAAAATTATTACAAGGAGGATGATAAATACTTTTGTTACATGGATTATAGCCAAAGTAAAATATACTGCAGGAACTTGATAATAAGCCCTGAAAATGTTTTTAAAAAAGATTCTTATGCCGATTGGAATTATGCAAATGGTGAAACAATATTTAGCATTTTAAATTTTGCAAATGAGTTTGATGAAATAAGATATAAAAATTATGCTGAAGAATGGTGCAATTTTATTTTAAAAAACCTGAATTATTTTCGTTGGCAGTACCATTCTTTGAATGCCTTAAGAGGCAGCTATCATAGAATATTCAGAAAATCGATGCTTGATGATGCAGGTGCACCAGTATTTCCATTTATGGAATTATTGCTTGAAACAAAAAATAAAAATTATGAAAATATCGTTAACGAGATGGTTGACTATGTAAGCAACAAGCAGTCAAGGTTAAATGATGGCACATTCTGTAGACCAGAGCCGGTTGAGATGACAGTATGGGCAGATGATTTATTTATGAGTGTTCCACTTTTGTTAAGGATGGGACAAGTTACAAATGATAAAAAATATTTTGACGATGCTGCCAAACAAATAATTAATTTTAACAAACTTCTTTTTAATAAAGATACTGGACTATATAAACATTGCTGGTTTAGTAAAACCAAAGAAAAGTCTGTTGCTTATTGGGGAAGAGCAAACGGCTGGGTAATTTGGGCAGTTACTGAAGCATTACAGATCTTACCAAAAGATCATCCACAGTATTCAAGGATAATGTCAATATATAAGGAACATGTTAAAGGGCTTTTGAAATGTACAGGATAAAGATGGAATGTGGCATCAAGTTTTAGATCATCCGGATTCATATGAAGAAACCTCATGTACAGCAATGTTTGTTTTGGGAATTGCAAGAGGTGTAACTAATGGTTGGTTAGATGATACTTATAGAGAGTCTGCATTAAATGGCTGGAAGGCATTAACAAATAAAATTGATTCTAATGGAGTTGTTCATGGCATTTGTCGTGGAACCGGTGTTGGTGATAATCTTCAATTTTATTTCAATCGCCCCACCATTGATAATGACCCGCGCGGTCTTGGTGCAGTTATTACTGCAGGAATTGAAATATCAAAATTACTTAATAAATAATTTTAAAATGTAAAACTGTGAGAGGATGGTTGATTTAGAATTATATGGTAAATATGAAATTATTATGAAATGGGAAATTTAATGCTTAATAGATTCATAACCATTCTTTTCTTGTTAAGTTTATTTTTAAGCTCCCTATCATATACTTCTTCAAAAGATAATGATTCAAAAAAATCTGGAGTAAAATATTATGGATCATTTTTAGAGACAGATATAAGTGAGGTCTACCCTAAAGGCTGGTTAGAAGAATATCTTAATCGTCAGGCAAATGGCTTAACAGGGAATCTTGAGGTTGCTGGTTTCCCTTTCAACTCTACTGGATGGTATGATACAACAATGTCAAAATATGGTTGGGTTGTTTATGAACAAAATGCATATTGGGTTGATGGAATGCTGCGCTGCGGTGAGCTAATTGATGATACCGTTTTAATCAACAAAGCTATGAAACAAATAAATTATGTGCTTGATAACGCTGATCCCGATGGATACTTGGGCCCGGAATTCTTAAAAGCTCATAGCAACCTTAATCGCTGGCCACATGTTGTTTTTTTCAGAGCGTTAATTGCTGATTATGAAAAGACGCATGATCCTAGAATTCCTAAAGCACTTCTTAAACATTATCTTTCAAAAACAGATTCGCATGTCAGCCACAGGAATATTATAAATGTTGAAATTATGTTGTGGACTTATTCAATAACAAAAGATAATCGGCTTTTAAAAATGGCTGAAGATTGTTACACTGAATACAATAAAATTTCAAATGAAATCACAACTATATCCCGCATGAAATCCGATTACCTAGAATATAATTTTCATGGCGTTACCTTTAATGAAACTGCTAAACTTGCGGCAGTTCTGTATCTCTATACCGGAAAGAAAGCATACCTGGAAGCGGTCGAAAATGCTTACAATAAAGTAGACGAAAATTACATGCTTGTTGACGGTGTAAATAGTTCAACTGAAGGAATGAGAGGAAATGATCCACTTGAAAGCCATGAGACTTGTGACATTGCAGATTATACCTGGAGCATCAGTTATTTGCTTATGGCAACCGGTAATCCAAAGTATGCGGATAAAATAGAGCGAGCTTGTTTTAATGCAGCACCGGGTGCAGTAACAAAGGATTTTAAAGCGCTTCAATATTTTTCATGCCCTAACCAGGTTATTGCAGATAGGACCTCAAATCATAATTTGTTTTTTTATGGCAGTCAATGGATGTCTTATAGGCCAAATCCCGGGACTGCTTGCTGCGCAGGAAATGTAAATAGAATTATGCCAAATTATGTTTCCCGCATGTGGATGAAAAACAATTCAGGCAGTCCTGTTGCAGCCTTGTATGGACCATCAGAATTTACTTTTCATGCTGGAGATGAGGATGTGAGGATTACTGAACAAACTAATTATCCTTTTAGTGAAGAGATACAATTTATTGTTCATACAAAAAATCCGGTTTCATTTCCATTTACTTTTAGAATACCACGACTGGTGTGATAATCCTGAAATTATAATTAAAAGTAAAGCTGAAATTAAATCTATTAAATCTATGCCAGGAAGTTTTCAAACTTTGGAAAGAATATATAATGATGGAGATAGTATTTTCTTAAAACTTCCGATGCATTTAAAAGCTTCATCGTGGCCAAACGGGGGAGTTGCAATTGAGAGAGGTCCTCTGGTTTACTCTTTAGATATACCGGCCGTAACAACAATTGATACTCTCGACAAAAATAGTTCAACAGAATTCCCAGCATATGATATGACTCCGGCTGTACCATGGAATTATGCACTTGTTATACCTGATAAAAATCTTAATAAATATATTGAGGTTGTAAATAAACCCAATCAAGGGTATTTCTGGGATCCGGGTAATGCTCCGATAGTTCTTAAAGTTGAAGGGAAAAAAGTGTATGGGTGGAATTTACAAAAGGATGATTTTAATAAAGAGTCTCTTTTTACACCACCGCTTCCCAATAGAAATACTTTATCAGAAAGAATCTCTGACAGCGTCTATTCGCTTACACTTGTTCCTTACGGCAGTACTTTACTTCGACAAACAATATTTCCATTAGTAGGCAATTTTACAATTGTAACCGGAAGGATGGCTGAACCGGATTGTTCGGTTATAAATATAGCAGCTAAAGATTCTTCAATGATTACATTAAAGAGTGAATTATCCAATGCAATGATTTATTATACTCTTGACGGTTCTAAGCCATCTCAAAAATCTAATTTATATACAAAGCCCTTTGCTTTAAAACAAAGTGCAACATTAAAAGCAAAGGCTTTTAGTTCAACTTGCAAGCCTAGTTATATATCAACCAAAAAACTATATGTTCTGCACGAAATGGAATCAGTAAAAAAAATAATGATTAACCAGGGATTATCCTACAATTATTATGAAGGTGATTGGAGAATGCTTCCAGATTTTAAATTTTTAAAAAGCACAAAAAAAGGGATAATAAAAAACTGCGATCTTTATTCTCTCCCGCATAGGGAAACAAAATTTAGTGTTGATTTCAGTGGTTTTATTAAAGTACCGGGGGATGGAATTTATCATTTTTATTTATCATGCGATGACGGAGGGAAATTACTAATAAATGACATGGTTATAATTGACAATGACAGTCTCCACGCTTTACAAAAAAAGGACGGGTATGTTTGGCTTAAATCTGGGATGCACAAATTTGAACTTCAGTATTTTCAAAGAAATAATACCTCTGCTCTTTTACTAGAAGTAGCTAGGTCAGATGATGAAAAACAGACAATTCCAAACGATTG
>CAVVCO010000010.1:0-60047 GCA_963746735.1 uncultured Ignavibacteriales bacterium
TATGGTAAATTTTCCTTTACCAAGAATTGATAACGATAAAAAGCTTACGGGAATTATTACTAAAGTATTGTAGACTTAATGAAAATAATATTTGGATAGACCCCGAAGGGAAGCATAAAGTTGGCTGCATTGATGCAACTGATGAAGAAAAAGTAAAAGACTTATTGGAAGGTAATTCTGCAAACTTAGCAATCCATGATCCGCCTTATAATTTTGTCGCTTTTCAAGAAAGAGATACGCAGAACTTTGTTTTATGGTCAAAGATTTGGATTCAAAATTCTTTTAAATATCCTTAGTGAAAACTCCTCATTATATATTTGGCTTGGGTGCGGATCAGAATAATAATTTTCAGCCGCTTGCTGATTTTATATTGATGATGAAGGAAACCGGATTTAAATCTCGCAGCTTCATTACAATGAGGAATCAAAGAGGCTATGGTACACAGAAAAACTGGATGTCGATACGGCAGGAGCTTTTATATTATATTAAAAGGTAATCCAAATTATTTTGTTGATGCCGAGTACACTGATATTCCTAAAATTTTAAAGGGATATTACAAAAAAGTTAACGGCAAAGAAACAGAAAATTTAGAACGAAGCAAGTCTTCAAATATACGGGCAGGAAATGTTTGGGTTGATGTTCAGCAAGTATTTTATAGAATGGAAGAAAATGTAAATGGATGTTATGCTCAAAAACCTTTAAAATCAATAACAAGAATAGTTGAAGCAAGCAGCAAGAAAAATGATATTGTTCTAGATTTCTTTTCGCATTCCGGAACAACTTTAATTGCTTCCGAAATGACGGGAAGAAAATGTTATACTACAGATATTGATCCTATTTTTTGTGAAATAAGTATAAGGCGTGTAGAAAACTTTAGAGAAAACAAAAAGACTGGCTGGCAAAATTCAAATCCATTTACTGAAGAAATATTGAAAGACAAAAAATTAAAAAAGCACCTAAAAGAAAATTATAATATAACCTATGAAAGAGATGCAACTCTTTCCACAACTTGAAAAATATTTTATAAATAAACTAAGAATTAAAAATAATTATGATATTAATTGACGGGAATAAAACTGCTAAAGACATTCGTTCAGAGCTGAAACAAAAAATAGATGAATTAAAAAATAACAGTAAAAATGTTCCAGGTTTGGTGACAATTTTAGTCGGAGAAAATCCCGCATCACAAGTCTATGTAAGAAGTAAAATTAAAGACTGCGAAGAAATTGGAATGCGAACTAAGTCTGAGTATTTACCTGATACCATTTCAGAAAAAGAGTTACTTGGAATAATCGATAAATATAATAAAGACAGAGATTTTCACGGTATACTCGTACAGCTTCCATTACCAAAACATATAAATGAAAATAAAGTAATTGAATCAATATCTCCCCAAAAAGATGTTGACGGATTTAGTCCTACAAGCATAGGAAATTTAGTTATTGGAAAAGATACTTTTGTATCTTGTACACCTGCTGGAATCCAGGAATTATTAATTCGCTATAATATAGAAACAACAGGCAAACATGTTGTTGTTTTAGGAAGAAGCAATATTGTCGGAAAACCGATTGCAAACATTATGCTTCAGAAAAAAGACCATGCAAATTCAGTGGTAACGATTTGCCATTCTGCAGCTAAAGATTTAACTCAATATACAAAGCAAGCTGATATTTTAATTGCTGCAATCGGCAGTGCTAATTTTGTAAAAGCAGATATGGTTAAAGATGATGTTGTTGTAGTGGACGTTGGAATAAATAGAGTTGATGATTCAACCAAACCTAAAGGGTATAGGCTTGTTGGTGATGTTGATTTTGATGAAGTTTCAAAAAAAGCTTCTTATATTACACCTGTTCCCGGCGGTGTTGGCCCAATGACCCGGGCTATGCTTTTAAGTAATACTTTCAAGGCTTATCAAAAGTTTGGAGATTAAAAATGAACTACTCATTTTCTGATAATGATGTTTCTCCCGAATTTCTAGAAAAAGTTTTGCGTGATTTTTATTGCGAAAATGATTCATGCAAAGGATGGGAGACTAATGTTGTAACTCAACCAACTTCTGTAAAAAAAATTGTTGAGAACGGTGCTGAGAGAATTGCAGCCGGACTTGGAATTGGCGGTTCATTAACAGATAAAAACTTAGCAGGAAAAATTGATCATACAATTCTAAAACCTGAAGCAACTTCAAAAGAGATTTCATCACTTTGTGAAGAAGCAAAAAAATATAATTTTGCTTCTGTATGCGTTAATTCATCTTTTGTCCCTATGTGTGCTGATTTGTTAAAAGGAACAGATGTAAAAGTCTGCACTGTGATTGGATTCCCGCTTGGAGCGGTTACAACAGAAGTTAAACGCTTTGAGGCAGAACAGGCAATTTATAATGGCGCACAAGAAATTGATATGGTAATTAATGTCGGCAGGCTCAAAGAAGGAAACTATGAGTATGTTTTTAATGATGTTAGTGAAGTTGTCTCTGTAGCCAGGAAAAATAATGCTATATGCAAAGTTATTTTAGAAACTGCATTACTTACTGATGAAGAAAAAGTAAAAGCATGTGTAATCTGTAAAAATGCCGGAGCTAATTTCGTTAAAACTTCAACCGGATTTAGCAAAGGCGGTGCAACAGCGGGTGATGTAGCTTTGATGAAATATGTTGTCGGCAGCGGCATTGGAGTTAAAGCATCCGGCGGAATCCGTTCTAAAGAAGATGCGGAAAAAATGATTGCTAGCGGAGCAGATAGAATTGGAGCAAGTGCAAGTGTGGCAATAGTAAGCGGTGAAAAAGGGAAGGGCAGTTATTAATATTAAATTTATAAAAAATGATTTTAGATATAGTAATTATTAAAACAGACGATGGCGTAACGGCAGAGATTCCATCTTTAAAAGGATGTGAAAGCTGGGCGCATGATGAAGATACAGCGATGGATAAGATTTTAGATCTTGCTTCATATTATTTAAAGACGGATAAGTCGAAATTCAAAATTGATAAAGCAAGGTCGCTTAAAAATAAATCGGTTTTCAAGTTAGTTTTCAATAAAAGCTGAATGTGAAAAGTTATAAAACTGAAAAACGTACTCAAAAAATATCTTCAGTTGTTTCAACAAGACAATTTTCATTAAGAGTTGTAATTGAAAATATTCACGATTCGCACAATGTAAGTGCAATATTCAGAACTTGCGATGCAGTAGGTGTTCCTAAAGTATCTTTAATTTATAACAAAGAATCATTCCCCAGAATCGGCAAGAAATCTTCTGCTTCAGCATTTAAATGGGTGGAAAAAGAAAAATTTAAATCAGTCGATGAATGTTATACAAATTTACATGAGACAGGGATTTAAAATTTACGCTTCTGCATTAACAGATAATTCAAAAAATCTTTATGATCTCGATCTTTCAAAAAAATGTGCTATTGTTTTAGGAAATGAACACCGTGGAGTTTCAGAGGAAGCGGCAGTTAAAGCTGATGAAATATTTTTAATCCCGATGTTTGGAATGGTGCAAAGCTTAAATGTTTCTGTTGCGGGAGCAGTAATTTTATATGAAGCACTAAGACAAAGACAAAAGAATGGAATGTATGAATTGAATGAAGAAAATGAAATTGAAATGAATGAGATGATGGAGAAATGGATTAGAAAATAAATTGTTAAATTGTTTAACAGTTTTTCCCGATGACAACTAAACAATTTTTAACTAAAGTATTAATATAAAAATATTAAAAATTAATTTAAGAACTAAATGATTCAAGAATTTAATAAAATAAATAAAGTAAATGGTGAATTGAGAACTGCCAGGCGACAAATCAATTTCACATCGATCCGTAATGTTTTCAGCATTGGCAAAAGGGGAGTCAAGAATATTAAATTTATCTAACGGAGAAGATGTAAAGACAACTCGAAATATTTTCAAGCAATTAGGTGCTGAAATTTATGAAGAGAAAGAGGTATTAAAAATCAAAGGGGTTGGATTTAAGGGATTTAAAAAACCAAAAGATATTTTGAATGCAGGCAACAGCGGCACAACTACAAGACTAATTGTGGAATATTGAGCTGCTCAAAGTTTTGAAACAGAAATTATTGGTGATGAATCTTTGTCTCGCCGTCCAATGAAAAGAGTAATTACACCTCTTTCAGCAATGGGAGGGAAAATTACTGCTTCAGAAAATTTCACTTTGCCATTAAAAATATTTCCGTCGGAGAAATTAAACGCAATAAATTATGAACTCCCAATTGCAAGTGCACAAATTAAAAGTGCGGTTTTGCTTGCAGGCTTACATCTTGAAGAAGAAACATGTGTAATTGAAAAACTGTCCTTCTCGAGATCATACGGAAAGAATGCTGGGATTAAGAATTGAAGAAAAGGAAAACAAAAAATATATCTATTCATCGTTAAAAAATTATCCTGAGCCAAAAGAATATTTTGTCCCTTCCGATATTTCAACTGCTGCTTTTTTTATAATTCTTACTTTACTTTCTAAAGATTCAGAATTAAAAATTAAAAACATTTCATTGAATCCAACTAGAATTGGGATTGTAAATATTTTAAAGAGAATGGGAGCAAACATTGAAATTGAAAATGAAAAAATAGCTGCCGGCGAGCCTTATGGTGATTTAATAATTAAAAGCAGTTCGTTACAAAATATTTTTATAGAAGAGAAAATTGTCCCCAACATAATTGATGAAATCCCGATCCTTTCTGTTGCAGGAATATTTGCAGAAGGTAAATTTGAAATTAGAAATGCAAATGAATTAAGAGGCAAAGAATCTGACCGTATAAAAGCATTATGCGAAAACTATAAAAAACTAGGATTGGATGTAGAAGAATATGAAGATGGATTTTCAATTAATGGTGGAATTAAAAATAATTTAGTTACATTTAATAGTTATGATGACCATCGTATAGCAATGGGATTTAGTATTTTAAGTCTTTTATTGAATGAAGGCGGTAAAATTAATAATTTTGAGTGTGTTAAAATTTCCAATCCGAATTTTTTAACGCAGCTAAAACAAATTGTCAGGTGAAAAATGGCTGAAGTAATTTTAAAAGATGTAACAAAAATTTATGAAGGCGGCAATGTTGCCGTAAAAGATGTAAATATTGAAGTGAAAGATAAAGAATTTGTTGTTCTTGTCGGTCCTTCCGGCTGCGGCAAATCAACAACTCTTCGGATGGTTGCCGGTTTAGAAGAAATATCTTCCGGCGAATTATTTATTGATGGCAAAATGGTAAACAATGTTTCGCCTAAAGACAGAGACATAGCAATGGTTTTTCAGAATTATGCTTTGTATCCTCACATGACAGTTTATGAAAATATGGCTTTCGGTTTAAAGCTGAGAAAGTTCAGCAAGGAAGAAATAAAGAAAAGGGTAACCGATGCTGCAAAAATATTAGGTATGGAACCTTATCTTGATCGCAAACCAAAGGCACTTTCTGGCGGACAGAGACAAAGAGTTGCTGTTGGAAGAGCAATTGTACGTAAACCAAAAGTATTTTTATTTGACGAACCGCTTAGCAATCTTGATGCGAAGCTTCGTGTTCAAATGAGAACTGAAATATCTAAGCTGCATCATGAACTTGGTGCTACAATGATTTATGTTACTCATGATCAAACCGAAGCGATGACTATGGGAGATAAAATTGTAATTATGAAAGACGGCTTAGTTAATCAAACCGACTCTCCGTTGAATTTATATAACTATCCTTCTAACAAATTTGTTGCCGGATTTATTGGAAGCCCTTCAATGAACTTTATTGAAGGTATTGTTTCCGGATCTTCGTTTAAGACTACTGGGGGAGAATTGAGTCTGTCATTTAATGGCAAATATACTGATAAACTAAAATCCTTTAGTAACAAAAAAGTTATTTTAGGTGTTCGGCCTGAAGATATTCATGATTCTCAAACTGATTCAACAAAAACACATTTAGCAGCTTTTAACGCAAAACTGGAAGTAGTTGAACCTATGGGTAATGAAATATTTATATATTTCTCAGTTGAAGGCAATCAATTTATAGCAAGAATTCCAGCTAATGAAAAACCTGAACCTGGTTCCCAAAGAACAATTTATATTGATACGGAAAAACTTCACTTTTTTGATGGCGAGACTGAAAGCACGATTGTCTGATTGATATGGTTTTTAATAATTTGATGAATTATTATAGCTTTAAAGTTTGATGTTCAAATTTATTTATTTCAATCTCATCATAAATTTTCTTTAAAAAATCCATTCCATATTTATTTACAAAGTAAATAAAATTTATTTCTCTTTCCTGTAAATTAGAATTTGGATAAAGTGCAATGGAAGCTTTATCAATTTGTCTTAATGTAATTTCATGTTTTTTTGCCTGCGAATCTTTGGCTTTATCTTTTAGCTCATTCAAATAATGAGAAATCTTTTCTCTGTATTTTGAAGTTGTATCTGCAATTGTTTTATCTATTACAAATAATTTTTCCTTCAAGTTATCTAAAGCTAAATCAACATCATGCTGAGTTTTACCGAAAACATCTTCCATCGCTGTTGCTGATATTGATTCAACTACTTTAGATTTCAATTTTTCGATATCAGTAAAAATATCTTCGACAGATAAATTATATTTTTCTAAAATTGAATTTATATTCTTTTCAATTATTGTAACCGAAGAACGTGGATAAACGTATGGAGATTCTATATTGAAAAGATTATACATTTTCATAACTTGTGCAAAATAAGAAATTTCACTTGGCCCGCCGATATAAAAAGCTGTGGGAAGAATATAATCCTGACAAATCGGACGAAGCAAAACATTCGGACTAAAATGTTGCGGATTGTTTTCTATTTCTGAAATTATTTCTTCGTTAGTAAATCTTTTCTTTTTACGTTTCAACCTGTATCCGCCTTCATCCAAAGGTTCAATTGAAAATCTTCCTTCTTCATTTCCATAAAAAAGATTTATCGGTTTCACTTTAACTTGCGCATGATAAATTTCTTCAAGCCTTGCGGAGACATTAACTAATTTTTCTGTGTGAGCTCTAAACTCATTAATTTCTTTTTTGAATATTGGTTTTAAGAGAGATTTAATTTCAAGTTCCTGTGGATTAAACATTACCAACCCGTATTCATCAAAAAGCCAAAATATTAATTCTGAAAATGATTCGCGATAAGTTTTACCTTCTTTGTAAATTGATTTCAACTTTGTAAGTAAAGGTTCTTTGAATTCTGTTTCTCGTAAATTCTTTGATAGCTCATCAAAAAAAGAATTTATTGAATTTTCAAACTTTATGTTACCTACACTTATTTTAATTTCATCATCTGGATTAACTTCACCATAGTTTAATTTTAATAGCTCGTTATTATCAGTAACTAAATTAATATGGCTGACTTCCTCAATATCATGATCATCTCCCTCCAGCCAAAATACCGGGATGAAATTATATTCTTCATATCTTTCTGATAGACTAGAAGCCAATTTAATTGTAGTGATAATTTTATAGAATGTATAGAGAGGCCCACCAAGAATTCCCAGCTGCTGACCGGTTACTATTGCAAGAGTGTTTTTATTTTTTAGTGAAGCAATATTGTCTTTTGTTTTCTGAGATGGGACTAAGTCTTTATATTGTTTTAGAATAATATCTGGCAGCTCGTTTCTAAATTGTCTTTCTGAACCGGAAATCTTTTTAAATTTATTTAAATACTCGTCCTTATCTCTATAATCATTTTCATAAAATTCTTTTACATTTTCAAACTCATACAAATAGTCCAAAAAAAGATTTTGATGGCCGGGAATATCTCGGAAATTAATAAACATTAGTGCTCCAGGAATTAAAATTTATGGTTGATAAAAGTAACAAAATAATTTATGCTTAACAAAATAAGGTGAGGTTTGAGTGATCTGGATTTCTTTTGTTAGAGTTAATATTTAATTATCTTCATATCCAAAAAATCAGTTGAATTTGGAAATAAATATCTTTAAATATTTTACAATTAGAAGGTTTGTTAACGTTATACAAATTATAACATCTTTCAATTTATCAAAAATATTAAAGAAGCCAGTAGTGTGGGGACTACCGGTATCATACTCAATTGAGCCGACAAATCATTGTAATTTAAAATGCCCTGAATGCCCTTCAGGACTAGGGATATTGACTCGCCCTTTAGGATTATTAAAATTTAATAACTTCAAGAAAATAATTGATGAAATTAGTAAAACCGGATTTTATGTACAGCTTTTTTTTCAAGGGGAACCATTCATAAATAAAGAATTGCCAGGAATGATTTCTTATGCTCAAAGTAAAAATGTATATGTTTCAATCAGCACAAATGGACATTTTATCAATGAAAAAAATGTGGATGAAGTTTTAAAACATGCTCCTGACAAACTTATATTTTCAATTGACGGGCTTGATGAAGAAAGCTATCAAAATTACAGAGTCGGGGGTACTTTTAAACAAGCGGACGAAGGATTAAGATTAATAGTTAATAAGAGAAAAGAGCTAAGGCAGAAAACACCATTCATTGAGTTTCAATTTATTTTAATGAAACAAAATGAACATCAATATGAACAAGTGTTGGAATATGGAAAAGATGTTGGAGTCGATAAAGTAGTTTTCAAAACAATGCAGGTAAGTTCAAAGGAAAATGCTGAAAAATATTTGCCCGAAAATGAAAACTATAGAAGATATAATATGAATGGCGGTGATTATAAAATTAAAAGCAAGCTTGAAAACCATTGCTTTGCGTTATGGCGAACATCTGTAATTACCTGGGATGGGAAAGTTGTTCCATGCTGTTTTGATAAAGATGCCCAGCATGAAATCGGGAATTTAAATGAAAAAACATTCGCCGAAATTTGGAAATCTAATGCTTACCAAAATTTTAGAAGTAAAGTTTTGGATGATAGAAAAAATATTGACATGTGCACAAATTGCACTGAAGGCTTAAAAATTAATATTTTAGAAATTGAAAATTAAAAATAAATAATTAACAAAATAAAATGTGGAAAGTAACACTAATTTCTTTTTTATTCTTATTCATTCCATCAGTAATAACAGCTCAAACTGTTCAAAACGACAGTTCGAAAGTTAGATTTGAATTTTTACCAAAAGGACTTCATTTCATTCCATTGCGTGCAAATATAGACGAAGCAAAAATGGGTGTGCTAATGTATCCGAAAGATTGGCACTTAAAAGTTGATATTGGAAATTCGGTGGACGTTTTCAAACTTAGTCTTGGTGACAATGTTTTTTCAATTGGCGCCGAATTTATGGCATTTGCTTATGTTACTTCTTACCAGCAATACCGATTGCAGATAGATGAAATCGATGGATTCTTTGGGGGCAATTTAATTTATACAAAACATATTTCTAAGGGTGAATTATTTTCAAGATTCAGAATTATTCACAATAGCTCTCATCTTGCAGATGGACATTGGGATTGGTACACTCACGCCTGGAAGGACAATAAAATACCTTATGCGTTCGGGAGAGATTATGCTGAAATTGCGCTGGGTCATATTTTACCAACTGAAAAATTTTTATTTAGATATTATGGAAGCGCCTCATATGCATTTCATCAAAATGCAGGCGGTAAACCACTGAAACGGACAATGTTTGGTGTTGGTGCAGAAATTTCTTCTCCTAAATTCATAGGCAAAATATTGAACAATGACACTAATATATTTTTTGCAGGACATATTAACTTTGAAGGAATTCCAAAATATGTAGGCGATCAAAATTATATGCTTGGCTTTAAGTTTGGAGATTGGAATGGAAAAGGAATTTTAATTTACGCTTCTTACTATACCGGAGGCGATTTGTTTAATCAATATTTCACAGACCGGGTCAGCCGTTTTGGTTTTGGATTTTCTTTTGAATTTATATAAACATAAATAATCATTGATTGATGAAATTGAGATAGAACCAGTTAAAAATAAGCCGAGGGCCAAAACTAAAAGCACTATAATTTTTATTTTAAAAATAATTTTTGCGGTTGGACTGCTGGCTTATTTTATTGATAAAATTAATATCAGCGATATTGAAGCTTCCATTAGTTCGGCAAATTTATTCTTTTTATTCATTGCTGTTTTGATGCTTCCGTTAAATATTTATTTGCAGTTTTTGAAATGGCAGCTAACCTGTCAAACAGTATTAAGCGAATATGATAAATCAAAAATTATTAACTCATTATTTTATGGATTGAGTGCCGGGGCATTTACTCCGGCAAGAATTGGAGAATACGTAGGGAGAGGAGTAGCTCTCAAAGAAAAATCTATCATAAAAGTTACAATTGCAACTGCTTTAGATAAATTTTTCCCTCTTGCTATAATATTAGTTGTGGGGATAATTTCGTCTTCCTTTTTTATCAGTAAGGATTTAGGAGTTTCATTTAAGAATATCTCGTTAAGCTTTGCAGGAGTGATCTTCTTTATAATCCTGCTCTATTTGTTTTTCGACAGTAATAAAACATATTTAGAATATTTCAAAGTAAAATTGAGGCGAATAAAATTTTTTGATAAAAATATTCATCAATTAAAAGCATTAAAAACAGTTAATAAAAGTTATACTGTTAAAATGTCGTATTTATCATTCTTATTTTATCTTTGTTTTGTTTTACAGTTCGTTTTTTTAATTGCGACGTTTTCAAATCATTTAAATTTAATTCCTTACCTACAAGCAGTAAGCATGATTTTGTTTGCAAAGGTTTTTATAGGACAATTTTCAATCGGGGAGTTAGGGATTAGAGAAGGGGTTTCAATATTTTTCTTAAGCAAAATAGGGGAGTTGAGTCAAACGGCTTTCAGTGCTGCATTTTTTGTCTTTTTAATAAATATTTTAATCCCATCTTTGATCGGGCTTCTATTTATCTTTAAGAGAAACAATGCTTGAAATCATTTTGATTTTTCTTTTTTTTATTCTTCTTGTTTATTACACTTATTTCCTTTCATCAATTTATAGAGGCTTAAACAAATTAAAATTAGTCGAAACAAAAGTAATCGATGAATTTGTTTCGGTAATAATTCCGTTTAGGAATGAATCTGAAAATATTCTTCAAAGTCTGGCAAGCATGCAAAATTTAACTTACCCAAAAGATAAATTTGAAGTTATTTATATCAATGATGGCTCAACTGATGATTCAGTTATAAAATTAAACCAGGCAATTAAGTCCAAAAACATAAAAGTAATTGAAACACCGGCAACGCAAGTATTTCAAGCTCATAAAAAGAGAGCGGTTAAATTTGGAATAGAGAACTCAAGTGGTGATATAATCGTTACAACTGATGCTGATTGTGTGCATCAAGAAAATTGGCTTCAAAGCCTGCTTTGCTATTTTGATGAAAAGACGGGGTTTGTATCAGGGCCGGTTGATTTTATTGATGACAAAAAATTATTTACAAAACTTCAGAGATTAGAGTTTGCCGGTTTAATATTAAGCGGTGCAGGATTAATCGGAAATAAAACTCCGGCAATTTGCAACGGAGCAAATTTAGCTTATAGAAAAAATGTTTACATGGAAGTAAACGGCTTCGAAGATAATTTTAACTTATCTTCCGGTGATGATGAATTATTAATGCAAAAAATATTTAGCGATACAAATTATAAGGTAAAATTTTGTATTAGTAAAAATGCTATGGCATTCACAAAATCAAATAAAACTATATCACAATTTTTTCAGCAAAGAAGAAGATGGGCCAGCAAAGGATTATTTTATAAAAATAAATTGTTAGTGTTAAAACTTAGTTTAATTTTTCTTTTTTATTTTGGAATTATAGTTCAATTTATATTTAGCTTTTATTCCCATATATATCTTTTAACCCTGGTGATTAGTCTCACTGTCAAACTTATAATTGAATACTTCATTTTGAAAAAGGGGACAAAAACTTTATATACAGAAGAAATATTAAAACCATTCTTATTAGCTGAAATATTTCACATTCCATATATTATAATTTCAAGCATAGCCGGTTTGTTTGGAAATTATAAGTGGAAGGATAGAAAAATTAAAAGATAAACTTTGTTTATTTGTACTGTATTTGTCTTGTATTGTACAGTAAATTGGACATAAAAAGTTTACATTTCGTTCATTAATCTCATCTTTTAAGGAAATCTGCATGGCACAATCATTGGCTTATAAAGTATAAATTGAGTTCAAAAAATATAGCGAGGTTTATCATGAAAAAGATAGCATTATTAGTTTTGGCATTCGCATTAACTTCAGCAATAAGCATTGAAGCTAAAAGTCCCCCGCAGCCGGTTGGCTTTGGTAGTTTTTATGCACAGCTTTCTCCCTATGGCTCCTGGCTTGAATTAAACAGCGGAGTAGTTGTTTGGCGTCCAAATTTCGTCAGTAATAATTGGTCACCTTATATGGACGGCCAATGGATTTGGACAAGCGACGGCTGGTATTGGGATTCTTACGAATCATTTGGTTATATAACGTACCATTACGGCAGATGGTACTTTGATGATTACTATGGCTGGTTATGGGTTCCGGACTATGATTGGGCACCAGCATGGGTTGAATGGCGTTACAACAATAATTATATAGGATGGTCGCCATTACCGCCATATGCAGCGTTTTATGCTAATGTTGGTATAATTTTCACAACAAACTATTATACCCCTTATAATCACTGGCATTTTGTAAAATACAGATATATCTGTGATCCGTACGTTCACAAATATTTTGCTGCCCCTTCATCTAATTATGGAATTTACAGCAAAACAAAATACAGAACTAATTATGACTATACAGACGGAAGAATTAGAAATAGAGGAGTGGATGTTACTTATGTAAGAAATATGGGCGGAAGAAATGTTCAAGAAAGACAAATAAATTTCGTTAATGATCCAAAACAAGTTACACGAACAAATGTAACGGTAAATAATAGAGAAGTTATTAGGACATACCAGGTTTCCAAAGATGAAATAAATAGAGGCGATACAAGAAACGTAACTATAAAGAAAGCTGAAAGAAATTCTTCTCTGGAAAGCAATAGAATTGCAGTAGGTGAAAATAGAAATAATATTAGAACTGACGATAAGAACGTAAGAGTTAGAGACGACAGAGGTGATTTCAAAGCTATTAACAACGACAGAACTGTTGAACGGGCAAGAACAACTGAGACAAATAATAACGTAAGACAAACGGAAGTTAATAGAACTAATACAACTAGAACCGTTGAAACTCCAAAGACTGAGGTGAAAAGAAGCACTCCGGCAGAAGTTCGTACACCGACTAGGAGCAGCACTGAAACAAAAACTAATGTAAGAACGCCGGAAAGAAAAGTTGAACCAAAAAAGGAAGCACCAAAAACTGAAACACCTAGAGTAATTAGAAAACAAAGCAGCAGTTCTCAAAATAATTCGAGTCAAAGGTCAAACACATACACAGCACCTAAAAAAGAATCAGCACCGAGCAGAAGTGTTGAGACTCAAAGGTCAACGCAAAGAGAAAATGTTCAGAGAAGTAATTCAAATAACAATAGCAGCAGAGAATCGAATAACAGTAGAAGTGAAAGCGGTACACAAAAAAGAAGATAGATTTTTCCTGTTCATTGAGCACTCTCCTAAAGCCGTTTCAAGAAATTGGGACGGCTTTTTTTACATATTTATTTTAGTGTCTCTAAGTGGTCTGAGTGCTTTAGCGGTAATAAAATCTTAACCACTTAGACACAGAGGACACTTAGTTTCACTTAGAAAGTTTCTAGATTTATTTTTTCGAAGGAGTCTTCGACTGAGAAATCTTTAACACATTTTGGAAAAAGATTTCTCCCGCTGGTCGAAAAAACATTAAATAGGTAGGTGTTTCTTTAGTACCGAAGGCCGGACTCGAACCGGCACATGGTTTAAGCCATACTGGATTTTGAGTCCAGCGCGTCTACCAATTCCGCCACTTCGGCTAATTTTTGCAGTGCAATATTAAGCTAAAATGCTTTAAGTTTCAAGAAAACAGAACATAAGAAATCAATTAATTCTGCTTCTTCTCAATCTTAGCCCATGAATCCCTTAAAGTAACAGTTCTATTAAATACTAAATGGTTTTCAGTTGAGTCTTTTGAGTCAACACAAAAATAACCCTGTCTTTCAAACTGAAATCGGTCGCCTTTATTTGCAGTCTTTAAGCTAGGCTCAACTTTGGAATTTATCGTTACAAGTGAATCCGGGGTTAAAAATTCTTTGAAATCTTTTTCTTTGTCTCCAATAGGGTTTTCAACATTAAAAAGGCGGTCGTATAATCTAACTTCTGCATCAACTAGCATGCTTTGCAGAAACCCAATGAATTGTTCCTTTTACTTTTTTATTGCTTGTCCCGGTTCCGCTTTTTGTTTCCGGGTCATAAGTGCATTTCAATTCAACAATATTTCCGTTTTCGTCTTTTACAACTTCTTCACATTTAATTATGTATGCATATCTTAAACGCACTTCGCTGCCGGGTGACAGTCTAAAAAACTTTTTAGGCGGGTCTTCTCTAAAATCATCCTGCTCAATATAAATTTCTTTTGAGAAAGGAATTTTTCTGCTTCCCATTGTTTCATCTTCCGGATTATTTACAGCATCAAGTTCTTCAACAAAACCATCAGGTAAATTTGTGATAGTGACTTTCAAAGGATAAAGAACGGCCATAACACGGGATGATTTTTTATTTAAATCTTCTCTTATGCTATGCTCAAGTAAAGCAACGTCAATCATTCCATCTCTTTTTGCCACTCCAACTCGTTCCGAAAAATTCCTAATTGATTCGGGAGTGTAGCCACGGCGGCGGTAACCAGAAAGAGTTGGCATTCGAGGGTCATCCCAGCCTTTTACTAATTTTTTCTCAACTAATTCAAGCAGCTTTCTTTTACTCATTACTGTATAGCTTAAATTCAAGCGTGCAAATTCAATCTGCTGCGGATGATGGATTTCAAGCTCATTTAAGAACCAGTCATAAAGCGGGCGGTGATTTTCAAATTCCAAAGTACAAATTGAATGTGTAATCCCTTCAATTGAATCCGACTGTCCATGCGCCCAATCGTACATAGGATAGATACACCACTTATTTCCTGTTCTATGATGCTCTGCGTGGCGTATGCGGTACATAATCGGGTCACGCATATTCATATTCGGGGAACTCATATCAATTTTAGCACGCAGCACAAGTTCGCCGTCATTGAATTCGCCGTTTTTCATACGTTCAAATAAATCAAGGTTTTTTTCAACACTATGATTTCTAAATGGACTTTCTTTTCCAGCTTCTGTCGGTGTACCGCGGGTATCTTTTATTTCATCATAGCTCTGTGAATCAACATAAGCTTTTCCTTTTTTGATTAGCTTAACAGCATATTCATAAAGCTGCTCAAAATAATCAGATGCATAAAAAAGCCTGTCTTCCCAATCAAAGCCGAGCCACTTTATATCTGCGATTATGGAATCCACATATTCAACATCTTCTTTAGCAGGGTTAGTATCATCAAAGCGAAGATTACATTTGCCGTTATATGACTCTGCTAATCCGAAGTTTAAGCAAATTGATTTAGCATGCCCAATATGTAAATAGCCATTTGGTTCGGGAGGGAAGCGGGTATGAACTTTTTGGCTAAATTTATTATTTCTATTATGCTCATCAATAATATCACGAATGAAATTAGAAGGAGCTGCTGTTTCGTTATTTTTTAATTCATCGGATTTGTTATTAGGTAAATTCGATTCAGTACTATTGTTTTTTGCCATATTTGATTTTTAATTATTGTTGTTCTAATAATTTTAGTTCATGCTTCGACAAACTCAGCATGACATTTACATTAATTTATTTTTTTATTGCTGTAATAGCATATTCAATTCTATTTAAAGTCTCATCTTTTCCAATGATATGAACGATGTCAAAAACTCCTGGACCTGAACCCATTCCGGATACAGCCAATCTTAATGGATGAATAAGTTTACCGTTTCCAATTTGTAATTCTTCAGCAGTAGACTTTAATGCTGTTTCATAATCTTCTTTCTGAGGTTCACTCAAAACAGAAAATTTATCAGCTAATTTTTTAAGAAGTTCCGCACTGTCATCTTTCCATCTTTTTTTAACTGTATCTTCTTCAAAAGTTGTCGGAGCTTCAAAGAAGTACGGACTTTTTTCAATGTATTCTTTTATGAAAGAAACTCTTTCTTTCATGGCATCAATTACTTTAATTAAATAATCATCAGAGTAACTTTGATCTTTGAATTTAGTCTTTTGAATTTCTTCTCTAAGTAAAACAAGCAAATCAGAATTTGGTTTACTTCGTAGATGTTCTGCATTAAGCCAATCCAGTTTTTCAACATTAAATATTGCTCCGGATTTATTTACTCTTTCAAGAGAAAACTTTTCAATCAATTCATTCAAATAATAAAACTCTTTGTCGTCTCCTGCAGTCCAGCCAAGCAAAGCAACAAAGTTTACTAAAGCTTCTTTCAAATATCCTTTTGCTCTATAATCTTCAACAGCTACATCTCCTTGCCGCTTACTTAATTTTGACCTATCTGAATTTAGGAGTAATGGAAGATGAGCAAATACAGGCTTTTCCCAACCAAAAAAATCATAAAGCAAAATATGTTTTGGGGTTGATGAAAGCCATTCTTCGCCTCGTATAACATGTGTAATCTTCATCAGATGATCATCTATAACATTGGCCAGATGATATGTTGGATAACCATCACTTTTAATTAATACCTGGTCATCAACTATGTTACTGTCAAATTCAACTTTGCCTCTAACTATATCATCAATAAGATATTTTTTGATCCGGCTGAACATTTAATCTAACAACATGGGGAAGATTGTATTGTAAATTCGAATCTATTTCTTCTTGCGTTAAGTGCAAACAATGTTTATCATATTTAGGCTGCAAACCTTGCTTCTGCTGCTGTTCACGGATTTCAGTTAATCGTTCACTGCTGCAAAAACAATAATAAGCGTTGCCGTTTTTAATTAATTCTTCAGAATATTTTTTATAAATATCTAATCGCTGCGATTGATAATAAGGGCCGCAATCACCTTCTTTTGAAGGGCCTTCATCATAATCTAAGCCTGCCCATTTTAAAGTTTCAATTAGATTTTCTGCAGCACCTTCAACATATCTGTTTCTATCAGTGTCTTCAATCCGGAGAATAAATTTTCCATTATTTCCTCTTGCAAATAAATAATTATAAAGTGCAGTACGCAGCCCGCCAACATGCAGATAACCAGTTGGGCTTGGTGCAAATCTCACACGAACATTTTCATTAATCATAAATCAATAATTGAATAAAATAAAAAATAGTCTAAATATTGTGGAACAGTCACATTCGTTTGTTCTACAATTTTTAAATAGCGATTGTAAAAATAGTAATTTTAAAATAAAGATTTATTAGAAGAGTGTCAGCAGGAAAGGAAATAGCTTAATTAACGCTAATCTTGCTCTCGGTATAGAATTTTACTTTCTCTATAAATTCCTGGCTATCGATTGGTTTAGGGATATAATCTGTAGCACCGGCTTCCAAACACTTTTCTCTATCACCTTTCATAGCAAAAGCTGTTAATGCAATAATTGGTGTTTCTTTGTATTGCGGAAGCTGACGAATTTTCTCTGTTGCTTCAAAACCGTTCATAACAGGCATCTGCATATCCATTAGAATCAAATCATACTTAAATTGTTTTGCCTGTTCTAAAGCTTCCTGTCCGTTTTCAACAACGACAATTGATTCAAAGCTGTTCTTTTTTAACAATCTTGTAACAATAATCTGTGAGTGTTTATAATCTTCAACAAGCAATATCTTAACAGAATCTTTTTGCTTTTCAACTTCTTCCGGTTTAGCTGGTTGATCAAAACTATTTATCATTGCATTTATGGTATCAGCAAGATCTTCAATGTTTTTGCTGCTCTTATGAAGTAAATCTGAAAACAGTCCGTCGATTTTAGCTAAATCATCTTTGTAATTTTCTTTGCCGGTATAAATTATAACCGGAAGCTTTGCGAATTTTGGATTACTTTTAATTTGCTTAATTAAATCGAACCCATTCATATCAGGCATGTCGAGATCAATAATCGCGATGTCAATATTTTTATTTTCAATTAAACCATAAACGGCAGGCGATTTAGATTCTGCAATGCAATTATAACCTGCTTGCACAATTGCTTCTTTCATTAAATTCAAAGTAGGAACGTCATCATCAACAGCAAGAATAACAGAATCCTTTTTTAATTTATAGCTGCCTAAAACTTCAACGAGGTATTTGTATTTAATCGGTTTAACAAAATATTCAACTGCACCCATTAAGAATGCTTTTTGCTGTTCAGCTTCAACAGAGCAAACAATAACCGGGGTGTTCTTGGAATTTTTATGCTCACGAATAGTCTTTAATAATTCAAATCCATTTGCATCCGGTAAAACGATATCCATAAGCACTGCTAAATATATCTCTTTGTCAATAGCTTTAAGTGCCTGTTCTGCGGAATTAACAATAGTCGGGTCATAACCCCACTTGTTCAAATAATTGCTTAATAATTTAGAAGTCGCATAGTCATCTTCAATAACCAAAACTTTATTTTTCTTTCCTGGTTTTGGTAATGAAGAAATTTGAGATTCAATCGGAGAAAGAGATTCAATATCTAAATAAATATTATAGGTTGTTCCTTTTCCAATAGAACTGGAAACTTCAATTTGTCCTTTAAGAAGCTCGATATATCTTTTTGATAAAGTTAATCCAAGGCCTGTAGAAGAACCGACTTTATTTTTGTCCATATCGCTTAAAGCGAAAGGTTTAAATATATCTTTTAATTTTGAAGTTGATATCCCGGTGCTGGTATCGGAAATCCTTATATGCAGCTGCATATTTTCCGATTGCTGGACTAAGATTGAAATTTTACCTCTTTCTGTCATTCTTATTGAGGTAGTTATAATATTCACCAAAGCATAACGTATTTTTTGAGAATCAATCTTAATTTTTTCCGGTAATCTTTTATCAATACTTACCAGGAACTCAATGATATTTTTATCAATTTTTTCTGAAAATAACTTAACTATGTCTTCAATAAATTCTTTCAAATTTATATTAGATGGTGTTTCCTTATTAATTCCGGAATCCAATTTTGAAAGATCAATTAAATCATTTAATAAAGCTAATAAATTATAAGCGTTATCTTTTAAAGTAGTTACATATTCATTTTGAGAAGTGCTTAAGTTATCCTCATTTAATAAAGATGCAAAGCCCATAATGCTGTTTGTTGGAGTTCTTAACTCATGTGCAATATCTGTTATTACTTTACTAACAGATGAGTTTGTAAGTGACTTTGACCAAATATTTAATAGATTGGCAGCAGCTTTGCCGATAGATTCAATATTTTCTTTATCTGTTTTTGAAAAAGGAGTACGTTTTGCAATTTTTAAAATAGCTCCTTCTGTGGAAGAGTATTGAACAAACAAACTCCCTTCATAAACAACAAATTCGCTAGCTTGAATCTGACAATCTGCCTGCGTGTTGAATACCGGATCGCTGGTATTTGTTTTTAAAGAAATACAATGTGTACATTCTGCAATTGAATTATTCTCATAAGATTTTTTTGATTCATTTGATTTGCCAATTACAAGCAGCTTATTATCATCTGTAATTTTAAATATTACAACAGACTGTAGTTCGTATTCACTGACTAAAAATTCTGCTAACTGACTTGGAAATTCATCGGAAGATTTAATAGAAGATTTCAATAGTGTATTGTACCTATTGAGGGAATCTATTTTAGAAATTTGCATATGTACCTAAATATTGCTAAATGACTAACTTAATTACACATTATTAAAACCAACCGCAAATATAATTATTTGAAATGAAAATAAAAAAGGATTCTCTGGCAGGTTTAGGCCGAATAATCCCTTCTGGTCAAAAGCGGTAATCATTCATATTCCGAATTATTTCAAAACTTATCACAATTAATTTATTAATATTTCAGTTTATTTGCTAACTTAAAATTCAATTTTGTTAATTATTTTAAAGGAAACATTTCCCCCATGGATAAGAAGCGAATAGTCATTATTGGCGGCGGCTTTGGCGGATTGAATGCCGCAAAAATATTGAGCGATACACACTTTGAAGTCACTTTAGTTGATAAAACTAATTATCACCTTTTTCAGCCTTTACTTTACCAGGTTGCAACAGCAGAACTATCCCCTGGCGATATTGCGGTACCAATAAGATCAGTATTCAGAAATCATAAAAATGTAAAAGTAATTATGGATGAAGCTGTTTCAATTGACAAGGAAAATAATGTAGTTCATCTGAAAGAAATGGATTTAAGTTTTGACTATTTAATTGTTGCAACAGGTTCAATGCATTCCTACTTCGGACATGATGAATGGGGAAAAATTGCACCTGGATTAAAAACCCTAAGCGATGCACTTGAAATAAGAGAGAAAATTTTAAATGCTTTGGAGAAGGCAGAAAAATTAAGGGATAATAATGAAGAGGAAAAATATTTAGCATTTGTGATTGTGGGAGGAGGACCTACCGGAGTTGAACTTGCAGGAGCAATTGCAGAAATAGTTAAGCAATCTTTAATAAAAGATTTTAGAAATTTTGATACATCAAAAACTAAAGTTTACTTGATTGAAGGTATGTCTAAATTGCTTGCCACTTATCCCGATGATTTATCTAGAAGAGCAAAAGAAGATCTTGAATCAATGGGAGTTCAAGTAATACTTAATAAAATAGTAACAAATGTCTCCCCGGATGGAATTAAAATGGGAGAAGATTTTATAAAGACTAAAAATGTAATTTGGGCTGCTGGAAATACAACTTCAAAATTGATTAAAACTTTAAACACCGAAACTGACAGAGCCGGGCGCGCAATGGTAAATCATGATATGAGTATAAAAAATTTCCCCAATATTTTCGTGATTGGAGATGCTGCAGGATTTATTGAAAATGGAAAATATTTGCCAGGAGTTGCCCAGGTTGCAATTCAGCAAGGGAAATATGTTGCCGGGATAATTAAGGAAGGGAAAGATCATGAGTTAAGGAATCCATTTAAATACAATGATAAAGGTAACATGGCTACTATCGGCAGAGCAAAAGCTGTTGCCGAAATAAAAGGTTTTAAACTGACAGGATTTTTTGCGTGGGCTGCATGGTCATTAATACATATTTTGTTTTTAATTGATTTTAGAAATCGTTTTAGAGTAATGGCAGAATGGATTTGGCTTTACTTAACATTTAAGCGCGGAATAAGATTGATTGTCGGACATAATTATGGTGAAAAAAAAGAATAAAATACCTATTTGATTAATTAAGATTTAAGATTAATTTTTATCTGTTTAGTCATTTTATTAATCATGATTATTTGTTCGGAAACAATTCTTAAATGTCAACAAAAGCAAAATTATTAATCGCCGAAGATGAGGGCATAATAGCTAAAGATTTGAGCGTTACTTTGAAAAGACTTGGCTATAACGTTGTCGGTATAGCTAAATCTGCATTTGATGCCGTCAATAAAGCACATTCTTTAAATCCGGATTTAATACTTATGGATATAATGCTCGAAGGGGATGCCTCGGGAATTGAAGCTGCAGAAGAAATTCAATCTGAACTAGATATTCCAATAATTTATTTAACTGCACTTGCGGATGAAGAAACAATTCATCGTGCAAAAATAACTGAGCCTTTTGGATATTTATTAAAACCTTTTGATGAAAGAAGCCTGCATTCAACTATTGAGATGGCTTTATACAAGCATGATATCAATTATAAGCTTAGGTTGAGGACAATGGAACTTGAAGCGGAAAAAAGAAAAACCGATAGTCTGCTTCACAATATTCTCCCAATTGAAATTGTGCAAGAGTTTAAAGAAAAAGGAAAAATTGCTCCACGTGAATATAAAATGGTGACTTTATTGTTTACGGATTTCCAAGGCTTTACATCAATATCTTCAAGAATGAGTGCCAGTGCATTGGTTGAAGAGTTGAATGATATATTTAAAAAATTTGATACTATAATTGAGGAACATGGGCTGGAAAAATTAAAAACAATTGGTGACTCTTACATGGTGGGCAGCGGGTTCCCAAAAGAAAATGAAAGTCATGCTGTTGATACAATATTAGCTGCAATAGAAATGAATGAATATTTAATAGAGCGAAACGTTAACTCAAAGCATAAATGGATAATGAGAACAGGAGTTCATTCAGGAAGTGTTGTAGCCGGCGTTATCGGTAAAAATAAATTTACTTATGATGTTTGGGGTGATACTGTTAATATTGCCAGCCGTATGGAACAATATGGTAAAGCGGGCAAAATTAATATAACAACTTCAACTTATGATTTAATTAAAGATTATTTTGAATGTGAAAAGAATGGAACAATTAATTTAATTCACGATACAGAAATTCAAATGTATTTGGTGAAGTGTAGAAAAAATCAAGACTAGAATTTATTAACCTAAAATTATTTCAATTACTTACCTGCGAAATTCATTCGTAGCTTGCGAATAAATATCTAATATTTTTTTTGAATATATTCAATAAGTATAAAATTCAGTATTTCCAATATTGTTCTGCGGGCATAAATATTGTTTTTGAATTATTGGTTAAGGTAGATATTTTTCCATATTTCAAATTTCAGTTTAATTGAGGTCAAAATGTATAACATTCTCGTTGCAGAGGATGAACATATTGTAGCATTAGATATTCATAATACCTTAGTAAATCTAGGATATAGAGTTAATGCGGTTGTTGACAACGGAGCAGAAGTTTTAAGACAAATTGAAATTGACAGGCCAAATTTAATTCTGCTTGATATTTCATTAAAAGGTAGAATTTCCGGGTTAGAATGTGCAAATCATATTTCAAAAAATTATAATATTCCATTATATATTTATTTCAGGATATTCTGATATTGAAATTTATGAGAAGATTAAAGGGTTGAATTATGCAGGGTATATCAGAAAACCATTCGATAAGCTAATGCTTTCAAAAGCAATTGAGAAAGCTTTGTATGATGTTGATGAAGAATGCATTCAATAATTTTGTTTAATTAGAATTTAAAATCTAATTGGAAACTTAATCGGTTATCAAATCCGCCAATAATTTGCGAATTACCTGAGCTTAAAAAATTTGTATCCGGCTTATAGCTTTCTGAATATTTTAATGAAAGTGTAAAGAGATTCAAAGGCATATACCGGATAATAAAATACCATCTCATTCCTTGGTCATACATTGCTAGGTTTGTCAGCACACCTGTTAAATCATTTTCAAATTCATAAACTGCTGAATTAAATGAATCGGTTTGAAATAAAATCACACGAGCATATATATTTAATTTATTAGACGGAATAAATCTTACATCCTGGAAAATTAAAAACCCGCTCTCATTTACTTTAATCTCATTTATTTTATAGTTGACGTATTCAACTCTTTCTTTTAATCGTATTGATTTGGCAGCTTTGAAACTTAATTCACCTCTTAAACTTTGCTTTAGCTGTTTTACAATTTGGTCGGAATTTGAAATGCCTTCATTAATATCTTTATTTTCATACTTATATCTTAAAGTGGTTTCAACATTCTTAATTGGTTTAGATTTTATATTAATTAAAAATTCATTTCCTTCGCCTGGTAATGGAAGGCTATAAGTTGCATAAGGAAATTTAAATTGATCATAATATGCATTTATTATTCCTATTGGTGAATTCCATCTCAAACCATTATAAATTCCAAATTCATTTCTTGTACTTCCGGACATTTCTCCAAAACCATACGCATGAATATTTTTAAAATTCTTCGGATAATTTCTTATTGAAGTAATAAAAGTAAAATCATTTGATATATAAAATTCCAAATTATTAATCGAAGCAACTACATTTCCATCAAAAGCCTCTTCTCCAAACAAATTTATATTGTTTATATAAATATCAAAATAGAATGAAGTGAAATTAAATACATCTCCACTTAAATCGTAAATGCTTGAGGGAGCAATTGTATTGCTGAATTTTGAACGATAATAAATTATTCCAGTGCTTAATAAATTATTTATTGAATAATCCAGCCGGCTGCCGTAAAATATTTCATTAGCCGTTTTCTTTTTTTGAAATTCAGCGACAGTGCGATGATACCCATCTACCGGCATTGAAATTATTTCATGAGTAATTGGGTCAATGTTTGCATCAAATTTATTATTAGAGTAAAAGGCAGACAATCTAAAATTATTATATTTTATGGAACCGGCAGTTCCCCGGAAAAAATTATTTTCTGTACTGCTCGTATATGGTTTTATATCTCCATCTCTTTTCTTCAATGGATAGACTGCTTCAGCCCCTTTTGAAAATCCGTATGGACTCCATAGAACCAAACCCTGCCCAAATTCCATTAAGTAATCACCGGCAACAAATGATTGTAAAATACCATAATTTTTAATTGCAAAATGAAATGAATAAAAATCATCAAAATATTTTTCACCGGCATCTTTATCTGTTAATAATCCAAGTTCAAAGTGATCATTATAATTAACCAAAAGCCTGTTGTAAATTTTTGGTTTTGTCCCGAGATATTTATTTTCAGTAAATCCTTTTGCTGTTTGAAGATCATTAATCGTTCTGCTTCTAAAATAAATTTTTGAATTTCTTAAAAACACATTAGCATTTTGTTCTTCATTTGTTACCTGATCGCTTACAGAAACAAAAGGAATAATTTTCTTTACAAGTTCATCATTAAGGCCTTTTATAGAATAGAGTTCATTGACAGAAAAAAAAGTACCGTATTTCTTTCGGTAGTTTATGATTGATTTTGCTGTTGAAAGATCGATGAAAGGTATTTTTTGTAAGCTGGTTAAGTCTGCTTTGTTTAAGTTTATAGGATTTCTAGATAAATCATCAAACACCTGATATAGCTGGTCATTGTCAATTTCTTCAGTTGATTCTTGAAGCAAATCGTCTATAGCTTCTTCCGAATTTACAACAGTGGAATCTATCTGCGAATAAACAAAAGTATTAAAGAATAAAAAGTAGATGAGAATAAAAACTATAGAAAAATATTTCAAAACAAATTCTCTTTATGAAAATGTTATTCAGTTTGATTCAGATACTTTCTGATTTTGTCTTTTCTGCTGCCGTCATCGCCAAAACTAAAAACTATCCCTGCTTGATGTGTCAATCCTAAATCTTGATTAGTGAACATTGCATAATCAAGACTGAAATTTGAATAATTAATTCCTATGCCGGTAGAATAACGCGAAGGCTCATTTGAAAATCCGGTTCTGATGGTTAAATATTTAATAATATCATATTCAATTCCAAACCTAAACGAAGCATTATATTTAAGCTCTTTTTCAACAGCAAGATTTATTGAAAAATTACTTAATAAATCGTAACTAAAACCTGAATTAAAAATTGTTGGTATCTGGTCTTTTTCAGTTCCAAATGTAGCCCGGTTAATGTTGTGCCACGAAAATCCCCAGCGTAAATTATTATTTAAATAAACTAAAGCACCAACATCTAAATAAAATGATGCATCATTGCCATAACGTTGAATTGAAACAGTGTGATAATTAAAAGCAACTCCTGCAAAAATTGTATTTAAATAATTATATGAATATCCGATTACTATTTTGTTTTCCTTGTATAAATCAAAACCATAATTCATCCCGCCGATTGTTAAATTACCAAATGAGAAAGGTTCATTATATGCAACAAACCCGTTTGCCAGTTCAGTAAAACCAAAGGGAGCGGGGGAGTAGTAAACTCCAATTTCTCGCCAATTCATTTGTGCCAGGCCAGCCGGATTATTAAAAATTGAAAAGACATCATTACTTAAAGCTACATCTGAATTTGACATAGCGATTTGTTTTGCCCCAGGATTATTCTGCGAAAATGAATAATTTACTGCAGTAATTAAAACAAAAAATAGTATAAGCTTCATCAATACAAATTTTCTTTTGTTGTGTGATTATATCTAAATTCATATATTAAATCAACAATTATTCTAAAATTTGAAGGTAAATAATGAAATACTTAATGGTGCTCTTCATGGCTGCATCTTCAATAATTTATTCTCAAGAATTAAATTGTACTGTAACAGTTAACTTGCAAAGTATTCAACCCTCATTTAGAGATAATCTTTCAGCCTTTCAATCAGCAGTCCAGAATTACATTAACCAAACAAAATTTACTGATGGATGGGAAGGAAATAAAATAAATTGTGCCTTCACTATTTTGATTTTAAGTGCTTCTAATAATGTTAACTATTCAGCACAAATAATTGTTACTAGTCAAAGAGAAATTTATAAATCAACAAATTCATCTTTAATGCTGACAATAAATGATAATAACTGGTCGTTTACTTATGAAAAAAATCAAAGCTTAATTACCGATTTTTCAAACTTTGATCCGCTGACAAGCTTGCTAAACTACTATGCTTATGTAATTATTGGTTATGATTTGGATTCATGGGATGAGTTTAGCGGGACAGATTATTATTCAAAAGCATATGACATTGTTAATTTAGGTGCTTCCAGTAAAAACTCGACTGGATGGGAAAAGAACAGCAATTCTTTCAGCAGAAGAGGATTAGTGGATGATTTATTGAACGATAAGTTCAGGCCTTTTAGAGAAGCGTTTTATCAATATCATTACGGAATTGATTATTATGAACAGGATAAATCTCAAGGGCAAAAATATATTGTAAAAGCTATAAATATATTGGATGCTTTAAGAACTAAGATTGATTTATCATCTGTTATTATGAAAGTATTCTTTGATGCTAAAAGCGGTGAAATAATTGAACGCTTAAAAGATTATCCTGATAAAGACAACGTCTTTAAAACTTTAAAGAAAATTGATCCTGCACATTCAGCAAAATATGATGCAGCAATGAGCTCTTAGAATTTATTACTTATTATAAATTTCTTCTGTTAGATTTTATAATCGTACACTCTATACTTTTTATAAAGAGTTCCATTCATTGCTTCCGCACCGCGGTTCATCATTGCATTGTCTTCCAAAATCCAGCTAGCCTCTCCCAGGTTAATACCTAATGCGTGTGCACGGTTTACAATTTCCCAATAAAAAACAGCATCCAACCCTTTTTTCTGATATTCAGGAATAATACCTAAAGTGATTATTCGTGACCATGTGATTTTCTTTTTATGAGTGAAGAGCTTTAAAAATCCAAATGGAAACAATCTTCCATTCATACTTTTAAATACCTGGTTATAATCCAACATTACTAAAGCAAAGCCTATCAGTTTACCATCTATTTCACCAAATAATACTAATGAAGGTTCGACTAATTGTTTAAGGTCTTCAGCCATTGCAGTAATCTCATCATCTGTTAAAGGAACAAAGCCCCAATTTGGCGCCCAGGCTTTGTTGTAAACAAATTTTACTTTTTCGAGCTCTGCATCAAAATCTTTCATGTTTAGCTGGGAAATATTTAGCTTATACCTTTGCCTTGCAAGTTCAGCGACTCTCTTAACTTTTTCTGAAGCCATCACTTTTTTATTTTCAAGTTTATATGCGTATAAATCTTTTGCTTTTTTGAAACCGTAATTATCACATAGGTCTAAATAATATTTTGGATTGTAAGTCATCAACAATCTTGGTTCATCATCAAATCCTTCAAGCAGCATGGCCCATTCATCATTGCTGGATGGATTAGCCGGGCCTCTCATAATTGTAAATCCTTTTGCCTTCAGCCATTCTTTTGCTTTATCGAACAAAGCATTAGCTACTTCCTGGTCGTTAATGCATTCGAAGAAACCGAAGAAACCTGCGTTATCATCGTGATATTTATTGTGCAAATCATTTTTTATAGCTGCAATTCTACCAACAATTTCACCATCTCTTTCTGCAATATATAATTCAGTTTCAGCATGTTTATAAAAAGGATTCTTTTCTTTATTCAATATTTTTTTTCTATCCATAATAAGCGGAGGAACCCATTTAGGATCATTTTTATAAATCTTCCATTGAAATTTTATAAATCTCATTATATCATTTTGAGTTTTAACAGTTGAGATATTTATTGCACTCATTCTATCCTCCGTAATAAAAAAAGCATACTAATTTACTTAGTATGCTTTTAAATTTGAATAAAGTAATTTCAATTATATGAGCCCTAATTTTTTCCCCGTTGTTACAAAAATATCAAGAATCTTATCAAGGTGTTCATCTTCGTGTGTCGCCATATAACTTGTTCGCATCATCTGCCTGCCTTGCGGAACGCCTGGTGAAATAAATACGTTTACGAAAACACCTGCATCATAAAGCATTTTCCACATTTGAAAAGCAATTTCATCATTTCCGACAATGACAGGTACAATTGCTGTTCTACCTTCAATTACATTAAAGCCTTCTTTTTTCAATGAAGTTCTCATCTTCGCGGCATTACGGATTAACTTATCAACTCTTTCAGGTTCCTTTTCCAAAATATCTAATGCAGCTAATGCGGCTGCAACAGAAGCCGGGGTTGGGGATGCGCTGAAAATTAATGCGGGCGACATATGCTTAATATAATTAATGACTCTTTCTTCTCCGGCAACAAATCCGCCGAGTGAAGCAAAAGTTTTACTGAAGGTTCCCATGGTCATGTCAATTTGATTATCTAATCCAAACTCGCTTGCCGTTCCTCTTCCGCCTTTACCTATTACTCCAACAGCATGTGCATCATCAATTAAAATTCTAGCATTATTTTCTTTTGCAATTTTATTTAATCTTAGAAGGTCAACAATTTCGCCGCCGGTACTGAAAACGCCATCGCTGGCAATTAATTTTGCTGTTTCAAGAGGGAGCTTTTTAATAACCCTTTCAAGATCTTCCATATCGTTATGTTTGTAACGAACGAATTCAGCAGTTGCGCCTTTTGCCATTAAATTACCTGCAACTATACATGCATGATTATCACGGTCGGAAACTATGTAATCTCCTCTTTGAACTAAAGTAGGGATGATACCTTGTGCAGTTTGATAACCTGTGCTGAAAAGTAACACAGCCTCTCTATTAAAAAACTTTGCTAATCTTTGTTCTAATTCTACATGAAGATCTAATGTGCCCGTTAAATATCTAGAGCCTGAACACCCGGTTCCATACTTTTCTGTTGCTTTAATTGCTGCTTCTTTAACTTTAGGATGGCCTGTCAGTCCAAGATAATTATTAGAACCGGCCATTATCATTTTCTTACCTTCAATTTGTACTACAGGCCCCTCGTTAGCCTCAATAGCATGGAAGTAAGGATAAAGACCGATTTTTTTTATTTCATCAGCCCTGGTGAAATCATAACACTTTTTAAATAAATCCAAAAAGTTCCTCCAAATTCATATATGTGAGAAAGTTTATTTATTTTTGATAGACTTAATTAAATTTATCGGCAAAAATTATAATTTAATACTTTCAAAATCAAATAATTATGAGCATAGACAAAAAAAGAATAGCAGTTGTTTCCGGTGCAAACGGATTCGTAGGAAGTCATCTAGTCGATCTTTTATTGAGTGAAAATTTTGAAGTTAGATGCTTAACCAGGAAAACCAGCGATATGCAATGGCTGGAAGGAAAGGATATTAAAAATTTTAATTCCGGATTATTAGATAAAGATGGGTTAAGAAAGGCATTTAAAGATGCTGAATATATTTTTCATGTTGCCGGAGTAGTAAAATCAAAAACTCCTGAAGGTTATTTTAAAGGGAATGTTGACACAACGAGAGTAATGCTGGAAACCGCACTGGAATTCAAATCCACAATTAAAAAATTTCTAATTGTCAGCAGTCAAACAGCAGCAGGTCCTTCCTGGGATGGAAAGCCGATTACGGAAGAAATGAAAGGCAGCCCTATTACAACTTATGGAAGAAGTAAATTAGCACAGGAGGAATTAGCTAAAACTTTTATGGATAGACTGCCAATCACTATTTGCAGAGCTGCCGCAGTTTATGGTGAAAGAGATACTGAAATATTGATCTTCTTTAAGACTTTTAAAAAAGGTTTAATGACTACAATAGGCTTCAATAAAAAAGTTGTGAACCTAATTCATGTTATTGATTTAGTTAAAGGATTATATTTAGCAGCTGCCAATGAAATTGCAAATGGGAAAATTTATTTTATTAGCTCAGAAAAATATTATACATGGGAAGAAATCGGAGAAGTGACTTCAAGAGTACTGGGAAATAAACCCATAAAAATTAAAGTGCCGCATTTTGCTGTATATGGAATTGCTTCAATAGCACAATTTTTTGCTATGTTCAGCAGCAAACCTGCTACTTTGAATATTGAAAAAGCGCGGGACATTACACAAGCTTCATGGATTTGTGATACAAGCAAAGCAGTGCGAGAATTAGGTTATCACCAGGAATTTTCTTTAGAAGCAGGAGTCAAAAGAACATGTGACTGGTACGAGGAAATGAAGTGGATTTAGGAAATTATATAAATTCATTTCACTTTTAATTATTCTTTGCCCCTTCTTGTATCCATGTTTTTATTCCGTCAATTTGGTTTTTTGTTAAAGCCGCATATCCATAAGGTGGCATCGGACTTATTCCAGCTTGATTTTGGATAGCCCAAATTAACCTGCTGTTTTGAGGTTCATTGGGAAATACTATTCCAGGATCAGATGTAGTGTTTGCCCAGGATGTTAAACTCAATCCGCCAGCACGTGTAGCATCTTCATGGCAGCTGGAGTTGTTGCATTTGTTATCAAATACCGGCTGAATGTATTGTGAATAACTAACATTCGAAGAAGGAATTGTTGTACTGTCTATATTAGTTCCCTGATCTTTACATCCCATAAGAAATACAAAAATTAAAAATAATAATGGAAATAATACCGCAAAAAAATTTTTCATAATCCAATAATAAAAGTTATAGAATTTTAGTTGAATAACTTAACTAAAATAATTTCAAATAAAGTATTATGCAATGAAGTTAAATTGACTAAAAAAATATTCTTCGCTATTTTATCAACACGTTTAATTTATAACTTTTTATTTGGGGCTATAGCTCAGCTGGGAGAGCGCTTGAATGGCATTCAAGAGGTCAGCGGTTCGATCCCGCTTAGCTCCACAACAAATGGTAATGAGTGGTGAGCGTCCCGATGGTATCGGGAAGGTCAGTGGTTCGATCTCGCTTAGCTCTACAAAATCATATCTTGTCACGAAAGAGCGCGTGATTAGTTCGGGAAAGGGAATAGTTCAATTCTACTAAGCTGCACAAAAATTAAGACTTCTATCCGTAATTCAACTTTAACCTTTTAAAATATTAGAATATAAAAAAAGCCGGACATTTGTCCGGCTTTTAATTTAAATAGAGAATGAATTATTATTTCAATAATATCATTTTCTTAGTCACAACATTATTTCCAGCGGTTAATCTATAAATGTAAGTTCCGCTTGCAAGACTTGAAGCATTGAAATTAACATTGTAAGAACCTGCTGGTTTCGATTCATTGTTTATAAGTACAGCAACTTGTTGACCTAATACATTGTAAATTTTTAAATTAACAACTTGTTCTTTTGCTAATCCAAAATTTATTGTTGTAGTTGGGTTAAATGGGTTAGGATAATTTTGGTCAACATAGAAATTTTTTGGAATAAATTTATCATTAACTCCAACTGCGACGATACTATTAATAAATGTAACTGTAAATGTATCAACACTAGATACTAAAGTAGCTTCAGCGCCTTTGGTTATTATTGTCCAAGGAACTGTTAATGTATCACCACTCATCAAACCAAGAATAGTCTTAGCATCTAAGTTATATGTTGTATCGCTGGGTGCTTTTGATAAAACACTTGGCAATAATTTTAATTGATAAATTAAATTATCGTTATTAAAATCAAGAGGTTTTTGCCATGAAAAAGTTACTACCTGTGCTGAGTCAGTAATTTCAACTACCATACTATCTGATGGTGCTAATAGTGAAAAATATGGAGAAGGCGGTACTGCAACACCTTGAACAAAATCTGATTCGAATCTTGGTAAAACTTCATAACCTCCATTTGGTGGGGTTGCAGTTGAATATTGAGAAACAACGCCCGTTACATCAACTGGATAGGTTGGTTCAGTGGTGCCGTCAAGTTCTGAATCTTTATCGATATACATTGATAATACATCATGACCATTCCAAATTTTAATGTTAGCATTAGCATTGGCTGCTGGCCAATTAACTGTGTTTGTTGGGGTAGGAGCTACTCCTTTTACAGTTACAAGCATGCTTTCGTATTTTTCACCATTCATGTTCAATTCAGCAATACCTACAGTTTTTGGAACAAGAACTCTTGCTGTGTCCAACATTGTTAAATCAGTGGTAAGATCAGCAACGGTCAATTCTACTAAGCCATTATATTGTGTAACTTTTCCAGTAGCTATTATTCTATCTCCTACATTTAAAGTAGGTCCAACTTCACCGGATTTATATACATCAATTCCACCGGTCATATCCTGGATTGTATAACTAAAATAGTTACTGCTTGCACCCCAGTTAACTGAGTTAACAACACCAACTACAGTAGCTGTAGAATCTAGCAAATCAGGTACATAATTAGTATCTGCATCAACTCTTACATCTGCAATATTCATAACATTTCCTGCATCAACTCTTTTTAGAATAGTAAGTGGCATTAAAGTGCTTCCGGGAATTCCAGAATAAGCAACTTCTAATTCTGGATCGGAATCAAGGTTAGCAATTGCAATAATATCACCACGTCCGCCATTACCCATTCCATCATCAATACGTGAAAGTTCGTAATTAGCTGCATCCGCTATATCACCACCTTTATAATGTAATCTAAATACAGAACCATCAGGAGTTGCGCCTCGACTTCCAAAAACAAAGTCCATTTTACCATTATTGTCAATATCACCAGCGTCGCCGCCATATAGTCTACCAGAGCCGATATATGGTTTTAGATCAGCTATAGAAGTTGTGGTTAGAACTCCCTGAGATGTTTCCTGTAGTAAGTAAATGTTTTGATGAGAAGATGACCATCCACCAAAAACTATTTCCTTTTTACCGTCACCATCTATATCAACTACAGATGCCGATTTCCATGATCCGCCAGGAGCTGCACCAGTCATTGTTGTACCAGTACTCCATGTTCCGTTATCATACATGACCGGCACGATATCGCCGCCGTCGCTAATAAGATAAATTGTACTGTCTAAAACTGCCATATCATAAAATGTACTTGGTGTAACAGTTAAATTAGTATCTAATCCAGATTCTACCATAGTCCAAGTTTCTGAGCTGTCTCCATTATCAGGAATATTATCTACATCAACAACTCCAAATTTTTCTGCTCCAGCTCTGGCGCAAAATACTAAATCCTTCTTTCCGTCATTATTTACATCAGATATAACCCAGCGGAAAGGACGAAGGTTATAATTCGGAGTATCATTAATTGTCCAGGTAGCATTTGGCCTATAATTATCAACGCCATCAAATACACCCATTGTATCACCTGACGCTTCCTCAAATACTACTATTCTATTATATGTAGAATCATTTGGTCCTAAATTATTAACCGGTCCCCAATAGATTTCCATTTTACCATCACCATCAAGATCGCCATAAGTTAGTGCCGGCCAGGTGTTTTGTAAACCTACTGGAAGAGATGCCTGCCAAACAATTTTCCATCCTGTTCCATCATTTTCATATTTGTAAATTCTTGGAACTAAATCTTCACCTGCTACATCATTCCAGTCATTATTGACTGTATAGATTTCAGGATAGCCATCACCATCAAAATCAACACCTGCAATAACACCACCAAATCCACCTGTATCAAGTGCTTCATTAGGAATGGTTGTATCTCTTACAAAAGGATCTGGTTGAGCGAACGAAAGACTAGAGAAGATAGACATTGCTATTAAAAAAATAGTAATTCTTATATATCTCATTTTTTCTCCTTATATATAGTTTATGAATGAATTGTTTAAGTGTTTTGAATATCCCGGAATTATTCCAATAGTATGCGATAGAAAAAAAATATAAAATAAATTTACTGTGGATTTCATATAAAATATAATTAATCCCTAAACTTTAATTTATTTATTTACTTCTTTTGATGCTAAAATATCAAAATAACTGAGAGAAACAAAACTTTAAATATTAATTAAACATTAAATTATCATTAATATTTTTTATTGTCTATTTAATGATAATTTATTAGATATTACAAATGATTATTAATTTATTTCAATAAAATCATTTTATTGGTTAAAATTTTACTATCAGCACTTATTCTATAGATATAAGTCCCACTTGGAAGCCCTGATGCATCAAATACAATTGAATGCGCGCCGCTAGACTTTCTAATATTATCTAATAAAACAGCTACTTCCTGTCCTAAAGAATTATATATCTTTAATGTTACAGAAGCTTCACTGGGTAAATTAAAATTTATAGTAGTGCTTGGATTAAATGGATTTGGGTAATTCTGATAAAGTCTAAAATCATTTACTATATTCTTATCAGTTACGCCAGTGGAATTTCCTAATTTAATTGTATCTCTTCCAGTAGTGGTAAAACTATTTGTTGATTCACTGTCCGGCGGTGAAATAAAGAAAATATGTTCATTTGAATTTTCTAATAATATTAAATTTCCAGCTGGGTCTAATACTAAACCGGCACGGGCATTAATATTTTCATCACCTCCATACAATTCAAGTTCAGTGATAATTGCTGATGAAGTTGCAAATAAAGCATTTATATCATCGACTTTCCATATGCCGTCATCGTTATTTCCGGCATCTGCGCGGGTACAATAATAAAGAATGTCATCGGAAGCAGAGTTTCTATTTTTACCGTAATCGAATTGCAGTTCAGAGACTTTGTGTGATTCAGCTGCATCAATCTCCCATAACGCATCAGATTCAGAAACAGGCAGCGTTCCTGAAAGAGAAAATTTATATAATCCTGCGCCGTCGGAATTAAGATCTTCAACATCTGTTCTTAGGCAAGTATATAAGTTACCGTCATCATCTAGTGCAACATCCTTTGGAAAGCCAGTTGTAAAATTTGCAACCACATCTGCGAATCCAGTAAATGTATCATCATCTCCTATAACCATTCTTAAAATTTGATTTCCAGAACACACATAAATAGCTCTATCACTGCCAGTTCCACTTACAAAAACACCTTTGGGTGATGTTAATCCGCTTGCAACTGTAGTTAGATTTCCACCACCATCTAATCTTCTTAATTCACCTTTAGAATAAGCAGAAACATAGAATCTGCCAAGATCATCAAAAAATCCTCCCACAATATTTTCAGTTTGTGTTCCCCAATCAACAGAACCGCCACCGGAAATATCTCCTGCAATAAGAAATGGATCATGAAAACTTCCATCAGGGTTATAGATTGTAATACCTTCACCAAGTGGTCCGCCATTATTAGGTGCAACAATCAACCCAAACAAATCGCTTTTCATATCTGTTACCATGTCACCGCCACGGGAGTATATATTTATATCTCCCGAATCATAAAATTTTGTCCAAATGGTATTTGAATAAGAAGGTTGTTCTGCAGTAATTTCATAATAATAGTTTTTTCCATTTGTTGTTCCATTTCCATCCCAGGCAACAATATTTTTTCCATGGGACATGGCCCCAGCATCAATCGTTGCAGCAATGGAATTATCTGAAACATCTTTTACTTCAATTATAACTGAAGATGCAGAGTCATTTAAAAAGAAGGAAAAAATTCCACCTGTTCCATCATTAAAACTGCCATCAAATGGTGTCCCATCGGGATTTGTAAAATTAAGTTGAGAAGAGTAAACATTAGCTGATATATCAGCCATAAATAAAAGAACTAAAAGAGAGGAAAAAAATAGCATTGTAAAAAATTTCATCTTTACTCCAGGTTAATAAAAATTATTTCACCCTCCCCAAATTATTTACTAAAATTTTATTTAAATATAGATGTGTGAGACAGCAATAAATTAAAACTTTATTGCTGTCCCAACTAAAATATTATTTTAAGAGAATCATTTTTTTAGAGATTTGCTGTGCGCCATTTTTCAGAGTATATATGTAAGTTCCGGAAGCTAATTTAGAAGCATCAAATTTTACTTTATAATTTCCACTTGCCAATGTGGATGAATTTATTAGATCTTCAACCAGTTCACCCGTTATTGAATAAATCTTTAAACTAACTTGAGACTCCTTGTTTAAGGAGAACTCTATAGTAGTCGATGGGTTAAATGGATTAGGATAGTTCTGACTTAAATTGAACTTTGAAGGAATAGCGTTATCAGTTTTTTCAACACCGGTTAATTCGATTGTTGGTAGCGTTCCACTATAACTCCATTTTTCAACAGTCCAGCCATAATATGATTGACTATAAACATTAAAATTTTCATCAACAGCGACATTGTATGTTGAAGCATAGCCTGAAGCATTACCTTGAGTTCCGCCACCGCCTCTATTCTGGTAACTTCCGGTTTGTTCTAAATTCCAGTTTGCTACATCTATAGTATCCAAATATGCACCGGTGTTAGGGTTAATTAAAAACATCTTGGCATATTCATAACCAGACCCTAATTGAAAATTAACATCTGCAGCCATAAATAAAATATTCTTAGTATTCATGTAAGCTAATCCCCAAGGGCCTGGATCTAGGGTAGTGGTATCTGAAGCAACCATTTTGTCACTAAAATTTAAATTAAAATTAGTATTTAGTGTATAGCCGGTCATTGGATCTCCTGTATAGCCATATACTTTTTTCAAAGTATAATTAGACACGAATAACATTGTCCCATCGTTATTTACTGTAATTCCTCTTAATTCGCCTGTATCAGGAACTGTTATTGTTGTAAGGGGAGTTGATGTATGAGTGTTTAACCAATCATCATTTGCGTTTGCAATGCTATTATATACTAATACTTGGCTTGGTGTACCGGGTCCTTTTATAGATGTAACATAAACATGGCCTGCTCCATCTAAAGCAATAGCCCATAAGGAATCTTCTCCGGTTGAGATTCTATAATCAGAAGAAACTACAGAATCGGCGGTTAATTTAAATACTAAAATATTCCTCCCTTGATCTACATCGTTATTTGCAACATATACGAGCGAATCCGGGGCAGCGGCAAGATCTACTGCGTTATCCATTGTAACCAAATCAAAACCTGATTGCCAATCTTGATGATAACCGGCTAGTTCACTGCCATAACCAAAAGTTCCTAATCTTCCGTTAACTGAGTCTGCATTAGCATACCCAACTAAATAATTAACACCTGTTCTTTTTACTAATGCTACAAATGTATTTTCACTAATTACTCCAACATCTATAGTATTATAACTTGTCCCATTCGGCCTATCATCGATCGTTGCGTAATCGCAAGACCATTCTCCATCAAAAGTTTGAGCAGAAATATTTATGATGGGTAATAATAAAAATAGAAGAAAAGAAAAATGTAGACCTTTCAATTTCATGTAAACCTCCTTATATAGAAAAATGTTTGGAATGCTATTAGAAGTTTGAAAAAAAAGGTTAAAATGTCAAGATATTATGCGTCTCTAAAGTTTAATTATTTAGGTGAGCTTAAATAATTAATCAAATCAATTAATGATAAGCTAAATAATTAAACAGCAAAGTGAATAATGATTAAATTATAAAGCAATCTAGCAGTTATGCTAATAAATTAAAATTAGAGGTAAATAAATTTTGGATGGAAATATATGGTTTTGTCAAAAAGACCGGATATTTCAATGTAATAATGAAATATTAGAAACAAAATATTGTAAATATTTTTCTTGACATTGAAAATTTAGAAGGATATATTTTGACCATGAAATTCTCAAAGGGCAAAATAATACTCCTTTTTCTCATCATTTTTTCAACAGCATTTGCAACTGCATATATTTATGATGTTCAGGGCAGATCTGAATCAGGTGATGTAAAAATTCATTGGAGAACCCAGCAAGAAAATAATCTTGATCATTTTGCCATTGAAAGAAAAAGCAGTAAGCAAGGCTCTTACATCGAAATTGCTACAGTAGACCCTAAGGGCGATAATTCGGTTTATGATTTTGTCGACAGATCAGCCTACAAATCAAATGATGTTTATTTTATATACCAAATTAAAATAGTTGATAGAAATCAACAGGTATCTTATTCTGAAGAAATAACAGTTGCCCCGGTAATTTCCGGAGTTAAAAGAACCTGGGGTAGTATAAAAGCTCTTTTCAGATAATTCACTTCAAAAAAAATATACCTACTTCTTTCAAATTTACTTAAAGCAAAGTTTATGCTTTTTTTTCTTTATATAATTTGATTTATTTTAGTCTGCATTATGAAGAAAATTTTTGCAGTAATTGTTTCCCAAATTCTTTTACTATTCTGTTTCAATTCCTGTTCACCATCCGAAAAATTTACTAATAAAAATGATGAGACTAATTTAAAAATTGAGCTGCCTTCTTTTAAAAATGAAATTAGAGTATTGTTAGCTGAAAAATCAAACTCATTAACTTAACAACCAAAGTTCCAATTTTTATACTTGCTGGAGTTCATAAAGTAAAAATAGAAACTGGCGAAGTTATATTCATAAAAAAAGCTAGTGAAGAATTAAATATTAAAGTGAACAAAATAAATTATGAATATCCCGAAGTTAAAATTGTCTGTGCTGATCAAAATAGGCTATTAGAATTTAATAGCAAAACCTATAAAGGTATATTGGAAGTTACATGCAATGAAAACGATATACAAATAATAAATAAACTTTCATTGGATGATTATTTAAAAGGTGTTATCCCGGCAGAAATGCCATTAGGAAATGGGGCTGATTACAATGAGGCACTTAAAGCATTTGCCATTTGTGCTAGAACATACGCATTAGCAAAAATAAATAAAGATAAAAAGTTTGACATCTATTCGGATGTTAGAGATCAAGCTTATGGCGGAGCTTCACGAGAAAATGATTTGATAAATAGAATTATTAATGAAACAAAAAGTATGATCCTAACTTATAATTCTGAACCTGCTACAATCTATTATAGTTCTACTTGCGGAGGAACGACAGAAGATGCGCAAAATGTTTTTACAGATCAACAAATACCTTATTTAATTTCTGTTAAAGATGGCGACCCGCCTAATTGTTCAATTTCACCAAGATTTAAATGGAAAGAAAGATTATCTAAAGAAGAATTTATTAAGCGAATAGTTGAATCTAAATTGATAAAAGATAAAAATGCAATATTAAAAGATGTAAAGATAAAAAGCAGGTTTCTTTCAGGCAGGATAAATGAATTAGAAATCACATATGATTCTTCCGGAATTGAAAGTCAAATTTCGATTTATGGTAATACTATAAGAAGCATAATCAAGAATTCAAATAATGGACTTCTCTATAGCTCTAATTTTACTATTTCATCTGAAGGTGATGAAATAGTCATAAATGGTAAAGGGTATGGGCATGGAGTGGGATTATGCCAATGGGGAGCGATTGCTCAATCAAAAAGAGGCGTTAACTTCAAAGATATTTTAGCTCTTTATTTCCCGGGAACAAAAGTGGAAAAAATTAATGATTAACAATTCACAAAAAATATATCTTGCTTCATCATCACCAAGAAGAAAAAAATTATTGGAACAAATTGGTTTACAGTTTGAGGTTATAAAAATCAGTACGCCTGAGAGAATTAAAAAGAATGAAAATCCAATTGATATAGTTAAGAGAATTTCATTTGAAAAATTAGAAGCTGCAAAAAAGAAAATTAATAATGGAATAATAATAACTGCTGATACAATTGTTGTTTATAATAATCATATTTTAGGAAAGCCAAAAAACAAAAAAGACGCTTGCAGAATTCTTAATTTATTAAGTGATAATACTCATTTTGTTTATACTGGATATTCTATTTTTAATTATAAAAATTCAAAAACTATTTCTGAATACGAAAAAACATCAGTCAAATTTAGAAAATTATTTCAAAATGAAATAGAAGAATATGTTGAAACCGGAAGTCCTATGGATAAAGCAGGTGCTTATGGAATTCAAGATGATTTCGGGGCTGTATTCGTTGAAAAAATAAATGGCTGCTATTATAATGTTGTCGGCATGCCTTTATCAAAATTTTACAAATCTTTAATTAGGATTATTTAGTTGCTAAAAAAAATAAAAAAGAAAATATTAATTTCACTTGCTGTTGGTGGGTTGATTTATTTGTTATTTACTGTTTATGCTGATTACAAGGATGTTGCTCTTGCATTTGAAAAATTTAATTGGTTGTTGTTGCCGGTGCTGCTGGCATTATCACTTTTGAATTATTTAACCAGGTATTTAAAATGGGATTATTATCTTAATATCATAAATGTCAAAGTAAATAAGATAGATTCTTTTGCTGTTTTTATGTCTGGCTTAATTATGAGTGTTACCCCTGGAAAATTTGGAGAAGTATTAAAATCATATTTAGTTAAAGAAATTACAAATACTCCAATTAGTAAAACTGCACCTATAATAGTTATGGAAAGGATTACTGATTCAATATCATTAATGTTGATCGCACTTGCCGGAGCTTATGTCTATAACTATGGCAGAATAATCGTTATTACTGCATCAGTTTTTTTATTTTTATTAGTGGTTATTTTAAGCAATAAAAAAATTGCTATGCCGGCTTTAAAATATTTAGAAAAAAGTAAATTCTTGAAAAAGCATTTAGTCAGCATTCATAGTGCGTATGAAAGTTCATATCAGATGCTTCGCCCATTGCCTTTAATATATATGATTCTCTTAAGCCTAGTTTCATGGCTGTTTGAATGTTTGGGATATCATATTATTCTCATTAATTTTGGAGTGGACGTTAGTTTTTTATGGGCTTCATTCAGTTATGCATTTGCAATTATATTAGGCGCGATTTCTATGCTGCCAGGTGGACTAGGCGCGACTGAGGGTTCATTAACATTTTTATTAATACAAGCAGGTTATACAAAGAATATAGCGGTTGCTTCTACATTTATTGTAAGGGCAGTTACTTTATGGTTTGCTGTTTTAATAGGAATATTTAGCGTCACGTTTTATCAGAATCGATTTGGTAAAATTTCAATTGATTCAGTGACTTCAGAATAAATAATAGCAACAAGTTTTAATGAAGATGATATTTGTTAAAACGAATTTAGGATGGAAATAAATCTATCTAAAGGTGATAAATTATAGTTTTTTAATAGATTAACCGAATATACCGGAAGTAAAGTATCCTAATATTTTATAAATTATTATTAAATATATTTGATAAATCTTTGTAAGTTAATCGTTGATTCTATTTATTTGGAATAGTAATTAAATATTTTTTCACTTGAGTAGGTTCACACATAAATAGCTTTCCTTGATTTTCAAAGAGGCTGTTGTTATATTCGATTAGTACTAAATAATACTAAATAAAGGAGTTAAAATGTCAAGCGAAAATAATATAGGAAAAGGGTTTATATTAGGCTTACTTACTGGCGGAGCTATTGGTGCTGTTATGGCTTTATTGTATGCTCCTAAAACTGGTAAAGAATTCAGATATGATATTAAGTCCAAAACGGATAATTATCTTGATGAAGCGGATAAATATGTAGCTGATGCAAAAGATAGAGCAAAAGAATTGATTAATGAAGGCAAACGCCGATCAGAAAAATTAATTACTGATGCTAAATCAAAATCTGATGAATTATTAAAAGATGCTGAAAAGATTTTTAGTGATGCAAAACAAAAATCAAATTCTGCAATTTCTTCCGGAAAAGAATTTGTTGAGGAAGAAAAAACTAATCTTAAAACAGCATTTAAAGCTGGTGTGGATGCTTATAAAGAAACCAAAAAGTCGTAACATTATATGAGTGTTGAAACAGTCTTTTATATCATTCTGCTTTTAGCAGCAACTTCTCTTTGTATTGCTTTAATTATTTATTTAAAAAGTATTACTAATTCTATAAAAGAAATGCAGAATGATATAAAAGGCTTATCGGATGAATTAAAGCCTTTAATTTCTGCCAGTACTGAGTTGAGTGAAAAATTAAATGATATGTCTGATAAAGCATGTAGTCAATTGGATGTTTCGAAAGAAATAATTTTCAATGTCCGTGATAGAGTAGATAAAATATTGGATCTGGAAGAGAAAGTTAGGAAGGGTGTTGAGGAGCCGGCTATGCAGTTGGTTAAAAACCTCTCCGCAGTTGTTAACGGGGTAAATACTTTTTGGAGTGCCTACACAAGAAGATCAAAACCAGAATAAAATAATTATTTTTAAATTACTCACCTTGAATTTAAGGAGGATGACACTTGAAAGAATATGACGCAGGATCGATTCGCAACATTGCGCTTATCGGTCACGGTGGAAGTGGTAAAACTTCATTATCGGAAATTATGTTGTTTACTGCTGGAGAAACAAATCGAATTGGCACCGTGACTGAAGGAAACACAATTTCAGATTATACCCCAAATGAAATAGAAAAACAAATCTCCATTTCAACTTCTCTTTTACACTTAGATTGGAACAACAAAAAAATAAATATTCTGGATACTCCCGGATATTCAGATTTTATAGGTGAAGTTAAAGCATCAATGAAAGTTTGTGATACAGCTGTTATGTTATTGAAATCTGCTGAAGGTGTGGAAGTTGGATCAGAAATTACCGGAAGATTTGTTGATGAATTTGGATTACCGTCAGCAATAATAATAAATAAAGTTGATAACGAACATTCTTCATTTAATGAAACTTATACTAAAGCAAAAGATAGACTTACTTCTGGAGCAACTGTAGTTACATTTCCTGTTTCCGAAGGAGCAAACTTTAATACAGTAGTTGATGTGCTCAAAATGAAAGCTTATCAGTACGGTGAAGTTGGAAGTAAAAAAGTCTCTGAAATTGATGTTCCTTCTGAAGCTAAAGAGCAAGCTGATCAATATAGAACAGAGCTTATTGAAAAAATTGCAGAGACTACCGAAGAGCTAATGAATAACTATTTTGAAAACGGTAGTCTTACAGAAGAAGAATTAAAAACAGGATTAAAACAAGCTCTGATTAAAAGAAACTTCACTCCGGTATTTGCTGTTTCTGCCACTAATGCCGTTGGAGTAAATAGCTTCTTAGATTTTGTTTCAGAATATTTTCCATCACCTAAAGATAGAGGCGGGGAAGAAGCACTTTTTGTTGAAAGTAATAAACCTGTAAATGTATCCCCTGATCCCAATGGTGAACCTGTATTGTTTATTTTTAAAGTGATTTCAGAACAGCATGTTGGTGAATTATCTTTATTTAAAGTATACTCCGGTTCAGTTGCTGCTGGCATGGATTTATTGAATTCAAATAATAATAAAACAGAAAGATTGTCACAGCTTTCAGTTTTAAATGGCCATAATAGAACTGATGTTTCAAAAATAAGTGCTGGTGATTTAGGCGCAGTTGTGAAATTAAAGGACACTCATACTAATAATACTCTTACTTCAAGAAATTTAACTGTAGTAGTTAAAAAGATTGAGTTCCCTGAACCAGTTATTAGAGGTGCGATTATTCCCAAAGCTAAAGGGGATGAAGATAAAATAGCTTCAGGTTTGCATACATTGCATGAAGAAGACCCTTCATTCAATGTAAAGTTTGATCCGGAATTATCACAGACTATAATTTCTGGACAAGGTGAATTACAGCTATCTCTAGCTGTTAAAAGATTAAAGGAACGTTATAATGTTGAGGTTGATTTAGCAGAACCTAAAATTCCATATAGAGAAACAATAAAGGGCAAAGCCGATGATGTTGAGTATAAGCATAAAAAACAATCAGGCGGCAGAGGACAATATGGACATGTTCATTTCAAAATGGAACCTTTAGCAAGAGGGAAGGGCTTTGAATTTGTTGATGCAATTGTCGGCGGTGTTGTTCCTGGAAGATTTATTCCTGCTGTAGAAAAAGGAATTCAGGAAGCAATGTTGAAGGGAGTTCTATCAGGCAATCAAGTTGTTGATGTTAAAGTAACCTTGTTTGATGGTTCATTTCATAATGTTGACTCAGATGAAATGTCATTCAAACTTGCCGCTTCGCAATGTTTCCGCAAAGGATTTCAGGAATGTAAACCTGTCTTGCTAGAACCTATATACGATATTGAAGTTACAGTGCCGGAAGAATATATGGGTGATGTTATGGGTGATATTTCCAGCAGAAGAGGGAAAATTTCTGGTATGGATTCAGATGGGCATTTTCAAATAATTAAATCGCAAATTCCTTTGTCTGAGCTTTATAAATATTCTTCACAACTCAGAAGCCTGACTTCCGGTAGAGGAACACATAAAAGAAATTTTTCACATTATGAAGAAGTCCCAAAAGAAGTTGAGCAAAAAATTGTTGACGAATATCAGAAATCTAGGGAAGAAGGACATTAAGATTTATCTTTCTTGAATTTAAGGCGGTGTTATAATGCCGCCTTTTTTATTTGTACGAGGTAACATGGAAAAACTTTGGTCACCCTGGCGTTCACAATATATTGATTCTTTCAAAGACAAATCAAAAAACAGCGATTGTATTTTTTGTAGTATGATTGACTTGGATGTTGAGGATGAAAATAATTTATTAATTGAGAAAGGAAAATTAACATTTACAGTATTGAATCTTTATCCATATAATAATGGGCATTTAATGATTGTTCCCCATAGGCATACTGACGATTTCATCACATTAACTAATGATGAAAATCAGGAAATTATGGACAAGCTTCAATTCGCTACTTTAGCACTTAAAGAAATTTATAATCCTGAAGGATTTAATATCGGAGCAAATTTAGGAAGAGTAAGCGGTGCAGGGATTCATGAACATCTGCATTTTCATATTGTCCCTCGCTGGAATGGTGATACGAATTTTATGCCGGTGCTTGGTGAAGTAAAAGTAATTTCACAGGATTTGTTAGTAACCAAGAAAAAATTATTGGAAGCATTCTCAAAGTTAAAATCAAATCAAGGATATTAAGTTAAATAATGAAGCTGAAAAATATATATAAGTTTCTGATTGCGTTGAATTTAATTTGTTTAGCAGTACTTTTTTTTAGCTGTACTGCCTGTTAAAGAAACAGAAAGAAAGTCTACAAAAGAAAAAAGTGAAGAATTACCTAGCAGAAAAAGTAGTTAAAAATATTGATGCTGTTGAAAGAAACTTTATCAAATCAGAAAACATAAAGTCAATTGAAAAAATAAGTTTTGATTATGACTTAAAAGGGAATTTGTTTGACCAGGAAAAAATTTCAACTGTAAATTATAACGTAAATGGATTACCTAAAGAAACAATTATTTATGACGACAAAAGCAAAGCGGAATCAAAGTTTATTTATCAATACGACAACAATGGCAAAAAAATAGAGACTATAAAATATACACCAGAAGGCAAACCTGAAAATAAATATACATATGAATACAATGATTATGGGAATAAGACAAAGTCCAGTAGATATGATTTAAAAGGTAATCTGGAGAAGTATTACATATACGATTATGATGATACGGGTAACTTAGTTGAAGAAAGATGGTATAATGCAAATGATAACCTGGAATATAAAATCGACTATGAATATTCGGAGGATGGAAGAAAAAAAGCTGTTTACACTTATAACTCCGATAATGATTTAGTTTATAAATATGAATTTAGATATGACAACAAAGGCAATATTATTGAAGAAGAAAAATATGATAATAATGATAAGAAGGTTGGAATAATTCAGTATGTTTATAAATATTTTTAGTTTTTATACTTTGAAATAATTTTATAAAAGTTGATTTTAATTAGGGATAAGTATTATTTTTACATTCTAAATTTTAGGGCTCGTAGCTCAGTTGGTTAGAGCATCTGACTCATAATCAGAGGGTCGGTGGTTCAAGTCCATCTGGGCCCACAAAACATAAACTCGATTTGTATAAATCGAGTTTTTTGTATTTAAATATTATTTGCTGTTATTGTTAAAAGCAAAACCATAATCAGTGTTTAATTAAATTGTTTTTCTAATAAATCATCCTAGGTTTATCCGAAGCTTCTTTTTCCATTTTCTTGTTAGCTTTTAACTCCACTATTTCTTTAGCTGCTTCTCTTTTATCTTTGTTTAGAAATTCATAGGTGGAAGCAAACATTGTAGTTGTTAAACTTCCGCCATATTTTCTTAATTTAATTGCAACGCGAATGAAAATATAAACTACTAAGATTAATAAAACTGATACTAATATTAAGCTTAATATTTCATTTTCCATATATTTCCTAAATCAGTTTATCGCAAATTTAACTCTTATACTTCTTCTAATTGTAACCTTCCCAGAGATATTTGCACTTTCTGAATTTACTTTTGTAACTGTATTAAAAGGACTAGCATAACTTTGATTATAGTTATTTTCATCAATTTCTAAAACTTCTCCTAATTTTACTCCTAAAGTTTTTGTCATATATTCGGCTTTTACTTTTGCTGCTTTTAATGCTTTAATATATGCATTTTGATGCTGATGCTCATAATCGGAAATGCTGTAGCTTGAGTTTTGAATTTCAAAATTGTCATTTGAAGCAATCTTATTGCTAAGCTCAAAATATTTTGATAAATCTTTTAAGGTGAAATTAACTTCTACCTCGGTATAAAAACCATCTTGAATTCTTTCACGGGTATCTTCTTTGTATTTGTAATTTTTCCCAAGCCTAATAGGAGATGTTTCTATATCATCTTTACTAATACTTTCATTTTTCAAAATTGTTATTAATTCATTAAGAACTTTATCGTTGGTTTTTTTACTTGCTTCAATTGATTCATCAACTATTCTTATTTCAACTGCAAAATTTATTTGGTCAGCAGGAAGGATAATTTCTGAAGTGCCGTTTATATTAATATATTTTTGTTTTTGTTGAGCGAACGTAGAAGTAAAACAGAAAATAAATATAACTAAAACTAATTTTTTCATTTTAATCTCCGAATGATTTTTGAACAAAACAATTAAATTGAATTTAGTGAAAAAGTGGAATTATTTTATCTCCCGATTTTGATGATGCAAATAATGTATATAGGATTATTGAAATTGATAAAGATAAAATTGAATGTGAAGTAATTCTCTTTGAACCTATATAATCTGAAGATTTAAATAAAATAGATTTACTTCTCTTTAACTATTGTTCCCTGATGATAAACAATTTTCCAGCCATCATCATGTATGCGCCAAATTGTAGCTCTTCTTGTAATCCTTTCTCCTTGCAATAAAGTGTAAGTTAAAAGATAATTGTCCTTTGCAATTTCCTGGCATTTAAAATCTTTTGTTTCCCATTTATCTCCTTGTGGATTTGCAAAGCGCTCATCCAAAACATTTAAAACGTATTCGCGATTATAAATTTTCCCTGATGCCCCAACTTCCCAAAAAGATTCTTCGGTCATGTTTTCAAAATCTTTCCGTGTTGTTCCGAATTCAGGATGATGAAAGATTGGTTCACGTTTCTTTAGTTCATTAAGTATTGATAAAAGTCCAACCTCTGTATTAGAATTAGGGTCCATGGTTATGCCATAAATTTGATTAATTAAATAATAATTCACCATGAATTTATAAAAATATATATTCATTCAAATGTTAATCAACCAAAGAAAATAATTATTTGAATATATTTCGAAATACAATACTTGTGATTATCTTTCAATATATAAGTGATCTAATTTAAAATTTCTATGGAATCAAATTAAATGAATGAAGAACAAATTCCAGCTCCTAAAGGAAGAATTGTTTCAATAGATGCATTTAGAGGTTTTACAATTCTTGCCATGATATTTGTAATTCAAGTAGCAGGTTATCCTAACCTTCCATTTACGATGTCATGGTTTGGAAGTCCACCCGTCTCTACATTCCACCATGCTGCTGATGCAGTTGGAAGCTCTACCGGAATAGGACTTACCTTTACAGATCTTGTTGCGCCCTTCTTCGTTTTTATAGTGGGAATGGTTTTACCACTAAGCAAAAAACGGCGCGGAACAGATTGGTGGAAGCATGTTGGCAGCCGTACTTTTTTATTAATTGCGTTGGGTGTTCTTTACATTTCATTGATATTCGGAATATCATATTGGTGGGGGATTTTACAGGCAATTGGGGTTGCTTATTTTATGGGTGCAGTTTCTATCCTAATTCCTAAATGGCAAAGATGGATTTTTGTAATTTTAATTGCCGGATTTCATCTTTTTATGTCACAAACACTTTCATTGGTGGCTGCACTTAGGGAATCCTTCAGCTCCATTTTTTACAATTGCTAATCTTAGCGGAGACCCATTAAGACCTCTTACAATTCATTGTACTCCTTGGGCTTCAATTTCTTACGGACTAATTACTGTCGTAGGTACGATTTTAGGGGAAGCAGTATTAACAAAAAATACAGCAATAATTATTAAACAATCGATTTTAATAATCTTCTTGGTATTTTGTGGAGTGGGATATGCATTTACATTTATATGATTGGCCAAATTTTGCCATGAATAAAGAAACAGTTTCGGCTTCTTATTCTTTATTCACATCCGGTGTTTCTGCTTTTACATTTTTACTTTTTTATTTAATAATTGATGTAGTTGGATATAAAAAATGGGCTTGGGCTTTAATAATATTCGGGTCAAATGCACTACTAGGATATTTCCTTCAGCCGATTGTTAGAATATTTTTATATGCATTGGGTTTTAAACCATACCTTATTGGTCATGAAGGCTTGATGGGAGTATTTGTTGGTTTAATTTGGACAGGTCTACTTTGGTATGTAGTTTATTTGTTTAATAAACGAAATATATTTTTGAAAATTTAGAAATTGTTGCCAGTTTTAATTTATAAATAAGCTAAAAAAATAAGTTAAATCATTATTGTACAAGTGCAAATAAAGGTATAAATTATATTCATTAGCGGGCAAAGTATTATAAAACTCTGACTTTATGATTTGAATGCTCTAAATAAAACTTAAAATAATATTAGCGTTATATTCAAATCAAAAAAATGCTTTTCAAAAAAAACTATTTTATCGTTCTAATATTAACCTTTCTGTTTTTTACTGCTTCTTTCTGTCAAAATTCTAAACATCAAATCAAAAATATTGGTCAACCATTTATCCAAAATTTTACACCCGAAGATTATAATTCAAACTACCAGAATTGGTGTGTGAATCGGGATAAACACGGTTTAATGTATTTTGGTAATGACCAGGGCATCTTGCAATATGACGGTTTAAAATGGCGATTAATAAAAACACCAAATAGCTCTATTGTAAGATCTATGTGCGTTGATTCAATAGGTAGAATTTATGCTGCTGCTTCTTCTGATTTTGGTTATCTATCTCCCGATTCTTCAGGTACATTGCAGTTTGTCTCCTTGTTAAAATATCTTGATTTAGGGCATCAAGAATTTGGTGATGTTTGGGATGTAGTTGCAACTTCGAAATATGTTTTCTTTAAAACTCAAGATAAGATATTTAGGTGGAATGGAAATAAAATTAAAATTTATAATTCTGTTATGTCTTATCGATTGTACCGAATTAATGATGATGTATTTGTGAGAAATGGTGGTGAAGGTTTACTTAAGTTTACTAAAGATTCATTAGAACTTGTTCCGGATGGCGAGAAGTTCGCTGCTATTGGAATATATGATATGCTTCCATTTAAAAATAAAATCTTAGTAACCACTAACACTAACGGACTTTTTTTATATGATGGTTACAAGTTTGTTCAATTTAAAACAGAAGCTGACAATTATTTAAAACAATATAGATTGTATAATACATGTAAAACCATTGAAGGTAATTTAGCAATTGCAACGCAGCGCGGCGGCGTGGTTTTAATAAATAGAGATGGTAAACTTTTACGAATTGTAAATTCAAAAGACGGTCTTCAGTCTGATGGTACTTTTGATGTATACCCTGATAATCAAGATGGGTTATGGGTGGCAACAACGGAAGGAATTTCTAGAATTGAAATATCATCACCATTTTCAGTTATTCCTAAAATAAATACAGGTAATAATTATTTGTCTCAACTCTATAGATATAAAGATAAATTATTTGGGTGTAATTCATTTGGAATATGGTATTTGGATGAATCAACTTCCAGCTTCAAAGCTATTTTAGGCATAAATTCAGCAGGCTATAATTTATTACAAATTGATAATAAACTTATTGGTGCTACTACAGATATGATTTGCGAAATAAAAGGATAATTATGCCCAAAGGCTATTGTACTTATTCTGCTCCAGTTATATTTCATTCAAATATTGATACGAATGTTGTTTATGCTACCCAAAGAACCGGACTTTCTGTATTGAAGTTTGAAAATGGACGGCTTCGTTTTTTCAAAAGTCTTCCAAGTACAAATGATGAAATCGAAAGTATTATTGAAGAAAGTGGAAAAAGTTTATGGATAAAAACTTATTATGAAGGGGTTGTTCATTTAACATGTGTAAAAGGAAATCTATTATCAGATTCTAACGATTGTAAAATAGAAATAGAACGCTTTAATACACACAATGGATTTCCCTGGAGCAATTATATTATTTTAACTCTTAATCACAAAATACATTTCGCTACTGAACAAGGACTTTTTAGTTTCGATGAACTGACTAAAAAATTTGTGCCTGATTCCACATTTGGGGCTGACTTTGCAAATTCAAAAAATCAAATATTACTATTAGCTAAGAGTCGAAAAGAAGATGTTTGGCTATTAGTAAAAACTGAAGATGGCAATAAGCTGGGGAAAGCATTTAAACAATCTGATGGGAAATATTTGTGGCAGCCTTATCCGGTCTTTCAAAGGTTAGACTTGAATAATGTGTTTACAATTTATTCTGATTTTAGAAATGATAAAGAATATTTATGGATAAGTACAGATGATGGATTGATGAGGTATTCGCCTGGTAGTAGTAATCCATATGAATATAAATCAAGCACTTTAATTAGAAAAGTAATAGTTAATAATGATTCGTTAATATATAATGGGGATGCAGAGAAGCTTGCAAAAGTAAATCGTGCAATTTCTTTTAAAAGAAATAGTATAAGTTTTTATTTCACAACACCCAGCTTTGATAAATCAAAAGCAAATCAATTTCAATATTTTCTGGAAGGGAATGATAAAAAATGGTCTGAGTGGACTACAGCGACTGAAAAGGAATATACAAATCTTTCAAGCGGTGCTTATAAGTTTCATGTCCGCTCAAAAAATATTTATGGTAAAGCAGGCAAAGAAGCGCAATTCATTTTTTCTATTCTATCTCCATGGTATTTGTCATGGTGGGCTTATACTTTTTATGCTTTGTTACTTTTAGGATTGCTGTATTTAATTCGTCTTTCTGAATTGAGAAGAATTCGAAAAAAGCATGCTATGGAACTGGAACTTTTTGAGTATAAAAAACTTAAAGAACTCGACCAATTAAAGTCTCAGTTCTTTGCAAATATTTCTCATGAGTTTAGAACACCGCTTACTTTAATTCTAGGCCAAATTGACAGTGTGCTTTCATCAGCAGTGGAAACAAAAGAAAAAGGTAAGCTTCATGTAGCAAATAGAAATGCGAAAAGACTTCTTGGTTTAATTAATCAGCTGCTTGATTTATCAAAGCTTGAAGCAGGCAGCATGCAGATTAAAAGCAGAGCAGCATAATATAGTTTCATTTATTAAAAGCCTTTTTTATTCATTTGAATCTTTAGCAGAATCTAAAAAGATAACTCTAAAATTCGAATCTGAATTGCAAAATATTGCGGTTGTTTTTGACCCGGATAAGATGGAAAAAGTTTTTTATAATCTCATTTCAAATGCGCTAAAATTTACTTCAAGTTATGGAGAAATTAAAATAATTCTTAGCATATTAAATGAATCTATACTTGAAATAAAGATTTGGGATTCAGGTAAAGGTATAAGTAAAGAAAATCTGGTTCATATTTTTGACCGTTTCTACCAGGCTGATAGTACTGTTACAAGAGAATATGAAGGCACAGGTATTGGTTTAGCTTTGACAAAAGAACTAATTGAGTTACATAATGGGAAAATAGAAGTAGATAGTGAAATTGGTGAATGGACTGAATTTACAATTCATCTTCCTTTTGGGAATGTCAAATTAGTTGAAGAACATTATGTTTATAATTCGACTATTGATTATTCAATTAATGAACAGGGAAATAAATTCGTCATTAGTGAACTGCAAGAAGATTCGTCTAAAGCAAAAAATAAATTAAATGTAAATAATGAAGGCACTGAAAACAATAGAAATAGAGATATCTTATTAATCGTTGAAGATAATTCTGATGTTAGAGCCTACATACGTGAACAAACTGAAGAAGAATACTGCGTACTAGAAGCTGGAAATGGAGAAGAAGGGGTTTTAATAGCTAGAGAAAATATTCCGGATGTAATATTAACAGATGTCATGATGCCTAAAATGGATGGATATTTATTTAGTAAAGAAATACGCGGTGATGAAAGGACAAGTCATATACCGATAATAATGCTCACGGCGAAAGCAGGCCTAGATGATAAAATAGAAGGATTGGAAACAGGAATCGATGCATATTTAACTAAGCCTTTCAGTGCAAAAGAACTTAGAGTACAAATAAAGAATTTAATTATCCAGAGAAAAGAACTTAGGAAAAGATTTGCTAAAGCAACTGTAATTAAACCCTCTGAAGTTACTACAGCTTCAGTCGACCAGTTATTTTTGCAAAAGGCAATTAATTTTATAGAATCTAATTTTGAAAATGAACAATTTGGTATTGAACAACTTGCTAAATTTGTTGGAATGAGCGTTTCGCAGCTTAATAGAAAATTGAATGCGCTTGTCGATCAGCCAGCGGGACAGTTGATTCGTTCACTTCGTTTGCAGAGGGCAGCAGACCTTTTAAAACAAAACATCGGGAATGTAGCAGAGGTATGTTATCAAGTTGGTTTTAATGATCAAGCATATTTTTCCCGTGCTTTTAAAAAACAATTTGGGGTTAGTCCAACTGAATATAAAAAAACATAATCAAAATTTTAAATCATTGTATCGCTCTAAAAAAGCCTTCTTGCTATAGGACTGATTTTTTATATATCAACTTTTAAGGTGATAATTTACATATCCATCTTTAATATGTATTTGTGGATTAAACTTGTATTGTAATTTTGTTTCTAAAAGATTTTAAACTCTCCTATTATTTTACCGTAAAGATATACTAAAAACCATTTTTGCCTCAATAATCCAAATTATTGCGTTAAAAATACAAGATATCTGCAATAATCCGGCATACATTAGCATTGTGATTTTCATAAAATACTAAAACATTAACCAATAGTTATATAACAAATTTAAAGGAGACAGTATGAAAAAAAATATTTTTATTTCAGTTTGCCTGCTTATAATGACCTTAGTTGTCATTTCGCAAATCAATTGCTCCCCGACAGAAGAAAACAAACCAATGTCTCAAAAGGAGTTAATAGCGCGTGGTAAATATTTAGTAATGACCGGTGGTTGTGCAGATTGCCATTCCCCTAAAATATATACAGAAAAAGGCCCTATGCCGGATTCAACCAAAGACCTTTCAGGTTTTCAAAATGGTGAAAAACTTCCCGCTTTGGATACTAAATACGTTGCCCCGGGTAATTGGGTTGCCACTGAAAGTAATTTTTCAGCTTGGGTTGGCCCCTGGGGAATTTCATTTGCCGCAAATATCACCCCTGATAAAGCAACGGGAATTGGAGAATTGAGCGAGGAAATGTTTATTAAAGCTCTTAGAGAAGGTAAAATGATGGGTGTAGGAAGACCAATACTACCACCAATGCCGTGGCAGGTAATAGGTCAAAAGAGTGATCAAGATCTGAAAGCGATGTATGCTTATTTAATGTCAATTAAACCAATCCATAATGAAGTACCACAGCCAGTACCGCCAGATAAAATGAAAGATGCATTATCAGGAAAATAATTAGAATATAGAAACCCAATATGCTTTCATATTATCAAAGAGAACATTGTGGAAATATTAAAAATAAGTGGAACTTATAACAATTTAGGCAAGATTGAATTGGAAAATTCTAAAACCATTAATTGGAATAATATAAGTGACAAGAAACTCCCAATTATTCCATTTGGAAGTAAAATAAAACTCAATATCTCAATTGATGAAAGCATATTTCTTGAAGGTACTGACGGAGTTGTATGGGCAACTTACGATTCTAGACAAGCAGAAATAATCCAAAGTGCGCTGGTAGCACAGCAAATAAATTCAGAAATAAAAAATATCCGTATAAATGAAGAAGAATTATTCATGTTAAAGATCTCAAGTGATTCAGATGTTGATGACGCTATTGATTTTATTTGGCGAAACAGCAGCGGTTTACGTCTTATACCGGATTGGGATTATGCTGATGGAGAATCTAATAAAAGTTTTGAGCAATGGTTAAGTGGACAATAAAATTTTAATTAACATTTCTAACAAAATAATAGGAAGAGACTTCTGAATAATTACTTAAAACTAATTTTTCAGAAGTCTCAGTAAGAAAAAAAATCACTTCTGCAGCAATTACTTGTTTGTAAATAAATCGGGTAAATGCTTAACGATTCATCTCCAGGTTACTGTCCCGATGCAGTAATAAAAAAACTTCCGGGCTAAAATTCACATAGCCATAAAAATAATTAAATAATTCATAATAAAATAAAGAGGTCGTAAATGAGAACATTAACAATGTCCTTGATTCTTTCAATGTTTCTTGTTCTTGGAGTTAGTTCGATGTCGTTGGCTCAAAATTCCAGCGGTTCGGTCGAAGATGAAATTATCTCTCTCACATATAAAATCTGGAAAGCCGAAAATGAAAACGATCTAACTACGAGGAATAAATATATTTCTTCGAATTATACTGAATTCAATCCAAGTTATTCAACCTTGATTGAAGGAAGAGATAAAAATTTCAATCTTACCGACGCAAACAATAAAGGTGGAAAGTCACTAGCTGATGAGATGTTGAATCCTAAAGTGAAGGTCTACGGAGATGTAGCTATACTTACTTACAATTTCGCAGGTGTAATAAAAGGTAATGATGGAAATGTTAAAACCAGTAAAGCTAAAAGTACAAGAATTTATGTAAAAACCAATGGAACATGGGTACTTGTTCATGCAAATTTTGGAATGGATCCAACAACTGAATAATTAAATAAATTAATCAACTTTATCAACAACTTATCTGAAAGGATAAACAATGAAATCTTTAGTATCGGTCTTTTTTCTTTTTCTATTTGGTCTTGCAATGACCAAGCCTGCCTTAGCACAAGCAGCACAAGGGAACGTTTTTGTGATGACAAACTTTGAGCGTGCTTTTCCTAAAGATGGTTCTGCTAGAGAATTAGACTCACTTACTGCTCTTGTTGCAGATAAAACTTTTGGAAGTGATAATGAATTTGTGGTTAGCTATAAAACCGTCCGACATTGGTGGGGACATGATAATAGAGATTTTATCGCGATTATGGAAGTGAAATCCTGGGACGACATAATAAAGGCAGAACAAAAATCAAATGAACTTTTTAGAAAAGCCTGGTCAACCAAAGAATCCAGAGATGCTTTCAACGAAGCATATAACAAATATTTTACTGGCAAACATTCTGATGAAATATACAGTGAAGTAGTTGCACCTCATTAATTATTAAATAATCAAAAACAAATTTAAGGAAAGTGCTATGAAAGTTTTAATTAAATCTAGTTTAATATTCAGCTTAATATTACTTGTATTTGCTGGAAAAAGCTTTGCCCAGCAGTGGTCTGATGCTCAAAAAGATGTTTGGGCAGGAGTTGAAAAATATTGGGCTGTCGAAGCATCTGGAGATGCTCAAGGATTTATGTCATATTTTGATGACAGCTATGAAGGATGGTCTTATCAATCTAAAGTTCCACAAAGCAAATCTAATACAAGTAAATGGATAGAAAATGAAGTTAAAAAAAATACTTCTGAAGTATATACAATTACACCATTAGTTATTTGGGTAAAAGGAGATTTTGCATACGTTCATTATTACTATGCTGAATTGGATAAAAATAAAGAAACCGGTAAGAGTGAACCTAGTTCAGGAAACTGGACAGACATACTAATGAAAAGTAACGGTAAGTGGGTTCTTATCGGCGACCATGGCGGAAGAACTTCAAAACCAAGCACAGATTAACTTTGAACTAAAATATGGAAAGGAGATAATGATTATTATCTCCTTTTTCATTTTAAAAGTATTTATTTATCCACATATTGATTTAAGATTAAATTGGTGGATTGCAATATTAATAAAAAAATTTCGTGGTTTAAGTGCATTTAAAGAAATGTTAACTTAAATTATTGACTGAAGGACTAGATGGATTATCAACATCGGAAGAGTACAGTTAAATAGTTCTAATTCAGGGAGTTTTTTTTTACTAGGACTTTCTGCTCTGCTACCTATGACAATCATTTATAAAACAATTATTAAGTAATGAATTTAAGACATCATTTTAAGATTACAATCTTCAGATAATTTATCATTTTAAAATGAAAACTGAACAACAAAAATCTGAAAATAAAATTGCCGAATTAGAAAAAGAACTTGCGGCGAAAAACCGTGAAGTTGAAATTGAAAAAGCTTTTGAGAAAGTAAGAGAATTTGCAATGACAATGCGGCATTCATCTGACTTACAGCAGGTTGTTAATCTGGTTGCACAGGAATTGAATAATATGAACCTTGATATAACCGGCGTATTTATGCTTATCAATAATAACGAAATAGACAAACAATTTACATTTTGGGGATCGACAGGTGTAGCAGAAACTTATATGAAAAAAGCCGCTATTCCTTTTCTCGATCACCCCATTTATAGGATATTGGCAGAGGGTACTACAAAAGGTGAAAGATTTTTTACAGAGGAATATACGAGAGAGGAAAAAATTATATTCTTCAAGCATTTATTTAAATTCCCGCCATATAATTCATCAACTCCTGAATGGAAGGAAAAGGTTTTGTCGCGTGAAGGCGGCTATACCAGGTCAGTTTCTGTTTCTCATTACACTTCTATATTTGTAGTTAATCATTTCGGTAGAAAATTATCAGATGAAGATAATGAAATTCTAAAACGCTTCGGAAAAGTTTTTGAACAGAGCTATACTCGATTTCTCGATCTACAAAATGCAGAAGCACGTGCATTTGAAGCAGTAAAACAAGCATCTATGGATAGAGTACGCGGTGAAATTGCCAGTATGCGAACTTCCGAAGATCTTAATCGCATAACTCCGATTATCTGGCGCGAACTTAAAACATTGGAAGTCCCTTTTACTCGCTGCGGCGTTTTCATAGTTGATGAAGATAAAGAAGAAGTTCAGGCTTATTTAACAACACCTGATGGTAAAGCGCTGGGAGTTTTAAATTTAGCTTTCGATACAAACGGACTCACAAAAAATATAGCTCATTACTGGCAGGGAAAAAAAGTATATAAGAAGCACTGGAATAAAAAAGATTTTATAAACTGGACAAAATCCATGATTGAAATCGGTCAGGTTCAAAATGAAAAAACTTACCAGGGTTCATCTACACCGCCGGATTCTCTTAATCTGCACTTTGTTCCTTTCGCTCAAGGTATGCTTTATGTCGGAAATGTTTCTCCGCTTACGGATGAAAAGCTTGAATTGGTTAAGACACTTGCCGAAGCATTCTCAATAGCTTACACCCGATATGAAGACTTTAAAAATATTGAAGAAGCTAAAAGCAGGATGGAAAAGACTTTAAAAGAATTAAAAATAGCTCAGGCAAAACTTCAGGAGCTTGACCAGTTGAAATCCCGGTTCTTTGCAAATATCTCTCATGAATTCAGGACACCGCTGACGCTTATACTCGGTCAGATAGATAGTGTCATGTCTGAAAATATTGATGTTAAGGAGAAAGGGAAACTGCAGGTAGCGAACAGGAATGCCAAAAGGCTCCTTGGATTGATTAACCAACTGCTGGATCTCTCAAAGCTTGAAGCAGGCAGTATGGAATTAAATGCTGAACAGCATAATATAGTTTCATTTTTAAAAAGTTTGTTTTATTCTTTTGAATCTCTGGCGGAATCACAAAAAATTACTTTGAAGTTTGAATCTGAATGTGAAAGTATTCCAATTGTCTTTGATCCTGATAAAATGGAAAAGATTTTTTATAATCTCATCTCAAATGCTTTCAAGTTTGTTTCTTCAAACGGTGAAATAAAAGTCTCAATCGATTCTAAACCCACCTTTAATAAAGGAGGGAAAGAGGGGGGTTCAGTTGAAATAAGAATTAAAGATTCGGGAATCGGGATCCCTTCCGATCGTCTGCCGCATATATTTGACCGTTTTTATCAGGTGGATGGTTCCGCAACTAGGAAACATGAAGGTACAGGAATCGGACTGGCATTAACCAAAGAATTGATTGAACTTCATAAGGGAAACATTTCAGTAAATAGTAAAGAAGGAGAAGGCAGTGAGTTTATTATTCTGCTTCCATTAGGTGATTTTAAAATAAAAAAGGAAGAATATTTAAAATTGCAGCCGTTAGAATCTTTAAATGTGATTAATTTAAGGGCACAGGAAAAAGTAGAAAAAATTACAGAGCTGGATTCTCACGAATCTGAAAACGATGAAATAGTTTTAATTGTTGAAGATAATCTTGATGTAAGAAATTACATTCGTGACCTGCTGAAAACCGAATACAGAGTAATAGAAGCTTCAGACGGTGAAGAAGGATTATCAAACGCAAAAATTGAAATTCCCGACCTGATAATTACCGACGTGATGATGCCTGGAATAGATGGTTTTCAGTTCAGTACGCAGATTAGAAGTGATGTGAAGACGAGTCATATTCCCATTATAATGCTTACTGCAAAAGCCGGACTGGATGATAAAATAGAAGGATTGGAAACAGGTATTGACGCATATATTACAAAACCTTTCAGTGCAAAAGAGCTGAAGGTAAGGGTAAGGAATTTAATTTACCAGCGAAAGCAGCTAAGGAAACGATTCAGTAAATCAACAATAATAAAACCTTCGGAAGTTACCGCGGTTTCTATGGACCAGGAATTTTTGGAAAATACAATAAAGGTTATTGAAGAGAATTTTGAGGATCCGCAGTTCAGTATTGAAAAACTTGCCGATGAAGTTAATATGAGTATTTCCCAATTGAATAGAAAGCTTAATGCACTTGTAGCACAGCCGGCAGGACAATTGATCCGCTCGCTACGTCTTCAGCGGGCTGCTGATCTTTTAAAGCATAATGCTGACAATGTTGCCGGGATTTGCTACAAAGTTGGTTTTAATGACCAGGGTTATTTCGGGAGGGTTTTCAAAAAGCAGTTCGGTGTTTCGCCGAATGTTTACAGAAAGAAAATGCAAGGGTAATAAGGGATTTTTTCAATTCTTTTGTCCATCCGCTTGATTGAAGGAAAATACAACTGCTAATTCAGAATTTGAGCAAGGAATCCGAATTCTTGCGCATAGTGTACAAGAAAATATCACGCAGTGCCTCTAGTTTAACCCCATAAAATAAATCATTCATTCAAAAATTTTAACAGAGAAATATGGTAAGGATAAAAGTGAGCGGGAACTGCCAAAATGATGGAAAGATTGTGTTCGAGACAAACGATTTTATAGAATGCAGCGGGCTTAGCATTACGCAGCCGGCTGAACTGCCTGATGGATGCCTGGTTGAAGTTTTTATTTCTTACGATGAAGAGGATTTCCTCTCAGGTAAGAACGGAATTGTATGGGCAACTTATGATTTAAGACAGGCAGAAATTTTACATAGGGCTTTGCTTGCACAGGATATTAATACCGAAATAAAAAAAACTGATCTTGAAAAAAGAGAATTGTTCCTTATAAAAGTAACAGGCCCGTCTGACCAGAAAGAAGCAATAGATTTTATCTGGAAAAGTGACGGCGGTCTTAATCTTAAACCAGACTGGACTTACTCCGAAAACGAAACAAACAAAAGTTTTGAACAATGGTTGAGCGGGCATTGAATAAAATACAATTACAACTAATTAACTCATTTACAAATAACATAAGGTGATGTTATGAAACACAACAAACTTTTTTTAACAATTTTGCTGGGCTGCCTTTTAAGCATTGGTATGCTTACAGAAAGCAGTGCACAAACTTATACAGGTAATCTCACCCTCACCAGCCAGGCAGAGGTAGATGCTTTTCATTATTCTGAAGTTACAGGTT
>CAVVCO010000011.1:0-194882 GCA_963746735.1 uncultured Ignavibacteriales bacterium
TTATTGCTGTTTTGATGTATGAAATCATTTTGTGATATGTTATCTAAGTTTGGAACATTAAGCGACAACCCGCCAAAATGATATGAAGAAAATACTTTCAACATTCCGGTTTGAGATACTTTTTGACGAAAGTTTGCCGAACCTTCAAAACTTTCAGGAGCTTTTTTCCAATCAGTTCTTTGCTTCTGAATAGCAAAGTATGGATCAAGATTATAATACCCTGCTTCCACAGCAAGAGAAGAGTTTTCCCAACGCTGAACATGCGAACCGCCAAAACCTAATGCCATCAAACTTATAGCGGATTGTGTTTTGGGTGCAAGGTCTTGAGTTTTAAGAACAAGAACGGACGAAAGAGCTTGTCCATATTGTGCAGAATATCCACCAGTGCTGAAGAATGTTCCTTTAAACAACATTGGTGAAAATCTTCCTCGCGAAGGAATATCAGGTACACTACTGAAGAATGGATTTTCAACAACCATTTCATCGATAACAGTTTTAGTTTCAGATGCAGAACCGCCTCTGACAAATAAACCTTCGGTTTCCCCGACTTTCTGAGTGCCGGGTAATGTGCTTAAAGCAGAATAAATATCTGCATCAGCCCCGGTTGTTACAATATCAAGCGGTCGAAGTATAACTGATTTTTTTTCATCACTTGCTTCAAATGATCCGGCTGATATAATCACTGTTCCAAGTTCGGATGATTCATCTTCAAGAACGATATTAAAAAATTTATCTTTTCCATCCAGAACAACAGGCTGCGAATAAGTTTTATAGCTGACAAAACTTACTACTAAAACTCCATTCCCTTTTTCATCAGTTGTAAAAGAAAAGCTGCCATCTGAATTGGAAGATACTCCATCATATGTATCCTTTAAATAAATATTTGCACCGGGGAGAGGTTCATTATTTTTGTCGGTTACTTTGCCTGATATTTTTGTTTGTGAAGAAATAAATGAAGCAAGAAACAAAAATATTAATCCCGTTAAAGTAAATTTAAGCAGCATTTTTCTGAAGGTTCCCGGTTATTGGTAATTTGAATGCACAAAACTTATAAAGAAAGAGCATATCATCAAATAATAATTGGATGATGGTAGTATTTGACTATGAGTTATAGGATTTGTTAATTAAATGCAGGTTTGATAGAAATCAAAAAAAATTTTATTGTTCTTTTTTGGAGATTTCTTTTTTATTCTATGTGAAATCCATAAACTAAGTGCCCCGAGTATTATGAAAAAAATAGCAATCATAGCAAACATTTCTACATCAGCAAAGAATAAGCCTGGGCCATACCGGCTTCTTTCAAGAAAAGCTGAAACAGCATAAAAGCCAGACATGAGAGCAATGAGCAAGAAAATAAAACCAAGTATTGTTAGTAGGGAAGCAAAAGATTTTTTCATTTTGCAAAAATAATAAATTAAATCATGTTCGGTCTAATTTGTCTTCAATGTGATTTTAAATCTTTTAATTCCAATGCTGGATGCAAATACGGGGTTAATTATTTAATCTAGCAGCCCTAGATAAACTTGTCCTATTCCTCCTTGTTTAATAAGGCTTATTATTTTATATAGATTCAAAAATTATCCTAAAAAAAGCTGTCATTTTCAGTTAATATATTTATGTCTTAGGAAAATGGGAATGTCCAGAAAGTTTTCTTCTGTATCGTTTGCCGATAAAAGTGAATAGATCTCTTTCTTGATATTCTCATCGTCGCAGGTTGTATTAATATATTTGACTCTATCTTTTTTAGGAAGTTCGGCTGCCTCCATAAAAATTATTTTAACTTTTTGCCAGGTATTTTTATCCATAATAATAATAAGCTGGTTTAATTTTGAAATGAATTCTTTATTCCGTTTAGAAGGTTAACATTAAATTTTAATCCTGCAATTTAAAGCAAGGCGCTCAATTGAACGCCCTGCATTTTCAATCCAATGAAAAGCCTCTTAAATTTTCCCTCTCGATTTGAGAAAGGTGAGGGCTATTTCTGCAAAAGCATTTTTTTAACTGATGAAAATTTACCGGCAGTTATACGGTAAAAATAAACGCCGCTTGCAAGCCTTGAAGCATCAAACTTGACTTCATTTCTACCCGCCTGTTTAAATTCATCAACCAAAACAGCTACCTCTTTACCAAGTATATCATAAACTTTCAACGTCTGCCAGCTATCTACCGGGGACTGCCAACTAATTGTTGTGCTTGGGTTGAAAGGGTTGGGGTAATTTTGGGAAAGATTATAGCTTGTTACAATTTCTGCCTTCTTATTATTTTCAACTGATGTTATTGTTCCAACGCTGTCGACAAATATTGTAATATTATTTGAGTTCTTTTTAACAGTTAAATACAAACCGGATTGAGCGTCAATAGTTGCAAAGCTGTCTGTTATAGCGGCTGTTGTGGTAAGAACAACAAAGCTATCACCTTTTGCAGGGATAAATCCATCAATTAAAGATATTTTTAAAATGCCGTTTAATTTAGCGTTTCCAGTTGCACTTAATTGATCATATTCATTACCAGGAGTTAAGCCGCCAAGCTGAATATCCAATATTGCTGTGGAAGAAGGAAGGAAGTTGCCAATGTAAGTAAGAATACCGTGTGAATTCCCGGGTGAAATAATTCCATCGTTTGAAAAATTGGAAGGAACTTTAATGCTGTCGATACCTTGAATAATCCCTCCCTGAGCATTTTCAAATTTGTTGATGTTTGTAAACTCTATTTCTCCGGATTGAATATCGATAATTCCGCCAGCGTTGTTATGAAAATCCCACCAAAGGTTGCATTGAGTAACACCATCCCCTCCGCTCTTGCGTAAAGTGCCGGTATTAAGGAATGTGCCGCCGCTGATCTGTGAACCGCTAAAATCAGCATCAGACCTAACATCAAAAAGTGATTGATTATCTACGATTGCGTTTCCATTTATGATGAATGCATTTTCGCCTTCCATTCTAATTGTCCCCTGATTCTGGAGGGTAGTTCCACCATACAAGCCTGCATAATGATCACCCGGCAAGAAAAATAAAGCGCCATCGGGGATAATAAATGTTCCCCCACCTGTAAGAGTATCCGTAACTAAATTGAAATCCTTTTCCTTTAAAATCAAGAGTCACATCTGCGCTGTCGCTGCTAATATTAGAACCGTTTAATATAATATCCCCGGCAGGCGCTCCCGAAAGAGTTCCTTGAAAAACCTGAGTATGGGTGATGAATTCCAGTTTAGCATCAAGATCAGCATTATAATTTCCGTCGCTAAAGGTTCCGTCGCAGCTAAATTGGAGGGTTCCCGATTTGACATCAATAGTTCCCCCATCATTTTGGAAGTCCCACCATAAATTGAGGGAAGTTACATCACTGCCTCCGCTCTTGCGTAAAGTGCCGGTATTATGGAATGTGCCGCCACTGATCTGCGAACCACTAAAATCAGCATCAGACGTAACATCAAAAAGTGATTGATTATCTACAATTGCGTTTCCATTTATGATGAAATTATTTTCGCCTTCCATTCTAATAGTACCTTGATTCAGTAATGTTGTAGCATCTCCCAGTATCGGTTCAATCTCAGTACCTGGCAACACAAATAAGGCACCTTTAGGGATAATAAATGTTCCTTTACCTGTAAGGTATCCGTCACTAAATTGAAATCCTTTTCCTTTGAAATCGAGAGTTACATCTGCGCTGTCGCTGCTAATATAAGAACCGTTTAATATAATGTCCCCGGCAGGAGCCCCCGAAAGAGTTCCTTTAAAAACCTGGGTATTGGAGAGGAATTCCAGTTTAGCATCAAGATCAGCATTATAATTTCCGTCGCTAAACGTTCCGTCGCACTTAAATTGGAGAGTTCCCGATTTGACATCAATAGTACCACCATCGTTTTGAAAGACCCACCATAAATTGAAAGAAGTGATATCTGTCCCTCCGCTTTTTCTAAAAGTGCCGGTATTTATGAATGTTCCTCCGGAAAAGGATTCCCCGCTAAAATCTGCATCAGACATGACATCAAAAAGGCCTTCGTTTTTTAAGATGGAGTTTCCTCTAATTCCAAAATCAACAGAGCCTTGCAGATTAATTGTTCCCCGGTTTGTAAGATATGTTGTTTCATACAAATGATGATATGGGTGTGCCGGATCTTCTACAATATATACGACTGAGCCTTCTGCAAATATTAAGGAGTTGTTGCCGCCACCTTTAAAACTACCGCTGCTCCAGGTGGAACTATCGGTTACAGTAAGCGATGACTTGCCTGTATCTGCAAATAGAATTGTTCCATTATCCAGATAAAAACCTGCTATCTCATGCGAACCTGATATTGTTACATTAAATTCATGAATCACAACAAAATCTCCGGGTCCTGGAATGCCCGCAGGCGACCAGGCGTTGATGTCATCCCAAGACGAATTGTTAATTCCCAAGGTATAGGTTGTTTGAGCATTAAGCGAAAATTGAAACATCATTGTGCATAAAAAAATCGAAAAGAAAATAATCCTTTTCATATAAGCCTCCTATAAAAAATGATAAGATTTAATTGACGGGTGTAAGAGATGGAAGAAACCGTCTATGCTTACATGCGTAAAAAAAGAGAAATAGCTTCATTAATATTTAATTATTTTTCCTTGTGTAGTTTAGTAACTGCTTTGTATAATTATCTTTTTCGAAATTTTTATACACGAAAGTGCAAATTGCATGAAGAGACATGAAATGAATTATTTTAATTTCCTGTAAAACAAGGCGCAGGCAAGTCCCCATTATCTTTTAACAGTTGAGGCTGAATAATTAAGTGCTCCGGCAGTTTCTTCAATATTAAATCCGGAAAATAAAAGACACTGGTGTGTTGTTGATGAATCTAAAATTTTTTTCATGAAGAAAAAAGAACAAAATTAATTTAACAGCTTAGCGTATTCATCAACTTTATTTTCTTTTCCCCATTTTTTATATAAATCAATTAAAGATGTTAAACTCATTTTGGTTAAACCATCACTTTTTCCAAGAAGCTCTTTAGTTTGATTATAGCATTTGAGTAAATGATCTTCTGCCTGATTAAATTTATTTGAGCTTAACAAAATTTTACCAAGCTGCACTTCAGATGCAAGAGTTAATTTATTCTTTTGACCAAATTCTTTTTTCCGAATGTTATAAGATTTGTTTAAATAATAAATCGCTTCTTCCGATTTTCCGACAGCATCTAATACTCTTCCATACCACATATATGAACGGCTTAAATTAATATTGTCTTCATCAAAATTTTTTAGTCCAACATCAATTGACTTTTTCATTATTTCTTCAGCTTTATCAAATTGATTATCATTAAAATATGTGCTGCCTAAATTAGAGTAGGCGAGAATTAAATCCGGATGATCTTCCCCTAAAACTTTTCTTTTGATTTCGACAGATTCACTTAAATAAGGCAATGCACCTTTGTGATCCTTTTTATAAATATTAATAAACGCCAGATTGTTTAATAAACTTGCTACACGAATGTGAACATTGCCGAATTTTTTTCTAAAGCCTTTTAAACAAATTTTGTAAAGTGAATCAGCTTTATCTAATTTGTCATTGTAATTATATGCTGTTGCAAGATTATTTTTTATAGTGAGAACTTCATAATCATCGGGGCCTTTAGCTTTTTCAGCCATCAATAAAGCATCGTAAGTAATTGTTTCGGCCTTTTCATAATCGCCCTTATCGGTTAGCAATGAACCATATAGATCTAATGTCCTTGCCAGTTCATATGGCGGAGTATTTTTATTTTTCTTTAGCAAACTTAATGATTTTGTATAAAGCGCTTCGGTTTTTTCAAAGTCCCCGACATAGTGATAAACTTGGCCTAAATCTTTTAAGCTTAAAGCTGCCTCTACACTATTTTCTCCAAATAGTTTTTTATTTATTTCAAGCGCTCTTTTCATTTCTACTTCAGCTGAATCAAAGATTCCAAGATTCTGATAAGTGTTGCCGATGATGGTTCTAATTTCCGCTTCAATCTGTTCATTACCATGCAATTCTGAAGTTAGTGAACTCGAAGCTTTTTCGATCACATCGATTATTTTCACTTCACGTCCATCCTCTTTGGGGTCGGGTGCAGACATCATATTTAATAGAAAAGATTTTATTTGATTAGCTTTTTCTGCTTCAAGTTTTGCATTGTCTCTTTCAATTGCAGTTAAATGAGACTGCCAAATAATTCCCCCAATTGCAAATAAAATTAATATGAATATAGATAGCCCGGTAATGACTGCAGCTTTGTTTCTTTTGAAAAATTTTTCCGCTCTATAATTGAATGAATCTTTATGTGCGCTGACAGGCTGATAATTTAAATATCTATTAATGTCTTCAGTCAATAATTCAATTGAAGAATATCTTCTTTCAGGTTCTTTTCTAATTGCCTTTGAAATTATGTTGTCCAAATCTCCAACTAATTTTTTATGAAGTTTCTCAATTGTCCCTTCACGGGTTTTACTGACCGAGTTTGGAGAAATTTGAATTAATTTATCACCAGATGTTTTTTCGGAAGTAGTATAAATTATTTCGCTTGGTTTCAGCGGCTCTATTTGAGTAACTATTTTTTTTATTTCTGAAGGGAATTTAGTTTTGATTCTGTATGGGTTATGACCGGTTAATAATTTATATAAAATTACTCCAAGTGAATAGACATCGCTAGCGGTTGTAATTGGTTCTCCATTTACTTGTTCGGGGCTTGCGTATTCCGGAGTAAAGTTTACGACTCCCTTAATTGTAATCGCTTCTTCTTCATTAATTTCTTCACTCAAAATTTTTGCAATTCCAAAGTCCAGAAGCTTCGGTTCGCCCTCAGGGGTAATTAAAATGTTGCTTGGCTTTAAATCTCTGTGCACAATCAAATTATGATGCGCATATTCAACAACTGATGCAATTTTTAGAAATAATTTTAATCTTTCTTCAGTATTTAGATTTTTTTCTTCGCAATATTCATCAACAGGAATTCCATCTATATATTCCATTACTAAGAATTGAATCCCGTCATCTGTAATTCCGCCGTCAAGCAATTTTGATATGTTGGGATGATTTAAATTTGCTAATGTTTGCCGCTCATTTTGAAATCGTTTAAGTACGGTTTCGGAAACATAGCCTGGACTTATAATTTTAACCGCAGCCTTTTGTTTAACTTCATCATCACGCTCACCAAAATAAACCAAACCCATTCCGCCCTGGGCTATTAATTTTTCTAACTTATATCTTCCAAAAAATTTACCTATAAAAATGTTATCATATTCTGCGAAAGATTCTGCAGGCACTGCGGGTGAAATTAAAAAGCCTTCTGCTTTGTCATTAGCATATAAAAGGGAATAAATTTCTTTTTTTAATTCCTCGTCATGACAAGTAGTATCAATGAATTTTCCTCTTTCATTTAATGGAAGATTTACTGCTTCATAAAAAATAGTTTTAACTTGTGCCCAGCTATCATTATTCATAATTATCTTTTGCTAATTTGATATAAAAAAATGAAATGATAAAAATTATTGATTTGGGAATATAATTATTATGATCTTAATATATAATTATAAAATGCATTATGCTTATCTTAATTCGCCATGTTACATTAGATAATATTTATCATTTACAAGTAAGAAAACTCTAAACATATTTTTAAAAATAAAATTTATGCTTAGAGTTTCTTACATAATTTACACTTATTAATTTTACTTCATAAGTATCATTTTTTTAACAAGCTTAAAATTTTCCGCAGTAATTTGATAAAAATAAATTCCGCTTGTTAGTCCAGTCGCATTCCATAGATAATTATAGCTGCCTGCATTTAATTGTTCGCTGACAATTACAGCAACTCTTTGCCCGATTGCATTAAAAACTTCCAGGTTCACATAAGAAGATGTTGGGATAGAGAATTGAATATTTGTACTTGGGTTAAAAGGATTCGGGTAATTTTGTGAAAGATTATAGCTGGAAATAATTTGATTTTTATTCTCTTCATTTGCAGAAGTAATAGTTCCTACGCTATCAATAAAAATTGTTACATTATTCGAATTCTTTTTTACAGATACGTACAATCCGGATTGTGCATTTATGTTCATAAAGCTATCGGAGATTGTGCTTGTTGTGGTTAGAACAACAAAGCTATCACCTTTTACTGGAATGAATCCGTCAACCAAAGATATTTTTAAAGTGCCGTTTAGTTTTGCATTTCCGGTCACTTCTAAATTATCGTATTCGGTTCCTAAACTTAAGCCTCCAAGTTCAATATCCAGCACGCCTGTGGAAGAAGGATTATAATTTCCGATATAAGAAAGTTTTCCTACGGAATTTCCCGGTGATACAATTCCGTTATTAGTTATTGAAGCAACATTAATAGCCGCATTTCCTTTAATTACAGAATTTTCTGAAATTGTTTTATTTTTAAATCCATTTTGAAATTCAATTTTTCCGGAGTTAGCTTCAATAACACCGCTGCTTTCATTATTAAATACCCATCTTGATTCAAATAATGTAGTACCGCTTCCACCGCTCTTTCTTAAAATACCATTGTTTAAAAAAGTACCGGCGGTTGATCCTGGAAAATCTCCATCGGTTGTAATTTCAAAAAGTGATTGATTATCCAATGTGGAGCTTCCCCCCACCAATCCATTTCCATCATTAGATTCCAGTCTTATAGTTCCGAGATTTAAAAGTGTACCGCCCCCGCCAAGAGATGGATTTCTCCGATTAATAGCGTTGAGAGTATCAGTAACTAAACGAAGAAGTGACCCTTTAGCATTTGTTAAAGTTGTATAAATGTTTACTACACCGAAACTCCATTGGAAACCCGAACCTTGAAAATCAAACACGGCTCCGGAGCTGTCGATTTTAATTGTTGAACCGTTAAATCGAACTAATCCTTCAGGAGCGCCATGAAGAGTCCCTTTTAATGTTTGTGTACCTGAAACGAAATTAACCGATGCATTTGCGGATGCATTATAAATACCACCATTAAAAGTTCCATTACATTGAAATTGAATAGATCCGCTTTTCGCTTCAATAGTTCCACCTTCGTTTTGAAAATTCCACCACGTGTTGAATAAAGTAATATCGTTTCCACCGCTTTTTCTAAATGTTCCTGTATTTAAAAAAGTTCCACCTGAAAAAGATTCGCCAATAAAATCGGCATCAGTGGCTACTTCAAAAAGAGAACGATTATCTACAACAGATTTACTTTGAATTGATAAGCTATTGTTAGATTCTTGTTTTACAGTTCCAAGATTTAGCAATGTTGTACCGCCATGAAGAGCTTGATTTTTTGGAGTAACCAGATCGGTTACTAATCTAAACAATGAACCTTGATGAATAGTTAATGTTCCTCCTCCAGAAATAGTACCTCTGCTCCATTGAAAACCAGTTCCTTGAAAATCAAAAACGGCGCCGGAACTATCAATATTTATTGTTGATCCTGAAAGCCTAATGTCGCCGACCGGAGAACCACTATGTGTTCCTTTAAATGTTTGGACTAATGAATTGAATTCTATCGATGCATTCTCAGACACAGAATAGTTTCCACCATTGAAAGTTCCATTACAATCAAACTGAATTGAACCGCTTTGAGCATCTATTGTACCTCCTTCATTTTGAAAATTCCACCAAATATTGAAAGAAGTAATATCTGTCCCTCCGCTTTTACGAAATGTTCCTGTGTTTAAAAAAGTACCTCCGCTAAAAGATTCACCATTAAAATCTGCATCAGACATAACATCAAAAATGCCTTCGTTTTTTAAAATGGATAAACCTCTTACGGCCAAGTTAGCAGTTCCTTGCAGTTTAATTGTTCCCCGGTTTGTAAGATAAGTTCCTTCATATAAAAGATGAAAGCGGTGTAAAGTATCTTCTACTAAAGTAACAACCGAACCTTCAGCAAATATTAAAGAGTTGTTTACGATAGTTCCGCCATTAGCTCCATTCCCGCCGTTAAAAGTACCGCTGCTCCATATTGAACTGTCGGTTACGGTAAGCGAAGGATTAGCTTCACCTACAAATTTAATTGTTCCATTGGCAAGATTAAATCCTGCTATTTCATATGAACCGGATATTTCTACACTACTTCCAATAATAACAAAATCTCCTGGCCCGGGAATACCAACTGGACTCCATATTGCCGGATTGCTCCAATCTTCATTAGCTTTTACTAAAGTATAAGTTGTTTGAGCATTTAACGAAGAAAGCAATAAAAACGTGATCAAAATAAACGATAAAGAAAATATTCTTTTCATGGAACCTCCAAATAAATTTGTTAAATAAATGATTGTAAAATTTCTTGGTAAGTAGATTTGAAATGAAGATTTGAACTAAATGATTATTCAGCTTTCATGTATACATGCGTAAACGAGAAAAAACCGTATCAAAAAAAAGTGGATTTTTAAGAAAGTAGAATTAATGCAGGCTTTTAATAAATAATTAGAAATTAATTTTCTTCAGAAAGTTCTCTAAATAGCCAGGCACGCGCAAGGCTCCATTCCCTTTTTACGGTTGCTACTGAGCAATTTAATACTGCAGCAGTTTCTTCATGATTTAATCCGGCAAAAAAACGGAGCTCAACAATTTTGCTTAATCTTTCATCTACAGCAGATAATTTTTCTAATGCAGAATCAAGCTCAATAATTTTATCATCATGTTCACTAAAAACCACAAGTCCTTCCATTAAAGAAATCTTAGTATGGTTTCCGCCTCTTTTTAATGAATTTCTTTTCCTGGCAAAATCTACAAGAAGCTGACGCATAGCGTTTGCAGCTATGCCAAAAAAATGTGCGCGGTTTTCTAATGAAACACTTTCATTACCCATTAATTTAAGATAAGCTTCATGAACTAATTCGGTTGTTTCAATTGTGCGCTCTCCATGTTCGTAAAAGAGATATTTTGAAGCAATTTTCTTAAGCTCATTATATACGATAGGAAATATTTCATTTATTACACTTTTATTTCCATTACTTATTTCGGCAAGAATAAGTGTTAAATCATTTGAAGAAGGCTGCAAAATTTTTCCTCTTATTACTTATTTCAAGATAATGATAATTTCGAAATAAAAGAATTAGATAAACGAAAATTTCTTTCTCTTACTAAAGACAATATTATCTTATTCATTTTCCATCTTTCTCATCATTGGAATTGTAAATAAAATAATTAGGGGAATATTAATTTCAGTATGATTTTAAAAAGGAAAATGAAATAAAAAAACAAATACACATTATTGAAGAAGCTAAAATTTTCTTAACTTAAGTTTAGAGCAAATCCCAATTAATAAAATGAATATTTATGCTGTTAAGAAATCAGCATTAAAAATTTTTATCTAAAAATATTAGTGATCCATTAAAAGGAGATTAAATGAAAACTGCAATTACTTTGTTGTTAATAATCTTGTTTGCTGGCTGCAGTCAAAAACCTGATTATGATGTAATAATTAGAAATGGAAATATTTATGATGGTACAGGAAGTAAATCTTATAAAGCTGACGTAGCAATAAAAGGAGATACGATTGCTGCAATTGGTGATTTAAGCAATTCAAATGGCAAAGTTGAAGTGGATGCTGCGGGATTAGCTGTATCGCCTGGCTTCATAAATATGTTAAGCTGGGCAAATGAATCTTTAATTGAAGATGGTAAATCGCAAAGTGATATTAGGCAGGGAGTTACTCTTGAAGTTATGGGTGAAGGTTGGTCAATGGGTCCGTTAAATGATAAAATGAAAAAAGAAATGGTTGAAGAAGAAGGCGATATTAAGTATGATGTTAAATGGACAACATTAGATGAGTATTTAAAATATTTAGTTAACAAAGGAATTTCCTGCAATGTTGCTTCTTTTGTAGGTGCCGGCAGTGTTAGAATTTATGTGATTGGATATGAAGATAGAGCACCTAATAAAGAAGAACTTGCAAAGATGAAAGATTTAGTAAAGCAAGCCATGGAAGATGGCGCTTTAGGTGTTGGTTCTGCTTTGATCTATGCTCCAAACTTTTATGCTAAAACTGATGAGCTTATCGCACTATGTAAAACTGCTTCGGAATATGGAGGAATGTATATCTCTCATATCAGAAGCGAAGGTAATCAACTGCTTCAAGCTGCAGATGAGTTAATAAAAATATCTAGAGAAGCAAATATTCCAGCGGAATTTTATCATATAAAAGCTGCCGGAAAATCCAATTGGTACAAGTTAGATTCTCTTATCAATAAAATAAATGCTGCACGTGCAGAAGGCTTACACATAACCGCTGATATGTACACTTACACTGCCGGTGAAACCGGGCTTGATGCCGCTATGCCGCCATGGGTTCAGGAAGGTGGATTTAAGCAATGGAAGAAAAATCTTCAAGACCCACAAATAAGGAAAAAAGTTATAAAAGAAATGGAAACACCTACAGATAAATGGGAAAACTTTTTTATTGCGTCAGGCTCGCCTGATAATATTTTATTAGTTGGATTTAAAACAGACAGCTTAAAATATTTAACCGGGAAATCGCTTAAGCAGAAATTGCTGAAGATGAGAGTCAAACGTCTCCGGCAGAAACAGCAATTGATTTGGTAATTGATGATGACAGCAGAGTTGGTACAGTTTATTTTCTAATGTCGGAAGAAAACATTAAAAAGAAAATTTCTATTCCCTGGATTAGTTTTGGTTCTGATGAAGCTTCTTTAGCACCGGAAGGCGTTTTTCTGAAATCTAATCCACATCCTCGTGCTTATGGAAATGTTGCCAGGCTTCTAGGAAAATATGTTCGAGATGAAAAAATAATTCCTTTGGAAGAAGCTGTTAGAAGGCTTTCCGGATTACCTGCTCAAAATCTAAAAATCAAAAAAAGAGGTTTGCTAAAAACAGGATACTTTGCTGATGTTGTTGTTTTTGATCCTGCGAAAATTCAAGACTTTGCTACTTATGAAAAACCACATCAATATTCAAAAGGCGTTGTTGATGTTTTTGTAAATGGGGTTCAGGTTATAAAAAATGGAAATCATACCGGCAAAACTCCTGGGCAGGTTGTACGGGGACCAGGATGGAAAGGATATAAATAAAAGTATCAAATATTAAAATTTTCTTTCGAAGAATTTATAATAATGATTTTAGTTAGTGAAAATTATTTAGTTTGAGTTTCAAATATTTTTATTCGCGGATCTTCAACTTTTTTATATAACCAATAAATTGAATATCCTGAAGTTAAAATATATAGGGCAAAAACTATTTGAAAACCAATAACCGAAACTAAAAAGCCGGCGAAGACTCCAAACAATAGAGCCGGTGCTGTAATCGAATTTAACGAAGAAGAATATAGCGCCCTTTCTTTTTCACCTCCAAGTTCAACAACAAATGCAATCCTTGAAATTCCCTGCATGTTTTGGCCAATTCCTGCAAAAATAAAAACAGCTCCGAACATTAATGGATTTATAGAAATGATTGCACTGAAATTAGCAAGCAGCAATGCAGCTCCCATCATCATAAGATTTATTTTGTGCCCGAATAAATCGCCTATAAAACCGAAAATAAAATTTCCCACCACAGTACTGGCCATAAAAATAATTGTAAATGTTCCTGCATAAGAAGTTGAGAGGTTAAAATTTTCAATAGCATAAACAGCGAAGAAACCCGATGATGTTAAGCTGATTAATAATAAGGCGTCAGCCAATAAGTAATTTTTAAAATTTTTATTCTCCTTTATAACACTTTTTATTTTAGTTAGACTTCTATTTTTTGTAATAATTAAATCAGCAGAAATGATTTCTTCAGGTTCGTTTACTTCTTTTAAAAAATACAATGACACAAACATAAAAACGAAACACAAAAAAAAGAGTACGGCAAAGTTTTGCGGAAAACTTATAGAAGATAATATTACAATCGTAATTGACCCGCCAAGAATTCCAAGCAAAGAACCGGTTAATTGTCTTAGTGCTAAAAGCCTTCCGCGTAAATTTACCGGGGTAGTTTTAGAAAATAGATTTACCCATCTTGGCCCGGGAATGCCTCCTAAAACAGTAATTAAAATTATTGAAAATAGAACCAGCGGAACGGAAAGAGACGGCGGTATATATTTCAAGAAGAAGAAAATAAATAAACCCACGACCAAAAAAGAGGAGCGGTATATAACACTATACCACACAATAATAGGCTTAACAAATTTTTCATTAATCCGCTGCTGGCCAATAAAAATTTGAGGCAGGCTGTTACCAAGATTCCATAAAACAGGCACGGCGCCAATTGCAATTGCGCTGCCGCCCATTCTTTGAATGAATACGGGAAGAATAATGGTAAACGAAATAAAACTCAAAGCAAATGCATACATTGAACCATCACCCAAATGCATTAATATATTGTGCTTTAGAGTTTTAGCATCATAGTCAGGAAACTTAGTGTATTTAAAATATTTTAAAAGCATGAGGTCAAATTACACTAAGGGAATGTCTATTTAAAACAAAAAATCCTCATTTGAGAGATGGGGATTTTTCATTGAAATGAAAGTAATTATCTTGCTCAACCGGATGGAGATTTAAATCTTTCTGCCCTTAATTGACTTCTTTAAAGTTTATTTAAAAAATTATTTTAACAGAACTAATTTTTTTGTAACCGTTAAATTAACCGCTTCTAATCTGTAAAAATATACTCCGCTGGATAATTTTGCTGCATTAAATTCAATTTCATATTTACCCGCTGATCTATATTCATTAACTAAAACTGCGAGCTTCCTTTCCCAAAACATCATAAACCTTAAGAGAGACTTTGCCGCTAAAGGGCAATTGAAAACTGATGACTGTACTTGGGTTAAATGGGTTTGGGTAGTTTTGATTTAAAGAAAATTGTTCGGGTTGAAGATTTGTATCTTTAGTAATACCGGTTACCTGGGATAAAGGGCGGCGCCAAACGTTAGCATTATTCGTTCCGGCAAAAATGTATTGGTCATTAGCATTCAACGACAGAACATAGTATGCAGCCCCGCCAAAGCCATCATTAATTTGATTCCAGGTTGTCCCATAATTCTTAGAAAGCCAAACACCATCTCCAAAACTTCCTACAAAAATATTTGAACCAATAGCAACAATGGAAGTAACCCAAGAATCAGATTTTGATAGACTCCAATTCCCTCCATTATCAGATGAAATGTAAACACCTCCGACTGAACCTTGACTTGTACCGGCAAATAAGTATCCACCCGAACTTACAAGTGCTTCAACATTCGTATTCAATAATCCAGTGTTTTTAGGAATCCATGTAGATCCATTTAGTTTATAAACACCGCTTTCTGTTCCAATAAAAATCCCTCCATCTTTTTCCATAACAACTCTTACTTTTATTTCTGCAGACGGCAGTCCATCATTATATGGTATCCAATTCTGAAGGGGATAATATTCAGTTAATAAATAGATTCCTTTATCCGTTGCAGCCCAAAAACGAGGGTCATTGTGTAATATGGAATTTACATTTGCTATCCCTCCGATTTGGACGGAATCAATAGGAAAGCCCGTAAAATTATCTCCCAAATTCGAGGATTTAAAAGTTGCACCATTATTTGTCCCGGCCAACAAATTAAATGGATATGACTTAATAGATAACAATGAACGAATATTCGAGTAAGAAATACCGCTTCCAATATTTGCCCAATTGGTTCCATTATTTGTCGAGCGCACTAGTCCGCCATCGGTTCCTGCTATTATCATTGAGTCATTAACACTAAAACATTGTATCGCCCTGCTAGGAGGTCCACCTGTGTTTGTCCATTGAGCATTTATATTTTTATAGAACAGTAGAACTATAATTAGCGGCAGGAAATAAGTTAGTTTCAATTATTGCTTCCTTTATTTAATGTATAAATATTTTTTCCCCTTTGTATTAACAAAAGGACAGGTGTTAAAAATTTCTGAAAAATTATTTTAAGCTACGCAAACACAGAACCTAATTAGGAGAACTGCATCCACGCTTAAGGAGAGAAGAATAGTTTGAAATGAGCAGGAAAATAAGTTTATTAAATTTACTCACTCTTCCTCAAGTAGGAAATTTAGTTTTCAAGCTTAACATCGGCTATTAGTTGTTAAATAGCAAGTAAAATAAAAATTGATCAAAGCAACTAATTATATTAATTATAAAAGGAAATAGGGCTACAATTGGGGCTCATCAGTTAGTGGGTTAGCTAATATCATAAATGTGAATGGAAACATTGAGGCTGATCCAAAAGAAGTAAGAGAATTAATTTCGAATCAGCCTTTAATAATCTTACTCAACCGGGTGAAGATTTAAATCTTTCAATCCGGAATAAAGTTCTTCATTGCTTAGTTCATGGTCAACGAGTTTTCCAGCAAAGTAATCGTTGTACGCACTCATGTCGAAATAACCATGTCCGCATAAATTAAATAATATGGTTTTTGGAGTTGCCTTCTTCTTTTGCTTTATTTGCTTCTCTTATAACTTGTGCAATTCCGTGAGTTGCTTCCGGTGCTGGAATAATACCTTCTGTCTTTGCAAATTTTACTCCGGCATCAAAACATTCAAGCTGATGTATTGCTGCAGCTTCAATTATTTTATCTTTTAAAAGCTGACTTACAATTGCACCGGCTCCGTGATATCGCAATCCGCCCGCATGAATAGGAGCGGGCACAAATGTATGGCCTAATGTATACATTGGAATTAAAGGAGTGAGTCCAACTGTATCACCAAAGTCATAACGGAATTCACCTTTTGTAAGCTTTGGGCAAGATGCAGGTTCAACTGCAATACATTTTATTTTTTTGCCTTCAGTTAAATTATATCTTAAGAAAGGAAATGAGATTCCAGCAAAGTTAGAGCCGCCGCCAAAAGGAGCAATAACTATATCAGGAAAGTCACCAGCTTTTTCAAATTGTTTAACTGCTTCTAATCCAATTACAGTTTGATGCATTAAAACATGATTAAGCACGCTGCCTAAAGAATATTTCGCTTCACCTCCGCTAGTTGCAGCTCTTTCCACTGCTTCTGAAATTGCAATTCCCAAGCTCCCTGGAGAATTAGGATCTAGCGCTAAAATTTTTTTGCCTGATTCAGTCTTATTTGTTGGGGATGAAAAAACTTCTGCACCCCATAAATTCATCATTGACTTGCGATATGGTTTTTGGTCATAACTGATTTTCACCATATATACTTCAAGATCAATTCCGAAATGCTGGCATGCAAAAGCAAGTGCGCTGCCCCATTGTCCGGCTCCTGTCTCAGTTGTTAATTTTTTAACTCCTTCAGCTTTATTGTAATATGCCTGTGCAACTGCGGTATTAGGTTTGTGTGAACCAGCGGGACTGACACCTTCATACTTATAATAAATTTTTGCTGGTGTGTCCAATAATTTCTCAAGATTGTATGCACGGTAAAGCGGAGTTGGTCGCCACAACTTATAAACTTCACGAACTTCTTCAGGAATATCAATCCATCTTTCGGTTGATACTTCCTGCTTAATTAATTCCATTGGGAATAATGGTGCAAGATCTTGCGGTCCAATGGGCTGCTTTGTTCCCGGATGTAATGGAGGCTGCAGCGGATTAGGCATATCAGCCTGAATGTTATACCATTGTTCGGGAATTTCATTTTCTTCTAATAAAATTTTTTTTGTTTTTTCCATGACTCTCTCTGTTTATTGTGGGCTTCGAAGTTAATAATTAAAATTTTTAGTTGAAAGAGAATCTATTGACTTAATATATAAATATTTTATAACAAATTATAAGCATGCAATTAAATGAATTTAATTTCAGCAAGTATTTATAAGAAATAAATCACAAAGATCAGTTATCTAAATAAATATAAATTGCTTTTAAATTTATTTTATCGCTTATTGGTTCTAGATTAATCTCGCTTCATCAAGAGCGATGACATTGTACTCTTGGAGTATTATACATTAAATACATGCCATTAACCCTTCTGAAGCATATAACTGATTTAAAGTTAGATTGCAACAAAAAATTAATTCAATAATTTCTCTTTTTTTGTTATTTATAGTATAAAACATTCAACTAAAAAATTAATCAGTTGGGCGATTTGTCTGTAATTGATTTTAATTGGTTTGATTTATAAACAACTTAATTCAAATCTTTATTAAAATTAAAATTACAAGCCTTCTCTAAAAATTAAAAACAATTAAGTTATTTAAGGAGAACAACATGAAAACAACCGTACTTTTTTTCTTTTCATTTTTATTCACTGCTTTTTCACAACAAAATTTTTGGGAAAGAACTAATGGTCCATATGGAGGATCAACTGGACCAATTTCAATTAGTTCAACCGGCAATATTTTTGCTGGTACATCTGGAGGAATTTTTCGTTCTACAAATGATGGGAGGATTTGGGTTCCTGACAATAATGGCATTACTTCAAAATCTCTAGGAATTTTCTCAGAAATAATTGATTCAACTGGTAATATCTTTGTCAGTACTGGTTATGATATTTTCAAATCAACAGATCAGGGTTCTATCTGGATGAAAAAAAGTAATGGCCTACAAGGGATTGCAAGATATTTTGCGATAAAATCTACTAATTCGATTTTAACTTCCACAGACAATGGAATTTATCAATCTACAGATTCAGGAGATAATTGGTATCACATCGGACTTTATGGCGTAGGCCCAATAGCCGTTAGTTCCAAAGGTTCTATATTTGCCGGGAACTATAATGGAATGTTTAGATCAACTAACGGTGGAGCTAAATGGGATACCATTAATGCTGGCCTTGAAAAAGGAGGGCTCTATTATGGAATACGTACTTTATTAATTAATAAAAAAAATAATATTTATGTCGGTAGTTCTTCTGGGATTTTCAGGAGCACAAATAATGGAGATAATTGGGAAAAAATATTAGACCTTCAATGCTATTGTTTAACATTAAATAATAACGATATGATATTTGCGGGAGTTTTTAAAGGGATTTATAAATCAACAGATAATGGAGATAATTGGATAGAAGCTGATAGTGGTTTATCAAATTGGGATTTTAACTCATTAGCCGTTGATTCAAATAATAATGTCTTTGTCGGAACCGCTACTGGAATTGAAATCTCAACTAATAATGGCCAAATTTGGAGTGAATCAGATATTGGGCTAGCTGCAACTAGGGTTTCCTCTTTAAGAATAAATAATAGTGGAATTATTTTTGCAGCTTCGGAAAAAGGAATTTCAACTTCAACAGATAATGGAAATACATGGTTTGATGTTTTAAACAAAGCTGGAAGTATTGCTTTTAATTCCAGCAATCAAATTTTTGTTTTCACAGGATTAGAAATTTATAGGTCAACTAATAACGGAGCGGACTGGCTTAAAGTTAATGATCGGACTGGAAATTGTTTTACAATTGGTGCAAATGGATACCTATTTGTTGGAACAAACTATGACTGGAGAAATGGCAGTGTTCAAGGAATTTTACGTTCGACCGACAATGGTACTAGTTGGGAGCAGATAGATAATGGACTACCAACTGAAGGAGAAAGCCAGTTTGAAGTAAATTGTTTTGGAATAAATTCCACTGGCGAAATTTTTGCTGGATTGGATTTAGGAATGTTTAAATCTGTAAACAACGGAGATGGTTGGGAGGAATTGAATCAACTAAGTGTTTCAAATTTTTTAATAAATTCCAATGGTGATATTTTCGCCGGGACAATAGGTAATGGACTATTTAGATCAACTGATGATGGTGAAAATTGGAGCATAATTGGAAGCGGGATTTTTAATAATGTATTTTCTCTATCAATTGATTCAACCGGGAATATATTTGCGGGAACTGAATCTTTTGTTACAGACACGGTAGGGGGAATTTACAAATCTACTGATAATGGTGACACCTGGTTTGAAATCAATAATGGAATCGAAAATAGATTTTACCCACTAACAATGACTAGTTCAAATGATTATACTTTTGTTGGAACAGGGGGTGGAGGAGTATATAAAAGATTAACCACAACTGCAGTACCGATTGAATTAATAATTTTCAAAGGCGGTATTTTTGATAATTCAATCCAACTTAAATGGAGTACCGCCACAGAAATAAACAACAAAGGTTTTGAAATACAAAGAAAACCTTCTGGTGTTAATGAAAAAGATTTACTCTGGAATTCAATTGGATTTGTTGATGGCAATGGAACTACTACAGAGAAAAAAAACTATACATTTATTGATAAAAGTGTTTCAAGCGGGAAGTATATTTATAGATTAAAGCAAACTGACTTTGATGGCATATTTACCTACTCAAAAGAAATTGAAATAAATTTTTTAGCACCTTTGACATTTAGTCTTTCACAAAACTATCCAAATCCTTTTAATCCTTCCACAACTATAGAATACACATTGCCAGAAGACAGTAATGTGAAATTAACCTTAATAAATTCTCTTGGAGAAAAGGTAATGGATTTAGTTAATGGAAAAGTAAATTCTGGAAATCATGAAGTAAAACTTAATGGTACCAATTTAGCAAGCGGAATATACTTTTACAGGCTGCAAACGGAAAAATATACATCTGTTAAAAAATTTAATTTTGTTGAAGTAACTATATAGGTCTTATTCAATAAATTGTAGGAACTTCATTACTGAAGTTCCTACTGTATATTAGTTTTATTAATCTCCTTTGCTAACACTTGAACCGCCGCTTGAATGCGAATCAACTGAGTTTGCATTTCCATAATAAACTATTTTTGAGCCGCCGCTTTGGCTTGCCGTTAAATTTCCATTCATTGTTACTGTAAGTTCGGAACCGCCGGATAATTCTGAATTTACATCTTCTACAGAAAAATCTTTTAATTTAAATTCACTTCCGCCTGAACCATCAGCATTCAAATTATCGCCACTGCCGGAAAGTTTTGTTGTTCCTCCGCCGGAAGAGCTTAGGGAGATATTCCCGCATTTCAAATTTCCTTTTAGCTCAGCGCCTCCGGATAATTCGCATTCAAATTCTTTGGAAGACATACTCATATCAATATTTGCTTCTGCTCCGCCGCTTAAATCCAAACCAGTTAAAGCAGGCATTTTGATTGTTATTTCAATGTCGCTTCTTTTTCTATAAGAGTTTTTATCGATATAGAAGTCAAGAGAGTTACCGTGTTTTTCAACTTTCAAATACTCAAAATCTTTTTCATCTGCTTTTACTTCAATGTAGTAATTATCCGATTGAGTTATTTTAAGTTCCATTCCCCAGCCGGCTTCGACTTTTGTGAAATTTTTAAAGTCGTATTTTTTTGATTGTGATTGTGCTAAAAGTAGAATTACCAATTGTTAAAAGCACGAATGAAGCAATTATAGATGTGAAATATTTTTTCATAGAAATCTCCTAATTATATTTTTGTGGCAATTAATTAGACCACTGCATTATTAATAAATGGTTGGGAAGGGATTTCACTTTATGTTTAATAATTTTTTTCCCAATCCATTCCATAAAGAAGACGGTGCAAGTTCTACGCTATTATCGGCTGGGTCTCTAAAATAAATTGATATGCTTCCATCTTGCCACACATGCTCTTTTTCAATTTTTATATTATTTTTTTCTAAAAGGGTTTTCCAATCATGAAGTTCTCCATCTTTAATTGGAAATGCTATATGGCCGGGGCCGGAAGTTCCATGATAAGGAAATAAACCATCTTTTTTAATTGATGCTTCAGAATTGAATAATATTAATGCCGAAGTTCCGCAAGAAAGTACAACATTTCTTCCTTCCGTTCTTGCGATTTCTTCAAAACCTAAAATATTTTTATAGAAATCTGCAAGTTCATTTAAATTTTTACCGTAAAGAATCGTTTCTAATATTGCGTTTATCTTCATATAAATTTTTTCTTTAATTAAAAAATATCCCCATGCTTAAATCCCCATGCACTTATTAAATTAATAACAACAGCCATTAATATTAAAACTCCAATTATTGGAAGAAGCTGGATAAAATTAGCACCACGCCAAAGTACTTGAAGAAATCCTTCCATCGACCAATACACAAGTGTAAGCTTGCTCAATGTTTGGATAAACGGCGGAAGAATAAATGTGGGGAACCACGCACCACCAATAGCACTCATTGTTAAAATTAAAAATGTGCTTAGGCCTCTGTTTTGTGATGGAGTTTTACTTAAAGCAGCCAGCATCATTCCAAATGCAGTGCTTGCTGAAGAAGCTGCTATACATATAATTAATAGGTTGATAAAATTTGAAAATATGTCTATCCCGAAAAATAAATACCCTGCAAAAAACAAAGTGAGTAATTGAATAATTCCTAAAGAAATATTGTAAAGATATTTACTCCATAGAATATAAATTTTAGAAACCGGCGAAGATAAAATCCTTAAAGTTACACCCATTTGCTTCTCTTCAAATAAAGATGCCCCGGACGCAGTAATGCTGAATAACAAAAACATAATTGCCCAGCCGCCAACACTTCTTGTTGCACCTGGGTTGTTTACTTGTTTCCCAACGAGCTGCTCTTTATCAAATTTTACAATATTATTAAAAAAGTTTGATGCTTTTTTCGTTGCAGAATCACTCTTGGTTGAATCATTAAATCCGTATGACATTGAATGTAAAATTTCTGAAGTATCAACATTAAAATATTGGCTAACAAGAGATGCCATTTTTTTATTAAAAGTTTTTCCTTTTTGTTTGCCGAGAAATTCTTCGGAACGATGCATCATGCTGCTGTTAAAAATTTCAGGAATCTGTGACATTACAGTTTGCTGAAGAAGGCCTTGAGTAATTTGAGATTCCATTTCGTTTTTCGGATCAAAATAATATTTTAATTTAAGTCCGAATGAAGAATCAGTGTAAGCATCTTTTGGAATTACAAGTGCGGAAGAAGCATTTCCGGTTCTCACATATTCTTTAATTGAAGTAGTATCAAATTTTACTTCCTTCCCTTCATCGTTAGTATATGTTTTAATTAAAGAAAAAGTTTTTGTGGTATCCAAAGTTGATTCGATTTTCTTTCCAATCTTTGAATTGCTTTCATTAAGAAATGCCAATCTAATTCCACTTGCACTTCCGCTTCCTGAACCTCCGAATATAGAACCGAAAAGAAGAATTAAAGCAATTGGGACTAAAAATGTTAGTGCTACGGCAACTTTATCGTTCCAGAAAAGGATGTATTCTTTTTTAATTAATTTTAAAACAACTTTCAATCTCTTAATCTCCTTCCGGTTAAATGAAGAAATAAAAGTTCGAGTGAAGGTTTATTAATATTAATAGAGGAATAATTGATATTATTTTTTTCAATATCATTAAAAAATTCCGAGAGTTTAAATCCATCGGTGGGCTTTAGTTCAAATTTATCTTCTTCATCGATTAATTCCCCAAAAGTGTTTAAAAACGTCTTTATTCTTTTCAGTAATTTGATTTTTGCTGATTGTAATTGTTTGATTGAATTCAAGTCCTTCAAGCAACTGCTGTGGAGTTCCCGAAGAAATAATTTTTCCAAAATCTATTATTGCAATTTTGTTGCACAGCCTCTCCGCTTCTTCCATATAATGAGTTGTATAAATGATAGTTTTGCCATCATCATTAAGTTTTTCAAGATATTCAAAAATTGCGTTGCGTGACTGCGGGTCAATGCCGACAGTCGGTTCGTCACATAAAATAATTTTAGGGTCATGTAAAATTGAAGCTGCTAAATTTAGTCTTCTTTTCATTCCGCCGGAAAAGTTTTTAACTTTATCTTTTTTCCTATCAAACAGACCAACCATATTTAGCTTCTCGGCTATGTTATATTGAAGTGTTTTTTTCGTCAACCCGAAAAGTGAACCGAAGATTTCCAAATTTTCTTGTGCAGAAATATCATCATATAAAGCAAGTGACTGAGGAACCAATCCAATCTTTTTTCTTATCTCTAGATTTTCGGTTGATATTTTTTCATTATCAATTAATATTTCTCCTGAGTCTGCATTTAAATAACCAACAAGTATATTCATCAATGTTGATTTGCCTGCGCCGTTGGGGCCAAGTAGTCCGAAGAATTCTTTTTCTTTTATTTCCAAAGAAATGTTATCAAGTGCAGTTACTTCGGAAAATTTTTTAGTAACGTTTTTAATTGTAATCATTTAGGCTGTGCTTCAAGTTTGTTGGAAAAGAATGAAGCGAAACTAAATTACAATCAATTTAAATACAATAGTTATTTGATGAATGGTATAATTACTAACATTAATGCCTAAATTTATAAAGATAAAAAACTTTTTGGTTTGATTTAAAAATAGCTGATTAGTTTTAGATGAAACTTATATCTATTATATATAAAATACCTTAACCGCTTAAATAATGATAAATATTTTCGATAATAACCATGGATTCTAGCATAATTTATTTAAATAGGGATAGACCTAACCCAAAATGAAGTAAAAATTTATGAGCTTAGTAAATGGTTCCGAATAATTGTTGCAGAGTAATTTTTAAAAATGAAAATTATCTTAAGCTCATTTTAAGAAAAATCTTCTCGTTTTTATTTGTCTTACTTTTTACAATAAATATATATCCCCAAAGAGACGAAATTCAGTTTTCCCACATAACTGTAGAAGATGGGTTGTCATTGAATGTTGTTAATAAAGTATTTCAAGACAGCAGAGGATTTATGTGGTTTGGGACTTATAACGGTCTTAATAGATTTGACGGATACAGTTTCAAAGTATTTCTTCCTGAACCTTCTAATCCAAACAGTATTTCAAACCATACTGTTTTAGCTATATCTGAAGATAACGAAGGTAATTTATGGATTGGAACCAATGACGGTTTAAATAAATATGATTATAAGACAGAGAAATTTACAGTATATAAAAACAATAAGGATGATTCAACCAGCATTAGTGGTAATAATATTTACGATATTCATGAAGACAAGACGGGAACTTTATGGATCGGGACATCAGGTGGGTTATGCAAGTACAACAAAAAAGAAAATAATTTTTCGGTTATAAAAAAGGTTGATAGAGAATCTATTGAAACACCATTAAATACTGTATTTTCTATTTATGAAGATAATCAAGGGAATTTATGGCTAGGGGTTTTGGACGGTTTAAGTTGTTTACAAAAAGATGGCAAAATCTTAAAGTATAATCTGCCAGGCTTATTTAATAAGTACACCGACAGCTATTACTGGGTAAAAGCAGTAACGGGAGATAAAAATAAAAATTTGTGGATTGGCACGAGTGGTAATGGCCTTCTAAAGTATAATATGGTAACTAAATCCACCAAGCTTTTTAAATTAAAACGTAATAATCCCAATAGTATATCAAGCAACAATATAAATAGTCTTTATGTAGATAGATTAAATAACGTATGGATAGGAACAACAAACGGGTTAAACAGGTTCGATCAATCAAAACAAAAATTTACGACGTTTCAAAATGATTTGTTTAAGCCGTTAAGTATTAATAATAATAATATACTTTCTATCTGTGAAGACAAGACGGGTTTAATTTGGGTGGGTACATTCGGGGGAGTAAGTAATTTTTATCAAACCTTAAACGAATTTTACTATTATAAAGTTGATAAAAATAATTTTGAAAGAGGTCTAAGCAGCTCAAATATCAATTGCGCTTTCGTTGATAAAAATAACAATGTTTATATTGGAACTGATAACGGACTGGATATAGTCCAAAGCAAAACCGGCAGTTTTACTCATTTTCGTAATGAGCCTGGAAACAAGAATAGTCTAAATAATAATGATGTAAAATCTGTCTTGGTAGATCGAGATGATAATATATGGATGGGAACTAACGGCGGAGGATTAAATAAATATAACCCTGCAACCGGCAAATTCAGTCATTTTTTTAGCAGTGCATCTAATACAAATTCATTAAGTAATAATGGCGTTATTTCTTTATGCGAAGATGTTAATAGTAATCTTTGGATTGGTACGTGGTGGGGATTGAATTATTTTGATAAGAAAAAAGAAAAAGTTACACAATACATTTCTGATCCAGGTAATTCGAATAGTATAAGAAATAACCTTATCTGGACAATTTATAAGGATAATGAAAATTTTATATGGGTAGGAACCGATGGCGGAGGAGCTAGTTGCTTTAATCCTAAAAGCAATACTTTTAAAACCTTTATTCATGATTCTTCCAACACAAATAGTATAAGCAGTAATAAAGTTGTATCCATCTATGAAACTGAGAATGGAATTTTATGGTTTGGCACATCAAATGGGTTATCAAGTTATAATAAGAAAACTGGCAAATTTAAAAATTATAATATTGAAGACGGATTACCAAGCCTTGCAGTTAATAGTGTTATTGAAGACAAAGATGGATTCTTATGGATTAGTACGGACAAGGGATTATCAAAGTTTAATAGAAAAAATAATCAGTTTTCAAATTTTTCTAAAAGAAGCGGTTTAAGAGATTTTGACTTTTTAAACGATGTGGCGAGTATATCCTCAAATAACATACTTTATTTTGGTGGTAAATACAGCGTTGTTTATTTTGATCCGGATAGTATCCATGCCGAGCAGCCTAACGCAGATATTACTTTTACAGATCTAAAAATCTTCAATCAGTCTGTACCTGTTTCAACTGATGGCAGCACCCTTCTTAAAGAATCCATTTCGTACTCAAAGAGTTTAAGTATTCCATATTACGATGATGTTATTACGCTGGATTTTGCCTTACTTGATTACTATAATATCAAAGCACACAGTTTCAAGTATAAATTGGACGGGTTTGACGACAAGTGGAATAATATAGGGGCGCACAATAGCGCAACCTACACAAATCTTCCTCCCGGAGCTTATACACTTTTTGTTAAAGCTCAAAATAATAATGATAAGGGAACTGAAAAGGAAGCTTCAATTAAGATAATAATTATCCCATCATTCTATCAAACGATTTGGTTTAAAATATTATCAATACTTGCATTAGTCTTTTTGATTGTTCTTATTTTTAAGTTAAGGATAAATTCAATCAAAAAAAGAAGTACGGCACTTGCAGGCTTGTTAAAAGAAAAAGAAACTCTTTTAAGTGAAAAAACAAACTTGTTGGGAGAAAAGGAAGTATTATTAAAAGAGGTTCATCATAGGGTTAAAAATAATTTACAGGTTATTTCCAGTTTACTTTACCTCAGCTCAAAGAAAGTAAAAGATAAAGAAGCTTTAAATATGTTTAAGGACAGTCAAAGCCGTGTTAAGTCCATAGCAATGATTCATGAACGGCTTTACAGATCTGAAGATTTAAGCAGAATTGATTTTAAAGAATATGTACAGCAGCTTACAAGAGATCTTTTCAAATCGTATGCTGCTAACACATCTGTAATAAAACTTGAAATCAATATTAATAGTGTATTTGTTAATATTGATTTTGCTGTACCTTGTGGTTTGATTATTAATGAACTTATTTCTAATTCCCTCAAATACGCTTTTCCTAATTATGAAGAGGAAAATAAAACAGGTAAGATTAAAGTTGATTTTAATAAAGACGGTGCAAATAAATTAATACTTCAAATTGGTGATAACGGAGTAGGGATGCCGGAAGGTTTGATGGAAAGAAAGAAACTTTCATTAGGATTACAATTGGTTGATACTCTTGTTGCTCAATTATCCGGTACCTTAGAAGTCATTCAAAATTCAGGAACAGAATTTAAAATCATCTTCGGCAATAATTTAAAATAAGAAAAAGATTTTTATAGCAATCATATCTCACACAACTAATCCAAAGAATTCTTTTCCCGCTAAGTAAAATTTTATTAAAGAAAGTTCTCTAATATTTTGGATTAATATTTTTAATAGTAATTATTTAAGATAAGCGTTAAATTATTTTTGAGAACATAATGTGAAACTAAATCGTTCAAATTTCCATATGTGTTCTGACTGTTTTATAAATGCTCATGTCGGTTGAATTGATTTTTCTCTTTTATCAAAAACCCATCTGTAAATTAATAATGCAATTGCTGCTATTAATCCTATTGCTGCAAAATAATACCAAATATAATGTGAATGATCATAAGCATGTACTAATTGTTCAGAAGTTAAAGTTAATGGGTCAGGTGCATATGCAGTTAACAGATAACCCGAAATTCCAAATCCAAGTATAGAAGAAAGAAATGAATGCAAGTGACTAAATCCCAAATACAAACCCTCTTCTCCTTTGGGAGCTTGAAGAGAAAAGTATTCCAAATAACGTGGGGAGATAAAACATTCTGCAATGCCCTGTACAATAATTCCCGCAATCATCATAACTGTTATAGGGTGTGCAGAAAATAGTCCAAATATCGAAACTGATTGTCCTGTGATCGATTCTAAAATTGGACTTGATGCCATTAACAGTGCAGAGACAGGCATAAGAAACATTCCTACACTCATTGAAGAAACGGCACGTACATTTTTCATTAAGTTTGTTATAAATACTACTGAAATCATTACAACAAATGGATTAACATTTGCAATCCATTCCGGTGAAGCATGTTCGCCTACGGTTCTTAAAACATACTTGGGCATAGTAGCATATAGCTGATGTTGGATTATCCAAAATCCAGTTACTATAATTATTAATAAAAGAAGTTTAACATTTGTTACAACTTTTATAAATCCACCCCAAGCTGCTTTAAATGTTTTCCCTTCGCCGTCAATATTTACATTCTTATAAAAAAAGAATACAACTACAAGTGCTACTAATGTCATAAAAGCTGCGTAGTAATTAATTGATTCCAGCCCCCAGGAAATACGCAATGGATAAGCAAAAGTTTTTCCAAGAAAAGCCCCGACGTTTACAAGTCCGTAAAAAATAGAATAACCTTTTGCTCTTGTAGATTCATCAGTAGTTTTAGCAACAGTTCCTGTAATAATTGATTTTATAAATGAACCGCCGAACATTAAAACAACCAAAGCGGGAAGCACTGCTGCTTTGTATGGTAAAGCCCCAAGAGTAAAGTATCCAATTGTTAATAAAGTAAAAGCAAGAATGACCGCTTTTCGAAAACCAATTTTATCAGCAAATGCACCTGAGAAAGGCGGAAGAAAATATAGTCCCGCAGCAAACACACCGCCAATCCATCCGGCATCAATGTCACTAAATCCTACAACCCTGGAAAGGTATAAAGTGATTGCAATAAAGACTGCATAGTATGCAGCTCTTTCAAAAAGTTCAACAATATTTGCTGTCCAAAAAGCTCTTGGAAAATTCCATTTTTGTTTTGCCGGTTTATTCAAAGTGGTTCCCTTATTAATTGATAAAGAAATTATTACTTCTTTTTCTATGTTTGAAATTTTATTTCCGTTAAGTTAGGAAAAATTTAATTCAAATTTATAAATGGCTTTATTTTTTTGTTACAAATTTAGTTAAATGCAAAAAGAAAACTTTAAAGCTTATGCTGCATGGATTGCAATATGCATAATTTGGGGAACTACTTATTTAGCAATTAGAATTGGAGTAGGACATTTACCCCCGATGTTATTTGCTGGCCTTCGCTGGCTTATAGCAGGCAGCGCCCTTTTGATTTACTTTAAAATTAAAAAGCAAAAATTACCACGTGGCAAGGATCTTTTAAATTTAGCTATTGTTGGATTAGCATTAATTGGTTTTGGAAATGGGCTGGTAGTTACTGCTGAAAAATTTGTCCCAAGCGGAATCACTGCTTTATTTCTTACTACACTTCCGTTCTGGATGGTTGGTGGAGAAGCCATATCAGGACTTGGAAAGAAACTTAATTCAAAAACTATAATTGGTTTGCTGTTTGGTTTGTCAGGCGCAATTTTAATTTTTAGCCATGATATAAAAAATATTTTTAATTCATCATATATAACAGGAATGCTTTGTTTAACTGGGTCTGTAATATGCTGGTCTTTCGGCTCCATATATTCAAAGTACAAAAAAGTGAATGTCCCTTTGTTTGTTGGTTCATCAGTTCAAATGTTTATAGCAGGAATTGCACAAACAGCATTCGGGCTTTTATTAGGGGAAGCAGCAAAATTTCATTTTAACCAGGAAAGCTTTTTGGCGTTTTCTTACTTATTAATAATGGGATCACTAATAGGTTATGGTTCTTACATCTATGCTATTGCGCATTTGCCTCTGTCATTAGTTTCAACTTATGCTTACATCAATCCTATTATAGCGTTGTTTCTTGGCTGGCTGATTCTTGATGAACAAATAACAATTACAATAATAATTGCTGCGGTAATAATTTTTATTGGAGTAATAATTGTGAAGCAAGGGGCGAAAATAAAAAAAACTATCACATAATCAAATAGTTGGAATTATCATAATATTATTAATTTAGTATCAAGAAATATATGCTTAAGATTATTTTTCCCTGTTTCAAGGAAAAAAAAATTCGTCGATTAATTTGCAGGGTAAAAAATTTCGTCATATTTTAATGTATTGAAAAGTTGTGAAGTCAAAAAAACTTGTTTTTTGAATAAACTAAGTTTCACAAAACATGGTCTTGACTTTAATTTAGTTTTTTAAGACGTTAAAAACCAAGTTATAATTAATAATTAAATAATATAAAGGTGCAGAGGAAAGTATATTGAAAAGAAATTTACTGATTAAGTTTTTATAAATCTTTTCTAATATTCTTCACATTTATTTTAAAAGAATAAATGGCAGCACCTTTTTTAATGTTTAACTTCTTTGACCAGATAAAGCGGAAACTTTATAAATAATTACACCATTAGTGCTAAAAACCATCATCAAACTTTTTTAGGAGGTTATATGAATAAAGCTTATAAGCTTAAGCTTTTATACATATTTGGTATCAGCTTAATATTTTATCTTGTTGGGTGTGTTGATAATACAGTCCAAAATTTACCATCCAGTGTAGATTACCACAGTCAAGTCCAAATTATTAATTTAGCTGCAGAAAATGGAGCAGCAACAATTAATATTTTAGATGCTTATGGAAATAGTGAAGGAACAACGGGTTCATTAAACGTTGGCGATTCCTATCCCGCAGATGGACAACCATTTATGGACATACCATCAGGTTCTAAAACATTTAATGTAACCTTTGCAAATTCTTCCTCCTCATATACTTTAACTTTAGATACTCAAAGAAAGATAAGGTTGCTATTAATAAACCCCGATGCAACTAGTACGAATTTGATTAAAGTTGACCAGAGGTACACATGGCAGACTCCAGGTTCAGCAAATGAAGGAACCCTTTATCCAGATACCGCAGCATCAATTGGCTTTTATAATGCCGTAGTAGGTTTATCAGTCAGTGATATTGTTGTCGGAGGAGAAGCTCTAGGTTTGGAATCCTCCTTATCTGGAGGTGGAAATATCCCTTATTCTCTATTTAATGCCCCTGCAAATTATGCTATAACATTTGAACAAGATACTACTGGATTTGCGGCAGATACTACAGGATCGATACCGGGAAATCCTACATTAGCAGCAACATCTGTTGATGCCAAATCTAAAGACCGATATACAACAATATTGTTTGGTACTCAAGGTAATTTGCAAGCTAAAGTTTTTACTGACGATTAGTAACAAGTTTAAAAATTTCGGAGGAAAAAAATATGATTCGGAAAATTTTTACTTTAATTTGTTTAACATTACTGATTACATCTACAGTAATGGCGCAAACTGGTAAAGTAATGGGAAAGGTGCTTGACCAGCAAAGTCAAGAACCTTTAATTGGTGCCAACATTATAATTGTAGGAACAAGTCTTGGTGCCGCAACCGATGAAAACGGAAGTTATATTATTTCACAAGTCCCATCTGGAAATTATAGCGTTAAAGCTTCCTATATCGGTTATAAAGATGTAACAATAGAAGGAATAAGAATTGTTGCCGGCCTTACTCAAGAAGTTGATTTTAACCTTCCATCTGCAGCAATAGCTACAGGTGAAGTTGTTATTGTTTCAAAAAGACCCCTTATTGAAAAAAGTGCAACAAATGCAATTAGAATTGTTAATTCAGAAGACATCCAGGCATTGCCTGTAAGAAATATCGCTTCAATTGTAGCATTGCAAGCTGGTGTCGTTCAACAAAATGGAAACATTTTTATAAGAGGAAGCCGTGCGGATGAAACTGGTTATGTGTTAGAAGGCGCTGATATAAAAAATGTTTATAGCAGAAACGGCGGTTCCCTTGTTACTGTTGCTCCTGATGCTTTACAAGAAATTCTTGTTCAAGCGGGAGGTTATACAGCAGAGTACGGAAATGCTAATGCTGGAATAATTCAGCAAGATTTTAAAACCGGGACAGACAAATATCATGCTTCCGTAAGAGCTGAAACAGATAATTTTGGTAACGCAAATTCACCTGATAAGTTTTTAGGAACTTATTCTTATGGATATTCTAATTATACAGTAACATTAAGTGGTCCTGTTCTTTCAGACAAAGTAAAATTGTTCCTATCCGGTGAGAATAGCTTTATTAGGGATTATGCCCCGCAATTTTTATCCGGGAATCCGACAGCATATTCTGACGGTGATTTATTTGATACTACCAAAGTATTTGATTCAGGAATAAATGGTGGAAATAAAACTGACTCCCAAATATTAAAATGGGATGCAGGCTCTATTCCAGGAAGAATGCAAAATCGTTATACATTTAACGGTACGGCTTTATTGGATCTGAAACCATTATTAGTAAAAGTTGCCGGTGCCTTTACTTGGCAAAGAACTAGAGGAAACGATTATACTTTTAATAACTTTGTCCCATTAAATCAGGGAACAATAACTGACCTTTCTAATATTTATGATTTGGCAAGGTTACCATTACAAGATAACAGCAACTTGTTATTAAATGCAAAAGGAACCTATTTTATTACATCAAATACGATTGTTGAAGCAAATGTTAATTATTTGGATTTTAGATATAAAACTTATGATCCTTATATGAAAGATAATTTCTTAAATTATAATGATAGCTTATTAGCTTCTCAATACGGGTGGACTTTCTCAAATTATTTTTCACAGCCTGCAGCTTATAATTTATATGGATTTGACTTTACAAGGCCTGGTACAGTATTAACCAGCTATGATAAAGCAAGTAGAAATTATTTTGGCGGTTCATTAGCCTTTACTTCACAAATAGGCAAACATGAATTTAAGGCTGGTGGTTCATATCAAAGATGGACTCTTAGAAGATATTCAGTTGGAGGCGCTTCATCTCTTCTTCAGAACATGAGAGAAAATCCTGATTTAGCTAGGAATGCAGACTCATTGCAATATTTGTTTCAAAATGTAACTTTTTCATCCTTTAATAATTATGGATACGATTTATTAGGAAATAAAATTGATGCCGGCCCATTTGATGCAAGACATCCAATATTTGCATCTGCTTACATTCAAGACAAACTAGAATTAAGCGATTTAATTATCAATGCCGGTTTAAGATATGACTTTATAAATATGGATACCTGGAATTGGGCAAATCCTTTGAATCCAACCTTTGATGCTACAACTCATTTTCCAATCAACTTGGTAAAAGGAAGCAAGTATAGTTATGTGTCCCCAAGGTTAGGATTTTCATTCCCGGTTACAGATAGAACCGTTTTCCATTTACAGTATGGTAAATTTGTTCAAAACCCAAGCTTAGATATTGCATATAGCGGTCAATTCCGTATTACAAATGTAATCAGAGCTTCAAATCTACAGACAAATCCTGTGGCTTATGATCCTCAGCCAATTAGAACTACACAATATGAAATTGGATTTACTCAACAGTTTACTGATTTTGCTGCATTGGATGTAACTGCTTTTTATAAAGATATAAAAGGACAAATACAATACAATGAATTTAAAACAGAAGCAGGCGCTGCAAAATCTCAATATCCTACTTTCATAAATCAAGATTTTGCAACTACAAAAGGTCTTGAAATAAGCCTTAAAGTAAGAAGAGTTGAGAGAGTTAGAGCTGAAATAAATTATACATATTCCGATGCAAAAGGAACCAACTCTTTTGTTGGAAGCGGTATTGGGTCAGTTGAAATTAATCAAAATGTTCCAACAGTAATTTTACCATTGAGCTATGATCAAACTCATAGAGGTTCAATGATGTTGGATTATAGATTCGCAAAAGATGACGGTGGTCCTATACTTCAGCAGTTAGGAGTTAACCTATTATTTACATTTAATAGTGGACATCCTTACACACTTGCTGAAAGTTTAGATCAGACTGGTCTTGGACAAGCAAGAGACAATACAGGCGGTTTAATTCCTGTGCTGGATGTAAGAACAAGAAGAACTAATGGGCCGGTTAATCAAGCTACAACACCTTGGTTTTATAATTTAGATCTCCGTGTTGATAAGACTGTTAATTTGTATAATCTTGATCTTAATTTTTATGTATATGTCATGAATGTGTTAAATACAAAGAATGTTATAAATGTTTATGATAGAACTGGAAACGGTTATGATGACGGATTCTTAAATTCTCAAGCAGGTTTAGCAGAAACTTCACAGTTTAGAGATTTATATTCTGCTTTGAATCTTCAAGATCAGCAAGCAGCTCTTTCTGTGATGAATGTTAATATGTTTTCAGCACCACGACAAATAAGAGCTGGTGTATTAATTAATTTTTAAGTTTAAGAATTAGAGTTTACCTCATGAAAAATAAAAAATCGCGGAGGTCATATTATATGAGAAAATTCAATTATATAAGTTTAGTTATATTTCTAATTTTTCTTATGGCATATCCTAATAGCATTTCAGCTAAAGAAAAAGGAAATAAAACTAGAAATAGTTTAAGTAAAACTGCAACCAACCCTGCATCTAGTGTGCTTGATATAAATGGTATTACTACCTGGGTTGGATCAGATGGATTTCATGACTGGGTCGTTGCCGGATCATGGAACGGCTCTTACCCTAAAGGATCTAATATCGGAGCTATATTTGCAGAAGGTATTGTTTGGGGTGGAATAGTTAATGACGGGCAATCTCCTAAAATTAGAGTAGATGGAAATACATATGGCACCGGATGTTTATCTGTATTTGATCCCCCTCGTGTTTATCGTGTTAGGCCTGATTATAAAACCGGCAGTTTAAATGATGACGCAGCTAATTTTAATAGTATTGGTTTGGGTCAGGTTACTGATGGAGATGTATCTACCCTTCGGCAGCAATACGAAACAGATTGGAATGAATGGCCGGCAGATAAAGGCGCCCCTTATGAAGACGTAAATGGTGATGGAACTTATGAACCGGATGTTGATATCCCAGGTATTCCTGGTGCCGCACAAACTTTGTTTGTTGAGTACACTGATGCACTATCTTCTCAAAATTACGGTTCTGCACCAATTGGATTGCAAATTTCCGAAACTTACTGGGCATATGCATACACAGGAGCACTTGGAAATGTTATTTACAAAAAAGTTGATATGATTTATAAAGGTACTGCAAAATCTTCAGCAAGTGCTACAATAGATAGTATGTATATTGTTCAATGGGCTGATCCTGATGTTGGAACTTCTTCAGATGATTTTGCCGGATGTGATACATCTATTAACTTGGGTTACGCTTATAATGCAAGCACTACTGATGCAACATATCAAGCCGCTGGTTATGGTACTCCTGCTATTGGATATGACTTTTTGCAAGGTGTATCTAAATTCACAGGAAACGCAAGTGACAGTGCAATTTTTAATTTGAAATGGAGAAAAGGATATAAATATATTAACCCTAAACCAATGAGCTCTTTCATTTATTTCGCTGCAGGCGGTCACTGGGGTGATCCTAGTTTTGATTATACCGGCACTTTAGAATTTTATAATTTGATGCGCGGTAAAAAACCAGATCCTCCATATCCTTCTGGCGATGGATTCCCTGATGGCGTTCAAGATGTTACTCCATACGGAACTTATCTTCTTACTGGAGATCCGGTAAAACAAACTGGTAAATTAGATGGAAATTCTGCTGCAGGCGGCGATTCCCCAGGTGATAGAAGAATCATGGTTGTAAACGGCCCTATATCAATGAGTATCGGCGATACAGCAGAGGTTGTATTGGCTATGGTTGGCGGCTTGGGAAAAGATAATTTAGCTGCAGTTACTCAAATGAAAAATAATGACATTACTGCTCAAATTGTATTTGATCAGTTATTCCAGCTTCCATCTTTACCCCCACCGGTAGTCCACGTTGAACAATTAGATAGAGAGATTGTTTTGGATTGGGGTGGTGATGCATCTGTTGTTGATAAAATTGAAAATTTTTCCGGTCAAGGTTATGCATTTGAAGGATATGAAGTTTACCAATTACCATCTGCCTCCTCCTCTTTATCTGATGGTGTAAATATTGGAACATTTGATTTAGCTAATGGAATTACTACAATTGTTGATACCGTTGAAAAAGCTGGTGTATTGTTAGGGCAGATTGTAGTCGAAGGTACCGATAACGGGTTAAAACGTTATTTGAGTATTTCAAAAGATGCTTTAAGAGGAAATAAACCTTTAGCAAACGGTCAGGAATATTATTTTGCAGTTGTTCCCTACGCATTTAACCCAGCACCACTATTGCCTTTTCATGCTTTACAATCATCAGTTATCATAAAAGTTGGTATACCTCAGACAACTTTACCTGGTGTGCGTTATGGTTCCACAACAGGAGATACTGTCATGGTTTCTCATTGGGTTACTTCTGGTAGTGTGAGTGATGGAAGTGCATTAGGAATTGTTATTGATCCCTCACAAACTACCGGCGATGTTTATCAAGTATTTTTTGATACTACTGGCGGAGTAACTACATGGGGAGTAAAAGATAGTACAACTGGAATTGTAAAGGTGTCAGGAGTATCTAACCAAGCCGGCGGTGATTTATATCCTATTATTGATGGTATCCAAATAAAAGTCTTAGGCCCACAACCTGATTTTAAGGACTTTCAAGAGGTTTCAAATGCAAATGGTCCACATGATCCGACCTATGCATCTTTTACGTTTAATGGAAGCGGGTTCCCATCGTCATTTCCAAGTACTGTAGACAGGCCAACAGCGGATCCTGCAGGAGCAACGTGGGGAATTCAAACCGGTTCCAATGGCACCGACTTTGATTATGCCTATTTCAGATCTCGTGTATTACGTAATGCAGATGGAAGCAGATTCATACCGTACGATTACGAATTAAGATTTACCGCTGCTGGAGGAAAAGCTTATTTAGCTTTTACTGATGGATCAAATGTTAGCGTCCCGTTTGAGATATGGAATATCGGTATTGCTACCCCAAATGATCCAAGCGATGATTATAGAATGATTCCATTTGTTTTAGATAATCAAGAAAATGGTGTTTTCGATTTCGACGGCACTGACAATCCTATATCTGGTGGCGACAACGATCCTGAAACAGATTGGATCTACTGGTATCAACCTGTCGATAAATCGCCAGGGTCTGCTGGATATGATGCCTATGTAAATAAACTTGCTGCGGGAGATACTACGGGTGCACTTGATGAAATAGGTGATGAGGTAATGGCTAGACTGGTATTGGTGAGTATGAATGCTGGTAGTGTAAGTGATCCTACTTTCCCGGCAAACATAGCAGAGCAGTTGCCTGCGACAGGAACCACGTACCGGTTAATTAGCACTAAACCTAATTCGGTAACGGATGTTTTCTCATTCAAAGCTCCGACTAATTCTAGCGGTGCTGATTTAGCCAAAGCAGACGTAGCAAAGATAAACGTTTTCCCGAATCCATATTATGGATTCCAGGATAGAGAAACTTCTAGAGATGTAAAATATATTACATTTAGTCATTTACCAGATCAGGCAACAATAAGAATATTTGATCTGTCTGGCGTATTAGTAAAAACTATAAACAAATCTAGCCAACAGCAATTTATAACCTGGAATTTGCAGAATGACAGTGGTTATCCAGTTGCTAGTGGTATTTATGTGGCTTATGTAGATATGCCAAGTTTAGGAACCACAAAAGTATTGAAGTTAGCAATTGTACAAGAAGAACAGATATTGAAAGTATATTGATCCTGACAAGATCTGTGTTATTCCCGGTTTCAGTCAATAGAAACCGGGATAATTAAAATTTTAATTTTAATTGGAGGAATTATGATTTACTTAAACAGAATATTATTTATCTTTCTAATATTTGTTTTTGCTGCTGTAGATGCTTTTGGTGGCGGACAGAATAGAGCAGGAACAGCTGGTGCCCCTGAACTTAGAATTCCGGTTGGCAGCAGATATATTGGAATGGGTGGAGCGAACGTTTCACTTGTATCCGGTTTGGAAGCCATCTACTGGAACCCTGCCGGATTAGATTTAAGCCAAAGTGATGTTAATGCAATTTTTTCACATAGACAATATATTGCAGACATGAGTATGAGCTTCGTTGGAGTAAGTGGAAGATTTGGTGATGTTGGAACTATCGGTGTTGCTTTTAGGGATTTAAGTGTTGGTGATATAAATGTTACTACGTTGGATCAACCCGATGGAACAGGAGAAATAATTAGCCCAACATTTTTTATACTGGGATTAACTTATTCAAAACAATTAAGTGATAGAATTTCCATAGGTGCAAATTTTAATATACTTAATGAAAGCTGGACCGGAGTAAGTGCCACTGGTTTTAGTATAGATGCTGGTGTTATTTATAATGATCTTTTTGCAGTACCTAATCTTGCCTTGGGTGTTGTTGTTAAAAATTTAGGTGCATCAATGACATATAGTGGAACGGCACTTTATACTTCTGCTGAAGACCCAAACAGCAGCAGAGGAATTACATTTTATCAAGTAAGTGCCCAATCTTCTGAACTTCCATCTGAAATTTCTCTCGGCGTATCTTACACGAAAAATTTAGATGAAGAAAATAAATTAACTCTTGCCGGTACATTTGTAAATAATAATTATACATATGATGATTATAAAGGTGGATTGGAATATTCTTATAAAGATATTTTCTTTATAAGAGGCGGATATTTATATTCTCCACAATCTTCAACTAACACTCCCAATATATTTCAGAATTATACCCTGGGAGCAGGCTTAAATTTCAAACAATTTACCGACATCAACCTTTCAGTTGATTATGCCTATGTTCCAGTAAAATATTTTGATGCTAATAATATTTTTACAATTAGAATGGGGTTATAAGTTAAAAGAAAAATTAGGTTTTATGTGCGGTTTCGTGGAAACGTAAACCGCATTTTTTATTTTAAATAAACATTATTTTAGCTTAAGTTATTCCCCAAATTTAATTGTTTGTATAAGATTTTGAATAATGTAGAATGAATCTTACCTTGAATATTCAAATAAATCATACCTGTTATTATTTTATTTATGAGATCAATTATTGAGAATGTAAATTGAATGGAATTTTAATTTATTTTATTTATGATTTATTTAGTATCATAAAAAAAAAGTTAAACTAAGTGGTTAGTTATATTTTATTTACACAAGTGTCCAAAATGAATTTTATTTAATAATATAATGTTGACTAAAAAAAATACCTTTCGTCTTGTCTTAATTTCAATCCCCTTTTTATTCCTATTTCTTCTAGAGCTATTCTTAAGAATATTTAATTATGGAGACAATTTAAATACGCTTGCAATGATTAAAAAAGATGGTAAAGATTATTATACGATGAATCAATTGGTTGGAAAGAGATATTTTAATGAAGAGAGACTTTATTATAGAAAAGGCTCGCATGATTTTTTCGAAGTTAATAAAAAACCAAATACTGTAAGGGTTTTTTGTTTTGGAGCTTCTACAACAGCCGGATTTCCTTATGAATATGATGCAATTCCGTCTGAATTTTTAAGAGACCGTCTTGTAGATGCTTTTCCTCATAAAAATATTGAAGTAATCAATACAGCTATTGCGGCGACAAATAGTTATACAGTATGCGAATTTGTAAATGAATTATCTCGCTATAAGCCTGATCTTTTTATTGTCTATATGGGACAGAATGAATTTTATGGAGCTTATGGGATTGGGTCCTCAATATCCATAGGTAAAAGTAGATGGCTAATAAAAACATTTCTTTGGCTGCAAAATTTTAAAACATTTCAGTTATTAAAAAATACTTTATCATCTGTTGCTAGTTTATTTAAAAAAGAGGAGGATAACGAACAGAAAATTTTAATGGAGCAGATGGTAAAAAATAATTCCATTAAATTTAAAGGCAGTGATTATAATACAGCGGTTAATACTTTTAGGGATAATTATAAAGAGGTAATTGCAACTGCAAAAGAACATAAAATCCCAATTATTATTTCAACACTTGTCACCAATGAAAAAGACTTACCGCCATTCGTATCAATTGATTCTTCTGATTTAAATGATTCTCTAAAAAACAAAAGTAATAAATATTACAATGACGGAATTAAATTAGAAAAAGAAAGTGATTATGAAAATGCTGTTCACAGTTTCGATAATTCACTTGATATAGATTCCGGAGCTGCTAATGTACATTATCAATTGGGTCTTTGTTATGAAAACTTGAAAAGTTTTAATAAAGCTAAAAAGCAGTTTGTAATTGCAAAAAATCTTGATGGATTAAGATTTAGAGCTCCTTCGGATTTCAATCAAATTATAAAGCAGTTGTCCCATCAATATAATGTTCCATTAGCTGATGTTAACAAAAGTTTTTCTGATAGTTCACCTAACGGAATAATTGGCAACGAATTGCTGCTTGACCATGTACATCCTAATTTAAGAGGGTACTTTCTACTAGCAAAAACCTGGTTTCAAGCAATCAAAAATAATAATCTAATTGGGTTGTCACCTTCAAGTATTCAAAAAGATAGTACAATTTGGAGTTTAACATCTTATACTCCTTTAGATAGTGTTATTGGTGAACTTAAAATATTAAAATTGAAAAGCAGGCCGCCATTTAGTAAAAATGAGAGTGAATTTGTTTTCAAACCTCATAATGCCATAGAAAATATTGCTTATAAATATTTGACTGAGGATAAAACTTCATGGGGAATTGCTCATATAATGGCCGCAAAAGATTATATAAGCAGGAATGATTTTAAAAGCAGCCTTAAGGAATACAAGGCAGTATTATTGACAGATGAAACAAATCCTAATTTACTTTCAATGGTTGGTGATATGTATTATAAAATGAAAACATATTCCAAAGCCGAATCATATTATTCCAGAGCTTTTGAAAACGATGACAGTCAATTCCTAAAATATAGACTTGGTTTAACTTATTTAAATCTTAACAAACCCGAATCAACTATTCAATATTTAACCAGCTGTTTAAAAGATAATGAATATAGTTCTAATAAATTTACTTACGCTGAGGTAGAAGATATTAGATATAACCTAGCAATGGCTTATATGCGAACGAAAGAAAATAGTAAAGCGGTATCGGAATTAGAACTTATATTGAAAGCTAATCCTTCGAATGGTAACGCCAGACAATTGCTAAACCAGTTAAATCATAAATAATATTGGGGATCCGAAATTAATTCTAGTAATATATATGCTTAGCAGTTAAACTGCATTTAAAAAAAAAGCTACCTTGAATTAAAATTTTAAGGTTAATCCTATAAACATTTAACAATCTTCTTCTGCAATTAAGAACTTCAAACACCCTAAAAAAAATTCTCAAATTTATCCTTTACTATTAATTATTTTTTCCTCATTTAACTGACGGTAATTTTACAATTCTTTTTATTCCAGCGGGCAACTTAACTAAAAAGGTTAGACTAAGAATTTTGCTTCTTAGTTATACCTAAAAATATTTTTTTCTAATCATTAATCTTAGGAGAGATAAAATGAACAGAAAACTTACCATTTTATTTTTTCTGCTGATGTTGCCTATTATTGCTTGGGCGGGGACAGTAGGAAAAATACAAGGAAAAGTGACCGACCTACAAAGTGGAGAACCGTTGATCGGGGCTAACATCTTAGTTGTTGGTACATCGTTAGGTGCCGCTACGGATGTAAATGGAGAATACACCGTCCAGCATCTTGATGCCGGTGTTTATCAGGTCAGAGCTTCATTCATTGGTTATCAAACGATTACGGTTTCAAATGTTCGTATAAATGCAGACCTTACTACCGAACTTAATTTTCAACTGCCTGCTGAAGGTGTTACAATAGGAGAAGTTAACGTAATTGCTTCAAGGCCGCTTATAAATAAAAGCAATACAAATGCTGTAAGGGTTACAACCAATGAACAAATTGAAGCATTGCCTATTCGAGGACTTAATAACATTGCTGCTTTAACGCCTGGTGTAATTCAACAAAATGGAAATATTTATATAAGAGGAGGTCGTATTGATGAAGTTGGCTACTATCTTGAAGGTGCAAATATCACCAATCCATTAACTAATCTGCGCGGCGGTCCCCAATTTAATGCACAACAAGTAACAATTCCTCAAGATGCAATTGAAGAAATTCAAGTTCAAGCTGGCGGATATACTGCTGAATACGGCAGTGCAAACGCAGGTATAATTAGAACCCAGTTAAAATCCGGCACTCCGGAGTTCGGCGCTAATGTACAATTCATAACGGACAACTGGACTTTTAAAAGTAAGGCTAACAGATATGATGGTGCAAAGCACCTTGGAACTTATGCATATGGATATAACGATATAACCGCTTCTTTTAATGGTCCATTAGTCGGAGATCATATCAAGTTTTTTGGGTTGTTTGAAAATACTTCACAAGCGGATAGAGCTCCTACATTCTCACCGGGATTCAATTTAGGAATGGTTGCTGATAGTGTTACACCGGGAGATGCTGTTTTGTTAAATTATCCTGGGGGACCTGTTCCGGGCAATTCATCAAATCTGTATAGTGGTGTTGCAACTTTTACATTTGATTACAACCCAACTATAGTAAGACTCCTTGGGGCGTTTAACTTTAATAAATCAAAGTTTGTCCCGGCAAATAAGCCGAATCCTACATACGTAATGTTCGATTTAAATAGATTGCCGATTCGTGATAACTATAATGGTGATTTTGGGTTGAAGGTAACGCATGTTTTCAGTGCAAATGCTTATATCGAGGTTAATGGAAATTATATAATAAATACCGGCAGGACCTACGATCCTCAATTAGGCGATGATTTTTTGCATTATGGGGATGCCGCAGCGAATGCTGCAGCAGGTGTTCCATGGGTATATCCAAGGAATCAAACAAATACCGGCCAATATGATGTCCCTCAGCCTTATACTGTTTTTTCAACATTCAATTTTGCAACTCCAAATATGCCCTTAATAGAGGCCGATCCAAATAATTCGATCATTCACTATAATAAATTTGAAAATAATAACTTAAACTTTAACGCAGCTTTCTCAGATCAATTGAATAAAAGCAACTCACTTAAAATCGGCGGTGAAATTCAATTGATGACCGTAAGAAATTATACACCGGCGTCACTGTTTACAAACTTTGCTCAACAGATTGCTCAAAACCCGGATAAAAGTGTGGAGAGTATTTTAATTCAGGATGGTGTAAATAATTATGGATATGATGTATTAGGAAATAAATATAGCGGCAGTTCAGATTATACAACCGGAGCCATGTCTCCCCATAGGCCTATTTTTGCCGGGGTTTATATAGAAGACAGATTGCAATATAAGAATTTGATTGTTAATGCCGGTTTAAGATATGATTATATTAATACCGACAACTACTCATATTCTGATCCTACCCGGCCTGATTTGGTTTATGATGTTTCTACTTTAAACGTCACAGGTCCGCAATATTTAACAAAGGTACCAAGCTTTAGTTCTGTAAGTCCAAGACTTGGTTTTTCATTTCCAATTACTGATCAAACTGTATTTCATGCTCAGTATGGAAAATTTGTTCAACAGCCAAGCTTGACAGATCTTTACATTAGTCCTTACGGAATAGCATACTTGATAAATCCAAACGCTGGTATTTTTAATGCAACTCCATGGGGATTAAATTTAAGGCCAACAAGAACAACACAATATGAGATTGGATTTACACAACAGATAGCAGATTTTGCTTCAATTGATATAACAGCATATTATAAAGACATTGCTGATCAAGTTGTATTTGGTTCACAATCAGTAGTTACAAGTACTGGCTGGAGGCCATATCAAATACTTACAAATGGGGATTACGCAACTACCCAGGGATTCGAGCTTGCCTTTCAAATGAGAAGAACACAAAGATTTTTAGTTAATGGTTCTGTTTCAATATCAAATGCTAGGGGAACTGGTGACAACCCTTATGCAGATAACGGAGAATACGGTGCTGCAGTTCAGAACGTAATTTATACTCCCAAATATGTTGTCCCTCTTGCTTTCAATCATGCTTTAAATGGAAATCTAAATATTGATTATAGGTTTGGAAAAGATGATGGGCCGGATATACTTCATGAATTTGGTGCATCTCTCTTATTAACTTTTTCCAGCGGACATCCATATACACTTAGTTCAATTACTTCACCTACGAGCGGTACCAGCAATCCTTACAATGTCGTTCTTACGGATACAAGAAACAGGTTTGCTGTTGAACCGCTTAATTCATCTATCACACCGTCGAACTTCCAGGTAGATATGAGGATTGATAAGACAGTTGAAATATTGGAAAATTTTTCTGCCAATATTTTTATTCAGGTCATTAATCTTTTTGATACTAAAAATGTTGTTGACGTATTCACAAATACGGGCTCAGCAGAAACAAATGGATTTTTAACCGATCCTAATCTTTCAGGTTATAAAAGCGTTTCTTTATATGGTTCCGATTACGCCAGTGCTTATAATTCAACCACTGTTGATTATGCGGGTTTATATGGAACTCCGCGTCAAATTAGGCTTGGGATTCGTTTAGAATACTAAATAATTAATTTGACCAAATTATAACATAGGAGTTTAACATGAAGTTCAAAAAATTAAAAAATATTTTTATAACTATTGCCGGCTTACTATTTTTATTCCCGGTGTTGGTTAATGCAAAAAATAATAGTAATGAAAATGGAAAACGAAAATTAGCAAAATCAACTGCAGGCCAAATTGGTACTGCAGCTTTAAATATTAACAATATAAATTCTTTGCAGTCAAATACTGGTTATAGTGACTATAACCCTGATTCGAATAAGGAGGGGACAGAGTTTCCTAGGAACACTGCTAAAAATGCAATATATGAATCAGGATTTTTGTGGGGTGGCTACCCAAATGGAAATACATCACAGGTATATGTAGGCGGTTCAGCTTACCGTTCAGGTTTGCAGCCAGGTCCGATTTTGTCGGATGGAACTGCTGCTGATCCAACTGATCCTCGATGGTCTATTTACCGCGTAAGGCCGGATGTTTATCCTGATGGGCCTTCTGTAGATCTAAGTAGTGATGCCGCATCAGAATCATATTGGGATCCAGCTAATCCAGTTACAGCAGATCAAGTTAAAGCTCAATATGAAAGTGATTGGGCAAATTGGCCTGCTGCCGGAACGACCAATGATTTAGGAGCCCCATTTACTGATAAAAATAATGATGGGATTTATGAACCTGATATAGATATTCCCGGTGTGCCTGGAGCAGATCAAACTATTTTTTATGTAGCAAATGATGAAAATTCAAATTTAACAACTACATTTTATGGCGCTCAGCCATTAGGCCTTGAAGTACATGTGACAATTTGGGCTTATGCACAACAAGGTGCGCTTGGCAACATGTATTTTAAAAAATTTGATATTATAAATAAAGGGAATCAAAACTATACTATAGATAGTATGTTTGTTTCCTGGTGGGCAGATGTTGATCTCGGTTCTTCAAGTGATGATCTTGTTGGAAATGATTCAACATTAAGTTTGACATATGTATATAATGGCCAGCCTACCGATGCTACTTATGCACCGCTTCCTCCTCCGGCAGTTGGAGCTGATTTTTTCCAGGGCCCAATTGTAGATGGTTCTCCAACTGATTCGGCAATCTTTAATGGTAGGATTATTTATGGTAAAAAAAATCTCCCGATGACTGCTGCTTATACATTTACAAATCCCGGCAGCGGACTTGATGCAACATATAATGATCCTGATCAAGGGCAGGCATCAGGGTCCACTCAGTTTTATAATTTTTTTAATGGCGAAAATAGAATAGGTACGCCATATGCTGATCCTAATACTGGCAAGACTACAAAGTTTATTTTTCCGGGAGATCCCGTAGCGCGTTCAGGGTGGATTGACGGTAATACCTTTCCGCCAAGAGATGTTCGGTCAGGAATGGCTTCCGGGCCTTTTACTATGGCTCCCGGGGATACACAGGAAGTTGTAGTTGCTGAAGTGATTGCAGGCGCTGTCCCTAGTGTAAGTTATTCTCAAGCAATTACGCTGCTTAAAGTTTATGATAAAACTGCGCAAAACGCTTACGACCACTTTTTCAATTTACCTTCGGCACCACCAGCACCGCAAGTTGCAGGTATTCCTCAAAACAATAAAATCGTTTTGAATTGGGGAACAAATTTAGATAAAGTTTCATCTACTGAGAATACAGTCATTCATGATTTAATTGACAGTGTGGATGTTTCCGGAGGCGGTGATTATAAATTTGAAGGATACAATGTCTATCAGCTTCCTTATTTTGGTGCATCAAAAGATCAAGCTAAGTTAGTTGCTACATACGATGTTATTAATGGTGTTTCTTCAATACCATTTACTGATCCTGTAACAAGAACTGTTGAACCAAGTATAATAATTCAAAATGGAACTGACTCAGGAATAAAAAGATATTTTGTTGATTCCGTAGACGTGTTTAATGGTAATAAACCTCTCAATAATGGTTCTCCTTATTATTTTGCAGTAACAGCTTATAGTTATAACCCCAAAGGTGTTCCTCAATCTCTTGAAAATCCAATTGCAATTGTAACAGTAACACCTCAAGCAAATGCTCCTGGAGTTACAACAACAAATTTAGGAAATTCAAATACTACTGTAGAACATTCCGGTTTGGCAGATGCTACAGTTTCAGTAAAAGTAATTGATCCTCTTAAAGTAACAGGTCACCAATACCAGATTACATTTCACAATGAAATGTATTCACTCGGTTCAGATGGGAAATGGACTGATATAACCGCAATGGGTAAGAAATTAAGAAAGATCAAGGATTTAACAGGTTCATCATTAACCGCAACAGCTTCATGGAGTGAAACAAAAGGCGCGTTTGCCATTCATTATCTTGTAGATGTAGAATCGCCAGATTTTGATTATTGTGATGGAGTTGAACTAAAATTACCTTCAAACATAATAATCGATTCCATTTACAAACCCATCAGCAATAATGATGGATCTGAAATAGAATATACCTACAATCCTGCAACTAACTCTGTTTTCTTTGGCGATAGCAGCCGTTCGCAAAACGGATTATTTGCTGGAGGTGAAGATATTATTATCACTTCAAAAACAGCTAACCTTCCTATAATTACAAATTATAATATGTATGATGATAATTATGGTGGTGGATTGATTGATGTATCAGGAATAGACACGGTAACAACCATTGCTAATATGACTATTACACAGAAACAATGGAATGTAAAAGACTTAGCAACAGGAAACGATGTAATAAAAAATCAAACCATATTAAGTGGTAAAGATGTATACGCACCGGATGTTTATTTCTCGGAAAACTCAGTTAATGGTCCGGGTGGCTCTTCGGGTAGTAAAACTACTGATTTAGGAACTGATGCAAATTTAATATTTGAGGGTATTCAAGTTTCTATTAACGGTAGTTATGGCGCACCAATAACTATTGGAAATCTAATAAACAATATTAGTAATAATTCAAGTTATGATTTGGAAGATTTTCTAGGGTTTGGATATGCTGACGCAACTGCTGCAACTACACTTCCTGTTTATGGTGGAATTGGCGGTACAACAAATATTAATCAATTGCAGCAGGATTATGAATTAAAATGGACAGGCGTAGATGGTGATACTGTAATAAATGGGCATCATGTAGCTATTACAAAATCAGGCGGATCAATTGCTACATTATTTGGTGCAAGCAATTATTCTCTTGGAATTCATCCTTTGAATCCAAATCCTGGATCAACAAATCCATTTACTGTTAAGATTCCATTTGAAGTATGGAACACTACTAAAAACGAGCAAGTAAACCTTCTGGTTTATGATCGTAATTATAATAGTACAAATGACCCAACCAAAGATGATTTTTCAGTGTGGAATCAAAATGATAGAGTTTATGTTTGGGTATTAAACACTAAATATTCTACTTCGGTAATAAATCCTAACTCACAAATTGTTGCAGATAGTGCTACCTGGAACTGGGTATTTTTTGAATCCAAATTTACTACTGGTGATGATATAAAAATAACTTATAATAACCCAATTCAGGTTGGCCATGATACATTTACATTTAGTGTTCCCAAAGCGGATACTTCGTTAGCTCAAGCAAAATCAGACGTCAATAAAATTAATGTATTCCCTAATCCTTATTATGGTGTTAATTACCTGGAAACATCTAAGTATAGTCGGTTTGTAACATTCAATCATTTGCCGGAAGATGCAACCATAAGAATATTTAATCTTGCAGGCATACAAGTAAAAGTACTTAATCATTATAATGGTCAATTTGAAAAATGGGATTTGACAAACGAATCTCAATTACCTGTAGCAAGTGGTCTGTATATCGCTTACATCGATATGCCGAAAGTAGGTACGACAAGGATTCTTAAGTTTTCGATCATACAGGAACAACAAATACCAGATCACTTTTAATGAAGTTTAATATTTAAGGAGTAAAAATGAAAATATCATTAAGAATTATAATATTAATATCCATCCTTTTAATAGGGATGGACAGTGCATTTGCTGGAGGCGGGCCAAGAAATGGAACTGGCGGGGCAACTGAGTTATTAATACCGGTAGGAGCTCAAGGGGTTGCTATGTCCGGTTCAAATATAGCAACAACCACTGGGCTTGATGCATTGTTTTGGAACCCTGCCGGTGTTTCGCATGTAAAGCAATCAGCAATGGCAACATTTTCTCATATGAATTATATTGCTGATATTGGAGTTGAATATGGTGCTGTTGCAGCTAATTTTGAAGGCTTTGGAATAGTATCATTAGATATTAAATCTTTAAATGTAGGTGCTATTCCAATAACAACAAATGAGCAGCCCGATGGAACAGGCCAAACATATACACCGCAGTTCATAACAGCTGGAGTCACATATTCTCGTGAGCTAACTGACCGAATTGCAATTGGTGTAACCGTCAATTATATCTCAGAAGCTATTGCTCAAGTTAACGCCAACGGAGTAGCCTTTAATGCCGGGCTTCAATATAATACTCTTGGGAGATATTGAAGGGCTAAGCTTTGGACTGGTTATTAAAAATATCGGTCCTCAGATGAGCTTTGGTGGTTCCGGTTTGCTGGTACAAGCCTCACCTACCGGTTCAACATCGGATCCAACAAATTCATTTAACAGGAATCCAAGTTACTATTCAATTAATGCTGCATCATTTGACTTGCCTTCTTCTTTTGAATTAGGCTTTGGTTATAAGCCCACCATAGATGATCTTAACTCATTACAGATTTCTGCAAATTATCAGAATAATAATTTTTTTGGTGATCTCTATGATCTTGGTGGAGAATACAGTTACAATAAAACATTTTTCTTAAGATCCGGCTATGCTTATTCTCCAAAGGGACAAGATCCTAATTATATTTATGGGTTTACTGCCGGTGCTGGTATTGCCTATAATTTAGGGAGTATTGATTTAATGGTTGATTACGCTTACCGGGATATTAAATTTTTCAAAGCTAATCATATATTTGCGGTTACTTTAGGTTTTTAAAAAGAACCATCCTTTAATAATCCGTACTGATTTAGTTCAGTACGGATTATTCATTTTAATAATTTTAAAAAAATAATGTGAGCATGCTCATTCTAAAAATCTATTTCATGGTTAAGAAATCAATAAACAAAAAATTATCATTAATTTTATCATCGTCTTTTCTTTAATTAATAAAAATTATTTTGATTAATGTTAAAAAATATTTTGTTAGTTGTTTTTGTTGTTTGCATTATGAAAATAGGCTATTCCCAATCGAACATTCGTCTCGAAGGTATTGGCGGCAAAATTGGTTATGTTGTTCCGGAAAGTCCAATATATAATACATTCAGTTTCGGTGCGCATGCAGATCTCGGCAGCATTTTTAATAGAATATATGTTGGTGCTATTGCAGAATTCTGGAGTAAATCTTATAACTCAAGTGCACTGACGAATAATTATTTAGATGGGAAGTGGGCTGAATTTATTTTAGCCCCAACTTTTAAATTAAAATATTATACCGGGACGAAGGCTATTACTTATATAGGCGGCGGGGTTGGTTTTGCGATCGTCAGCTTTAAAAACGATATGACAAATTTAAGCCAGTCTTTTAAATTGACTTCAACCAGGATTGACCCGGCTTTATTCTTATTTGGAGGGGCAGAATATCCAATTACTCCAAGTGTTAAAAGGAATCGGAGAGATAAAATTTAATTTAGGAGGAGCGAATTTTTTAGGAATGTATTTAGGTGTAACCTATTTGCTGCCAGTAAGATAAGATTACTTTATCATCCTGTGTTTCTTACTCCTGCGGCAATTCCGTTCACACTTGATCTTAAAAGAGAAAGGAGCTGCTCTCTTTTTTTGTTTGATATATTTTTTGTACGGAATTCTTTTATAAATTTAACTTGAATAAAGCTGATTGGATCTATATAAGGATTACGAAGCAGCAATGAACGCTGCAACGATTTATCATGGTCCAAAAGATTTTCTTCATTGATGATTTTTAAAACTGCACTATTTGAAAGTTCAAATTCTTCACTAATTATATCAAATACTTCTTTGCCTGAATTATTATGAACCAGAGATAAATATTCCTTTCCTATAATCATATCTGTTTTCAAAAGAACCATTTCAATGTTATCAACTAACGCTCTAAAAAACTTCCATTCATTATACATTTCAGTTAAGGTTTTCCAATCCGTTACTTTTTCTTCAATAGCTTTGTTAATGGCATAGCCGAATCCAAACCAGCCGGAAATAGTCTGCCTGTTTTGTGTCCATGAAAAAACCCAGGGGATAGCTCTAAGTGCTCTTATATCTTTATCCTTTTTTCGCGAAGCGGGCCTAGAACCAATTTCAATATGCTCAATAATATCAATTGGAGTGGCACTTCTAAAATAATCATGGAAGTCATTACGGTTAATTAAATTACGATATCGTTCAAAAGCTTCTTCAGAAATTTTATCCATTATTAAATTGAACTTTTCAAAATGATAATCTCTTTTTTTATTTGCTGATTGTAATGATTTGGCGGTTGAAAGCATTACAGCGGAAGTCATAATTTCAAGGCTTCGCTCTGCAATTTGAGGAATTAAGTATTTTGAAGAAATCATTTCTCCCTGCTCGGTAATTTTTATTTTACCTTCAATCGTTCCAACCGGCTGCGCAAGTATTGATTGGCTTACAGGACCGCCGCCGCGAGAAATACTTCCTCCGCGCCCATGAAATAGAATTAACGCAATTTTGTTATTATCACATATTTGTTTTAGCTTTTTTTGTCCCTTATATAATTCATAATTTGAAGTAACAATTCCACCGTCTTTATTACTATCTGAATAACCGATCATTATTTTTTGAATATTTTGTCTAATAGAAATATGCTTTGAATATGCATCGTTGACAAACAGGTTTTGCATTACCATATCACAATTTCTTAAATCTTCGATGGTTTCAAATAAAGGCAGTATATCAACTAAAGATATTTTGATTTTATTTCTATCTATTTCTACAAGGCCGGATTCTTTAGCCAAAAGCAAAGCTGTTAAAACATCGCTTACAGATGTGCAATTGCTAATTATATAATCGTTGCATGCATTATTAGAAATATTTTTCTTTCCCCATTTGATAACTGCAAGTTCGTTTAAAACCTGGTTGGTTGTATCTTTCAAATTGCTGAAAATATTTCTAAGCGGGCGCTGACTTAAAATTTCTTTTGTTAGTAGTTTTATTTTATCATTTTCATTTAATAATGCAAAATTTTTTGCAACTCCGGAATAATTGAATATGTCATTTATAGCGTCTCTAAGCATTGATGAGTTTTGCCTTATATCTGTTGATACAAGATAAAACCCAAATGTTTTTGCTTTATAAATTAAAGGCAAAACTTTTTCTTCAGCAATTAGCTTCCCTTTATTTTCAAGAAGACTGAAATATATCAAATTCAAATCATCTATAAATTCGGAAACATCTTTATATCCGTATGAAGAATCTTCAATTGTCTTTTGAAGCTTTAAAGCAATAAGAAATAGCTTGTTCCTGTATTTTTCCGATGGGTCGCGGAGAATGCCGTCTGTACTTTTAACATCAAGCTTAATTAAATCAGAATTAATCGACTGAATTAATTTTTTATTTGTCTGAGTAATATTTGAAGAAGTACTTAAAGAAACATAAAGCGGATCGAGGTCTTGAAGATATAAATTTAATATCTGCTTTCTATTATTTAACATAGTTTCTTTAGTGAGATCAACAGTAACGTAAGGATGCCCATCTCTATCTCCACCCATCCAGGACCCAAAATTAATTATAGTTGGGACCGGGGTGTCGTAATTAAAATATGATTTCATTTTAGAATTTAAGTGAAGATAAAATTCAGGGAGAATATTATAAATGACGTCTTTAAAGAAAAATAAGCCGCGCTGTATTTCATCTTTAACAGTTACCCTGTGGAATCTAATTTCATTTGACTGCCATAAAATTGTAATCTCAGCCTGAAGCTGATGATTAATTTCATCCAGTTCATCTTTAGTGTTTTTAGTAACTTCGCGTTTAAGCAGAAGCTGACTTATGGTTAAAGTTTTTCGCAAAATAGTTTGCCGTGTTGCTTCGGTGGGATGAGCTGTAAAAACAGGCGTAACATTAAGGCTGCTGATTACTTTTCCCAAATTCTTAATGGAGATTTTTTCTGCACTTAGTTTTTCAAAAGTATAATCAAATGTACCAACGACAGCCGGATCATTGTTAAAAATATTTCTTCTTTGAAGCCTAACCCTATTGACTTCATCCGCTGCATTTACAAGAATAAAATAAATTGAAAATGCGCGTACAACTTTATAAGCTTCATCAATAGATAATGAGTTGATCAAATCAATAATTTCCTGCCTAGTACTTTCTTTATATTCTGTTCTAAGTGCTTTAGTTAATGCACGTAATTTTTCTTCAGTCTGATAAAGTGATTCGCCCTCCTGTTCTTTAAGAACATTTCCAAGTATAATTCCTAATTCCCGTATGTCTGTTTTAAGAGCTTCGTCTTTTTCAGAAACTTCAAGAAGATTTAATGATCTTTTACTCATAAATTATTATAAACTACTTTCGTCTACTTTATTTATATTTTATTAACTTAGTCCATAATTAGCAAGTTCAACTTTTGTGGTTTCAAAATTTTTGTGATGAATTCCTTTTATGCCAAGAGTTTCCGCAACTTCTATAAACATGTGGCGGTCATCTAAGTAAACTACATTTTCAGGTTCTGCTTGGGCGACATCGAGTGCGATTTTGTAAATATCAACATCCGGCTTACGGAAGTGAACAAAACTCGAAGCTACAAAAGCATCAAACAGTTTGTTCAATTCAAATGATTTTATTCGATGTTCAGTTAACTCTCTTCCTTCGTTGCTGACTGCTGTAACATTTAATCCATATTTCTTTTTCAATGCTGATATATATTCAATCATATCCGGGAGTTTTTGCGATTGTGAAAACATAAATGCCTTAAAATCTCCCGTGGAAAAATTTCTTTTCTCATAAAAAATTACGCGATGCATATATTCTTCAAGGTCCAATTTACCTGCTTCATAAGTATCAAAAGTTAAGTGATGGCGTTCGTTAATTTCTTCTTCGTCAAGATTAAATTTTTCTACTGCTTTTATCCTGGCTTTTCTATCCCAGCCATTTGTCAATAAAACTCCGCCAATATCTAAAAACAAGGTAGTGATATTACCTGCTGCCATTTGCTGCTTCCTTAAATTTTAATAAATTTTTCTTTTGAAGGTAAGCAAAAAGTAAACATTTAGTTATAATGATACAAATATCAAAACTAAATTTATGCACGAATTTTAGGCAGAACACAAATTAGCGGTGACACTTTTTTACAATTTATTTAAAAGAAATCGAATCAATCTTTCGTATTTTTACTTATATAAATTCTGCTGATAATAAAATTGGGCAGTATAATTTTAAGCACTTCATAAATAGATGAATAAAACATTAAAAAAAATTGCAGTGGTTTTGATATTAATTATTTTGCTGCCTGTCGTATTTTTTAGTATTTATGAAATATCCACACTAAATAAAAATGAAGAAGTATTAAAAGGAGTTTATAACAAACAGCTTGATGCAATTCTTTATTCGGTAAATCAATACTCCGATGATATTGTTAGCTCCTGGCGCAGCAATATTAATTTGCAATTCTTGGAGCAAAAAGATAGAAATGAATACAAAGCTAAAATTGACAGCATAATTAAAATAAATTCTGCTATTCAATATTTTTTCTTTGCCGATAGCCTGAATAACCCTGAGTTTAATTTTGCAATTAGTAAATCTGATTCAATCAATACAGGTGAGCTAAAAAATGTTTTTAGAAATGCTAAAGAAAAGATTATAAGGCTTTATACATACAAGCGGGGCGGCTTTTATAAAATTGAACCAATAGAAACACCAATCAGTAATAAATATATTCTTTTTATATTCTTAACAAATGACCCGGCAAAAGAATACAATATCGCCGGAGTTTTAATTGACCCTCAAAAGTTTGTGAAAAATTATCTTTCGCAGAAACTTCAAAGTGTGGCAGAAGACCAGTTCATTGTAAATGTTAATGAGAGTATAACTAATAGACAAATATATTCTACTGAAAAAGGGAATACTGAAAATATCCAGCAGCAAAGAGCCTTGTGGCTGCTGCCCAATTTTTATTTAGGAATTAAATTTAAAGGTAAAACAGTTGAGGATTTGGTTAATCAAAGATCTTCAACTAATCTTATTTTAATTTTAATCTTGTCTGTCTTATTAATTGGTGCTGGAATAATCGTATTTATAAATATTAAAAAGGAAATTGAACTCTCGCAGCTAAAAGCTGATTTCGTTTCAAACGTATCTCACGAAATAAAAACTCCTCTTGCTCTTATAAGCATGTTTGCCGAAACATTAAAAATGGGAAGAGTTAAATCAGAAGAGAAAGAAAAACGAGTATTATTCAATCATTATACAGGAAACAAATAGGCTTGGAAAAATCGTAAATAAAATTTTGAATTTCTCAAAGATTGAAGCGGGAAAACGGCTTTATAACCTAGCTGAAACTGATTTAAATAAAGTTGTTGAAAATGTTTTCAGCACATATAAATTTCATCTTAATAATAAGGGTTTTGATTTCAATTTGGAACAACAGCTTAATTTGCCAATAGTCAAAGCAGATGAAGAAGCTATATCGGAAGCATTGATTAACCTAATCGATAATGCCGTTAAGTATAGTGACGATAATAAATCTATTAAACTCACTACCTTCAGCAAAAATAATCTTGTCATTATTGAAGTTGAAGACAATGGCATAGGGGTTTCCGAAAGAGATAAGAAAAAAATATTTGATAAATTTTTCAGAGTTGCATCTGGAGATATTTATAATTCTAAAGGCACTGGACTGGGATTAACAATTGTTAAACATATAATGGATGCACACCACGGTAAAATTGAATTGAATAGTCAGTTAGGTAAAGGCAGCACTTTTAAATTAATTTTTAATTCAAATGAAACTTAAAGAGGTTCGAAATGAGTAAAATATTAATAGTAGAAGACGAACCAAATATGAGACTGGGTCTGAAAGATAATTTGGAATTTGAAGATTATGAGGTTGATATTGCAGAAGACGGAGAGGCAGCATTAAGTAAAATAAAAAGCAACGAATATAATTTAATTCTACTTGATGTAATGCTTCCCAAAGTTTCAGGTTTTGAAGTCTGCAAGCAGGTAAGAAAAGAGGGAAATCAAACGCCAATTATTTTATTAACGGCAAAAGGGGAAGAAGCAAATAAAGTTAGAGGGTTAGAACTTGGGGCTGATGATTATGTTACAAAACCATTCAGCTTGATGGAATTGTTAGCACGAATAAAAGCAGTATTAAGGAGATACGACAGTCCGGCTTCAAATAAAAAAGACGAGATAGTAACAATAGGAAAGATTGAAATTAATTTCTCAACTTATAACGCACAAGAGAATGATGAACCTGTTTTGATGTCGCATAAAGAATTTGAAATACTTCATTACTTGTGGCAGCATAAAAATGAAACTGTAAGCCGCGATGGCCTGCTGCAAGATGTTTGGGGATATGATGAATTCCCCACGACAAGAACAATAGATAATTTCATTTTAAAGCTTCGTCAAAAAATTGAAAATGATTCAGCACATCCGCATATAATATTAACAGTTCACGGAATCGGCTATAAATTGGTTTATTGATAATTTCCGAACAATCCGTAGTGACAATTTTTTACAATTGCTTACTTGCAAATGACCCTTCCTTGCTTAATATTCCATAAGTTTTTTACAGTAAAAATAATATTAGTGTGAAATATGAAACTGAACATAAAAATATCATCATTAGTTATAATTCTTATCTATCTGTTTTCAATTAATACTTTTGCAAATGATAAGGTTAAAATAATAAACCTTGAAGGAAATTGGCGGTTTTCAATTGGTGATAACCCCAATTGGGCTAAACCAGGCTACAACGATAGCCAATGGGAAAAAATTTGGGTGCCATCTTCCTGGGAAAACGAAGGCTTTAATGGGTACAATGGCTATGCCTGGTATAGAATTAGTTTTAATCTTCCACGTGAATATGATGGGAGAACTTTATATTTAAATTTAGGGAGAGTTGATGATGTGGACGAAACCTATATAAATGGAAACCTTATTGGTCGCTCAGGCTCTTTTCCCCCAAACTATCAAACATCATATTACGCTTGGAGAAATTATCCCATACCGGCGGAAATGTTAAACCTTAATGGAAGCAATGTAATAGCAGTGAGGGTGTATGACTCAGAGCTTGAAGGCGGAATTGTTGAAGGAGAGATAGGAATATTTACGCCTGTAAATGCATTAATTCCTGATATTAGTTTTGAAGGTAAATGGAAATTCAACACCGGCGACGATGAAAAATGGAAAGCAAAAAATTATGATGATAAAGATTGGGACAGCATAATTGTTCCAGGTTATTGGGAATCGCAAGGCTATAAAGATTACGACGGTTTTGCCTGGTATAGAAAAGAATTTATAATTCCTCAAAGATTACTTGGACAGCAGCTCGTACTACTTATGGGTAAGATAGATGATTATGATGAAGTTTATTTAAATGGGAAATTAATTGGCTCAACCGGTGATATGAAAAAAACAGGTTCAAATTTTAGAACAGGACAAGAATATGCCCAGTTCCGCGGCTATTATATTTCAGATAATAACGTTCTGACACCGGGAGAAAATGTAATAGCAGTTAGGGTTTATGACGGCTATAATGTCGGTGGAATTTATGAGGGTCCAATCGGACTAATTACTCAAAAGGAATATATCCATTACTGGAGGAACTATAAAAATAAAGACAAGAAAAATATCTGGGACTATTTCTTCGGGAATTAAATTTTTTATTTAACTAATAAAATAAATTTTGTAAAGACGCTCCCCTGGAGCGTCTTTGGTTTTAAAGTTAATCAACTAAAATTTTCAACCACATTTATAAAATATTTGTAATACATAATATGATGAGTCAATAAAATATTTAATATTATTTTCGAGAAATCCATTCATCATTTCATATTACCATTCGCCTACAGGCTGTGACAAACAGTGACATTCCTTTACTTTTGAGTGACAACGCTGACAACTTCCCTCCGTACTTTTGAACCAGAGATTGAAACTAATTACAAACAAAAACAAGTAGGAGGTCGTCATGAAAACAGCAATACTTTCCAAAGAAAGATTGAGTGTTTTTTTATTAACAGCTTTAATTTTCTTATTCGCTGCACCGTCAATATTACCTCAAAGCCAGGCAACTGACATAAACCCAAAATTTATTGGTAATTTAAACATAGGTATCAAATCGGATAATGAAGGTTTAAGAAAGAGCTGCATTTATTTCACTGGTTTGTACCAGTTAAAAGAATGTGTTCCAGCCCTTGTTGAGCAGTTAGCAAAAGAAGAAGAACCAGACGTTAAAATATTGATTGCTTTATCTCTTTATAGGATTGGCGATAATAAAGGAATCAAAGCTATTGAAAGCTTATCTATGAATGATACAAGTGCGAGAGTTAGAAAGATGGGAAAAGCAATTTTAGTTCAATTTGAAAAGGACTCACATGTTGAATACAAATTATCCAATCAATAGCAAACATTTCTAATACCGGCATTCTGAATAACAAATTAGAATGCCGGCTTTCCTTTTTTACATATTTTATTCTTTAATAAGTTCAATGCTTCCTTTAACAGGAATTTTAATACTGTATGTTTTTAATTGTTTGTTGGTCAGCTTTGAGTCACGAAGCCAAGGATTGTAATATTTTAATGTTTTATAATTGATCCCATTTGCAGCTGCAAAATCAGCCCAATCGGGAACAGCAGTATTTACTTTTACTTCATTGTACTTTAATGGAGGATAGAGGTCATCGTCATTCAAATAAAATCCAAAGCTTTCCGGATCTTTAAATATTTCTTTGAAAGCAACTGCTCTTGGAATGTACCTGGAAGTTTCGTCACCCAATACAAGATTATAATAATTTTTAGCTTTTTGTTTTTGAATTTGAGTAGCCATTCCATTAGTCCCGAAATTATAAGAAGCCGCTGCTAAAGTCCAGCTTCCGAATTGCTGAAATGCATCATTAAAATATTTGCATGCCGCTTCAGTTGATTTTTCAACATCATACCTTTCATCAACCTGGTCGTTTACTTCAAGCCCGTACTTTTTGGCAGTGCCGTCAACAAACTGCCAAAAGCCTGTAGCGCCTGCAGGAGACACAACATTATCTAAAAGGCTTTCGACCAAACACAAATATTTGAAGTCATCAGGGATATTATTTTTTTTCAATATGGGTTCAATTACCGGGAACCATCTATTAGCACGCTTAAGAGCCAATAAAGTTGCCGAATGCCAGTAAGTATTAACCAAAATCTCACGATCAACCCTTTCCCTCACTTCAAAATTTTGTAGAGGCATGTCTTCACCAGCAAAACTTAGATGATTTGAAAATTTTGGTGAAATAATTTTATAATCTTGGGGAGCATCAATACTGGTTGTGCTTTTATCAAGTGTTAGACCGAACAACAAAAATAAAATTACAGCAGTAACAAAGCCTAAAAAATAATATAAAGTTTTTGTTTTACGAGGAATTTTATATTCCACTTTATGACCTATATGTTAAAAATTTTATAGATTTTATTTAATATAAAATCGCAACAAACTTATGAGATTAAATCTAAAGATTAAAGAGAATTCCATGGTTTATGTCTTAAAGCATTATTTTAATTAAATTTGTGGAAAGAAATTAATCTCAAAATTTTATATGAGGGTAAATTAAATGAAATACTTGCCTGTATTATTTATTTCATTGCTGATAATTTTTGTCAGCTGCAAATCACCAAATGATGAAACAGAAAATAAGGAAGATCAAATGTTGAAAGAAAAAATAGCGCAATTTGTTCCAGTTGAATTAAATTATGATTCATCTCATCTAACTGTAAAACAGAAAATTGTTGTTGAAAAACTTTTTGAAGCTTCTCAATTAATGGACTCAATATTTCTACAGCAAGTCTATTCAAAGAATGAAGAAATTAAAACCAAACTGCAAGCCTCAAATGACGAAGAAGACAAATTAAAGCTTCAATATTTCGACTTAATGTTCGGGCCTTTTGACAGGCTTGATCATGACAAACCGTTTATTGGTGATAGCCCTAAACCGTTAGGTGCAAACTTCTATCCTGAAGATATGACTAAAGACGAATTTAATAATTGGATAAAAAATCATCCTGACGATGAAAAAACATTTACTTCCGAGTTTACAGTAATAAGGAGACGGGGAGATAAATTAGTTGCCATTCCATACACCGAAGCATACAAAACACAGTTAACAAAAGCAGCAAGCCTTTTAAGAGAAGCCGCAGATAATGCTGAAAATCCATCATTAAAAAATTATTTGACGTTAAGAGCAAAGGCTTTTGAGACCAACGATTATTATGAGAGTGATATGGCCTGGATGGATTTAAAAAACAACGATATTGAAATTGTAATTGGTCCTTATGAGGTTTATGAAGATAATCTTTTTAATTATAAAGCATCCTATGAAAGCTTTTTAACAATTAAAGATCCTGTTGAAAGTGAAAAGCTGGAGAAGTTCGGCAGCTATTTGAAAGACATTGAAAACCATCTTCCGATAGATAATAAATATAAAAATACTGAAAGAGGTTCTGAGTCGCCAATTGTTGTTGTGAATGAAATTTATTCCGGCGGCGATACAAAAGCGGGAGTGCAGACATTAGCATTTAATCTCCCCAATGATGAAAGAGTTAGAAAAGCAAAAGGCTCAAAAAAAGTAATGCTTAAAAATATTAGTGACGCTAAATTTGAAAAACAGTTAAAGCCTATTTCCGAAATCGTAATGGATAAAGCGCAGCTTCCTTATGTAACTAATGAAGCATTTTTTAGTCATGCTTTGATGCATGAAATGTCTCACGGCGTTGGTCCTGGTTTTATTACGGTTAATGGAAGAAAAACCGAAGTCAAAAAAGAATTAAAGGAAACTTATTCCACAATCGAAGAATGCAAAGCTGATGTTCTTGGGATGTACAATAATATTTTTATGATTGATAAAGGATTATTCCCAAAAACTTTTGCGAATGAAACTTATGCAACATTTTTAGCCGGAATCTTTCGTTCAGTGAGATTTGGAATTACCGAAGCGCATGGAAAAGGAAACGCTATTATCTACAATTATCTTTTGGAAAACGGCGGTTATGAATACGATGCACAAAACCAAAAAGTTAGAGTTAATTTCGGCAAAGTTAATGACGTTATAAAACAACTTGCACATAATCTTTTAACCATTGAAGCTACCGGTGATTATCAAGGAGCAAAGGACATTATAGCTAAATACGCGGTGATTTCTCCTTCAATGAAAACGTTGATTGATAAACTCTCAAATATCCCGGTTGATATTAAACCGGTATTTCAGATTGAACAAGATGTTGAATAGAATATTTTGATAGAAATGTTTGGGAAATTGAACCGTTAACATCGCCTCATCCCTCTCCTTATTAAGGAGAGGGGGAGGAAATTTAAATAAATATTTTTGCAGAATTTTATTTATAGTCTTTTCAAAGATTAATTTTTCCTGCCTAATTCATCTTTCAAAATTCTAGTCGCTTTATCTATTTGTTCTGCGAATTGATTAAGAGTTTTTGAGACTACAACTATTTGTTCATTTGCCTGTTTCCAATCTCTTTGTTCAATTGCTTCTCTAACCGCTGGAATAGTTTTAACTCCGTAACCTGTATAAAATCCAGGGGCATATATTTCATGAACATACCAGGGGCGTTCAGGCAAACCATCTTTATTAGTTAAATATCTTTCAGTTTTCAATAATATTTCATTTAGGTTCTTAATAGAAGCTGAAGAAAGTTTTTTATTACTCTCTTTTAATTTTTTAACTGCATCTTCGTAAGTCGATGAACTATTTTCTATTTGTGTGATGGAATTTTGTAAAGGGGCAAAATCCAAATAAGGCACAGGGCTTTTTGGTTTAGGTGGATTGTAGACTTGCGTTGGATCGGAAGCATATGTATAATCGCTGTCATTTAATTTTTTATTTTGTTCTTCTGTTTCCTTTCTCATGTTGTCAGTTAGCTTTGTAATCTCATTAAAATATTGTTTTATGGTTTCAGAAAAGTCAGTAAACTCAAAAGGTAAAATTTCAGCATCTGCTAAATTTAAAACTGCGTGACCGCCTGTTTGAGATAAAGCAACTCCGTATTGAAATCCAGGATCACCAAATCTGATATAGTGATCATAAGAATCATAAATTGAATGGTATTCACCACCGCCGCTTTCCCCGCCGTAACCAATATTTAAGGAAGCAATGCCGGCATGCTGTAAGAAATGGACTAAAATCAGAGCCGGAACCGAGAGGATAAATATGCTTAAATCTTTTATATTTTCAGCATCTTTCTTTTCTTCTTCTGAACCATTAACAAGTATCATTTGCCCGCCATCTTTTTCTAACACTTATATTTTTTTCAGGGTCAGTAATTCCGTCTGCAATTACATTTACAAAATGTTCAAGAGTATGCGAACCGCCTGCATATAAAAACCCTCGTCCATTGCCATCGGAGTTAATATACGCTACTGCTTTTTGTTTTAGTTCGTCGATATGCTTTCTCAACCCATTCCGTTGATCCAAATAAACCTTCTTCTTCACCATCCCAACTGCAATAGACTATTGTTCTTTTAGGTTTCCATCCGGTCTTTAAAAGTTTTCCAAAGCATCTTGCTTCTTCAAGTAATGACACTTGCCCGCTTATAGGATCTTCGGCGCCATTTACCCATGCATCCTGATGATTTCCTCTAAGCACCCATTCATCAGGATAATCTTTCCCCGGTATTTTTGCAATCACATCATAAAGCGGAACCATATTCCAATTGGATTCTACTTTTAAATGAACTACAGTTTTTCCGGGACCAATATGATAAGTAATTGGTAATGCGCCTCTCCAGCTTTCCGGTGCAACAGGCCCTTCAAGAGAACTAAGGAAATGAACTGCGTCACCATACGAAATTGGTATAACAGGAATTTTTGTTAGAGTTTTGGCATCTTTAATACTTAATCTTTTAGCATCTTCGGTCGCACCAATAAAAGGTGTTAACGGATCGCCGCTATATTGAGGGAAGTCAATTACAGAACCTCTTTGAACACCATCTTCGCTTCTATATGAACCTTTAGGGTAAACATCACCTTGATAATAACCATCGCCTTTTGGATCTGAATAAATTATACATCCAATTGCTCCATGTTCGGCTGCAACTTTTGGTTTTATACCACGCCAAGCTGCGCCATAGCGAGCAATAACAATTTTGCCTTTTACATCAATTCCATTCTCTTCCAAAGTTTCATAGTCTTTGGGAATTCCATAATTCACATATACTAATTCACCAGTTACATCACCATCAGCCGAATAAGCGTTATAAGTCGGAAGCTGCTCTTCAATTTGATCTGAAGTTCTATCTTCTTTTAAAGCAGGCTCTAAAAGTTTAGCAGTATATTTCTGAGGTCCTGTCATTTCAAGTAATCTTGTTTTGGGAGTTGGGAAAAGGACCTTGAATTCTTCAATGTGTGAATCAAATCCCCATGACTTATATAATGAATCAATAAATAAAACATTGCTCTTATCATAAGCAGAACCTAAATGATGGGGGCGGGCAGCTAGCCGCTTCATCCAAATATCTAAATCAATTTTATTTATTGATGAATCAAATTTCTTTTGTATATCTGTCATTGTCTTTTCTTGAGCGAAGGATGAAACCGATAACGAAGAAATAATAAGTAGAAATATAAAGGTAGAGATGTATTTCATTTAATTCCTCTGGGGTTAATGATTATTAATAAACTTAAAATTAATAATAAAATTATTATTAATAAAAAAAGAGCGGATTAAAAAATAACCCGCTCTAATCTTATCAGAGAATACTTATTACTTATTTCAAGAATATCATCTTCTTAGTAGAAACATACTGGCCAGCCATCAACCTGTAAATGTATACTCCAGTTGAAACAGTGACATTATTGTTATTGGTACCATTCCAATTTAACCTGTAATATCCTGCCTCTTTAATATCATTAACCAATGTTTTAACTCTTTCACCAAGAGTATTATATATTTCCAAAACTACTCTCTCCTGTTTTGGCAGCTGGAATTTTATAGTAGTTGTAGGATTAAATGGATTTGGGTAATTCTGTGACAAAGCAAATACCATAGGCACAGCAGTAACTTCCAGAGTTTTTGAATAACTAAAACTTCCGTCATAATCTATCTGCTTTAATCTATAATATAGTTTGCCGCCTGAAGAACTATTATCTACATAAGAATATGACTGTCTTTCTGTGGTTGTGCCTCTACCAGAAACATTACCGATTTTAGAGAAGGTTTTATTATCTACACTTCTTTCAATGTCAAACCCTTCGTTGTTCTTTTCTGTTGCAGTCTGCCAGCTTAGAGTGATTTTGTTTTCATCATTATTGGCTGCAAAGGAAACTAACTCAACAGGCACTGGAGTTCCTTGAATGTTCAGATTATCGATTACCCAACCCCAGCCATGTGTAGCTTCATCAGCAAATAATCTGAATCTGATAATAATAGTATCTCCGGCATTGAATGTGTCTTGGATATTAACTATATGATTCTTGAATAATGTTGAATCTCCGGTTCCTCCACTTGACCAGGCAGGATCAAAACGAGCATCATATCCGTCCAATAGTGGAAGCCAATTAAGTCCATCCTTTGTTCCTTCAACTATAACGTAATCCCAGAAGTTTGAATCGCCGAAAACACTTCCTGGGTCGCCTTCTTCAACTAATGCAATATCGTCATAACTTAATGTAGCGTTAGATGAAGCAACAATTATAGGAATTAACAATTGGTACGAATTATTTGTGTTATCGCTATATGGATGAGGAGAGTGAATGGCTCCTGAACTAAAGCCAGTCTCTTTAGCAATTGTAAATCCATTGCCTTCAAAATCAGTTGTTGTTGAATCAAAATTATTAACATACATTGTTTGTGGCATAGCTAAAACTTTATCATCTGAAATTCGCATATATGATTTGTATGTAATCCCATCTTTATATGCTACAACTTGAACAGAGTCTGTTCTAGTTACGGTTACCTGATAAAGAATAGTAGAATCTTTTGCGGCTGCATTTGCACCCAGTGCTGCAACGCTCATTCCATTAATATTAACATGTGTGGAATCGTAACTTGACCTCATCGCAAATGGAATTACAAGTGCTCCTTGCGGATTTTGTGCCACTGGACTTAAACGAGGAGATAACGTTGCTGCCGGCGGTTCATATCCAGCCAAACCTGGAAGGCTAACAGACCAGATACCTCTTCCATGAGTAGCAACAACTACTTCATCATTTACAATTACCATTTCCCATACTGCTACTGCAGGTAAACCGTTATTTGCATAAGCCCAACTTCCGCCGCCATCTGTGGATTCATAAATTCCAATATCTGTTCCGGCCCAAATCATATTTGGATCATTAGGCATAACTAATAAACTATATACAGCTACATCCGGAAAACCTATCGAGCTTACAGTATCAGTTCCAAATCCGGATATATCTGCCCATGTTTGCCCAAGGTCAGTAGTCTTTAAAATCTTAGGCGCTTTAGCAAAAGAGAATAGAGCATATGCAGTGCTGTCATCAAGCGGGTCAGTTTCAATGCCGGTAGTGCGGCCTAATGTAACAGCTGTGTAATTGTTTGTTGCATTGAATGTAAGCCCGCCATCTGTAGAAACCAAGATTTTAGCTGTGCTTGACATGCCGCTTGCCGCCCAAACAATCTGTGGATTAACAAGTGATATCTTAATTTGAGCAAAAGAAGCAGTACCAGAAAAATTAGAACCAACAGGAGTTAAAGTCCAGCTATTCGCAAAATCATCCGATCTCCAAACTCCTGAGGCCCCAATTGCAAAAACCAAATCAGGATCTTGTTTTGATTTAGCCAATTTTGTTATAAAGGGACCGCTATTTCCAACATCAGTTAATCCATTCGAAGAACCTGCATTATTCCATGTTGCTCCGCCATCAGTTGTTTTATAAATACTATTGAATTGTGAAGACTCCAGTATTTGATTTGCATCACTATAATTCCAGACTGCTTCAAATCCATCACCACTAGGTGCAGGAGCCCATGAACTATTGTTATCTGGATCTACGGGAGATAGCCAGCTTCCATTATCTTGCGTTCCACCAATATATCTGCTGGCACCATTCATTTTATCAACACCATAAAACTGAGTTGTATTATAACCATTTTTCGTATTTGTGAATGTAGCTCCTTTATCATCGGAATAAGTAACGCCGCCATCATTTCCATTAACAAGTCTAAAGCTTTGAGTGGCTTCATTAGTTTTAACAAGAGTTATATTATGCTGATCAGGATGAACTCCTTTTGAAGTGCCGCCATATTGTCTATAAACATCTGCTATAGGAGTTGTAGTTAACCGTTGGGTAATAAATTCTCCCCAATTAATTCTTAATGTTGACGCAGGCAAATTGTTTGGATCCCAGGTTCCGCCGGATGCAAGAGTAGGCCAGATAGAATAAATATTTTTATATGGAAAAGCATCGTCCTTCGCAAGCAAAGTGTCTGGTGTAGCACTATATGGTACAGCATTTATGAACATGTATTCTCTTTGAGGATTTGACCCATTAAATGGAATCAAATCAAAAGCGCCGTCATTAGCCCAATCTCTGAAAGAAAATGAAATTTGCTGGTTGTTAGTAATGTCCCAAACTTCAAAAGGAACATCAACATAGTCCTTATATTCATAAACACCTGTAGAACCATTTCTGACAAATCTATAGGCCTTCTGAGATTTCCCGGGTCCGAAACGCAGTTCAACTGAAACATAATCATCTGGAGTTACTCCAACAGAGCCTAAAAAGTCATCACCGGTTCCAATACTGCCGCTGTTATATGGCCCGCCCCAATTAACAAAACCTAAGAATGATGAAGTGTTCTCTAAATCCACACCGGTTACTTGTTTTGCAGAAGTATCAGTACCTGCAATTCTATCTAATCTATAGATGCCAACTCCACCTACATAAACGCTATTTTTATTGTATGGGTCAACTGCAAGACAGTTGTCATACCAGCCTTGCCCTCCCAGCCAGTTTATATCATTGCCGGATGTGTCGCTCAATGCATACCAGGTAGCAGCCCCATCATCGGTAGCATATAAAATAGACCCACTGGAACCACCTTGCGCAGAAAAATACAAAGTTGACGTATCAGTTGGAGCCATAGCAATTTCCATTCGTTGTATAGGCCCGATTCCATTAGAGGCGTTAAACCATGTGATTCCGCCATCAAGCGATTTTATAACTCCCTGGCTGTTTACAGTAGCGTATTGAGTATTAAAGTTTTCTGGGTTTGATATTAGATCTTCTACACTATTCCCGCCAGCATCGTAAACCTTATTCCATGAAGTACCGCCGTCTGTGGTTCTAAAGATACCTGAATTTGCAGGACCATGAGCTGAATTATATTGAAAACCTGCTGTTGCGGAAACTAATACAATATTTTCATCTGAGGGATCAACAATTAACCTAGTTATATTTTGCATTTGTCTATTATTTGCTGTACTAGCTAATTGTGCCCAACTTGCACCTTTATCAGTGGATTTCCAAATTCCCGATCCATCTATCTGATCGACATTAAAAAATCCTTCACCTGTACCTGCATAGATTACATTGTGATTTGAAGCTGCCATAGCAATGGTACTGGTTGCCAAATTGGTTATATCCGGGGTTAAGTCCGTCCATGAAGCACCTGCGTTTGTAGTCTTCCAAACTCCACCGCTGACAGATCCAACGAACCATGTATTGCTTGTGGCATCATCAGGATCTACAATAATTCCTCTTGTTCTGCCGCTTACATTACCCGGACCCCTTTCCGTCCAATTTAAAGCCTGTGATTTATTAAGCTTATTTAATGATTTTGTAGATTGTAAATTTCTTGTTTTAAGGATTTGTTGAATTTTATAATTCATAGGATAGTCTGGAGAATTCCTTCCTTCGCGGGTTCTAATATCTCTTTCGTATTGAGCAAAGAGATTTGGATTATCGCTTTTATCTCCTTCTATTCTTCTTTCCCTTTCAGAGACTAATTCTTTTGCTTCCTTTTTTTCCATTTCAGTATTAGAATAATTTTCTTCTTCAATGAATTTTTTTTCTTCTAGTTTCGATAAATTCGAATTATTTTTCTTAACAGTCTCGGATTTTTTGACAGAAGAAGAAATTGAAGTACTCTTCTTAGATAGCATTGCTTCCTGAGTTGTAACGGTTTTTAATTCGCCTGTAACACTTGCTTTATCTTTTTTCAATTCAGGATTGCTTGAAACATTATTCCATGAAAAAACAAAATAAACTAATGCCCCTGCCAGAGCAAAAAATACTGTAAATAGAAGTAAACGATTTCGCATAATAGCTCCTTGATTTGTTTATATGTAGATTAAATTAATTATTTGTTAATGTCTAATTCGGAAAGTTTTCTTTTTGTTAAAACATCATAGATGTAGCCGTACATTTTTTTATTTTTTTCTTCTTTACCTGAAATTATTTCAGGGTCAGTTGAAACTTGTATTTGGTGGTTATTGATCCACTTTATTTTTCCATTAACTAAATTATCTTCAAAGATTATTTTTGCTTTGTTATTGTCATAGACAAAAAACTTCAGAGGAGGAGGCAGTATTTTGTCAGCATTTTTGGGGGAAGAATAAACAAACAGATATGTTGAATCAGAATTGAAAATTGTGTTGTAGTTTTTGCTGTATTTTTCCTCAGCTATTTTTTTATATGTCAGTCGATTAGAACTTAAATTTTTAGACGTAACGTTTGAACTGCAGCATGAGGCAATTAAAAATATAGATAAAAATGAAACGCTGATTCTTTTTAGCATAAAATAAATCAGGAAATATAAATACTTAGCAGTTATTTTTATTTAAAGGTGGTAACGACAAGTCAAAATAGAAAGTAAAAATTTAATAGTCAATATTTTCAAAATTAAAATATTTTAATCTTTGTTGAATCATTTGGAATGAAAAATTCTAGGCTCTAATTAAATACTAAATTAAAATTCCTATATTTGTCAATTATTAATATCAAAAAAAGTATATGACTGAAAGCGAAAACACCTATTCTTCGGATGTTTCTATCATAAAAGATGATAACCGTGAATATATTGTTATTGGGACGGCACACATTTCAAAAAAGTCTGCAAATCTTGTTAGAGAAGTGATTGAAAAAGAAAAACCGGATTGCGTTTGTGTTGAACTTGATTCACAAAGGTTCAAAGCCCTTTCCGAACAAAAGCGTTGGGAATCTTTGGATTTAAAAACATTAATCCGTGAAAAACAATTAACTACATTAATTATTAACATCCTTCTTTCAAGCTATCAAAAAAAGCTTGGAGAAAAATTGGGAGTAACTCCAGGGGTTGAACTGCTGGAAGCAACAAGCACAGCAAAAGAACTTGGCTTGCCGATAGAACTTTGCGATAGAGAAATACGAATTACTTTGCGAAGAGCATGGAATTCAATGACGTTCTGGCAGAAATTGAAATTAATTACATCGGGGTTTGCCGGAATTTTTGAATCGCAGGAAATGACGGAAGAAAAGCTGGAAGAGTTAAAGCAAAAAGATGTCCTTTCCGAAATGATGGGCGAGCTTGGTAAATCAATGCCGGTATTGAAAAGAGTTTTAATTGATGAACGCGATCAATATTTAACTCAAAAGATGAAGCAGGCAAAAGGTAAAAAAATTGTTTCTGTTGTTGGAGCCGGGCATGTCAAGGGAATAGTTGAATCTTTGAAGAATAATAAGAATGTTGATTTAAGTGAAATAGAAGTTATACCCCCTGCTTCCCCGATTTTGAAAATCATTGGCTGGGGAATTCCCGCCATAATTATAGGCTCAATTTTTATTATAGGGTTTAATCAGGGCTTTGGAGCGGCAAAACATAATGCCATGTATTGGATTTTAGCAAATGGAATTCCATGCGCAATTGGAGCGTTGCTTGCTTTGGCTCATCCATGGACAATTATTTCTGCTTTTATTGCTGCACCAATAACCAGCTTAACTCCGTTAATTGGGGCAGGCTACGTTACTGCTTTTGTACAGGCATATTTTGTCCCGCCAGTTGTAAAAGAAATTCAAAATGTCACTGATGATGTTCGTCTTTTTAAAAAATGGTGGCAGAATAAATTGCTAAGGATTTTACTTGTGTTTATTCTTTCAGGTTTAGGAAGTGCAATAGGAACTTATGTTGGAGCGTATACGATTATTAAAAATCTTTTTGGTTAAGCGATAAAAATTCGATGAAGTGTTAAAATAAAAATTCCCGCATGAAGCGGGAATTTTTTTATTAATTTATTTTGGATAATATATTATCCTAAGTAAGCCTTTAATCTTGTGCTTCTTTGTGAATGTCTTAAGCTTCTTAAAGCTTTCTCTTTGATTTGTCTTACTCTTTCGCGCGTAAGATTAAATCTATCACCAATCTCTTCAAGAGTTGCAGAATGCTCGCTATTAATTCCGAAATAAAGTCTGATTACTTCAGCTTCTCTTTCGCTTAAAGTTGATAGAACATTTGCTACTTCATTTTTAAGAGATTCATTCATTAAGGTTGAATCCGGCAAGGGCTGGCCTTCATTAGGAAGAACATCCATCAAGCTGTTTTTATCATCATCACCTGAAAAAGGAGCATCCATTGAAACGTGTCTTCCTGAAATCTGTAAAGCATAAGCAACTTCATCAGCTTTCATATCAAGCACATCAGCTAATTCGGATGTAGTAGGTTTTCTTTCGAATTCCTGTTCTAGATCTCTATATGCTTTTCCAATTTTACCAAGAGAACCGACTCTGTTTAATGGGAGTCTTACCATTCTTGACTGTTCAGCAATTGCTTGCATGATAGATTGCCTAATCCACCAAACAGCATAAGATATAAATTTGAATCCTCTGGTTTCATCAAATTTTTGTGCTGCTTTTATTAATCCTAAGTTACCTTCATTAATAAGATCACCGAGAGATAAACCCTGATTTTGAAATTGTTTTGCAACGCTAACAACGAATCTTAAATTAGCTTTTGTTAATGACTCTAAGGCCATTTTATCGCCTTTTTTAATTCTTATAGCTAATTCAACTTCCTGATCAGGAGTTAATAAATCAACTTTTCCAATTTCCTGTAAATACTGATCTAAAGACTTACTTTCACGATTTGTGAATTGCTTTGTTATCTTCAAGTTACCCTCTCTGAATATTAATGTATATTTTGCTTTTTCTAGTCGAAAATTTTTAATCCGATTGGTCTAAGATGTTCAATATGACTAAAGAAAGGCTAATCATTTATTTTGACAATAATCCAATCTGACAAATATAAGCAAAGTTTTAATATGAAGTAAGAGAAAAATGCATGCATCTAACTCTTTTCTTTAATAATTCACTTTTTTGCTTATTTTTGCAATATTCTAAATTTTCAAGCAAATGCTAAAATTACTGTTTTTTGCATTTGGTGATATTTAGACAATGAAACTATAAATTTTGTTTCATCATTTAGAATAATAATCTATTATTCGTTGAATTGCTTTGTTACAAACCACACAGTAAGGTTTTTTCCCTTTAGAAAACATAATGCAGTCTATCATTGGACGGTAAAGTCCTGTGGGTTGATAACCTGCCCCTTCAAAGGCTCCTACTTTGCCATAATATCGGCTGGCTTTTAAAAAATTATCAACAAGGGTAGAATGTTCTTTATCCTTTTTTGCATAATCATCTTCGGCATTTTTAATTCGAACGGAGGAAGATTTAAGTCTTTTTAGTTCCGCAATTCTATCATTTAAAGCTCTTCTTTCTTTCTGCCATTTATAATCCATACTATCAAACTCAGTTTTTTCCCAGGGAGTGGGAATGCTTATTCCTGGAGTTTTATCAGCAGCCCATTTTAGTTTTGAAGTATCAAGCAGAGCAGTAATGTTTGGTTCAACTGGTTCGACAGTTGGTTTATAAAAATTATTATATGAAACATCAGAAGTATAATATTCATCGGCTAGTCCGGCAAATGAATGACCGAACTCATGTAAGAATAAATAGTCACTCCACTGATTATCTGAAGTGAAAGTGCAGAATGAATTATAAATTCCGCCGCCGCCATAGCGTGAGTGATTAACCATAATTACTATTGCATCATAAGGAACAGCTGCGGCTAAGTTTCTTAAGGCTTTGTTATCTTCAGTCAATAAATAGCGTTCAGAACCGAGTGAATTAAAAGTGGTGCTTAAAACAGTATTCTTAAAAATATTTGCCCGTGGTTCATCAGCACCGCTTTCTTGTGAAGGCTTAAAAACCCCATGAAAATTAAATTTAGATTTATTTGATTTATAAGGCTCCATGTTTAAGAATGTGCGAGTGAAGTTTTTTAAATCTTCTGCGAATTTACTTTTTTCATAAGACTGATAACCTTCACCTATTATTGCTATATCAACCCTTGTATGAGGATCTCCGTTATCTTTATCGTCAAAAATATGTACTGAATTATCTGTAAATGATTCCTTAATAATTTTAACATCGTTAGGATTGATAACTGATGAATAAATTACATTAAGCATATTATTATCATCACGTTTTTCTATTACAAATCTTATTTTATTTTTTGGTGATGGAATTATTGCTGATTCGCTAAAGGCTTTCTGAACTCCTTTTTGTGCATCATCACTGGTTTGGTATTCACCAAAATAGCTGTCAAATCCTTTCGAGAATATTAGAGTGTTTGTTGAATCATCATAAATATTGATATAATATTTTCCATTGTTAAAATTGTCAATCAAATTTTTAAAGCTGCCTGCCCAGGTGCCGTAATCGTAAATTTGATCAAGCGTAATTAATTCGGATGTTGCGTTGCCGATATGAAAATAGTCAATTCTCATAGTTTGATCAGAAAAATATTTGTCAAAATTGACGGCTTTTTGAGAGAATGAAAATTGGTTCATAATTAAAACCACTAATAAAATTTTTACAATCTTCATTTTATTCCTTGATGATTTAATAAGTACGAAGAAATAATTACATTTAATGTTTAAATTAGAATAATAATTAAGGTAATTCAATACGGAATAATAATTTATATCAAATACACATGACTAAAATCAAAATTCTTCTATCTGCCTGTTTAATAATTTTTATCTCTGGCTGCACAACGCAGGAGGTATTAAAAGAAAATGCTTCAATTTATAATAAGTTGAATGAATTTAAAAATGACTTCGCTAAAGAAAATTTAGCTTTTGAGATTCCTTACGGATCAAAAGTTGACACCATAATTGTAGATTCAGTTGGGAAGCATCTTCAAATAAATTTAAGCAAAGAATTTGCAGCGCAGCCTTTTAGAGAAGATAATGTCAATCAAATTTATTCATCAGTTAAATCATATTTAGGAATTAGCTTTAATGATTATGTAATTGAAATAAATTGTTTGAATTTTCCTATCAAAGAATTAATTCCAAATTATTATAGAGGCGATACAACAGAATACGATTATTCAAGATTGCCTTCAGCTAAAGAAAAAGAAAGAATACCAATTGTTCAGAATACCAGCAAACCTTATTCAATTACCAAAGGATTAGAACATAGAAATATAATTTTGTGGCACAGTCACGGCTGGTACTACAATATCAAATCTGAAAGATGGGAATGGCAGCGTCCCCGGTTATTTCAAACGGTTGAAGACTTGCTTCCAATGTCATTCACCATCCCATATTTAATTCCCATGCTGGAAAACGCCGGGGCAAATGTTTTTACTCCGCGCGAAAGAGATACACAGACAAATGAAGTGATAGTTGATAATGATAATCAAACAGATAAAAATCAAAAAAATTATTTAGAGATAAATGATGGTAAACATGGGACCTGGAAGAAGGGATTGGGAAAAGGATTTGCAGTTGGTAATCCGCCTTATGGTGAAGGAGTAAATCCTTTTAGACAAGGCACATTTAGAGTTTTTATCTCCGATACAAACACTTTTGCCCATGTTGAATGGGTTCCTCAAATTCCAGAGAACGGATATTATGCAGTCTACATTTCTTATAAATCATCTGATCAAAATGTAGACGATGCAAATTATACAGTTTATCATGCCGGTGGTAAAACGGATTTTAGAGTGAATCAAAAAATTGGCGGCAGTACCTGGATTTATCTTGGAGAATTTAAATTTTTTAAAGGAATGAATCGAGAAATAGGCAGAGTTGAATTAACCGGGGAAAGTAATGAAGTAAATAAAATTATTTCCGCAGATGCCGTACGATTCGGCGGCGGAGTTGGAGTAATTGAAAGAGGCGGCAGCACCAGTGGCAGGCCAAAGTTTGAAGAAGGTGCTCGATACTGGCTCCAATTTGCCGGCATGCCCGATACTTTAATTTATAATTTAAACGATAACAAAAATGATTATAATGATGATTATCAAAGCCGCGCAGAATATGGGAACTATTTAAATGGTGCCCCTGGCGGTCCAAATAAAGATAGAGAAAATAAGGGGCTTGGAATTCCGATGGATTTATCGATGGCATTTCACACCAATGCAGGAGATACTAAGTTCGATACAACTTACGGTACACTTTCAATTTATAGTTTGGATGATTTTAAAACCGGGAATTTATTTCCGGATGGAATGTCAAGGTTAGCAAATAGAGACCTGGCAGATATAATTCAAACCCAAATTGTAAATGACTTAAGAAATAATTTTGATGATATCTGGAAAAGGCGTCAATTAATGAATGGAGATTATAGCGAATCCAGACGTCCAAACGTTCCATCGGTATTATTAGAACTGCTGTCTCATCAAAACTTTTTGGATATGCAGTTTGCTTTAGATCCGCGATTTCGTTTTGAAGTTTCTCGATCAATTTATATAGGTATGCTGAAGTTTCTTTCCGTTCAGGATGATTTTAAATATGTTGTGCAGCCGCTGCCTATCGATCATTTCAGTTTGGAGTTTATCAATGATAATAGTATAAAAATGAAATGGAAAGCTAAACTCGATCCATTGGAAAAAACAGCTGTTCCGAATGGTTACATCGTTTATACAAGAATTGATAATGGAGATTTTGATAATGGCCAGTTAGTTAAAGATACATCGTTTGTAAAAAATGATATTGAACCAAATAAAATTTATTCATTCAAGGTTACGGCTGTAAATGAAGGCGGGGAAAGTTTTCCTTCGGAAATTCTTTCGGCTGGTAAAGCAGACAACAGTAAAAACCCAGTATTGATAGTAAATGCTTTTGATAGAATCTGCGGACCGCGGTCGGTAAAGACGGATAAATTTTCAGGTTTCTTAAATAATTTAGATGCTGGAGTTCCTTATAAGTATGATATAAATTTCACAGGCGCTCAATATGATTTTGATCCTAATTCACCATACATCTCAAATGATGCGCCGGGATTTGGTGCAAGCCATTCTAATTTTGAAACTAAAATTGTTGCCGGTAATACCTTTGATTTTCCTTTCATTCACGGCAAAGCAATTATGAATTCCGGTTATTCTTTTGTTTCTTCAAGTGATGAATCAGTTTGGGATAAAAATATTAACCTTTCAAAATATAAATTTGTTGATATAATTTTAGGAGAAGAAAAAGAAACAAGCTGGCAGAAACCCTATGCAGATTCAGTAAATGGAAAACAATTCAAAACATTCCCATTAAGATTTCAAAATGTAATCAGAAAATACACAGACGCTGGCGGGAATCTTTTTATCTCAGGGGCTTATGTTGGAACAGATCTTTTTTCGAATAGGGATACCGTAGATATTAAATTTGCAAAGGATGTTTTGAAATTTAGATTGGATGCAGGCTATGCTTCTGTTGACGGTGAAGTTGAAAGTAAAGGTGATTCCATTTTAGGTAAAAATCTTAAACTTCACTTTAACACAGAACTAAATGATTCAATTTATGCTGTGGAAGCACCTGACGCAATTTTACCGGTCAAGGATAGTAAAACTATTCTTCGTTATTCTGAAAATCAATTTAGTGCCGGTACTGCTTTTAAAGATAAATATGGAGTTGTCGTATTAGGATTTCCATTTGAAACAATTTTGGGAGAAAAAGATAGAGACCAATTGATGCATGGCATACTAAATTATTTGGGACTATAACCGTTTATTGATAAGTTTCTTCTCGATTTTAAAGAAAATGATTAAAGGAATTTAAATGAAAAAATCTATTTTAATTATCTTGCTTTTTTTGTCAGGCTGCGCATTAGTTTTTGCTCAAGATAAAGATACGATAACAACGGAAAGCGGATTAAAATATATTGTTCTTGAAAAAGGCAGCGGCGATCATGCTGTAAACAACAAAGCAGTTGAAGTTAATTATACTGGATATTTACTTGACGGAAAAATTTTTGATTCTTCATTCAAAAGAAATGAACCAATTGAATTTGTGCTTGGGCAGGCACAAGTTATAAAAGGATGGGATGAAGGAATTGCTTTGATGAATGTAGGTGATAAATACAGATTAATTATTCCACCAGATTTAGCTTATGGAGATAAAGGTGCGGGAGATGCGATTCCACCTAACTCAACTTTAATTTTTGATGTTGAACTATTGAGTGTAAGTGAACCGAAAACTCCAATTACAGATGCCCTTGTTGATGAAATAATTAACGGCGGAATAGATGCAGCTATCAAAAAATATTATGAATTAAAGAAAACCCATCCGAACGATTACAATTTTAAAGAAAGTGAATTAAATACTTTCGGATACCAATTATTACAGAATGGCAACACCGATGAAGCAATAAAAATATTTACTGTTAATGCTGAAGCATTATCCAAAATCGTTTAACGTTTATGACAGCTTGGGTGAAGCATACATGGCAAAAGGAGATAAAGAAAACGCTATTATAAATTATAAAAAATCTCTTGAGCTGAATCCGGATAATGAGAATGCAAAGGATATGCTGCAGCAGCTTCAGAAATAAAATTTATATTCCTTCTTATGACCAAGAAGGAGTTTGGGATAAGTTATATTTAATAGAAACAACCTTCGAGGTTTAATTAGACTAAATTTGCTTTCAAAAAAGTTGTAAAACTACCATTTATAAACCTCGAAGGTTTTTGTACTTGAGTAAGTTTAGAAAATTTCTCACTCTTCAAAATACTCAACACCATTCCTATCAATAAAACCCCATTTGTCATTAATTCTTGCGTAAGCTAAATTATCGTCAAAGTCTTTTATCTCATCATATTTAATTGGAGTTATTCCTTTCCCGTTTTTATCAATAAAACCCCACCAGCCGTTCAGTCCTACTTTTACAATTCCATTATAAAATTGCCCAACTTCAGTGTAATTATTTGGTATGACTTCTTTCCCTTCGGTATTTATAAATCCCCATTTCCCGTTCATCATTACCGAAACAAGACTCTCTCTAAATTCAGCAAGTCTTTCATATTTAATAGGAGTAATTGTTTTTCCCTTCTTATCAATTAATCCCCATTTATTATTAAGCATGATTGGGAATAAACCTTCATGATACTTTCCAATTTGATGATATTGAATTGGAATAATTTCCTTTCCCTCGGTATTTATAACTCCCCATTTGCCTCCAAATACAACTGTGTCCTCGCCATTCTTTTTTATACCTAAATTTACTTTTGCATATCCGTTATCAAAATCTTCAACATCATCATAAATTATGTCTGTAATTTCTTTGCCTGATTCATCAATAAATCCCCACTTGCTATTCAATTTTACTTTAACAAATTTTTCGAAATACACACCCACTTGATCATATTTGATTGGAATTACAATTTTTCTGTCTTTGTCACAAAATCCCCATTTATCACCTTTGCGATAAGCAATTAATTTAGGCAAATTTAATTTCATCGTTATAAATCTTTCTCTCTATGACAAATATTATTTTACAATATTAGAACACAATGATAATAATTAGAAAAATAAAAATGATGCAAGCGCGTGCTTAAAAATAGCTGGTGTGAGCTAACTCTCATTATCACCAGAGTTTAAATTCATAAATTAGACAGGGATTGGGGTTCACATCAGTAAAATTTATATTAAATTATAATTGTTATTAAAAATTATTTATTTAAACTTCCCCAAAAACCAAGAGTAAAAATTATTTATTCACATTTCATTTATTAATTATGAAAAAAACATTTAAAATCATCGGGATAGTTGTTGTAATTTTTATTGCACTATTAATTATCCTTCCATTTTTCTTCAAAGGTCAAATTGCCGATTTAGTAAAAAAGGAAGCGAACAAAAACATTAATGCAACTTTGGATTTTCAGGATGTTGGATTAAACTTATTTTCCCATTTCCCAAATTTAAGCTTAAGCCTTGATGGTTTAACAATAGTAAATAAGGCTCCATTTGAAGGCGACACTTTGGTTAGCCTTGCTTCATTTCAAGCCACCGTTGATTTGTGGAGTGTGATTGGCGGAGATCAAATTAAAATTGAAGGCATTACTCTTAAAGAACCTAAGATTTTTGTTTATTCAATTGATGATACTACTGCAAATTATAATATAGCCAAAGTTGGAAGCAAAGAAGAAGCAAAAGCGATGGATACCTCTTCATCTGCTGGGATGGCAATCGCATTAAAAAGATATTCAATTGAAAATGGAAGCATTGCATACCTTGATCAAAAATCTAATATGACTATGATCATCAGGGATTTGAATCATGAAGGCAAAGGCGATTTTAGTTCTAAAAATTTCACACTGGAAACCAACACAACAATCGGTCAACTTTCTTTTGAGAAATCAGGAATTAAATATCTGAACAAAGCTAATGTTGAAGCTAAAATGGATATCGCTGCTGATATGCAGAATAAAACTTTTACATTTAAAGAGAATGAATTCAGTCTCAACAATTTGAAATTGAGTCTTGACGGAAGCTTTGCTATGCCGGACAGTAATATTTCTATGGATATAAAATTTGCCTCAGTGAATAATGACTTTAAAGATATAATTTCTCTAATCCCGGCAGTCTATTCAAACAATTTTAATGATATAAAATCTTCCGGAAAGATGAGCTTAAAGGGAGAAGTGAAAGGAATTTATTCTGCAAATAACTTGCCTTCGTTTAACATTAATTTAAATGTAGATAATGGAAAATTTCAGTATCCAAAACTTCCCACACCGATTAATAATGTTGTAATGCAGCTTGATATTACAAATACCGGCGGCAGTGCAGATAACACAATTATAAATATGAAAAAGCTGCATTTAGATATTGGCAGCGAACCTTTTGATGCATCGCTTCTGGTTAAAACTCCGACAACGGCGCCATATGTTGATACAAAAATGAAAGGCAGAATTAATTTAGCAAATTTAAAAAACGCAATTTATATGGAAGGAGTATCAAAACTTGAAGGAATAATTGATGCTGATTTTCAGGCGAAAGGAACAATGGCAAATGCTGATACAAAAACTCTTGAAAATATTTCTGCAAATGGAAATATGAGTCTTACAAATTTTGTTTATGCCGGACAGCAATTAAAAGATGAAGTAAAGATTAGCAAAGCCTCGCTTAATTTAACTCCCAAACAATTTACGCTAAATAATTTTGCAATGACAATTGGAAAAAATGATTTAAGTGCGTCGGGCCAAATTGAAAATATGATTTCTTATGTTTTAAGTAATGGAACGATAAAAGGTAATTTGAATTTGTCATCTAACTATTTTGATTTAAATCCTTTCATGTCGAATGAAAATGAAACTAGCAGCAAAAACAAGCACAAAGGATACAAGTAAGCTTCAGGCTGTTGCGATACCGGATAAAATTAATTTTACAATGAATGCTAATTTCAAAAAAATAATTTATGATAATTTGAATTTGACGGATGTTAAAGGAACGATGGTTGTAGCAAATCAAAGATTAACAATGAAAAATGTAAGCATGAACACTTTGGGTGGAACTATTGTGGCTGATGGTTACTACGCAATGGCAGAAGGTGGAACGCCTGATATTATGTTCAACTTGAATATAAAAAATATGGGAATAAAAGATGCCTACGAGAATTTTGTAACTGTTAGTCAAATTGCACCTATGGCAAAATATGTTGAAGGTAAATTCAATTCTTCTTTAACAATGACTACTAAATTAGATAATGCAATGATGCCCGTATGGGATTCGTTTAACGGCAAAGGCTCTTTAAATATTCCTAATGCTTCGGTTAAAGGATTCAAACCATTTGAAGTTGTCGGTGATAAGCTTAACATAAAAGAATTACAGAACCCTGCTCTCAATAATGTTAATACAACATTCACAATTACAAAAGGAAGATTTTATATCTCACCGTTTAGCTACACAGTGCTTGGGAATAAAGTAACTTTATCCGGCTCTAATGGATTGGATAAATCACTTGATTACGTAATGAGTGTAAATGTCCCGGCATCAAAACTGAAAAACCAGGGCAACAAAGCAATAAGCAGCCTGTTAAAAAAAGATGTTAATTTAATTACTGCAAACAGTGTTGAAGTTAATGCAAACATTAAAGGAACTGTTGATTCACCAACCGTTACAACCTCTGCCGGCAACATAGTTGAAGACACAAAACAGCAGGTTACCGAAGAAGTTAAGAAAGAAGTAAACAAGCAGATTGAACAGAAAAAAGAAGAAGTAAAAAAAGAAGTGCAAACAAAAGTAGATACGGTAAAGAAAAAAGTTGAAGAAAAAGTAAAAGATAAATTGAAAGATTTATTTAAGAAGAAGTTTTAGCTTAGAATCAAATGAGGTTCACCTTAGAGGTGAGCCTCATTTTTTACAGATATCAATTTTTTAAAATTCAATTTAAACTAAATCCTCTTAATAGTGTTTTATTGCAATAATTCATATTTTTTTAGCAGATAATTTTAGATATAGAGATTTTTGTGGACTTAAATAAACAAATTGAGTATTGGAAAACAGGTTCAAATCAAGATATCGAAACGGCTGAATTATTAATTAGTAAAGAAAAGATACTTCATGGATTATTCTTTTGTCATCTATCGATTGAGAAGATACTAAAAGCTCATTATGTATATTGTCAAAAAAAATTCGCACCTAAGACACATGATCTAATTTATTTATTGGATAAATCTGAAATAAAATTGGATAAAAAATTTGAAAGTATTTTTCCTGTGTTAATGAAATATCAGCTTGAGGGAAGATACCCAGATTCGGATTATTTTATTCCGACTGCTATTCAATCCAAAGAATATCTTGAAAGAACAAAGGAATTACTAGAATGGTTGAAAAAAGAATTATTGAAATAACAAAAAGTTATATCAACGAATTAAAAAATAATGGTATAGAAATAACAGCCGCATACCTATATGGAAGTCACACTACAAATCAAGCAAATTCAGAAAGCGATATAGACTTACTTCTGGTATCGCCGCAATTTGAAGATAAAGACGAAGAAAGTGTACTAGTTAAAGTTTGGTTTTCTAAGATAAGAATAGCAAATAGAATAGAACCAATACTTGTGAACAGCAACCGTTTTGAAAAAGATGATTACTCACCAATTATTGCTTTAGTTAAAGAACAAGGGATTCTAATAGCAGCTTAAATAATTAATTATAAAAGTTCCAATACAGAAAAATGAAGTTCCCATTGTGGGTGAGCCTCATATTGCATGGAAAAGAAAAACACCAATTGAAAAATTGATTTAAGAAGAAGAATTAGATTCACTAATTGTTTTTAAAATAAATCATCTTTACTAATTAATCCGTTACGGAATAATTCTCTAATTACTATTTCAGTCATATCGCTCTTAAATGCGAACTCATATCTTATGTCCATCACGTAGGCTTTGAGTCTCATTTTTAAGTACGATCTATGCTCCATAACTTCATTAAAAAATAAAACAGTGATGGGCTTATTCAAATAAACGTATTTAGAAATTTGAGCAGTCTCCATGGCTATCTGCCTGACTTTTTCAGTATCAATAGTAATGGGAAGATAAATTTCTGCAACAACCTGGCAATTTGGCTGTCCTGCATTTGAATTTGAAACCGATTGATTCATAATATTACTGTTAGGAATTGAAACTAACGAATCATCTGCAGTTACAATTCTGGTTGAACGCAAGCCGATTTTAACAACTTCACCGTAATATTCTCCGACTTCAATTTTATCGCCAACCTGGAAAGGACGATCAAACAGAATCATTATTCCGCCGAAAATATTTTTAAAAATATCCTGAGCGGCAAAACCGATTGCAATTCCAAGCGAAGCTAAAACTGCAAGCAATGTTTCGGCAGGCGGTTTAAATATTCCAGCAATTATTACATAAAAAACAAATGTCCATCCTAAAATTCTTATAACCGGGATAATACCTTTAATGGTAATTCTGTAATGAGTGCTTCTTTCGGCAATTAGTTCAAGTGTTTTTGAAATAAACCGGATTACATATAACCCAACTACAAAAAACACAAAAGCCCAAAATATATTTGAGAAGGAAATAATATCTTTAATTGATGGAGGAGTTAGCTTATTAAGTTCAACAGATTTTTGAGTTTTTTTAGTCTCGGCTTTAACGCTGTCAATTTTTTTATTTAGCGTATCGAGCTTTAATTCAATTTTTTCCGAAGATTTATTTTTAGAAGAATCAATTGCTTTGGTTTGCGCAATAGTAAAATTGAAAGCAATTAAAAATGAAAAAGATAAAATGAGTATTGAACGGTTTAATAATTTCATAATCTTTAGTGAATAATATTTTTTGCTTGAAGCATGCTTACTGTTTGTCTATAAAGCAAAGGATTAATTAAATAATTATCTCCATCTTTAATAATCACTCCATCGTCCAAAAGCAGATAAAGTAAAAGCCTGCTTTGCTTTTGCGGCTGATTAAAAATTAAGGAGTGAATTTCTTCGTTCATGCCGTCGTGCAGGACTAATAAATTAAGAGTGAACATTTTTGCTGAAGATAATGATGCTAAAAAAGAAAAGTCAAGATCATATAATGATTTAATTGTTATTGTATCTACCGTGACATTTTGGGTCGAGCGCAGCCAAAAAAGTAAGGCCAGACTAATATTGCTTTTTGCAAACTTAATTAGGTTTTTAAAATATTCTTTTCTTAAATATTCTTGTTTGGCATCGTCCGGCAGTTTTTTATAATTCTTATCAACTAAATCTTTTGGAGAAGGTTCAAAATAAATATTGTATCCGCTTACTCTATGTCTCTTCAAGATTATTTCTATTATTTCTTCGTAACCTAATTCTCTAATTTTGATAACATACCCAAAGTGATCATTAATATTTATTGTTTTATCAAGATAGTCCCAGGCGTACAATGTTGATGTTGCAATCCAAAATATTTGTCGGCTTGTTTTTGAAATTAATTCGAATAACATTTTTAAACAATCAAAGCCGTTTACTTTTCGTAAAAATAAGTGCTGTATGTTTTCAATTATTATAATTTTTTTTGATGGCGAATTATTGAGATATGAAGCGAGCTCATCAACATTTTTAATTTGATCATTCTTTAGAAGTGATTTGAAATATTCCATAAACTCATTTTCTTCAAACAAGATTTTTTTAGATGCAGTTCTATAAATTTCAAAATTTGTTTCCTGCTTTTTTAAAAATATATTTATAATAGATGTTGCGCCGCTGCCTTTCTCTCCTACAAGGACAGACGGGGCAAAATAACCTTTCATCCAGTTTGAATAGGCTGTATCTAATTTAGCAATTTCAAATGTTCGCCCTTCAAAAAATCTTTTTTCTGATAACGGCTCTACTTTAAATAATCTTTGATAAACGAATGGAAGTTTTTCTAATGAGTTTTGTGTTTCTGCAAGAAAGTCGGAAACTTCTGAAGAGATAGATTTTACGGGGGAAATAATGCCTAATTTTTTCTTTAAGGCAGCATATAATTCCGTTGAATGGAAGTAAGTGTCTTTTGTTTTTGAAACTGCGACCGGTATAAAATTTTTAATGTAGGAAAATGCTTCGGTCTTATAGCGCTTTGTTTTTTCAACTGCCTTGACTTTTGCAATACGCAGCTTAATTTGAAAAACTTTTTCAGTGTTAGTTAGTTCTAAAATTTCTTCATTAAAATCATCGGAAGTTTTTTTAAGGTTGCTTGTTATATTGTCGGCAAGAGTTTGAATTGATTTTTTCGTTTCATCGGTTTTATTAATAGCTCTGTCTAATCCTTCAAGTGCAAGATTTTTTGAATCACTTGCATTTTTTCCTTCCTCTGAAATAAGTACGATTGCGGATTCTAAATTAAAATCAGCTATCTGATCAAGACTTAAAATACTCTGTTGAATTTTATCAATGCTGTCAAGGATTTCTTTCTTAATATTTTGAGTTGATTTTTTCGCATTCAATAAAGCTTCGGAAGTAATTATTTCATGAGGTGAAATGTAATCTATTTCGGAAGTCTTTAGCTTTTTATCATATTCTTCTGATTTTACAACGGCACGTTTTTTTGAAATGTTTTGAATAATATTATTAAGATTAACATCAAACTCATCAATTAAAGTTGGAATGTTTTGATCTAATAGATTTTCAATTGTTTGAGGAACAATCTTATTCGTCAACAGCTCTGAATTATTTCCTTTTGATTCCGTTAGTAATTTCTGAAGATCAGTCTCTTTCCCTTCAAATTCAGCAACTGCTTTTCTTGATTTCTCAAGATGATCTCGGATTAGATCTATATTCGGAATGACTGAATTAATAATCTTGTTTTTACATATTCGTGTTGAATCTAAATATTCGTTTATTGTTGTAAATTTTACTGTTGTTAGCTCTTCAAAAAGCCGCCAGTTATCATACAAAGCAAAAAGATTATTATGCCACCCGGTAATTATCCGTTTATATTATTGAACTAACTTCCCCGCGAAGATTTTTTATTTTATCCGGATTAAAATTTCTTTTTAAAAGCTCAATCGTGCCTGCCTTTTGGAAAGCTTCATCAAGTTGTATTATTATTTTTTGAATTGATTCGGCAGAAGACTGTCTAATTGAAATTTCAACATTTTCAATTTCGCTTATACTTTCTTGAATTTTCTTTTTGAAAACAACGCTGTATTCGCCTGGTTGATTTTCATCAGAAGCTTCAGGTTGAGCAAGTTCAGAAGAAATATTTTTACTTACTTCCTGGCATGCTTTGAAAAGAATCAATGAGGTTGAACTAATAATGGCATAGACTTTTTCAATTTCATCCAGCAGTAAATGTGTAAGTTTTTCTTTACCAAAATATTCACAGAGGTTTTTAAGCGGGATGTTCTGCTGCCATTTATTTTTAGGTTTAATTGGTTTCTTAAATAATTTTCTAAAAATATTAGTTAAAACGACAGGAAATTGAGAGACGTTAAATAAAATATTTTTAGACTTCTTCAGATATTTAATGCGCGCAGAATCATCTTTAGCAGGAAGAAATCTTTCATCAGCTTGCATTTGTTTGTAGATTGAAAGCTATTGAAGGAAGATATTGCTCATATTCATAATTGAAAGTTTTAAAATCGTCATCAAAAGAATTTATCGAATTATCTGCGTGATTATTTTCAAGTAAGGAGAAAATTTTTGAGTGAAACTCGTTGCTCTTTTCAACAAGGAATTTTTCTTCCTTACTCTTGTTTACTTGTAATAAATACTCATCAATATATTGAATCAATTTCATTTATAATTTCTTTTTGTTTTGAAAGCTTAACGAGAAGCTGGGAAACAAATTTTTCATCAACAATTTTTGAAATTTGATCTTGGAGCGATATTATTTCATTTATCATGGAAATTAATATATAACATTTTTGTAGAGCAACTTGAGAAATGGGGTTTATTTTATTGGTTAGAAGATAGCTTTAACTGATTCAATTTGCAAGAGTTAGTTTTAATATGGCAACATGAATTTTCTAAAACAGTCTTCCAAATGAGTTCTATACTAATGTTAAATCAAAAGATTTATTAAAGAAAGAACTTTGTTGTTTAAGCAAATGAGGTTGTCCCCAGAGAGAGGTTTATATTTAAAATACATTTTTATAGGGCAAAATCCTTTAAAAACCCTTTAAAATCGCTTCTCGAACTTAGGAAGCCAACCTCTAAATCTATTCTTGTATATGGCAATTTATCATGTTGAAATAATACACTTTTATTCGATTTTACAACTTAAACTCCATTAATTTCTTCTGGCATATATGTTGATTTTTTAACTCCAAATGAAAATTCAATAATAAACAAAGTTTTACCATCATGATTAGAGGAACAGTAATAATAGATAAGGAAACTTGCAAAGGATGTGAGCTTTGCATAGTTGCCTGTCCTCAGTCAAGCCTCGGCCTCTCTCCAAATATAAATGAGCAGGGTTACAGGTACGCCGAGCTGATTCAGGACAATTGTACCGGCTGTGTTAACTGTGCTATCGTCTGTCCGGATGTAGCAATAAAAGTTTACCGACAGCCTAAAAAAACATCTCAAAAAGCAGTCACAGCTTTATAATACTCTAAGTTCTTTGGTAACAAATTTTTTAAAGGTATAAAATGGAAAATCTTAATCTCAAAAAAGATGATGTCCGTTTGATGAAGGGGAACGAAGCACTTGCAGAAGCAGCTATTAGGGCTGGGATTGATGCATACTTCGGCTATCCAATAACCCCTCAATCAGAAATACTGGAATACTTAACAAGAGAGGTTCCGAATCGTTCGGGTGTTGTTCTTCAAGCAGAAAGTGAAGTTGCATCTATAAATATGATTTACGGTGCAGCCGGTGCTGGTGCAAGAGTTATGACTTCTTCATCAAGCCCGGGTATTAGTTTAATGCAGGAAGGAATTTCTTATATTGCTTCCGCACAGCTTCCGTGCTTAATTGTAAATGTTGTTCGCGGCGGCCCTGGCTTAGGAACAATTCAGCCTTCACAAGGCGACTATTTCCAGGCTGTAAAAGGCGGCGGACATGGTGACTATCATCTAATTGTTTTAGCTCCTTCTTCAGTTCAGGAAATGGCAGATTTTGTTTTTGATGCTTTTCGATTAGCAGAAAAATATAAAAATCCCGCTATGATTTTAGCTGACGGTGCACTTGGCCAGATGATGGAAAAGTTAACTCTTCCAGTTGAAGGTTCATTGCCGAAATATGAAAAACCTTGGGCAACAGTGGGCAAGCCGTCAACTCGTGAAAGAAATATAATTACTTCTCTTTTTATTCAGCCTGAAAAGATGGAAGAAATAAATTTAGATCTTCAGGAAAAATATAAAGCTCTTCAATCGGAAGTTAGATTTGAAGAAATTGAAACTGAAGATGCCGAGTTTCTTTTTGTTGCTTTCGGATTAACCGCAAGAATATGCCAGAAGGCCGTTGATATTTTAAGAGAAGAAGGAGTTAAAGTTGGTTTGCTTAGGCCGATAACTTTATACCCTTTTCCAATTGATAGAATAAGTGAATTATCACATCAAGTTGAATCAATGCTTGTAGTTGAAATGAATGCAGGACAGATGGTTGAAGATGTTAAGCTTTCGGTAAACGGAAAATGTCCTGTAAGCTTTTTCGGAAGAATGGGCGGAATGATTCCTTCTCCGGAAGATGTTGCTGCACATTTGCATTCAATAATTGAAAATCAAAATATAATGGTAGGGGGTTGATATGGAATTAGAAGTAATGACAGAAGGATTGGAACAAGTTTACTGCAAACCTTCCACATTAACAGATACTAAATTTCACTATTGTCCCGGATGCGGACACAGTGTGGTTCACAGAGTATTGATGGAAGTTGTTGAAGAGCTTGGATTACAGGATAAAACAATTGGCGTCGCTCCTGTAGGCTGTTCGGTTTTTGCTTATCATTATATGAATATAGATATGCAGGAAGCCGCTCATGGACGTGCCAGCGCTGTAGCTACCGGAGTAAAAAGAGTTCTTCCTGACAAATATGTTTTCTCTTATCAAGGCGATGGGGACCTTGCAGCAATTGGTACTGCCGAAACAATACATGCAGTTAACCGCGGTGAAAATATTTTAATGCTGTTTATCAACAATGCAATTTATGGAATGACCGGCGGACAAATGGCGCCGACATCTTTGCTTGGACAGATAACCTCCACTACTCCTTACGGAAGAGAGTCAAAATCAATCGGTTATCCTTTAAAAATAACTGAATTAATTTCAAACCTGCCCGGCGCTTATTATGTAACAAGACAAGCAGTTCATACATCAAATGCAGTTAGAAAATTAAAGAAAGCAATTACAAAATCATTTGAATATCAAAAAGAAAATAAAGGGACTTGTTTTATCGAAGTAGTTTCAAATTGTCCTTCCGGCTGGAAGATGACTCCGGTTGAAACTATTAAATATTTAGAAGACAGTATGTTCCCGATGTATCCATTGGGTGACATTAAAGTTCCCGAAAAACAATAAGATTTTCAAAAGGAAATTAATATGGAAAAAACACAAGAAATAATTTTTGCAGGATTCGGCGGGCAGGGTATTTTGTCAATGGGACAAATAATTGCTTATGCCGCTATGATTGAAAATAAAGATGTAAGCTGGATGCCTTCTTACGGCCCTGAAATGAGAGGCGGAACAGCAAACTGTACGGTAATTGTTTCGGAAGATAGAATAAGTTCTCCCATCATTACAAGATTTGATTCGGGAATAATTTTGAATCAGCCGTCGCTGGATAAATTTGAAAATTGCATCAAGCCTGACGGTTTATTGATTTATGAAAAATCCAGTATTATAAATCCGCCAACTCGCGAAGATATTGAAGTGCTCTGTGTTCCTGCATTTGAAGAAGCACAAAAGCTGCAGAAGAAACAAGTTGCAAACATGATATTGCTTGGAGCTTATCTTGAAAGGCGCCCTGTTGTAAAGATTGAAAATATATTGAATGCATTAAGAAAAGTATTGCCGGAAAGGCATCATCATTTAATTCCGGTTAATGAAAAAGCTTTGGAAATTGGAAAAGAATTAGCTCACGAATTTGAAAAAATATAAGGGTAACAAAAACTAATGGGGACTAAAATGAATCCAGAAGATGTAAATTGTGTGCATGCATGTAAAAACTCATGTGCAATGTTAAACGAGGCTTTAAGAAAAGAAGCTTCCGCTGTCAAATTTTACGAAGGTGTTTATGCAGAATGCAACTTCCCTGAAGTGCAGTCATTTCTAATGGAGATGATTGACGAAAGGCGTAACGCCATACTTCGTATAATTAAAAAGCTTAATGAAATACATGCAAAGTCTCAATCATTGGATGGAATAATTTCAAGCTTTGAAACAGGGCAAGTTTAATAACATTTTACGGAAGTTTAGAGTGTTCAATTGTTTGACATCCCGAAGGCATTTGCCTATATTTGGAGTCCAAATATCGCGGGGTGGAGCAATTGGTAGCTCGTCGGGCTCATAACCCGAAGGTTGTAGGTTCAAGTCCTGCCCCCGCTACTAAGAAAATATTTAAGCCTTTGTAATTAAAAAAGTTACAAAGGCTTTTTTATTTGTTGAGGACACTATTGAGGACACTTTTCCATTATTTCAGCATTTAATTGAGTCTTATCAAACTATTTTTAATTGACTGTAGTTTTTTATTGAGTCTTTAATAAAAGTGTCTTATAAACGATTCTTGAAAGAATTAGTGATATGTTTTTGATTTAGTTGATATGAATTAACACGAAACGAAAATAATATTTTTCAACTAAAGAAAAATAATTTCTTGCGGGTGTGAAGCACTCGTAAAATGTTTTCTTAGAAAGTACCTTTTTAATTTTATTTATTATATTTGTGCATCGTTAAACGGTTGCCTCGTTTAACTGGAAAAGGCTGATGTTAATTTTTTTCATCAGCCTTTTTCCTTTCAATCCTTATTTACTACAGGTTCAGGTAATTAATATTTTTATAATAGTTAGAAAATCCTTGCGATCTTTTGACTCCGTATTTATTATTCTTAAAAAGTACCTACAAATATTATAAAACCTTTTTTGAGTTATAGGTACTTGGGAATAGAATTAATGTTACATATATTTCATTTAACATTTCAAAGAAGGGAGAAAATATTATGAAAGTACGATTTACTTTTTTTGTTTTCTTATCAATTCTATTTGTAGGGTGTGCCGGTCAAAAAGAACTAACTAAAGAGCAAAGTGAAAAAATATTTGAACACAATACCCCACTTTCAAAAGATCAAATAAAATCTAAACTACTTACTTTTGTTAATGAAAATTTTGTATCTGGAAAAGCAGTAATACAAACAAATGATGACGGAATTTTAAGTGGTAATTATAATTTTAATTTGGGAAATTATGACCCTCTTGGAATGTACCAAGTTTTTACACAATCAACATTTATAATAAAATATTTAGATAATTCTTTTAAGATGAAAATGTTAGTAAAAGATTTATACCTTATGTCAAGTCAAGGGGAAAAACCTTTAACGCAAACGATGTGGGGAAATTATGCCAATGAAATTCAAACTGGTTTCAATAATTTTGATTCAACATTGGTAAATTATTTGAATTCAAAAGATACTTTTTAGTTTAGATTTTTAACGTTTGAAATTTGAAAACCGTATATATAGGGTTTTCATGTTTCAAGTGTTATTTAGTTAGAATTACTCAAAAATTTCTTTTTGCTTTACCGGATTAAACTTGAGTATTTCAAAAAATACTTGCTTTCCTTTTTTCGTTTTCTTTAGCTGATAACCTATTGTATTAATACCGGCTCCAGTCAACATATCTTTTATTCTATCTTCAATAGTCCTTGAGGTACAATTAAATTCTTGTCTTACAATTCTAATAAAATCTTGTTTTGAAATTGTACCTTTTAGATTTTCAACTATGAATTTGCTTACATCATAAATGTTTGCTTTACTGTCCTTGCTGTAGATAGCTTTTTCTATTTCATCAGCTTCAGCAAATACAAGACACTTTCTATCAGATGAGTATTTAACATATTCCGGGGTTATTTTTTTTGCTGATCTACATTTCAAGAATTGAATTCTTATAATGTCCTGGTCATTCCCGGATTTATCTTTTTCAAAGTTTATTGATAGCGCTGTAGAAGATTTATTTAATAGTTCCGTCCCTAAATGTCCCCTTGCTTTTTCTTGGAAAGGGTTTTCATGTATGATACAAAGAAATGTTATGTCATAACTGTTAATCGTACTATTTAACAAATCAATAAGCTGCAAACTTGGTTTAGGGTCATTGAAGTTATCAACTAAATCAGTAAGTACATCTAAAATGACAAATATATGACCCTGATAAGTTTCTCTTATTTTATCAAGATACTCTCTAAAAGCGTGGAATCTTTCTGATCTTTCAATATCAATCAAAGAAATAAAATCAAAGTTTTTTATGTCATCAGAAATATTATGTCCTGAGTTTAATATTATTTGTTGCAAGCTGAAAGGGTATTGTTCAGATAAATTTCTTTCAGTATCTACATAACAAACAGAATGATTTGATTCATCATTCAGCTCTAGCCCTATCAAGCCAATATTATGACCCGGTCTTTTCAAAAGTATTGAACAAATATGTTCTGCTAATCTGCTTTTATGAGTTCCGCTTTTTCCTTGTACTACATTTATAGTTCTCGGATAGAAAAGAGCTTGATTGTTAATAGTGATAATTGGTTTACTAAAAGTAATTTTATTTTTTACATTATCTCTTAATATGTTTCTACTTTTAATTATCTTTTCAAGGTTAGACAACTTAACAGCCTTTCCATTGTTCACTGTTATTTCAAGATCGTCTACATTCATAGGTGTATAATTAGTCATTTAGTAAAACTCCATTTTTATACTTCAGTATTTCGCTTGTTCTTAACAAAAAGATAGTTGAGTTATTATTTCCAAAATAAATTCTTGAGGTGTCTTTACATTGTTTATCTGCATTATAAATGCTGATAAACTTTTCAATGATTGAAGCATATCTTTTATTATTGGTTTCGAGATAGGGTAAATCAAAAATAATTCTAAATCGGTGTTGACTCGGTGTATGACTTGGCGAAGTGTAAATTATTAAAGCGTGTTTTGTTTGTGGAATCTTAAAAGCCTCATCAATGGAAAGCCCGGTATCTATATCTAATGCAATAAGCTCACTACATAACCAGCTTTCATTATTTCTTGATATTTTACCATTTTCATTAACCCTTAAGCTGCTGCATATAATTGAAAACCCCTTGCCAATATTTTCAGCTATTTCCTTAACAGTTAGTATTTGATTTTCAAAACAATCATTTAATTTTTTATAATCGGTTGTTTTATTTTTTACCTGATTATTTACAGCTATTCTATAAACTCTTTCTCTTGGCGTTTCCGGTGTCTCTTTTAATATTATTCTTTCAGCTTCTAACCTGCTAAGATTTGCTTCATATTCCAGAATTGATATTCTTTCTTCAATGCTTTCATCTTTGAATCTATAAAGAAAGTTTTTTTTAGCATCAATAAATTTTATCTGATCTGGTTTCCTTTTTAAGTGGATAGGTTTATAATTTATTGATTCATAGCTCTTTGAATTTTCCGGTTTATATCCATTCTGCTTTGCAAAATAAATGAGAGTCCCGAAAGTAATATCTTTAAGAAGTGATTGTAATTTTATAGCGTGTTCATTTGGCTTTTCATCTTCAAAATGAGATAGCAGCAAATTTAATGAGGTGTTATAATCAAAGGTGTTTCCAATAGCTGAAATAATTTTTATCCAAGTTTCATAGTCTGGTCTCTTTGTTATAAATGACAAAAGATTTTTACAATATTCCGGTGTAGGTTGCCTCATATTATTTGTCACTACTTTTTAGAACTTTCTATTAGCTTAAGACCTTCAATAATTAGTTCATTTACAAGTTGATAGAGTTTACGAAACTCGATTTGAATTTTTAACAGCAGTATGATTGACTTTTCTTTATCCATTGCTTCACCTTTAAGAATTTTTATAGATAATTGCCTTAATGATTTTATAACTAATACAAGTGGTCTCATTTTGCTTTCCTATCCTTCTATAGAATCAAACATATCGAAAGTAAGAAAGTAGTCTTTAATTTCTTTCTCGGATTTATTTTCTAATGATTCAACTTGATTTATAAGATTTTGAATATTGTCATTTACATTTTGTAGTTCTTGATACATTGAAAAGTAGAATAGCAGCATAACTGAAATATTATCTTCAGCTCTTAACTTTTTTATTTCAGATATTAAAAGTTCTCTTGTTGATTGAATGTTATCATTCAATTTTGATAGATGAGTTTTAATATTACTGTTCATTGTAATTTCCTTTCTTTATTTTTTTTTAATGATTGTAGTAATTCATTTTTCTTGAAATAGATTTTATTTGAAATTCTATAGAATGGAATTAACCCGGATTTTTTCCAAGCGTGAATAGTAACCTTTGAAACCCCTAAAAGTCCCGCCGCCTCATTAAGTTTAATTAATTGATCTTCTTTTTCCGGTTGCTGCTGATTATGATTTTCTGCAAGAACTTCTAAGATTGAATCTTTGATGAGTTCTTTTAATTCATCAGCATCAAGACTAAGAAAAATTTGATCTTTCATTTTTGTTATTCCAAGTTTATAAAATAAAAACCCCTAAGAAGCCGGTGGACAGACCTCAAAGGGGTTTTCAGATAACAAGTTTATACTTGCTACTTAATGTATTACGTCCACCGTTAATAATTATTTCAAAAAACTTACGGTGGAATTATAATCTCTTAAAATTGGAAAGACGTAAAAAAGACAAAAGTTTGTCTTTGTCTTTTTATTTTAATTTGTTTTTATCTTTAATCCTCTCTATTTGTTTTCTAATACTTGCGATCTTGGTTTGATCTGTTTTACATTTAGTCGCTATGTGATTACCAATGTACAAACACATTTCATTGCTAAATTCACTTTCAACATTCCAGCCTTTTTCTTTAAGAACTCTCATAATTTCTATTGGTTGTGTAGCTAGTTCTTTCTCATTCTTTTTATGAATAGTTCCGGTCGGATTAATAAATTCATCAACTTCAACATTCTTTCTAATAATTTTAAGATAACTTAATATATTTTCCAAATTAGATTTTTTAGTAATTAATGATTTTGATTCTTCCTGTGTCATTCCTTCATATTTAGTTTTAGTTGAATGAATAATTTCATATTTACTTTCATCATTCCAAAGTTTGTAAGAATTTACAAATCCTTTTTTTCTTATTTTTTGAATCGGAACAATTTTTTTAGCTGATGATAATTTTTCTTTAATTTGTTCATATTCATTTTTTAATTCACATTCTAAATCATCTATGTAATTTGATTCATATTTTAGAATAATTTTTCTTTCTTTAAGAAAATAAACAAACTCATTTACTTGATAAGATTCTAATTCATTGAAATATTTTTTATTGTCCATAGTCCACCTAAGAATTATAAAAAAGAGAATATCTAAAATTATTTAAGATAACTTATCATAATCAAAAATTGATAACTTTGAGATGAGAAGATTTTTTCCAGTACTTATTCATTTCATTGTGTTTTACTTTACTTGTTATCTTAATATACTTTCTAAATGTTTTATAATTTGTATGTCCTGTAATTTCCATTATAGTTTCCGGTCTCATTCCTTTTTCCAATGAAATAGTAACAAACGTTCTACGAGCTGTATGAGTAGTAATAAAATTATATTTAGGTTCAGTTCTATCTATTCTTTCGGCTCCCCTGTATTTAACTAAAGTAATAGGTTCATTTATTTCAGCTAATCTGCAAACATCTTTAATTAAGTTATTTGTTTTTTGATGTGAAAGAATTGGCAAAGGCTGAGGGTTAATTTTATACCTATCTAAAATTTCTTTTGCATAAAAAGATAATGGTATTTCAATAATGTCTTTTGTTTTGTAGGTATGCAAATACCAAGTATCATTTTTAATGTCATCTCTTTTTAGTGCTTCGATATCTGAAAATCTTTGTCCAGTAAATGACTGAAAACAAAATACATCTCTAACTTTAGCCAAAGTTTTTTCTTTTGATAAATCAAGGCTGTAGATTTTCATTAATTCATTTTCAGTTAAAACAATTATATCAGATTTTTCATTATATACTTTGAACTTTTGAAAGTCATATTTATTATTAAACTTTTGATCTGAAGCCCAATGTAAAAACGTTTTTAAGCAGCTTATATATTTGCCAATAGTATTATTTGAATGTTGCAATTCTTTCATTAAGTAAGTAGTGAAACGTTCATAAAATTCCAAGTTGATTTTATCAAAACTTAACTTATATCTTTTCACCTTTTCAAAATTCTTTAGGTGTTCTAAAAGCGTTTGATACTTTTGAATTGTTCTATATCTTTTTTCATTCGTTTTTGCTTCAATAAATTTTTCATAGGCTTCATAAAATATCTTTTTGCTGTCGATTGGTTTAGATAGAGTAAAAAGTTTTTCAACTTCATTCTTAATCATATCAAAAGTTATTAAGTCATTTTCTACACTTAATAATCGAAGTCTCTTTTTTATTTTTTCTCTAAGAGAATTGAGATATGAATTAAGTTCCGGGTGTCCTATATAGGTTCTTTTAGCAGCTTGTTTTTTACCGTCCCAATGTTTAGATGAGATTCTTTCCCCTGTGTTGATCTTAAGTGTTTTACCTATGCCTCTGATGTAAATGAGTATAGGAATTTCATTCTGTTTATATCTGGAATCCAGATAAAAATTGATTGTCATTTTGGTTGCCTCGTAAATGTTAATCAAAGAACTATTTTTAATATAATAAAAATTTTTAGTTGAGGACACTATTGAGTACACTTTTATTTAATTTTTTTTAAGTGTCCTTAATTCAACTTTACTCTAAAATCTTTATATCTTATTATTTTATATGCGATTAGTATTAAAAAAAGGAAAGACAAGAAAATGACGAAAAAGGGTTTTCAAGTCCTGCCCCCGCTACAAGAATTAAAAGACCCAAACATTTAGTTTGGGTTTTTTTATTTTAAATAAAAAAGATTTCTTCGAACCAGACCTTGAAGGTCTTTTGAGAACCTTCAAGGTCTTAGCCAATAAACGAGAAAAAAGATTTGAAAAGTATACATTAAATTCGTTGTGGTGAATTGCTTTTGATAAGATAATAAAAACCCATTCATTTGATTGGATTTAAACATTTTGTTGCTATTGATTTTAGTATTCGATAACTTCAAAAAGTTTCTATTTTCAATTACACCAGTTTCTTCAATTTATTCTATTTCTATTTGGTTTTATAAAAACCAAACGCTTGTCAATCAATTAAAATGAAAAGTATTTTAAACTATATAATATTAATTTTTATCATTTCAGCAACTTCATTTTGTCAAAAGAAAATAATAACCATAAATGAAAGTAATATGGAAAAGACTATTAAAGTAGCCGCCGCCCAGGTAACACCCATTTTTTTAAATAAGCAAAAAACAGTTGAAAAGGCTTGCTCTATAATTGAAGAAGCCGCTAAAAACGGTGCAAAATTAATTGTATTCCCTGAAGCTTTTATTTCAGGATATCCAGATTGGATTTGGTTAATTCCTAATAGTAAGTCTACTGAATTAAATAATCTTTTTATTGAACTTACGAAAAACTCAGTGTCAGTACCTGATAACAGTACGGATTTATTATGCAAGGCAGCAAAAGAAAATAAAATTAATATTATAATTGGTATGAATGAGCGCAACAACGAATCAAGTAACGGTAGTTTGTACAACAGCCTATTATTTATTGATGATGAAGGAAAAATTATCGGTAAACATAGAAAGCTTATTCCAACCGGAGGAGAACGGCTTATTTGGGGAAGGGGAGACGGAAGCACACTTAATACTTATCAAACCTCTGCCGGTAAGATAGGTGGCTTAATTTGCTGGGAAAATTTTATGCCTTTGGCAAGGAATGCTTTATATGAAAACGGAACACAAATACTAGCAGCCCCGACCTGGGATAAAAGTCCAAGTTGGTTGATAAGCATCCAGCACATTGCAAAAGAAGGAGGATTGTTTGTTATTAGCGCCTGCATGGCTATAAGAAAAGACGATATTCCAGATGAATATACATTTAAGAAACTTTATGCCCCAGATAAAGAATGGATAAACACAGGGAATAGTTGTATTGTGGGTCCGAACGGAAAAATTTTAGCGGGGCCGCTTGAAGCAAAAGAAGGAATTCTTTATGCTGAATTAAATTTAGATGACATTATAGCTGCAAAAAGAATGTTTGATGCTACCGGTCATTATTCAAGGCCGGATGTTTTCAATTTTGATGTTATTAAGAAAACAGAAAATCATAAGTAATATTAGATTGAGAGTATTACAAATTTTTAGTTGAAGTTTTTTTTGCAAAATAAAGTAGTCTGTAGTTAAAAAAATCTGAGTTGTAATTTATTTAAAACTAACCCAACAATTTTTTTTACTTATCTGTTAATCCCTAAAGTTTGTATACCATTTGATTGATTTCTTTGTCAGTTTTGTTAACTATTTCTTGTAGTGAATTTATTTCTGATTTGTATTAGTTAGAATATTCTTCCCAACTATCCTGCTATTTTAAGAATTTGATTAAATACTTCACTATAAAATACTTCCTACTGTATAAATATTAAATAATACTAGTAGGCTAATAACCATCCTAAATCAAATTTTTAACTTCAACTGCTTAAGAAATTAAGAGATTCCCTGATTGTAAAACCCGCCTAATAACCTTATTGTAAAATATAAACTTAATTTATTTGTGTGATAAATATTAATCATTTCTCATAAAATTGTTGAATTTGAAGGTGAATGATTTGTTTTCCGGCAGGTTTGAATTAACCAATTCCAATATTGATAAATATGCCCCCGATTCAACGGGAGTAATTATCATTTATAACAATAAAGGGAAAGTAGAAAGTGCCGTGATTGCAAAAGCTGGCATAAAAACCGGTTTAATGCAGCTTATAGAAAGTACTTCGGAATTATATTTTTCTTTTAGGAAAGCCGATATAGAACCTTACGATATTGATTGACAGATGTTAATTATCTAATAGAATTTTACTAATAATAATTGTTTGAATTTAGAGAGGAGTAAAGCATGGAACAATACTTAATTACATTTATAAATGGTAACAGCAAAACAATTCAAATTGATGACATAAATAAAATTTTATGTTCGAAAGAAAAATTTGTTCAGGTTGAAAATAGCGGAGTTAAATTTTATATAAATATAGAAACCATATCCTATATTATTAAAAGTTAAATTATACTCAAATTATACAATTGAAGCGGAATAAAGTTTTCGTAGTTCAGAACTCCAGTTCTGAACTTATAAGCTTCTTTTCAAAGCAGAATAAAATTTGAATGATTGAATAAACCAAGGGAGATTATAAAATGACTTTAAATGCAGATATTTTATTAGAACAAGTTGGGAAAGTAATAAAATATTTATTTGAAGGAGAGAGGGAGAAGTTACTTTTAAGGCGCAAAAAGTTTTTGGAGAAAAAGAATTCATTAGATAATCGTCGTACAGTGACGTTAAAAAAAACTAATGAAGCTCTCATGAAGTTTATTAATTCAAAAGATTACTCAGAATTTAGTAAATATTTTTACAAGCTGGATGGTGACGTTATATTATTTAGCTATATTCGGTTTAAAGAGTTCGAAGAAGAATTAATCGGAACTCCGAAAGATAAAACGTTAATTGAATTTGGTTCATCTGTTTTACAATATGAAGATTTAAAAACATATCCTTTTGATCACCCGATATTCCAAACCATTCATCAAAAAATATTTTTTTATGGGTTCTTTAGTCACAAAAATGTAACTCTTAATTCTTAAAAACCAAACTAAAAAAGCACTTAAGTTATCTAACAAATAAATTACTGTAATAACGGAATGACTGCCACGCTAAAAGTAAAGTCCACTACTGTGCAAAGTAAAATGAAGAAGCTTAAGATAAAAACTTAAAGTACTTTATTTTATTGTGTCATTTACTGAACTTATAAACCGGTATAAATCTTTAACATCCTTATTCTCCGATTTATAAGGAGTCATAATCCATTTCTCCTCCCACGAATTCATCTCAAAATGTTTGCCTGATTTTATTGAATCAAAATAATTTTTCCATCGTGCAGCGTAATAATCCTTAACCAAACCGCTCCAAAACTTTGCTGCATATTCCGATAAATGGGGCCGCCCCATACTGTTATTTGTCTCTTTGCATCTTCTTCATAATAGTTCTTTTCGGTTTCATCAATTCCCCAACTACGCGCAAAGTTAATCCATCTCTCCAGTTGATAATCTTTCCTACATGATAAAAGTGTATCTAAATTGAGCATAAGTGCGTAGAAATTGTTAAAAACTTTTTCTAAGTTTTTCTGTTTGGCCTTCCTTATAATAATTTCCCGCTTCATAAAGAAGATGACTGGCATATTTACCCCAGTAGTATGCTGCAATATCAATAACATCATTACGAAATAATATTTGACTGCCGAGTTTATCTTTGTTTTTTAGAAACAATTGAAGTGCATATTTAACCTTCTTATATGAGCTATCAACATCCTTTTCAGGAAATGGGGGTCTCAATTGAAACGGATAAGCTTTTTCCTTAAAAGTATTATAAACTTTATCCAAAAGAATTGACCATGCTTCATTAATTTTTTCAGGACAATCTCCATATCTTGATGTGCAGTAATTTTTCAGCCAATCATGAATTTTAATTTTATCATTGCTCCATGCAACATCAGTTAAAAGTTCATATACAACTTCATTATTCTCAATTCCTTCAGGCGAAAGGCCATAACCAACTAGATTGCCTTTATTAGAATCGTTTAAAACTGTAGAGAAATCTTTTGAGATGAAATCCAGGTTACCGAAAATATTATTATGTCCGCCGAAATCATGTATAATGCTGTATATCCATTTTTTACCGTAGAAAGCATCATGCTTCCGCCACCCTGAAAATATTTCATCGGCTAGATCGATAATAATCATTCTATCATTTGGAACTTTACTAAGCAGAGCACTGGCAGATTTTTTATCCCAAAATTTTGAATCATTATAAAAAATCCATCCTTGCATAACCCAAACACCGTTCTGATCGCCCGCATTGATAGATTCGAATACTGCGTTGCCGTAAGAGGCAAGTTCATCGTAACGGTTTTCGGGAGTAACAGGGACTTTCAATTCATTAAAACTATCAGCAAGGTAATAGTGGAATTCTCCAAACAATTTTCTGTACTCTTCAATAAATCTCTTTCCGATTTTTCTAAACAAGTTGGATTTGGGAGATAGAATATAAGTTCCGCAGTCTTTTTCAAATCCAGCCCATGGGTCTATATCTATTATTTCTGCGTCTTGGTAAATATGTTTAAGAGCTTCTGGAACAAAACCGGCAAAAGCAGGAACAACGGGCTGCATACCAAGTTCTTTCATTCTATTAATAATTTTCTTCTGAAGAATTATGCTTTTTTCCAAGTAACTTTGAGGTAAAGGCCCATCATGCTTATTAATATTTCCCATTCTATGCCAGGGTAAAAAAGCTGGCCCTGTAAAATAATTTTTTAGATCGGCATCTGTAAGTCCAAAGCTTTTCCAAACGCGCTGCCAAACCGCTTCTTGCCCAATCATTGCAAGCGGCATATTAATACCATGGAGAGCCATCCAATCAATTTCCCGTTCCCACCGTTTCCAATCCCAGAATGCAGTTGTATAACCAAAAGTGCATACGTTATAGTAGAGCCTAAATTGATTAGGACAAATAATTTTTCCGGAATTATAGTCCGGTAATTTTTTAGGAATATCTATATGTTCACCGCTCCAGGTTACCATGGAGTTGCATGCATTTTTCAAATAGGTATAAAAGCCCCTTATCAAAGCCGGAGTGGAATTACCTTTAATTAGAGCTTTTCCTTTTGATGCTGTAACCTGGAAGGCATCCAGGCTATCATTTAAAAAATCTGGTTGCAGGATAATGTCATCTGATCGTTCGCCTAAAAGACGTTGAATAACTCCATAAGCAGCGGAGTAATTTATATCGATATTTTGGGAGGCTAATAGAGGATTTATTTCTAAAATGAGAATAAGAAGTATGAGGATTTTTTTTAACGATCGATAGTGTTCCATTTTTCCTTCCGGCATATTGATGAATGAAGTGTATTTTCACGCGATCTTTTTAAAGTTAATTTTACAAACCTAAGCATTAGGTTTGATTTAACACAACTGGAGGGAGAAACTTGAACGTACCTGGAATATTTTTGTGAATTGAAAGAAAAAATATTTGAAATTAATTAATTTCAAAAATTGTATCTAATCTTACCTGGCGTAATTCTTTCATTACAAATCCACCAACTCCTTTAATATTAAACTTCACATTTCTTTTAGTACATGTAGTATAAGCGTGCACAAGGCTGCCGATTCCTAAGCTGGCAATGTATTCCACTTTAGATAAATCGACTGAAATATTTTTGCTTCCTTTTGTAATGGAATCCTGTACAATGCTTTGAAATGTTTCGTTTTCGACACCAACTAAGCGGCTGCTGTCGACGATGATAGTAGATTTGTCGGGATAATATTCAGCATGAAATCCCATAAGTGCTCCTTAGAAATATTCTTGCTAAAGTTAATTTTTATTTTTTCGAATTAGTAGATTAAATTTTATAACAAAGATAATCTACAATTATTTTACTTTCAATTCATAATTATTTTATTAAAAATTGCAATTTTTTAATTCTCACTACACAAAAAAAGCAGTCCCACTTTATGAGACTGCTTTCAAACATTAACTAAATGATTAACTTTTAATTAGCTTCTTTCTTCCATTCAGGAAATCTTCCCGGTGTGTATGGTGCTCCATACTTCTCAAGTTTTGATTCAAGAGTTTTTACTTCTGCATCTATTGATTTTAATGTAGTTAGCAACCCTTCAAATTGATTGGCCGCAGCATTATAATTATCAATATAAGTTGTAGTTGGGGCAGATGTTGTATACCATAAAGAAGAAGTTATCATGTCAACACGCTGTTTTACGGAAGTAGGAGATCCGCCTTGATATTGTGCTATCAAAGGATCGCCATTTAGCTTTCTATTAAAGTCGTCAAGTTCCTTTTTAATCTTTATTACTGTGTTATATGATTCATCCGGAACATTGGCGCCATCAATAACTGCTTTTTCAAAGTACTTAATCTTTTCATCTAATGACTGCCTATATTCATCAGCACCGGAAACTGCACGTGTAAGTTCTGCAACCTTCTTATTGAACTTATCTAACGCTTGTCTATCGTTTACCGGTAGAGTTGTATTGTTTAATGACTTACAAACAAATTCTTGCGGGGCAACAAGCTCTGTAAATTTTCCATCCTGGAATTTTGAAAGAGATACTTTATATTTTCCAGGCACTACCATATAACCCAGATCGGGTAGAATCCAGGGGATTGAATTATCATATGGTTTTAATGATACAGCATTAAAAGGATTATACCTGAAATCCCAGACAATTCTGTTAACTCCTTTTTTAGGATCAGCTTTAATTTTTCTTATCACGTTGCCGTCTTGATCGGTAACTGTAAATAGAAGATAAGCTTTGGGTTCTTCTTTTTCATTTAATTGGGTTTGATATGAAGGATATTCTATATCTTCTTTTTTCTTCTGCTTTTCTTTTTCTTCATCTCTTCTTTTTTCCTTTAAGGATTTTATATCATCTTTTAAGTAATAAGTGAATACTGCTCCAACTTTTGGATTAGGTGCACTGAAAAAATTTGCTCCTTGAAAAGAAGTTCCGGGGAAACCAAAAGGAGTAGATTCAACAAACATTAAAGCATCTTTAATTGGAAAGATGTGGGCATCTTCCTTTAAAGTTTCTTTTGTCATATACCGCAGCGGTGAATAGTCATCAAGAATGTAAATCCCTCTTCCGAATGTAGAAACAACTAAATCATTTTCCCTTCTCTGAATAGTAAGGTTCATAACCATGTGAGTTGGAATTCCGTTTTTAAATTTTATCCATTCCTTTCCGCCGTCAACAGTAAAATAAACTCCGAATTGAGTTCCAAGGAAAAGTAAATCTTTATCAACATGATCTTCGGCAATTGTAAAGGTTGATCCATAGTCAGGAAGATTGCCGTTAAACAAAAACCATGATTTACCGCCGTCAGTGGTTTTATATACATACGGTTTGAAATCTCCGCCACCGAAATTTTCACAAGCAGCATAAGCAATATTTTTATCAAAGTGTGAAGCAGCTATTTCGGATATTGTTGCGTACTCTGGTAAACCAGGAGTTGAAGATTTATTCCAATTCTTACCGCCATCAGTTGTATAATGAATCAATCCGTCAACAGAACCGGTAAATAAAAGATTTTCATCAAGAGGTGATTCTGCTATTGAAGACAGTTGAGCCATTGAACCCTTCTTTGCAAGATCATCAATACTCCAGCTCCTATCCATTAAGTCCTGCATTTCTTTTGGAACACCTCTAGTTAAATCCGGACTAATTACTTTCCAGGTACTGCCCATGTCATCTGTTCTAAATAATTTATTTGCTCCAAAGTACAATCTTTTGTTATCGTATTTTGAAATAAGCAAAGCAGCATCCCAATCAAATCTATAAGCTGTATCGGCATAGTCATAAGGTTTAATATATAATTGCTCACCGCTTTTTTTATCATATCGAACTAACCCTCCGTATTGTGATTCAGCATAAACTATGTTAGGATTTTTCCAATCAACTTGAGATTGAAAGCCGTCGCCTGAAGTTGTGAAAAACCAGTCCTGGTTTGTAATGCCGCCTGAACTAATTGTTCGTGAAGGTCCGCCGAAACTGTTGTTATCCTGGCTTCCCGCATAAACATTATAAAAGGGAGTATCATTATCAGTCGTCACTTTATATATTTCTGCAATAGGAATATTTGATTTGAAATTCCAGCTTTTGCCCTGGTCATAAGTTTCATAAACGCCACCATCGCAGCCGTCTATTAAATGATTATTATCATCCGGGTCAATCCATAAATAATGATTGTCAACATGCTTTTTATCTTCACCAAGATTTTCCCAATTCTTTCCGCCGTCTATAGTAACTTTCATAAAAACATCCATGCTGTATACACGGTTAACATCTTTTGTATCGCAAAATAATTTTTGAAAATAGAAAGGATAGGATGAAACATAGCTGCTTTGTTTTGCCCAGCTAACTCCACGGTCGGTGCTTTTATAAACGCCGCCGTCTTTTGCAGCTTCAATAATTGCATAAAGAATATCCGGATTAACAGGTGAAATCGCTAATCCTATTCTTCCCATATCTGCACTTGGCAATCCTTTTTTCATTTTATTCCAGGTTTCACCGCTGTCTGTGCTGCGATAGATTCCGCTTTCAGGCCCGCCGTAAACACCCGTATATAGATTTCTCATTCTTTGGTGTGCAACTGCATATAAAATGTTATTATATCGCGGGTCCATGTGAACTTCAAAAAAGCCAGTGTATTTACTAATAGATAAAACATTCTTCCAAGTTTTACCGCCATCGGTTGTTTTGAATATTCCTCTGTCACCCCCGGCAATTCTTGATGGGCCGTAAGCTGCAATGTAAACAATATTTGAGTTTTTAGGATCAATAACAATTCCTCCAATCTGCCTGGATTCTTTAAGTCCCATATTTTCCCAGGTACTTCCGCCATCTTCGCTTTTGTAAACACCGTCGCCGTAAATAACATTATTCTGGTTGTTGTTTTCTCCGGTTCCAACCCAAACAACATTTGGATTAGTAGGATCGATAGCTATGGCGCCGATTGCATAAGAATCCTGGCCATCAAAGACAGGAGAAAATGTAGTGCCGCTGTTTGTGGTTTTCCATAAAGAGCCGTGGCCGGAGCCAACAAAATATTCACTATGATCAAATGGATTTACAGCAAGAGCAACAACTCTTCCACCGGTTATTGCAGGACCGATACTCCTAAATGAAAGTCCACTTAATGAAATATTCTTAAGAGAATCTGGTTTTGAAGGATCTGATTTATCTTGTGCAGAAAGATTCATAGTGAAAACTAAAAGAGCAAAAACGAAAAGAGACATTGTCATTTTTTTCATGTAAGTAACTAATTTTTGTTGATGGGAATGAAATAATTTGAAAAATACAAAATTGGAAATTCCAAGTATTTAATATTAAAATAAAATTAAATGAAAGTTTTAATTAATTCTAATCAATCTTAAATCTTTTTGATGGAAGGTTTTATTTTGTGATGGGCATAAGCCCAGGTCAAGTAATTTTAAAATATTTATTAAACTATTTTAATTAAAAAGTTATAATACTTCAGAAGAAACGAAAAAATTTTTTCTTGAACTCATTACAAACTTTCAGACACTTTGAAATTTAAACAATATTAAAAATCTCTGTTAACTTTAATTGATTTAAAACATTCATTATTTGTGAATTAACACCTTCAATATTAAACTTAACATTTTTATTATGACAAGTTGTATAGGTATGTACAAGCAGACCCACACCCCAGCTGGAAATGTATTCTACTTTTGATAAATCAATTGAAATATTTTTACTTCCATTTGCGATTGAATCTAAAACTAATTTATGAATTGTTTCATTCTCAACGCCAATTAGTTTTTCATTATCTATTGTAATTGTAGATTTACCTTGATTCTGTTTAACGTGAAATCCCATTAATTACTCCTGTTAAATTTTCTTTATTGTAAAATTACTCTTTATTTCCATTTTTACAAAAGTCAAAAAAGATTTAAGAATAATTCCCTCTGAGCAGATTGAATCAACATGTCTTTATTTATGAATACAGAAAAATTAAAAGCAATTTTATTTTCCTGAAATATTTGTTTGGGATATTCTGCAACGATTATAAATTTTTAGAGAAGGGAATTACTATTTAAAATTAATCTTCTGCATGATGTTCATTATGTTTTTCCAGCGGTTCTAAATGTGTTATAATATTTACTGATGAAGCTAATTTATTTTTAATTAACTTTTCTATTTCTGTGGCTGTCATATGAGCATCTTCAAGCAATGTTGTTTTCGGAAATAGCAAATGAAATTCTATCCAAATTATATTACCACTTTCACGGTATCTCAATTTATGATATTCCAAACCTCTTGTTGAAGTTTCCGAATCAAGAATTTTAATTAATGATTCTCTTAATTCTTTATTCCCTTCATCCATCAATCCTCCGGCGGACTGCCGTACAAGTTTACCACCTGCCCAGAGTATGTTTATTGCAGCTAAAATCGCAACGATAGGATCAAATGGTAACCAACCCGTCAATAGGGTTAATCCCAAGCCGGCAACAACACCAAAGCTTGTCCATGAGTCTGTAAGTACATGCTTTCCATTAGCGACAAGTATTATTGATTTTGTTTTTTTCCCCTTCCAAACCAGGTAACCGCCAAGGAAAAGATTAATAACCGATGCACCTAAAGTAAAATAAGTGCCTTGATCAAGATTAGTAAGTTCTATTCCAAAGAGTAATCTATTAACAGAAATGTATATTATATAAAATGCTGCTAATACAATTAATCCGCCTTCTGCCCCGGCAGAAAAATAACTAATTTTTCCATGGCCGTAAGGATGGCTTGAATCAGCAGGCTGATGGCTGAGCCACATGCTGAATACCGCAAACCCTACACCGATTATATGAACAACCGATTCTGCTGCATCGGAAAGAATTGCTGATGAACCTGTAATGCTGAATGCATACCATTTAATAACCAGCATTAAAAAACCTACTGCCAGAGAAAGGCGAATAGCAAATAATTGTCCTTTATATTCAGGTGTTTTCATTTCGATTTCGATAAGCCATATTAGAAAATATATTATTTACTAAAAAGTAATTTTCAATTTCGGTTTGTCCCCGGTGTGTCATAATAAAGCTACAAAATTTATGTAATCTTATTTAATATTAATCAATTATATGGGTTAATGTAAATATATTTTTAGTTAAATGCAGAAATAAAATTGAATCATATAAAAATGAATTTAACAATTTATTCATTTTACTAATTCCATATTATAATTATTCACAAAGGCCTGGTTGTAATGAATACTTCCGTCTGAAGCAACAATTAGAAAAGGATAATCCAAATTTTTGTCTTCTAACGTTTTTTCCCAGCCTATTAAAAAAACATAAGTAGCTGTGGCGTCTGCTTCTTCTGCGGTTGGGGCGAGAATTGTCGAACTCTCAGATAATCTTCCCGAATAGCCTGTCCTGGGATCGAGAATATGATGGTATCGAATTCCGTTAATTATTTTAAATCTTTCATAGTCGCCACTGGTTGCAACAGCAAAATCCTTCAGATTAAATATGGCAATTAGATCGTTTGTATTTCTTGGATGCTTAATTCCCAACTTCCATAATGTGCTATCGTCTTTTGTCCCCGAAACATAAATATCTCCGCCGGCGTTCAGGATAAAATTTGTAATTCCCATTTCTTTTAATATGGAAGAACCTCTATCAATTGCATATCCTTTTGCTATTCCACCCAAATCAATTGACATTCCTTTCTTCCTTAGAAAAGCGGTTGAGTCCTTTTCATTAATAACCATATCTTTATAATTAACCAGCTTTGATAATCTTTTAATTGTTGTATCCGGAGGCAAAACAATTTCTTTATCTTCACTGAATCCCCATAAATCAGAAAGCGGTCCGATAGTAACATCAAAGATGCCGTGATATTTTTGGCCATAAGCTTTTGCGCGTTTCAACATTTCCAAAGTTTCATAACTTACTTTGACAGGATGAAGTCCTGACGCACGGTTTATTGCGGAGATTTCACTACTGTCTTTTTCACAGCTTAATAAATTTTCAACCCGCTGCATTTCTTCGTACGAAGCTAATAAGGCTTTCTTACAGAGATTAACATTGGAACTTCTCGCTGTGGTTTCAACTGTAGTACCCATTAAGTATTTCGTAACCGAAATCTTAAACATTGTCGTATCACTTTGAGCACTTACGTTGACAGAGAAGAATAATAAATAAGAAATCAGAATATAACTGACGGCGGAAATTTTCATCTGCTTTAAATACAATTAAAAAGTAATACTGTCAACTCCCAATAAGCTTTTACCGGCTATTGATATGTTGATTTGATTTGGTATGCAGACAAGGTTCTCACCTGGCTTTGAAATCGGATTCATATTCATACATGTTTTATGCCTGCATGTAGCGGATGTGATGCTTACAAATTTATTTTTTATTTTAATGTCGACATGTCCTTTAAGCCCTTCGACCCTGTAACTTTCAACATCATTATTTAAAGATAACTGCTTGATAAGTGTATTTCCTATAAAAATATTTATTCCGTTTGGCTGAAGAGAATTTTGTTCTGATGAAAAACGAAGCAGCATAGGATTATCCATTGTTCTGGGAAGTGAAAGTGAATTTGCACTTTCATCTAGAAGCATTGAAAATTCATCTTTGCTTTTGTGATAATCAATTAAGGACTGTGATTTTACATAAGCAATATCACCAATATGCCTGCCTTGCAATTGATACTCAGTAAATTGCAGAGCTTTCTTTCTGTACTCGGAATTTTTAATTGCTTGTTCAATTGTATGGATAGTTTTTGATGGCCTATCTGTAATGATAGATAATGAAAAATTATCATTTTCTTTTACTGCTGCGAATACTTTACTTGTAAATGGATTTATAATTCCCATTGCAGCCGTAGCGGGTAAAACTAAAGAACTATATTTAAGAAAATCCCGTCGTTTCATCTGCGTATTCCTTCTAAAATTATTTCATGAATGTTTTTTTTCATATACAATTTTTAATATCAAATAAACAACCATTAATGTTTATTTACTAATAACGATACCTAATTCCTATATTAAAATTAGTGGCGAACATATTATTTTTATTATTATACCAATACGGTGAATTTGTATGCCGCGAATAGAAATTTAGATTTATAATATATTGTACCCGGTCATCTTTTAAGAAGGGGAGATAGTCTTGCCTATCACCGCCGGTTAAAATCAAATTTAGTTGAAGCTCATTTGAATAACCAGCATCAAGTTTTATATCTGTTGTCATGTATTGTTCTGGAGTCAAATATGTCGGCTTAAAGAAAAATGCCTGAGTTTGAAAGTTGCTGCGCCATCCGACACCAAGAATAACATGCTTTGATAAATATCTTTCATAATTCGCCGAGTAAGTGTTTGCATTTATATTCCATGTATCCCAGTAATACCTGTAACCTAATTGTATAGATGACTTGTCGGTTAAACGGTATTTAAGAGACATGGCAGCCGCACGCCTGATTCGCAAGTCTGGATGAATCGGCTGAAATAAACTATCCGCACCGTTAATCATAATAGGAACAACTTGATAATTATCAGACAGCAGCCCGTTGTTATTAGTATAGGAAGAAAGTAATTGAAGGATTAAGCTTTTACTAATCACTTGAGAAAAGTTTGCATTAATTGTAGTAACATTTTTAGCCTTCTTCCAGGTTACAGTTTTAGGAAAAACCTTATCCCAGCTTCTAACTATTCCTAGTTGTACGGAAGCATTATTCTCTGCAAAATATTGAGTAAAATTTCCAATAAGAGTTGAAGACGTGTAATCGCTTTCGGTGCTGTATAAACCGTCGGCAGTTAATATACCATTGCCAATTAATTGTGCAAAACCTAGATTAAATTCATGGCGAACTTCATCGAAAGTAGGAAGTGTTATTAAATTTCCACCACCATCAACACCTCCTCCTCCACTTGATGTTCTCCCGGAAGCTGCTGTAACGGCATCCACAATAGTTTGATTTGCGGTTGTAGTTGTTGTTTTGTACCTGCTTGGTAGGCCATTTCTAATTGATGCAGCTGTAATCATATCAACTAAATATCTTCCGTTAATACTTGTTGATCCGGACACCCGTTTAGTTATTGAAATGCTTGGATAATAAACCTGAACATTAAAATTATCAAAGTATCCGCTAAAATTTACTTGAGTTTCATTAGCAGGTAAAAGTTGTGCGTAACTTATTGTAAATAAGCTAAAAAATATCAGAAAAAATAATATGATTTTTTTACCCACACCCACAGCCACCGCTTTCTGCGCCAGTGGCACCTTCTACACCTTCCCTGTAATCAATAAAGTGTTCTTTAATTCCTGCATTAATAGGGTTCTCATCTATAATCATAATTGGATCTGAGAGGCCTTCCTTTTCCCAGGGCTTAACAGTAGCACATCCGAAAAGGAGTAGTGAAACGATAACTAGCAATAATAACATTCGGACTTTTGTTATCAAGATTAATTCTCTTTCAATAATTGAGATAATTCTGAATCAAAATCGTTTACGTATGAATCTTTGAAGCCATTATGCCAAAAACGTATTTTACCTTTTTTATCGATAAAGATTGTAGTAGGCATGGCTTGAATATTAAATAATGATGGGATTTTTTGGTTATTATCTAAAACTATCGGAAAAGATGGCTCGGGGAAAAGTTTATTTAGAAATTCATCCACATTATTTTTTTCTTTATCAATATTAACTGCTATTAATTGAAAATTAGAATCTTTATGTGCTCTATAAAATTTTATAAGCTGAGGCATTTCTTCGCGGCATGGGGGGCACCAGCTTGCCCAGAAATCTATCAATACTACTTTGCCGGTGTAATCGGATAATTTTATTTCTTTAGAGTTAAGTGTCTTGCCTTCAAAGTTTGGGGCGGGAGACCCAATTTTTTCCTGAGAGAATCCGTTGGTTGTCAAAATTGCTAGTAAAAGTACAAGAAAAATTTTTACTGTAATCCGCATAAGAAAATTCATTCAATAAATTATGATACTGAGACTATTCAATTGGAAATTTAGATAAATGTGTTGTAACAATAAAAATTACATATTCCATATTCAAGAGATAAAAGACAGACTGCAAAAATAAATGGACTATTTATTATCGGAATGCGAAATTTGATGCATTATTGTTGTTAAAGATTCACTATATATAAAATAAGTTATTTAAAATAGGAAGATATTCTTAAAACTTGACAAACCTCACTTAAGTAGAATGGAAATGATTTGGACATTTGAAAGAAAATAAATTAATGTAAAAGTTTGTTAACTATCAAAAATATTTTTCATTAAGTTTATTTTGCGAATAATAAAAATTAAAATTAGAAAGCTTGATGACAAACTCGGGAATATTAAATAAAATTCGAGAAGCCGGTGTTATGGGTGCAGGGGGAGGCGGCTTTCCTACTTACAAAAAGCTTGAAGCAAATGTTGATCATATAATTGCAAATGGTGTTGAATGCGAACCTCTTCTATACAAAGACAGGGAAGTAATGCTAAAAGAAACCGAGAAGATGATACAAGGATTAGAAATAGTTCGTGAGATTACCGGTGCAAAAAAAGTTACAATCGCAATTAAGAAAAAGAATCTAGACGTTGCGGAAATTATTAAACCACTCGCAAAAAAAACGGGTTTTGATATTTTTATAACAAAAAATGTTTATCCTGCCGGGGATGAATACATATTAGTCTACGATATAACCGGGAAAAGAATTCCTCCCAATGGAATTCCATTAATGGTAGGTTGTCTTGTAAATAATGTTGAAACTTTAGTAAATATTGCAAACGCATTCGAAGACAAACCGGTAACGGAAAAATTTATTACCATAACAGGGGCAGTAAAAAATCCGGTAACTACATCAGTTCCAATTGGGACCAGCATTAAAGATTGTATTGAATTCGCTGGCGGATTTACAACTGATGATCCAGTAGTGCTTACAGGCGGAGTAATGATGGGCGGAGTTGAAACTGATTTTTCTCAGCCAATTGCTAAAACGCTTGGAGGATTAATTATTCTTCCATCTGATCATACACTTGTAGTTAGAAAATCATCTCCGCAAAAAGTATATAATAAAACAGGTCACAGCACTTGTGATCAGTGTTCTTTTTGCACACAATTGTGTCCGCGATATATTCTTGGCTACCCAATTCAGCCGCATCTTGTTATGCGTTCTTTGCAGATGACGGGCGAAGCAAAAGAAAGATTAAATCTTTGGGCTGCGAGCTGCTGCGAATGCAATGTTTGTACCTTATTTGCCTGTCCAGAAAAACTTGATCCCAAAAATATTTGCGCAGATACGAAAGTAAAATTGCGCGAAGAGAAAAAAGGTTTTACAAAAGAACAGATAGAAGAAGTTTTCAGAGATGTTCATCCGGTAAGAGATGGAAGAGAAATTCCAATTTCAATATTATATCAAAGGCTTGGGATAAAATCTTATGATAGGAAAGCTGATTTTAAAATCTTTGATAAAAATAATGAAGAAGTAATTATCCCATTGAAATATAATTTCGGGAAAGCAGCAAAACCCATTGTAAGTGTTGGTTCAAAAGTAACTAAAGGAAGTATGATTGCCTCAACTGATGAAAACGATTTGAGTGTTCCGGTTCATTCCAGTATTGACGGATTTGTAAAAGCAATTTCCGATAAAGGAATTTTAGTATCGGCAAATTATTAATAAAGGATTTTTTAAATGAAAGCAGCAATAGGGTTAATTGAACTTTCCAGCATAGCAAAAGGTATTGAAGTTTCGGATGCAATGTTGAAGCGTGCAGATATTGAAATAATTGTTAACCGCACAATTTGTCCCGGGAAAATATATGATACTTAATTGGAGGTGATGTTGACGCAGTGAATGCAAGCATTGAAACCGGGATTGAGAAAAGTGCGGATGAACTTGTAGATAATTTTATAATTCCAAATGTGCATCCATCAATTTTCCCGGCTATTAGCGGAATAAATCCTGTGGTTGATTTGCAGGCTCTTGGTGTGATTGAGTCTTTTTCGGTAGCGTCAATTATCGAAGCTGCAGATGCTGCTGTTAAATCTGCTTCAGTAGAATTAATTACAGTTTATCTTGCAATGGCAATAGGCGGTAAAGGTTATGTTATGCTTACCGGCGATGTTGCATCAGTTCAAACTGCTGTTGATACTGGTTCTGCCGCAATTGCAAAAAAGGGTTTGCTGGTCCAGAAAGTTGTTATACCTCATCCAAGGAAGGAAGTATTACAATCGTGGATATGATATGAAAATAGTCAACTATTTATAACACGATAAAATAATTTTTGTAATTAAAAAATGTAAATAAAATAATGCTTAGTTCTTATCTCAATTGATAACAGTGTATTAATATCAATAAAGTAGCAATCAATTATTTTTCATAACTTAATTTCTATTTAAAGAAATTCTTTAAGACATATCCTTTTTCAATTAGATAATTTTCGTTTTTCTTAATAAAATTTTTAATGACTTCAATCGGTATAACTTTAGTGATTCCATAGTTATATTGTTTCAGATTGGTAACATATTCACTTCCGGAATATGGTATTAACTCGTCATAGTTAGATAAAGACTTTGGAGGAGTTAAAATTTGAGTCGTTTCTTCCGGCATTGATTGTACAATCCCAACCAACTCAAAATTAGGCACACCATCTCTTACAGCTAAAACAACTCCGCCGCTAAATCCTCTGTTAACAACTCCGTCAATTAAAAAACTTCCTTCTTTATCAAGAGAAGGGCTGCTTACAATTGCTTTTGAAATCATTTTAAAATTAATAGGAAACCCCATAAAATATACGAAGCTTCCCCATTCTAATTCCTTTGCTGAACCATTGGGATAATTGAATACCTTCAGCTTAATTGAAAAATCGGGTGAATATGTATTTCCTAACAACGCAACATCAATATTATTATCAATCAGGAGAATGTTCACTTCGCTTCCATTAGGAAAGCCGGCAATATAATTTTTTTGACGTTCTTTGATCGAGATGCTTGCGATTTCATCTGTAAAATATCCGTTAGCATCAGAGAAATATGTAATTAAAGTGTCAGGAAAATTCACAATATGAGCTGCTGTTAATAAAGCTACGTTTCCGTTTTCATTTGATAATATTGTTGTCGACCCGGAGCTTGTCTTTTCATACAAGATTTTTTGCTTTAAATTTTTTTCAATTACTGCTTCAGTCAAATCTTTCTTTTTAACATTACTGTTTTCATTCAATTGAAAAGACTGGTAGAATGCGACACAATTTAACCTTTGAATTGAATTGCTGATATCGCTTAGTTGTTTTGAAGCTGCGTTATACGGAAACTCACTATCATATTTCCCATCATTTAAAACCGGGAAAATATTTTTGTAGGAAGGCGCACATGAAAAATAAAATAGTGAGAACAGCAACAACAAAATTTTGTAATTTTTCATTTTAGTCCATTTTGCTATTTCTAAAAATACGAAGTTTAAACAGCAAATATCCTAGTACTTAAGTTAATGAACTTTATTATTTTAGCAGCAGCATCTTTTGAACCGCAGAAAAATCACCAGCTGTTAAACGATAAAAATAAATCCCACTTGCTAAGTTCGCTGCATTAAAGTTTAAGTTATAATAGCCTGCACTTTGCTGTTTATTTACTAACGTTGCAACTTCACGTCCAATTGCATCATATACTTTAACAGTAACAAATGATTCTTTTGGAATTTGATATTTAATTGTTGTTGATGGATTAAAGGGGTTGGGGTAGTTTTGAAACAAATGAAATTTATCTATTACGTTACTCTCAACATCATATGTCACATCAGTAATAAAAGTGTCGACTCCTGAATATACTGAAATACCAAGAGTCATAAGATCAGTTGCAAGGTTACCTAACCATTTTTTATTCTTACTATCAATTGCAATAGTACTAAAATGTCCTGATTCAATCCAATTCCAATTTTTCCCATTATATTCCCAAAATCCAGTAGATGTTGATTTTGAGTTAGATATTATCCAAACAATTCCGGTATTATCTGCAACTATTCCTGTTATTCCATTAATATTTATAGGATCAGTTGTCCATTCGTAGTTATTAAATTTAAATACTGTTCCGTTGTCAAGACCTATCCAAATATTATCTTTGTAATCAATTCCTATTGCTGACACGTTTGAAGATGAAAGGCTGTTTGTAGAATCATATATAACCCAACTTTTCCCATCGTATTTTGCGAGGCCCTTATCTGTTCCGATCCAAATTCTATTTTCTTTATCAACAGCTAAGGCATTAATTGAGTCCGATGGTAACTTGGAATTTTTTGTGTTATATAAAGTCCATTCTGTATCATTAAACTTAATCAATCCGCGGCAAGCAGTTCCAATCCATTTATTCCCATTTTTATCAATCTTGATGGACAATATAGGCGAGTTAGGAAGAATTGAATTTGTAGAATCATACATAGTCCATGCATTATTTTTAATTTTAATTAGTGCTGAAGAAGAATGATACGATCTATTATTTCTTGACCAATTAGTTAATCCAACCCACTTTGTTCCGTTTGAATCTATTGCAATATAACTAACCGAGTTTAATGGCATTATTGAATTTGTAGTATCATAAACTTCCCAATTTATATCATCTGTTACTGCCAAACCGTTATCGGTTCCAATCCATTTATTGTTTTGCAAATCAATTGCAATATTATAAATATATTTACTTGGCAAAGCAGGTGTTTTAACATTAAGCAGATTCCATTCTTTACCATCAAATTTCCCTAAGTTTTCATCTACAGTTTCAGTCCTCCCAAAAATGAAACTTTGAGTTGTAACCCACATATTACCATTCTTATCAGAAAAAATGCTCTCTATGGGCTGGACTAAAATGCTATCCCATGGATTTCTCCATTTATCTCCTATAAATTCATATGCATTTTGCCCAATAAGTTGCTGATAACCTGCAATCCAAAGATTGTTATTTTTATCAAAACTAATCTTCAAATCATAAAAAGATAACCCTGGTATTTTAATAGTAGTGAGGTTAGCGCCGTTAAATTTATTAATTGCAGTATCGAATTTCATATAATAAAATAAATTATTTTCATTATCGAAAGCAATATCCGAAACTGCTGTTAAGCTTGAATCTTTAAATATGGACCAATCAGTTCCCGTGTATTTAATAATACCTCCTTTTGCTGTCCCAATCCATACATTATTGCTGTCATCCATTGAAAGCGCTGTTATATTATTATCAGGAAGAACAGAATTTAATGAATCATAAACAGTCCATTCATTACCGTTATATTTTATTAATTTTTGGGGAGTTGCAAACCATTTATTATTATTAAAGTCAATTAAAATATCTACTTCATTATTTATCGCTTTTATATTTAGCAATGGAGAATTTTTTTGATCGTAATATGTAAGATTTGTTCCGTCAAATGAGGCAAATATATATTCAGAATCGTTTTGAAGAATAAACCATTTTATCCCTTTTTTATCTACATAGAATTTTGACACCTTAGGCAAATAATCATTATTGTTTAAATATTTGTATCCAGATTCCAAACCAAAATCACGATAATTATATCTCTCAATCTGATTTGTTTCAATATTTATTTTTAACAAGTCGGTATTTTTTGCAACCCAAAGAAAGTTCCCTTCTTGATAAATTGAGTTTATAACTTGAGAATGATGAGTATAATAACTCCATAAGGTATCCTGTGGAAAAGACATTTTAGAGAAGCAAATAATAAGACTAACAATTATATAAATCTTAAAATTTAGTCTCCCATAATTTATTGAAGTCAAAATTCAATCCTTTAAATTAAAACTTAAATGCAAGTTGATCTTTTTATTTCAGTAGCAGCATCTTTTTAACCGCAGTATAATTCCCAGCAGATATACGATAGAAATAAATCCCGCTTGATAAATTCGCAGCATTAAAGTTTAAATTATAATAACCTACGCTTTGTTGCTTGTTCACTAAAGTCGCAACTTCGCGCCCGATTGCATCATATACTTTTATTGTTACAAAAGATTCTTTTGGAATTTGATATTTAATTGTTGTTGATGGATTAAATGGATTGGGATAGTTTTGCACAAGTTTATATTCAGTTATCTTAATAGAATTTTCATTACTTATTCCGGTTAAAACTTCATTTTTATTTCCGGTTCTTTTGTTATTCCCTTTAAAGGTCGGCCATTCATAATTTGTTGAAGATGTCTTATTAAATCCTTCATTATTTAATTTCAAAGTATAGACTTCGCCATCTAAATTGCCGAACATTGCCAAAGCATTGTCTGTAATTAAAATAGGTGCTTCAATCGGTGAATCAGTTTGGAAATACCATTTTAAATTGCCAAATGGATCCAGACAATATAACATTCCACTTTCATCTCCTACAAGAATTTGTCCTCCCTTAGAGATTGCTGCTGTTCCGCTTACAGGTGCGCTGGTATTATATTTCCACATAACAGAGCCGTCTTTATCAAGACTTACTATTTCACTGTTTGAATTACCAAATATTATTACTCCATTGTCAAGAATAATTGGAGAAGATTTGATTTTTCCGCCGGCATAATAGGACCAAAGTTTGTTTCCTTGCGAAGATAATTTATATAAATATCCATCGTTCGAACCAAACACTATGCTTGAATCATTTCCGATAGCCGGTGAAGAATATATTGAGTCGCCGGTTGTAAAAGTCCAATTTAAATTTCCATCTTTATCAACCGAATGTAATTTTTTATCGCAGCTTCCTATATAAACATCTCCGTTTAATGAAATAGATGGTGAAGAAACTATTGCCCCTCCTGTTTGAACATTCCATTTAATATTGCCTAAGTCATCAAGTGCATATAATCTTCCAGTGCTAATTCCAACGTATACGACTCCATCTTTTCCTGCTGAAGGAGATGAAGTAATTATTCCACCCATAGCTTTATCCCATTTTGGAACTCCATTTTGGTCAAAGGAATATAATCTAGTATCTGTAGAACCAACATAAATATTATTTTGATCGCTGATACAAGTAGTTGATTGAATACTTCCGCCTGTTAATATATTCCAATTTACAGTGCTGCTAGAATCAAATTGATATACTTTGTCATCTGTAGAAAGTAACAAAAAAAGTATTATTTAATTTAGCAGGTGCGGAGTAAATGCTTCCGGCAGTTTTCAATTTTGCTGAATAAACATTTACAAAAACAGTATCTCTTGATTTTTCACCTTTATAACCGACAGCAATTAAAACAATTTCATTGGTACCGGTTCTTAATTTAAGTTTTGGTTTAGTCACATTTGCTGCAGAGTCTCCATTTACTAACCAGACCATATAATAAAAAGTGTCATTTGTGATACTGCTTTCACTACCGTCAACAGTTTTTTCTTCGTAGCCATAAAAATCGGAATCTACCCAAACACTGTCGCATTTAATTACTGCATTAATATTAGAACCGGAAAATATATAGCTTCCGGTGGTCACAATACTGCTATCAAAATTGCTGCGGAAAGCAATAGCATTTACTACAGTGTTATTATTAATATAAATTGGCTGATCATAAACCGCTGATTCTTGGCTTGGTTGAGAGCCATCCAGCGTGTAATGAATAATTGCTGAATCAGTTTTAGAACCCAGGGAAACCTGAATAGGATTTGAATATGTTCCAGGCTGAGGGTCAAAATCTACTGGTGCGGTTTTCATTTGATAATTACTGGTTTGCAAGTCCGATTCAACCCAACCTGTTTTATATGCTTTTACTTTTAAAATCGTATTTTTATTTATATAAAAAGGTAAAGTATATTTGGTGGAACTTTGATTAGGTTCACTTCCATCCGTAGTAAAATAAATATCTGACGTTTTCAACTTTACAAAAAATGCTAACATTTATTCCGTTATGTTTTATTCCCCCATTAGGAGTAATTAACGGAGTAGGAACCTTCGCATAAATTGTGAGATTTCCGGAAACAACTTTATTTGTTGAATTGTTTACATCACTTACTCTAACTTTACATTCATTAGATAAAGGAGCAACCACCGGCACATTCCAACTAAAATTATGATCTTGGGCAGAAACTGAGTTTGCTGCTACATTCCATGTCCCTCCATTATCAGTTGAATATTCGATTTTCACATTGTTTGTAAAATAGTTATTCCATTGAATGTTTACATTTGTTAGAGACCTTAAAGTATCTATCCCAACCATAGTCTCGATATTAATGGTAGGGTCATTATTTAATTTTATTAATCCATCCCAGTCCGCAATCCATATACTATTGTTACCATCTATTTTTAAATCAAAAACCTCCTTGTCACTTGGAAATCCATGAGAGGGGTCATATCTTGTGATATTAGCACCATCGAATTTTATTAATCCTCTTTCAGAAGAAAACAATCCAAGTCCTGCCCAAATATTTCCTTTTGAATCAACACTTAAACTTGATATATAATTTGATGTTATATTCTCACTTAAATCATATTTGGTCCAATTTACTCCGTCATATTTATATAATAAAAGACTGTCGGCACCGAACCATAAATTTCCATTATTATCTTCTGTAATAGAATGAATATTCTCATTTGATAATGCCGAATTATTAGTATTAAAAATTTCCCAATTATTTCCGTCATATTTTGCAATCCCACCTTGGTAAGTCGATTAATCAACAATGGATATGCTAATATTAACCATATCTGATTGTAAATTTTTCCTAATGATTACCGGAAATAATTTGAAAATTGTAATTAACATTTTTTGTTCCATCAGATTTTAAAATACCATTATCATTTTCCAATCAAACTTACCCTTAATCGGAAGATGGCATATCATTTGTCCGAAATGCCAGGAACCGTACTCCAATTTGATCCATCAAATTTTATTAACGCATAAAATCCATACCCGCCAAAATAATAATCGCCGTTAAATTGGGTGATTGTTCTTACTTCTCCGTTTCCTAATAAGGACAAATTGCTGCTTGTGTAGTTAGTCCAAATGTCACCGTCAAGTTTTGATACTCCCCTCACTGTTCCAATCCAAACAGTATTGTTATTATCAATGTAAACACTCGTAACAGTGTCAGAACAAATTCCTGAATTTACAGTGGTAAATTTCTGCCAAAATCCTTGGGCTAATAATGAGTTAGAAAATAATGAGATTATTACAGCTGTAAAAAAAGTAATTGATAGATTTTTCATAAATCTCCCCGAAAAAATATTTAATATTTTAGTTTGTTAAATTTTAGGTTTGACGAAGATCGTCCCCATTTATAAAAGATATTATTTTTTTAGAAAATTAAAATAAATCAAAATATACGCCAATATTCCTAGTAATATTTTTTTATAAAAAACTTACCTAAAAATATATTGACGCTTTAAATATGGAAATTTTTGCCGATTCTTTCAATTGTTATTAAGAAATTTTATAATAAATTTTAAAAAATATTTATTGATACTTTGGTAAAATTCAACTTGATATAAATCTCTAACGTCTTAAATAAACTTTTTGACGCTTCCTATTATAATGCATTGATCAAGAATTTATATTTTATCCTGATTTCTTTTCTGTCTTTAACTGAATATATTTTTGGTGTCTTTATTTTATTTAACTGGGTAAATTGTTAACAAAGATGAAGAGAAGTTATTCCCATCTTGCTGTCCACTATTCGAATAATTGCTAATATTAACCATATTTTATGGCCATTATTTTTAAGTCCCGATATTTCTTAATCAAATAACATCAAAACGGCCTTTTAAAATATTTAAGACAAATTAATTATGGCACTCCTTTTGGCTTAACTATCTTTAATAATTCAAGTTTACAACTAATTGGAAAGACGATTAATGAAAAAAATATTTTTACTTTCTTTATTCTTATTTTTTTCTATTAGTTTAATAGCATTTGCCCAGGTAACTAATCTTCAAGTCAATGGAAATTCAACAAACTTTTCAATGGCTTCAGGAGACGAAGTAAGCTGGAGTTTTGATGTGCCCAATCTTGGTGATACAACATTTCTTGAATTTTGGATAGATGTTAACAATAATGAAATAATTGATTCAGAAGATGTTTTGTGGGTTTATTTTAATCAAATTGATGGCGATCCAAATGGACAAAATGGGCCGCCTGATATGGATGGTATTGCTAACGGTCATGTTTCTTTCCAGCAAAAAGTTGGTTTGGCACCGGCACATTATGTTTTATCATTCAAGAACAATGATTCGGTAGTAACTATACCTGGATCAGTTACTCCTCTTGATAATATAACCTTTACAATTTCAGGGCATGTTGCTGTACCCTCTGGTTATAGTAGTAAGAATATAGTGTTAGAACTTTCTTCTAGTTCTAAAAACGGTACATTTTGGGATGCCTTAACGGATGTTAACGGTGATTTTTCAATTGGTATGGACTCAGACACCACCGGAAATCCCTGGAGATTAAATATAAGTAATGGTTTCAATTTTGAATTGGCAACTGTATCTCCTCAAAGGATAAATTTGAATATTGATTCCAGCGTATCTAAACAATATGTAAATAATAACTTTACAATATCAGCTGCTGCCGCATCAATTAGCGGGTTAGTAAAAGATGGCGATGGATTTCCAATGGTTGGTACTTATGTATATATAAATAATAACAATGGAAATTTTCAAAGTAATGCAAATACTGATTACGAAGGAAAATATTATATAGGATTGTCTTCAAACGATTTACCTCTGACGAATCTTAATATCGGTGCGGATGGTGATTCTAATACAGTACAATTTAATTATAACATTCCTAGTATAAATTATGGAGATAGTTTAACTCAAGATTTATATGTACTTAAAGCTAATTCTGTAATACGCGGAAGATTGACATTTAATGGAAATGCAGCGGGAATGACAAATGTTTTCGCTTCTTGTGCAGATACCGGTTATATATGGACAAATACTAACAACGATGGTTATTTTGTATTTAGGGTTAGTGATAAAATATATAATTATGTTATAAGAGCAGGTCAGGTTCCTTATCAGTATATCAGTGACAGTATTGTTGTCCATCCAGGAGATACTACTGCTAGTTTGAATTTAATCTTAACAAGCACCAATGAAAATGAGTTTAATATTCCAAAGGTATATTCTTTGTCACAGAATTTTCCTAATCCTTTTAATCCAACTACGATGATAAGTTATGAACTATCTCGCTCAGGGATGGTTTCTTTGAAAGTGTTCAACGTACTTGGGCAGGAAGTAAAAGTATTAGTAAATAAATTTGAATCTGCAGGCCAGTACAATGTACAATTTAATGCTTCAGAATTAAAAAGCGGAGTATATTTTTATCAGCTTCAAGCCGGAAATTATGTTAACACGAGGAAGATGATCCTCCTCAAATAATCCTTACATGCCTTGAGGATTTTAATTAATCCTCAAGGTTTTTTTCTTTATACACATAATTTTATTAAAGCAAGCTGTCTCCTGGGAAACTTACGGTTGGATGAATATCATATAAAAATATGCCTGCTTGAACACCTGGGTCTTCATCTATTATCTTTTTAGTTTCTTCTTCATTTGAATTAAAGATTCCAATTCCATTAACACTACTTCCGATTCCATTTCATTGCTAAGACCCCTTATTGGACAAACAATGGATAAAAGTCCTTCTTCACGAAGCATAAAATTTCTTCTCCCATATTCCCAGATTATTTTCTGCTTATCTTCATGAACTTTATTTGGACCATCCTTTAATATTATAATTGTATATCCTTTAGTTTCAGAAAGTTTCTGTTTCATAAATTCATCAGTTATAGAAATCATTATTTCCCACAATTATAATTAAAGATTTTTATTTCTTAATGATAACGGCGGAGCCCAATCTTCATTTTTAACTCCCGGGGCTGGACGTCCCCATGTATTGCCTCTTGAATCCGGAAGGTCTTTAAGAAACCTAACGATCATTCTATGAAGCATATCCATGTTTGGAAGTATTCCATGAAAGCCTGCAACTTTTGTAACTACTCTGTCCTGAACTTCCCAATAACCGTAATCATCAGGAGTAACGCAAACCAAACTTTCCATCGGTAAAAATTTTGGAATAGCCCCTTCAAATGGAACTGTGCCATCGCCGGTAAATTTTTTATTGGCAACATCATTTTCGCTCCAACCGTTCATTCTATCATCAGAATGAAATTCAAACACAGGGAATTTACCAGCTGAAGAGATTTGTAATTTCACTCTAGTTTCAGAATCAACTCCAACGACTACAAGCCATTTTGATTTATCAAGCCCGGCATCATTTAAATTTAAATTATCAATCTTATCTCTGTGTTCTTTTGCTTGAGTAAGTAAAGCAGTCAATAATTTTTTAGCATCTTCTTTTTGATTATCCGTAGGCAATCCTTTTAATCTTATAAATTCTTCCAGAGATTGAACAATACTTTCCTGCCACATATCCGGATCAAAAAAGGAAGTAGGTAAATTAGGATCTTCAGCTACTCCATAAAAAAAACTTGGAATTAAATGATACAGGCCGGGAGTAATTCTTGCTGCTTCTCTTTCACGTGAACTAGGCGGAGAGGATCCTAAATTTGCTGTACCGGTAGTAACTTTAATAATTGCTTCAAAAGAACCTTGAAATGGTGAGGCAAGTGTAACCACTTTATGGATCGGCGCAGCATTACCCTTGTCGCTTAAATAACCAGCTAAAACTAATCCTCCCATTGAATGCCCGATGAGATTAACTTTGGCATCATCTGCATATCCTTCTGCATGATAATGTCTAAGCAGTTTTGTTCTATTAATAACTTCTTCTATAAATTCATCAAGCTGCTTTTGTGCTATTTCCAGAGGCATTCTCCAATCATATGCAAACGGATAAACGGGAACAGGCTGGTCTTCTGAATTTGCTAAATTATATCTTAGCTCTTCAATTATTTCTTTGTAAGCAATTTCAAATAGTTTTCCGGCTTTTACTCTTGCCGGCTGCATTGCTTCATATCTTAAATCATTGGGATGTAAAGCAATTCTATCGTAATCTTTTTTAAGAACAGACCAGATAGTTTCAGGATCAACTGGGATATTCATCCTGTAGATAGGACGCAGTTATTCCCGGAATAAAAATAACCGGATATGGCAAATTCATAAATCAGCCTCATTATTTTTTAAATTAATTAATAAATCACAGAACAATTTCTGCAACTAGAAAAATTTTATTTTATGGTCAGGTTAAAAAGAAACTATCGAACTGAAAAAGGTTTTAGCAGTGAATTTATTTTCTTAAAAATTTAATCTTTAATTTATCTTTCAATATCAAATCAAATGAACATCAATTTCTTACTTTTTCATAAAGGGGAATTGTTAATAAAACAATTTGAAAGTGATGAGCGAGAAAATACATTGCAAGGATTGTTTTGTCAAGTAAAATTTTATCATGATTTCATATCACTTTAAGAAATCATCAATTCTTATTTCTTTCTAAAAAAACTAATGCTATTCTCCTTAAATTTTACTATGATTACATACTCCCCAAATTTATGTTAAATATTAATGAGCTGATCTTGTAGGTTTTTGCGCATTAATATACTAGAAACCATAAGTTTATTTTGAATTTCACTTTGTAAGATTTTTCGTTTCCTTTTCCAGCATTATTAAGTAACGAATTCCTATTCCATTATTCAGTTTTTTAAACTTAAAGAAGAACTTAATATGAAAAAAAATACATATCTATTGATGTATCTCCTATTATCTGTATCCGTAGGAATTAGCCTAAATGGATGCTGCGGCTCATCAAACAAAAACCTTAATCAAAATAAAAATGTGGAAATGCTAAACAAGCAGATTCCTCCAAATGTAAACTCAGCTGAAGTTGAAGCTGAAATAATCAGCTTGAAGGATGAAAACGGATACACGAACAGTGAGATAAAAATAATCGAGGTTAAATCATACGGAGCTTCTGTTCCACCTATAATTGTCGGCTCAATTATTAAAGCGGGAGTTTCAGAAACAAGTATTGAAAATAGCAAATTAACTAAGGACGACTTACTAAAATCTGGTTCCAAATATAAAGTTACTTTGGAGCATTTTATTGTTCCCCCAAATTCAAAAAGTCCTTCCTGGAGAATAATATCAATAGAGTAAATAAAATTTAATTATCATATAAGGAGGCGTAATATGAAATCTTTGAAACTTATTTTTATTATGGGGGCTGCAATCTGCGGACTAATAATTTTTCTGTTTTCAAATTCTTTAAAAAATTCTAAAAATGAATTATTTACACAGAAAGAAAAATTTGAAAACGAAGAGTCTTCAAATGAAGCGGATGAAAGAAATAAATACTTTTTTATGCTCTATAGAGATCCGGCTACAAATTCAATCCCGAATCATATTAGGGAAAAGGAATTAGCTTTTGCAAAAAAACTTGAATCAAAAGATAAATTATCAAAAGCTTCTTCGATTAATACTCTTCAATGGAAAGAGGCGGGCCCGGTTGATGTGGGTGGAAGAACAAGAGCATTAGCAGTAGACGTCGCAAATTCAAATACAATTTTAGTTGGCGGAGCGTCAGGCGGTATATGGAAATCTACAGATAATGGAGCAACATGGAAAATTAAAAGCAAAACCGATCAGCTGTTAAGTGTTACGTCTATAGCTCAGGATCCAAGGGCCGGTCATACAAGCACATGGTATTATTCCGGAGGTGAATTTAGCGGATCAGCCCAAGACAGAGGATATACAAGCTCATTTACAGGCAATGGTATATATAAATCAACGGACAACGGGGAAACCTGGAACATAATTCAAAGTACATACAGCGCAAATTTTACTCAATTTGATTCTCCATTTGACTACACTTCAAAGATTGTAGTTAATCCAACTACAGGAAGTATTTTCGTTGCAAGTAATGTATTTGGTATACTAAGATCAAAAGATGGTAACACTTTTAGTTTAATACTGGGTGCAGCTAATGAACATATATTTAATGATGTAGTAGTAAGTGCTAACGGAACTATAGTCGCAAGTTTATCTTCACCTTTTCAAGGGACTACCGCACAGCTTAATCCGGGCATTTATAAATCTACTAATGATGGTGATGATTGGACGGAAATTACTCCAAATAATTTTCCGGCAACCAATTTTAGAACTGTTCTCGCCATTCCACCTTCAAATCAAAATGCTGTTTATGTATTTACTAATACCGGCAACCAGGATCAGAATAAACATGATATATTAAAGTTTTATAAAATAAACATGGCAAACAATACTTCTGCTGACCGGTCTGCAAATTTACCTGATTTTACAAATTTGGGACAAGAATATAACCAAGGAATTTTAAATACTCAGGGAAATTATAATATGACAATTGCAGTTAAACCAGACGATGAAAATTTTGTCTTGATAGCGGCTACTTGTATTTTCAGGTCAACTGACGGATTTGCTTCAAAATTAGCAGATCCAGTAAAAGATTGGATTGGCGGATATAACCCCGCAACATTTTTCTACCCAAATTTTCATCCTGATATACATTCATTTGCATTTGATCCTAATGACCCTAAAAAAATGTGGTGGGGTAATGATGGAGGTTTAGCTTATACAACAAATATTACAAACACTTCTTATACAGATCTATTTCCCTGGCAGAATAAAAATAATGGTTATGATGTAACTCAATATTATATGATTTCTATTTCCAAGGAAGCAAATGATAACAGGTTTATGGGCGGTTGTCAGGATAACGGTACACCATTTTATAGATTTGATGGAAATTCAGCAACTGCACATGTAGACGTAAGCTTAGGGGATGGTGCATATTCATATTTAGGGACAGATTTTGCTTATGCTGAAACGCAAAACGGTAATTTAATAAGACTGCACTATGACCAATCCGGAAATGTGATTCCAGCTTATGTGGGGAACAATCCTTATAGCATCATTGTCCCTACAAATGCTGCAAATCAAATGTTTGTTAATCCATTTACTGTTGACCCTGTTGATGAAAATGTAATGTTTTATTTAGCAGGACCGGACATTTGGAGAAATGATCAGTTGAGCAGCATTCCAGATGGTGTTTATAAAACTGATGTGGGCTGGACAAAGTTAGATAACTTAGCTGCAGCCCAAGGATATATAATGACAGCAGTTTCAGTATCAAATTCACCAGCTCATGTTTTGTACTATGCTGAAAGCGGCGATAATACAGCCAAGCCAAAAATATTTAAACTTCAAAATGCAAACACAGCAACAAGTGGAGCAGTCGATATATCAATACCAGCTGCGGTTGCCGGCTCATACGTTCATCACATTGCAGTAAATCCGGATGATGCTAATGAGATAATGGTGGTAATGTCAAACTATAATATTGTTGGTTTATATCATTCTACAAACGGCGGTCAAACTTACACTGCTGTAGAGGGAAACCTGGAAGGAACCCAGCAAAATCCGGGGCCTTCAATGAGAGGCGCTACCATACTCACTAATTCAGGAACCAATTACTATTTAGCTACCAGTATCGGGGTATTTTCAACCAGCCAGTTAAACGGTAATAATACTCAATGGGTTCAGGAAGGTGCTGATGTTATTGGTAATGTTGTTAGTAATTATATTACTTCAAGAAAATCAGATGGTAAGGTAGTTGTTGGAACCCATGGCAGAGGAGCTTTTGTCGGTTCATCCGGCAGCGGTGCGGCCGCATTGAATTTAAATGTCAGTCAATTGAATATAGAAGTTCTTCCAAATTCAACAAGGTCAACCAACTTTACAATCAGCAACCCAGGCGGCGCAAATTTATCATTTAATATTAGTGCAAGCGGCGGGAGTAGCAGCGCCATTGAGAATAAACCTCCTGAAGATAACTTTAATGCCCAGCTTATAAAATGAATAATGTTTTAGAAGCGAAAACCATAAAAAAGCTGAAGGGTCAATCAAATGAAAAAATAAATCATGTTCCATCATCACCCGTAAAAGTTGCTGCGGATGAACTGGTATTGGATGACGGTGATGCTTTTGCAGATGCATTCTTAGGCTACGGCGGTACGATAGATTTTTATTGGAGGAATGATTTTAAATTGGATAAAGATTTCTCACTCGAGAAAGCTAGATTTTTTATGAAAACGGAAAATGTTAATACAAATCCCGTTGAGCTTGCAGTTATTTCCGGCAGCGGAACAATCTTATTCGATACAACCTACAATGCTGAGCTATCAAGTACAGGCAAATGGTATGATTTCCAATTTCCCAATTATATTTTGAATGATTTAAAATTCCAGAATGGAAGTACTTTCACTATTGTCGTCATTAGCTTAAATACTGATTTACAATTTCCTGCCGCATACGACGATGATGGATTAAAACCTAATTTCAGCTATTATGCTTATTACGATCCATCCTTTGCCTATTTCTCAGGCTGGGCAAATTTAAATGCAATTACAACTAATGGAGCCTGGTTAATCAGAGCTGTTGGCAACTCAGGCGGAGGAGCAACTAACCAGCCTCCGGTTGCGGTTGCACAGGTATCTCCGAATCCTGCTAAATTAAATGAGTCGGTATCATTCAATGGTTCGGGATCTTATGATAACGATGGACAAATAAATAGTTACTTATGGGAATTTGGAGACAATGCAACAAGTACACAAGCGAATGCAGCTCATTCATTCTCGCAAGCAGGGCAATACAATTATAAATTGACAGTCACAGATGATAAAGGCGCAACTAATCAAGCTGGCGGGCAAATTACTGTGTCTGATCAAACATCCCCGTGGACTATAACTCCTGCAAGTGGAAATGTTTCTGCCGGAAGCGAACAGAATATTAAAGTTACATTTAACTCACAAGGCCTTCCAGAAGGTAATTACCAGGGACAGATTATCGTAAACAGCAATGGCGGTAATATGACGATACCGGTAAGCATTTTAGTAAGTTCAACTGTTGATGTGAAAGATCAAAACAAAATTTTAACATATAAACTTGAACAAAATTATCCAAACCCTTTCAATCCACAAACAACAATTCATTGGAGCATTCCAACTGATAATAATGTAAAATTGAAAGTATATGATATTGAAGGAAAGGAAATTGCAACGCTTGTGAATGGACACAGAAACGCCGGGGATTATAACACTATTTTCGATGCTTCATCATTGGCAAGCGGAGTATATTTTTATAGAATGCAAGCTGGAAAATATGTAAATACCGGCAAAATGATTTTGATGAAATAATTTGATTTTGAAATGTGATGACCTTGAGGGTCCTTGGGGGGCCTTCAAGGTCTTTTTAATCCTTAACGATAAATAAAATATTTCTTAGCCTGTCAAATTGACCTACACTTTTTTTAAGTGATTTTTATTACTGGTTTGAAAGGGATTAGAAAGGATTTACTAAGGATCTGATAAGGATTTGATATGACTCTGTAAAGAGAAGAAGAAAAGTGCGAAAAAGTGAAAAAATCTAAAGAATTGAAAATTAAACTCACCTTTTCATTTAAAACTTGGAAAACCTAAAAGATGACACAATGACAGGCAGGAATTGTACTAAAAGTTGCATCTGACCTTGAGGGTTTTGGAGGAACCCTCAAGGTCTTAATTACTTTATACTATTTTCAACAATTTTAATTTCTTCATCTGTTAAGCCGTAAAGCTGGTAAACCATTTGATCGATTTCTTTGTCGGTTTTGTTGATGGATTCTTGAAGTGAATTTATTTCTGTTTTGTATTGGTTAAAATATTCTTCCCACACTTACTGCTGTTTTGAAGTTAATAATTTTAAAGCTGCATTGACCTTGAGGGTTTTTAGGAACCCTCAAGGTCTTAAATTACTCCCCAAAACTTGATTTTCTGCAAAAAAATGTTATTTTGTAAAAACATTGTTCTAAAAAACAACTGAAAAAATCCCTCAAAATGGCTTCAATTATCCCATAATAATTCAATAAAGTAGGTTTTTACGGTAAAATGCCGATATAGGGTGAACCATGTTTTTTAAAAGAAATTAGAGGAATTACATGCTTGAATATAAAATAATCAGGAAAGAATCGGATTTTCCATCTGATCTTTCACGAAATAAATTTATAGATTTTTTATCTGAACATCTTGAACGCTTCGGCGATACAAAAGATGCAATTTCAAAATCAATCGATTACGCTTTTTCTGAATCCGAAGGCAAAGGCGGATTTCTTCTTGCCGCTTATGATGAAGGTAAATTAATCGGTGAATTGATAATGAACAAAACCGGGATGGAAGGATATATTCCGGAAAACATTTTGGTTTATGTTGCTGTTGATGGAACCGTGAGAGGAAAAGGTTACGGCAGAGAAATTTGCAATAAAGCAATAGACATTGCGGAAGGAAATGTAGCACTTCACGTTGAATATGATAATCCTGCGAAAAGATTATATGAAAGGCTTGGCTTTACAACCAAGTATGCAGAAATGCGATTAATAAAAAAGGGGTGATGTTATGGCAACTCTATCTATTAACACAGATAAAATTCTTGGCAATATTAAAAAGCTGAATAAATATCTTTCAGCAAATAATATTAAATGGACGCTGGTTACAAAAATGCTTTGCGGTAATATACCGGCACTTGAGAAAATTCTATTTAATCCTGAAATGAAAAATCTGCATTCACTCGGTGACTCACGTTTGACAAATCTAAAAGCAATAAAGCAAATTAACCCGGACCTGGTTACAATGTATATTAAACCGCCCGCGCCTAAGCTTGTATCAAGTATAATTAAGTACTGCGATATTTCACTAAATTCATCTTTAGCCACAATAGAAAAGTTGAATCAAGAAGCCGGGAAGCAAGAGAAGAAGCACAGAATAATTGTGATGATAGAAATGGGAGAACTGCGTGAAGGAATTGTTAGGGATGAAGTTTTATACTTTTATGAGAAAATTTTTAACCTGGAAAATATTGACATAATCGGTATTGGAACAAACCTGGGCTGTATGTACGGAATTGAACCGACTTTCGATAAGCTGATTCAATTAAGTCTTTATAAAAATCTTATTGATGCTAAATTCGGAACCAGTCTTGAGCTTATTTCCGGAGGTACTTCAATAACACTTCCGCTTATTGAAAGAAAAAAAGTTCCATCAGCAGTAAATCATTTTAGAGTTGGTGAAGCAGCTTTGCTGGGTGTTTCGCCGCTTGACGGAAAACAATTCCGGGACCTTTCAACTAACACAATTGAATTCTCTGCAGAGATACTTGAGATTTCAAAAAAAGAAGCTGTTCCGGATGGAATAATTGGAGAAGGAAATATCGGGCACACAGCAGAGTTTAATGAAAATGAAAATAGAGAATCATACCGCTGTATAGTTGACTTCGGACAGCTTGATGTTGATTCCAATAATATTTTTCCTAAAGATGGTTCAATAAATTTTGTTGGCACTACTTCGGATATGACGGTATATGATGTCGGCAATAATGAAAGTAAATATAAAATGGGCGGGCAGATTCAATTTCGTCCGAACTATACATCAATCGCAAGGTTGATGAATTCACGATATATGTCTAAAAAAATTATTTAATAATTAAGGAAGGTTAATGCATTTTGTAGATATTCTCATATTCTTTATTTACATGGCATCAATGCTGGGCATTGGTTTTTTCTTTATGAATAAAAATGAAACTGCTGATGATTATTATGTCGGCGGAAGAGAAATGGGGAGTCTTCATGTTGGCCTTTCAGTTGTTGCTACCGATGTAGGAGGAGGTTTTTCAATTGGCTTAGGCGGACTTGGATTTATGATTGGCTTATCCGGTTCGTGGATGCTTTTTACAGGGTTGATTGGAGCCTGGATTAGTGCGGTTACATTAATTCCCAAAGTTCACAAGCTTGAAAACTTTAAAAACCTTTTAACTTTTCCGCAGATATTTGAATCACTCTATAATAAAAAAGTTGCATTCATTGCAGCTATAATTTCTGCTATAGGATATTTAGGATTTACAAGCTCACAAATTTTAGCAGGCGCAAAGCTTGCTTCGGCTTCTTTTGTAAGCCTAAATTTAGATACAGCACTTTGGATAATGGGGCTTATTGTTATTGGATATACAGCGCTTGGAGGAATAAAGCTGTTATCTATACCGACACAGTTCAATGGATAATTTTAATGGGAGGATTAATTTTTGTCGGTATTCCATTTACTTATTTTGCTCTTGGTGGTTATTCGGAAATAGCTAAATCTGTTCCACCTGAATTTTTTTCATTTACAAATGTTTCATGGCAGACGCTTGTTAATTGGGCGGTTACAATTATTCCAATCTGGTTTGTAGGCATGACATTGTATCAAAGAATCTATGCATGCAAAGATGAAAAAACTGCAAAGCGTGCCTGGTTCGTTGCTGGAATTTTTGAATGGCCTTTAATGGCTTTGATGGGAGTGCTGCTTGGGATCTTTGGAAGAGTTGCTGCTGATAATGGAACGTTTGCGTATCTTGGCTTTAGTAACATTGCATCGATGGATCCTGAAATGGGATTGCCTATGCTATTAAGAACTATACTTCCGGTTGGATTAATGGGAATAATGATGTCAGCATATTTCTCTGCAATTATGTCCACAGCCGATAGCTGTCTTATGGCGGCATCAGGAAATTTTGTTTCTGATCTTTATGATAAAATTTTTCCGGTCGGTTCAAATCATAAAAAGTTTTTAAGAATCTCTCAAGTATCCACTTTACTTCTCGGACTTCTTTCTCTATTAATTGCAACAGCAATGCAAAATGTACTTCAGCTTATGCTTTACTCTTATGCTTTTATGGTTTCTGGTTTGTTCGTACCGTTAATAGCTGCATTGTTTTTTGATAATAGAAATTCCAAAGCTGCAATAACATCAATGCTGCTTGGCGGATTTACAACAATTGCTTTGATAATAATAAAGCTTCCGTTACCATTCGGCTTAGACCCAAATATTTTTGGGATAACAACTTCGGCGGTAACCTTTATTTTAATGTCTTATTTTACTTCTTCTGAAGAATATAAATTGATTGAAGAGGAAGAATAGTGAAAGAATTAAATCTCGATGAGTTAGTTAACCTAAGAAAAGAACTTCACCGTAATCCGGAATTATCAGGCAAAGAAAAAAACACTTCTGATAAAATTAATAACTTTATAGGCAGATTTTATCCTGATGAAATCATTACCGAACTTGGGGGACATGGTTTAGCATTTATATTTAAAGGAAAAGAAAAAGGCAAAACAATTTTATTCAGAAGCGAATTAGATGCGCTTCCAATTTCAGAACAAAATGATTTTGAATATAAATCGTCAATTGAAAATGTTTCGCATAAATGCGGGCATGATGGTCATATGACAATCTTATCAGGATTTGCATCTTTACTAAACGACAATAAACCGGCCAAAGGAAAAGTAGTTTTACTTTTTCAGCCTGCTGAAGAAACCGGAGAAGGCGCTGCAAAAGTTTTAGAAGATAAAAAGTTCGAACAAATAAAACCGGATTATGTTTTTGCATTGCACAATCTTCCAGGTTACCCGGCTGGATCGGTTGTAATAAAAAACGGTACGTTTGCTTCAGCGTCTAAAGGAATGATTATAAAATTACACGGCAAAACATCGCATGCCTCCGAACCGGAAAATGGAATTACACCAACTCCTGCAGTCGCTTCAATTATTCAAAAGCTGCCGTTCATTCCAAATGAAATTAATTAAATCAAATCGTTTTAGCTTGATTACAATTATTCACGTAAGAATTGGTGAAGTTGCATTTGGTACAACTCCCGGCTATGCTGAGATAATGGCTACACTAAGGTCGTATGATGATGAAGATATGAATTACATTACTAGAAGAATGTAAAAAGATTGTAAAAGAAGAATCAGAAAAGTATGGACTAAAATATACTATCGATTGGACAGAAGAATTTCCTTCTACAATTAATAATAATGATTGTGTCTGCGTTGTTAAAAAATGTTCTGAAAAATTAAATTTAAATGTAATAGAAATTGCGCAGCCCTTTAGATGGTCGGAAGATTTTGGGCATTTCTTGAATAAGTATAAAGGAGCATTATTTGGAATTGGTGCCGGTAGAAGATCATCCTGATCTGCATAATCCCGATTATGATTTCCCGGATGAAATAATTGAACCATCCGTGAAATTGTTTTATACTATAATGGAAGAATTAACATGATTAACCAATTGGAAAATTTATTTAATATTAAAATGTTTAACACTTCCGTTATTGAACTCAGTAAGGATTCGCTAAGAAATAATATAAATTTTCTTAAAAAGGAAATGGGTAAGAAAGTAAAAATTTCTTCGGTGGTGAAAGGCAATGCATACGGCCACGGAATAAAAGAATTTATTCCAATGGCGGAAGAATGCGGCATGGATCATTTTTCTGTTTACAGTGCAGATGAAGCTTTAGAGGTATTTAAATGTGCAAATGAAAAATCAAAAATAATGATAATGGGGATGGTAGAAGATGAACAAATTGAATGGGCAATTAATACAGGAATTGAATTTTATGTTTTTGATTTTGACCGGTTGAATAAAGCAATTGAGTATGCAGTAAAATTAAAACGCAAAGCAATAATTCATATTGAAATTGAAACGGGTATGAACCGTACAGGTTTTGCTGCTGAAGATCTCAATCATTTATTTAAGATTTTAAAAGATAATCTGAGTGTGCTAAATATAGAGGGCTTATGCACTCACTTTGCCGGTGCTGAAAGTATAGCCAACTATGTAAGAATTCAAATACAGTTGAAGACTTATAATAAAATTTATAATACATTTATTGCTAATGGAATAAAACCGAAATTACGTCACGCAGCCTGTTCTGCAGCTGCCATGAGATATCCGAAATCAAGAATGGATATGGTGCGAATTGGGATAATGCAGTATGGATTTTGGTCAAGCCAAGAAACTTTTATTGCAAACATTAATGATAAAGAAGATAAGTCAGATCCGCTTCATAGAATTATTCGCTGGAAAACCAAGGTAATGAGTACTAAAACTGTGAAAACAGGAGAGTTTATTGGTTATGGCACTTCTTATCTGGCACAAAGAGATATGAAGATTGCAACTATACCGGTTGGTTATTCACACGGATTCAGCAGGAGATTAAGCAATCAAGGGCGTGTGCTGATTCATGGAAATAGGGTGGGAGTAATTGGAATTGTCAACATGAATTTAATTACAGTAGACATAACAGATTTACCGGAAACACAAAAAGGTGATGAAGTAGTGCTAATCGGAACTCAGGGGGACTTAACAATTTCCGTAGCTTCATTCAGCGAACTAAGCAACCAGCTTGATTATGAACTGCTGACAAGGTTGAATCAAAATATTCCCAGGATGGTTGTTGATTAACTAAGTGTAAAAATAATTCTTAATGCTTTTCAAGTCACTGTCGTATACTCCTATCTAGACAAAATGTTTTACCACAGATTCACAGTGAGAAAAAAGATTTCTAAACATTTAATATTTCTAAAGCTTCAACCAACTGATGAAAATAATTTGGGTTCATAACAAAATCTTCATGTCCTTGTCCCATCCATTCGGTATAAAATTTTTGCTGACTTGAAATTTTAGGGAACATTACATTTTTAGTTTCTACCGGGTCAGCTAAAGAATCAAATTCCATAGTTACAACTGAAATAGGCAATGTTATTTTTCCGTAGTTCTCCGAGTAGTTTACATTTCCATCAAGAGACATCATTTTTTCATTTAACACAGCTCTTTGATATTGAGCAAGTATTCCCCAATAAGTTGCCTGCATAGTGCAATAAAAAATTCTTATTTGTGCTTCTTTTGAAACGTTAGGTATATGATAAAGAAAATCCCAAGTGCTCATTGTTGAAACAAGATTTAAAATAATTGTAAGAGGAAATAATACAATTCGTAGAAAAGTATTCTTAATCATTGCCTGCCGCAGCTTAAGCGGAACCGGGACTGGAACCCGGGTGAAAATACCTAATATGTTTAGAAGAGATGTTGAGCTAATAATCTTAAAAGTTTTTCCGAATAATTTTAATGTTACTCCATTTTTTACAAATGCTTGTAATGAAGATGGTTTGCTAAAAGTAAAATCAAGATAGCTGCCCACAGTAATCAATGCTCTTAATGCTGATTGCCGTTTTAAAGATTCTTCATCTGAAAGATAAACTTTTCCTTCGGGTGTTCTGCAGGTTCCCATCATGCTGATTAATGCAGTGTTTCCACCCTGGCTGTGGCCAATATAAACCGGTTTCAATTTTGTTTTATCTGCAATAAAGTAAATAACAGCAGGGATATCGAAGGCTGCAAAATCATCCATGCTTGTTGAATAACCGGTACCAGTTGAACCACCGTTACCGCGCGAATCAATAATCCAAACATCATAATCATTATTATAAAGATATTCTGCTATGCTGCCTTCACCTTCCTTCAAATCAAAAAAAACTCCGTTCTGGTAAAAGCCTTCCCAAAGAATTAATGGTAATTTATTTTCATTTACTAATCTCACTGACCTTATAGTGAACATTTTACCGTCAAATGTTTTTACAGGTATATCGTATTGTTCTCTTTTAGCTGTATTCATAATTTTCAAATGTTAGATGAAATGATATCTGCAGCATAATTTGCAATTCCCATTATGCTTAACTGTGGATTAACCATAACTCCGGTTGGAAAAACACTGGCATCACAAACATATAAGTTGTTAAAATCATAAACTCTAAAATTAGTGTCCACTGCACCGATATCTTTATTATCTGAAAATGGATTGCCGCCTTGAGGGTGTGCGGTGCTCAAACTTATATTTTCAGGAATCTTAACTTGATTATCAATTTTTACTAGATCTTTTTCTGAGTTCACTATTAAATCATCATACGAAGATGGAAGAACGCAATCAGCTCCGGCAGCAAGGAATATTCTGCATAAAGCTTTCATCCCTTCTTTTAGTTTTGCAAAATCACCGTCTGTCATTTTATAATCAACTGAAGTTTTGCCGAATAAGTCTAATTTCACTTTTCCGTTGGGTTCGCTTCCAACAACAGGGGCCGCAGTTGCATAGTGAGTGTAGTTTTTCATTCTCTCATTCAACTTTTCAAACCAGCCTTGCATAATCAAAGCAGAGGTTCCGGGTGGATTAAAAGTTGTCTCAACCAGGAATCCGTTTCCTTTTATGTAGCAGCACATTTGAACGCCATCGAATGAATTAACCGCTTCAGGAAATTCAGCCATCATTGGAGTTGTGATATTAAAAGAAAGCCGTGAGCCTACATTTCTTTTTATTCCACTTTTCAATAAGATAGAGCTTGATGCTATCGCTCCTGCAGCAATTACGATTTGTTTTGCAGATACAGTGTATTTTACTCCCGATGAATTTTGGCAGTAAATCTTTTCTGCTTTATTCCCGTTTGATTGGATTTTTAATACCTCGCAATCTGCAATAATTTCGGCTCCTTCTTTTTGTGCCATAGGTAAATAATTTAAAAGCATTGAAAGTTTTCTATCATATTTGCAGCCTATATTGCAATAGCCACTCCCTCCGCATGCACCAAAATTTGTATCAAACCATTCGGGATTAAGTCCTAATTTATTAGCTCCTTTGTAAAATCTGTTTGCCCCTTCATTTGTTATTGGCGGATTACGAGACAGCGAAACTGAGCCAATAATTCCTTCTACAGTTTTAAAATAATTTTCAAGTTTGCCGGGATCTAGATTAGCTCCAATCTTTTGCCAATTATCTAATACAGGGGCAGGTGTTCTAAAACAAATTCCATTATTAATTACAGTTGAACCGCCAACACAATTCCCTTGCAATATAGCAAGATCAAAATCCTGGGTTAATTCTAATGCACCATCTCTATAAAGCATACCAATCATTTCAGGTTCAATATTCGTAAAATCTTTTTGTGGAATACGATATTTTCCCTTTTCAAGGATTGTAACTTTTTTGCCAGTGTTTTTTGCAATGTTATAAGCGGCAACCGCTCCTGCAGCACCTGAACCTATTACACAAATATCAGTTTGAATTTCTCGTTCATTATTAATATAAGTTACATTTAGAGGTTTAGTTTCCGGCTGATTCGGCATTATTTTAAATCTTTCCCTATCTTCAAACATTACATAGCCTGAAGATTTGAAGCTGGGTTTATTGCCGTAGTAAATAAAATAAACAAGCTGTTTAGCGCTTCGTATAATTGTAAGAAACAATCCCTTTGCATTATAAAACCTTTTTTGCATGAATTCTTTTCTTTCTTCTACTCCCATCCAGGTTAGCGGGGGATTAAGAAAGATTAACGGAAGATATTGAATGGCGAAGTAAACCATTTGAGCATTTTGCTTTTGTGTCGAGTTAATGCTGGATAAGTATTTATCGAAATCACTAACAATAGTATCAAATGAGTACCCCTCGGCTTTATAATCTTCAATAACAACTTCTGCAAGTGCCCTGTAGGCAAGTGCTTCAGTTGGGGATAGTGATTTCAACCTAAACCTGCTAATGATAGATTTACGCCACAAGATTAATGAGATTATAAATAATAAAGTTGAAGCGGCGAAAAAGATTAAATAGTCCTGATCTATTTGCGAATTACTCCATGAAATAATAATTCTAACTAAGGAATAAATTGCAATTGCTAAAAATGAAAATATTAATAAATCTGAAAATATATTATTATTCCTAATTCCTGAAGATGCAGTTTTACCTAAAATAAAAAGAAATAAAAAGAGCGGTGGAGTTAATAGAAAAAGAAGTCTGTGTTCTTTGTTGTGAATGATGAAAAAGTAAGAGGTTAATATAAAGCATATAATAAAAATTATTGATAATGCCAGTAGATAATTTTTAAATGTTTTTTCTGATAATGTTGTACTCATAATACTCTTTTTATTATTGGTTAAATTTATTTTTCAACAATCATCGTAAACTAATTTCTAAAGCTGCACTTGTTAGTGAAATAATTATCAAATGTTCCATTTTTATTTATTGTTTTATAAATGTTTTTCCATTTTTCAAATTGCGGGTATAGAGATTTTATAATTTTTTCATTCAACTGATTGTACTGTCCCCAGTGGGGCCTGATTGCTCCAAGCTTAAGAAGCTCTGCTTCTATTCTTTCCAGTAACTGGAAACTACCGTGTGTTCCCACGAGACAAGGTACTTCTATCATGCATTTATCTTCTCCTTCCATCATAGCTATAAAGGAACTGCTTTGTTTAACAAAACGAAGTGAGATCGGGGCAGAATGATATATCTGTCCTTCAGCTCTATTTTTTTCAGCAAGTTCAATTATTTTATCCGCTGCTTTGATGAACAAATCGTCTTTTAATGATATTGCAAATTCGGACGAATATCCTTTTACATAATTTGCATTACCAAGATTTAGAACATGAAAACTTTTATCTATATATGCATCATAATCTATAACCTGCTTCATGCTGGTATTAATAAAAGATGGAGCAAGTTTATAAAAATATTTGAAAGCCATCCTGATAAAAAATTCAATATAAGGTATGATCAGTTCAATGAACCAATGTCTTGTACGAGTACCTACCGGAAGTTTAGTAATATCGCCGACAAAAATATTTCTTCTTGTAATCAAGCATCTATGCACGCCATCTATTTTATATGGATTAATCCAAACTTCAAAATGTCGGTTTTCAGAAATTGCTTTTCTATCACGGAGCATCACTTTAACATCTTCCCATGATGTTTCATGTATTTTACCAAGCCGTTCTTCTTTTAAATAATATGCAGGCAATACTTTTAATATAACGGAGTAAATAACTCCCATACTTCCAAGGCTGACAGAAGCAGCATTAAACCAATCATCATCCTGGATTAATTTATTATCGGGATATTTTGCTTTATACTTTTCGGGATCTGTAATTCCGTTGGTAGGTTCAATCCTATAAATTATTCCACCTTCTCCAACAAGAACCAATGAAACGGCCTGGTCTGATATGGCTCCTAATCCAATTCCGGTTCCGTGTGTGGCAGTTGAAATAACTCCCGCTATAGTCTGTGCATCAAAGCCGCCCATGTTGTACAAAGCTAACTTTTTCTGATCGAGCAATGGATTTAAATCCCTAATTGTAATTCCATTTTCAGCATGCACCAGTAGATTTGGATCGTAATCTATTTTTTTTATTTCTTCATCAGATTTTAAAATACTTTTATCAAGATCAATTAGTTGATTCATCCCATGGCAATCAATAAGATAATCTGTAGTTTGTAATATTTCTGAAAACGAATGACCGGAAGCAACTGCTCTAACTTTGCAATTATCCTGTTCAGCTATTTTTATTATTTGAACTAGTTCGGCTAAGGAAGTTGGTTTGTAATATCTTAGTGGAGAAACTTTTTGATTGGCAATTACATTTTCCCAGGTTTTTCTTTCGATGAAATCCGGATTTGTATGTGTATGTGAAATAGAATTCTTCGGAATACTTTCCATTTACCCTCTGAAAATTTTAATTAATTATTTTTTAGCAGTGTTTAAACAGCAAATGACAAATAGGAATAATTTCTTACTTCGAACCGGGGTGTAAACTTTAAAACTATTTTAAAACCAGATTAACAAGAAAAGAATTTAAGATCAAAAAACTTTCGACTTAATTATATTTTTTCTAAACTAAAATTTTCAAATACTAATTAGTAATACACTTCTATCAACAGAAAGTCTTTGCTTCAAAAAAGGAAAGAAAAGTGAATGGCAGTGAAAATACAATGTGAGGTTAATTAAGTCAAGTAAAATTTAAAATTACCTAAAAATCGTTTTTAAAAAGGGATAGAGAAACTTTTTTGATTTCAAATGAAATTGTCTTATTAATTCCCAATAATATTTTGAATGATTATTGTTCTAACCAACATATTTAGGTTAACTCCTTAAAAACAGGTAACTTAATGCTAACTTTATATCTATATGGCACTATAATTGTTTAAGCATTATGGTTTACTATTTAAAAAATTCTACGATAATACATAAGTATATCAATATAATTTTGTGGGGTATTTGAGAGAGAAACAATGGAAGATAACAACAAATCCAAAGAACAGTTAATTCAAGAAATTTCAGAATTACGTCAAAAGGTAAAGTTGCTTGAAAATGCTGGAAAAGAGCAAGAAAAAGCGAAAGTTAAGTCTTTTGACTCTAATAACATTCTTCAATTAATTTTCGATTCAATTTCACATGGAATATATTGGAAAGATATTAACCAAACCTTCCTGGGATGCAATAAAAAGTTTGCGGAAGATGTAAATTATAGCTGTCCAGATCAAGTTATCGGTAAAACCAATAATGAGTTAAATTTGGATTTTATAGGTAATTTATACATAGAAGAGGATAAACTTGTAATTGAAAATGACTCACCAAAATTAAATTTTAAAGTACAGCATACAAAACCTGATGGAACCAAAATATGGTTGATATTAAACAAATATCCAATTCATGATGAAAACGGAAACGTAATTGGCATGTTGGGAAGCTATGAAGATATTTCTGAAAGAAAAAGAAGAGAGGAAAAGTTAGAACAAGAAAGAATTTTATTAAGGACTTTAATTAATAATATCCCTGATGCAATTTTTGCGAAAGACAACGAAGGACGTAAAATTATAGCTAATCTTGCTGATATAAATAATATGGGCTGTGAGACTGAAGAAGATGCTATTGGAAAAACAGATTTTGATTTTTTCACTAAAGAAACCGCACAAGGATTTTATGCAAATGATTGTTCAGTTATAAATACGGGAAATCCTATTCTAAATAGAGAAGAATCTTTTATAGATAAAAATGGTAAAACACATTGGCTTCATACATCAAAGCTTCCTTTAAAAGATGATAATGGAGTTATTATAGGTTTAATCGGAATTGGACGTGATATTACAGATAGAAAACTTGCAGAAGAAGCGCTTCAAAAAGAAAGAATCTTACTTAAGACTTTAATAAATAACCTGCCTGACGGGATTTATGTTAAAGATATTGAATGCAGAAAAACTATAGTGAATATTGCCGATGTTCATAATACTGGGATGGAAACTGAAGAGGAGGTTTTAGGTAAAAATGATTTTGATGTTTTTCCAAAAGAAATAGCGGAGGGTTTTTATGCAGATGATCAAGCAGTATTAAAAAGCGGTAAGCCGGTTTTACATAGAGAAGAATTTTTTATTGATAAAGAAGGTAAAAAGCATTGGCTTAATTCTTCAAAACTTCCTTTAAAAGATGAAAAAGGAAATATAATTGGATTAATTGGAATTGGTAGAAACATAACTGAACAAAAACATTTTGAAGAAGAGTTGAAAGATGAAAGGAATTTTTTAAGAACGCTAATTGATAATCTGCCTGATCTAATTTACTTCAAAGATAATCAAGCCAGGTATGTACTTAATAATATAGCACATCTGCAATCACTTAGTGCCAGCAAGCAGGACGAAGTCTATGGAAAAACTTCATTTGATTTTAGTCCTTACGAAATAGCAGAATCTTATTTCCAGGATGAAATGCATATCATTCAAACTGGGCAGCCGATGATTAATAAGGAAGAATTAGCTGTACATAAAGATACCGGGGAAAAACTTTGGTACTTAACTAGTAAAGTCCCTCTCTATAAGGGTGAAAAAGTTGTGGGAATTATAGGTATCAGCCGTAATATAACTCCGCAAAAAATCACCCAGGAAAATTTGCAGAACGAAAGAAACCAGCTCAGAATATTAGTGGATAATTTACCTGATTTAATATTCTTTAAAGATTTAAGAGGCAGGTATTTATTAAATAATAAAGCCCATCTTGATTTTATTGGTGCTTCCAATCAGCATGATGCTCTCGGGAAGACTGTAATGGATTTTCAACCTCAAGAGCAAGCAGAAGAATTTTTTAAAGAAGATTTGGAAGTAATTGTATCGGGAATACCTTTATTTGAAGCTGAACAACTCGTTTACCATCAAACCAGAAAAGAAAAAAGATGGTATTTAATTAGCCGAATCCCTTTAAAGGACAGTGAAGGTAAAATAAAAGGAATTTTAGGTGTCGGGCATGACATTACAAACAGGAAGTTAGCTGATGAAGCGTTAAAACAAACATATAATGAATTAGAACAGACTAATAATGAATTAAAAAAGGCTAACAAAATAAAAGGTCAATTTCTTGCAAATATGAGTCATGAAATCCGAACTCCTTTAAATGCAGTTATTGGAATGACAGGCTTACTTTTGGATACCTCACTAAATGAAGAGCAGCGTGATTTTACGGAAACAATTTTAAACAGCAGTGATATTCTTCTTTCACTAATTAATGATATATTGGATTTTTCAAAAATCGAAGCTCAAAAAATTGAATTGGAAAAGCAGCCTTTTGATGTAAGAAATTGTGTAGAAGAAGCTCTTGAATTGGTTGCGTCTAAAGCTTCGGATAAAAATCTTGAACTAGCATATTCATTTGAGGAAGGACTTTCTACCAATGTTATTGGTGACCAAGTCCGACTTCGTCAAATATTAATAAACCTGCTTAGCAATTCAATTAAATTTACTGAAGCCGGTGAAGTTGTTGTTAATGTTACCGGGCAGTTAAAGGACCATTATTCATATCAGATTCATTTTGCAGTTAGAGATACAGGGCTTGGAATTCCTCAGGAACGTCAGAACCGTTTGTTCCAATCTTTTACGCAAGTAGATGCTTCTACTACACGTAAGTTTGGAGGTACAGGACTTGGCTTGGCAATAAGTAGAAGGCTTTGTGAACTAATGGGTGGAACAATGTGGGTTGAAAGCTCGGGAGTTCCGGGAAATGGTTCTACTTTCCATTTCACTATTATTACCGAATTATCTATTGAAAGTGAAATTAGAACTGATCTTTCTGCATTAGTTGGTAAGCGAGTTTTAATTGTTGACGACAACCTTACAAACAGAAATATATTAATTCAGCAAGCTTCTTCATTACAAATGTCGGCTGTTGGGGTTGATTCAGGTTATGAAGCTCTAAAATTATTAAACAGCAATCATGAATTTGACTTAGCTATCTTAGATTACCAGATGCCTGAAATGGATGGCGTAATGCTCTCCGAAGAAATTCGAAAAATTGAAGTAAGTAAGTCACTGCCTCTAATTCTTTTATCTTCCTATGGCTATCATCATGAAAAGGGTTTTAATTATTCAATATTTGCTGCAACACTAACCAAACCGATAAAATTTTCACAACTGTGTAATGCATTAATAACGGTGCTTAAAAAGAATAAAGCATTCATTAAAAAACAGCGTGAAATAAAATCGATGCAATTTGATAATACAATTGGAAAACAATATCCTCTTAAATTACTAATAGCTGAAGATAATATTGTCAATCAGAAAGTAGCGCTTAGAATTTTAGAAAAACTTGGTTATAAGGCAGATGTTGCTGTTAACGGACTCGAAGTTTTAGAAGCTTTAAAGCGGCAAGACTATGAAGTAATCCTAATGGATGTTCAAATGCCTGAACTAGATGGTGAGCAGGCAACCATCGAAATAAGACGTAGTTTACCACCAAAGAAACAGCCAAGAATTGTAGCTATGACTGCTAATGCAATGAAATCAGATCGTGAAAGATATATGGAAGCAGGAATGGATGATTACGTTATGAAGCCATTTAAAATTGAAGAACTGGTTCGTGCCTTAATAGAAAGTTACACATATATAAATCCCATTGAAATTGCAATAGAAAATGAAGATTCGTAAATATTCAATTATAATTAAGACTGATTGAATTAGAATTTAAAATACTGCCAATTAAAAAATTATCTTTTAGATAATTTTCATTTGAGAATTTATAAAATTTTTTTTCCCGGTATCCCTTCTTAATCAACTTTAGTATCGATAGTATTGATTATTATTCTTATCTTAAAATAAATTAATTTTCCCAAAACTTTTAAAAATAATATTATGGATAAAAATGTTTTTATACCTGTAATTCTTGGCAGTACACGCAAGGGAAGAATGAGTGAAAATGTAGCAAGGTTTGTGTATGATGAAACAAGAAAGAAACCTGGTGTTGAAACGGAATTAGTAGATATTCTTAAAATTAATTTAGCCGTTGATGATGCAGGAGAACAAATTAAAGATAGTTATTTTTCAGAAGTCGTTGACAGAGCAGACGGATTAATTTTTGTAGTGCCGGAATATAATCATGGCTATCCCGGGATGTTAAAGCATTTGATAGATTCAAATTTAAAAGAATATATTCACAAAGCAGTTGGGATTTGCGGAGTATCGTCAGGAAATTTTGGAGGGACAAGAGTTATTCAAAATTTGCTGCCTGTAATGCGTGAAGTTGGATTAGTTACAATCTTTTGGGATGGCAATTTTAGTAAGGTTAAAAACCTTTTTGATTCGAAAGGAAAAATTTTGGACGATGCTTATTATAGGAGGCTAGATAAATTTTTAAATGAACTTATCTGGATGTCAAAAACATTACGTTACGGAAGAGAAAATATTTCACAATGAGAATAAATAATGGAAGAAACTAAAAAGAAAATTAAATGCCCCAAATGTGGAAATGAAATGAATCACCATGCAGATAAAATTATTGCTGAAGTTTCGGATGATAATTTAAAATATTATGACGATGCATTTGCCGGAGCTTTGGAAGTTCATTACAAGTGTCCAGATTGCGGCGCAACTTTAAGCAAGTTAGAAAAAGAATAAATAAGATGAAGAAGTCAAGATTAATTATTTCAATTATTGTCCTGATTTTAATTGTAGGCTCATTTATTTGGCAAATGAGTTTGGGCAGATGTCCTGTTCCATAAATAATTTTTATGGATTATTCTCATCAGGATCAACTTTCTCATAATTAATTTTGTTCATTTTGTAGTACGGGTTATATGACCTTGCTATAACTTGCTCTGTTGAAAATTCGATTTCTTGGCCCGGTGAAATTTGACCAATATTTGCCGTTATTATTTTCCCTCCTAAATTATATTCAATTGAAACATTTTTTAAAGTTATGTCACTTGTATTTTTGGCAGAGCCTATAACTCTTGCTTTATATAACGGAGTTGGAGAAGGTGCATCTATGTCAAAATTGTTTTCTTTGGTGGTTTCTATCTTGTCTTTAATTTCAATAAGATTTTCAGGCTTAACTTTCAAATAAACAATAACACCGGCAGCGATAAATAAAATGAAAAAAATAAATTTCTTCATCTCAGACTCCTTATTAAAACATAATTCTAAATATGAAAATTAGAGCAAATTAAATAAAGAAAAATAATATCAGAATATTTATATAGAATTTATTAATAATGTGTTTCAAAGTAAAAATATTATTAATAGACAACATTGAAATTTAATAGTCTAATCACTATGATTTAGTTGAGCAAATAAAACAAAATAAATTTTATGGATAAAAAAGAAGTAAATCCTGCAAATAAAAGTGAATATCAATTTATGGATGCTGCGAATAGATATAAAAATTTAATCAATTATTTAACTGATTACATATACACTGTACTTATTAAAGATGGAGCGCCAACTGAGACTATCCATGGCCCTGGCTGTGTTTCCGTGACAGGCTACACTTTTGAAGATTATCAAAAAGATCCCGACCTCTGGTATAGAATGGTGCATAAAAAAGATAAAGAAAAGGTTTTGACACAGGCACAGTTTGCCCTTGCTGGCAAGGAAATAAATCCAATTGAACACAGGATCATTCACCGTGATGGAACGATTCGTTGGGTAAAAAATAAAATAGTTATTACAAAGGATGAAAATGGAACTCCGGTTGCTTATGACGGATTAATTAACGACATAACAGAATTAAAGAAAGCCGAAGCAGCTGCTGTTGTTAAAAACAGACAGTTAATGCAGGCAGATAAATTAGCTTCGCTTGGAATATTGGTTTCAGGCATTGCTCATGAAATAAACAATCCAAACAATTTTATTCTTCTTAACATTCAATTATTTTCAAAGATATGGAAGGATGTTGTTCCCATATTAGATGAGTACTATAAATTAAATGGAGATTTTGTAATTGCCGGAATGCTTTATAGTACATCTAAAGAAAAAATTGCCCAATCGCTTGATGGGATTTTAAGAGGTTCAGAACGAATACAAAATATTACAAAAAGTTTAACCGAATATTCAAGAATCGACAGCGGTGATTTGACCGAATCTGTTTCAATTAATAAAGTTGTTGAAATGGCAATTTTGATAACCAATAACTTAATTAAAAAGTGCACTAATAATTTTTCTGTTGAGTATGGGAAAAATATCCCGGAAATAAAAGGGAATATGCAGCAGCTTGAACAAGTAGTAATAAATTTAATTACTAATGCTTGTCAATCACTTAAAAGCCCCGAAGATTCGATAAAGGTAAGCACTTATTTTAATCCCGAAAGAAGGAAGGTTAGAATAAAAGTTGAAGACCAGGGTATTGGTATAAAGAAAAGCGATTTGAAATATATTCTTAATCCATTCTTTACTACAAAAAGAAATATGGGCGGTACCGGTTTGGGACTGTCTGTTTCTTATAATATTATTGAAAGTCATGGGGGCACATTAATTTTAAAAAGCGATCCAGGCAAAGGAACAATGGCAAGAGTTTCTTTCTCCTTAACAGAAAATTAAAAATTGAAAGAAGATAAAATGAATCAAATTCTTATCCCCGCAAAACCAATCTTGCTTGTCGATGATGAAAAACATTTTCTGTTAAGTGCGGAACTGACTCTCACTTCAAACAGGATAAATAATATTGAAACTTGCAATGACAGCTCTTTGGTAATGGACAAGCTTTCTGAAAAAGAATATTCATTAGTTGTGCTTGATATAAACATGCCGAACATTTCCGGTCTTGATCTTCTTCCCGCAATTGTTCATAAGTATCCAGAAATTCCTGTAATTGTAATTACAGCAGTTAATGATGTTGAAAGTGCAGTCTATTGTATGAAGGAAGGTGCTTTTGATTATATCGTTAAGCCAGTGAATAATACCAGGCTGGTAACATCTATTAAACGCGGATTGGAATTGTCAGAAATTAAAAATGAAAACGAGCTTTTAAAGCAGTCGTTGTTTCAAAGTAAAATTACTCACCCTGAAGCATTTGAAGAAATCATCACACGTTGCGATACTATCAAATCAATTTTTAAATATATTGAAGCGATTGCAACAACTTCACTTCCAGTACTCATAACCGGCGAGACAGGCACCGGCAAGGAATTATTTGCAAAAGCAATTCATAATGTAAGCGGAAGAAAAGGAGAGTTGGTTCCTGTAAATGTGGCGGGTGTTGATGACAATTTTTTTTCAGATACTTTATTTGGACATAAAAAGGGTGCGTTTACCGGAGCTGATATTGACCGCAAAGGATTAATTGAAAAAGCAGAAAACGGCACTTTATTCCTTGATGAGATTGGCGATTTAAAAATGGAATCACAGGTAAAGCTTTTGCGTCTTTTGCAGGAAGGAAATTATTATCCGTTAGGTTCTGATATAGCGAAGCTTTCCAATGCAAGAATAATAGTTGCTACACACCGCGATATTAAATCAATGCAGGAAAGTAATGAGTTCAGGCAGGATCTATATTACAGACTGAAATCACATCACATAAAAATTATTCCGCTGCGTGAAAGAAAAATTGACCTTCCTTATTTGATAGATCATTTTATTACCAAGGCTGCTGAACTGCTTAATAAAAAACGGCCGGCGGTACCAAAAGAGCTTTACACAATTTTGAGTAATTATTCTTTTCCAGGCAATATTCGTGAACTTGAAGGAATGATATTCGATGCTATAAGTTTGCACTCTTCAGGAATTCTTTCACTTGAATTAATAAGAAGCAAAATTTTTGAATTTAATGAAATAAAAAACAATAATGTAAACGGGATTATAGAACAAAGTGACAAATTAATTAATTTCCCCGGAAGATTTCCTTCATTAAAAGAAGCAGAAGAAATGATAATAGATGAAGCATTAAGAAGAGCAGAAGGCAATCAAACCATTGCTGCCGACTTACTTGGAATTTCACGCCGAGCATTAAATAATCGTTTAAGAAGAGCGGATGATAAGTGAAGCTCTTAGAAGTTCAAGTTTAAGTTCAAGGAGATTCATTCATTCGAGCAATTATTCCCATCAGTGGAAACTAAATACAAAGAATCTCTCAATTTTTCAATCTTGTAATTCTTTAATTTTGCTATTTATTAATTTCTCTTAACAATTTCTTAACATAACATATTATAAACAAATACTTTAACTCATAAAACCACTGCCACAAAATTGTATGTAGCCATATTTCTACTTTTCCGGTAACTTATTAGAAGTAAACCACTTAGCGCTGCCGCCTTACTTATTTAGGCAATTATGTGGCACCTATATTAATAATTTAGGTGCATGACTGATATGGCTCTATCTGCTTTTAATATAAAACCTTATAGTAGAAGCAAAGTTTTGGTATTCGATTTGTTATTCCAAAAGTGGTTAAATGAAAAAAGTAAAAACTAAGGAGTAGTTATGAAAAGAACCGGAAAATTTATATTAGTAGTATTTAGCATGATGACAATCTTCTCAACATATATTTCTGCACAGGACAGCAAGTTTGTTCCTAAGGAAAGTGTTGTTGAAAGGGCATTCAATACTTGTCCGCCTTCATTAGACAGTGATATTCCCGGAATAGTGGAATCAACAATATATAATATAATCTGTATTAAGAAATTCTATCCGCAGGCAAATTATTCAGATATAATTTCTAAGCTTAATAATATAGCAGAAAAAAATTCTGACCCATCAATTAGGTTTAAAGCACATTTAGCAAGCACATATTTAACGCTTGGTGATATGATTGAGGTTAAACCTGAAGCTGGAAAATTTGAACATGAGTATATTTTTAAGCAGATAACAGAACAACTCGAAAATAAATTACTTGTATCAAAAGATTAAATAATTGTGACAAATTATTACTTAAAAGTCTCATAAATCTCTCTCTCTCATACTAAATACGTCCATTCATCCCCTCGTCCCGAGGGGATGAATATTTTAAACCAATTTTGTTTTAATTCCTCTATGCACCTTACCTTTTTAATTTAATTGTCAGTGGCAGGATATTGCTTTCTGCTCCATCTTAAAACTCAAAAATTTGATTTCCTTTAATTTAACTGCTAATAAAATCAGCACTTAATATTTTTACTGAATCAAATAATTACAAATCATGCTTTTATATTTTAGTTTACAAATTTTTACCCTGCCGGCTTTCGTGAACTGAGACACAGCTTATTTTTTTAATCATTCGTATAATTTGCTCAATAAATGAAAAAAAAAGGAAGTTTATGAAAATCATTGATAAAACAAATACACCTGATTCAGGTTTGATTGATCTGAAAATTATGATTGTTGAAGATGAATTTATAATTGCACTGGACATTAAAGACATAGTAAAAGGATTTGGGTACAATGTAGTTGCCGTTGCTACTTCAGGGAACGATGCTGTAGAAAAAGCCAATCTAAATAAACCTGAACTGGTATTAATGGATATAATGCTTAAAGGAAAAATTGACGGTGTAGAAGCAGCGGATATTATCAGGCAAAAATTTGATATCCCGATAATTTTTGTTTCTTCATTTTCAGATGAAGAGTCTATTGACCGCGCCAGCAAAGTTTCTGATTACGGTTACCTGGTAAAACCTTTCGATAAAGATCAATTGAAGGATGTTATTGAATCAGCATTAAAAAAACACGAAGAAAAAAATTATTCCAGTTTAAATAGGGGCCCGTCTGTTACTCCCAGGCATAATTACGTAAAGCACTGATTTTAATTGGCATTTTTAATTTGTTGGTTTTTCCTTTATAGGGATTGAAGCAAAAAAATCATTATAAAATCTATCGGTGTATTGTGCCAGCAACTCTTCAATCCTATTTGGATCTTTAGAGGAAAAAACTAGCCCAGCATGATTTTTCTTTTTCATTCTCCACACAATTTCAGGATCATTATAGGAATTTAGATCCGGATATTCCTGTTTAGCTAATGAAATAATTAATCCGGCACATAATTTTTTAACTGCAGAAATTTTATATCCATTTTGATCTCTTCTAATTTCAATTTTTGCCCATTCCCTCCAAAGATTTATTCCTGATGCTGCCTCAACTAAGTCAGCTATGTGCGCGCCTCCGACTCTTGCCGAAGTTTCTAAAAAATATAATTTACCGTCTTCTTTTCCCTTTATGAATTCTGTGTGTGAAACGCCGTATTTAAGTCCTAAAGCTTTTAAAACATTTTTATTAATTTGAAGTAAATTTTTTTCATCCTCAGAACCTCGAGCAACAGTTCTGCTGGAAAATACCCTTCCTTCATGTGCGACTTCCATTGGCGGCAAGCCGTATTTACTGGCAATTGAAAATTGAACTTCATTTTGCCAAATGATTGAATCGACGTGAAAAATTTCTCCAGGGATAAATCTTTCTAAAAGATAAAATGACTGCTTGTCTCCAAGCTGTTCGATGGTCTGCCAGAGTTCTGAATTGTTATTAATTTTTTTTATTCCAATTGCACCTGCTTGAAGTCTCGGCTTTAATACAAATGGCGGATTATATTTTGATAAAAATTCTTCAATCTTTTTATAATTAAGAATATGTACAAACTCGGGCAAAGGAATTCCTTCTTCACTTGCGCGCATTCTCATTGCAAGCTTATCGCGGAAATATCTGGCTGTTGTTTCACCCATACCAGGATTGCGCAAATGTTCTCTAAGAGTTGCCGCTTTTTCAACATCAAAATCATCAAGCGCAACTATTCTATCAATATTTTCTTTACGAGCTAAAAAACTAACGCCGTAAATAACATCATCCATTTTCCATTCTTTATTATTGTCCGGGATATAAAAAGTTTCGTCAATACTTTCTTTTGGCCAATCGGCATGCTCAAGACTTTTTGAGGTAAGAAGAATAACCCGGCATCCTTCTTCCTTGCATTGCCGCATAAAGTCGGCACCTTTTTCATAACTTGCGATACACAAAATTGTTAAGGGATTTGAAGTACTCATAGTGTTCTCTTATAATTTGGTGTATTTTAGTTTTTTATTTGATGAGAGGCAAGAGGAATAATTATTTTAAACTTAAGAAATAGGTTGCAGTAGAATTGATTATAGCTTATGTTAATTTTTAAAGAATAGCCAAAAAATACTTTAACGCTTATTTCAAACTTCTAAATAAAATATTGAAAATTATTTAATAGGAACTGAAATGAAAATATCTTTTACGGCTCTTTTAATAATAACAGCAATTCTATTATTCAATTCCTGTAAATCTTCGGTTGATGTTGAAGCTGAAAACAAAAGGCTGCTGGATACAGATAAAAAATTTTCGCAGACTTCAATTGAAAAAGGTTCTGCAGAAGCATTCAATTTATATTTAACAGATGATGCACTTGAACTACCTGCCGGGAATGTTCCGATTATTGGAAGAGCAAATATTTATGATTCCATGAAAGTAGGGCAGCATGAATACGAATTAAGCTGGGTCCCGCAAAAAGCAGAAGTTGCGGTGTCGGGAGATCTAGGATACACCTGGGGCAAATACATGGTTAAATTTAATGACCAGAACGGAAATGAAATTACAAGTCACGGTAAATATTTGAACATTTGGAAAAAGCAGCCAAACGGCGAATGGAAAGTTGCTGTGGATATGGGAAATAAAGATCCTAAGCCGGCGAGTGATTAAAATAGTATATTTGAAAATAATTTTGGTTTTTATTTCTAAGATTATTTGCCATTACCCAAAGTTATATTGACGTCAAAACCAGCAAAACTTCTTTCGAAATTTAGATTTGCAAATAAGTCCAAACCTAATCCAATTTCATTTGCTATTCGAAATAATAATTGTATATCACTTTGTACCCCAATAGCTGTGAAGTTATTAACAAGATTATTCATTTTTTTCTTCCCAAATATATATGATGGTCCTATAAAGAAGGTTGTTTGAAACCACTCTGATTGTAGTCTTTTCCCTATTGAAGCATCTATAGACCGATACACAATTCCATGACTTCCCGGCGTTAAATTATTAGCAAGAAATGACTGATCTTTTAAGAGATAATTTACTTTGTAAAATTTGTTTCCTATAGAAAAGCAATAATTAAAATTTGCAGTCAAGTCTCTATCTACCCAAGCACCAATAGTGATCCAGTATTTAAAAGAGTTGTCGATTTTTTGTGCGTAGATTGAATACGAAGCTAAAATGAGAAAAGGGATAATATAAATCTTTTTATTCATTTGCATTTTAAAACTTCAATAGTTTAAAAACAGTTTGAATATAAATAAAATTCTGTACTTATCCTTTTCCCGGCTAAATAGTTAGTTTCATAAAACTCATTCTGCTCTTAAGGCATTAACAATATTCAATCTTGCAGCACGGATTGAGGGAAGCACTCCTCCCACAAAACCCATTACAATAGCAAATATTAGTGATACAATTATAATAAGCGGGTTCAGTGCAAATGAAAATGCAATCTCAGAAAATGATGTAAAGTTCAAAACCGATATAGAAATGAATTGCAGAAAGAATGCAATGAATAATCCAATAACTCCGCCGACAATTGAAATAGCTTCTGACTCAGTTAAAAATGCAAGCAATATGCTTCTTCTGCTGAATCCAAGTGAACGCAAAGTCCCAACTTCAACTGTGCGGTTTGCAACTGTAGAATACATAGTTATCATTGCACCGATGGTGGCCCCAAACTAAATATAACAGTTATAAAAATTCCAACTATGCTTATAAAAGTAGCTAAAGCAGACGATTGCTTTTCAAAATAATCTTTCTCAGTATCCGCTTCAAATTGCTGTAATCTTTTATCAGTTTCAAATGCTCTATTAAATGCATCAAAGTTTGCGGCATCATCAAGTTTAAGAGTAACGGAGGAAACTGTGTTGCCCCGGTTGAAAGCACTAAGCAATTGTTTTGCATCTCCCCAAAACTCGGAATCGAATGCGCTGCCGTCGGTAGAGAAAACTCCAACTACTTTCCAATAATCACCGGCAATTTTAATTGATTGTCCAAGTTCTGCACCAACAATATTTTTTGTAACATTTTCACCGACAATTAATTCTCTTAAGCCAAAGTGAAACATTCTTCCTTGAATGATTTTCACTTGCGGCCTTATTTGTAAAACTGTAGGTGATACACCACGAACTGTAACGTTGCTTAAACCGCCTGTAATTTTATCAAGATTAATAATTACAACCGGTTCATAGCTGATCAATGGAACTCCATCTGCACTTTTTGCAATATGCGGCAAAGTGCTTATAATATTTTGAGTGTTGCCATCAACTAAACTTGAGATTTCGCCGTTAGCTGCTTTTCTTGTAATCATAACATTGCCGTCAGTTCCGGAAGATCTTAATGTTTTTTGAATTCCGTTTGCCATCATAAGTACAGCAGCAAACACAAATACAACCATTGCAATACCGGAAATTGTAATTACGCTAGTAAGCTTTCTCGTTGTGAAATTTTTAATAATATATTTTAAAGGTATTTTCATTTAAGCTCCTTTAAAAGGTCAAAAGTCAAAATTCAAAAATCAAAATCTTCAATGAACTGATAATTTTCATTTGAAATCAAAATCATATTATCTGAATCTTCTGCTCCATATTTTACATATTTTTCTTTTACTTCATTAGCATTTATCTTTTTTAACTTTATAATAATTGATGCAACTATCTTTCGATATTTCATCAACTTCTGATAATAATCCATTTATTTTATCTTTATCTATTTTTAATCCGTCTCTTATTAAACACAGCCAATATTTAGTTTCGTTTGAAGACTTAAGTGCTATCTCATAAAATTTTATAAAATCTTTTTTGGAATGAGCGGCTCTTGCTTCAACTAAATTAGCTCCAATGGAAGTCGCTGATCTTAGTAATTGACTTATCAAAGAATAAAAAACGGTTTTAATTTTTATTGAATCAATCATCTGAATTACATTTAACGAAAAATAATATGAACGTTTTTTTATATCTATAAATTCTTTTTCTTCCATTTTAATTTCTCCCTTATATTTTTATTAATCTTTTTGACTTTTGACATTTGACTTACTTATCCAACAAATCTAAACCCATCAACAATCTTTGTGCTCAATGCTCTTTGAATAGGGAATATGGAAGATGCAACACCAATTAAAATAGCCGCACTAACCGCAAAGACTAAAGTTATCGGTTCAATCTCAAAAACCGGGAAAAATCCTTTAGGAATAACCTGGCTAATTCCTTGGACTAAAGGAAATGTTAGAAGTAATCCTAGTATACTTCCTAAAACAGCTATAAACATTGATTCTCCGAGTATTAAAGCTGCAATATGTTTTGCAGAAAAGCCAAGTGTTTTTAGAACAGCATATTCACTTGTTCTTTCTCTTGCTGCCATTATCATTGTATTGCCAAGCACCAGCATAATTATTCCAATAATTACGAATGACATAACATTCATTGAAGTAAAAATAGAGCTGTATGCTGATATGAATGAAGCCTGGAATGCCCGTTCCGTTTCGGTTTTGGTTTCATTAGCTGAGTTCTTAAATAAAGCATCTACCTTGTCGGAAATAACAGCTGCTTGATCCGGGTTCTTAATTTTAATTATATACCAGCCAATATCATTTTCTCTTCCTGGAAATTCCTGTTTCATTCTTTCATTTAAGTATTCCCAATGAAAAAACATTTGTGTTGCATCAGTTGATTTATCGCGCGGTTTATAAATTCCTCTAATTACAAAATCCCATCTTCCCGGATAAATATCTCCCTCGAGAGTCATGTTCTCGCCAACTTTTAAATTATATTTTTGAGCAATAGATTCTCCAATTATGCAAGAATTACGTTCGTTTTTAAAATTTTTAAGCTCTTGTTTACTTAAAAGATATTCAGGATATAAATCAAAAAAAGTATTACCATCAATTGCCAGTCTGGAAAAGAAATTACTTTTATCTATATAAACACCGCCAAACCAATTTGCATAAGATACCTCTTCAACCCCGGGAATATTTTGAATTTTTTCTTTATAAGCATATGGAAGGGGAAATATAAAAGATACCGCCTGTCTTGTTACAAGCCTTGTTGTTGATGATGCATCAAGGCCTGCATGCCATGCTGTAACTACCGTACGCAAAATACCGAATGCAATTAAAGCCACAGCTATTCCAAGTATTGTTAAAGCAGTTCTTAATTTATGACGAATAGAATTTTTTAATATTAATTTTAAAACTTTCATATTGCTCCTTAAATAAGCTCGCCTTTTTCAAGATGTTTAATAATTGTAGCTCTTTCTGCAGCATGAGGATCGTGAGTAACCATTACAATTGTTTTATTAAATTCTTTATTTAGTCTTTCCATTAAAGTTAAAATTGCGTCTGCAGAATTTTTATCAAGATCTCCAGTCGGCTCATCGGCAACTAAAATTAATGGATCAGTAACAATAGCTCTCGCAATTGCCACACGCTGTTCTTGTCCGCCTGATAGCTGTTTCGGTGAATGATACATTCTATCACCAAGCCCGACAATGTTTAATGCAGTTTCTGCCTGCTGTTTCCTTTGAGCTTTATTTAGATGAGTAAGCAGCAAAGGAAGCTCGACATTTTCAAAGCCGACAGTACCGGAATTAAATTATAAAACTGAAAAATAAATCCCACGTTTGATGATCTCCATTTTGCCAATGCTGATTCACCTAATTGCCCGATATTAGTATCACCGACAATAATATCGCCGCGTGTAGGTTTATCAATTCCGGCAATTAAATTTAGAAGTGTAGTTTTGCCGGAACCGGAAGGCCCCATCAACGCAGTGAATTCACCTTCTTTAATATTTAAATTTATGTTTGATAAAACCGGAATCTCAAGGCTGTCACGCCAATATGATTTTGAAAGGTTTTGTATTTTGATGATGTCACTCATAAGTATTCTTTCGAAATTATTATAATCTAAATATTAATTATTGTTTAACATTTACTTTTGTGCCGTCTTTAATGTCTTCGGTTACTTTTTCAATTATTCTATCGCCGTCCTGCAGCCCTGACTTTATTTCATCATAATTATTTAGTTCTCTTCCTTTAACAACTGGCACTTCAACTGCTTTATCATCTTTCACTTTAAATACTACATCCTTGCCGCCTCTAGTAACAATGGACGTAAAGGGAACAACAAGCACGGGTTTTTCATTCTGTTCGTCTTTTGAAATTGGCTTAGTGAAGAAAGAAACTTTTGCACTCATTTCCGGCAAAACGTTTTCATCATAATCTTTAAATCCAACCTTTACCATTATGGTTGCTTTAGAGCGGTCTGCTGTTGGAACTATCTTAGCAACATATCCTTCATAATTTTTTTGAGGATTTGCATCAAGAGTAATTTGACAAGGCTGATTGATTTTTACTTTTTCAATATTAGATTCGGAAACATCAGCTTCAACTTGAAGCGAACTCATATCTGCTAATGTAACAACCGCACTTTTAGCATTAACACTTGCGCCAAATGGAGCAACAATTTCACCGACATCTGCATCTTTTGTTAAAACTGTTCCATTAAAAGGTGCACGGATAAGAGTATTTTCAATATTTACTTCCTGTGCCTGCACATTTGCTTTTGCAACATCAATTGTGAGCAAGCACCTCTTAAATAAGCTGCTTCAGCTTGATCAACTTGCATAGGTGTTGCAGAACCGGTTTTAAGCAAAGCTTTCTGTCTTTTATAATTATTGTCTGCATCTTTCAAATCCGCTTCGGCAAGTTTTAAGTTTGCTTTTGCTGCTGCTAATGCAGCTTGAATATCATTGTCTTCAAGCCTTCCGATTATTTGTCCTTTTTTAACTTTGTCGCCTTCAACAACTCCAAGATAAACAAGCTTGCCGGTTCCTTTTGATGCAATGGAAGCTTTACGCTGTGCAACAACATATCCGTTTGCTGTTAATGTTGCTGATGATTGCGCAGGCGATTGCATTACTGCAGTTGTTAATTGTACATCAATAGCAGGATTAAATATCGAATTGTAACCCCATATTGCGGCAATTAATATTAATACAATAATAATTATGGTAACAATTAAATTAATCTTTTTGCCTCTGGCTTCAGGATTTTTCGCCTGAGTTCTGTCTATTCTTAAAGAGGATAAATCATTGTTTTTATTGTCCAAAATAATGCTCTCAGTTTTTTTTGTTAAATGTTTATATGCTGCACAAAGCCAGTTACTTATAGAAACAGGGTTTGCTGCTTCTAACTTATTAAATCTGCATCACCAGTTCATTTTTTTTTTTAAAGATGTGATATGAGCAAGATGATGATTGCAATGCCATGAATAAGTAGCAACGAATTCATTTAAAGGAAACAAATTTGTTTGCTCAGGATGAAAATATCTTTTCTTTAAATCATCTTCTGAAAATTTTTAAAACCATCACCCATCTTTTATGAAACGGTTCAAGCAAATGAAGAGAAATATTTATATCACTTTTTGAATCAACCAACTCAGCCCAGAGGCTTGGAATAAGGTTTGATTGCCGGATCAGTTTTCTGTTAAAACCAACTTCATTCTTACATATGCATTAATGTGACTGTCAGCTACGTGATGAACAACTTGTTTAATTGTCCAGCCGCCGGGACGATATTTAGTATTCAATTGTTCTTCATTAAGATTAACGACTTCCTTTTTAAGCTTTGCAGGAAAAGATTCAATATTAAAAATAAAATCATTAAATGATATTAGCATCCGGCTTATATTTAAATCTTCCAATAGGATATCTTAATTTGTTAAGTTCTTCTTCAGTTATTCATAATTTTCATTATTCATTTTTAATCCTTAAAAATTTTAATGCTAAAATTATCAATTTCTTAACAGATAACATTTTTAAATATGTTTATCTTCAAAAGAAAAAAACTAACGGTCGTATTGTTTTATGAAAGGTGAAACTAAAAGTTAATTGTTAAAATAACTAAAATTATTTTTAATTCTACTTTCATCATTAACTAAGTATTATTTTAATATTATAAATCACATTAAAAAGTTAGTCAGGTAATTCTTCACAAGAAAATCCAAGCTGGTTTATTTTATTAATATTATTTCCATTTCAATATTATTTCATCATTCAACTCTTAATACTTTATCAACATCTCTTAAGTCAATAGTGCTTCTTTTTATTTGAGGAAATTTTGACAAAAGAGAATTTACTTTTGTAACATCATAATTAGAACTAACATTCGTTTTGAAAATTAATACGTTATTCATTTTCTCCTCGCCATAATTCATTCTTTTTTTCAAATTAATTTATGCGAAATATTTTTACTGAAATATATTTTATAATTAACTGCATTTATAAATTAACTTCATATTTTGAATTTTAGAAGGTGCAATTACGTCATTTTAAGGGGCAGATTACGGCAAAAAGCTTTTTAATAGTTATTATTTTTGCTCAAAATAAATTATTAAACACATCGAAGGAAATTAAATCAGAAATTAGTTTGTTGATTTTTCAGAAGCTAAAAGTTATGTTGATGTTGAAAATAGGGAGAAATTCACATGTCCTCAATATTAAAGTTTATATTACCTTTCATTTTAATTATTGCATTTAATATCCAAGCACAAGAATTACAAGACAGCGAAGAACAACAGCATATAAATCTTTCTCGATATAGACTTCAAATGGGTTATGTAGATTTAATCAAACAAAATTTTGATTTTAAGTTTAAGCAATATTTCTTAAATATAAATTATAGAGCGAGTGGATTTGATGACTCCTCAAAAATATTTAAAGTTAAAATGTCATCTGAGATAGGGTCGAATTTTATGTTAAATAAAGATGAGTCGTGGTTAATTTTTTCTCCTTACGCAAAGTTTGGTCCTGAAATAAAATTAAACAATGATATATTTCTCGCAGGTAGTCTTGGTCTAGTTGCTGCATCAGCATTTGGAAAATTTGTTCCTTTTCCATTTTGGGGAGTAAATAGTTTTTATCTAACACCAATGTCAGACCATATTAATTTAGAATTTGAAGCGGGATTTCATTCTTCATTTTTCTTTAGTACACCAACTTATCTTGTTTATTTAACTGTTGGAATTTCAACAAAATGAATATAGATTACCAAAATTTATAACCTGAATTATTCTATTTCAGGCAATTAAATACAGTCTCCAGGCATTTGATTTTACTTCAGGCAATTACCTAACCTCTATTAGTTTTAACCACTTAGATTCTAACACCAGCCATTGGCATAATTGTTACTCCTTTACCGACAATGAAACTTGAAAAAACGAAAAACAATTTCAAAAACAAACATATAAGGAGTACAAAATGGAAAAACAAAGATCAATCTTGAAAAACTTGCTGACAATATTTACGGCATTTATGGTAATGCTTATGATTGGCTGTAAAGATTCGCCTACAGATGTTGTTGATAATTCGGAACCTTCTACTAACCAGGATGCAATGTTAAAAATTGCTGATGAAGATTCATCTTTGCCTCGTTTGAAACAAATTTTAATGATGAAGATTTGATGAGCTTCGCAAAAGTAAATACCGATATTCATCCTTTCCGCGTCGGTCATAAAGTTCGTTTAGTAAATAGAGATTTAAATGTTGAGTTCCAAGGAGATTCTGCAATAGGTACTTTAACAAAAACTTATGAAGGAGTATTATTAATAGCAGCAGCTTATTCGGATACTTCATCTCAGCCGGATACTATTATACAAAAACCTTTTACTACAACTGTCACAAGAAAACTTATTTTCGTTAAAGTGGCTAATACTGCAAGGCCTTTATTAAACTGGAAACTTGCAGCTATATCTTTACCGGAAGGCGGGACAGGCAGCACAAATATTAATATTCAAAAAGTAACTGTTTCGATATCCGGGCAGGACGATTTAGTAATTGAAAATCCGAATGAATATTTCTTAAGCAGATGGAAAAAATGGTGGAGAGCCATTCCGGTATTACAGCTTAATCAGCCTGTTACAGTTCAAGTTGAAGTTAAAAGCGCTTATGCTGATACTGATTTTGTAACATTAACTTACGGTGCCGATTTAAGAGGATCTCATAGAGCTAAAAAAAGATTCGAATTAGTTTCATCAACACCTGACGGTAATGGATTCTATACAAAAGTTTATGAACAAACTTATACAGCAAATCCGTACCGGGGATTCTTCCACGCAATTATAAATGCATTCCCGGGCCAGGTTATTTTTGATGATGCCGCTCCTGTTGAAACAAGCATGTGGGGCATTCCCTACATTGTTAAGTTTTAACTTTCATGCTTATTGAGTTGATATAAGGAGACATGTATATGCAGATAAGTGAAGAATCTTTTTCCCGGGATTCTTCACTTTGTTTTTTAAGAATGAGTAAATCACAAATTTGAAATTAGCTGAAGTTATATCAATTGAAATTATTATTTTTCAATATTAATTTGAACACAAAATGAAAACATATTTAAATATCATTTACTTCTTAACTGCAATTTTGTTTGCAGCATTTATCGGCGGCTGTGATAAACCTTCACCAACTGAATTGGTAAATTCTTCGCAGTCAGAAGACGATCCGGTTGTATATGAAACAATCGCTAAGAATCCAACAGACGAAATTTACAGTAATGGTGCAGACACAACCGGTGTTTCAGATAATTTAACCCGCTATTCAAATGTGGTTGTAGTAAGCGGCACAAAGATTTCCGATAATTCTCAGACCTTAAAATTATCAACTGCTCAAGCAGTTTTTTTTGACAGGGCAATGCCTGTAAGAGCAAATGGAAATTTAATTGGATACCAAACGCAGCTTTTGGGTGAAGTAAAATTTAATGGAGTAAGAGCTTTAACGGTTCCATTTAAGGTTAAATTTAGAAATGCGCAAAACATAATTCAGGATTCTACATTAGGCTTCTATCATTTACTCTACAGCGGCAGAGCTGCCAGCTTTCATCCTTTTAATTATAAATTTAATTCAATTGTCAGCTTTGAACTTAATCCGTTAATTGGTAAAACTACTAGTTTTGATATTCCAACACCCAAAGAAATTTCTGCAAATTTAAGAGTAACCGGAAGTAAGGATAATAATAATTTAGTTGCAAAATTGGTTTGGGATAGAGGTGATATTAATTCAAAAATTCAAATTATTTTTAGCGGTAAGTTGAATGGGAAAGACAAATCTATTCCTTTATTCAAATTGAAAACTAAAGACGATGGAGAATTTATAATCCCGACAAAAATTCTGGATGCGATCCCCCCGAACATTTTTGATAAATTGATTATTACATTAATTAGACAATATGATAAGACAGTTACTTTTAGATTAAATACACTTACAGTACTTTCGCAAAGCATTCATTCACTAGTTGTCGAGTCTCCTTGAAGAAAAGTTTAAGCTTAATTATTGGTATGATTATGATCTTCGCATCAAACATATTTTCTCAAAATTCATTTGAGCCGGGCGGCTATTGGGGAAACTTAAACAGTTCAGGAAATTTATTGAACAGCTTTGAAAGCAATCCTTCCAATTATTCTCTTTTAAAAGATTGGGGAGTTACACTTTCTTACGGCGCAGAAATGGGAAACAGCACAACTTCAACTTTATATCTTTTATCGTTATCTAAAAAAATTAATGGAAGCACTTTTTCGTATAAGATATACTCCCGGTTACCAGAAAGAATTTATATTTCACAAATAGCGAATCAATTTTTATAAGTGATTCATCATCTCAATCTTTATCGTCAAATTATACTTACAAAGAATTATTCGGATTAGGTTATTCATATAAATTTTCAGATAAATTTAGCACAGGTTTTACATTCAGATATTTCAACCAGGAATTCAGCAGGCAGTCTGCTGAAATTGTTTTTTCCGATTCAAATTATTTTGATATAGGAAACGACACAAAAAAATATAATCTGTGGAAATTAGATTTTGGAGTTAATTATTCTCCCTTAAAAAATTTATCTTTATCACTTTCTTCTAATAACCTTTTGGATTTTAGTGAAAATATTGACGACCCCGAGTTCAGTAATTTTAAATTAAGAGAAAACAAAATCTGCACTTATTGGTTTGTCTTATGCTATTTGTAAAACCTGTATCATTAAATGTTTTGTATGAAACTTCAAACTCATTCCAGCTTAGCTGTTCAGGTTTCTTCAATATTTTTAATGATCAAATGGGAATTAGTCTAACTGCGTTTCATGATAAATATCAAACACCTTATTTGGCAGGAATAATTCCGGCTATAATTTATAACTCAAAGCTTTTTTCTGTATCGCTTTCATTTCTGAAATATTTTTCAGATAGAAAATCAGCGCAAGACTTCACACTGTTTGAAAATGAAGGCTTAACAAATATTGCAAACAACCGGTACAGCTTTAATAAAGCAATTTTTAATGTTGCTTTTAAGCTGAACACCGTAAAAGAAAAAACAGTTGAGTTGGTTGATGTAAAAATTCTTGATAACATTTTTCCAACTTTAACTCAAAATTATCTTGACCATCCATTTGCTGTTGGCAAGGCTGTTAATCTTAACTAACAAAAGAATTACAATAAAACCAATGAGCAAGATTGAAGGATTGAACCAGGATTTAATTCAATCGAAATCAATTTCAATTGCGCCGAAGGATACTGCGGAAGTTAATTTTTATACAATCGTTCCTGAAGATTATACGAATAAAAAAGTTGAAATATCTTATGCTGATTTTTATGTGATTGAATCTGAAGAAGAGCCGGGAGATAAATTTCAAAAACCTATTTTGGTTAACAGCGTTAATGCCTGGGATGGAAAAGTTATCAACTTAAAATATTTTATTAAGAAAGACGTTAACTTTTCAATGAGTTATGCCAAGCAGATTTTAAGCAGTCACAAAGCTGAACTTGATACTCTTAATTATGCTTACGCATCTTTCTATAAAACCAAATTAATTTTTAATGACATGGTTAAGAATATTGTTTATACATCCGACCCAAGGGCATCTGCAGAATATGTCCAGTTTCCACATCAAACTATTGAACTAAAAGGAGGTGACTGCGACGATTTAAGTGTGCTTTTAAGTTCGCTTTTAGAAAGCGTGGGAATTGAAACTGCACTTGTCGATTATCAAAACCAAACCGGAATCAGGCATGTAAATGTTTTGGTTAACACAGAGCTTTCTCCTGAGCAGGCAAGATTGATTACAAATAATGATTCAAAATATTTTATTCGTAAAAATGATTCGGGTGAAGACAGAGTCTGGATACCGGTTGAAACAACTTCGCTGACTAATTTTGAAAAAGCATGGGAAGTTGGAACTGAAAAATTTAATTCTGATGCACTTGATAATTACGGTTTGGCAAAAGGTAATGTTCAAATAATTGATGTGGAATGAAAAGATAAATAGTTAATATTCGAAAAGAAAAATATTTGTGTGAACTTGTTAAAGAGCATAATTTATGATTGACAATAAAACTTCACACTTCGATAAACCATTTGACATGAAAGTGTCATGCTGAGATTGTACGAAGCATGACGATAACATAAAAAAATTAGAAGGAATTAAAAAATGAAATCAAAAATTAAAATTGATATTATAATAACAGTAATTTTATTTCTAGTTATTATTTTAACCGATATAACTTTCGCGCAAGCATACAAAGCTGAAAAAGTAAAAGGTGATGTTAAAGCACAAATTGGCGCCAGCGAAAAATGGATTGATGTAAAAGACGGAATGGAATTAAATGCAAATACAATTATTTCCACCGGGAAAAATTCTTCGCTGCAAATTGCTAACAGTGATACGAAATTTACTTTAAAAGAAAATTCTGTTTTGTCTGTAAGCGATATTAAAAAGATGAGTCTTGACGATTTAATATTAGCCCTTGCAATGGAAGACATGATAAACGCTCCCAAAGAAAAATGAAAAAACAAATTCGGAAAACACTGCTGTTTACGGAAGTGAAGAAAAAGGCGACAAGAAGATAATTGTTTCCAGATGATAACTTTGGAGTGAAAAGATTAAACGGTGCAATGCAGCTTTCTGAAAATGGGTTTAAGGAGTCGGCAATTGTTGCAGCAAAAGAGACTTATAGAAAATATCCCGAATCAAAAAACAATGCTGCGATGAGAATTTTCTTTGCAGATAATTTAAATGACCTTGGTTTATATGAAGAAGCTTACAATGAATTTAATTCTATTAAAAACTTATCACTTTCGTCGCCGCAGAAAAAAGAAGTTGATGACAAGTTAAGTTTTCTAAGTAAGAAATTGATTAGTGTGCAGAAATAGATTTTAAGTTTAAAGTCTAATAAAAATTTCATTGCCTCTATATTTTCTTTTCTGCACATTTGAAATGTGACATTTAACATTTCAATTCAAAAAAGGGAAGCAAGCGAAATATGTTATTAAAATCTTCATTCAGCAAAGTACCAACAACTTTTATTTTCTTGCTTTTTTTGTTTGCCTTAAGCTTGCTTATCATACAAATTAGCTGTAACACCACCGAGCCTCTCACTCCACCAACCGAACAGCCCAAAGATATTAAGCTAAAGCTGCTTGATGTAAGCTGTACAGAAGCATTTATAAATATTACTGCAAGCGATACTGTATTACCAATAAATTTAACATTGAATAAAGACGACAAATCTTTATTTAATTTTACACTTACAAACGCAGACACAACAGTAATAGATACAACCTTGCAAGCCGGTAAAACCTATATTTACCAGACAACAGCAATAATAAATGGCACAAAGCAGAAAAGTGATACCTTGCAAGTAAAGGCGCTTGATACCACAAGCCATGATTTTAGCTGGCAGACATTTACCTTTGGAGATGCTGATGCGGGCAGTAGCGTATTTAACGATGTAGCTATACTAAATGACACAAGCATTTATGCCGTTGGCGAGATTTATTTGAAAGATTCACTTGGGAACCCAGACCCTAACGCATATAATCTCGTTCATTGGAATGGAAGTATGTGGAAATTAAAAAGAATAAAAACAAATGCTTGTGGTGGCGTGGACTATCCCCCAATTAAGACGATTTTAGCTTTCTCATCAAATGATATTTTATTTGCTCATATTGATGGCAGCATTACCCACTACAATGGTAAAGAATTCATAAATGATTGTTCTTTAATCACACAATTAAACGGATCAGCAAACAAAATGTGGGGTAAGTCGACAAATGACTACTATGTTGTTAGTGGTAACGGATTCATAGCTCACAACCAAAACGGAAATTGGCAGAAGATTGAAAGCGGAACAACTGCCGATGTAAGGGATATATGGGGGGCGATTGAATCCGTTTCCGGGAATCTTAAAATTCTTGCAACAGCAACTGCAATCAATGACTATAAAATATTATCTCTCACATCTTCATCTTCAAAGGATACATTGAACTGGCAGCCAAATAAAAGCCTATCGGGAATATGGCTTAATGGAAGAAGCACTTATGCCGGTGGCGATGAATTATGGAGAAACGAAAATAATATCTGGCAACAAGAAACATCAACCGGATACTTTTTTATAAGAGTACGAGGAACGAAATGCAATAATATTTATGGGATAGGACCGGATGGAACTGTGCATTATAACGGTTCGAGCTGGCGAATAATAAAACCTAGACCGGAAGGGTTAGTTATAGTATCCGGAGATTGCAATAATAATATGGTAGTATTAGTGGGTTTTGCATCAAGCGGCGGAGTAGTTGGCAAAGCAGCTGTTATGATAGGAACACAGTTAGTAAAAACTAAAGTCAATTAACACATAGTTAAAGATTTCGCATTGCAATAGTAAATTAATTATTGTTGCATAAAAATTCTTGCAATCTTTTAATTTTACATTCTTGTAATCCTCACATTTTGAAATAAAAAAAATTCTCCTATCTTATGGCATCGTAATATTCAATTTCCTTTTGTACTTCAGGAATGACTTCTCTCATTCCTAATTCTATTTCTATCAATAAACAAAGCTAAATATCCAGAGCGGTTATGACATTAGACATGATTATAGTCCTTATAGTATTGTGCGGTGCAATTATTTTGTTTATGATGGATAAAGTTCCAGTTGATTTAACTGCCATGATAATAATGGCTGCTTTGCTGCTTACCCGCATCATCACTCCAGAAGAAGGTATTTCTGGTTTCAGTAATACCGCTACGGTTACTGTTGCCGCAATGTTTGTGTTAAGTGCGGCATTGTTTCAAACGGGAGCGTTAAATTTTGTAGGCGATTTTTTAACTGAAGCACTAAAGAAGAATTTTTGGATGGGAATGCTTTTTATGATGTTAATTATTGGCATTATTTCCGCATTCATAAATGTTACTGCAGTAGTTGCTTTATTCATGCCGGTATTAATTGGCGTTTCAAAAGATGCAAAGATTAGTACTTCAAAATTGTTAATTCCTCTTTCGTACAGCGCTCTTTTTGGTGGAGTGGGAACTTTAATCGGCACTTCCACAAACATTCTTGTCAGCTCCATTGCTTATAAGCACGGCATGCCTTCATTTGGAATGTTCGAAATGACTCCCTTTGGAATTATTGTTTTAGTTGTGGGAATAATTTATATGCTTGCAATCGGAATTAGAATGCTGCCTAATCGTAGTTCTACCACAGAGCTTGTTAAAAAATATGAAATGGGAGATTACATCACGGAAATAATTTTGCTTCCAAATGCTGAGTCAGTTGAAAAACAAATTCAAGAATCACCTATAGTTAACGACCTGGACATTGACATAATCGAAATTAGAAGAGGTGATAATTATAGATTCTTTCCATCACCAATTACAATTTTAAAAGGGAACGATATTTTAAAAGTGAGATGCGATATAGATAAATTAAAAGAGCTGCAGCAGCGGGAAGGTATAAAAATAAGGCCCGATAAAAGTACAGCAGATAATGATCTTAATTTATCAGAAGCCACTCTTGTTGAAGCGGTAGTTACGCATAATTCAAGATTAAGAGGAAGAACAATAAAAGGAATTAATTTTCGTGAAACTTATGGCGCAACAGTATTAGCAATTAAACAGCGCGGACAATTAATGCATGAAAAGCTCGGCAGGGCGCGCATTCGTTCCGGCGATGTTCTTTTAATCGAAGTCAAAAAAGATTGGCTGTCGAGATTAAGGCAAAACCAGGATTTTATTATTGTTTCCGAAGCAGCGAAAACAGAAATTAAAAAAGAGAAAATACTAATTGCTTTTTTAATTATGGCAGGAGTTATTATAACGGCAGCGTTTGGGATTTTTCCCATTGTACAAAGTGCAATTATAGGCAGTGTATTAATGGTTCTTACCAAATGCATTTCCCTTGATGAAGCATATAAATCAATTAATTGGAAAGTAATCTTTCTATTAGCCGGCGTTTTAACTTTGGGACTAGCACTTGAAAAATCCGGGGCTGCATCTTTTATTTCATCAATACTCATAAAGTTCGTTGGTGGCCTCGGGAATAATGCATTAGTGTCTGCTTTCTTTATTTTAACTTTGCTTTTAACTAATTTCATGTCAAATAATGCAACTGCGGCATTGCTTGCGCCGATAGCAATTTTAACAGCTCAAACGCTGGGTGTAAGTTCCCTGCCTTTTTTAATGGCGGTTACTTTTGCTGCTTCATTAAGTTTTATGACGCCTGTTGGTTATCAAACTAACATGATGGTTATGGGGCCAGGCAATTATAAATTTAAAGATTTTTAAAAGTTGGTGCGCCGCTCGATTTGATTTTATGGATTTTAGCTACATTATTAATACCGGTTTTCTATCCTTTATAAAAGATTAAACATTTGAACGATATAAAACAAATTTTTAACAGCATAAAAGAATTCTTAAATGTTCCTATTACCTCAATAGGTAAAAGCCCAATTACGATTTGGGATATTACCTATTTTTTAATTTTAATTTTTCTTCTGCTTTATCTTACTTCCAAGCTGCGTAAATGGATTGTTTACAAGCTGCTCTCAAAAAGTAAAATTGATCTCGGTGTCAGGATTGCGGTTGGAACAATTGCCCGCTATATAATTTTAGTAATTGGATTTATTATTATTCTTCAGACAGTTGGGATTGATTTAAGTGCTCTTACAATAATGGCTGGCGCACTTGGCGTTGGTATCGGCTTTGGGCTGCAAAATGTTACAAACAATTTTGTCAGCGGTATTATAATTCTTTTTGAGCGCCCGATTAAGGTTGGAGATAGAATAGAAATGGGTGATGTTTCAGGTGATGTAGTTAGAATATCTATGCGTTCAACTGAAATTCTAACTAATGATAATATTTCTATTATAGTTCCAAATTCTGATTTCATTTCTACAAAAGTTATTAATTGGAGCCATACAGATAGGAATATACGTTTTAATTTTCCTGTTGGAGTTTCATATAAAGAAGATCCCGAAAGAGTAAAAAAATTATTATTGGAAGTTGCCAATTCGAATGACGCTGTTTTGAAACAGCCAAAGCCGGATGTTTTATTTTCTGATTTTGGTGACAGCTCTATTGATTTCAAATTAAGAGTATGGACAAGAGAATATATAAATCGTCCTAATGTATTAAAGAGCCAGTTGTATTATGAAATATTTAAAAAGTTTAGAGAAAATAATATAGAAATACCATTTCCGCAGAGAGACGTTCTGATCAGAAATTTTAAAGATGTAACAAAAAATTATTCTAAAAATGATTCAGATTGAAGTCCTTCTTTTAATTGCTTCAAGCTTGATATTAATAAGTATAGGCATAGCTAAATTCTCAGATAGTTTAGGCGTACCGGCTTTATTACTTTTTATCGGGGTTGGAGCATTTGCAGGGTCTGAAGGCCCCGGCGGAATTTATTTTAATGATGCGCCGCTTGCCCAGGCTATCGGTATTATTTCCCTGGTTTTTATTTTGTTTTCAGGCGGCCTTGAGACTAAGTGGAATTCTGTTAAGACGGTTATTAAACCTGCTACTGTTCTTGCTTCACTTGGAGTTTTGTTTACTGCTGTAATTGTTGCAGTATTTATTTCATTAATATTAAAAGTTTCATTTCTCTGGGGCCTGCTTCTTGGTTCAATTATCTCATCAACTGATGCTGCCGCTGTCTTTTCAATTTTAAAAACAAGAAACATAAGTTTAAAAGGGAAATTAAAACCGTTATTGGAATTGGAATCTGGCAGTAATGATCCGATGGCGGTTTTTTTAACTATTAGTTCTATTCAGCTTCTAATAAATCCTGAAAGTAACTATTTAAAATTAGCATTAACATTCTTTCTACAGATGGGATTAGGTGCGGGATTCGGCTTAGGCTTGGGGAAGCTTACGGTTTATTTAATTAACAAATTGAATTTTTCTTATGAGGGATTATACCCGGTTTTTTCTATTGCCATGTGTGTTTTAATTTTTTCTGTTACAAATGTAATTGGGGGCAGCGGGTTTTTAGCAATATATGTTGCCGGATTAATTATCGGTAACAATTCTTTTGTGCATAAAAATAGTATGATTCGTTTTTTTGACGGACTTGGAACACTTGGGCAAATAGCTATGTTTTTAACTTTAGGATTGCTTGTTTTTCCTTCTCATCTAATTGCTGTCACAGGCTCAGGATTATTAATTGCTGCATTTTTAATTTTCATTGCACGCCCGGTTAGTGTTTTTATTTCTTTGTCATTTTTCAATTTTAAGTTAAATGAAAAAGCATTTGTTTCGTGGGTAGGATTAAGAGGTGCTGTCCCTATAATCTTAGCTACGTTCCCTTTGCTTGCCGGGGTAATAAATGCAGATGCTATTTTTAATATAGTTTTCTTTATTGTCTTAACTTCTGTTTTGCTTCAAGGATGGACTTTAGTTCCCGCAGCAAAATTCTTTAAAGTCGATGCACCCCTGGAAAGAAAAAAACAATATCCGCTTGAGTTTAATCCAGTTGAAGGTGTTGACACCGAGCTTATAGATTTTATTATTCCTTATGATTCAGCAATCACCAGCAAACCTATAGCTGAACTTGGATTTCCTAATGACAGTAGAATTGTTTTAATATGGCGTAATGAAACGAGCATTGTGCCCAGCGGCGGGACAATTCTTGAAGAAGGTGATACCATTTTAACGCTCGTTAATAAAAGCAATATTGAAGAAGTAAAAAACATCTTATCTCAAAAAGCTTAGTTAAAAATCCTTTCTTGATCTCTTAAAGAATTTTACTACAATTTATTTTATATAAACTTTCCGCTATATTTCAAACCACTAATAACTAATCATTTTAAAAAACTTTTTGGAAACGCAATGAAAGCAAAGATTATTATTCTAATGATCTTGGTAATATTTCTAACAATTTTTATTTCTCAAAATGCAAATGATTTTCCCATTAAAGTTTTGTTTTGGGAGTTCCAAGTACCTGGTATTATCCTAATATTATTAACCGGGCTCTTGGGGATTGTAATAGGATTTATAATCGCTTTAATTTTTAATAAACCCTCAGACAAAAAGATTGAGCCGGCAAAGAATACTATTGAACCAAAAGATATCAAACAAGATGCAAATAAAGATTAAATAGTAAAGTTGAATTGAAATTAGAATTAATAATAGATACATATAACTAAAAAGAATAAACTATAAAAATTGAGTGAAGAATATATATTTACCCCTGGAGTTCTAATCTCTGCGGAGATGACCTATTATCATATACTATGTGATTAAGAGAAAAGCAAAAAAATTATTAAATGATCGTAGCTGAAACACAAACACAATAAAAATTAAATTTTGAAGAACCCCACGATATAGTTATAAAGTTTTTTTGGCATATGAAATAAATTCTGATTGTGGGAAAAAATATTCAATTAATCCATAATACTAATTTCTACATATTTATTCTCATCTAATTAATATCCCCTAATAACTATAGGTTTTCTCATACATTTTCGTTGGAAAATGTTATAGACTGTAACGAATATCACAATTTAGGCAAGCCTGATTAAATTCTCACCACTTATTAATAATAATTGTAATTATTAAATCTCATAACTTGAATTTGAGTTATAAAAAATTAAATTACCTCAAGTCATTAAAATTCGTTCGTTGAAAAAGTGGAGACTTTCATTTTATAATAGTAGGGAATAATTATAATCTAATTTATGAAAGGGGATTATGATGAAGCGAATAGTAATTTCGATCCTTTTATGTTCGAGCATTTCTTTTAGTCAGATTAAAGCCGGCGGCGAAGCTTTAGGTACAAAAAAGTACGACGATTTTCAAACACCCCAGTTTTGCGGCACTTCATGCCATACCGATTTTTATCAACAGTGGAAACAAGCTATGATGTCAAAGGCTTATACTCATCACTGGGATGAAATCGAATACTTTAAGTTAGCAGTTCCTCATGCTGAAAAAGATCCAGTAGTTGCTGAAGTAAAAGCAGGCTGTAATGGCTGCCATGCCCCGATATCCTTTTTAGCAGGCGACGTTCCTCCACCGAGACCCGAAATGAATTCAAGAGCCAATGAATCTGTTTCATGCGACTTATGCCATTCTATCTCTGGTATCTCGGGCGATACTCCATTTAATTTTAATTTTATATCTGAACCAGGCAAAATTAAATTTGGGCCAAGGAGTGACCTAAATTCCCCGGAACATGTTACTAAGAAATCAGATTTCATGCAGACAGCTGAATTTTGCGGAGCTTGTCATAATGAAAAAGATCCTTTTGGTATCTGGGTTAAATCTACCCACCTGGAATGGAAAGAAGGGCCCTATTCAAAACAAGGTGTCCAATGTCAAGACTGCCACATGACCAAAGCGGAAGGATATAGTGCTTCTATGGGTGAAAAACATCCTGATGTTTGGCAGCATTTATTTCACGGCGCACATGATCCGGGAAAAGTAAAAGGAACTATTGAATTAAGAATTCATTCGGATATTGATGAAGCTGAACCCGGCGAAATATTTAAGTTCACGGTTGCACTTTTCAATCAGAAAACCGGGCATAAATTTCCAACCGGCTCGGTTGAAGATAGAATAGTCTGGATGCACGTTGAAGCAGTAGATGCAAATGGAAAAGTTTATCATTTACCAGTTGATAAAAAAGGATTTGATGGAGAAGATTATACTATTGGTGCGGATGTTCTTGCTTATCAAGATATGGGAATTGCTTTAAACGATCCAAACTTTAAAGGTGTTCAGAGAGATGGAATACCAATTGGTGATAGAATTTTTAGAATGCCTTATTTTGATCCTCAAGGCAGAATGACAATTCAGCAATGGAATACAAAATCGCAGGGAGTTGATTATAGAATTGGCCCAAGAGAAACAAAGCTGGAAACCTGCACATTTAATATTCCACTTGATGCAGCACCTGGGAAGATGAAAGTGAGAGCTGTATTGAATTATCAAAAACTGATTAAGCCGGTAGGTGAATTTTTAGGTGTTCCGGCAGAAGAATATGCAGTAGTTGAAGTAAATGAACATTCGACTGATGTAACAATACTTCCGTAAAAAGATATCTAAAGTTTTGTTAGGGTTAAAAAAGTGTGTGATTAAGTATAAGAATTAAATATTCAATTTTATAATCAATGGAAGATAAATTTAAATATAGATTCGATAAATCAACTGGAATCTTCTACAAATCCTATTTTGGAGAAATAACTCTTGAAGATATTTATTCTTCGTGGGATTATGCTATAAAAGAAAATTTAATACCAAAACAAACAAAAGGATTTATTTTAGATTATAAAGATGCATCATTTAAAATAAAAGTTAGGGAATATTATAAAATAGCAGAGTATTATAAAAAACATCTAGAAGTTTTTGGCGGTTATAAGATTGCAATAATTACTCAATCTCCGCAAGATGTTGTAATTCCAACTTTAGTTGAGACGAAGGACGAAGGCTATTTCTCAAAACCTTTTTATACATTAGAAGCTGCCATATTATGGGTATTAAGTTGATTTAAGTTTATTTGTTCTTCAGGTAAAACAATTTTCCTGCTGAAGGGAAATATTGTAAATAATAAATCTGATACTCAAAAAAAAAAGAGGATTGATATGAAGGGGCAAGTAAAACTCGCAGTATATACTTTTATAATAGTCATTCTTTTTTCTAATGATATTTTTTCCATTCCGGCTTTTGCAAGAAAATATAGTATGACTTGTAAAACCTGTCACTCACCATTTCCTAAATTAAAATCTTACGCCCTTGATTTTGCAGGAAATGGATTCCAGTTAAAAGATAAAGATGCACCAAGATACTATGTTAATACCGGGGATGCAGAATTATCATTAATTAGAGATGTTCCTCTTGCAATAAGATTAGAAGGCTATGTAACTTATAACAATGGTGAATCTGATAAACCGGACTTTTATGCACCTTCAGTTTTTAAATTATTATCAGGTGGAGCTTTGACAAATGATGTTGCATATTATGTCTATTACATACTTGAAAATGGGGAGGCAGGAAAAATTGAAGATGCCTGGCTTATGTTTAATAACTTATTTGGTAGTGAGCTGGATGTAAGCATAGGTCAATTTCAGGTTTGCGATCCAATTTTTAAAAGAGAATTAAGGCTAACCAGAGAAGATTATTTGATTTATAAACTCAAACCGGGTAACTCTAGAGTTGATCTTACTTATGATAGGGGATTAATGTTTGCGTATGGGTTTGATTCGGGAACTGATATAACTCTTGAAGTAATAAATGGAAGCGGAATCGGAGAAGGATTCATGGATGGAAATTTTGATAATGATAAATATAAAAATTTATTCGGAGTGGTTTCGCAAGACGTAGGAGAGCATTTTAGAATAGGAGCATTAGGTTATCTGGGAAAAGAAAAGCAGATGAGCTCACTGGATGATTTATATAGAACTAACGATATCTGGATGATAGGCGGTGATGCAACGGTATCTGTTGATCCTATTGAACTGAATGTTCAATATGTAGAAAGGAAAGACGGAAATCCTACTTTTGAACCTGGCGCAGCTAAAATAAAATCACGCGGTGCATTTGGGGAATGCATTTTAAGGCCCGAAGGAGATGACAGTAAATGGTATGCAGTTGCGCTCTTCAATTGGATAGAATCCGATTTGACAGAATATAATACAAAATCATTAGGTGCAGGATTAGGCTATATGTTGAGAAGAAACATTAGATTAGTTGGAGAATATGATCACAATTTTACAGCAAAGTATGGAACGGCTTCGGTTGGATTTGTAACGGCATTTTAATATTGAAATAAATTTACTGCTTAATTGCAAGAAAATATTTAAGAAGGAGAATTGTCAGGATCGGTTAATATATTAAAGCTGCCCTAAGATTTATTTTCAGACTATAACAATAAATGATTTTTATTAAGGGCTGCAAAAGAAAAGAAGCATCAAAAAATATTTAAACTATCACATAAAAAAAGGTCTTTAGAAAATTTCTAAAGACCTTATTAATGAATTCTAAACTAGATTAGAAAGTATATCTGACACCTAACTGCATTCTCCATCTTGAATAGATATTGTCAGAGGTAAAGGGAGTATTATTCTTAGGAGCTGAAAAAGTATAAACGTTTCTGCCAGTTGCAGCATCTGTCCCAGCTTTTCTTGCCATAATATATGTGCTGAATACGCTGCTGTCCCATCCCCAGTCACTATTAAGTAAGTTCAATAAATTGAGCACATCATAATTAACAGTAAATCTATGTCCTGGAACAATAGGAATATCTTGTGAAATATGAAGATCAATATAATTTACCCATGGGTTTCTGGATGCATTTCGTTCTGCAATTTGACCGCGGTGTGAATTTAAGTAATCGTCATTAGCAATAAAACCGTTCAAAGCATCATACATAGCTTGGTTGCGGGTGAATACGCCACTCGATACACTTCCTAATTCTATATCGTTGTCATCTTTTGGTATGTAGAATAAATCGTTTTGATCGAATCCGTCACCGTTGATATCACTGCCATAAATGAATGAGAAAGGCTGTCCGGATTGTCCATTATAAAATAATGATATTGTAGTTGGTGCATCTTTAAAAAATTCATCTGTATAGATTAAAGAAGCAAAAATACGGCCGCGAATTTCAAACGTTGATGTAGTAAGCTCAGGATTATTTGGGTCGCCGGCAATTGGATTATATCTCATTTGTGAACGAGCTTGTGAGGAGAGTACACTGTTTAAATCTTTTGATCTGCCATAAGTATAACCTGTATTAACAGAAAGTCCTCTAGGAACATTTCTTTGAAGTTGGAAAGTAAGATTATATGAATAACCTTGATTTGTATTCTTTAGATTCATTACATCAAAGAAATTATTGTTTTTACTATCGGTTCCACCATATAAGGGTCTTGTATCATTCGGCCCGTTTGCAGTTAAGGTGGTAGGATTATTATAATTTTTAATATTTAATTTTTCATAAACAAAATCATTAACTGATTTTGAATATTGGAATTCAACTGTCCCAGTAAAATCAAAAGGTAATTGACGGTCAACACCTGCGTCAAATCTTAACACTTGAGGCATTTTTAAATTTGGATCACTTAAATCAATTTCTGCGGTTCTTGCTGCAGAAAATGTTCCAGGATCGCCAGGTCCAGGACTGGTTAGAAGCATCTGCGGTAAATAGTAAATCAGTTCCGCTGCCTCTAACTTCAAACTGTGTATTTCCGGAGTTGCCATATTGATTTGATATCCAAACATAAGCTGGTCTTCCGCTGAAAACACCAACACCGCCACGTAATTGAATTGTCTTGTCACCGTTAACATCCCAATTAAAACCAACGCGAGGAGCCCAAAGCAAATTGCCGCTTGGAGCGGAAGCTGTGGATATTCCAGGGAAATAATAGCTTACCGAATCATTTGCCAGCGGTTTGTCAGGATAAGTTGGTATATCAACTCTTAATCCATAAGTTAATCTGAAGTTCGGCATAACTTGCCATTCATCTTGCGCATAAAAGCCATATTGACTAACTGAAAAAGCAGCTGCTCCGTCTCCAACAGCAGGGATCACTCTCTGGTAAAATTGTACATTTCCAGCTTGAAAATCTGCTAAGCTGCCGTATTGATAGTATCCGCCAAAAGATCTTAAAAATAAATTTGAGAATGAAAAGAATTCATTATGAGTTCCAATTGTAATTGTATGATTTCCGGCGAAGTAAGAGAAGTTATCAGTTAATTCAAAAATATCCTGATCTAGACTATTTGCAGAAGAAAATCTATCAGTACCTGCATGATATTGAACACCGTTTTCATCGACTTCAACTTCCGGTAACAATGCGCCATCTGGCCCTCTATTATCTCTAATTGTAGTATAGCCAAGAATCAATTCATTAGCCATGTTATTACCGAATGTGCTATTCAATTGAGCAACTAAATTATTAGTTTTATTTTTGAATTGATATAAATAAGAATCAAAGCTGAATGCTGTAGAGGAGTTTCTATTTCCAAGAATATCATCAGTGGCATTAACGTAGTTATAATGTAGATTTAATTTTTGATTCTCAGATAAGTTAAAATCAAAACGAGCAAATATTTTATCGGATGGACGCTTAAGTGTGAATTCTCCAAAACCGCCGGTTGTAAACCCTCTGCTTGCTAATGTTGATTGTATCTGACTTGCAACGTCTGCAATACCTGAAGTTCCTGTGGTTAAGGCAAGATTTGGCTGTGGTTCGTTATGGCCTGTTAGTTCGGCATTAACAAAGAAGAATACTTTATCTCTTACAATAGGGCCTCCTAAACGAAAACCATATTGCCATTCTTTAAAGTCATTAAAAGGCTGATCTTTACCTTCGTATTTATTTCCAACTAAGCTCTGATTTCTACCATATCCGAAAACAGAACCGTGAAATTCATTTGTACCGCTTCTGGTAATAGCATTTATTCCACCGCCGGTAAAACCACCAAGCCTAACATCAAAAGGAGCAATTACAACCTGGAACTCTTGTATAGCATCAAGGCTTATAGGGTTTGTACTTGCTTGTCCGCCCGGTGTACCGGAGGAACCTAAACCAAATAAATCATTATACTGAGTTCCATCTATTTGAATGTTATTATATCTATTGCTTCTTCCAGCTGCCTGACTTCCTTTTGCTTGATCATTAGCTCCTGAAAACATTGGTGACAACTTTGCAAAGTTTGCGAAGCTTCTGCTAACTGTTGGAATATCTGCTATTTGCATAGCGGTTACGTTTTGGGATGAACCGGTTCTATTCTCATTAATAACAGCACTTCTATTAGCTGAAACTGTAACGCTTGAGAGTTCAATTGCAGTCTCAGAAAGTTTAACATCAAGAGTATAAACTTCACCAAGATGTAATCTATCAATTGTTAATTTTTGTGTTTGATATCCGACATAAGAAACCGTAATTGAATAAGGTCCGCCTACTTTTACGGCTTGGAAATTAAATTTACCATTTTCACGTGTGGTCGTTCCATATTGTGTTCCCGTCGGTTCGTGAACAGCAATAATGCTTGCTGCAGGTAAAGGTTCGTTGTTTTGGTCAGTGATTGTACCTTGAATTGCTGCAGTTGTTATGCCTTGTGCAAAAATCCTGTTTGTGTTAACAAGAAAAACTGCAAGTAATAATATTAGAAGCTTCGTAAAATGTCGCTTCATGACGCCTCCACTTAATATTGTATTATAAATTGATTTAAAGTTTGACTAGTTCTATAAAGTTTTGCCCTAATCAGTGTACTAATATCTACTAAAAAAATATTTCAGGCAATTAAAAATCTAGAATTAATAAATTATTAATATTAAAACATCAAAATCAGGCATTTTTTTTGATTTTTTTTTAGTAAGATTTTTTTACAAAATAACATTTATTCTGTAGGCAATTTTAGTAAGCCAATTATTAGAGAATAAAATATTAAAAATTCAGAATTTATATTACAATTTAAGATTTGACATAATTCCTTAGGGATTAATTTATTATTTTTAGATAAACGATCAAGGTTAATTTCAATTTATTTTATAGTATAATCTTTAAGGTTTCTAAATGAATTACAGAAAATTAGGAAGAACCGGCTGGAAGGTTTCAGAAATTAGTTTTGGTTCTTGGGCAATTGGCGGAACCTGGGGTGAAGTGAATGATTCTGATTCATTGAAAGCATTACACAAAGCACTTGACCTGGGAGTAAACTTTTTTGATACCGCTGATGTTTATGGTGATGGCCGCAGTGAAAAACTTCTAGCAAAATTGCGAAAAGAAAGTAGTAAGAAATTTTTTATTGCAACAAAAGCAGGTCGAAGATTAAATCCGCACATTGCAAAAGGGTACAACAGGAAAAACTTAACTTCATTTGTAGAACGAAGCTTAAAGAATCTAAAAACAGATTCAATTGATTTGCTGCAGCTTCATTGCCCGCCCACAGATGTTTTTTACATGCCTGAAGTTTTTGAATTCCTGGATGATTTAGTAAAAGCAGGCAAGCTTCGATATTACGGCGTAAGCGTTGAAAGAGTTGAGGAAGCTTTAAAAGCTATTGAATACCCGAACGTTCAAAGTGTGCAAATAATTTTTAACATGTTCCGTCATCGTCCTGCTGAATTATTTTTTGAGCAAGCAAAAAAACGCAAAGTAGGAATTTTAGCCCGAGTCCCGTTGTCATCTGGAATGCTTACAGGAAAATTAAAATCTAATTCCAAGTTTGAAAAAGATGATCACCGAAATTTTAATAGACAAGGCGAAGCATTTGACCGCGGTGAAACTTTTTCCGGTGTTGATTATAAAACTGGTTTAAAAGCTGTTGAAGAATTAAAAGCGATTTGTCCAAAAGGAATGAGCTTAACACAATTTGCGTTAAAATGGATTTTAATGTTTGATGCGGTTACTTGTGCAATTCCAGGAGCAAAGCGTGAAGATCAAGCTGAAGAAAATATTAAAGCTGCGGATATGTCTTCACTTTCTAAAAAGACAATGGGAGAAGTAAAGAATATTTATGAAAAATATATCAAACAAAGTGTTCATCACTATTGGTAATAAACAGCTTTTTTAATTTAATATTTAAGGGGTTAGAATATGGAACATTATTGTTATAATCATCCTGAAAGAAAAGCTTATTCCATTTGTCACAATTGCGGGAAAAGTTTTTGTGAAGATTGCTTAGTAGATGGCGGGGAATATTATTATTGTAAAAATCCCGAGTGTCAAAAATCATTAGACACAGAAAAGAATTCCAACAATTCGCAATTAAATGAAAAATCCGAATTACCTGAAGATATTACTTGTCCAAGCTGCGGAAGTGAATTAGAACTTTCAGAAGAAGAAAGAGAAAGTAAAAAAGTTCATTGCCCGGAATGTGAAGCTTTTATTGATTTTAATGTTAAGTCCGCCAAAAGTATTAGAAGTTCAAAATTATACTTTTCTTATTATCTTCCCTTAATCAAGGTGATATAGGTTTAATAAAATCAATTCTGGATGATAATGAAATAGATTATTATGTAAACGGAGAAAATTTTTTATCGGTTCGCCCTTTACTTGAACCCGCTCAATTTTTTGTTAATGCAAATCAATTTGAAGAAGCTAAAAAATTATTAAAAGATTTTGATTTAAAAATTTTCGGTTTCTCCACAAGACAATGAAGCATAGAATATTTTAATATAAAATGAACATTAATTTCTTTAGTTGCTTCTAACAATTATTGTAATTAAGTTACGTTATAATAACGGGGATCTTAATTCATGGTCATATCTAAATTTCAATATTTAAAATTTTAATTAATCGGAGATTTATAATGAATCCATTCAAAAGATTCACTTCTTTGGTTTGTTTATTTCTATTAATCTTCTCGATTCAAAACGAAATTTTTGCCATTGGGGCCCTCTTTTCCAGGCCCAGGTTTAGTCAGGAAGAGTATCAAAAAATGTGGATTAAATCAATTAATGCTTCGATTGATATTCAGGAACAAATAGCGGTTACTCATGTTGATCAAATTTTTCACAATGAACTTAACACTTCAGTAGAAGCAATATATATTTTTCCTCTACCTGAAAATGCTGTGCTTACTGAATTAATTTATTGGGTAAATGGTCAAAAATTTGTCGCATCTATTCGAGAAAGACAGCAGGCAGTTAATGATTATAACAGTAAGCTTCGGCAATGGCTTGACCCAGCTCTCTTGGAATATTTGGGGGACAATTTGTTTAGACTAAGCATTGTTCCAATTGATGCAAACAGCGATGTTAGAACTGAAATTACTTATGTTGAGCCGCTTAAATATGATTTAGGAGTTGTTAAATATAATTTCCGTTTGAATACTCTGCAGCTTTCTTCACAGCCTTTACAAACCATCTCTGTTAATCTCAATGCAAAATCTCAGACTCCGTTTAAGAAATTCTTCTCACCAACGCATTCAAATTCTTCAGCAACTAATATTGAACAGATTTCTGAAAATGAATATAAATTATTTTTTGGTGATGAAAATTTCTATCCCGATAAAGACCTGGTAGTTGAATTTGAAACAGTAAGAAATAATGTAACCTTTAACATTCTTACATATAATCCTTCTTCCACAGATTCAATCGGAACCGATCACTTTTATACTCTGTGGATAACTCCTCCTGATTCAATAGAAGGAGAAGAATTAATTCCTAAAAATATAGTTTTTACTGCGGATGTATCCTCAAGTATGGAAGGCCTGCGAATTGCACAGATGAAAGAAGCATTAAATTATTTTTTAGATTTATTAAATCCAATCGATAAATTTAATATTGTTACTTTCGGAACATTCGTCGACAAATTTCGGCCTGATTTAGTTGATGCAAATAGTAACAATATAAATGATGCTAAAAATTTTGTTAATCAACTATTCGCATTAGGATTGACAAATATAAATGATGCTTTAACAACTTCTCTTACACAAAGCTATAATGACACTACTTCAAACAATTTAATTTTTCTTACTGACGGATATCCAACCTGGGGATTAACAAATGTAGATTCAATCGTTAATCATTCAAAGAAAAACAATTTAAAGGATGTAAGAATATTTCCTTTCGGTATCGGAGACGATCTCAGCAGAAACTTAATTGTTAGCCTTGCAAATGAAAATCATGGCTATGCACAATTTGTTACTTCCGATGACAGTATAGCACTCGTCGTAAATAATCACTTCCAAAGAATTTCTAAACCAGTAATGACCGATCTGCAGATAGATCTTGGAGGTTTGGATGGCTGGGATCAATATCCAAAAAATATTAGTGATTTATTCTGGGGAAGCCAGGTAATGCAGCTCGGTCTCTATAATAAAACCGGTCAATTTGAAATTAAGTTGTCCGGCAAAATAAGATCCAAATCAGTTGAATATAAAAAATTAATTAATTTTCCAGACTCTATTGGCGGACACAGATTTGTTCCAAGATTGTGGGCTAAAGCGAAAATAGATAACATTCTAAATCTAATTGATATTTATGGCGAAACACCTGAATTGGTAAATCAAGTAATTGAACTAAGCTTACGATTTCAAATATTAACAAGATATACTGCGTTTTATTCAGATCCAAATCCAACAGGAATAAAACAAAAAGATAAATTAATTCCTGACAGATTTATTGTTAAACAAAATTATCCTAACCCGTTTAATCCGGAAACTATTATTGAATATAATTTACCATCAACAATGAAATCATTTCACGTAATTATAAAGATTTATAATTCATTAGGACAATTGATTGCTGTGCTTGTTGATAAAGAACAATCACCAGGGCAATATCAAATAATTTGGAATGGAAAAGATTTATACAATAATAATTCTGCCAGCGGAATTTATTTTTATTCAGTACAAGCAGGGGATTTAAAAGTAACAAAAAAAATGATCCTTTTAAGATAATTAAAAAATTTACTGTTGTTTTTTCGGAGGTAAAATGAAAAAAATATTAACATTGATCATTATAATTTCATCTTGTTTGTTTTCACAAAACAAATTGTCGTTCGATGTGAGTAAAACAAATGAAGGTAATTATAAAAACTCATTAGCAAAAATGAGTTCATCGTCGGATGAATTAAAAAATTCGTATTTGTCCGCAACGATTTTAAACGGCGGTTATTTTACAATCGGAACAACTTCGGGTATATCAAACAGTTCACTTGATGATAATTGTCAAATTACGTTTGGACATCCTTATGCAAAAACTTCGTTTCCTATTTTTTCTTTAGACGGAACCTGGTATAAGTTTGATGATTATTTTTCACCATCTGAACTTTTACTTTCCTGGAGCGGCGATACACTTCAAATAGCCGGAAATAAAATCAATAAGCTTTCAGTTAAGTTTTCAATTTATTCTGACACCACTGAATCGCGGCATGAGGTTATCTTAAAACAAAGCATTAAAAATTTAGATTCGACTTCACATTCAATTGCGCTTGGTTTTACATTTGATCCTGCATTGGGAAAATGGGGGGATGGATACTTAGAATTGCAGCAAGGTTTTCTAAATAAAAATAAAATTTTTAATTCACCTTCGATTCCCGATAAAATTACTCTGTGGGAAAAATCATTTGGAGCGAAGGGAATTGGAGTAGAATTATCTTTTAGAAATGATAATCCCACAAAGATTGTTGCTGCCAATTGGGATGATATTTTTGAATCAAATGACTTTTATTCGTTAGATACTTTAAAAACTATTTATGATTTATATTTAAAATTTTATTGGCAAGAATCTCAGTTAGCCTCTAATCAGGAAACAAACTGCCAAATAAAAACAAGTTTACTGACTCCGGATTTTTCTTCACAATTATTTTTAAGATGGGATTTACAAAGCTTTTTAGATCTTCAAAATAACTTTATTTTCCCAAGCAGTTTTAGCACATATTTAGTGATCAATAAAACTGGCAGCAATTCAATTGATAATGCGGATGTAAAACTTGAACTTCCGCAATCATTGTCATCCACATACACTGAACTAAATATTCCCATATCAAATCAAAGTTCTTATCAAAAAATAAATCTTAGATCTCACATAATTTATGAAAATAAGATTGATGAAGTGGCTGCAAAGGTTTATTATAATAATCAATTGATAGATGAACTGCATCGAGAAGTATTTATTCCAGCAACTCCTGTTTCTGATACAGGTTTAACTGTTATAATAGATACTATAAGCACATCAAAATTTCCCCAAATTGAATTTAAATTTGAAGCAAAAATAAGTTCAAATGATTATAAAATTTCAAATCTAACTGAGGAAAATATTTTTCTGTATGAAGACAAGAATAGAATAACAGATTTTGTCCTGGGGCATGATACAACAGGAGGTATGAATGCCGCAGATATAATTTTTGTTCTTGATGTTACCGGAAGTATGAGTGATGAGATTGATAAAGTAAAAAATAATATAATTGAATTTGCAGACAGCCTAAGTTATAGAGGAATTGATTATAGACTTGGAATGGTAACTTTTTTAGATGTTGTTGAAAATGTTTATCCATTTACAACCGATGTTCAGTATTTCCAATCTTTAGTCGATCAACAATACGCTCATGGGGGAGGAGATGAACCTGAAAATTCTCTGCAGGCTTTAATGGAGGCAACAAAATATCCATTCCGTGAAAAGGCAAATAGAGTTGTAGTATGGATAACTGATGCAACTTATCACGAGAGCGATTCTTTTACTCAATTAACTAAAAACGATGTTATAAATGCATTGCTTTCAAAAGGAATTGTTGTTAATGCAATTGGGCCGGATGGGAATAAATCAAGTTTTTATGATCCGATAATTAATCCAACCGGAGGAAATTTTTATGATATTTATGGAAACTTTAGAGATATACTTTTAGACATTTCAAGGTTTTATTCGTCAAGTAAATTTGTTTTAAATTATAAATCATTAAGCGAACAGCTTCCTTCGCAAATCAAGCTGCAAATTCGTTATGCCGGTTTGGGAGGCGAAGCATTAATTTCTCCAACAGGTTCTCCAATTAATAAAAAAGATAAATATCTCGCATATTATCCAAATCCATTTAACCCCCAGATTACTTTTAATGTTGAACTGGGTAATTATTCTGGTGGAGAGTTAAGAATATTTAACTTGCTTGGCCAATTGGTAAAGACCATTAACATTAATAATCAATCTCAAAAGATAATTTGGAATGCTAAAAATGATAGCGGCAATTTGATCAGCACTGGATTATATCTTGTCCAATTAGTACTAAACGGTAATAATGAGACGAAACATTTTGAAACAGCAAAAATTCTTTATTTAAAATAGGAGGAAGTATAAAATGAAAAAATTTAGTTTAATAATAGTTTATACTTTCTTTTCATTATTCTCCATCTCTTTTGCAGATGGATTATTAATGCCTTCAAATCAAGACTATCCTAAAGATCTTTTAAGAAATAATGTAACTGAAGTGACTATAAACATAAATGGATCCGTTGCAGAAACAATTGTATACCAGGAATTTGAAAATGAATGGACTGATTCAACGGATGCAGTTTATTCGTTCCCTTTGCCTGCGAATGCAAGAGCTACAAAATTTTTATATTGGTATGGTGATAAAATATATCAAGCAATATTGAAGGTTAAAGAGCAGGCCGTAAATCCCGGAACCGGTGAAGGTGGAATTGCTGCCGACGTAAATAATTATATAGGCAGAAACGGAATTAAAATATTTTTGAAAGGGATCAAAGCCGGAGCAATTCAAAAAGTTGAATTACATTACACTAGCAGATGTGATTATTACAAAGGGAAATATTCTTATTCATATCCTTTGAATACGGGAAAGTTTATAACTTATCCTTTGAATCATCTTCAGTTTAATATTAATGTAAATTCAAATTCTAGCATTACAAATTATGAATTGCCTAACAATCCTGATTTCAAAATTATTCATTCAGATTCAAGTACTTTAAATCTTGAGATTTCCAAACCTAAGAGCTATGTAAACCAGGATTTTGAATTTTCATATCAAACCGATAATTCATCAATGGGAATTGATTTTTATTCTGTTGCAAGTGATACTATGGATGGACACTTTGCTTTATTTGTAAAGCCGCAGGATGAAGTTCAGCCGGACAGCATTTTCCCGAGAAAAATAATTTTTCTTCTTTCTAATGATTGGAGCATGGCGGGAAATAAGTTGAGTCAAAGCATTTTTGCGATCTCTAAATCGTTAGATCAATTAACTGCAAAAGATTTTTTTAATATTTCTATCTTTAGTTATGAAAATACCAGATGGCAAACTAATCCGGTTGCCGCAAGCGCTGAAAATATACAAAGCGCAAAAGATTATTTAAACGGAATAACAACATCTTATGGTTCTGATATGAACTCATCTTTATCTGATGCTTTGACGCAAATAAATAATAATTCATTTAATAATGCGATTCTGATTTTTACGAACGGTATGTCTATTTTAGATCCCGCAGAGATTGAAACTAAAAATACTTTTAAGACAGGAATATTTCCGATTGCTATCGGAAATGATATTGATAGGTCGCGTTTGGAAATGACTGCTGCACTTAATTATGGATTTGTAACATACCTTGATCCATTAGATAATCTTGGTGAAAAAATGTTTAATGTTTTCAATCAGATCAGCAAGCCAATTTTAAAAGATGTTGCTTTTGAATATGGTGCTGCAGGAGTCAATCAGGTTATACCGGCTAAGATTCCATCAACTTTTGCCGGTTCGCTATTCTTTATGACTGGAAGATATAAAGTCTCGGGGGAATCTGTAATTAGTATTGCCGGAACTTCAGTTAATGGAATGCAAGCTTATAATTTTCGTTTGAACTTCACCAACAATAAAAATGGAAATAAATTTGCGGAAATTCTTTGGGCAAAAGAGATGATTGATAATATTGAGAGGCAAATTGATGTTTTCGGTGAAACTAATGAATTGAAACAAAAAGATATTGAGTTAAGTTTGGGATATAATATTAGATGTCGTTATACTGCTTACATTGCTGATTACTCAACAGAAGTTTTATCTGTGGATAAGGTAAACAATAAAGAAGTGATAAGTCCTGAATCTTTTATCATTGGGAATTATCCAAATCCGTTTAACCCTTCCACTAATATTATAATCTATATAAACAAAAACTTAGTTTCGTCGGTTAAACTTTTAAAAATTTATAATATACTTGGGCAATTAGTTGCCGTTATTGATTTGACTGATTTGACGGAAGGTAAACATACAATCGTTTTTAATGGAAGAGATATGTTTGGAAATAATTTACCAAGCGGGATTTATTTAGTTCAATTACAAGTAGGTGATAAAACATTGCATTCATTAAAAATTAATTTAGTTAAATAAATACAAATCTAATTTACTTAACGAACCATCTTTTATTAGTTTAGAAGATGGTTCTATAATTTAAAATGAATTTCAAATAAATTACTGGAAGGAAGTAGAATGGTAAAAAATACAGCACGTGAATTATCCACTTTAGCTGAAGAAACAGCTGCTAAACTAAAACTATTAGACAATGATTTGGTAACCAAAAAACCGGCTCCAAATAAGTGGTCAATAAAAGAAATTCTTGGACACTTAATAGATTCAGCTGTTAATAATCATCATCGATTTGTTAGAGCGCAGGCTGTAGACGATTTTGAATTTCCGGATTATCAGCAAGACTTTTGGGTGAGTTCACAATCTTATAACAGTTCGCCCTGGAATGAATTGGTTGAACTATGGAAACTTTACAACCAGCATCTTTCGCATGTTATTTATCATGTCCCTGATGAAAAATTAAATTGTATGTGTAGAATAGGGAAAAATTCCCCAATAACTTTGGAAAAATTAATAAGTGAATATATTCCTCACATGAAGCATCATTTAAAGCAAATTGAAGATAGAAGTTAGTAGTTTAATTTGTCAGCTACGATAAACCCAATTTCTCAAAGAAATTGGGTTTATGAACTTCGCTATAATTATTATTTAAATTCCAAAAGCGAAAAGAGTCAATCCGATTATCAATCCAAAAGAAAAATTAAACAGCTTAATTTTAATAGAATCCTTTAGTGAAAAGGAAAGCAGCGGCAGCATTCCATGTCCATCTTGAACAATTGAGCTTGTAAGCAAAACTGAAAACGGAATTAATCCGGTAGCAAACAATGATACAAAAATTAAATGCGGGCCTGATTCGGGAATTAAGCCAATCAATGCGCCTACAAATAAAAATACAATTGGGTAACTTGTTGTGAAATGTTCAAGATTCCAATACTTCATAGCAATTTCAACAACTAGTAAAGCACCGAAAGTCCACAAAGCTATTTTCCAGATATGCTTTTTTATTATATGATGTAAGATATGTTCTTTTAAAAAGTGCTTTAAATTTCTTTCAGTATTATGAATTACAAGTTCACCGCAATCACTGCAAGTATTAATCTTAAAACGTTTTACAAGCATATCCGTTAACTTTCCGGCAAACGTTCCTATAATAAATAAAATTACAAACAAGATGATTGCCGTTTTAGGAAACATTGCCAGCATTACAAAAGCTTCATCTCCGGATACTGCTATCATTGAACCAGCTAATGCCCCAAAGCTGATTAATCCATGAATGTATAAAGATACATTAGTAAATCCACCAAAGCAGCCCGGCAAAGCTCCAATAAATGACGATACCGGATATTGCCTGTTTTTATTTTTACCTTTTAAAAGCAGTCCAATTTTGCCTTTTGTCCAAAGATTTAAAACATCAATAAGTATCATCATTAAAGTTACAAGAACAGTAATTTGAATCGTATCTTCAACTACTTTAATTAGGATTGCTTCCATAAAATATAAATTAGGATAATTCTGATTTTAGTTATGATGATTGCAGGTTAAATCAGGATTATTACTCAATTCTCCGTTAATAAATTTGATTGCTGCATCATCTATTAAATTCAATGTCCGTAAAAATAGGAATAATATTATTCTGCTTTAAATCTTCTACTACTCTCCAGCCGCCTCCTTTTGAAACAAGGTATGAACAGTCTCTTATTCCTTCAATTAAACTTGCATGACTATGTCCGCCGCCTTCTCCATGATGATGTTCATGGTTGTCATCATGCTGATGCATTCTATGATGAGTAAAAGTATTTTCTCTAGGCTCTTTATTTATGATCTGATTTTTATCAACTGTGACAATCATAAATGACCTGCATCTTCCAAGATGGCCTGTGATACTTATTTGATCGTTGGTTGCAAATGCAATTTTACCAGAAAAACCAGAATTTTCGTTTGACATTTTCGTCTCCCTTTGTTTTAATATTTACTAATCATTTATTTTTATAGCTTTGCCGTTTAATATACCGTCCGCAACTTTTCTCCTGGCGCTTTCAAGTATTCTCCCAAAAGTTGCTCTTGAAATTTTCATTTCCTTTAGCTGCATCTTCATGAGAATAAGCAAGTAAGTCAGCTAGATGAAGAGCTCCCACTTCTTCCTGTTCGATAATTATTTCTTCTAATTCATTCATTGGGATTCCCCTTGGCTTAAAATAATAAGCCGAATGGTTGCAGCATATTTTACGATATTTTTTAGGTCTCGACATAATTTATTATGAGCATATGCTCAAAACTAAAGAAAGAATTGTAAATAAACAACCTAGATTCTTATATATTATTAACCCAATTTCTTAAAGAAATTGGGTTAATGTTCTTAAATTTTTGGCGGATATTTAACTTGCCTTAAAAATTTCTTGTTTTTTAATAAATTGTAATTATATATTTTACGTTATAATTTTTACAAAAATTGGTAATAATTATTAATTAAATAGGGTGGGGAGATTTCCAAAAAATGAATTACCTACATATTTCTCACATGGATAAGTTAAAAACAAAGCCGGGTTATTGCTTTAAATTACTTTTTTTGATATTGGCAATTTTTATAAATTATTCTTGTGAGTTTAATCCCACTGGTTCAAATAACAAAAATATAAAAATAGAAGAGCCAGTAGCTTATATGAACCTAGATTTTAATTCTGACACAATTGAAGTCTGGGGAATAAAGAATTTTAATTACAGCTTTGATGTTGGTGATAGATACGTTCGTTCGGTTAAGTTATTTATTGATACAATACTTTATAAGGTAGAGGACAATCATTCTCAACAGGGAAATTTTAATTTTAACTCAGAAGATTATGAAAACGGTATTCATCAGTTAAGATTTGAAGTTATTTCGAGTTCAGGCACCGGAAGCATTGCTGATGAACTTGGGGCTGAATATATTACATTTTCTAAAACTTGGGATTTAATAATTGATAACTCACCCCCTATTCCCATATCTTTTACTTCAATAAAACCAGTAGATGGCAGGCTTAAAATAGAATGGGAAAAATACAGCAAATTTAATTTTCAACACTATTCCATTTATGTAAATGATTATCAAGAAGTCGCAACAATAAACGATAAAGAAATTAATTTTTGGATTGATTCTAATTATGTTTGCGGCAATATCAATTATAGAATTGATGTTTCCGCAGCAAATCATACCGGGGTTGGAGCTACATATAATTATTCTTTTCCATTCCCTAAAGTAAGGTTGGCAACTTCTGATTCGAATAAAGTGACAATCACCTGGACTAAAAGTATCCTCTATAATAACTTTCTAAATTACAATGTTTATCGGAGCTTTAACGGGAACATTCAAGAAAAAATAGCAACAATTAACACACTTAATGATACGACCCTAATAGATTCAGATCCTATTTTTGGCGATGAAATAAACTATAGTGTTATGGTTAATTATGCATGGTATAACGTATATAATGATCCTGACTCAAGCAGCTTATATAGTTACATAGGAACTAAAATGATCCCTTTTAATTCCATTCAATATAATGCTTCTTTAAATTCCTTATTCATTAGCAATCCTGATGGACATTATAGATTGGACCCAATTACACTTTCAATATTATCATTTCAGAGTCACATAATGGATAATTGGCTGGATGAAATATTAACGGTCTCTCAAAATGGCCAATACGCTTATGTAAGCGCAGATAACAAAATATATAAGCTAAATCCTATATCATTGGCTGTTGAAAATTCAATTAGTACAAAATCTATAACAGGCTATTATTCTTATATCTCATCTTCTTTCCAAGTTTCAAATTCCAACTTAATTACTTATGCTTCATGTTACAAACCAAACAGTACTACATACCAATTAATAGGAGATGTCATACTAGACATGAACAATAATATTGTTAGGGATTCTTTACCTAAAAATGAATCTAATTTCGATTGTAAAATATCTGCTAATGGAGACTATTTTTATGCACATAATACTTTATACAAAATTTCCAGTCAAAATCTGATTAAAGTTGGGCAAATAACTACTTATCAGTTTGCTTTTATTGATGAAGGTGAAAAATTTATAATACGAAATAATAACACAATATTATTACAGAATAGTAATGATATGTCAACTGTTTTATCTATAAACGTTAATTCGCCTGGAAAATTCTCATATGATTCTCAAACAAGCTGCCTTGGGGTTATAACTGGAACGGATGCCCAACGATATTTTATAATTTTTGATTTGAATTCCGGAAAAGAAGTTAAAAGAGTTCATGTATTTAGTAATGATTTCTTCTATATCGCAAATTCAATATTGTTTAGCTCAGGCGGTTACTATTTACCGCTTAATTTAAAATAGGTGGAGAATGAAAAGAAATATTTTAGTATCATTTTTATTTTGCTTATTGATTTTCCCTCAAGTTAAAGCGCAAGATATTTCACTGAGATTTTCAGTGAGATATGGTTTTTATAATATGGGTTCATTAAAAGAATTTCAAACTAATGTTTCTTCTTCTATTTACAATATTGAGGCAAAGCCTGTGCAGTCATTTCCATCTTATTTTAATTATCAATTTCAGGTTCTAAGAAAAATTAATGAAAAGACTTCAGTTGGAGCGATTTTGGGATTTGCAACCACTGGGGGTAGAAATATAATAAGTGATTATTCAGGCGAAATTAAAATAGATGAAATATTGGATGGTTACGATTTCGGATTTGCATTTGAATCTTATGTATTTAAGGGTAGAATTAAAAATCTTCTTTTTACATGTCAAATTACTTTTAGCTACACAATTATGAAAGTTGAAGAATCAGTTAGAATTTATGACGTATCGGATTCACAAACAACTGAGTTTTCTTCAATTGGATTAGGTATTGAACCTGGCTTTTCCTATGATATCTTAACTGTTCCGATTTTAGTTAAAGCTAATTTAGGATTCCATGCAAATTTATCAAATGACTTTCATTTGAAAGGGAAAAGCGACGCTATACTGAAAAATATCTATCCCAATTGGACGGGATTAAGATTAGGATTACAATTTGGTTATGCATTTTAGCTTTCCTTAATATCGATTCAATTTCTTCAATCAATTCTTAATATAATAAAATATTATTTTAATCGTTAACCTCTCTTTAAATTAAGTATTGGTAAACCATTAATTAATAAGAGTTGTAAAAATAATATCATGAAATTAAATAAATAAAATTTCTTGGGGAATTATCGGCTGCGGAGATGTAACGGAAGTTAAAAGCGGCCCGGCATTTTCGCGAGTTGAAAATTCAGAATTGGTTGCTGTGATGAGAAGAAATTCTGAAAAAGCAAAAGATTATGCTGAAAGGCATAAAGTTCCCAAATGGTATGATGATGCAGAAAAATTAATAAATGACAAAGATGTAAATGCAATCTATATAGCTACTCCGCCTTCTTCTCATTTAGAATACACAGTAAAAGCAGCTAATGCAGGTAAGCCTGTTTATGTTGAAAAGCCGATGGCTGCCAGCTATAAACAATGTGTTGAAATGATTGATGCTTGTAAAAAGAATAATGTAAAATTATTTGTTGCCTATTACAGAAGAGAATTACATGGTTTCAAAAAAATAAAAGAAGCAATTGATTCAGGTAAGATTGGAGAAGTAAAATTTGTAAACATAAAACTGTATTGGCCTGAAGATAAAAACTTTGATAAGAATAATATTCCATGGAGATACAACCCTGAAATTTCCGGAGCCGGATTATTTTATGATTTGGCTTCTCATCAATTGGATTATCTTGATTACATCTTTGGTCCAATCAAAGAAGCAAAAGGAAGTTTTACAAATCAGGCAAAACTTTATCCGGCTGAAGATATTGTAAGTGCATCATTTAAATTTGAGTCGAATATAATCGGTTCGGGTTTATGGTGCTTTACAGTATAATGAAGTTGATAAATTAGATCAAGCAGAAATAGTAGGGACAAAAGGAAAAATTACTTTTTCTTTTTTTGACCAAACACCGATTGAAATAATATCCGAAGGACAAAAAGAATTAATAAATCCAAATTGGGCAAAGCATGTTCAAGAACCATTAATTAAAACTGTTGTAGCTGAACTTTTAGGAAAAGGTAAGTCTGTCAGCACTGGTGAATCCGGGGCACGGACTAACTGGGTAATGGATAAAATCTTAAATAGAATTTAAAAAATATTTATTCAATCTTAATGCTTTTTATAGGCACTGTAATAATCTTATAATTAGTAGATACTTATTTATTGACTACAGGAGAAGAACAAATGAAAACAGCTATTTATGGAATTTGCCTTTTAGTTACTATCAATATTAATATTTTCTCTCAAGATTCAAGTGTAATCAGAACTGTTGTGTTAGCCAAAACAAGTTCAAGTTGGGATGGCAGCGAGTTGCCGAATTATAAAGAAGGCAAGCCGGAAATTACTATTCTTAAAATTACTATTCCCCCTCATACGAAATTACCGGAACATGAGCATCCTGAGATAAATGCCGGGGTACTATTGAAAGGAGAGTTAACAGTAATATCGCAAGATAATAAGGTCCTTCATTTAAAAGCCGGAGATTCAATTGTGGAACTGGTTAATAAGTGGCACTATGGAATGAATGAAGGAAATGAACCTGCAGAAATTATAGTTTTCTATGCCGGTATAGCCGGCGAGCCGATAACAGTTAAAAAATAGGTTTAAATATTAATTGTTCAATTTTTTTATAATAATTTTTAAAACACATATAGACACCAAATATATTTAAGGAGAAAATATGGATAAATTTTTGCAAGCCGCAATTGAAGAAGCAAAAAAAGGATTAGCTGAAGGTGGAATTCCAATTGGCTCTGTTTTAGTAATTGATGGAAAAATTGTCGGACGAGGCCATAATAGGCGTGTGCAAAAAGGTAGTTCTATTCTTCACGCTGAAATGGATTGTCTTGAAAATGCAGGCAGATTAAAAGCGAGCGATTATAAAAAAGCAATTCTTTATTCAACTCTTTCTCCTTGCGATATGTGCAGCGGGACAGTTTTGTTATATAAAATTCCCAAAGTTATAATCGGAGAAAATAAGACTTTCCAGGGCCCGGAAGACTATGTTAGTTCCCGCGGAGTCGAATTGGAAATTTTGAATGACCATGAATGCATAAATCTTATGGAAGAATTCATAAAAGCAAAACCTGAATTATGGAATGAAGATATTGGAGAATAAAATATTAGTTTTAAATGTAAAATGTCAAAGTTTATTTCAACATTTTAACTTTAAAAACTCTCCAGCTTCACAGACTTAGTGCCCTTACATTATTTACTTCAACAAAATCATCTTCTTCGTACTTATAAATTCGTCAACTTTTAATCGATAAAAATACACTCCTGAACTTAAACCATTTTGAATTGATGAAGGATTAAATTCAATTTCATAATTGCCTGCATTTTGTTTCTTATTAACTAACGTTATAACTTCATTGCCAAGTAAATTGTAAACCGACAATTTTACATCAGCACTTAACGGAATTGAATACTTAATTTTAGTACTTGGGTTAAACGGATTCGGATAGTTTTGATATAATTTAAAATCATTCACAGTTATCGAGCTTTCATTTATACTTGTAGGAATCTCCGGTATAAGCACTTGTTTAGTTCCCGGGAAATATTGAGTACTAAATCCTAATAGACTTAGATCTATTTTTGTAGTAGGTACAATCTCCTGGACTATCCATTGATTCTGTGCGATCCATACTGTATCATTTGCAGTAATTAATGGAAGAGCAATTTTCGGAGTAAACAGATAACTAATTATATTCTGAATATTAAATTTTTTGCAGTTAAAATCTCCAACTTTTGTATGAATAATTTCGTCTGGTAAATGGGTTCCTTTTACTTCATACCTTATTGAGATAGAACTGCTGTCAATATCAAATGTTGTATCCATTGAAAGAATTTCGTAATTCTGGTATTGAGCTTGAGCAAAATGATAATAAGAAAACCATCTGCCCCTGCTTTGACTGCTTAACGTTTTTGATAAACTATTATTTGAACCGGTGGATGAAAGTAATATATTAATTAATGAATCTATATTTAAATATTTTGTAAATGAGTAAGCATCGCTGCCATCGAAAGAAATAAAAGTTGTATCTATTGTTGGACTAAATGGAAGGCTGGCATTGAGCCCGACTTTTGAAACAATAATGTTTGCTGTTTTACCATAGTAATCTTTAACGGCAGTAAGTGAGTTTGTCTTAAAATATATTAACGATCTTATTTCGTTATTAACAGAATCGAGAGGAATTTCTTCATAGTTCCACGTACTAAATGAGTTTGAAGGGAAATATGATGAAGCATTCTGAGCAAATAAATTTAAACTTAATAATGCTGCAAAGAACATTATATACTTTTTCATGATATCCTCAATTTCGTGTTACTAAATAATTTCTTTTAATGTTTTTTAAAAATAACCTTCAATAGTAAAAATGAATGTATCTGAACTGATCTAAATTATTCTTTTCGAGAAATATCAAAAAAATAATCCACAGCTTAGATATTTGAATTCTAAAAGTATTTTTTTATTTCAGCAGCATCAATTTCTTAGCTTTAGTAAATTCATCAACTTTCAATTGATAAAAATACACTCCGCT
>CAVVCO010000012.1:0-220961 GCA_963746735.1 uncultured Ignavibacteriales bacterium
ATACTTTTCGGCCGTCGTCAATGAATAATAACTAATTAAAAATAGACAGAAAATAAAAGATAGAGGCTTAATATCTATGAAAAAATACTTGTTGCTTCTTAGTTTGCTTACTGTATTTAATTTTAATTGTAACACAACTGAACCGCCGCCGCCGCAAAAGGAACAACCAAAAGATGTTAAGCTTAAACTGCTTGATGTAAGCTGCACGGAAGCATTTATAAATATTACTGCAAGCGATACTGTATTACCAATAAATTTAACATTGAATAAAGATGACAAGGCTTTATTTAATTTTACGCTTACTAAAGCAGACACAACAATAATAGATACAACATTGCAAGCAGGTAAAACCTATGTTTACCAAACAGCAGCAATAATAAATGGTGAAGAACAGAAGAGTGATACACTGCAAGTAAACACTTTACCAATAACAAGCGATAGCTACAGTTGGCAAAAATTTTATTTTGGCAACGGTGCCAGCAGCACCTTTTACGATGTGGCAATTATAGATGAAAATAATATCTGGTGTGTAGGCATAATTAATATAAATGACAGCAGTGCAAATGGTTTTACAACTTATAATGCAGTGCACTGGGATGGGAGTGACTGGAAACTGAAGAAAATAGATTTTTATACAATTTGTGGGCAAACAAATAAAACTACTTATCCGACAAAGTCAATTTATATTATTAATGATAGTACTTTTTGGGTTGCAATGGATGGGGACCAGCTTGCAAAGTTAGAAAATGGGATTCAAATTAAAATTGTTTGTTTGCCATGGTCTTTTATAATCAACAAAATCTGGGGAACATCAAGTAATGATTTTTATGTAGTTGGAAATGACGGGAATATTGCCCACTATCAAAGCGGTCAATGGAGCAAAATAGAAAGTGGGACAAATTTAAATATTCACGATATCAATGGTTTTGTTAATCCCCTTACCGGTAAAACAGAAATACTTTGTGTTGCCGATGATCCTAATTATCAGCAAGATGTTCAGGTTATTAGAATTAAGCAAGATAATACTACTGAGCTGCTGGATAATAACGGGCTTGGCATTGCAATAAGCTCTGTGTGGTTTGCGCCCGGCTTAAGATATTATATAGTAGGTAACGGGTTGTATGAAAAAACATATAAAGATACTGCCCAATGGATTGACCTAAACGAAAATAGAAAAATTACACAAAATTATATGGTAAGTATAAAAGGAACCGGGTTAAATGATATAATAGTAACCGGTGCTTTTGGAGAAGTAATTCATTTTAACGGATTACACTGGAATAGTTTAATAAACCAAACATCCCTTGATAACGGAACATATAGCAGTGTAGCTTTAAAAGGAAATATGGTTGTTGCCGTGGGCCAGGATCAAAACCAGGGAGTAATACTTTTCGGTCGTCGTCAATGAGAAATTACTAATTAAAAATAGACAGAAAATAAAAGCTAGAGGCTTAATATCTATGAAAAAATATTTGTTGCTTTTTAGTTTACTTACCATATTTAATTTTAATTGCAACACTACCGAACCGCCCCCGCCACAAAAGGAACAACCCAAAGATGTTAAGCTTAAGCTGCTTGATGTTAGCTGTACAGAGGCGTTTATAAATATTACTGCAAGCGATACTGTATTACCAATAAATTTAACATTGAATAAAGATGACAAGCCTTTATTTAATTTTACTTTAACCAAAACAGATACAACAATAATAGATACAACTTTGCTACCTGGTAAAACCTATGTTTACCAAACTACAGCAATAATAAATGGCTCTGTCCAAAAAAGTGATACTATACAAGTAAAATCATTAGATACAACAAGCCATGACTTTAGCTGGCAGACATTTACATTTGGAGATGCTAATGCAGGCAGCAGTGAAATAAATGATGTTGCCATGATCGATGAAAATAATATTTGGTGTGTGGGCGAAATTAATGTTAATGACAGTAGTGAAAATGGTTATACAACTTACAATGCAGTTCATTGGGATGGGAGTCAGTGGGAATTGAAAAAGATTTCTGTAATCTATAATGGAAATTTAATTACTCCACATCTTTATGGAATTTATGCTTTCTCATCAACAGATATTTGGTTATCATCAGGTGTTCCAGTTCATGGGGATGGTGTCAATTGGACACAGTATCATTTGTTTGACATGGGAATATTAGGACAAAATGACGGTTATTTGACTAAAATATGGGGTACTTCCTCATCAAACATTTACTATGTAGGAACTTTAGGTACAATTGCTCACTACCAAAACGGGAGTTGGAGTAAAATAGAAAGCGGAACAACATCAAACGTAAGTGAAGTATGGGGGGACATTGAACCAGTTTCAAAGAAACTCAAAATCCTTGCAACTGTTTCTGCCATTAATGATAATAAAATTCTATCTCTTACCTCATCTTCTGCCAATGATACTTTGAACTGGCCTCAAGATATAAACCTTTCTGGTATTTGGCTTGACGGCAGAAGCACTTATGCTGGGGGTGCTGAAATATGGAAAAATAAAAATAATACATGGCATAAAGAAACTTCAACAGGGTACTTTTTTACAAGAGTTAGAGGAACCAAGTGCAATAACATATACGGAATAGGCCCGGATGGAACCGTGCACTTTAACGGTTCGAGCTGGCAAATAATAAAACCAAGACCGGAAGGGACAATTATAGTATCCGGGGATTGCAGTAATAACATGGTAGTATTAGCAGGATTCGCATCAAGCGGCGGCGTTGTTGGCAAAGCTGTTGTTATGATAGGAACACAATTAAAATAATCACTTTAAAACATTCAAGGAGGTTCTAAAATGAAAAAACTGCTTTTTTTCTTTATTGTTTTTTGTGGTCTTATATTTCCACAAAATGGTTATGAAGCAAGGATAAATATCTTTGCCATTTGGTGGCATTCTGATATTGAATGGCAGGCTTATTTACATGCCGATTTATATTTAAACGGTGTCCTTTTAAAACCGAATGTAGATTACAATCCTGCTAATTACTCTTACTTTTGGGAGAGGCAAGAGAATGGAATTTGGATTTCACGTGGAGATGATATTTATGAAAAAAATACAGATGGACATCACAATATAATTTATCCTTGGCGAGTGACAGTTAATGGACCCGGAATTTCAGATATGTCAGATGTCATTAATATTGTAAAATATGGAAATACAAAGAACGTAGCAAATGTAAATGCATTTAAAGAAAATGGAGCTAGTGCGAATAGCAATGTTAAAATAAGGGAGTGGGCTGAATATAGTTGGATTGACTGGAGTCCCGGGAATACTATTCATAGATACCTTTCACTTGAAGAAGATAATATTTTGAAAGATAGTATTTTCTCATCATTTGGACAAAAATTCATAAGGTGGGAAACAATCAGTCCAGCAATAAATTATTATACTAATTTTGCAGGAATTATAGTGGGAGACAATACAAACGATATTAATGTTTACCATAAAGGATACAATGGTACTACTTTCAACCTTGTAAGTGAAATACCAACATTATTAAAAATGCAATTTAAAGATCCATGGGTGGTTAAAACAGCTCCCGCTTATTATCAATCTCCTATTGGATATAAAAATTTAGGATTAAACGCGGTTTACGAAAATGTTGATAATGGAGGGTATAGCCCTATATTTTTAAATCAAAATCCTAATTTCTTACCTAACATTCCAAATTACTCAATCAGCATACCCTCAAGCATTCATCTAACTCAAACCGGTAAAACACATAATCTTTATTTACAAAGCTGGAGCTATTCCGGGGCAACGCTACAAAATCCAAATTCATTAAATACTGGAGTTGTATTTACAAGCAGTAGTTCATCTTTAACAGCCAATGTAAAAGCAACGCAGATTTCTGATAATACAAATTCATTTACACAAAATGGGCAGAGAAAAATTATTAGAACTCCGGATTCCTATAATACAATGCATATGGTATATGAATCTATGGGACATGTCTGGTACGAAACAAGCAGAGATAACGGTGCTACCTGGACAATGATGAACAGCGGCCATCCAATTGATAATGGCGGCGGTAAATGTCCTTCAATTGATTTTATTAAATTAGAATCCGATGAGATTGTTGTTGTAATAATTTACCAGGAACCAAGAGACGGATTTTTTTCAAATATTATTGCTAAAGTTTATAAAGGTTATGTTAACTATATAGATTATTAAAAAATTGTTGTAGACTATGCAAATGATTTATACGAATATAATGATAACCCGGTTCTATCTATAGATTCCTATGGTTTTATAATTATAGTATGGGAAAACAGCGGCCTTTATTATAGATATGGTGGAATATCATCAAATGGTTTAACTTTAATTGGGAACAATGCCACTTTCTTAAGCGGTACTACATCTTATTCTAAAAATCCAGCTATTGCGTCATGCAAAATTGAAAATAGTACTGAAATAGCTCACTTAGTTTGGGAAGAAAATAATACAATAAAATATTATACTTTTAATTCAGCACCTCCCGGAACTATTCAAACTATTTCGACGGGGAGCTACTCATATAATTATTCACCTTCAGTTATTGCCGGGGCTGATGGTTACGCTAGAATCTGCTGGCGCGGGCGGTATAATCTTGGTTCAAATTCCCGTGTTATATTTCGCGGTTCTAATTATAATCACTTCTGGTATTTTGGAAGCAATATCCGTACACCTCAAATAACACTTGCAGATGACAACTCAAATTATTTTGTTATGTGGAATGAAGCTAGTAACAACAGCACAAAATTTACAGACAGCCAGACTTTATCAAATATTTATGATCTTGGCTGCACCGGGCAAGCAATTCAGCTTAGTAATGGTGCAAACAAAAACTACATGTATGCTTTGGTTTATAATAACCAGGCTCAGCCTTATTTCTTTAAAATTTCTCCAAGTGTCGGAAGCAAGTATGGTTTACAAAAATCAAACAATGCATCTTTGTTAAATGTAGGAAGAGGGGCTGTAGTTGTAAAAGATACAGTTGGATTTTATTTTATGCTGCATAATATAGATGTTGACAACCAATCGATTGAATTTACAAAAACAACGGATTCAACTGTTATTACTAACATATCGGAATTAAATGAATATCTAATCAGCCAGCCTTTCACAATTACGGATAATAGTTCTTTTAATTTTGAAGTTTCATATGGAATCTCAATTCCTAATGCTGAAACAGCATCTAATATTCTTAATGGAGATAATGTTGTTGCATACAGCTTGGATTTAGTAGATGCAGCAAGTGGAAAGACATTAGGAAATATAGAAAAGTTAGTATTTAATAAAGATAATCTCCCGTTAAATGAAGACAACGCTTTCAAAGTAAATTTGGATGGAATAGATGGAAGTAAGAATGTTTACTTAAAGATAAAAGCTGAAAATAATTTTGGAGGAAAATGTTTGCTTACAGAAAGTTATTCTGATATACAATCTGAAAGCCTGGCTAAGAGAAATATAATGGAGATTAATTATAAAGATTTGTTGGTAGTAAAGGATTATGCCCTTGCTCAAAACTACCCAAACCCATTCAACCCAACCACGACCATAAACTATCAAATCCCAAAAGATGGATTTGTAACATTAAAGATTTATGATGTATTGGGAAAAGAAGTGGCTACACTTGTAAATGAAAATAAAAGTACCGGCAGATATAATGTAAACTTTAAAGCTGGTAATCTTGCCAGCGGTGTTTATTTATATCAGTTGAAGGTTAATGACTTTGTTTCAACAAAGAAGTTAGTTCTTGTAAAATAAAATTAACCGGTGTGCCGGTTCAGATTATTTCATCTGCTGCTAATTTTGGAATTGAAGAATTGCTGGATTTGATTTGGAAGACGCTGCACGAATAAATCCTACTGTTGTCACAGAGCGACCGTGGACAGCCCGGGGAAATCTCTAAATGCCGAGTAAGCATAAGTTTGTCGGCTTAAATTGCTTTGTTAGGCAATTATTTATTTCAAAAGAATTAATTTTTTCGTTTCTACAAAATCTCCAGCCTGCATTCTATAAAAATAAATTCCACTTGATAATTGACCTCCATTAAATTCCACAGAATAATTACCTGTCGGTTTTTCTTCGTTTACTAATTTAGTTAGTTTTCTTCCTAATACATCAAAAATATTTATGGATACAAAACTTGTTTTAGGAATAGAATAACTTATTGTTGTCGTCGGATTAAATGGATTAGGATAATTTTGCATCAATTCGAACAAAATTATTTTTGATTCTCGGTCATTCACTATCTCTAAAGGGGATCCATTTAACGACATTGAGTAAAGTAGGTAATGGGGCGCTTCACCTCCATATATTTCAATAAGACCAACATTGGGAGCAAAAGAATATAAGATATCTGCATCTCTATATTGTGGAATGTCAAAAGACAACTCAATGCACTGCGAATAAATTCCATTGTTAGCTTCTATTGTGAAATACTTAAACAATTTTACTTCGTATGCATATAAGGAATCGAAAGATGGGAATGTATAGACAGTTCCATTGTCTTTTGTAAAATCAAACCACAAGTAGTCAATTCCTTTTATTTTCTTCCATATATTCCCTTCAATATCTTTACGAATAGTATCCATAAAGTTCGTGTTGAGAACATTTCCATAAAGAAAATATTTCATGTCGCCGATATTTATAGAATCTGAGACATGATAAGTAATTGTATTTGTAGTATCAAAGTTACTACAATAGGTCCAAGTATTACCAACTTCAAGAGGGAAATAATCTTGTGCAAATATTTTCGTAAATAGAAGGAATGAAAGTATGACAATATGTTTCATCTCACCCTCAATTTATTATTAATGAATACTACTTTACCATGAGATAGAAGAAAGATTAGAAGTATTTCTTATACTGTTTCCATGAACTATTTTTATTACTACCTATCGGAGTGGCTGCTAACCGGCAACCCATAACTTGAGTGCCGAAGAGAATTAGCCCGATTAAAAATAAACATTATTTATTTAGAACATCGATCGTTGCACTGAGAACTTTACATTTACAACGCTACTTAAAAATTACAAATTCAGACGCTACGACAGTGCTGTCCGTGTTGAGCAGCAGGTTAGACAGTATTAACGCACAGGAGCCCTACTGCTGTAATATATAAAACTTAAAGAATCGGCTCTAATCATCGCAGTAGGATATTTAGTCCCATTTGCGATAGTTAATTTCCAAGCCAACACGAAGTTTTGAGAAGTACTATTGTTTCCAATATTTAAATTAAAAATTCCTAATTCTGCATTAGAACCCTTTGTGATAAAAGATTGAAGTGAATCAATAAATAAAGAGTCCGAAGCAATTTTGTGATAGAATAGATTTGATGCATCATATTCAGAAATCTTTGGTGTAACATTGATTGAGAAATTTGTATAGAGTTCACCAACTTGATTATATAATGAATCTTCTTTATTGAACCAAAAAATTACTCTACTATCAAAATACAATAACCCTTTATAAAACTGATCACAGAAAACATAGCGATCCCCCAAAGAGTAAATATCCTTTGTAAGTAACTCTATTTTTAAATTTTCTAAATTAATATTATTCTTTTGAAATAATGTAAGAACGAGGTTTAAATCCGAATCTGAAATTATATGATCCATTGAACTATAAATTCGATTTGTGTTGAACACCGGATTTTTTTGTTCAGGTTCATTTGGATTACTACAGGAGATAAGAAATAATTCGATAAAAATTAATAAAAGCAATATAATAGTTTTATTTATGCTCATAATTATGGAACTTCTTCTTTTACTACCTAACTATTTAATTAACCGTCAAACAGCGCTTCTTGTTTATTTCCAAATTAAATATTTTTTCTCTATATATAGAAGTATAAGTTTTCTTATATAAGAGTTTTTAAGTTAAAATCTATCCTTAATTTTAATTTTATTTTTTTGAAACTTCGTTTTGTCAACTACATTAATAATTATAATATAGACTAGTTTTTCAGAAGTGTCTTTACAGAATCTCGCCCTATTTAAATTGTCATTTTAAAATTATAAAATCACTATATACAATAAGATATTTGATTTTAATGAACAAATAATTTACTCATTAAAAAGATCTTATATCCTAATACATTATCCCCAAATTAATCGTCAAATAAATTCCGCCGATATCGTTTCTTAATTTACCTGCAAGACTTTCAACTCCGCCGTCAAACATGTGCACAATGTAATAGCGGATATTTAATCCCACCAAACTTGATTTATCTAATCCGAAATTTGCACCAAATCCGAAATAACCGCCGAGAGCAACCTTGGCTTTTGCGTAGCCGAACGCATTAAAAAATTCTCTTTCGTAAGGAGTAGTTAACACAAATGTAGGCCCGATTCCGGCATTTAAGTAAGGACGCAGGTTATCATAAATTGCATCTTGAAATAGCCTTATCTGTGCACCAAAATTAACAGGTAAAAGAAAAACACGATTCTTTTTCCCAACAGTGTAAGTGTTTCCGTAGTAATCAATGTACTCAAATTCTCTTTCATCCTTCGCTTCTGAAACAGAGAAATCGCTGAATACAGTTATAGTTTGATTTAATTGATGACGATAGAATGTTCCTAATCCAAATCCTCCTTCACTGAACATCAAATCCATTCCGAATGCATTGTTGGGGAAGACTTCTGGTGGTTTTGGCGGAGCTAACTCCCCAATTTCCTGCGCATTTACATTTAAAAATGTAATTAGTAATATTGCTGCGGTAATTAAAGCCTTCATAATAATTTCTCTAATTATTTAATATAAAATTAAACAAGAAATACAAAGATTCAACAACATAATTCATCTTTTATTGATGCCTCCAAATCATAACAATCCCTCTTTCTGGGAAGAAAAATATGAAAAAGATCAAGCGGGATGGGATACCGGAAATGTTAACCCGATTTTCCTACAACTTATAAATAAAAATCATTTTTTACAACCGGGCAGAATATTAATTGTTGGCGCCGGAAAAGGCTATGATGCCATTGAAGCAGCAAAAAAGGGATTCGAAGTTACTGCAATTGATTTTTCATCGAAAGCAATTTTATATGCTGAAGAGCTGGCAAAGCGAAGTAATCTTAAAATAGATTTTTTAGTTGAAGATATTTTTAAGATCAGTGATGATTTTTATAATAGTTTTGATATTGTTTATGATTATGTATTTTATTGTGCAATTGATCCTGAAAAAAGAAAAGAATATGCGAATGTTGTTTTTAATTTATTAAAGCCTTCAGGAAAGTTTGTTTGTATATTATTTCCTGTTGATAATAGGATTGGCGGTCCGCCGTTTAGTGTTGACCCGGTTGAGTTTTATGAAAATTTTTCTCGACATTTGAAGTTGGAATTTTCGTCAAGAATTGTTGATTCAATTAAACCTAGAAAGGGAAGAGAGATTTTACAAATTTATGTTAAGCCGGATGATTGAGTTTGATCATTAATGATAAACCCAATTTCTTAAAGAAATTGGTTTTATGAGTAAAATATTCATTAAATAAAAAGTAAAAAATTATGCCGTCAAATCTTGAAATAAAAATACCGTTAAATACTTTTGATGATGTGTTGAAAAAAATCAATGAAAACAATTGTGAGTTTAAAGCAGAATTAAATCAAAAGGATGTTTATTACAGAATTAAAGAGAAGCTTCTTAAACTTAGAATTGAAAATGGGAAGTTGCTCCTTGATAAAATATATAAGAGATGAAAAAGCAAAAGATAGATTTTCCAATTATGAAGTTTTGCATATTTCAAATCCGGATGCGGAAGAATATTTTAGCGGAATATTCGAAAGCTATGCTGTTGTTGAAAAGAAGAGACTATTGTATTTATACGACAACACAAGGATTCATCTTGATGAAGTGAAAAATTTAGGCAAGTTTTTGGAATTGGAAACATTGGTTTTAGCCGGAAATGAAGACGCTATAAAACGATTTGAAAATGTAGTCCGCTTTTTAAAACTTGATATCAGCAAGCAGATAAAGGGTTCCTACAAAGATTTGGTTTTAGAATTAATCCAGAAAAAAGCAAAATGATTTTAACAAAAAGTAATGAAAAATTCATTGATCTGGATTTTATTATTGACGAAAAAATAAAATCAAAAAGATTAAATGAACTTCTTCTGATTGTTCCCACAAATAGAAAAAGCCGTTACCTGAAGAAAGATTTAATTTCGTTTTCCCCAAATCAAGTCACCGGGAAAATAAATTTAGAAACTATCGGAACGTATTCCACAAACTTGCTTTTCAGTGATTCGAAATCATCTGCAAAAGTTTTAAGTGAAGCAGCCTCAACTGTTTTGATAAAACAAAGCATAAACGAATGTAAGCTGAATTATTTTTCAAACTATCAAAAAGAAATTCCGTTCGGAACACTAGAACGAATTAAAAATGTAATATCAGAATATAAAAGGCATGGAATTACTCCGGCAAATTTGAATGAAGAAGTTAAAACACTTTCCGGCTCTGAAAAAATTAAAGCGGAAGATATTTCTAAAATCTACGAAGCTTATATAAAAAAATGTCAGGAGTTAAATGTCAAAGAAATCGGCGATGTTTATTCTGCATTAAGTCATTTGAATCAAAATGAGTTTGAGGAAAAGTTCAGAAATGTTTATCCGGAAGTAAACCTAATTGTAATAAATGGTTTTGATGAATTTACTTTGCCGGAAATTGAAATAATTAATCTTTCTTCTTCAATTAATAGTTCAAAATTATTTCTTTCATTTGATTATTATAAATTCAATCCGAATCTATTCAGCCACCTTGATAAATGCTACAACAAATTAGAAAGCAAAGGATTTAGAATTATTGAAGACCGTTCACAAAATTTTTTAAATAAATATCAAACTACTATCCGTGAAGAATTATTTAAATCAAATAAAAAAGTAAAAGCAATAAATTTAGATTCACAATATGGATTTAAAGAAAACCCAATAATTAAAATCCCTGCAGCCACTAGAGAAAAAGAAATTGAAGTAATTGCTAAAGAAATTAAAGACCTAATATTAAATCACAACGTAGAACCTCATAAAATTTGTATCGCATTTAATTTAATTAATAAATATTCTCCGGTTATACGAAATACATTTTCAAAATATGGAATTCCATTTAATCTTACCGATAGAATTTCACTAAGCAATGCTTCGCCGGTAATTTCAATTATTAATTTTTTAGAGATTGCAGAGAATGATTACTATTATAAAAATATCTTTCGCACTTTAAGTGGAAATTTGATACAAATTGAAAACGTAAGTGTCTCCAATCTTTTGAATGCTTCCGTGAATTTGAAAATTATTTCAGGATATCAAAATTGGATTGACTCAATTAATGATGCTTTAAGGAAGCAGAAAGAAAAATATGACGATGAAAAAAATTATTCAATTGATTCCAATAGCCTAAACAAAGCAGCAAATGATATTCAAACCATTCAAAAAATTCTTCAGCCGTTTGAAAAGAAAAATGCACTTTACGCGAATTTCTGCAAAACTTTATTTATTTAATTTATTCATTAAAACTGCCGGAAAGGCTGGTCAATAGTAGGTCGGTAAATATTGAGGAAAATATAAAAGCAATTACAGTTTGTATTGATACAATTACCGAAATGATTGAGCTGTTTGAAATTGAATACGGAAGTAAAGAAAAATTTCCTTTAAAATTTTTCTTAAATAATATTCGAACCGCAATAACTTCTACAAGGTTTAATATAAAGGAAAAACCTGGGTATGGAGTGCAGGTTACAACGCTTAACGAAATACGCGGACTTCAATTTGATTATTTATTTATTGGCGGAATGTGCGAGGGTGATTTGCCGACGCGATATACTCCCGAAATATTTTTTTCCGGTTCGTACGTAAGGAATGAGCTTACTCATCAAACTGAAGAACGATACCAGTTTTATCAATCTATTTGTTCCTGGAATAAGAAATTGTATTTGACATATCCTTCTAAAGAAGATAAACAAGAATTAGCTGTTTCCAATATTTTAACTGAATTTGAAAATCTGATTTCAGTACATGAAATAAATGAAACTGATTACGATTCAAAAATTTATTCTAAAGAAGAATTGCTGAAATTAATTGGTCAAATCGGAATTGATGAAGCCAAAAAAATTATTAATGAAACTGAACTGAATTTTGAAGAAATAAAAAATTCTATTCAGATAGATGAATTAAGAAAGACCGAACCATTTGGAGAAAGTAATTTTACTGGCAATATTTCTTCTGTTTTAAGTGACGAAGGCAAGAAAAAATTATTAGGCTTTAAGGATAGGGAATATTCCATTTCACAGCTTGAGACCTATGCCAAATGTCCTTATAAATATTTTGCTGAGAGAATTTTATTCTTGCAGCCGCTGGAAGAGCCTTCCGAAGAAATTGAAGCGCTGGAAATGGGAACTATACTGCACAATATTTTATATGAGTTTTACAAGACTTTTCACGAAAAAGAAATTATTCTTCAAAAAGCCGAGGATAAAATATTTAGTTATGCAGTTGATTTGATTTTTAAAATAGCCGAAAGAAATATTTCGGAAGCAAATTTTAATTCTCCATTAACATTTTATGAAAAAGAAAAAATTCTCGGATTGAATGGAGATAAAAAGAATTCAATTTTATATAAATTTCTTTTAAGTGAAAGAAATGATGAAGAAGGATTTATCCCAAATTATTTTGAGATGGGATTCGGCAAGATATCTGATGACCAAAATAAATTCTTTACAAAAGAAGATTTTAAAATTGACGATATAAAAATTAGAGGAAAGATTGATAGAATTGATATTCGGCAAGAGGAAAATAAATTTAAAGTTGTTGACTACAAGTTGAGCGGTAAAAAACCATCATCCGATGAGTTGTTCGAAGGAATATCATTGCAGCTTCCACTTTACATGTTCGCAGCAAAGGAAATTATAAAAGCACAAATCAATAAAGATTTTAATCCCGCTGGGGCTGAAATTTATTCATTAAAATTCAATGAAGAAGATTTCGGGAAAAACTTTGTCAATTTATCAAGGAAAAAGTTAAGCGAAGAAGAAAAACTAAGTTTGAATGAAGATGTAATTAAAGCCTGTATTGTAGCAATAAAAAAATATGTTCAAAATATAAATGAAGGAAAGTTTAATCTTTCAACTTTAGAGGACAGGGAAAATAAGGTATGCAGGTATTGTAATTTCCGGCCCAATCTGCAGAATACAGGAAGTAAATTAGGGCGAAGATTATTTATTGAACTTCAAAATTATTTATAGTAAAATAAGTTCCATTTTCTAGTGAGGAATTCTGTGAAAAAGTTTTTATTACTTATAATCTTCTTATGTACTAACAATAATTATTTCTGCACAAGAATTTAATTCAATAGCTGACATGGAAAAAAAGAGTTTTGAAAAAGAATTAGCAATTTCAAAAGTTAATTATCCGGGGGATCCTTCAATCGATGTTACTTATTATAAGCTTGATATAAAAGTTACATACAAACCAAATTATTTAATTGGAAAAGTACAGGTTGATGCTAAACCGGTTTCTTCAAGCTTAAACAGTTTCTTTTTGGATTTGCAAAATACTTTAACGGTTGATTCAATCAAACAAGGAAACTCAAAACTAGTTTTCACACATCAGGATGCTAAAATAAATGTTACTCTTGATAGAACTTATTCCACAAATGAAAAATTTTCTATCGTTGTTTATTATCAAGGAACGCCTGGCTCAAGCGGATTTGGCAGTTTTGAATTCGGGACACAAGATGGGTCGCCAAAAGGCGAGCCTGTGATTTGGTCATTAAGTGAGCCTTATGGCGCAAGCGACTGGTGGCCTTGTAAAGATACTCCTGCTGATAAAGCTGATTCCTCCGACGTATGGATAACATGCGATTATTCTTATACTGGAGTTTCAAACGGTACTTTAATTTCAACAGTTGATAATGAAAATAACACCCACACGTTCAAATGGAAAAATATTTATCCAATTGCACAGTATTTAATTTCTATCGCTGTTACAAATTATGAAGAGTATATAAATTATTTCCATTACACTCAAAATGGGATCCCAGATTCAATGCCGATTACACATTATTTGTATCCCGGGAAATTAAGTTCAATTAAAGCACAGCTTGATGAAACTCCAAACATGATAAAAGTATTTTCTGAAAGATATGGATTATACCCGTTCATAAAAGAAAAATATGGTCATGCTGAATTCGGATGGGGAGGGGCAATGGAACATCAAACTTGTACTTCAATGGGACCTAATACGTTTAAACAATATGTAATATCTCATGAATTAGCTCATCAATGGTTTGGTGATAAAGTAACCTGCAAAACCTGGCGGGACATTTGGCTTAATGAAGGCTTTGCACAATATTCTGAAGCTGTTTATCTTGAGGCGATAGGCGGAAAGGACAGCTACAATACTCAAATTGCTAATGAAATAAATAATGCAAAAAACGCAGTCGGATCTGTTTATGTACAGGATATAAGCTCTGTGGGTGAAATCTTTAATAGCAGCCGCACTTATTCCAAAGGTGCTGTTGTACTGCATATGCTTAGAGGTGTTGTTGGTGACAGCACCTTTTTCAATATACTAAGAACTTATGATAGTGATCCTCAGTTAGCTTACAACTCAGCAACAACTGATGATTTTAAAAGAATAGCTGAAAATGTATCCGGGATGGATCTAAATTATTTCTTTTCAGAATGGATTTATGGAGAGAACTATCCGCATTATTCATATAGTTGGAGTTCAGACGAAATCAATTCAAACAATTTTGAAGTTTCTATAAATATCTCTCAAGCTACGAATACAAATCCTGTGTTTTTTACAATGCCTATTCAAATTAAAATTGCTACAGTTTCAGGTGATACTTTATTGACAGTAATGAATAATCAGCAGCAGCAGCAGTTTAAATTTAATCTAACTTCACAACCAACAAATTTTAGTTTTGATCCTGATAATTGGATAATGAAGTCCGATTCATCATTGAATACTTCAGTTAAAGGAAATATTAATTTAGTGAGCTTTAATCTTGAACAGAATTATCCCAATCCTTTTAATCCATCAACAAAAATTAAATACTCTATCCCGGTCGTAGAGACGAGGCATGCCTCGTCTGTACAACTTAAAGTTTACGATATTTTAGGAAATGAAGTTGCAACTCTTGTAAATAAACAGCAGCAGCCGGGGAATTATGAAGTTGAATTCAACTCAAGTGCAGGGACGAATATTTATTCGCCTTTGCCAAGCGGAATATATTTTTATCAGCTAAAAGTGGGAAATTATATTCAATCTAAAAAGATGGTTCTTTTAAAATAATTATTAAAAAACAAACCTAATTCGTTTGAGGAATTCGGCTCGTAAATGAAAATACTCCTACTTTTATTGTATTTGATTAAAGGTTTTACAGAAATTATCGAGGGAAGCAATTATTAAAAGCACAATTTATTCTTGACAAGTAAATCAAAATTTTTTAAGTTGGTATCTGCCACTGCTAAAAAAAGCGGTGGCTATTTTTTTTAAACCATTCAATAACAAAGTTGAGATGTAATAATGACAGATGCTAATTTTGTTTATTTAACAAAAGAAAGGCTCGTCGAGCTTGAAAAAGAATTACAGGAAATGAAAACCAATGGTAGAAAAGATATGGCAGCAAAAATCGCTGAAGCTAGGGCTCACGGTGATCTTTCAGAAAATGCAGAATATGATGCAGCTAAAGAAGAGCAGGGGCTCTTTGAGTTGAGAATAAGCAAACTTGAAAGTGTTTTATCCCGTGCAAGGATAATTGATCCTACACATTTTCCGGATGGAGAAGTGCATATACTTTCAAAAGTGAAAATAAAAAATTTAAAGAATGAAAAATTGGTGGAATATATTTTAGTTTCACCGGAAGAAGCAGATTTTCAAGCCGGGAAAATTTCTGTCACTTCACCAGTAGGACAGGGATTAATGGGAAGCAAAGCAGGACAAAAAATCAGCGTTAAAGCACCTGCCGGTTTACTTGAATTTGAAATCTTATCTATTGATTAAACTTTCATATAAAAAGTAATTGACTGACGAATCATACATAAAACTTACAATTGAAATTGCAAAAAAGGGCGGCGGAAATGTCAGTCCGAATCCTTTAGTTGGCTGCGTAATTATTAAAAATGATAGAATTATTGGTGCCGGCTATCATGAAAAATTCGGGAAGAATCATGCCGAAATAAACGCCATAGCAAATGCAAAAGAAAAAGTTGATGGCTCAACACTTTATGTAAATCTTGAGCCGTGCAGCCATACCGGGAAAACCCCGCCATGCGTTGATAAAATAATTGAAAGTAAAATTAAGCGTGTAGTTATCGGCACTTTGGACATGAATCCATTAGTTAGCGGCAGTGGCGTGAAAAAACTAAAGTCTGCCGGTATTGATGTAAAGGTTGGCGTTCTTGAAAAAGAATGTGTTGAATTAAATAAATTTTTTTTCAAGCATATCACCAAGAAACTTCCTTATATCTCTTTAAAAGCGGCTCAGACTTTAGACGGGAAAATTGCCGATGTTACGGGTGATTCTAAATGGATTTCATCCTTATCCTCAAGAAAATATGTTCACCAGCTTCGTTCAAAATATGATGCTGTATTAGTTGGAACCAATACTGTAATTCGTGATAATCCTTCGTTAACAGTAAGATTATCTGAAGGCAGAAATCCCAAAAGAGTAATTATTGATTCGGAATTAAAATTAAAAACTGACCGCAAAATTTTTACTAATAATAAAGATAAAAATTTAATTCTGGTTACATCGAAAAATAATATTGATAGAAGAAGAAAATTAAAAAAATTATATGCTCTTGATGTTGATATAATTTTCGCCAAACAAGAACAAGAAGGTTCAATTGATTTATTAAATGTGTTTAAGGAATTAGGGAAAAGAGGTATCAGCTCGGTTTTAGTAGAAGGCGGAAGTACTATTTTTACATCGCTTATTCAAAAAAAATTATTCGATGACATCCTACTTTTTATTAGTCCCAAAATTATTGGTGCTGGGCTTTCAGTTGTTGGTGATATGAAAATAAAAAGCATTGCTAAAGCTGTAAAAACCAAAGTTGAAAAAGTTGAAACAATTGGTGATGATATATTTGTAGAGTTAAAAAGATAGGCATCTGCTATTTCAATAACCAATTCTATCTTAAAAATTATCTGATTAAGCTATATTTTTTATAAATTTGATAACTGAATTTTAAAAATTAAGGAGTTTAAAATGTTCACTGGCTTGGTTGAAGAAACCGGAAAGCTAGTCAGTAAACTGGCAACCGGTGATGGATTTCAGCTTACTGTTTCTGCTCAAATAATAATGGATGATCTAAATATTGGCGACAGTGTGAGCTGTAATGGAGTTTGCTTAACAGTTGTAAAAAGAGAAGGAAATAATTTTAGCGTAGATACCATCGAAGAAACATTAAAGAAAACGAATCTCGGTTCATTGAAAAATAATGATAAAATTAACCTTGAACGGCCGCTAAAAGCTGAAGAAAGATTAGGCGGACATTTTGTGCTTGGACACATTGATACTACTGGAACTGTTGAGGATATTAAAGAACTGTCCAACAGTCACTGGATGACAATTTCCTTCCCGGAAAAATTTAAAAAGTATTTGATATTTGTTGGTTCAATTTCAATTGACGGCGTTAGTATGACAGTTGCACAGCTTGAAGGAAATTCATTTTCAGTTGGTATTATTCCACATACCTGGGAAATGACGGTTTTTTCAGAAAAGAAAATTGGTGATACAGTTAACCTTGAATTTGATGTTCTTGGTAAATATGTAGAAAGAATTATGGAAGCTAAGGAAGATGCCGGTTCTTTAATTCAAAAATAAGCGAAGTTTATCTTCAATTAAATGAATATTGAAAAAAGAATTGATCAGAAGGTAATTAAATTTATTTCTGAAAATAAACTGGTCAATAAAAATAATAAAATACTTGTAGCTTTAAGCGGCGGCCCTGACTCGGTTTTTCTTCTTTATTTTCTGAATAAATTCAAACAAAAATTTCAAATATCTCTCGGCGCTTTTCATTTAAATCATAAATTGAGAGGAAAGGCATCTGAAGAAGACTTGATTTTTTGCCGCGGCTTTTGTTCTTCAATTGATGTTAACTTTTATTCGGCAAATAAAAATGTTAAGCAATTTGCTATCAAAAATAAAATTTCAATTGAAGAAGCTGGAAGGATAATTCGTTATCAGCAGCTAAATAAAATTGCAAAGCAAAATAAATTTGATAAGATTGCTACTGCTCACATTGCTGATGATAATACTGAAACAGTTCTGCTGAATTTAATAAAAGGAACCGGGTTGAACGGTATATCAGGCATTCCGGTAAAAAGAGAAAATATTATTCGTCCAATACTGCTTCTGACAAAAGATGAAATTTTAAACTATTTAACTAACAAGAAAATCAAATACAGAATTGACGCATCTAATCAGCAGTCAATTTATGAAAGAAATTTTTTACGTCACGAAATTATTCCGTTATTAAAGCAGAGGTTAAATCCTTCTCTTGATAAAACGCTGTTTAATTCTTCTCAAATATTTAGGAATCAGTATAAATCGATTCAAAAACTAATTGTTCAAGAATCACAAAACATTTTTTTCAAAGAGAAAAATGAATTAAATGTTCTTATTGCCGAGCTAAAAAAAATTGATGAAGAATTTTGGGGTGATTTATTTAAGTATGCGATGGAAGGAAACTTTGCTGTTGATTTTAAGTCTAATGATATTAAGAAAATTTATTCTTTAATTTTCAGTGAATCCGGTAAAAGTCAAACAATTTCAAATGGAATAGTTGTTTACCGCGAACGTGAAAAATTAGTTATTAAGAAAAATACAAAAGAAGATTTAACTGAATTCATAATTCATCCCGGTGAAAAAGTAAAATTTGGTGAAAATGATCTGCAGATTTCACTGATTAAAAAGGAAGAAGTTGAATTAAACAAAAGTAGAAATATTGAATACATCTCCGCTGATAATATTAAGGAAGAACTTATTCTAAGAAAATGGAAGCCTGGTGATAAATTTTTCCCGTTGGGTATGAGAGGCACAAAGAAAATTTCCGATTTTTTAAATGAACAGAAAATAGAATACAATAAAAAAGCAGGTCAATACGTCTTAACACATAACAACAAAATTATTTGGGTTATAGGCTTAAGAATTGACAATAATTTCAAAATAAAAGAAAATTCAAAAAAGGTCTTAAAATTATGCCTGACTTAAACTCGGATAAGATAAAAATCGGGGATGATGAATTTGTTGTTTATTTAAGTGAAGAAAAAATTTTACAAAGAGTGAATGAGCTTGGTAAGCAAATATCAAAAGATTATGAAGGGAAAGTGCCAGTATTTATTGGTGTTTTGAACGGCTCTTTTTTATTTATGTCAGATTTGATCAAGAATGTAAATGTAGACTGTGAGATTGATTTTTTTAAGTTGTCTAGCTATGGCGATGAAAAAATTTCCTCCGGTAAAGTTAAACTTATCAAAGAGTTAAATTGCGATGTAAATGGAAGAGATATTATCATAGTTGAAGACATTGTTGATACAGGGCTCTCTATCAAATTTATTGAGGAACTGATGGGCCAGCATAAACCTGCAAGCGTTAAGGTTGTTTCGCTGCTTGTTAAGCCAAATAGTCTTCGATATAATGTAAAAATTGATTATATTGGCTTCGATATTCCTAGTAAATTTGTTATTGGATATGGGTTAGATTATGCCCAAAAGTATAGAAATTTAAAATGTATTTACGTTTTAAATGAAAATTAAATTAAGAATTTATTAACAAGAAAAATTGAGATATGTCGGAAAATAATAATAATGGAAATAAGCCAGTTCAAAAATCCCCCAAAGGCAACGGGCCTAATAAGCCGGATGATAATTTTGACTGGTCCAAAATAATAAGATTAGTATTTGGCTGGGGTGCCGTAGTTGTAGCTGCTGTAATTGTTATGCAGCTATTCAAGACAAACACCACAAACTACACCGATATTTCATTTAATCAATATGAAAAGTTATTGAATGAAAATAAAATCGAAAAGGCAAGCATCATTAAATCTGATATTAATGATTATTATTTTAAGGGAACATTAAAAGAAAAAGAATCACTCACCATAAATAAAAAAGCAACAGAGGTCAAAGATTTTTCAGTTTACCTACCTGAACCAATAATAAAGGACCAAGAAGCTGTCTGGAAAGCAAAGGGAATCGACTATTCCTTTGATAAAGAATCAAGCGAGTGGATGAATATATTTATAACTGTTGTTCCCTGGGTTCTGATAATAGGATTTTGGATTTTTATCATGAGGCGAATGCAGGGCGGTGGTTCCGGTGGAACCCGCGGCATTTTCTCATTTGGAAAAAGCAAAGCAAAATTAATTACTCAATCCGGACTGCGGATTACTTTCAGAGACGTTGCCGGGGCAGATGAAGCGAAATTAGAATTACAGGAAATAATTGAATTCTTAAAAGAGCCGTCAAAGTTTCAAAAACTTGGTGGAAAAATCCCAAGAGGTGTTTTACTATTAGGACCTCCCGGAACAGGTAAAACTCTATTGGCAAGAGCGGTTGCCGGTGAAGCCGGAGTGCCATTCTTTTCAATAAGCGGTGCCGACTTTGTTGAAATGTTTGTTGGTGTTGGAGCCAGCCGTGTCCGTGATCTTTTTGAACAAGGAAAGAAGAATGCACCCTGCATTATTTTTATTGATGAAATTGATGCAGTTGGAAGACATCGAGGTGCCGGATTAGGCGGTGGCCATGATGAAAGAGAACAAACATTAAATCAGTTGCTTGTAGAAATGGATGGATTTGAACAGAACAGTGGTGTAATTATTATCGCTGCAACTAACCGCCCCGATGTACTTGACCCGGCTTTATTGAGGCCTGGAAGGTTTGACAGGCAGGTTGTTGTAGATAGGCCAGATGTTAAAGGGCGTGAAGGTATTTTAAAAGTTCATACCAGAAAAATTCCTTTGGATCCTTCAGTTAATTTAGAAGTACTTGCTAAGGGAACTCCTGGATTAGCCGGCGCTGAAATAGCAAATCTAGTAAATGAAGCTGCACTTCTTGCTGCTAGAAAAAATAAGAAAAAAGTTGAGATGATTGATTTCGAAGATGCTAAAGATAAAGTGATGATGGGAATGGAACGCAAGAGTATGATCATTACTGAAGAAGAAAAAAAGACTACAGCCTATCATGAAATTGGACATGTGCTTGTTGCAAGAATGATTCCTGAAGCTGATCCTGTTCACAAGGTTACAATAATTCCGCGCGGTAGAGCTTTAGGGGTTACTAGTTACCTTCCCATGGATGAGAAACATACTTATTCAAAAGAATATTTAGAAGCAGTAATTACCTATGCATTAGGCGGCAGGGCCGCAGAAAAACTAATATTTAATCATTACACAACCGGTGCTGGGAATGATATTGAAAAGGCTTCCGGTATTGCCCGTAAAATGGTTTGTGAATGGGGAATGAGTGATAAAATAGGACCATTAAGCTATGGAGCCAAGGAAGAAGAAATCTTTTTAGGCAGGGAAATTCAAAAGCATAGAGATTATAGCGAAAGTACTGCGATAGAAATTGATGGTGAAATTAGAAGGATTGTTAATGAATCCATGGTAAAAGCAGAAAAAATATTATCAGATCACATAGATTTACTTCATAAGCTATCTCTTCAATTATTGGAAAGAGAAATTCTTGATGCAGATGAAATTGATACTTTAATCCGTGGCGAGGAGCTTCCCCCAGTTAAAAAGAACGGTAATTTAGAATCTGCCAATGAGGTACCTGAACATGTACAAAAATTAATGGATCAACGAAAGCCGAAAGAATCTTCTCCCAAAGATGAATCAAACTGATAACGGAACAATTCATTACAGAGATGAAGTAGTAAGAAAACTAATTCATCTCTGTTCTTTATCAATCCCAATTATTTACTATTTCATTTCCCAAACAAATGCAATAATTATTTTAAGCATTGTGGCTGCTTTTGCAATCATATTAGACTTAAGCAGATATTTCTTTAAATCTCTGGCAAAAGTATTTTACGACATATTCGGGTTTTTATTAAGAGAGCATGAAGTTGACCATAAAAAGAGAAACCTGAACGGTGCTACTTATGTTTTTATTTCAGCATTAATTTGTGTTATTATTTTCCCGAAAGTATTTTTTATCACGGCATTTAGTATTTTAATAATAAGCGATACCGTAGCTGCTTTAATCGGGAGGAAATTTGGAAAACATAAGTTTCTCGCAAAAAGTTTTGAGGGAACTTTATCCTTTTTTATAAGTGCAAGTATTGTTGTTTTTTTTACTCCCAAAATAGAAGGGAATATGACGGAATATTTGATAGGATTTGCTGCTGCATTTGTAGGCGCAATAGTTGAAAATATTTCTTTCGGATTTGCGGACGATAATTTATCGATTCCTCTTTCTGTTGGGCTAACAATGTGGGCATTATATTTAATTTTCTTGCCCGGTTTGCAATTAATTTTACCGAATGTTCCGAGGTAACAATAATGAAAAAATTTTTAGCATTACTTGGTTTATTAATCTTATCTACAATCATTTCTTCATGCAGCGAGTCAGATAGGCCGGCAGTTGGGCTTGAAGATGAAATTTACGTGATTGCCGATTCTTCCGAATATGCACAAATGAAAACCGTTCTGGATTCAACTTTTGAAAAAGTGATTTATACTCCGCAGCCTGAAAATCTTTTTACTTTGATTAGAATTCCTCCCAGCCAGTTGGATTATTATAAACGCAGAAAGAATATAATAATTGCCGCACCTTTAAATTCAAATTCAGATGCAGCAAAATTTCTTAAAGCTGTTGTTGATTCTTCAGTGAAAAGTAAAATTGAAACGGATAAAAATTTCTTCCCTGAAAAATACAATATCTGGGCAAAGGATCAGCTTGTTACAATTCTTTCAGCTCCAACTATGGCTGAGCTTAAAGCAAGAATTTTAAGAAATAAAGACAATCTCTTATATGCTTATCAAAAAATTTCTGATAAAAGATTGTATGCGAGTCTTTATAGAGCGGCATTTGAACAAAAAAGCATTGAAGGAATGTTTTTAAAAAGATATGGATGGATAATATATGTTCAAGCGGATTTTAAGCTTGCATTAAATATGGCTAAAGATAAATTCGTGTGGATAAGAAGATCGCCAGGCAGCGATATGGAAAGATGGATTTTTGTTCATTGGATTGATAATGCATCTCCTGCTTACTTGAATCAAGATTCCATCCGTGCAATTAGAAACAGGATGACAAAAAAATATTACGTAACCGCAGATGATTCCTCTTATGTTGTTATTGCTGAAGATTATTTGACAACCAGCGAGGTAAATTTTAACGGCAGGTATGCATTGTTTACTCAAGGTTTATGGGATTTAAATATCAAAGGAATGGGCGGCCCTTTTATAAACTATACTTTTTATGATGAAAAAACACACCGCCTTTATATGCTTGATGGTTCTGTTTATGCTCCTAAGTATTTTAAAAGAAATTTAATTCAGCAGATGGATGTAACACTTCAATCATTTATGACTAAGGCTGAATTAAGTAAAGATAGACAAGAAGATTTACTTGATGCTGCGAAAGATTTTAAACCATTGAAATAATTTAATTGAATAAGCAAATGATGCTCACTTTGAAGTGGGATTCATTTGCTTAATCCTTAATTTGCTATACCCTGCAATTGGGTTGGAATTGTGAAATTCGGGAAGTTACTTTTAATCTTATTGATATAAACCTTAGCTCTATCAAGTTTATTGAATTGCAATTCATACATTGCCCGCCTTGCCAACATTGTGGCAACCATTCTTTCAATCAAATCAATATACCTGTTACGATTTTTCGGAAATCTAATTGTAAAATCGGGATCCTTTGCCGGAACATACTGATTTCCTTTAACTACTTTAAATAATAAAAGATCCGGGACTAAAGATAAACCAGGCGGCAGTTTAAATTGACCTTGCTGCATTTCATTTTCATAAATCTCGGAAGCAACATAAAAATCTTTTTTAGGGAAATTTGCTGCCACTAAGCCGGTCATTAATTGGCGGTAATAATTTTCAATAATATTCGGATTGTAATCTTCATCTCTCTCAAACGGTACTAATGATTTTAGAAATAATTTCTCAACATCTTGAACTCCATTTAGTACATCGGGGTGATCAGTTTTTATTTGATTGTAGTACCATGAACGCCGCATTAATTCTTTATCAATTACAGTAATATCTTTCCTAAAATTCTCTACATATTGAAAGTAGTATGATTCTGAAATATAATAATCCCATTCGTATCCAAATACAATGGAGTTCTGGGAAGTACTGTTTAGCAATGCTTTTGTGTAATCTTCAAACGTATAGCATCTGCTTTGATTTACTTCAGAATAATTACTGTATATCTGAATTGAAAGAATTATGACTAAAACGAAAGTTATGAATGAGTATTTAATTTTCTTTTCTAAAAGCAGCTCTATAATTTTTATAGTTCCGAATACGACAAAGAACGCAAGTGATATGTATGCTAAAAGAAAATACGAATCAATATCATTTATATCATAATTGATTGAGTAAAGTACTGTTGAGAAGAATGTTATTAGCGTGAAAATGAAAAACTTTTTGGAAATCTTGTATGAAGTAAATAAACCAATTGAAGCAATAATTAGAGTAATGAAAAATTCCGTAGGAAGATTATTTATAAAATATGTCAATTGTTTTTTTGCTGCTTCTGTTGATGAGAAAAGCCAAACCTGGTATTGCTTGCCTGATACATGCCGCATTATCCTTTCAAGGTCGATTGGGTTCCCCCAATTAATTGACGGGTTCTGGCTGGCTCTAATCGGCAGATAGGAATAAATTAAAAATAGGATGGGGAAGAAGATCAATAACATTAAAGCAAGTCTTTTAAAGCTTACAGTATTAAATTTATTTTTATTGAAATACAAATAAGCCGTTCCCGGTAAAATTAAAAGAGTAGTCATGTGGTTTGAAAAACCTAAAGCAAGGAATACTGCAAACAACAACCAGGAATTCGTTTCTGATTTTGGGTTATCATTTTTATTTACAAACGCTTTTACAAGGAACAATATTATCAGGTTAATTAATAAAATATGGAGTGAATAAACTTCAACTGAAGTGCTTTGGAACCAGAAAGTTCTACTGAAAGCCAAAGCTAAAGCACTAAAAGAAATGGCTATATATTTTGTCGGTTCAGGAATAATAATTTTCTTTGTTTCTAATTTATTGTGAGTAATATTTTTTTTTGTCTGTTTTATTTCTTTCTTTTTAACCTCATTCTTTTTTGTTGAAAAGATGTCGAGATTATCTAATACTAATTTTGATGTAATAGAAAAAATTCCTACACCAATGCTGCAATAAAGGGCTGCTAAAAGATTTAGTTGAAATATTTTTGTAAAGGGTAGTGGAATCAATGAAAATAAGTAGCCAATTATTGTGTATAACGGATATCCGGTTGGATGAGCTATTCCCAAAGTTGCCTGCACTGCAGCCAATTCTCCGGAATCAATTTGAACAACAGACGGTGCAACAGTTGTTAAATAAATAATAAACGTATATAGGCTAATAATTACGGCAATATATTTTTTAAAAATTTCCACGGTTAGTCGTTAAAAATATTTTTGTAGATAGAATGATTTTCTTTTATAATAGAACCAAGCTTCTTTTCAAATTCACTTACCGATGCAAAGCCTAGAAGTTTTGCAAACAATTCATATTTCTTCTCATCCTTTGCTATCATACCGGATGAAACATTAAATATAACTTGATTAAAAATTTCCAAATTTTTTAAGAATAAAAAATTATGTTTTACCTTATCAAAATCAATTAATCCCGGTAAATTATCCTCCAGGCTTTTTAATCTTTTGATTTTTCTTTTACCGATATTTTTTTTGTAAATCTCCGGATTGGTTAAAAGTAAATATTGAATTATAAATTCAATATCACTGATTCCTCCGATGCTTTTTTTTATGTAAAAACTTTTTGAGAGATAAGAAATAGATGGATACATTTTAGTCCTCATCGATTTCATTTCTTTTTTTACTGATTCTTTATCTTCAATTTTAATTCTCTGCACTAAACTTCGTATCAAACTTTTGTATGATTTATTATCTCCAAAAATAAAATTCATTTTTGAAAATGCTTGCAATTCCCATACTCTTGCACGGCTTTGCAAATAATTTTGATAGCTTTTCAATTCCCAAACAAGCTGGCTGCTTTTCCCCTCCGGACGCAGCCTGCAATCAACTTCAAATGGTTTAAATTCTTCTTTAAATTTTAATAATAAATTTTGGAATTTTTTTTCAACATCTTTATCTGCTTCAAAATTATTTGTTCCAAATATTAAATCAATATCAGAAGCAAAGGTCATCTCGCCAACACTGAAGCTTCCCATCCCTGCAATGAAAATTTGAGAACTCTCCTCTACAGTAAAATATTGTTTGGAAATATTTTTAATTTGTTCTGTAAAATAATTGCTAAGAATATTTGAAAACTCTTCACTCGATATTAAGTGAACCGTAATTTGAACAGAAAGATTAAATAGCAATTTCTTCAAATTAATATTAGTGATATTAGAAGAATTTATTTTTTGAAATACTCTTCGAGTTAAAAAGTACTCATGCAGGTCCGTGTCCTCTGCAAAAAGGTCAATTGACTTTTGTGAAAATTCACAAAGCATTAAAAATGAGGTGAAAAATTTTTCGTCTAAAAATTCATTATACCAGATTGAAGGAAAAGTGATATTTCTTATTACACGAACAAAGTTTTGGAGAACTAAATCAGGCTGTAAACAATTATCTAAATAATTAATTAGCGAGGATTCAATTTTAATAAAACTATCAGTTGTACTTTTATCAAATTCTTTTTGTCCCAGCAACCCCTTGCCTTCACTTAGATAAACAAAATCTTTTTCGGCTTTACTTTGATTTTCGAATTTTATTTTTGAAATCTTCTTTTCTTTTAAATTTAACTCCGTTTCCTTACCTGTAATTGAATCGTAAATTGTTTTAACATTTTTTCTACTTTCAGTTACAGTTTCATTAAACTTTTTAGAACTTTTGAATCCAAGGTAGCTGCTTAGCTTTTCTAGTATTTCGCCTTCGGAGGGGATGGAATGAGTTTGTGTGTCATTCATTAATTGCAAGTAATGTTCAATCTTTCTGTAAAAAACATAAGCTGTGTTGAAAACCACAACTTCACCATCAGTTAAAAGCTTTTCCGATTTTAGTTGAGTAATTGCATCAAGAGTGTTATTTGATCTAATATTTTTTAGTTTGCCGCCGTTTAATAATTGCAATGCTTGAACAGCGAACTCAATATCCCTTATCCCTCCGGGAATAAGTTTTATATTTTCATTATCCTTTAAATTCTTTTCAATATTTATTTTTAATTTTTTTATCTGCTCCATTGGTGAAATTGAAAACGATGAAGGATAAATAAAAGGCTGCAAGTAATTAAGGAAATTATCAAATAATTTTTTACTGCCGGAAACAAAGCCGGCTTTAATCAGCATTTGTCTTTCCCAATCTTCGCCACGGCTTTCATAGTAATTGAGATATTCCTGGAGGCTCCTGGTCAAAACAGAAGTTCTGCCATCCGGGCGGAGACGAAAATCAACTCTGAAAATATATCCCAGCGAAGTTATGGCAGTTGCACTTTCGATAAACAAATAAATAGCTTCAATTAAAATTTCCTGGAAACTTTTTTTGCTGTTTATTGAAATATTATCATCATAAAAAATTATTAAATCAATATCAGAACTGTAGTTTAATTCATTGCCGCCGAGTTTACCAAGTGCAATTAAGCAATATGAATTATCATCTAATTGCAGATTATATTTTGATAAAACATCACTATAACAAATTGAAAATAGAAGCGATGTGATACTTCGAGCTAAGATAGATAACTCTTCAGTTGCAGTTTTTAAATCATTGATACCTAAAATATCTTTTGTCCCTATTCTTAAAATCTCTTTCCTTTTTTGCGACCGCAGAAAATTTAACTTAGCGTTTAAAGATTTGTATGAGTTAATATTCTGCTTTAAATCCAAATTCAGTTCTTCTTCATTCAACTTTCTATTTAGATTAGAAGGATTTACTATCCAGTAAAAATATTCAGGATTTCTTACCAGAATGTCTGTTAGGTAATTACTATTAACTGCAATTGAGATTAATATTTCAACATAATGCGGGTATTTAACGCAGTCCCCTATAAAGGATGCTTTATCAAACATTGCTAAAATTATTCTAATCAGATTAGCTTCAGAGCTATGAGTGAAGAACTTATTTTTAATTTCTGCTGAAACTAATTCAAGAAACTTGTCAAATACATTTTCGGGTAAATAACCGGCAGAAATTTCCGCAAGTTTTTCTATGATGTCTGTAGATAATTTTGCTTTTCTCAAGTTTCTAAATAGTTACGTATTAAATTGATTAAATAATAAGTTGATAAGTCTATTAAAAAAATAAATTATTATAAACATTTGGGATAAAATTAGTTTAAATTATCTGTTGCAATGTCATTTATATCATAATAGCATTCATAAACTTAATAAAAAAATTATGAACCAGATAAAATTTTTCTTACCATTCTTATTTCTTTTCTTTTCAAGCTGCTGTACAAATGTGAGCAAAAATGAAAATGGCGGCCAGGAATTATCTATAAAAAAAACCAATCAAAATCCGCCGACAACAATACAGGTAAATCAATCAATTGTAACCGCTAAAGTTCAAGAAATAAATTTGGAAGATGAAAATAATTATTCAATCAAAGCAAAAATTTTAAATGTTGAAGAAAACCCGGCTTATGCAAGCATGGCAGTAAATGGCAGCGTTTATAAATTAGTTCCTGATTACGCATTAAATGATAAAAATGAAATTGATTTTACATCACATAAAGATAAAAATTCAGGCTTATTTAATCTTTCTAAGCTAAAACCAGGTGATGAATTTAGGGCAATTATATTTATGGGGAAAAATTATAACTGGTATATACAAAAAGTTTTAAAGTAAATTTAAAATTTAAATTGTTAGAATTTTTAATGTATCAAGACCAAAAGCAGTTTAATGAATTTTGAGGTATTAAAGCCAAAATGAAAAAGCAAATAACCATATTAATTATTTCAGCCATTTTAACTGTAGGTTTACAAATCTTTCTCAATTATTCTAAAAATGAAATAAATATGAAGACATTTTTGGATTGGAAAATAAAAGAGGAAAGTAACGAAAAACCTACTTACGGCTCAGCAGATGAAGCAATGAAATGGTACATAGAACAACGCGAATACCCGCTTGGTAAAATTCCCGTTGGGTGGCGTCGAGAAGCATTAAAAGATATAGAATTAAACAGACTACAAAAAAGTCTTAGTAAATCTGAAACTACATTAAACTGGACACCTGTCGGGCCTAATAATATCGGAGGACGAATTAGAGCAATTGCTGTAGATCCGACAAACCCTAACATAGTTTATTTAGGTTCAGTCAGTGGCGGTGTATGGAAATCTACAAATGGCGGAGGCAGCTGGACGGCTTTGAAAGACAATATGGAAAACTTAGCAGTTTGTTCTTTAGTTATTGATCCAAATAACCCAAATACTATTTATGCCGGGACCGGCGAAGGATTTTTTAATATTGATGCAATAAGGGGAGAAGGAATTTTTAAATCAACAGATGCAGGTGCAAATTGGGTTCAACTATCAGCTACTAATAATTCAAATTATTATTACGTAAATAAATTAGTATTTGATGGCACCACTAATATTTTATGGGCGGGTACACGAACCGGATTATTTAGTTCCAGCAATGGAGGTGATTCGTTCACAGGAGCTTTAACAAACAATCAAAAATATAACCACTGCACTGATATTGAAATTGCTTCGACAACTCCTACAACAATATATGCTTGTTTCGGTTTATTTGTAGATAGTGCTGCCGTCTATAGAAGTACTAACGGTGGAACAAGTTTTGGTTCTACTACAATTCTCTCAAAGTCAGGACAGGGTAGAATTGAAATGGCGACATCTCTTTCAAACCCTCAAGTTGTTTATGCTTCTTTTCTTGATTTGAACACTAATGGTGTAAGCGTAATGGTAAAGACAACCAATGGAGGTAATAGCTGGGATTCAATAGCTGTAGCAGGGCCAGCTTTTTCTGGAGCTAATAATTATGCCGGCACACAAGCATGGTATGATAATATAATGGCTGTTGATCCGGATAATGCTAACAATGTAATAATAGGTGGATTAGATTTATGGAAAACAACTGATGGCGGCGCAAGCTGGAAACAAAAGACCAATTGGTATCAGCAAACAGGTTATCAATTTGTTCATGCAGATCATCATGCTTTAGCTTTTGCTCCTTCTAATTCAAATATTCTATACAATGGAAATGATGGCGGAGTTTATAAATCCACAGATAAAGGAGAGACATGGACTAGTGAAAATAATAATCTCGCGATAACACAATTTTACTATGGTGCTGTTTCTCCTACTGGAACTAATTATTACGGCGGCACACAAGATAACGGGACGATATCTTCAAACGGTTCAGCAAACTGGCAGGCAATTATTGGTGGAGATGGCGGTGTTACAGAAGTTGATTACGATAGCCCCAACATTATCTATGGCGAGTATGTTAATTTTGCGTTTTTCAAATCAACAAATGGAGGAGTTTCATTCTCGAAAAAAATGAATGGTATACCGACTGGCAGCGGGGAATATGATGGTACAAAAGATAGAACTCTATTTATTACACCATATACAATTGATCCGAATAACCCTAGTACTCTAGTCGCAGGTACTTATAGGGTTTGGCGAACTACAGACGGTGCCGGCAAATGGAATACCATCAGTGGAGATATAACAAATGGCGGCAGTGATAAAATATCGGCTGTAACTATTGCTAAAGGAAATTCAAATGTTATTTATATAGGATGTGCAAGCGGTATAATTCAGGTCACTACGAACGGTGGATCTACATGGACTAAGGGGGATATTAATAATAATTTGCCAAATGCATATTGTACTAGAATAGCAATTGATCCAATTAATTCTTCGATTGCTTATGTGACATATTCAGGTTTCTTATCCGGGAAGAAAATTTTTAAAACAACCAATTACGGACAAACGTGGACAAGTATTTCGTCAAATTTACCCAACCTGCCTGTTAATTGTATTGTGGTTAACCCTGATAATACAAACAACATTTATGTCGGGACTGATCTCGGTGTATTTTCTACAGAAGATAGCGGGACAAGCTGGGCGCAGGATAATAATGGATTACCAAATGTTTCAGTAATGGATCTTGATTATCGTTCTTCGGATAAAAAGCTTTTTGCTTCCACTCATGGAAGAGGGATGTTTGCTGCTACAGTTTCAATAACATCCACTCAAACCACTTTACTCCAAGAGAATTTTGATTTATCTCAATTTCCTCCAAATGGCTGGAGCACCAGTGTATATAATACAAGTTACACCTGGCAAGCGGGAAATATACAAGGACTTAATTTCAGTTCAATTGATCCTTCAAATGTAAGCTCGGCGATTTGTCCTTTTGATAATTCCGATCAAGATGAATTATTAATAACTCCATCTTTTTCATTAGGCAATGGTGATGCAGCAATTGAATTTTATATCGCATACAATTCTCAATATTTATCCGGTTCTGCAATTTATTTAAGCATCACCTCTGATAACGGGAGTAATTGGAGTCCTTTATGGCAGACAACTAATGATGGAAAAGGATTAGACTGGCGATATGTGTCAGTTGATCTTTCAGCTTATAAAAATATGAATAACTTAAAGCTGGCATGGGAATATTATGGATATAACAGTGATGTAGCAGCAATTGATAATGTAAAATTAACAGGTGTCCAATCAACAACTGCAGTAAAAGATATTGCCGGGAATGTACCTAAGGATTTTCAATTATATCAGAATTATCCAAATCCGTTTAATCCAACCACAAGAATCAAATATTCAATTCCATCCGTAGGAACTTCATTAATGAAGTTCTGTACAACTGAAAGTTTATGATATTCTTGGCAATGAAGTAGCAACACTTGTAAACGAAGATAAGCCCTCAGGCAGCTATGAAGTTACCTGGAATGGGAAAAACAATGGCGGGCAGCAAGTCGCAAGCGGAACTTATATTTATAGAATTACTGCGGGGAATTTTGCTGAGAGTAAGAAGATGATTTTGTTGAAATAAGGAAGTCCAACCAAACCTCCCCAAAAGGGAGACTTTAGGGCAATAGAATCAAATCTTCAAAGTTCATAAAAACTTTGAGGGTTCTTGAAGAATAAATATTCAAATACAAGAAAAGTAATTACCCTTTCGAAATCTTTATTATTAACAAAAATATAATCATTATAAAGAAAAACAATTGCTGATCTTAGAAATTTGCGAAGAGTTCGGTTCTGGAATTCTTTATTTATTCCCCTTCTATAATAAGCAAAAACCAAAAACATGATTAAAATACCAATTATGTAAATCCAAAATATATCCATTATTTTTCCACTAAAAAGTTAGTAACTTTGTGAAGTTAAAATGAATCAATTTTTAGGTCATTTTATGAATATGTTGATTTAAAAGCAAAGTAATTACCGCTCTTTTAAATTGCATTTCATAGCTTCTATATTTAATTTTAATATTCTTAAAAACCGACGGAGTTTATTTAATGTTAAATAACATTGTTAAAAAGATATTTGGTGACAAACATGCAAAGGATCATAAATTACTTTGGCCGATAGTCAAAGAAATTAATGAAGAGTATGAAAAAATAAAAGATTTATCAGATGATGAACTAAAAGCAAAGACACCTGAATTTAAGCAGCAAATTCAAGATTACACTGCTGAAATTCGTGGAGAAATTGAAGCCTTAAAATTAAAGCTTCAGTCTGATGAGGATTTTGATAGGCACGCTGCTTACGATGAACTTGATAAATTAGAAGAAGACTTGAATGACAAGTACGAAGAAATCTTAGATCAAATTCTCCCGGAAGCTTTTGCGGTTGTTAAATTAACTTGTGAAAAGCTTGTTGGAAAAAGCTGGATGGTTGCTGGAAATAAAATTACTTGGAACATGGTTCCTTATGATGTTCAATTAATGGGAGGGGTTGTTCTTCATCAAGGGAAGATTGCAGAAATGGCAACCGGCGAAGGTAAAACATTGGTTGCAGCACTTCCAATTTATTTAAATGCTCTTACCGGTAGAGGCGTTCACCTTGTTACAGTGAATGATTATCTTGCTTTGCGTGATAGCGAGTGGATGGGAGAAATTTATAAATTTCATAGCCTTTCTGTTGGAGTTATTCTAAATACAATGGACCCGCAAAAAAGAAAGCAAGAATATAATTGCGATATAATTTACGGTACAAATAACGAATTTGGCTTCGATTATCTGCGTGATAATATGTCATCTGATAAAGAAAACCAGGTGCAGCGCGGGCACAATTATGCAATCGTGGATGAAGTTGACTCGGTTTTAATTGATGAAGCAAGAACTCCATTAATCATTTCCGGTCCCGTGGAAATTGATGATCAGCAGTTTAATGAAATGAAGCCCAAGATCGAACGTATATATAGAATTCAATCTAACTTGGTTGCAAAGCTAGTTCAAGATGCTGAAGATATGTTGAGCAGCGGAGAAAAGGGAAGTATAACTGAGGCAGGAGTTTTGTTGTTTCGTGCATTTCGGGGACTTCCTAAAAGCAACAAGCTTGCTAAAGTTTTAAGTGAGCCTTCGAATAAGAAATTAGTCCAGACTACCGAGCTTGATTATTTAAGAGAACAAGCCAAGCACATGCACATTATTGATGATGAATTATATTTTGTAATTGATGAAAAAAATAATACAATTGAACTTACCGACAAAGGCAGAGAAGAACTTGCCAAAGGAAGCGGTATTGAAACCGAATATTTTATTTTGCCCGATCTCGGGACAGAAGTTAGCAAATTTGAAAATGATGATACATTAAGCGAAGAAGAAAAGATTAAGAAAAAAGATCTTCTTTATAAAAAATATTCGGAAGCAAGCGATAGAATTCATACCATACACCAGCTTCTTAAAGCATATACTCTTTTTGAAAAAGATGATGAATATGTTATAACTGAAGATGGGAAAATAGCTATAGTTGATGAATTTACCGGCCGTGTGTTGCCTGGCAGACGTTATTCGGACGGGCTTCATCAAGCAATTGAAGCTAAGGAAAATGTTAAAGTTGAAAAAGATACTCAAACTCTTGCTACAATTACTCTTCAGAATTATTTCAGAATGTACAACAAACTAGCAGGCATGACCGGAACAGCCGAAACGGAAGAGGGAGAATTTTTTGAGATTTATAAATTGGAAGTTGTTGTAGCTCCTACAAATAAACCTGTTGTTAGAGATGACCAGGATGATGCAGTTTTCAAAACTAAACGAGAAAAGTATAACGCAATAATCGAACATATCGAAGAATTGAAGAAAGAAGGAAGGCCGGTGCTTGTCGGTACAACTTCGGTTGATGTTTCAGAAACTCTTAGCAGAATGTTAAAGAGAAGAGGAACTGCGCACAATGTGTTAAACGCAAAACAGCATCAGCGTGAAGCAGAAATTGTTGAACATGCCGGCGAAATTGGAGCTGTAACAATTGCTACTAATATGGCTGGCCGTGGAACTGATATTAAGCTTGGCAACGGCGTTATTGACAAAGGCGGCTTATTCATCTTAGGAACCGAACGTCATGAATCAAGAAGAATTGACAGGCAGTTGAGAGGGCGTTCGGGAAGACAAGGCGATCCTGGTACTACTAAATTTTATATTTCTCTTGAAGATGATTTAATGCGCTTGTTTATGAGTGATAGAGTTACTTCAATTATGGAAAGAATTGGAATTAAAGACGGTGAAGTAATTCAGCATCCGATGATAACCAAGTCGGTTGAAAGAGCACAAAAGAAAGTTGAAGAAAATAACTTTGCAATCAGAAAAAGACTTCTTGAATATGATGATACAATGAATTCACAGAGAGAAGTTATTTACACCAGGAGAAACCGTGCTCTTCAGGGTGACAGGTTAAAAAGTGATATCTTTGAACTGCTTGAAGAATTTATCGGCGAAATTGTTGATAGAAGCTTTGATGATGTGCTGGTTGATAATATTAAAGAAGAAATGCGCCATAATTTCTTGCTTGATATTCATCTTGAAGCAACGGAGTTCGAGCATCTTGGCAATGAAGGATTAAAAAATAAATTGTTTGAAGCCGCAAAAGACTTCTATAAAAAGAAAGAGGAAATGCTCGGCCCTGAATTGATGGCAAGGCTTGAAAGATACGCCATGTTAAGCGTAATTGATCATAAATGGAAAGAACATCTCAGAGAGATGGATGATCTGAAAGAAGGTATCGGGTTGAGGGCTTATGGACAAAAAGATCCTTTAGTTGAATATAAAGTTGAAGCTTACCAATTGTTTGTTTCTCTTCTAGAACAAATAAAAAATGAAGTGGTATCTTTTGTATTTAAATTCTGGCCGCAAGCACCAGAAGAAGTTCAGAGAAAAAGGCAGCCGTCAATGTCTAGAATTACCACATCGAAGCAAAGTACGGAGAATATTGGGCTTTCAACAAACAGAGAAAATGGAGAAGAGCAAAGAGCAGGTAAACCGCAGCCAGTTCGTGTTGAAACAAAGGTTGGCAGAAATGATCCTTGTCCATGCGGCAGCGGTAAAAAATATAAAAATTGCCATGGTAAGTAACGCAAAATTTTGCGGTCAGATAGTTATCTAAAAACTCTAAATTATTTTAATCCTAACAGCGGAAAGAAAATATATGAAAAAAATAGAGGCCATCATTCGTCCTTTCAAATTAGATGACGTTAAAGAAGCTTTAGTTGAAGAAGGAATTAGGGGACTGACAATTTCGGAGGTAAGAGGTTACGGAAGGCAGAAAGGGCATACTGAAACTTACAGAGGCAGCGAGTACAGGATTGAATTTGTACCTAAAATAAAAATTGAAGTAGTGGTTGATGACAGTATTGCCGATAAGGTAATTGATGCAATTTTACGAACCGCTAAAACGGGGCAGGTAGGGGATGGTAAAATTTTTATTACGGATGTAAAGGATGCAATTAGAATTCGTACTGAAGAATCGGGAAATCAAGCGCTGTAAACTTACTTGCCGGCAGGCAGGATATTTTACCTTTTCATTATTTGCAATCTTTAATAGTTTTCTTCATGATTTTTAAAAATCGAATTAAGTTTTTAACCGCTGTAGTACTTTCAACAATTTTCATTTCAGGCTGCGGCTTATGGGGTGATTTTACTACATACTTTAATTTGTATTACAACACTTCAGACCAGTTTAATCAAGCAGAAGAAACGATTTATGAGCAAAAGAGAGATTTATTCTCTACCGATGAACTAGAAGTTCCAAGCTCTGTTAATCAATCACTTAATAAGGTAATTGAAAAAGCTTCAAAAATTTTGCAGTTCCATCCGGAATCAGCATATGTTGACGATGCACTTCTAATGCTTGGTAAATCATTTTATTATCAAAAAAATTATCAAAAAGCGTTAAGAAAATTTCAAGAGCTGCTGGCAACTCAGAAAGAAAGCGACCTCGCTCTCGAAACTAAATTGTGGATTGGTAAAACCCAGATGAGATTGAAAGAATATGACAATGGACTTGCAACTTTAACTGATGTAATTAAGGCAGCTAAAGAAGAAGGCGATGATGATTTTATTAAAGATGCTTATGTCGAAGAGATTGTTCATAAAATCATAATTCAAGATTACCAGGGTGCTATCAGTTTGGCAAATGAATTCATAGATCTTTCCGGCGATGATGAAGTGAATGCTGATATAGAATTTGAGCTTGGTAAATTATATAATGATGTTGATGATACTGATAATGCTATTATTGCTTTCAAAAAAGTTTTTGATTACTCACCTTCTTACGACACTCAGTATGAAGCAAATTTAGAACTAGGCAAAGTACTGCGTAAAAAAGGACAAAATGAAGATGCTTATAATTTATTTGCAAACATGAGAGAAGAAGATAAGTATAAGGATAACTATGATGAGATCGATCTCCAAACCGGAATTACTTTAGTCGATCTTGATAAAATTGATGAAGCGAAAAATATGCTGGCCGATGTAGACACTTCATACCCGAATTCAATTCAGGCGGGCTATGCACGTTTTGAGTTAGGTCAAATATTTGAATTGGATTATAAAAATTTTGATAGTGCTACTGTTTATTATCAAAGGGCATCTTCTACAAAGGCCCCGCCGGAAATTTTACAGGAAGCTGCAGACCAAAGTCAGAAATTTCAGAAATATAATAATTTGAATAAGAGTATAAATGAAGATAAGCAAGGTTTAATTTATGTCCTAAATCCGGAAGTTTTTACTAAAGATTCAACAGCATATTTTGATTCATTAAAAGTCATTAATGATGAGCAGCCAAATAATAACAATTCGTCGGAAGGCAATATTCGCGGCAGGGGTGAAAGAGGAAGTAGAAATTTTGATGTGAATAAATCAAGATCAACTGTTCAGAAAGTAATTGAGAAAAAACCGCCGCAAAAACCTACAATAAGTGCTGATTCACTTATGGCAAAGATTGCAAAATCCGAATTTGAATTGGCAAATTTATTTTTTACAGAATTTAATTTGCTTGATTCGGCTTATTATCATTACGAACATATACTGAAAGATTATCCAAATTCACCTTATATTGCAAAAACACTTTTCGGTATCGGCAGCTATTATGAAGCAAATAATGATATGGAAAAAGCCGACAGCGTTTATAATATAATTTATAATAATTATAAAACTGAAAGCATAGTTAATGCTGCGGCTGACAAACTTAAAAAACCATTAATTAATTTAAATTATGATCCGGCAGAAGGTATGTATGCTGAGGCTGAAAAGCAGATGATGAATAATCAATATAAGACTTCAATTAAAAATTTCTATAAAATATTTAAAACTTACCCATCATCTGAATATGCGCCGAAAGCATTATATGCTAGTGGTTGGATACTTGAAAATAAACTTGAAGAAAATGATTCGGCCGCAGTTATGTACGACAGCATCGCTAATATTTATCCCAAAACAGTTTATGCTTCAAAAATACTTCCCAAACTAAATTTTTATAAATCAGAAAAACAAAGAGAGCAGAAAGCAATCGAAGATTCTATTAACGCTCTAAAAAATAAAAATGTAGATTCTACACAAATCAATTCGCAAGTAACTGCCGGCGGTCCAAATTCTTTGGTTAATGATTCTACAAAAGTTGAACAGAATAATATTAAAAATGCAAGTGACAGTTTGGATACTTCGGGTAATAAATTTAAAACAGATTCACTTGCTAAACCAAATAACGTTAACCCGGATAGCCGGATCGATGAAGAAAAAAGATTTTTGAATGAAAGAAGTAAAACTAAGCCAGATTCCGGTAAAGTTATCTTAGAGAGAAACCCATAATTATTTTCCCAAATTTTATTTAATTTTATCACAATTTTATTTTAGGGAAGTTTCAAATGAATGTTTCTCAATTCCCCCAAAATGAGCTTGCAATTTATGCTGATAAAATTATTCCGGTAATTAAAAAGAAAAAGCTAAAAAGCTTATTAGTTTTTTTGTTTTTGATTTTTTATTTAAGCATACCATCATTTCAAATTCCGCTTTTACAGTATAAGGGTTTTAGAATTACGTCTCTGATGGAACAGAGAGCGATTGAACATGAATTGATTTTTTATCCGCATCAAAGCTGGGTTGATATTGATGACGTAAATCCCGTATTGCTTAAATCAATTATTGCGTTAGAAGATGGAAGCTTTTTTCAGCATAACGGAGTTGATTGGAAAGAATTAAATAATTCTATAAGGCAGAATAGAAGGCGAGGGACAATTTCAAGAGGGGGAAGTACTATTACAATGCAGCTTTCCAAAAATCTTTATTTTACAACTAAAAGATCTGTGATAAGGAAAGCAAAAGAGATGCTGGTAGCTTTCAGAATGGAGAAGGAGATTTCAAAGAAAGCAATACTTGAAAATTATATTAATGCAGTTGAATGGGGCGATGGAATTTTTGGGATTAAAAAAGCATCTGAAATTTATTTTAATAAAGAGCCGAAAGAACTTAATACTTCCGAATGTACTAGGCTTGCAGCGGTCATACCTTCTCCTTTGATCCATCAGCCAAACACAATTTCAAAATATGTTTTAAGACGTGCTTCAATTGCACGCAACAGACTTAACGATGTAATCCTTTTTCCCAAAGATTAATTATGAACAGAAGAGAACTTTTAGAATTAATTGAAGAAGGGGAGAACATTCATTGTGAATTTAAAAGAAAATTTTCTTCAAAAGAAAAAATTGCAAGGGAGATGATGGCATTTGCAAACACTAATGGGGGATATATTCTATTTGGAATAGATGATGATAAAAAAGTTGTAGGCGTAGAAAGTGAAAAAGCCGAAGCTGAATTAATAATTGATGTAGCTAAAAATGTTATCGAACCGCCGATTGAATACGAAATTCAATATAAAGATTTATATGGCAAAGAAATTGTAATTGTGGCAGTACCAGAATCTGATAAAAAGCCCCATAGGCTGCAGGATTATCTGAATGAATTTGATATTACCAAAGCAGTAGTCACAGTTAGGGTGAATGATAAAAGTATTCAAGCCAGTAAAGAAATGGTAAGAATTTTACGGGCAGAATCAAATAACATGAAACTTGTGAAATATACCATTGGTAAAAATGAAAAAATAGTTTTTGATTACCTTGAAAAAAATGAAACTATTTCCGTAAAAGAATTGAGTGATTTAATAAATGTTTCAGAACGAAGGGCATCAAGAACGCTTGTGAAATTAGTGCGTGCAAATTTATTATTGATTCATACAAAAGAAAATGGGGAAGAATTTTTTACTAGCAGGCAATAAAAAATCAAAAATCAAAAGTCAAAAAAGAACTTAAGAATTTGCATCAAAAATTTTTCTTAGTTCAAACACAGCAATACCATAAGCCACTGCAACATTCAAAGACTGTTTAATTCCGTACTGCGGTATTTCAATTGAGTAATCGCATAAATCAATTAACTCTTGCGATACTCCCGTAATTTCATTCCCAATTATCAAGCATAACGGGAAATCATTATTAATAATATCATAATAAAGCTTGCTTTTACTCGTTAGTTCAAGAGCACAAATTTTCACGCCTTCACTTTTTAATTTCATTACAACTTCTTTTGGGTCTTTTACAAATTCCCATTTAACACTTTCCGTGGCTCCAAGTGCTGTTTTTAAAATTTCTTTTTTAGGCGGATGGGGAGTGTAGCCGCATAAATAAAGCTTCTCAATCATTGCTCCATCAGATGTTCTAAAAATTGAACCAACATTGTAATTGCTTCTAATGCTATTTAAAACAACATACACTGGCAGCTTTTTTACTTTATGAAGAGTTTCAAGAGTGCTTCTGTTTTTGGAGATTTCGCTGTGGGTTAGTTTTTTCATAAGTTAAAATTCAATATAGAAATTAGAGAAGTTCAATAATTCACCGCCAATTGCCCGCATGCAGCAGCGATATCTTCACCTTGAGTGTAGCGTACAATAACAGTTACATTTTTATCACGTAATTTTTTAACAAAATTATCTATTTCTTTTTTCGGTGTCGGTTGAAGTTTGGCAGATAATCCGGATGGATTCATATGTTTCAATGAATTAAAAGGGATAACATTAACCTTTGATGGAATCTCACTGCAAAGTTTAACAAGCGCTTGCCAATCTTCTTTCCTATCATTTAAATCCTTCAGCATAACATATTCGAAAGTAACTTTGGTTCCGGTTGCAGCTACGTAATATTTTATGGCTTCAATATTTTCTTTTAAAGAGTATTTTTTATTTATCGGCATTATCTTGCTTCGTATATCTTCAAAACAAGAATGAAGTGAAAAAGCCAGCTTAACTTTTAACCCAGTATCTGCAAGCTCTCTTATTTTAGGGGCAATGCCGGCAGTCGATACGGTTATTTTTTTTAGGTTTATTCCAGTTGTTAATTCTTCGCTAAAAATTTTTAATGATTTAACTGTGGAATTAAAGTTTAAAAGCGGCTCTCCCATACCCATATAGACTATATTAGAAATTTTATCTTTGCCGTAATCATTTGCAGCAAGAAGATATTGGTCAAAAATTTCCCCGGCGGAAAGATTTTTTTTATATCCCATTAATCCTGTTGCGCAAAATTTACAATCAAGCGGGCACCCAACTTGTGTGGAAATGCATAGAGTTGTTCTTTTTTCTTCGGGAATAATTACGGATTCAATTTGATTTTTTTCTTTTGTCGAAAAAATAAATTTTTTTGTTCCTGTTTCATTTGAAACTTTTGAATCAACATATTCCAGTGTTTTTATTTCTGCTATGCTGCTTAATTTTTCTCTTAAAGCTTTAGGAAGGTTTAGCATTTCATCAAAGCTTAAAACACGATGACTGTAGAGCCAATTAAAAAGTTGCCCACCTCGAAATTTTGGTTCTCCAATTTCAACAAAATAATTTTGCAATTCTTCTAAAGTTAATCCTTTAAGAATACTCTTGCCTTTCCCATCAACTTTATTTTGGGATGCTATTAAATCATCACTTTCATTATTCATGATGCAAATATAACCATAAAGTGAATTCTTAAAAATTGAGTAATATTTACTTTATAAAGAAAGAGCAATTGTAAATAGTATTAACCATCAATTGCTATCGATAGATTTATCTGTTATTTTCAATTTATAAAATAATTATCTCTCAAAACCAAAAGTATTTGAAGGGACAAATATTTAGAATTACCAAAAGTAGTTTCAAAAACATTTAAAGGAAATAAAATGAATTTCGACCTCTCAGAAGAACAAATCATGATACGGGACTCCGCAAAAGAATTTGCCGAAGCTGAAATTGCTCCCTCAGCAGTTGAAAGAGATATCAATGCTGAATTTCCAAAAGAAATAGTTAAAAAACTTGGAGAGCTTGGATTTTTGGGAATGATGGTTCTTCCTGAATTTGGCGGCGCAGGGCTTGATACTATTAGTTATGTACTTGCCATGATAGAGATATCAAAAGTTGACGCAAGTGTTGGTGTAATTATGTCTGTCAACAATTCATTAGTTTGTTTTGGATTAGAAAAATATGGCTCCGATTTTATCAAGGAAAAATATTTAATACCTCTTGCAAAGGGTGAGAAGCTTGGCGCTTTTGCTTTGTCTGAACCCGAAGCTGGAAGTGATGCTACTCAACAAAAAACTACCGCCGATAAAAATGAAAAGCATTTTGTTCTAAATGGAATGAAAAATTGGATTACTAATGGTAAGACGGCAGACTACTATTTAGTTATGGCAACGACTGATAAATCTAAAGGTCACCATGGAATTTCAACAATATTAGTTGAAAAAGGAACTGAAGGATTTGGTCAAGGTAAGAAAGAAGATAAATTAGGAATCAGAAGTTCAGATACATGCAGCTTAACATTTGAAAATTGTAAAGTTCCAATTGAGAATCTTATTTGGGAAGAAGGTAAAGGATTTAACTTTGCAATGAACACATTGAACGGCGGGAGAATTGGGATTGCTGCACAAGCTATCGGTATTGCTGAAGCTTCACTAGAATCCGCTCTAAAGTATTCTAAACAACGTAAAGCTTTCGGGAAAGAAATTTCTAATTTTCAAGCAATTCAATTTAAGTTAAGCGACATGGCGGTTAAAGTTGATTCGGCAAAATTATTAACCTTTAAAGCCGCGGCGTTAAAAGATGCGGGTAAAAAATATTACAAAGAAGCAGCTATGGCAAAATTATATTCTTCAAAAATAGCTGTTGAGAATGCGCTAGATGCAATTCAGATTCATGGCGGTTATGGATATGTAAGGGAATATTTGGTGGAAAGATATTTACGTGATGCAAAAATAACTGAAATTTATGAGGGTACATCTGAGATACAAAAAATGGTTATCGCACGTGCCTTGCTTGATAGTTAATAAAAATTAAAATGAAAATTATTTTATTTTTTATAATTATGACTGCGGTTTCATTTTCGCAAACTGATTGGGAACGCTGGGGGAAAAGTGATTACAGTTATCAAGTTCAGGCCAATTCTTTGCACAGAAATTATTCATTGCAAGGAAACAATGTAACCGAAGTATTCGTCAACAGTTTCACTTCAGCTTATTGGTTTTTTATTTCTGATGTTGATGGAGATAATTGTCCTTTCCGCCCAACTTGCTCATCGTTTTTTGTCGCCTCCGTAAAGAAAACAAACTTGATTCAAGGGACATTAATGTTTTTTGACAGATTTACACGAGATATGGATTTTGTAAATAGAAACAAGCATTATCCTCAAGTTGAAGACGGACATTTTTACGATCCTATCAGTTTATACGAATTGGACACCGATAAAATAAAATATATTCCTCCGGCAGCCACTGTTAATGATAATGATTAAAATAATTCTATGCTGGCTATTGTTTGCAGCCATATTGTTACCACAAAATTTTAACAACTATTCTAACAATAAATTTCATTTACCAAAAAACGTAAAGATGTTTGCAGATTTTTTATTCTGCAGTAAAGATTATCTTCGGGCTGTTGAAGAATATGAAAAGTATTTGAAGTTTAATGATAATGACACAATTCAATTCAAAATTGGATTAGCGTATTCAAACATGCAGAAATATTATGAAGCTGAAAATTCATTCTCAAAAATTAATTCTGCTTCATCATTTTATAATAATTCAGTCCTTCAATATTATAAGGCATCTTTTCAAAATGATATTGTAAGTTTCCGATCATGTTTTGACAGTAGTCTAGTTAAAACTGGTAAACAAAAAGGATTTTACAAACTCTATAATTTTTCCTATCTCTTCACCAATGATAACCTTCCTATGAGAGATAAATTTTTATCTGTTTATAATGCAGATGAAAAAAAAACTATAAACGATTTCTATGATTTTAAAATTAATCCTCCTACAAAATCTCCTTTATTAGCTTCAATTTTATCTGCTGTAGTTCCTGGGCTAGGCAAGATTTATTCTGATCAAATTGGCGATGGAATAACATCATTTATTGCCACGGGATTGTTAGCATTTTTATCTTATGATAATTTTCATGCTAATCATAGATTTAGAGGCTGGTTGTTTACCGGACTAGGTGGTCTTTTTTATGCAGGGAATATTTACGGTTCTGCGGCTGCTGCACAAATTTACAATGCAAAATTATTTTTTAATTTTAATACAAGTTTAAACGTTTATTTGGGCGCCAAGAATTATTTTGTCCCTGATATCAATTTTTGTAAATAAAAGTTGTAATGAAAATAACTTTAATTTTAATAATAGTTTTATTCGTCAAGTCAAATTATAATTATTCTCAATCACTAGATTTGAGTAACCAATTTGAAATTGCACAAAATCTTTTTGCAAAGGAACAATATTACGATGCAATCACAGAATTTAAAAGGCTGTTGTTTTTTGATGATGATAATGAGTACACATTCTTAGCCAATTTTATGATTGGAAAGTCTTATAAAATGGGGGCGAAGTTTTCCGATGCTATAATTTATTTCACAAAAGCTGAAATTGCCGCAGAAAACAATGAAGATATTTATAAAACTAAAATAGAAAAAATACGCTGCAATATTTTAAGAAGAACAACCGAAAACGCAAAACACCTTTTGAACGAAGTTGAAACGGATGGGAGATTTAAAAATAAAATTGATTCAATTAATTATTGGCGGGGCTGGGCTGATATTTTTTCAGATAATTGGGAACAGGCTTCAAAAGATATTGAAAATAGTAAGATTGGATACAAATCTATCAACGTTTTGTAATGATATAGATGATAAAAGATATTCAACAGTTTTAGCTACCGTATTTTCTGTTATTATTCCGGGTTCAGGTCAAATTTATACCGGTCATTATTTAAGTGGTTTGCTTTCATTAGGATGGAACGTATTATGGGGTTATGTGACGGTTAATGCCTTCATTGATAATAGAATTTTTGATGGTTTTGCAGTTGCAAATTTATTGTGGTTAAGATTTTATAATGGTAATTTACAGAATGCTAAAAAATTTGCTGAAGAAAATAATTTGAAAATTAGCAATCGCGCTTTATATTATTTACAATATCAATATAAAGGGTTGAAACCATAATTTAGCTGTCATATTATGCTAAAAAATTATGGAATATTGAAAAAAAATAAATATATTTTCAATCATTTTCCTGAATTCATTTTAATTTTATATTGAAAAGCATATCGGAGGTTTAATGAAAAAAGGGACTCAAATTGGCTGTGCTGTTGGGGGTGTAATTTTAATTATTATTGCAGCCATTGTAATTTGGGGAGTTAGCTCTTATAATCATTTAGTTCAATTGAATGAAGGTGTGAATGAAAGTTGGAGCCAGGTAGAAAATCAATATCAAAGAAGAACAGATTTGATCCCTAATCTTGTAAACACCGTAAAAGGTTATGCCAATTTTGAAAGAGGAGTTTTAACAGATGTTACTGAAGCGAGAGCAAAAGTTAGCCAGATGCAAGTTACTCCGGAAGTGTTAAATAATCCCCAGGCCTTTCAAAAATTCGAGCAAGCCCAAGGACAATTGAGCGGAGCGTTATCAAGATTATTAGTGACAGTTGAGAATTATCCTAACTTAAAAGCTAATGAAAATTTCTTGCAGTTGCAGGCACAGCTTGAAGGGACAGAGAATAGAATTTCTGTAGAGAGAAGAAGATTTAATGAAGTTGTTAGAGATTATAATACTAATATAAAAAGATTTCCTACTGCAATTATCGCTGGAATTACTGGATTTGGAGAAAAACAATATTTCAAAGCTGTAGCCGGTTCTGAAACACCACCCAAAGTACAATTTTAATGAATAAACTTTTTCTTTTAGTTTTATTATTTAACTCAATAGGCTATTGCCAGGAATCTCGTAATTATTCAAAGTTGAATACCTGGATGACTGATAGTACAAATACATTGACATCTAACCAACTTCAAGATTTGAATTATAGATTAAAAATTTATCAAGACACTACGAGTAACCAACTTGTTGGATTAATGATTACTTCCTTAAATAATTATCCGCTTGAATATTATTCAGAAGAAGTTGCAACTCAGAATAAAATTGGAACTAAGGAACATGATAATGGTGTTTTAGTTTTAATAGCAAAGAATGATCATAAGGCAAGGATAGAAGTTGGATATGGACTCGAAGGCGCTTTACCTGATGCGTTGGCAAGCTCAATAATCAGAAATGTGATGATTCCTCAATTCAGGAATGACAACTACTATGCAGGTATAAGTGACGGCATGAATGCCATTATAAAAACTATTGCTGGCGAGTATAGAGCGGAAGAAAATAGTAATTCTGATAATGGTTCGCATCATGGTTCATTTATAGTAATTCTAATGATTATATTTTTTATATTTAATTTTTTTAGACGTGGTGGTGGAAGACGTGGGCCGGGTGGTTTCATTTATTATGGCGGTGGTTTGGGTGGAAGCGGAAGCAGCAGCTTTGGAGGAGGTGGATTTAGTGGTGGAGGTTTTTCCGGCGGCGGCGGTTCCTTTGGCGGCGGCGGCGCTAGTGGAAGCTGGTAATATTTTTATATTTATTTGTTATTGAAGTTTTAATCATGTTTTTGTAAAATTCACATCGATTTGAAAAATAATATTTTTTTAACTTTATTCTGTATTAAAAATAAAGTTTACTTATATAAGGAGTGATTATAAATGGCAATAATGATAACTGAAGAATGCATCAACTGTGGAGCTTGCGAACCGGAATGCCCTAATACAGCAATCTATGAAGGTGGGGCAGAATGGGAACTACAAAGCAATAATTATGGAGAAAATGATGCGGCCCCTAGTGGTTCTACTGGATTTTTTTCAACCGAATTTTTTTATATAGTGCCTGATAAATGTACCGAATGCAAGGGCTTTCACGATGAGCCTCAATGTGCTGCTGTGTGTCCGGTAGACTGCTGCATTCCAGACCCTAAACATGTTGAAGATGAAGAGACATTATTGAAAAGAAAAGAATATTTAGATGGAATAGGAAGGTAAATTAGAAGATTTTTAGGGTGCTTTTTAGAGTACCCTATTCTAACAGTGTCTAAAAAATACACAGTCAAAAAAGAGAAAATCTATTTCTAAATTCCCACCATTGAAAACGGTAAATTTTATAACTCTTCTTTATTGTAAAAAAATCAAATAAATTCCTAAAAATTTCCCTTAATATTAGCTGGCACAAAATTCGTGAATATATAATCAATGAAAATAAGTACTAAAATGTTAGTATAATAACTTAATCCCTAATGAAACTATAGGAGACCAAATAAGATGGCATTAAAGATAACTGACGAATGTATAAATTGTGGAGCTTGTGAACCTGAATGCCCAAATAATGCAATATACGAAGGCGGACATGATTGGGAACTTGATGGTAAGACTTATGGCGAAAACGATGCAGCTCCGTCTGGAAAAACAGGATTTTATTCAAACGATTATTTTTATATAGTTCCTGATAAATGTGTTGAATGCGATGGAACTCACGAATCACCTCAATGTGCAGAAGTTTGTCCAGTCGACTGCTGTGTACCTGAATTGATAAATTTTTATTTTATTATCCAGGGGAGTTGATAATAAGGGATTGAGAGGGGAAAGATTGCCGGGGGATTTAGATTGACACAAAAAGGGAGCTAAAAGGGCATCACTACGGTGGTGCCCTTTTTAGTTTTAAATATTTTCAAAAAATCGAACTCGCCTTGAATAATATTATATCACTAAGTGGTATAAACTGACTCACATTATTAGTAACACAAAATTATCCAATACAAGATGACGTTAAGTTATTCAACCAATATTTCAAATGAAATTTACTTTATTATATACTTTTAATTATGTGAAAATAAATAAGTAAAAGGTGATGAAGATAACAAAGCGTTATTACACTAAAAACTATAATTTAAATTTTGTGTCTAAATATATAAAAGTGAAAAGATTGGTCGTATTATATAATTAAAAATAAGTTTAGCTTAAGGAGGCCAGAAATGAAAAAGAATAATAGTTTTTTTCGAGTAATATTGTTTGGAGTTATTTTCATCTTGTTAACTTCGAATTTTTTAATCGCACAAGAAAATAAAGAATCACAAAAAACTATAAAAATCTATGTACAATATAATCTAGCAAAAGACGGCTTAATTGATAACAATGATATTACTGTTAATGTTGAAAACAATAAGATATCATTAGACGGAATAGTAAAGACAATTGCAGATAAAAAAGAGGCGGCAGAAGATGCCGAAGCTGTCAGTTCAGATTTTATGGTTATAAATAATTTGAAAATAGCACCGACAGATACACCGCCGGAAGAAATAGTAAAAAATGTGATGAATAATATTTACAATAATACATTCTATGGTGTATTTGATTATGTTACTGCCAGATATAATGACGGAATTCTAACATTAAGTGGATATGTTCATCTCCCTTGGTTTATAAAAACTTTTCAGAAAGAGGCTGAAAAAGTTCCTGGTATTGTTGAAATAAAAAATGATATCAAAAAGACTTTTGGTCCAGGAAACCTTGGGATTATGGCTGCAAGATATGTCTATAGTGATCCGGCTTTTCAAGGATATGCATTTTCTACAAATCCGCCAATTCATATTATTGTGAATAACGGAAGTGTGCTTCTATTTGGAAATGTGAATTCTGAATTAGACAGCAGCATTGCATCTAACATTATAAGATTTAAAACCGATGCATTTGATGTTGTGAATAATTTATCAATTCATACGACTAATAAATCATGATTGATTTAAATAGAAGGTTATACTTATAAAATATTTATATGTTTATTCAAATTTTAGAATAAATGTAAATTAAAGTGAATCTGTTTTATTCCTATTTATTAAATGGATTTCTTCTAAATAAAAAATATGTTAAATTATTTCGTAATCCATTAACGAAAGTAATAAAATCTATATCCTCGAAAGGACAAGTATATGCTAACTCAGGGTTCTTACGAAAAAGCAAAAGTATACGCTAAGACGCACGACAAAGATTTAGGGAAAGTAAAAATTAAAACTGGAGTTTGTATTACCATTTCTCGTGAAAGCGGTGCAGGTGCAGATAGAGTCAGTCAATATTTATTAAATTTTTTTGAAAAAAGACACATTGCTAACTCACCTCATTGGACCGTCTTTGACAGGAACTTAATTGATAAAGTTTTGGAAGATCACAATCTCCCCTTAAGATTGAGTGAAGTATTGCAGGAAAAAAAAGTTTCTGTTGTAAGTTCAATGATGAATGAATGGTTAAGCGGTGAACCATCTACGTGGAACCTAATTCATAAGACTACACAAACAATTTTACAAATTGGCAAAAAAGGAAATTCTATTATAATCGGCAGAGGCGGAAACATAATTACCCGCAAACTCCCAAATGGTTTCCATGTTAGGTTAGTTGCGCCTTTGGAAAAAAGAATTAATCACATTAAAGAGCTTTATAATTTTAATTCTGATGAAGCAGCAGATTTTATTAAGAAAGAAGATTTTTCTAGAAGAAGATATTTAATGTCAACATTTGGAAAAAATATTGAAGACACTCTTTATTATGATTTAATAGTTAATACCAGCAGTTTTGGATATGATGGCTCTGCAGAAATAATTGGGAATGCGATCATAAAAAAATTCCCCAGTTCGTTTACTGAGGAAAAGTTAAATTAAAATTTGTATTTAGAAAAAAATAATAGAATTTAAATTATTTTACTATCAATTTAATTTTTTAGCCGATCAAGTAATTTTAATTGTAAATCTACATAGGCTAACACCTGGGCTGTTGCTTCTCTCGAACCGTTTGAAGCATCTGCCATATTATTTATCCAGTGCATTGCGCCTAACATCTTTACTCTAATAGCTTTAATCTCTGAAGATGTTTTCATATCCAATAAATCTTCATCAAAATTATCAGATAGTGTAACAGTATCTTTTATATCAAAATTCGACGAAATGTAACTCTCTTCTAAATATTTGAATGCTTTTGTAATTGAAGTTTCGTAGTTGCCTAGATTATAATCTTCCCTTATTTTTTCTAATAGGTCAGTTCTGGATATGATTGCGTCAATTTTGGAGGAGCGAGATTGAAATTGTAACAATTTATTCTCTGCCATTGCTTTCCTTTGATTTTAATGTATTTTTTAATTCTTTTTAAAACTGATTTAGATTATTTATCTTTAATTTCAATTTCGTATGAAAATAATTTATAATTTTTCCATAAAATCCTAAGAAATAATCATAATCAAGTAATCATAGTTTATATAAGCAGAGTAGATATTTATAATTTGCGACAAAAAAAGAACAAATTTTATTCCATTTAAACGGTTCAAAATGAAAGTTGGAAAATACAAGTTATACATAGTTAATTCTGGTAGTTTTGCATTAGATGGTGGTGCAATGTTTGGAATAATCCCAAAAATGTTGTGGCAAAAGACCAATCCGCCGGATGAGAGAAATAGAATTGCATTAGTGACTAGGAATTTATTACTAGTTTCAGCAAGTAAAAAAATCCTAATTGATACCGGCATGGGTGATAAATGGGATGTAAGATCAAAGGATATTTACCGGATAAATCAGTCCGAAAATTCAATGGATTCTGCATTGAAAAGTGTAGGAATTACACCAAATGAAATTACAGATGTTTTATTAACGCATTTACATTTTGATCACGCCGGAGGCGGTGTAAAACATGAAAACGGGAAATTTATTCCGGCCTTTCCAAATGCGAAATATCATGTTCAAAGAAAAAATTATGAGTGGGCAATATCTCCTTCAGAGAGAGATACAGGTAGCTATATAAAAAAGAATTTTGTTCCTTTAATGGAAGAAGGTGTATTAAACTTAATAGATGGGGAACAGAATTTTGATGATGAAATAGAATTTATGTTGGTAAATGGCCATACTTTTGCGCAGCAGATTATAAAAATATCTGATACCTCAAATACTATTTTGTATTGTGCGGATATGTTTCCAACTTCTTCACATATTAACTTGCCTTATGTTATGGGTTATGATTTGCAGCCTTTAATTACTGTCGAAGAAAAGAAAAAAATATTACCTGTTGCAGTTGATGAGAATTGGAAATTATTTTTAGAGCATGATCCATACAGCGCAATAATTACAGTTAAAAAAACGGATAAAGGTTTTGATACGGATGAGAAATATGAATCTTTCTGAAGAAATAATTTTAAACGGCTTTCTAAAAATATGTTCAGTTAAAGATATTTCTGATAGAATTGGAAAAAGGTTTATTATAGATGATGTTGATATAGCAGTTTTCAAAATTGATGAAGAAATATTTGTAGTAAGCAATATTTGTCCCCATCAGCACTCACCATTTAATATATGACAGCTTTCGTAGAAGATGAATGCGTCGTTTGCCCGCACATGGCTGGATGTTCAATTTAAGAACCGGAAAAACTCCAATGGGGTATGGCGGTTTGGAAATTTATGAAGTTAAAATAATAGAAGATTGTGTTTATGCTAAAATAACAAAGAAGAATTTTAATTGGTGATTTATCAATGAGCTTATCTAACGAAATTGTAATTACAATAGCGAAAAAATTTGGATTTGATTTGATTGGATTTGCAAAAGCTGAAGTACTGAATGCAGAAACTGACAAACTAAAAGAATGGCTTGAATTGGGTTATAACGCCGAGATGAATTACATGTCTCGCAATTTTGACAAAAGAAAAGATGTAAAAAATATTTTAAAATCTGCCGAAAGTATTATTTCCTTGGGACTAAATTATTATGTTGACGAAAAGCATTCACGTATTTCATCTAAAGGAAAAATTTCTCGTTACGCTTGGGGGAAAGATTATCATTTAATTATTTGGGAAAAATTAGATAATCTAATTGAAGAATTGAAAAAACATGAAACTGATTTAGAAGCAATTTCCTACGTTGACACCGGACCAGTAATGGATAAAGTTTGGGCTGTAAAAGCTGGCATTGGTTGGCTTGGCAAACACACAAATGTAATTAACCGGGAAATTGGGAGCTGGTTCTTTATAGCTAATATTATTTGCAATAAAAAGTTTAATTATAATGCTCCAATTGAAGATTTTTGTGGATCGTGTACAGCATGCATTGATGCTTGTCCAACAAGCGCTATTGTAGACCCTTACGTTATAGATTCCAATAAATGTATTTCATATCTTACCATTGAAAATAAAGGAGAAATTTCTAAAGAGTTTAATAATAAATTTGATAATTGGGTTTTCGGATGCGATATTTGTCAGGATGTTTGTCCGTGGAATAATAAATTTTCAACTTACTCGCATAATTCCAATTTCATCCCAAGTAATGAAAATAAAGAAATCAAACTGGAAGAAATCCTTGAAATGACTCAAGATCAATTCAGCAGAAGATTTAAGGATAGTCCTGTTAAAAGGACAAAGCTGAAAGGCTTAAAGAGAAATGCTTCATTTATAGCAGATTCAAAGTAGTCTGAAACTTTTTGAATGATAAAGAATCTAATTGATAGAAATTATATTTTTGAAAGCTAATATTATTAATTTAGAGCTTTCAATTAGTGAAATTATTGAACGGAGTAGAAATGTTAGAAAATAATAATCATCATAAAGTAATTATCATTGGTTCAGGCCCCGCTGGATTTACAGCAGCTCTTTATACCGGTCGCGCAAATTTAGATCCAGTTATTTTTGAAGGAATGCAGCCGGGCGGACAGTTAACAATTACTACAGAGGTAGAAAATTATCCTGGTTTCGAGCATGGTATTCAAGGGCCAATGTTAATGGATGTAATGCGTAAACAAGCTCATAGGTTTGGAGCAAAATCAATTTATAAAGAAGTTGTTGATGTTGATTTTTCGGAACGACCTTTTATAGTTAAAACTTATGATGAAACGCATACAGCTGATGCTGTAATTGTTGCTACCGGGGCTTCTGCGAAATTATTAGGAATCGAAAGTGAAAGTAAATATATGGGCTATGGTGTTTCAGCCTGTGCAACTTGCGATGGTTTTTTCTTTAAGAACCAAAAAGTAATTGTAGTTGGCGGAGGGGACACCGCTATGGAAGAAGCAAATTTCCTAACAAAGTTTGCTTCAGAAGTTACAATTATACATCGCCGTGATGAGTTTAGAGCTTCTAAGATCATGCTTGAACGAGTGAAAAGAAACCCTAAAATAAAATTAATGACTAACAAAGTTGTTAAGGAAGTTTTAGGCAATGAAGAGAATGGTAGAAAGGTAATGACCGGAGTTGTTCTGCAAGATACCAGGGATAATAGTACTCAAGACTTTGCAGCTGACGGTTTGTTTATCGGAATTGGCCATAAACCAAACACAGAATTATTCAAAGGTATTTTAGATTTGGATGAAACCGGTTATTTAATTGTAAAGCCTGGAACTTCTTTCACTAAAATTGAAGGCATTTTTGCAGCCGGCGATGTGTCTGATAAAGTTTATCGTCAAGCAGTTACTGCAGCAGGGTCTGGCTGCATGGCAGCAATCGATACAGAAAGATGGCTGCAGGAACAAGAAGTTGAAGTTCAAAACGCCTCTTAAATAGAGGCGTTTTTCTTTTCAGTATTTTCGTAATGTTTAACAGAATATTTGTTCGCTAAAACAAAACCTAATCCAGTTCCAACAAACAGTAAGAAAGGTATCCAATAGTTTTTATCTGTAATATCTTGTAGCATCATACCTAATCCTAAACCTAATCCAAACCCAACTACTGATAACTCCAATTTTAATCAATCTATAAGGATCACTTTTACTTTCAAAAAACTCTTTAATTGATTGAGCGTCCAGTCCTTTCTCAATTAACATTTGTTTTTCGCGCGATCGGAAATAAAAAAATGTAACTAATATCAATCCAACAACTAAAATGAAATATTATAGGAATAAAAACTCCAATAACTTCGTTCATCCATTTTTGTAACCTTTCAATTTGTTTCTATCTCTTATGACAATGAGTTTATACTTAAGGTTACACTTATTCAAAAAAATTGATTTTCAATAATACAAGAAGTACCTTTCCCCAAAGTATTGTACAATTCCCGGTACTGTAACCTTTGAGCTATAAAAAGGGTCTAAAAACCAGATGAAAAATTTAAGCGATCTGGAAATAATTGAATCCGTTATTCGCGGGAATCATTCGGATTTTTCTTTGTTGATTAATCGCTATAAAAATAAGGCTTTCTCGCTTCTAAAGAGAATGCTTAAAAATGAAATGGAAGCTGAAGAAGTCCTCCAAGATTGTTTTTTGAAAGCGTTTAATGGATTGAAAAATTTTAAACAAGAATCAAAATTTTCAACCTGGTTTTACAGGATAGTTTATAACTCAGCTTTAACTAAACTTTCAATTCAAAAAAGAAAAATCACTAATGAAATGTCTTCAATTGATGATCATTTAAATTTGTTCAATGAATCAGATTTTAAATTTTCCGAAAAAAAAGATTTTTCAAGGTTCTTAAATGAATTAATCGAAAAGCTTCCTGAAAAATATTCTGCTGTAATTACCATGTTTTATCTGGAAGAAATGAGCTGCGAGGAAATTAGTGAAGTCATGCAAGTATCGGTTTCAAATGTGAAAGTCATGTTATATAGATCAAGAAACGCTTTAAGAGATATTGTGGTTCAAAATAATTATTTAGAGGAATTATTATGATTAAACTAACCGATGATATTCTAAATAAATTTATTGATAATGATCTGGAGAGAGAAACGTATCTGGTTGTAAAAGAACAATTAAAAAATTCACCCGAATATTTGCGAAGATTAAATGAGCTTCAAAAAGTTCATGTTAGTCTTAAAAGCATAAAAGAAAATGAAGTCAGTGAACAGTTTACCTCTAGTATTATGGTAAAGATTTTAAGGAAAGCAAAAGTTAAAAAGACAGATAAATTATTTGTTATTTCAATTTCCTCATTTATATCATTGATAATTTTTATTTTACTCGGAGTAGCGGCATCGCTAATAATTAATTCACCTGAAAGTTCTACAACTATGTCTATTAGCAGCAACATAACAAGCTTTGTTGCCGATGTAATTTCTATTGTTAATAATATTTTTACTGCAAAAATTATTTCCATTTTTGGAATGGTAATATCACTCGGTCTCATTATAAGTATTTTCACTTTGTATGAAAATCATAAAAGAGCTAAAGAAAGCTTAAGCAAATTGAATTAAAAATTAATATGCAAATCAAATTAAATGACTGTGAGATGCGCAGTCATTTTTCATTTTAAATTTAAGATTCACCTCGAAATATTTTATCTTTGCTTATTAGTAATAAAAAAATAAGGAGATGAGATGCTTACAGTAACAACTCCATCAATTGAAGGCAAGAAAGTCATAAAATACATTGGCATTGTTAGCGGGGAAGCTATTTTGGGAGCGAACATCTTTAAAGATTTTTTTGCCGGAATAAGAGATATAGTTGGCGGAAGGTCGGCGGCTTATGAAAAGGAATTACGAAGCGCTAAAGATATTGCCCTTCAAGAAATGTCAGACCAGGCACAAGCTTTGGGCGGCAATGCAGTTCTTGCTGTTGACTTAGATTATGAAACAATCGGCGGTGGCAGCGGTAATATGCTGATGGTAACTGCAAGTGGAACCGCCGTAGTTATCGAACAATAAATTAAAATTTTAAAAAAATGAATCACAAATCAGGTTATGCAGCAATTATAGGTTTACCCAATGCGGGTAAGTCGACTTTAATGAATGGTCTGCTTGGACAAAAAATTTCAATTATAACTTCAAAACCACAAACTACGCGTAAAAATATTTTGGGAATTCTTTCCGAAATTGATTATCAAATTATTTTTCTTGATACGCCAGGTATTTTAAAACCAAATTATCTTCTACAAGAAAAAATGATGGATTTTGTGGGCCAATCTGTTATAGATGCTGATGTTATAGTTTTTATTGTTGATTTAGGTAATGATCCGGAAGGTAAAAAATTATTTAATGAAGAATTTGCAGCTAATATTTTAGATAAAAATAATAAACCGAAAATTCTTTTGTTAAATAAAATTGATTTAACCAACCAGGAAGCAGCATCTAATTTAATAAAGAAATATGAAGAGGGAAAAAAGTTTAATAAAGTAATTCCTATTTCAGCATCACTAAATTTTAATCTGATTGATGTGAAAAATACTATTGTGGAACTTTTACCGGAAGGCCCAAAATATTATCCTGATGATATCGTTGCAGATGAAAATGAAAGATTTTTCGTTTCGGAAATAATTCGAGAAAAAGTTTTAGAGCAATACCAGGAAGAAATACCATACAGTGTTGAGATCGTTATAAATGAATATAAAGAACGTGATGATAAAAAGAATTTTATTCGTGCTGAAATAATAGTTGAAAGAGACAGTCAAAAAGGGATTATAATTGGAAAGCAGGGAGCCGCAATTAAAAAGTTAGGGGAGAAATCGAGAGAAGCCATTGAAGAATTCTTGCAGCATCCTGTATTTTTAGAACTGCGTGTGAAGGTCGGCGTTAAATGGCGAAGTGATGAAAAGCAATTAAAATCTTTTGGATACACAAAAGATAATCAATAATTTTTTAGATATTTATATTCTTGCCAATTCATTTCCATAAAAGATGAAAAAGTATTTAGGCGAAAGTGCATTACTTCTAAACACTATAATTTGGGGCGGAACTTTTGTAATTATTAAATCCGCTTTAAATGATGCCTCGCCAATGCTGTTTCTTGGCGTTCGCTTCTTGATTGCTTTCATAATTTTACTCCCCTTTGTTCCAAAAATATTTAAGGGTATTAGTAAGAAAACTATTTCGGGAGGAGTAATATTAGGTTTTCTTTTCTTCCTGGGATTTGCGACCCAAACTGTCGGATTAAAATATACTTCAGCAACTAAATCCGGTTTTATCTCAGGGACATTTGTAGTCTTCATTCCTTTCCTGCAATTTATTATTGAAAAAAGAGTTCCATCTAAAATGAATTTGGTGGGAGTGGTCTTTGTATTTACCGGACTAATTTTTCTTTCAAGTAAAGGACATAATTTTTTAAATATATTTTCTGAAATCGGAACCAATTTTAATATTGGAGATGTTTTAACTCTAATCTGTTCAGTTCTATTTGCATTATACATGGTTTATCTTGATAAGATTTCCAGAGAAAATCCGTTCATGCCTTTAGTAATCTTACAGATTTTTGTTACAGGCTTAAGTGCTTTAATAGTGTCGGCATTTAATTTCACCTTTAATCTAGAGCAAATTCATTTTAATCTTACTTCAAATTTAATATTTGCTTTATTATATACTTCGATTCTCGCAACAGTATTAACAACTACTCTTCAAACAAAATTTCAAAAAGTAGTAACGCCTACCAAAGCCGGAATTATTTTATCACTTGAACCAATTTTTACTGCAATTGCTGCGTTTTTTATTTTAGGGGAAAAAGTTTCTAACTTTGGGTTTATAGGCTGTATTCTTATATTTACAGGGCTTTTAGTAACCGAACTTTTAGAAAAAAGAATGATAAAAAATCATGAGCAGCGATGATGCCCGTGCGGAAATAATTGCAAATGGGTTAGTGCAAGGTGTGGGCTTCCGTTATTATGTTATCAGGCATGCGCAGGCTTTAAATTTAAAAGGCTTTACAAAAAATCTTTTTACTGGTGAAGTACAAACAATTGTTGAAGGGCCAAAAGCAATGATTGAAGATTTATTTGTTAAAATAAAAATCGGGCCATCACATGCTTCCGTAAATAGCTGTAAAATATATTGGCAGGAATTTAAAAATGAATTTAATTCTTTTGAGGTAAGATATTGAATAATTTCAGAACCGGGATTGGATTCGATGTTCACGCTTTTGCCGATGGAAGAAAATTAATTATTGGCGGCGTGCATATCCCTTATGAAAAAGGTTTGCTGGGACATTCCGATGCTGATGTTTTGTTACATGCAATTTGTGATGCGATGCTTGGAGCTTTAGCTTTAGGTGATATTGGAAAACACTTTCCCGATACGGATCCAAAATACAAAGGTGCCGACAGCATGGAATTATTAAAAAATGTTTTTGGTTTGATTAAAAGCAAAGGCTACATTATTGGGAATATTGATGCAGTTGTTGCCATGCAGAAGCCAAAGCTTTCGCCTTACATTGAAGAGATGAGAAAAAATATTTCTAATGTTTTAGAATCTTCAATTGATCAAATTTCAGTTAAAGCTACCACCACGGAAAAACTAGGTTTTGTGGGAAGGGAAGAAGGGGTATCTTCATTCGCAACTGTTCTGCTGGTGAAAAATAATTAATATGGTTGAAGATATTCTTAAATACATATCCGAATTAACACCTTTCTGGATTTATGTCGCATTGTTTTTCTTTTCATTTATAGAAAATGTTTTTCCTCCTTCGCCCAGTGATTTAGTTGTTGTAATTGGCGGCTCATTAATTGCAGAAAGCACTATTCACTTTATTCCAACTTTGCTATTAACAACGATAGGTAGTGTTATCGGTTTTATGACTTTATTTTTTATAGGGAGTCAATTAGATAAAAAAATTGTGCATGCCGGCAAAATTAAATTTATATCAATTGAATCTGTAGATAAAGTTGAAGGATGGTTTTTGAAATATGGATATTACATTATCCTGGCTAACCGTTTTTTACCGGGGACGCGTTCAGTAATTTCATTTTTTGCCGGCTTAAGCAAGCTTGATATTAAAAAGACAGCTATTCTTTCTGCTATAAGCGCAATTATATGGAATGCAATCATAATTTATCTTGGGATGATATTCGGATACAACATAAAAAAAGTTGATAATTTAATTTCGTCATATAACAATATTGCGATTATAATATCAGTGGTTGCTGTTTTGTTTTTCGTAGTTAGATTTTTTATTCAGAAGAAAAAGAAATCAAATTGAAATTATTTTTTAGAAATAGAATTCCATTAACGCCAGAACAAAAAAAAAATCGAAGGAAAGAACGGCTGCTTTTGGCTTCCAGCGGAATTTTATTGGGGCTCGCATTTCCGCCGGTTCCTTTTCCATTTACTTTATTAATGCTTGTTGCATTAGTCCCTTATTTCCAAGTTATAGAAACTAAAAATGGTTTGGGAGAAATAAACCGTGCAACTTATTTTGCTTTCTGGTTTTTCAATTTAGTGACTCTTTATTGGGTGGGAAGCTGGCAGCCCACTGCGGATCCTTTTTTAATGATTTCCGGAGTAGTGCTTGTTTTCTTTAACCCAATTTTATTTCTAATTCCTTCAACACTCTATTATTATTCTAAAAAGATTTTGCCATATCCATCAGTAATATTTTTGTTCCCGTTTTTTTGGGTTACGTACGAATATCTTTATATGATTACAGATGCAAGCTTCCCCTGGCTTACTTTAGGCAGCGGGATGGCTCACTTCTTATCGTTTATTCAAATTGCTGATGTCATTGGTGCTGTTGGGTTATCTTTTCTGGCAATATTAATTAATATTCTTTTGTATAGAAGCTGGAAGAAGTTTAAGGAAAAGAAAAAAATATTTTCTGCAGAACTGGTGAGCTTTTTAATTCTTATTTGCTTTATTCTTATCTACGGAAATTTCAAATTATATAATTATAAATTATCAAACGAAAAAGTTAGGGTAGGATTAATACAGCCCAATATTGATCCTTGGGAAAAATGGTCAAAGCGGGGATATTGATCAATTAACCAATATGTACTTTGGCCTTTCTCAAAAAGCTATCGATAAAGGTGCAGAGTTAATTGTCTGGCCCGAAACGGCATTACCTGTTTTTATTAAGAGTGCCATGTACCATTCTACTTTAAGCTCTATCTATGATTTTGTTGACAGTAATAAAGTAAGTTTACTAACCGGCATGCCTGATATTGTTTATTACGAAAAAGGTCAAAAGATGCCGTCAGATGTGAAGTATAGTGATCTTGGAAAATTTTATTATACAACTTATAATGGCGTATATATGTTTAACCCTGGGACAAAATATATACAGCGTTATGGCAAGATGAAATTAGTTCCATTTGGAGAGCGCGTTCCTTTTGTTGACCAGCTGCCTTTTCTCGGTGATTTAATTAAATGGGGAGTTGGAATTACTGGTTGGAATGTTGGGAAAGATACGGTAGTATTTAAAATGAAGTTGAGAAAAAAATATGAACTTAGGGAGGATGATACTTTAAGGATTAACGCTTTAATTTGTTATGAATCCATCTATCCATATTTTGTAACTGCTTTTGTTAGGAGGGGTGCAGATTTAATTTCCGTTGTTACAAACGATAGCTGGTATGGAAATTTAAGCGGCCCTTATCAGCATGAAGAAATTGCAGTCCTACGTGCGGTGGAAAATAGAAAATCTGTTGTGCGTGCTGCAAATGGGGGCATAAGCTGTATTATTGATCCATTGGGAAGAACTTTAGCACAAACTAAAATGCTAACTAAAGATTACTTAGTTGGAGATGCAGTAATTCAAAAAGATGAAACTTTCTTTACTAAAAATCCTTATATCGTTCCTGTAATTAGCTGCGTTATTTCTGTATGGATTGCCGGAATGTTTTTAATTAAAAAATTAAAAGTAAAATTTAAATTATAAAATTCATTTGGTGTAATAATTATGAATAAAATAATTGACTTAAGAAGTGATACTGTAACCAGGCCTTCACAGGAAATGCGAAAGGCGATGTATGAAGCTGAAGTTGGTGATGATGTTTTTCGTGAAGATCCGACTGTAAACAAATTGGAAGAATACGCTGCAGGCCTTTTAGGAAAAGAAGCAGCATTATTTGTAAGCAGCGGTGTAATGGGAAATCAAATTTGTTTAAATGTTTTAACAAGTCCAGGTGATGAAGTAATTTGTGAAAGAGATGCACACATTTTTAATTATGAATCCGGTTCACCAGCGGCAATTAGCGGTATTCAGCTTTTACCGGTTGAAGGAATTAAAGGTGTAATGTCTGCCGCTGAAGTTGAAAAATATATTCGTCCTACCAGCGCTTATTACATGCCTCGTACAAAAGTAATCGCAGTTGAAAATACTCATAACCGTGCAAGCGGAGCTATTCAGCCGATTGATAAAATAAAAGAGCTTAAAGAATTATCGAAAAAATATAATTTATTTTACCATCTTGACGGTGCAAGAATTTGGAATGCATCTGTTGAAACTGGAATAACAGTAAAAGAATATGCATCGCATTTTAACACAATTTCATGTTGTCTTTCAAAAGGGTTGGGAGCTCCGGTAGGTTCTATTATTGCAGGAAGTAAAGAATTTATTCAAGAAGCATTTCGTGTTAGAAAAGCCTGGGGTGGTGGAATGAGACAAGTTGGAATTCTTGCTGCAGCAGGATTATATGCTCTTCAAAATAATTTTGAAAGATTAAAAGAAGATCATCAGAAAGCTAAAATGCTTGGTGAAGCTTTTAATGAAATGAAAAATATTGAAATAGATTTAAGCTCTGTTCAGACTAACATTTTAATTTTTAAACCCTTGAAAATTACTGTCGAGGAAGCTATTTCAAAATGTAAAGATAAAGGATTATTAATTTCCGTCGGAAAGATTGATTCTATTAGAGCGGTTACCCATTTAGATGTGAGCTTTAGTGACATAAACTTTGCAATAAAAATATTTAAAGAAGTATTTGAGTAAAATAATAATAGCGATAAAATGGAAATTAAAAACTTCAAACATAAAATAACTGTAACAGTAAGATTTAACGAAGTAGACATGCTTGGTGTTTGCAATAATGCAGTTTATCTTAGTTACTTTGAAGATGCCAGACTGCAATACATTAAAAAATTAGGTTTAATGCCTGAAAAAGGGATTTTTTCAGACGGCAGACTTTTCTTTATTGTACGAAATGAAATAAATTACAAAGGCTTTGCACATTACGATGAAGAGCTTGAGATATATTCAAAAATTTCATTTATTAAAAATAGCAGTTTCGGTTTTGATCATTTAATCGTAAATTCAAAAAGCAAAAATAGAATTGTTGAAGGCTCGGGAGTTATTGTTCATGTTGATCCGGTCACAAAACAATCAACTAAATCTTCCCCAAGATTTTTATGAAAAAGTAATGCAATTTGAAAATGAGGTGAAAATTCTAAAAGAAGGGGAGTAATATTTCAATAATAAAATAGGGAGTTCACAATGCGAAGAATAATTTTCGACATTGAAACAAGCAGCTATCCATTCGAATCGCTTTCCGAAAGCCAGCAGGAATATCTTCTTAGATTTGCAGAAAAAGAATCTGATGAAGAAACGAAAAATCAAAAAAAAGATGATGCAATAAGATATTTAAGCTTGTATCCTTTCACGGCAAAAGTAATTGCAATTGGAATTTATGACGTTGAAAAGGAAAAATCATTTGTCTATTTCGAAAGTGAAAGCAAAGAAGAATGGGCTGTTGAAGAAAAAAATATTCACTACAAAGGATTAACTGAAAGCGAAATGATTGAATCCTTTTGGCGGATTGTTGACTTAACGGATCAGGTAATAACTTTTAACGGAAGAAATTTTGATATCCCTTTTATGATGATGAGATCTGCAATTAATAAAATTAAGCCGACAAAAAATTTATTTAAAAATCGATTTGATACAACTACTCATATTGACCTGCTTGAACAATTCACATATTACGGAACAACAAGAAAATTTAATTTGGATTTTTACTGCCATGCTTTTGGAATTAAATCACCGAAGAGCAATGAGATTTCCGGAATTGAAGTTAAGAATTTATATGAAGCAGGAAGAATTAAAGATATTGCAATCTATTGCGGCGAAGATATAAATGCAACTTACCAGCTTTATAAAATCTGGAACGAGTTTTTGAATATTTAAAAATTAAGATCAAAGTGAAATTTGATTCTCCGGCATTTTCTGCATTACATTTTTTAAGCGCTGCAAATCTTTTCTTATTTGCTTTGTTAGTGAATTTTTTAAAAGCGGGATGACAAATTTATTTATCTTTTTTGGTTCAACTTTTAGGTAATAGTGAAATATAGTTTCGTCCCCTGTTCCAGTTACCTCCCTAGAACTGAATATTTTTATTTCATCATCCAGATTTTGAAGAGCTATTTTTTTATTCGGCTGGAATTCTTTTATTTCTGCAGGAGATGAAAATTTTTTACCTAAAAAGTTGATGGTTTCATTTGTTTTAACACCGACATTTATTTCTTCAATCGGGGGGGCAGTTATTTCATCTACAATTTCACGCCAAAGTACGTCGTTTCTGTAATTGCTAATGAATAAAAACATTTTTCTTGGTGGATATTTTACAGTAATGCTTTCTTTTATTTCAATCATTTAATTCACTTCTTTTTGTGATTTCCCTATTAAAAAATATTTGGCAATCTTAACTACAACATAAATTTTACATACAAATATGTATATAGAACAAATGCACTAATTTTTCTTGATGCTTTTTTAATAGCATAGTGTAAAGTATTATATTTGTACAAGGAAAATTTCTAATAATTAAATTGAAACGGAATGCTATAAATGCAAGAATTGCAAGTAGATTTAGATCTAGCAAAAGAACACGGTTTAACTGAAGAAGAATATGATCGCGTTTTAAAATTTTAGGCAGAGTCCCAACATTCACGGAGCTTGGAATTTTCAGTGTGATGTGGAGTGAGCACTGCAGCTATAAAAATTCGATTGCATTATTAAAAACTCTACCGCGTTCCGGCGGAAGATTGCTTGTTGGAGCCGGTGAGGAAAATGCCGGACTAGTTGATATTGGAGACGGACTTGCTGTTGCATTTAAAATTGAAAGTCATAATCATCCTTCCGCAGTTGAACCTTATCAAGGTGCAGCAACCGGTGTCGGCGGAATTATGAGAGATATTTTTACTATGGGTGCTCGCCCTATCGCTTCTTTGAATTCACTTCGATTTGGTTCTTTAGAAGAATGCACGTACAAGATTTTTATTTGATGGTGTAGTAAAAGGGATTGGTGATTACGGAAATTGTTTAGGTATTCCAACAGTTGCTGGTGAAGTTTATTTTGATGAATCATATCAAGGTAATCCATTGGTAAATGCAATGTCTGTCGGAATTGTTGATAAAAAGCATGTCGCAAGTGCTGTAGCAAAAGGTGAAGGCAATCCTGTTATGATTGTTGGTTCATCCACCGGCAGAGATGGAATTCATGGAGCTACTTTTGCGTCGGAAGAAATTTCAGAGAAGTCTGAAGCTAAACGTCCGTCAGTTCAAGTCGGGGATCCATTCACGGAAAAACTTTTGCTGGAAGCTTCTCTTGAAATCGTAAAGAACGGCTGGTTAATCGGAATTCAAGATATGGGAGCGGCTGGAATAGCATGTTCAACAAGCGAGATGAGCGCTAAAGGTGAAGCAGGATTAAAAATCAATTTAAGTAAAGTACCTTTACGTGAAAAGGGAATGACTGCTTATGAAATTATGCTTTCCGAAAGCCAGGAAAGAATGCTTTGCTGCGTTAAAAAAGGTTATGAAGATAAAGTAAAAGAAGTTTTAACTAAATGGGATTTGCATTGCGAAATTATCGGCGAAGTAACAAATGATGGACTTCTTCATATCAATTATGAAGGGGAAGAAAAAGCAGTAATTCCTTCCTACGAATTAGTGCTTGGCGGCGGTGCACCGGTTTATCACCGTGAAACAAAGGAGCCTGCATACTTAAAGGAAACTAGAGCTTTTGATTTTTCAAATTTGCCAGAACCTAAAAATATTCAAGATACTTTTATTAAAATATTTTCTTCACCAAATATTGCTTCAAAAAAATGGGTGTATGAACAATATGATTCAATGGTTAGAACAAATACAATTGTCGGACCCGGCCCTTCTGATTCAGCAGTGATTTTTCTTAAAGGAACTAACAAAGCTCTTGGCAATGAAGACTGATTGCAATTCACGTTATGTTTACTTAAACCCAAAAGAAGGTGCTAAAATTGCAGTTGCTGAATCAGCAAGAAATATTGTTTGTTCAGGAGGAATTCCATTGGCAATTACTAATTGCTTAAACTTTGGTAATCCTTACAAGCCGGAAGTTTACTGGCAGTTTACTGAAGCAATTGAAGGAATGGGAGAAGCATGTAGATTTTTTGATACTCCGGTTACAGGAGGTAATGTCAGCTTTTATAATGAATCACCTAATGTTGCTGTTTACCCAACTCCTACAATTGGAATGGTTGGATTAATAGAAGACGTTAAAAATGTTACTACCTCAAATTTTAAAAACGATGATGATTTAATTTATTTATTAGGTGAAGATTTCGAAGAACTTGGCGGCAGTGAATATTTAAAAGTCATTCATAATAAAGTAACCGGCGAATCGCCAAAATTAAATTTAGAAGTTGAAAAAAAATTCATGATACTCTTTTAAAATTAATTGACAAACACTTAGTTAATTCAGCACACGATATTTCCGAAGGCGGAATTGTTTCTGCAATCGCTGAATGCTGCATCATGGATGAAAATAATTTTGTCGGTGCGGATGTAAATATCCCGGTTAAAACCCGAAAAGATTTTTCACTTTTCTCTGAAAGTCAATCAAGAATAATTGTTTCAATTAATCCTAAAAACAAAAATGAGTTTGAAAAAATTCTAAATGATTCAAAACAAATATTTACTTATCTTGGAAGAACAGGTGGAAAGAATTTGAAAGTAAATGATGAGATAAATGTCAGCTTAGATGAAATAGCGGAAAAGTATTATTTAACGATCCCAAGAATTATGAATGATTAATGCTCGAATCAACAAAATTAAAGATCAATTAAAAAATTCGGCTTTATATTTAGTCTTTAGAAAAGTTAGATTCTATCTTCATTTAATTCCTACCTTCCGCAGTGTAAAAGAATTTATAAAACATTATTTCGGCGGACTTATAAAAATTATTGATGACAATCATGTCTTCTTGCTTGGAGGCGGATTAGCCTTTTCTCTTTTCGTTTGTATCATCCCATTTGTGCTTATAATTTTTGCTGTACTCGGTAACATTCTTGATTCGGCAAACATGCAATCTCAAATCAATCTTTTAATTGATACTATAATTCCTTATTACAAGTATTCAGAATTTGTTAAGAAAATTATCTTTACAAGAATTAATGAAGTTATTGAATATAGAAACATTGCCGGACTTATTGGTGGTTTTGGTTTGCTTATTGCAGCAAGCGGTTTATTCAGCAGCATGAGAACAATCTTAACACGAATATATGGAAAAGGTACTGACGTAAATGTACTATTAGGAAAGCTAAAAGATTTTGCATTGGTGCTGATGGTTATTTTGATTTTCTTTATCACAACTATTTTAATGCCTGTACTAGAAGTATTGCGGCAGTATGCTTCTAAATTCACGGTACTAGAATTTTTTGAATCCGGAGTTTTTGAGCATTTAATTTTTTCTCTTATATCAATCAGTATAATATTTATTGTTTTTACTGTCCTTTACTATTTTGTGCCGATTAAAAAATTAGGGAAGAAAGCAACTTTAATAAGTGCTCTCTGGGCAGCTTTATTATGGGAAACAGCAAAACAGCTTTTTGGATTTTATCTTTATAACTATTCTGCATTTGGGAAAATATACGGGACTTACGCTTTAATTATTGTGGTGGCATTCTGGATTTACTACTCGTCCGTCGTATTTATAATTGGTGCCGGAATAGGAAGATTGTATCAAGATAGAAAATATAAAAAGCTAAGTGAAGCCGAAATTATAAACTAAAATTTCTTTTAAGCCAATTTTAAGAATCCGTTTAGGATGTTTTAAAAGTGTAAATCTATTTTTGTAAGTAACATTTAATAGGAGATACAAAAATGATAGACACTACACATATTCATCCAATGATAGTCCACTTCCCGATTGCATTATTGATTGTCGGGTTTTTGTTTGATTTAATAGGAACTTTTGTTAAAAAGGATTTTTTTAGCAAAGCAGGTTTTTATTTATTAATTTTGGGAACGCTTGGAGTAATTGCAGCATACTTTTCCGGGGATCTGGCAGGTGACGGTATTTCAGAAGTTGGAGCTTTAAAGCAGGCATTAGAAACTCATGAATCGGCAGCAATGTTATCTTTATGGATTATGGTTGCTGTTTCTGTTGTCCGGATTGGTTTTGTAGCATTTAAAAAATATTCCGGAGCTTATAAATGGATTGCATTAGCCTTATTTTTCATTGGCGTACTTTCAATTGCAAGAACCGGGTATTATGGCGGTGAATTAGTTTTTAAACATGCAGCCGGTGTTCAATTAAATTTTGGAATGGATTTTAATTCAAACAATAATTTAGAAAATGAGGATTAAAATACTTAATGCGTATTCTGATTGTAGAAGATGAAATTGGTATAGCTAATTTTATTAAAGATGGACTAGAAGAAGAATCCTTTGCAGTAGATGTTGCAGATAATGGTACTTCCGGTTTAAGGCTTGCTGTCGTAAATGATTATGATCTTATCCTTTTAGATTGGATGATTCCTGGTATTAGCGGGATTGAAGTTTGCAGGCAGGTAAGAAGTCAAAATAAATTAGTCCCGATAATTTTTCTGACGGCAAAAGATACTGTGCAGGATACAGTATTTGGTTTGGAAGCAGGAGCTAATGATTATATCAAAAAGCCATTTGAATTTGAAGAACTGCTTGCCCGAATAAGGGTTCAGTTAAGAACCAAAGAAGGCGAGCAGTCGGTTTTAACTTTTAATGATATCAAATTAGATCTTAATACTCACCAGGTTTTTAAGGATACTATTGAAATAACTTTAACCCAAAAAGAATTTGCCCTGCTGGAATTTCTAATAAGAAATAAAAACAAAGTTTGTACAAGAACCCGTATAATTGAACATGTATGGGATATTCATTTTGAAGCAGATACTTCCGTGATTGATGTTTATATAAATTTTCTTAGAAAAAAATTAGATAACAGCCCGGGTAAAAGTTTTGTTCAAACTGTTAGGGGAGTGGGTTATATTATTAAAGAAGAATGAACACACTTAGCTTAAGAAATAGAATCTCTTTTTATTATTTAGGGGCAACGGCAGTCCTAATTCTAATCCTGTTTTTAACAATTTATTATGTTGTGCACAAAACAGTTTATACCCATCTCGATGGTGATTTAAATGCCGAAACGAATGAAGTATTTAATAGTATTGTTATTCTAAATGATAAATTCATTTTTGCAAATCCTTTTGAATGGAAAGAAAGAGAACACAGCCAAATTGAAGTTAACCCTACATTCGTTCAAGTAACGGATACAGTCGGGAACATTATTAATAAAACCGGCAATCTATTAGATATTAAACTTAATTTTGATTCAAAGCTGCATACTAAATCATATTTTAATGCTGAACTTTCAAATCAGCCTACAAGACAGGTTCAGATGCCTATTCAAAATCCGCACGGCAAAATATTAGGATACTTAATTGTTGCCATTCCACTTGAAGAATCGGCTGTTGTTTTGGATAACCTTAAGCTCGTTTTGTTAATAGCTTATCCATTAGTTTTAATTGTTTTGTTTTTCATAACAAGATTTTTTGCTGGTAAAAGTATACAGCCAATTAATAAAGTAATTTCAACTGCTGAAAGAATCACAAAAGAAAATCTAAATGAAAGAATTGAACTTCCTCTGCATAATGATGAGTTATATAAATTAACTTCTACTATAAATAATCTTCTGGATAGGCTTGAAGATGCTGTGCTGCGTGAAAAACAATTCACTGCAGACGCCTCGCATGAACTTCGTACTCCGCTCGCTGTTATTAAAGGTACTCTGGAAGTTTTAATAAGAAAGCCGAGAGAAGTTGAGCAGTATGAAAATAAAATTACATACTGCATTACTGAAGTTAATCGAATGTCCAATCTTATAGATCAATTATTGATGCTTGCCCGGTACGAAAGCGGAAAAATTACTCCCAAAGTTGTTCAGTGCAGAATAGGTGATAAGATAAAACCGGTTTTACTGCGGCTGCAGAATCAAATGGAAATAAAAAACATATCAGTTCATATTGAAAATAAACTAGATAATATTTTTGTTAAAGCTGATCCGGAAATGATGGATATTATTTTTGAAAATATTATTTCAAATTCTGTAAAGTATTCTGAACCAGGGTCTCAAATTAAAATTAAAATTGAGAAAAATAATTCAGCAGTTGTTTGTTCGATAGAAGACGAAGGTATCGGAATGACGAATGAGCAAGTTGATAAAATATTTGACAGGTTTTACAGGGCTGATGAATCAAGAAACTCAAAAATAATGGGAAACGGACTTGGATTGGCAATTGTAAAAAAACTCTCCGATCTTCAAAACATTAGGCTTAAAATTAAAAGCCAGCCTCAAATTGGTACGACTGTGTTTATTAATTTTCCACAAGAATAACCCAAAGAAAATTTTTTAATCAATTTTTAAGAATTGTTTAAAGTTCATTTTAGACTCCTGATTGTAACTTTGATATGTAAAATTTATTAAACAATCAAAAGGAGTTAAAGATGAAAATAAAAACATTATTATTTGTATTGCTTGCAGTATTAGTAGCCGGTTCGTCAAACTTTGCTAAAAGTCCTACTAAAGCTGAATTAGTTACAATAGACAATTTGAAAGAAGCATTAACCGGTGAAACAACGGCAAGTGCTAAGTATATGGCTTACTCTAAAAAAGCTAAAGAAGAAGGTTATAGCAAAGTTGCTTTATTATTTGAAGCTGCTTCCAAAGCTGAAAAAATTCATGCAAATAATCACAAAGCTGTTCTCGAGCAATTAGATGTTAAAGTTGGAAAGATTGAACCTAAGTATGAAGTAAAATCAACCAAAGAAAATTTAGAAGATGCTATTAAAGGTGAATCTTATGAATCAGCAACTATGTATCCTGAATTTCTTAAAAATGCACAAGAGGGTAATGTTACTTTAGCTTTAATTTCATTTAACTATGCTTTTCAGACAGAGAAAAAACATAAAGCTATGTATGAGAATGCACTCGAGAAATTGAATAATAAACAAGAGAGCACACTTTCATCACTTTATATGGTTTGTACAACATGCGGTAATACCTATGATGGTAAAGCACCAAAAAGATGTGGTATTTCTATGACTCCAAGAGAAAGATTTATTACAATTCAATAGAACCCCTCACATTCATTATAAGCCTGCCCGGAATATTTTTCTGGGCAGGCTTTTTTTATTAATAATTTCTTGAAAATTAATTTGACATGTAAATATTTTATTCATATTTTTAATCAGATAAAAATATCTGATTATAGAAATGACAGTAATATTTTCTAAAAAGTGTGAATACGGATTGCAAGCGGTACTTTACTTAGCTGCAAAAAACAATGGAAGTGAAGTAGTGCCGGTTGATGAAATTGCAAAGAAACTGGGAATTCCAAAGGAATTTGTTTCGAAGATTCTTCAAAGCTTAACCGAAAGCGGAATTGTCTATTCTAAAAAAGGGAAGTCCGGCGGATTTGCTCTGGCTAAGAACCCTTCTAAAGTTAGATTGGTTGACATTGTTGGAGCAATTGATGGATTAGATATTTTTAATAGCTGTGTGCTTGGTTTCCCGGAATGTTCGCCTGATCATCCATGCCCGCTTCATTCAAAGTGGGGAGAGCTAAGAACAAAAGCTTACAACATGTTAACCGATGAAACTTTAGATCAACTGAAAGATAAAACTTTAAATAAGGTAAACAGCCTTTAATATTTTTTTAACCATAAATAAGATAAAATAGTCTGATTATGAATGCTGATATAATTGAAACTGCCGCAAAAAGAACAAAGAAAAAAATTATTAGGAACACTGAAAAACCTATTCAAAAAATAAGATTTATCATTCAATCTTTATTTGCTGTTATTATGTATTTGGATTGGAGTTCAATTTTATTTCTTCGCAAAATATTTAAGCAGCGGGGGAGCTGCACAATTCGTAAGCCGGCCTCCGGGAGTTGATGGTTTTCTTCCAATCAGTTCGCTGATGAGTTTTTATTTATTCCTAAAAACGGGACAAGTACATCATGCACATCCGGCGGGAATGTTTATTTTTCTTGCTATTGTTTTAATGTCATTAGTTTTCGGAAAATCATTTTGCAGTTGGTTCTGCCCGGTTGGATTTATTTCTGAATTAATTGGGGACTTCGGACAAAAAATATTTAAGAAAAAACTGAGGCTTCCTAAATGGCTGGATTATCCTCTACGCAGCTTAAAATATTTACTGCTTGGATTTTTATTCTACACGGTTTTCTTTTTAATGTCCGACATTGCACTAAAAGCATTTCTCGATAGTCCATACAATCAAGTAGCGGATTTAAAGATGTATAATTTCTTTGCTGATCTTTCAAGAACCGCTGTAATAATCTTGTCTGTCTTGTTTGTACTTTCCATTTTCATACGCGGATTTTGGTGCAGATATCTCTGTCCTTACGGTGCGCTGCTTGGAATATTCAATTTTTTAAGCCCGAACAAAATTAAAAGAAATTCGGTTAGCTGTATTGATTGCGGCTTATGCGCAAAAGCTTGTCCTTCAAATATAAAAGTTGATAAAGTAAAAACAGTTTATTCGGATGAATGCACGACCTGCTTAAGCTGCGTTGATGCTTGTCCCGTTGCGGATACATTAAATCTTACATCCATGCTGCCGAAGAAGAAAAAGATTTCGAAAAAAGTAGTCGCAATAGCTGTAGTTGTAATTTTCATGGCTGTTACGGGTATCGGAATGCTTACAGGACATTGGGATAATAATATTTCCAAACAAGATTATTTAATTCATTATAAAATGATGAATTCATACGGACATCCTGAAGGTACTGCCGCTGTGAAAGAATTAAATAAAGAATCAGCGGCGCAAGGTAAACAGTGATTTATGAAAATGTCAGTCTGAGCCTGTCGAAGACTGACCGTCACACTTCGACAGGCCTGTCTGCCGACAGGCAAGCTCAGTGTGACAAATATGAAGAATTTTATTGAACAAAAAATAAAGGATTAAAAAAATGAAACAAGAAACATTAACCGAAAATTATACAGACATGACTTTGTCACAGATCGTTAAAGATAATTTTCGAGCAGCAGCAGTATTTGAAAAATACGGATTGGATTTTTGCTGCCGCGGCAACAAGCCAATTTCACAAACTTGCGAAGAGAAGGGAATTGAAAGTTCTGCAATTATAGATGAGCTTAATACTTTAAATACAAATTCCACGGTTGATGAAAATAAATATGGCGATTGGGATGTGGATTTTCTAACAGAGTACATTATAAATAATCATCATGCTTATGTTAGAAAGATGACTCCTATTTTATCAGCACACACGCAAAAAGTTGCTTCGGTGCATGGCGACAATCATAAAGAAGTTGTTGAAATTGCACAGAAATTTGCAGTCGTGTATAAAGATTTAAAGATGCATATGATGAAAGAGGAAGAAATATTATTTCCTTATATTAAAAAATTGGCGAATGCAAAAAAGTCAGGTTCAAAAGCAGAGCTGCCGTTTTTTGGGACAGCAAAAAATCCAATTAAAATGATGATGGCTGAGCACGAAGCAGCCGGCGATGAATTATATGAAATAAGAAGTCTCTCAAATAATTACACCCCTCCAGCCGATGCCTGCAATACATTTAAAGTTACTTATCAGGAGTTAAAAGATTTTGAAGAAGATTTGCACAAGCATGTTCATCTTGAAAATAATATTTTATTTCCAAAAGTAATTGCTTTGGAAGAAGAGTTGTTGTAGAAAATATGTTTTAAGGATTGTAGTGATAAGTCGGAACTTATCACTACTTATTAAATTTAAATTCGGTCTTTTCCTCTTTCAATTCTAGTGTTAATTTCTTTCAAAATACCTTTATAATATTTTACATTTTTAGGAATTAGATAAGAGATTCCATGTACTGTTTGGATTGCTTGTAATTTTTGAGCAGGAATTAATTTTAATTTTTCTCTTATCTTTTTAGGTATTACGATTTGATATTTTGATGCAATAGTTACTGTAATCATTATTCTGGAGTTTGGGATTGTTTTAACTCAAACATATTGATAACTACAAAATGTTTCAAGCAAAGATTATCAAAAACTCTATCTAAAAAATATGTTCATCTTGAAATCAGTATTTTATTTCCAAAAGCAATTGCTTTAGAAGAAGAGTTGTTGTAGGATTTGGCTTTTTAGATTGTAGTGGCAAGTTACAACTTGTCACTTCTATTTACTTAAATTCTGTATTTAGTTAACCCAGTTATGTAATTGGTGTCATCATCATAGTCAAATACAATTCCCACACTATATTTTGCTCTTGTTAATGCAACATAGAACTTTGATCTAATAGTATTCAATATTAATAAATTACCAGTTTTTATATACGCTCTAATTTTTTCCGTTGGGTAAATGAGTACTCTGTTAAAATTCATACCTTTTGAAATGCCAAAATTTAATTCTGGAAATGTTGCTTCATTATATTTCAAAATTTGTGGATTATATCTTTTACAATAGGATTCAACGTCATTTGATTTTACTAAATAAAGGCCCTGATGTTCTGGATTTTCTTTTCTACATCCTTCGCATTCACAAGGTTCACAAACTGCGTAATCTGGATAAAGAGCAGAAGAAAAATCACATATTGGTTTGTTGTTCCTATGAGATTTTTGAAGGGTACTATTTATCTATAGACACAAATTTCTTTTTTATCATTACATTCATTTTCAATAAATTGCTTTTATTTTTCCATCTTTATACTTTTTATATTTAGTGGAGTGGTGAGTTAAATAAACAACCTGTCTTGGATCTCCGACTAGTAAAATTTTTGATATAGAATTAAATAGCATTTTTATTATTTGCAATTCCCATCCAGCTAGGTCTTGAATTTCATCTATAAAAATATGTTTATAAATTCTAGTTATTCTTTTTATAACCTCTGCTGCAGTAGTATTATTACATCCAGCTATAAACTTGGATATTTTTTGAGAATAAATTTTTAAAGCTTTAGTAAAATAGAAATTTAAAAAAATCTTTCTCTTCTCCAAAAGAATAAGAAGTTTTTCCATTTGACAATAAGAATTTATATGTTCCCTGATTGCACCTTCTGAAAGAAAAAATCCGATTTTATTTTCATGTAACTCATCATGCATAATACTTTGATAAGGTCTTTACTCCATGTTGTATTAAAAAAGAAAACCAAGTCTGAATTGTTATATTCTTAGGGATTTGTCCTTTAAATTTATTCCTAATTTCCGCTTCATTAGCCTCAGTATATGTTGTAATTAAAACATTCTCATCTTTTATCGCTTTTGCTTGATTAAACCAGAAATGTTGTCTTACCTGAACCCGCTGCAGCGATTATCATTTTATTCTTGCACATATTCCCAACTAATAGCATTTAAAATGTATTGGGGAAATTGAATATCGATATCTGTGTCAAATATTTTCAAAGCACAGTCAGTTTTATTTTCTTTCATATATTTACTGAAGATCATCTTCATTTTCAAAAGATTTATTCTTAAAGATCTAGCATTCATCTTCAGCTAATGAATTTGATTTTAACATTTTAGGCTTCAAGGGTGTTGTAGTTCAAATGGTTTATTTTTATATTGATTAAATTACACGGTATCAAGAATCTCGTCAAAGCAGATCTCTCATATAAGGTTTTTTATTTTCTCCTACATAGTTTCGATATTTTTTTTTCACATCATCTATGCTTCCATCATTATCTGTTACAACTACAACTGGATTTTTAATTTTTTAAGCAATTTCGAAGAAATTTAAAAAACCAGTTCCTACCGATATAACTTCTACTTCATCTTCAATTGTTAAAGTTCTTTTTCTAAATTTAAATAAGCTTTTTGAACAATTAATTCATCAGAAGGACCTTCAACTAAAATTGCTTTCCGGCAGAGTAAGCAGTCTTAAAGTATCAAAACCGGCTAATTTTTTCGAAATATCTTTTCGTTGCTTCTATCTAAGCCCGTAATTTTAATATATATTCCTTTTATCATGTATCCTTATCGACTATTTAATAAATACTAAACTTTCAAGACCCAGTTTATTAGCTACAAAACTACTATGTGTAGAAATAATTATTTGCTTTTCTGTTTGGCCATTTTTTATATACTTAATGAGTCTATTTAATTTTGAATACGATAGATAATTTTCAGGTTCTTCTAGTAATATTATATTCGCTTCTTATAGAATTCTTATTGCTAAGTGCTAATTTTGTTTTTACTAAACACTGTTCTCCTCTTCCAACATAACTAAAAGGAATATCATTTAAATAAGTTGTTATACTTGTTTCCCAAGCATTTTTAGTAGACATATCAACTGATAATTCAACTTTTTTATCAGATATTTTCTTTTGTTCCAATTCCTTATTTATTTCAGTTAATCACTACTTCATTCTGCAAATGTATCTTTTAATCTTCTATGTGCCTGAGAAATTTTAACTTTATTTTCTTCTGTTATATTCATCTCGGATAATCATGCGAGATAAGTAAATATCTGAACCACTTCTGATAACTCTTGAATTTGCTGAGTCAATTAATGACAGATTTAAAAGGAATTGATTTTGGGGGTTATTCTATCATCTCTAGCAAATGAAGACCAAGAAAAATCATAGTACTCAATTGGTAAAGATTTAATTTCATCTTCCATTTCCATTAGTATATCATATTGTTCTTTATATGTTTCATTAAGAGCAATTTTAAATTGAAAGCCACATGCTTTTTCTTTTAAACTATTACCATTACCTTCAAATAATGCTTTTAATGAATCTTCTTCCATTTCTAAATATAATTCTATTAAGATATTTAGGTGAAAGTTACGGATTGTCATTGTTAACTCTTTAAATAATACACTTAATATATCGTATAAAATAATGTATTGTTTAAGTCGTTATCGATGTTTCCCAAATTCTATCCGGAAAGTGCCCAATAATGCTTTTAAATAGAAGATTTGCACAAGCATGTTATCTTAAAATTTAAATATTTTATTTCCAAAAGTGATTGTTTTGGAAATAGAGTTGTTTAAAAATTATTTTTTAGAAGTAATGACAAATTGTAATTAGTCACAACAATGCTAACTCATTATTAATATAAAACTTCAACTTATCCCAAACATCCTTCAAAGGTTTTTTAGGATGTTTGCAAATAAATATATCAACATTTTCAAAAGGCATTCCGTATTTATTAAAGTGATGTGCTGCAAGTTTTACATCTTCAAAAAACTTACTATTGTCTTTTAAGTTTGAGCCGATAACAATTATGACTTCGGCTTCAAAATCTTTGGGATAACCCCAAATCCAATAATTATTATGTGCAGAGATAGCTTGAGGCAAGTTATATTTTTCCCTGTAATAATTAACCGCTCCAGCTTCACCGTAATTTTGTCCAAATATTAATGTATGTTTTTTTTCTTCATCGGATAATTGGTTGTATGCATCTGCAACTTGCTTTACCATTCCTTCCCACCCGAATCTATCCGAGTAAAACTGCGGCAGTAAACCTAATTCAGACCGCTCGGAGTTTTCAGGTTTCATTCCCATTTTTTCTGTCAAATTAATAAATGCATCAACATTTAAAAGAGGAATAGCAAAGGGAACAACAATAAAACAAAATGGAATAATTATAACGGCAAGTACAACTTTCACCCAGCGTCTTAATAATTTATCTATTAATTTATCAGCGCCAACAACTCCGGCTGCTAAAATCATTGGATATAAAACCCCCATGTAGTAAGGCTTGCCGTTGTTAAATGCAAAAACAAAAAATACTGAAATATAAAGCCATCCCATTAAATTATATTTTTTACCTTCGCTGTTAAAAAATATAAAGTATAATGCGGTAAATATAAAAACTGTATAGCCGGGATTTAATTCCGATAATGATTTTCTAAAAAAATCCAGCAAGCCCATTGGTTTGTTTTTATACAAAGCTGCATTGTGCATAAATTCAAGAGTGGGGTAATGATTTGCAATCTGCCAAATAATATTTGGAAGAAAAATTATTATCGCTAAGGCTGCTCCAATCCAGAGTTCTTTAGCTTTTAATTGTTTTCGGTATTTTGTTAAAAGCAATCCGACCGCAAGCCCAAATCCTAAAAATAAAAACGAAAGTTTATTCTCAAGTCCAACCCCAAATAATAACCCGATTACAATCCACAGCTTTGGATTACCTGTGTTTATTAATTTTATCAAGTAATAAAACATTAAAGTGGAGAGGAGAATATCAAATGAATTCATGGAGAAGTAACTGCTCGCACCTAAAACAACTCCGGAGAAAATTATCAGGAAAGCAGAGGAAATCTGAGCAAACTTACTTCCGCCTAATTCGCTGGCAATTAGTCCGGTTACGAAAACAATTGCAGACCCGGCGATATATGAAAATATTCTTATCCCAAAAATTGAATCGCCGAAAATAAATCTTGATACGGCAAGAATGATTGCAGAAAGCGGCTGCAAGTCAACATATCCAAAAGCAAGATGTTTTGAAGTTTCTATATAGTAATATTCATCTCTGAATATTCCATAATTGCCGGCGAAAATTAAAAGCAAAATTAATTTGAATAGTGATAGATAAATTAAAATTGCGTTTGTTGAAGTTAGTTTTTTAGTAAGTGTATTGTTAGTGCTCAAAGCGCCTCCAGAAATGATTCCCAAATTAAAAGAAAATCTTTTCATTTCCATTGTAAATTAAATGAACGGTTTATAACAATGAAATAAGGAGCAAAATTGCTGAAACTATTTCTTCTGTATTGTATCTAACCGTTATTAAAAATAACTTTGTAATCGAATTCTAACTAATTAAGATTTGAACTAACCCAATTTCTTCAAGAAATTGGGTTAGTAAGATCTAAACATATTGCTCAACCAATTTTTACAAAAACTATTCCTGTGAAAAAATATTTTATTGTTTTATTCGTGCTGCTGCTATTATTGCTTTCAATAAATAGCTGCAAACCTTCGCTTCCAGTTGTAAGAAAAATTTTTACTTCTTATCAATTAGTTAATCAAGATAGTGCCAGAGTAACTTTCCCGGATGATTTTAAAGGAAAGATTTTAGTGATGGGATTTATATTTACTAATTGCCCGGATATTTGTCCTCTCACTACAAACAATCTGCACTTGATTCAAGAAAGATTAAAAAAAGATAATATCAAAAATGTTGAAGTTGCTGCACTGAGCTTTGATCCAAACCGCGATACTCCAAGCGTGTTAAAAGAATATGCGGAAGTTCGTAATATTGATTTAAGCAACTTTGAATTTTTAACAGGACAAAAAGATGTTGTGGATTCATTAATTGCTGCTATGAATGTAAAAGCATTTTCCGGAGATACTACTTATACGAAAGATGGAAAGCCTGTTTATTTCTATGTGCATACAGATCGAATTTCTTTGATCGATCAAAACGGTGATGTTAGAAAAGATTACAGGGGAAGCAGGGCAAACATAGACGAAATAATAGAAGACATAAAATCATTAGGAGACTAAAATGTTCTTATTAATATTTTTAATGACGTTCATAAATTCACCCAAGGATAAAATTGAGATTCAAAACGCCTGGCTGAGAACTGCCGGCGCCGGAATGAATACAGCAATGTTTTTTGATATTGTTAACAATTCGGATAAAGCTGATACTTTATATAAAGTAGAATCAGATTTGGCTGAACTTGTACAGATTCATGAGACATATACAAATGGTGATATGATGGGAATGCGTGAAGTTAAAAATGTAGTAATAGCGCCTCATTCAACTTTTAAATTTAAACCAGGTGCGCATCACGTAATGTTTATAAGCTTGAAGAATGATATTAAAGAAGGAGAGAAAGCCGAAGTTAATCTTTTCTTTAAAGTAGCCGGCAAAATGAAAGTTGAAGTTCCGATTAAGAATATGATCAAATAAAAATTGAAATCTCTGTGTCCCAGTGTCTCTGTGGTAAGAAAGAAACAATTAACCACAGAGTCACAAAGACACAGAGAGAAAATTAAGATTTCATTCTAGTGCCCTGCTCTTCATGAATGAAAAGCCAGCTGCAAATTTTTCCAATATTTATTTCTTCAAAATTGTTCCAATAAGTTTTCGTTCTTACATGCATTGAACTTGAATCGTCTTCAGGGATAGTCCCTGCTTCTTCCATCAGTTCTTTGATTCTAATTTGCCATCTATGCATATTTTCTATTCTCAAATCTATCCAGCCTTCATTTGCCCAGCGATTAATATTTTCCTCATTTATTTCAAGCATGTTCTCGCCTCGGAAAGCGGGAATTTTAATTACGCTTCCACGCAGTAAAGATTCTCCATTTGGCAACAAAATTGGGATTCCAATAGAAATAATTTCATTTCTAAGTTTTGAATTTTCAGAGAGAATATTCAATGATTTTTCAACTAAATCTTCTGCTGAAGAATTTATAATATCAAACATTGAATTATTAAATAATCGCAGCAGATGAATTTCATATAAAAGTTTTGAAAGTCGCGGCGGGCCTAATAATTCAAATGCTACACTGTGAATATTATTTTCTTTCTCAAGGCTTGCTAATTTTTCAACTGCGGAATGCTGCATGTAGCCAGCACGGTAAGTCGGCTCAAGTGTCGCATGATCTAATGCACTCACAATATCGTGACCAGTGTTACCGCCCTGTACTTCATATAAGACTATATCAGCTATTTCTTCAGGAGTGACAAATTCCATCTGTTTCTGTGCAGTAATTGTTTCGAATTCACCTTTAGAAAAAATTCCGTTTTCACCGGTATCAATAAAAACAGATTGAAGAGTTTCGCCGGTAGTTTTATATTTTTTGTTTTCGCAAATTGTAAATTCACCTTTTAGCGGAATTGTTTCACTTAATTCTACGTTTTCAATTTTTATCGGTTCACCTCTTCGCCTTATTTCACCAAACTCAATTCGTTTCCAGGCGATAGCTGCAGTTGGTTTAACTTCTTTTGTGATAGCACCGCCGGGAGTTCTTCCCATCAAAAATAAAAGCAGCGTATGTGCACCTGCGATTGAAGATTTGCTTAGTAAAACTCTGCTAGGCTTCTCTTCACTGTGAGTGTAAGGAATATTTAAACCCATTCCGCCGGTTCCGCTTGTTCCGATTTTCATATAGACTTTTGTTTTTACACTTCCCATCGAAGCATACAAAATCTGAATGTGCCTAATTAACTGTGGAATATATAATGTGCACAAAAGCTTTTGAACTTCTGAAACTAAGTCATCATAACTACCTTTATTACTGATAACTTTTGAAATGCTTCTGTAAGTAGTATAAATATCCTGGTAGGCAATAGCTGTTGCTGTGTTAATACAATCAATAATTATTTCAGGTTTGTATTCGTTCAGCAGTTGATAGATTGACGAGGCTTTTAAAATTTCGTCGGAAAGTTCGTCCATTATGTCGGTAATAATGGTTTTTCTTTTTTGTTCGTCTTCAAGAATTTCAAATCGCCTAAGATTTCTGAATTCGTTACGAACAAAAATATCTCCACCCCAAGGGATGAAAAAATCTTTTCCCTTTTTCGGGAATTCTTTCTCAAACTTTCCAACAGCCTCTTGAGCTTCGGAAAGCTTAAGTGATGTGATAATAATCCTTTTTGGGTTCTCGGAAACTAATTTTCGCGCAACAGCGCTTCCAACTAATCCAAATCCGCCAAGAACTAATACCGTTTTGTTTTCTATATCCATTTTATTTCCCCGATTAAATTTGTTACACCTAAATTAGTTTAAAGCATCTAATGAGGCAAATAATTCATAAAAAAATAAATTTTTATTGTTTTTATTTGGCACAATGTATGCTCTTGTTTAGTATAAGAGATAGGGAAATAAACTTGAATGGATTCAATGATTTATAATAGATTTTGAATTATGATGAAAGAAAAAGATAAATATAGCTTGGCAATTGATGATTTTAATCTTGCCTATAAGTTTCATCTTGATGGTAAAATTGATGAAGCAATTGAATATTATAAAAAATCAATTAAAACTTTTCCAACAGCAAAAGCTCACACTTTTTTAGGCTGGGCGTATAGTATTCAAGGCAAACTGGAAAATGCAATTGCTGAATGTAAAATTGCCATTGAGTTGGACCCGGAATATGGTAATCCATATAATGATATTGGTTCTTATTTAATAGTCCTTAAGCAATACGATGAAGCAATTTATTGGCTTGAACAAGCATTGGATGCTCCAAATTATGATTTTAGGTATTATCCTTTATTTAACCTTGGACTGATCTACGAGAAAAAAGGCGACTGGTATTCAGCTATCAGCTATTACAAAGACGCCATTGAAATTAATCCTGATTACGCACAAGCTAAATCTGCTTTAACACGATTGACGAGTCTGCTCAATTAATTAAACAAACTTGTTTATATTTGTGATCAAAAGCAGAAACTTCACTACAAAGAAATTCCCGTTTTAATTGCTTCATGCGCGGGGTATTATTAAATTTATTTTCTAATTTAAAATAGTTTTTGAATATTTTTTATTTAATGGCGGTTGATGATGAAATTAGTAGAATTACTAAAAAATGAATTTTTAATATCCGATTTAAAAGGTCAGAACAAAGAAGATGTAATAAATGAACTGATTGATTTATTTAAAGATGATGTAAGAATAAATGATATTGAAAAAGTTAGAAGCGCAGTTTTAGAAAGAGAAAAAATAATGTCTACCGGAGTGGGAAAAGGATTTGCGATTCCTCACGGAAAGACAAATGCTGTTAATGAAATAATTGCTGCATTTGGAAAGACAAAACGTGATATTGATTATGATGCACTAGATGGACAGCCTGTGCATTTGGTTTTTCTTCTTGTTGGGAAAGATAACCTGGTAAGTACTCATATAAAATTGTTGAGCAGAATTTCCAGGATGATGAACAAAGATGAATTTCGTCAAAAGTTGATAGATGCTAATAATAATGAAGAGATTTACGAAATCTTTAAACAGGAAGAAGAAAACTATTTTGAAGTTTAAATTAATTTAATTCTCACCTGTCTGCCGATAGAGCATGTTGCAGAACTAATTTTACTGTCACACTGAGCCTGTCGAAGTGTGAATCCTTTCCGCAGATAGAGTCTTCGTCAAGCTCAGACTGACAAACTAAGACTTCTGCAACACGCTCGATAGGTAGGCCCTAAAGATCTTTTTTATTTTCTATTAAATACATAGCCATGATTAAAGCCGTAACGGGTACAAAAGACACCCTTCCTACAGATATTCCAAATTGGAAACACCTTGAAGAAATTGTAAAAAAAACTTTCAGCAATTTTAATTATAGAGAAATTCGCACACCCATTTTTGAAGAGACAGCTTTATTTGCCCGCGGCATTGGGGAAGAAACTGATATAGTTGGAAAAGAGATGTACACTTTCACTGATAGAAGTGAATTGAGCCTTACTCTTAAACCTGAAATGACTGCTTCAGTTGTACGTGCATTTAATGAGCATTCACTCGCAGCTAAGCAATCATTGAATAAGCTTTATTATATTTCTCCTATGTTCAGACAGGAGCGCCCACAGGCAGGCAGGCTTAGACAATTTCATCAGTTCGGAGCAGAAGCAATTGGAAGCACCTCTCCGCTTTTAGATGTAGAAATTATTTTGATGGTACACAGCATTCTGAAGCAATTAGGATTAAAAGATTTAACTGTCAAAATAAATTCTCTCGGTGTTCCCGAATCAAGAGAAAATTACAAAAAAGTTTTAAGAGAATTTTTATTAGATAAAAAAGACAATCTTTCTGAAGATAGCAGAAAAAGATTTGATAAAAATATTCTCAGAATTTTTGACAGCAAAATTGATGTTGACGAGGAAATCATGTCAGATGCGCCTTTGTTAATTGATTATCTTGATGAGGAAAGCAAAAATGATTTTGAACAAGTTAAATCACTTTTAAGTTCAGCAAATATTATGTATGAAGTTGACCCCAAGCTGGTTAGAGGGTTAGATTATTATACAAAAACTACTTTCGAAATTATCAGCGGAAAAGTTGGTTCCCAAAGTGCATTATGCGGCGGCGGCAGATATGATTTGTTAATTGAGCAGCTAGGCGGTAAGCCAACTCCAGCTGTAGGGTTCGCAGCAGGAATTGAAAGAATTCTTTTAGCTTGTGAAAATGAAAAATCTCTAAATCTGCCTGATGAAAAAATTGATGTTTACATCGTCAGACTGGATAAAGAATTAACTAATAAAGTTTTTGAAGTTTCGTTATTTTTAAGAAATAATCATTTGTCAGTTGATTTTGATTATCTTGATAGAAGCGTAAAAGCACAAATGCGAGAAGCAAATAAAATGAATGCAAAATTTGTTTTATTCATTGGCGGTGAAGAATACAAATCCGGTTCATATTTATTGAAGAATATGGAATCGGGTGAGCAGAGTATGGTTCTTTTTAATCAATTAGAAAGTATCTCAAATCAAATTTCAAAAGTCAAAAGTCAAAATCTGTAAATCTTATTTTATCTTTTTGAATTTTGATTTTTAACCTTTGACTTTACATAGGAGATTTAATGTATCCTGAACTTTTCAAAATAGGCCCATTCACGGTATATAGTTTCGGTTTGATGCTTGGCATCGCCTTTATTGTTGCTAGCTATCTTCTTACTAAAGAAATTGAAAGAAAGAAATTACATCCTAATATTGCTACCGAAGTTACGTTGATGGCAATAATATTTGGAATAGTAGGCAGCAAAGCGCTTGACTTGATTGAAAACTGGGATATGTTTATTAAAGATCCAATTGGAAGTGCATTTTCTCCAGGAGGCTTAACTTTTTACGGAGGTGTAATTCTCTCAATAATTGTTATCTGGATTTATTCCAAAAGAAAGAAAATCCCCTTTTTATATATTGCAGATGCAACCGCACCTTCACTTGCAATTGCCTATGGTATAGGAAGAATAGGCTGCCATTTAGCCGGTGACGGTGATTATGGAATTCCTACAAGCCTTCCTTGGGGAGTTGATTATTCACACGGTACAGTTCCGCCGCATATTATGTTTAACGGAACTGAAATTGCAAAATCATTTCCAAACGGATTTGTGCCTGATAATACCCCACTTCATCCAACTCCGATTTATGAGTTTCTAATGATGATGTTAATCTTTTGGGTTCTTTGGAAATTGAGAAAAAAAGATTGGCCTTATGGGCAGTTATTCATGATCTATTTAATTCTTCAGGGAATAGAAAGATTTTTAATTGAATTTTTAAGATTAAATCCCAGGCTTTTATTCGACTTATCCGAAGCTCAATTAATTTCAATTGTGATGATAACAGTTGGAAGTATAGGACTATATTATTACAAAAAACATCCTGATATAAATAGGTTTATTCCTCCGCCATTTAAGCTTGAAACAGAGAAGAAGAAGAAAAAGTAATAATTTATTCTTTTAACTTTTAATAATGAACCTAATCATCGGAAGAAAACCAGTCCTTGAAGCAATCAATTCAAATGAAGAACTTGAACAAGTTTATATTTTATATGGGCAGCAAGGTGGAATAATAAATGCCATTCGAATTGCAGCAAAAAAGAAGGGAATTAAATGTAATGAAATACCAATTCAAAAATTCAAATCTCTAACAGAAAACAATAATGCACAGGGCGTAATTGCACTAAACCTTCATTTAAGTTTTCTTCTTTTGAAGATATAATTTCAAAATCAAAACAATCAAAATATCCTCTCATTTTAATTTTAGATTCAATTCAAGATACACATAATCTCGGTGCAATTATAAGGACAGCAGACTGCAGCGGTGTAGACGGAATAATAATTACAAAACATAACAGCGCTCCAATAAATGAAACAGTTGCAAAAACTTCTGCCGGGGCTACAGAATATGCAAAAATTTGTGCAGTTGGAAATTTATCACAAGCATTAAAGCAATTAAAAGAAAATGGTTTTTGGATTTTTGGTTCAACATTATCGGAAAGTTCAAAGGATTATACTTCTGTTGATTATAAATTACCAGCAGTTTTAATTATCGGTAATGAAGAGAAAGGGATAAGAAAACTTACTGCTGATAATTGTGATTTTTTAATTAACATTCCAATGAAGGGAAGCATTCAATCATTAAACGTTTCTGTTGCAACGGGAATAATTCTTTTTGAAATTTTAAGGCAGAGGAGTTTAACAATTTCATAATTGCATTTTGAAATAAAAAAGCTTAAAATAGCATAAGCATTATTCTTATAAGGGGTTCAAAATGAAAACTTTTACTTTTCTATTAGTCTTAATATTAACTATCTTCATTATTTCCTCAGACAATACTATTATACATTTTCGGAACTTAGGGGAATGGAAGATACAAATAATCAAACACAACTTTTTTATAGACTTTATTATTATTCACAAAATCCTCCGCCATATGGTGACTCAAGATCAAATAGTATTTATCGATTTGATCCCGAATACAAAGGAATGATATTACTTTTTCTTTCCGACGAATTTTGGGAAGGTCATGGAACTTCAATAAATGATTATGAATTTTGGAATAGTAATTTTAACAAATATATATATGCTGCAACTGAATATGATACAGAAGGATCTCCAGCAGTATTCATTTATAATAAACCCGAACCCTTTTTTAAACCGCAAATGTGGGGAACAAGCATAGAATATTGAATTATCAAGACAAGATTCGAATTTAATTATAGCTTCATTTGATCATGATTTAAACTTTTAAAAGTACAAATTATGGAATAACATGGGATACTCTTTCATTTGGTTATCAATATATTATCCATGTCCCCATTTAATGATAAAATGATATTTTCAAGTCAGTGATTAGCTATTATATAAATCAATAGATGGAGGAGATACTTATTATATTGTTGATACAGCTAAAATTTATTCATAATAATTTTTTATATGATAAAGATCAAAAACATATTTATTCTATAAATAAAAGATATGGCGAATCGCCTGATGGTTTCTAATAGTTTAATGGAGAAGCTTTTAGCTGGACTAAAAAATATTCCAGTTCAAATCAATTTTTATAAGTATAGATACATCTTTATCTGGAAGTATTTATTTATCAGATGGAAAATATATTTATCATTCAATTGATTATGGGGATTCATTTAATTTATTTAAAAAGATTGGAAAGAGATATAATTGGCATTTATAAAAAACCAAATTCAAATATTTTATATGCGGCAACCAAATATGATTTATATGAAATTGCACCGGACACAATTAAAACATTAAAACACCTTCCAATAAATCCGGATATTTTTTCATGGTTCCCACTTAAAAAAGGAAATAAATGGGTATATAATTCAACATTCAGAAGTGAATCAGAAGCTACAACAACTAAAAAATCTTTCGAAGTTATAGGAAACATGATGTATAATGGATAAAAATTATTTCGAGATGGGTGGTTCAGTAAATGGTGGTAATTGTTACAGAGTAGATTCAACATCAGGGAAAATATATAGAGCATATTTTAGATAATGATACTTTAGTAAGTGAATCATTATTTCTTGATTTAAATGCAGAAGTTGGCGATACTTTTTATGTAGAAGAGTACAAGCCGGTATTATTAGAAAATGAGAAATCCATAAATCAGTGGGGTCTAAATTCAAGAGAAAGAGAATATAAAGGACAATCAACACCTCTTCATGATTTTTCTTTAATAAAAAATATAGGGTTAAGTTATGAGTTATGGTGGGAGTTAGTTGGTACTACAGATGAATTAACCGGTGCAGTTATAAATGGCGTCGTCTATGGCGATACAACGCTTGTTGGAGTAGAAGATAAAGGAAATAATCTGCCGGTAGAATTTTCATTATCTCAAAATTATCCAAACCCATTCAACCCAACAACAAAAATAAAATATAGCATATCCCATTCGTAGAGACGAGGCATGCCTCGTCTGTACAATTGAAAGTTTATGACATACTTGGAAATGAAATTGCAACTCTTGTAAATAAAGAACAATCTCCAGGAGAATATGAAGTTGAATTTGATGCCGGGAAATATAATCTCTCAAGTGGAATTTATTTTTATCAATTGAAAGGTAGGTTCATTTATTCAAACTAAAGAAATTAGTTATAATAAAATAAAATGTACAACACAGACCATTATATTTTTAGTTAATAACTTAAGGGAATTATGAAATTAAATGTCGTTTTATTTATAACTACAAGTCTTAATTTTATTTTGCAATACCTTTGCACAAACCAGGGTTACCTGAATATACTATTCATGTAAAATCTCACGGTATAGAGAAAAATTTAATTTTTGGAACTAATGAATTTGCTTCTGATGGAATTGATACTTCATTAGGTGAATACAATCTTCCACCTTATGTATCTGGAGAATTTGATGCACGTTTTAGATTATATGATACAACTTTATCAACTTATAAAGATTTACGATATTGTTGTGGCTGGGTATCCGGTGGTTTATTCTTTTTGGAGTGGAAAAATGGTGATGAAGTTTCTCTTACAGGAGGAATGTTAATGAATTCAAATATCTATAGTATATATATTAAAAATCCGTACACTGGAGAAAATTTAGCTACATATTTTGATTGGTATGATTCGTTAAATTTTAGTGTCCCTACTGGGCTAAATCATCTTGTTTTAAATGTTACTTTCGGTGGTGCATTATCATGGGGTTCAGTTAAGTTTAATACAATAAAACCTGGGGAATTAATTCAGGCAGGAAGTAAAATAAATTTAACTTGGAACCTTTCACTTGGCGGACCTGGTTATACAACAGATATTTTATTATCTACAAATGATGGCGAAACATGGAATGATATTGTAAAAAATCTTCCTGCTTCCCAAAGTTCATATTTATGGACTGTTCCCAATATAAATACAAATCAATGTAGATTACGAATTGGAGATTATCCTTGTTTATATACTGAAGTTGGAACATTTTATATATATCAAAATAATTTACCTCAATTAAATTCAGTATATATACCTTTTTCAGTAAAAAATAGAAATAATGAGATTATAAACTTAGAAGCTGGTTTACATCCAAACGCAACTGATGGACTAGATACTGCACTTGGAGAAGTAGCTTATAATTTTCAACCTCAGGGAAATTTTGATGCAGCTTTTATATTTTTCCCTCCACCTGATAAATTTTCCAGAAAAAATATTCAGTTAGGAAATCAATTTGTTTACGGTAAACGAAGCTTTTTTTTTCTAATTCAACCGGGGCCAGATACAGCTGCAACTTTAGAAGCCGATCTTCCTCAAGGTATTGCTGCTGAATTAGAATATGATAAAAATATGCCGTATGGAACTTTACCAGAAAATAAAAACCTTGGAGGTGGACATATAGAATATCAATTACCAAAGGCCTCGCTTACAAATTATTATAATGAATTCAACTTAACTTTCTTCTTTGATACTGTTGTCCCGGTTGAACTTATTTTATTTAATGCTAATGTTAATAATTATAATGTAACTCTTAATTGGATAACCGCAACCGAAACAAATAACTCTGGTTTTGAAATTCAAAAATCAAATCGCAAAAATCAGAACTATCAAAAAATTGGTTTCATAAAAGGCAATGGTACAACAACCAAGAAAAATTACTATTCTTTTATCGATAAGGATTTGAAACCTGGAAAATATTATTACAGATTAAAACAAATTGATTATGATGGAAGCTTTAAATATTCAAATGAAGGCGAAGTTAATGTAGAATCTCCAAAAGAATTCGCTTTAAGACAAAACTATCCAAACCCATTTAATCCAATTACAAAAATAAAATATACAATTCCATTCGTAGAGACGAGGCATGGTGGTCTGTACAACTGAAAATATATCGACATACTTAGGAAATGAAATTGCAACTCTTGTAAATAAAGAACAATCTCCAGGAGAATATGAAGTTGGATTTGATGCCGATAAATACAATCTCTCTAGTGGAATTTATTTTTATCAATTGAAAGCTGGAAGTTTTATTAAAACTAAGAAAATGGTATTTTTAAAATAAATATTTGATTTAAGGGGTAATTAAATGTCTTCTTATCACAGAATAATTATTGCGGCTTTTATTGGAATATGCTGTATACACTCCTCATTTAGCCAATCGCTAAATTGGATTAAGCTTAATTCGAAATCATGTCAAGATATAGTTATTATAAATGATTCATCACTACTGGTTATTTCTGATGGCAATTTAGTATATACAAGTGACAGCGGTAAAAATTGGATAAATAAAAATCCTTCAGTTCATGCTTATAATTTAAGGGAATTAGAGGATGATCCATTAAACAAATCTTTATTTTTATACGCGCAAAATTATAATACGATTTATCGTTCCATAGATACAGCAAATAACTGGTCAATTTCTTTAGAAAATGTTTATCAAATTTCTGATTTAAAATCTAAAGATGGGATTACTTACGCAGCTAATTATTATGGCGAATTTTATATTACAAAAAACAACGGGGAATCATGGGATTCTGTTAAAGTTGTAGACTCTGTTTCTTCAGATCATTTGAATAATATTGATATTGCCTCTAACGGACAATTATTTTTATCTACTCATGGTAATGGAATTTATACCTCAACTGATAATGGTTCTACGTGGACAAGACTAGATAATCAAATTATAAATAATGGTGTGTATTTTATTGCAATCAATAATAAAAATGAAATATTTGCTGTTACAATAAATGGTATTGCCCTATCGAAAGATTATGGTAGTACCTGGGAAATAGTTTCTGATCTTTATTTGGTTGGTGGTGTACTTAGTATCGATTCAAATGATAATTTGTATGGGTGTAGATTTAGTAATATTTATAAATCAAGCGATGATGGAATTTCATGGAATGATCTTGGCGGTTCTTTTGAAGCAAATGAGATCCAAGAATATAATAATAAAATTTATGTAGCAGCTTCAGGAGGTTTATATTTATTCGACCCAACAATACCCACTTATGTAGGAAATAACTATTTCCCCATGCATTTAAATAATAAGTGGCAGTTTATTAGCGATGAATTTGCTTCGCGTATATGGACTTACTCTGCAAAAACATTTTCAATAGAAAAAGATACCACAATAAATAACATAAAATATTATTTATATGATAATAAATGGTTACATTATTCTGAAAATGAAAAGAAACTTTATACCTGGTATAAAGATTCAGCTAAAATATATATGGATTTTAATCTGCCTGATATGGCTACCTTTCCACATTATATTGGAACTGAGGATTTGGATTATGCCTCTGTTTTTGCTGGAACTACCAATCTTTTTGATTCTTCAATTAATTATAAAGGCTTTTCTGCTGGAAGTGTTTGGGGGCCTTGGGGGAATTCACATGAAAGTTTTGGTGAAAACATAGGTCCTATTTCATACAGCTATTCAATGTACGCAGGCCCTGATTATGATAAAATAGACAATCTAATTATGGCAATCATTTATGATTCTACAAATACACCTCATTATTTATCTTATCATTATAAACCAGAAATAACATTAATACCAATAACTAAAATTGACAGTAATAATTTTCAAATTCAATTTTTTGTTAATCATAAATTTTCTAGTTTTTTTGATCCAAATACACCTCATACGGGGCTCAATTTTATTGATTCAGTTTATATGATAAGTCATTTTATAAAAAATGATTCAATTTTAAATATTGATACTATTTCTGCTCAAAATATTTCTAAAACAAAAGAATATATAATTTTATCAAAGTTGGATACTCTCTTACTAAAAAATGGATATACTTTTGAATATAAATTCTTTGCAAAAACAAAAGGTATAATTCCTGATTCATCTTTTTCCCCGGATTCGGGTTATTATCAGTGCATTTGGGATAAAACTACTTCTATAGAGGATAAGGTTGATAAATTGATTAGCTTTAGATTGCAACAAAACTACCCTAACCCATTTAACCCCACCACAAAAATAAAGTACACTATCCCATTCGTAGAGACGCGGCATACCTCGTCTGTACAATTGAAAGTTTATGATATCCTTGGAAATGAAATTGCAACTCTTGTAAATAAAGAACAATCCCCAGGAGAATATGAAGTTGAATTTGATGCCGGTAAATATAATCTCTCAAGCGGGATTTATTTTTATCAGTTGAAAGCTGGAGGTTTTATAAGTACTAAAAAAATGATATTATTGAAGTAGATTTTATTGAAGGTTTGAATGTTAAAGAAAATATTTTTAGTCCTTTCTATTTTGTTGTTAGCTGGATGGGGGAGAACCGGCCATTTAATAATAAATAAAAGTGCGGTGAAGTTTTTTCCAGTTGAGTTTAATTTTAATTGGATACAACAGCTTGGCGATCATGCATCCGATGCTGATAATAGAAAGAGTGCGGATCCAACTGAAGGTCCAAAACATTATATAGATATTGACAGTTATCAAAGTTTTATTGATAGCAACCGTATAATTCAGGATTACGATTCTATAGTATCTGCTTATGGAGTAAGTACTGTGATTGATATAGGCACTTTACCATGGGCAATTATTAATACAACAGATTCTCTTCAGGCAGCTTTCAAAAGAGAAGATTATAATAAAGCTGTTTTAATTGCCGCAGATCTCGGACATTATGTCGGTGATGCACACATGCCGCTTCATATCACAAAAAATTACAATGGACAATTATCTGGTCAAAAAGGCGTTCATTCGAGATACGAATCTTCAATGATAGATAAATACTCTTCACAAATTTCTTATTCTTCTGATTCAATTTCTTATGTAGATAATGTTAGTGATTATGTTTTTAATATGATTTATAACAATTATAAATATGTTGATTCTGTTTTGAATGCTGATAAAGAAGCAACAACGTTCGCGGGAAATACAAACAGTGATCAGTATTATCAAAAACTTTGGGGGTTATCAGGTAATTTTACTATAAATTTATTTAAGCACGCCTCCAAATCTTTAGCTGAATTAATTATTACTGCCTGGATAAATGCCGGCAGCCCAAATTCACTGACTGGCATAAATGAATTCATGCAAAAAATTAATTCTTTTAAATTATATCAGAATTACCCTAACCCGTTTAATCCAACTACAAAAATAAAATATTCCAGTTCCTTCTGTAGAGACACAGTGCGCTTGTCTGTAAAGTTAAAAGTTTATGATATATGGGAAGAGGTTGCAATTCTTGTTAATGAAAAAAAACAGCCAGGAACTTACGAAGTAGAATTCAGCTCATAATGAGACATATAGCAATGGCTCTCTACCAAGCGGTATATATTTCTATCAGCTTCAGGTAGGGAATTACGTTCAAACAGAAAAATGGTATTATTGAAGTAGATTGAAGTTTAAAATAAAAATGCCGGAAATTTTCCGGCATTTTAATTAATCTTATAATTAACTTTTTACATTCTCTCAATTGTATAAGTATTCTTAACCGTTTCTGACCTAGAGCCTTTTTGCTTGCCTTGCGGCGTACTTGCTTCCATTGAAAATTCAATATTCATTTCAGTGTAAGTTTTAGCGTGCTGAATAACTCCATCAGTAATATTGAAATAAAATTGTCCATTTCCCGCTGCTTTTGGTTTTTTAAATTTATAATCTACACCTCTTTGACTTGAGGTTGTCTTTCCTGTAACATTCGAATTCATATTGGCGTCAATTACTGCTAGTTTATTCTCATTTTGCTTTTGCAAATTTGTTATTTTAAAAGTTGTAGTATTATTGAGAGTAAAAATCATAAATGGTTCGGGCTGCTGTTTTACCGACCAAGTTGAATCTTTGCCAACCGGGTGATCAGGGAACTTCCTAATCAATTGATTTATTAAAGGTTTTAAAGATCCTTCAGCCATATCCTTTCTCATTGCATCTTTTTCTGCTGTGGTAACTGAATCTGCATAGCCTTTTATAGTTAGAAATTTATTTACAATTTTATCGACTCTAAATACCTCTAAAACTTCACCTTGTTTACTTACTCGAACACCGAATGGATTATTTACCAAGCAGGCATATTGAGCATATCGATTTTGAGAAGTAGAATCTAAGGATGTGTTGGATTCATAATTAAATTTTTGTCCGTTGGCATCAGCGTCAAGTTGAATGGAAGTAATATTGCAGCTAAGTTCGGTTACGCTGTCCGAATCAATTTCTTTCGGTTCGAAGCTTATTAAATAGGTAATATTTTGATTTACATTTTGATTTAAAACAGTGTCCTTTACATGAATAGACTGATTATCTTCAGAAACAGCAGTCATTTTATATTTATAAGTTTTACCTTTTTCAAAATTATAATGCATTAAATAAGTTCCATCAATATTTTCAGCTGGCGCCGATTTTATTTTTGCTGAACTTAGTCCAAAATTATTTTTCCCATTTTCTGCAGCAGATTTTTGTTCCTTTTTTTCACCGCATCCAAATAAGATAATTGCCGATATAAAAATTACGATAATTTTTTTCATCTAACTTTCCTTTTAATAGAGTAAATATTTTTTTCTAACTTGTTTAAATTTATTTAGTTCGTCCTGCCAGTAAGAAATAATTTCTTCAGCCGTTTTTCCATCTTCTATCATTTCTCTTATTTTTTTATCGCCTGATAATCTATCAATTGAAGAATTTCTGAATTTAAATTCATCAGGATATAATTTCTTTAATGTACAGAGAAGACTGATGCCAAAATCTACTGAATTAAATTTCCCTCTGTCAATAATTTCTAATTTTATCCCGTTACATTTTTTAAATTTATATTTTGGTGATGTTGACATGGTTGAGATTGAAAATGGTGTAAACATAATTGGTTTAAAAACAATTCCAATATCACCGAGCTTTTTTAGAGCGTCAATTAAACTTTCAGAATTTATATAAGGTGCACCAATTGTTAAAAACGGATGATAGGTTCCTCTTCCTTCAGAAACATTTGTTCCTTCAATCAAACACATTCCTGGATATGCAATTGCAGTATTCTCATCGGGAATATTTGGAGATGGCATTACCCAAATATTTTCATAATCATCGTAGTAAGAATCTCTTTTCCAATTCTTCATTTCGATGACGGTTAAATTAGTATTAAGGTCTTTCCCGAATAATTTTTCTCCGACAAAATATTTTGCTAACTCTCCAGGCGTCATTCCATAAGCGATTGGAATAGGAGCGATACCTACAAAAGATTTTTGGTCTTCCTTTCTAATCGGGCCGTCAACATAATACTCCATTTATTGGATCAGGCCTGTCTAAAACAATTACCGGGATATTATTTTCGGCGCCAGCTTGAATGGTATAAAATAATGTTGATATATAAGTATAAAAACGGGCCCCACATCCTGAATATCATAAATAAGAACATCAACATTTTTTAACATTTCTTTTGTTGGCTTATTTATTTTTCCATACAAAGAATAAATTGGTAATCCTGTTTTAGAATCAACATTGCTATTTACTTTTTCTCCTGCTGGTGCTTCACCTCTAATTCCATGTTCAGGGCCAAACAGAGCAGTAACATTAAATCTTTTATCATTAAAAAGAGTATCGACGAGATGGATTCCGTTTGATAGCAAGGCAGTTTGATTTGTGACAATACCAATCTTTTTGCCAGCAATTAAATTGGAATATTCTGAAATAAGCCTATCGGCTCCAAATACAATTGTATTTTTTGATTGAACTTCTTGAGCTAACGTCAATGATGTAAAAATTGATAATGCTAAAAATATTTTTAAAATTTTAGACATCATTTTGACCTTTGATTAATTGAAAAATAAAAGGGAATGACAATTATAAAAAATTATCATTCCCAAAGTAGTAAAATGTTTTAAAAATTAATTGTTATAATTTTCAAGCAATTCTTTTCTTGAGAAGAAATGAGAGATTTCAAGTTTAGCATTTTCGTCCGAGTCTGATCCGTGAATTATATTTCGTTCTACATTTTCAGCATATAATTTTCTTATCGTTCCTTCTTCAGCTTTTGCCGGATCGGTAGCACCGATTAATTTTCTAAAATCTGCAACTGCATTTTCTTTTTCTAACGCAATTGGTACGCAAGGACCTGAAGTCATGTATTTTAATAAATCATTAAAGAATGGACGTTCTTTATGGACTTCATAAAAACCACCGGCAGATTCTTTAGTAAGCCTTGTCATTTTTATCGCTTTAATTTTAAAGCCGGCTTCATTTATCTTGGTTATAATTTGACCAATTAATTTTTTTTCAACACCATCAGGTTTGATAATTGCAAGTGTTCTATTACCCAAATTTATATTCTCCTTTTTGAACTTTTTATTTTTTCTTTTTAGCTATATTTTTTTTCTTACTAGTCTTTAAAACTTTTTTAGCAGTTTTAACAGAAATATTTTTCTTCTTTAATGATTCTAAAGCTTTAATCATTGTTGAACCAATTTCCGCAGGACTTTCAATAACATTTATTCCGGCTTTTTTCATGGCTTTCATTTTTTCATCAGCAGTTCCTTTACCGCCTGAAATAATTGCACCTGCGTGTCCCATCCTTCGTCCTGGAGGTGCTGTTCGTCCGGCAATAAATCCTACAACAGGTTTTCTCACGTTCTTCTTTATAAATTCTGCAGCTTCTTCTTCAGCAGAGCCGCCGATTTCACCAATCATTACTATTCCATCGGTGTCCGGGTCATCATTAAATAATTTAATAATTTTAGTAAACTGAGAACCAATAATAGGGTCACCACCAATACCTACACAAGTAGTTTGTCCAAGTTTAACATCTGTTAATTGTTTAACTGCTTCGTAGGTCAAGGTTCCACTTCGGGATACAACTCCAATGTTACCTTTTTTATGAATGAAGCCAGGCATGATTCCTATTTTTGCTTTGCCGGGAGAAATCACTCCAGGGCAATTAGGGCCAACCAGTGTAACATCAAGATATTTAATAACGTTGTAAACCTTTAACATATCATTTGCGGGAATGCCTTCAGTAATGCAAACGATTAGCTTTACACCAGCATTGGCCGCTTCTAAAATTGCATCTGCTGCAAAAGCTGGAGGGACAAAAATTGCTGATGCATTAGCTTTTTGTTCTTTAACTGCTTCATCAACAGTATTGTAAATGGGTACACCATTAAAATTTGTTCCGCCTTTACCTGGTGTAACTCCAGCTACTACTTTTGTTCCGTATTCAATCATTTGCTGTGTATGGAAAGAACCTTCTCCGCCCGTTATCCCTTGAACTATAAGACGAGTTTTGTTATCAACTAAAATGCTCATAAATGATAATCCTAAGAATTCTTTTAAAAATTATTGCAACAAAGATAAGAATTTTAATAGTGAAAAGTGAAAGAGGAAAGGTCAAAAATCGAAAGCTAAAATAAAGAAATAAATATATTTTATGTTCACTTCAAAATATTTTCTTGAATGAAGTAACTCATCTGTAAAAGTTTTTCTTCTTCAAATTGATTGGCAAGCAATTGAATTCCAATAGGTAAGCCTTCTGAACTTTTTGCTGCGGGGACACTAATTCCGGGAATCCCGGCTAAGTTTGCCGAAGTTGTGTAAATATCACTTAAATACATTTCCAAGGGGTCGCTCGATTTTTCCCCAATCTTAAAAGCAGTCGATGGCGTAGTGGGAGTTAAAATTATATCAACTTCATTAAATGCTTTATCAAAATCTTGTTTAATTAATCTCCTAACTTTTTGCGCTTTTTTATAATATGCATCATAATAACCGGCGGACAAAACGTAAGTCCCGAGCATGATTCTTCGTTTGACTTCTGTTCCAAATCCTTCCGAGCGGGAAGATTTGTACATTTCAATCAAAGTCTGACTGTTTTGAGAACGGTATCCATATCTTGCGCCGTCATACCTTGCCAGGTTGGAAGAAGCTTCGGCAGTAGTTAAAATATAATAAGTAGCAATTGTATATTCATTATGAGGGAGATGAATATTTTTAACTTCAAAGCCTTTGGTTTTTAATCTTTTAATTAAGATTTCGGTTTCTTTTTTAATTTCTGGTGATAAACCTTCACTAAAATATTCTTCAGCTATACCAATTTTTAAATTTAAATCAATTGATAAATTTTGATTATAATTCGGCACTTCAACTTTTGATGAAGTTGCATCCTGCTTATCTTCACCAGCCATTACATTGAGAATTAATGCCGCATCTTCAACATTATTTGTAAACGGGCCAATTGAATCAAATGAAGATGCAAAAGCAGTTAAGCCATATCTTGAAACTCTTCCGTATGTCGGTTTTAAGCCATAAACGCCGCACAATGCAGCAGGCTGACGAATTGACCCTCCAGTATCGGTTCCTAATGCGGCATCGCATAGACCGGCTGCAACAGCTGCTGCAGAGCCTCCGCTTGAGCCACCAGTAACTCTGCTGTTATCAATTGGGTTTAAAACCGGTCCAAAAGCGCTGTTTTCGTTTGAAGAGCCCATGGCAAACTCATCGCAGTTAGTTTTGCCAATTATAATTGCATCTTCATCAATTAATTTTTGAACAGCAGTTGTTGTATAAATTGAAGTAAAATCTTTTAATATTTTTGAGGAGCAGGTGGTTGGTTTATCTTTAATTGATAATACATCTTTTATTGCTATTACCATTCCGGCAAGTTTACCATGAGATCCGGATTTAATTTTCTTTTCAATTATCTCTGCTTGATTTTTCGCATCATCATCAAAGACTATATTAAATGCATTTAAATTTTTATCATCATTAATCTTCTTTAAGAAATTATCGACGTTTTTTATTAATGAAAGTTTATCTTGTTTTATTTTTTCAATTTTATCGGAATGATTAAAGTACTGAGACAAGCAGTTTCCTACCTTTTTGAATTTATAATTGATTTAATTGGTGAGCAAAAATTAAATTATACTGTCACACCGAGCTTGTCGAAGTGTGAATTTATTAAGAAAAGTCAATCTTCGACAAGCTCAGAACGACATAAAATATTCCTATTAAATCTTTTGTTCACCTTCTATAGAGGAAAAAATTATTAACGAAAAGAATTACTTATCAGAAATCTTAATGTTGTCTTCTACTTCTTTAATACTCTTTTTGAATTCTTTAATGCCTTTGCCAATGCTTCCTGCAATTTCCGGAATTTTCTTTGCGCCGAACAGTAAAAGTACTACAAAAAGAATAATTAACATTTCACCGCCGCCAATATTTTCAAACATGTCAGTTCCTTAAATAAATATTATTTTAATTTAACTTTTCTTTGTATCTGATTTATCGTCTTTGTCTGTTGTTTTTATTTCATCTTCAACATCTTTTAACGATTTTTTAAATTCGCGCATTCCTTTTCCCAATCCTTGTGCAAGGTCAGGAATCCTTTTTGCACCGAATAAAATTAATATTACCAGGAAGATTAGAATTATTTCACCGGTTCCTAAATTTCCAAACATAATTGTACCTATTAGTTAAATATATTATTCACGATTGCATTAAATATTAATGAACCGTCTGTTTTCCCAAGTAAAGGATCACAAGCTCTTTCTGGATGAGGCATCATTCCAAGTACATTTCCATTCTTATTCATAATTCCGGCAATTCCATTTATTGACCCATTTGGATTTGCTTGGTCATCAATTTTTCCTTCAGCAGACGAATACTTAAATACTATTTGTTCATTATCAATTAAAGATTTTAAAGTATCTTCATCAGCAAAATAATTTCCATCTCCATGAGCTACAGGAACTTTTAATGCTTTATTCTGATTAATTCCTTTTGTGAAAACGGAATTACTATTTTCAATTGTAAGATAGACATCTTTACAGACAAATTGTAGCGATTTATTTTTCAACATAACTCCGGGCAGCAATTCTGCTTCAAGCAATATTTGAAATCCATTACAAATTCCGATTACATGTCCGCCTTTATGTGCGAAATCAATTACCGAGTTCATGATGGGGGAGAATCGGGCGATAGCACCGGTTCTTAAATAATCACCATAGGAAAAACCTCCGGGAAGTACAATCACATCTGAATTTTGAAGATCTGTTTCTTTATGCCATAAAAAATTAACTTCGTATCCCTGAACCTTTTTTAAAGCATAGTAAGCATCATGATCGCAATTGGAGCCGGGGAAAACTACAACTCCAAACCTGGGCTTATTCATATTTTTTCCAGCGAGAATTCATAATCTTCCATGATTGGATTAGCAAGAAGCTTAATACAATAATTATCAACTTCTTTTTCAGCATCGCTTTTATTATCAGTATCGACAGTAAATTCAATAAATTTTCCGATACGTGTTTCTTTAATATTTTTTATTCCGAGATGTGCAGCACCTTTTTCAACTGCTTGCCCTTGTGGGTCTAAAATTGACGGCCGTCTTTTGATAATTACTTTTGCTTTATACAATTTTAATTCCTGATACTTATGTGAAAAAAAGGAAAGATTAACTACTTTTTCTTTAAATATCTAATAAAAATATGACGAAAAATACCAAATAGAATTATGAAAACAAAGATGTAAAAAAGGGCTTTAACTTTTGTAATAGCTAGTAAAACCACTGCACATAAGACGAATATAAAATGGAAAGGTTTCTTTTTTAATTCCGAAAGAGTGAATTTTGGAAGTGTGTCATACTTAATTGTGGATACCATTAAAAACGATAAAACTAAAACGAGAGGAATGATGTAGCTTGAGTACGGTTCTTCAAAACCCATTGGTTTTTGATAATAAGTGAGAAGAAAGCTTGAAATTGTAATTGCCGAAGCCGGAATAGGAAGCCCTTTGAAATATTCCTTATCAAATCCGATAAGTTGAATATTAAAACGAGCAAGTCTAAATCCGCCGGCAATCATAAGAAGAGAGCTAATAATAATTCCAATAGTTTCAAATTGATGCAGATAAACGCTGTAAATTAAAAACGAAGGTGCAACGCCAAAACTTACAATGTCCGAAAGTGAGTCAAGTTCAACACCAAGTTCGCTGCTGGATTTTGTTAGGCGGGCTACTAAGCCATCAAGAGCATCAAAAACTGCTGCTGTAATTATAAACCATGCCGCTCTGTCAAATTCACCTTGGTCAGCACTAACTATGGAGAGAAATCCACAGAACATATTCATAGCCGTAAAAAGATTAGGTATTACGGAAGGTGTTATTCTAATTCGGCGGCTCATTTTAATTTACATTTTCAAAAAGAATAGTTTCACCAGCAGTTACATGGTCACCCTTTTTAACTTTTTCATTCCATCCGGATGATGCCGGAACAACAACATCAACCCTGCTTCCATATTTTATCATTCCAAATCTTTCTCCAATTTTTACACTATCATCAATGCTAATTTCATAAATAATTCTTCTTGCTACAAATCCGGCTACTTGAGTAAAAAAGATTTTACCGAATTTACTTGAAATACCGAATTCACATCTTTCATTAACTTCGGAAGCTTTATCTTCAAATGCTGTAATAAATTTACCCGGGAAGTATTTTAAATATTCAACTTTGCCGTCTATTGGAATCCTATTAACATGTACATCCAATGGTGACATAAAAATAGAAATTTGCTTTGCTTTGCCTACAATATATTTATTATCATCAACATCTTTTATAAATAAAATTCTTCCATCGGCAGGGGAAACTACTATATTTTCTTTATCTGGTGGAGTTCTATCAGGGTCACGAAAGAAATTTAATGTCAATATTAAAAAAGTTAAAGAAATAATTATTAGAAATGATTTGATATAAACATTTTGAAAAAAGAAGCTTATTGAAATCAAAATGAATACAATTACAGCGGCAACTCCAATCGTAAAATATCCGTATTTTGTAAACATTTTTACGAGCTCATTATATTATGAAGCAAGTCCGTATATTTTTTAATTTCCGGGGCTGTGGTTAGCTTGTAAGGGTTACTCCATTTTTTATCTTCTTCTACCGGTAAAATTTTTAAGCTGCGTGGAGTAAAATCGTCAACTAGATATAATTTGCTATCATGTTTTCCAAAAGTACATGAAACTTCTGCCAAAATGGTATTTCTTCTTTCAAAAAACGATTTTAAAACTGCGTTAACTTTTGAGCAAATTCTATTTATTAATTTTAAATCTTCAACAGAGCAAAGATTAAAAGATACTAAATGACTTTCAGATACCAGTGATTCTTTTCCGTCACCAACATGAAATTCAAAAATAGGGAAACTTAAATTTTCATTTTCTTTTTTATTAAAAATTTTAGCCGTTCTTTTATCAACAGTATTTAAAATTTTAATAGTAAATGGTAAGCGCTCATGTTTTATGAACTTAAGAGTATTTTTATTTTCAGATTTAATAAAAGCAGTGGGTATGTGATAACCTTTTAAATAATCAAAGAAGAACGAATTAAGATGTGCAAATTTTTCACCAAGGTTTTTGCTTTTAATTGTTGCAGAACCATTTGAATGAAAATGGTCCGAATATTCTAGATTTATAAAATCTTCACGGTCAAAAACTACCGGTTCTTTTTTAGTTAGTTCCTCAAAAAGAGTCTTATTGTTATTAAATTTTACTGACAAAATTACCTACTTTAATTTTTAGGTGAGAAATTATGAAATTTCAATGTATAAAGTCAATTGATTATATTATATTTGCTCAAAAAAATTATAAATAATTACCATTTTTTATTAAAATTTTATCTTTTGGAGGAATTCGATGAAAGGCGGAATGCAAGGCATGTTAAAGCAGGTTCAGAAAATGCAGGCTGAAATGCAGAAAGTCCAAGGTGAATTAGGCAATATTACTGTTACGGAAGAAGCCGGCGGCGGAATGATTAAAGCAACAGCAAATGGAAATAAAGAAATATTGAGTGTAGAAATTGACCCACAAGTCATACATAAAGATGAAAAAGAAATTTTAGAAGATTTAGTTGTTGCTGCAGTTAATAAAGCTATACAATCAGCAAATAAGCTTGCAGAAGAAGAATTGGCAAAAGTTACTAAAGGAATGATTCCTCCAGGCTTAAACATCCCGGGATTCTAAACTTGCAAATAGCTGAACCACTCCAAACAGCAATTGAAGAACTTAGCAAATTACCGAGCATTGGCAAAAAAACAGCACAAAGACTGGCATTATATATCCTAAAGAGCGATGAAACTTCAGTAGATAGTTTAGTGCAGGCTATTAGAGAATTAAAAACCAAGCTAAGATTTTGTGAAAGATGTTTTAATATTTCTGTTGAAAATCTTTGTGATATTTGTAAAAGTCAAAAAAGGAATACAACCCTAATTTGTGTGGTTGAAGAAGCAAGCGATGTTATCGCCATAGAAAAATCTCATGAGTTTAATGGTTTGTATCATGTTTTGGGCGGAGTTCTTTCTCCGTTGTCTGGGATCAACCCTGAATCGTTAAAAATAAAAGAGCTAATTAAAAGATTTGAAACCGAAGATATACAAGAAATTATTTTAGCACTTAATCCTGATACAGAAGGGGAAACGACTGCATTATATTTGGCAAAATTAATTAAACCGTTTGGAATAAAAGTAACTCGAATTGCTAGTGGACTTCCGATTGGAGGCGATTTGGAATTTGCTGATGAAGCCACAGTTGGAAGAGCTGTTCTAAGAAGAACTTCAATATGATTAAATCAAAAACTAAATTTTTTAAGAACGGAGTTTCATCAAACTGAGTAATTCAAAAAGCTCACGATGACAACTAAAAATTACTTATATATTTTATTGCAGATACGATTAAGACTACAATTTCATGGCTGAATGGTTCAAAGACTGGTTTAACACTGAAGAATATCTCGATGTTTACAGGCATCGAAATGAAGACGATGCTAAAAAACTTGTTGATTTAATTTTATCTAAGGTAAATATTTCTCACGGCAGTAAAGTTCTTGATATGGCTTGCGGTGCCGGACGCCATTCTATCATTTTCGCACAATATGGTTTTAAAGTTACAGCAGTTGACTTAAGTGAAAAGCTGATTAAAGTAGCCAAGAAAACTGCTGCTGAATCAAATGTCAATGTAAATTTTATTGAATCAGATCTGCGCGAATTTGCAATTAGCGAAAAATTTGATTTAATAGTTAATCTTTTTACCAGCTTTGGTTATTTTGAAAAGGATATTGAAAATATTAAAATCATAAAAACCGCTTTCAATCATTTAAAAGAAAATGGATTTTTCATTTTGGATTTTTTCAACCAAGGATATGTGGAAAAGAATTTAAAACAAAAATCAGTTGATATAATTCCCGGCGGATTAATAACTCAGGAAAGAAGAATTGAAAACAGCAGAATCAAAAAGTTAATTACAATTAATAAATATGACGTAGAACAAAAATTTATAGAGTCTGTTAGAATGTTTAAGCCGGAAGAGTTAATTTCTGCTGTGGTTTCAGCAGGATTTAAAGTGTATGAAATTTTAGGTGACTTTGATGGAAATACTTTTAATTTTTCATCATCACCAAGAGTAATCCTTATAGTTCAAAAATGAAAATAGCTGTTAAAATAATTTTAATTCCTTTTGTAATTTTTTCTGGCTGTGATTTTTTTGGTACCAGGCCTGCTGAACCGCCAAATACTGCTGGAAGCACTTTTCAGCCTGCTTATACAACAGATAATCTTATAAGCAATTTTCAAAATTCTTTAGCAGATAAAAATGTTGTTAATTATCTAACCTGCTTAGCAGATTCAAATTTTACAAGCAGGAAATTCCGTTTTACTCCATCCGCAAGTGCAGTGTCACAGTTTCCTTCCTTAACTGACAATTGGGACCTTAAACATGAAGAACAATATTTTAATAACTTAATGAGTAAAGTTTTAGATAATGCTTCAATTAGTTTAAATTTTAATAATGTTAATTCAAGTCAGTTTAGCGACAGCTTAATTTATTCAGCAAGCTATACTCTGACAGTCCCGCTTTCCGACCAAACTATTCCTGAAAATTATCAAGGTGATTTAAAGTTTACGATGATTAGAGATGCACGTTCAGTTTGGGTTATTTATAATTGGCAGGATTCTAAGAATAGTGACTTACCAAGTTGGAGTGATTTGAAAGGAAGATTTTATTAAAAGCGCAATCAAATATGCTTTCATAATCTTGATTATTTTCGTTGGATGTAAAAATCCATTCTCCCCAAAGTTTGATGAAAGCAGTGGACAATCTTCTGCAATTTCAGATTTGAAAAATCCTGAAGGTGTTTTTCAAAATATACAATATGCTTATGCGACTAAGGACACAATAGTTTACGGAGAGATGATTAGTCAGGATTTTGTTTTTACTTATAGGGATTACGAACAAAACGTAGATGTATCATGGGGAAGGGATAGCGAGATGCGGGCAACTTACGGACTTTTTAATAATACGCAGCAGGTTAACTTAATCTGGAACAGCATTCTTCTTTCAACAGTAGATTCAACCACTGCTACCTATGTAAGAGGATATAATTTAACTGTAACTTTTAATCCTACTGATATTCAAAGATATGATGGCAGAGTGAATCTGTCGTTAAGAAAAAATCCGGTTACAGAAAAATGGGCAATTGTTAAGTGGGTGGACGAATCAAACTTTTAATAATGAAACAAAATTTTTATGATTTATTTTTGGTTAAAAGAATCTTTTAAGCTTATCGGAAGAGCAAAAGGTTCTTTCTTCATTTCATTAATTTCAATGACTATCTCAGTCTTTTTGATTATTACTTCATTAATTCTAATAAGAATTTCAGATGTTCTTCAAAGTGGAATTAAAGAAAGCATAACAATTAATGTTTTTCTAAATGATTCAATTAATAAAAATGATTTGAAACAATTTGAAGATAAGCTTAAAGGAGAAGATTTTACAAAACAGGCAAAGTATATAAGTAAAGATCAAGCAGCAGATAATTTCGTAAAAGAAACCGGTGAAGACTTCCGGAAAATATTAGATTACAATCCGCTGCCGGCTTCATTTTCAGTTTCGTTAAAGGGAAATTTTGTAAATAAAGATTCTTTAAAGACTGTAATCAGTAAGCTAAAGAAATATCCTAATGTTGATGAGGTAGTTTTCCAGGATGAATTTGTTTATACACTTCTTTCTTATCTGGATAACATAAAAAAGTATATATTTATTTTTACCGGGATTTTATTTTTCATTTCAATTTATATTGTGTACAGCACAGTTAAACTGATTACAAATTCAAAGTATAAAGAAATGGAAACAATGAAACTAGTTGGTGCAAAACTGTCCACAATAAAAGCGCCGGTAATATTGAATTCAATTTATATCGGATTTTTTGCCGGGATAATTTCATTCGGTATATTTTTAGCACTGATATATTATATAAACAACAATACGTTGTTTAATTTTTTCATCGATAAAAATTTGATTTATTATCTTGCGGGACTGCTTTTAATCGGACCTATAATTTCAGCAAGCATTAGTATTTTCACATTGAGAAAAATCTCTTTAAAGATTTGATGTAATTTTAATATTCTTTAATTTTTAGCGCATAAATTTTAGTAAACAATTTTTTAAAAAAAGTAATTAGTTATTAACCCGGTTTATTTAAGAAACCAGGTTGATCCAAGTATAAATGGTGGACAAAAAATAAAATAATTATGCCGATCAAAATTCTTCTTTTAATTATTACTCTTTCATTTGTAAGTTCAGCATTCGCTCAAATTGTGCCAGATTATGAAGAAAGATCTTTCTCCAATATATCTGATTCATTAAAAAGTCAAATGCTAGAATTTGGAAACTCCAGCGGTAGCGTTGATCCCAATGAATATGTTGTTGGTCCTGGAGACAAATTTTTTATTTCAATCAGCGGGTTTAATGATTTCAATTATAATATAATTGTAAACCAGGACGATCAAATATTTATTCCAAAAGTCGGCAGTGTTGATTTAAATAAAAAAACTTTAACCGAAGCAAAAAGCACAATTAAAAAAACGATATTACAATATTTTAAAGATGTTGAAGTATTCATTTCATTAATTGACTTTAGAAAAATAAAAGTTTCGCTTTTAGGAGATGTTGTAAAATCTTCTGCTTATGTCCTCCCTGCTAATTCAAGATTGATGGATTTGATTGTAAAATCTTTTGGACTTACAAAGACTTCAAATTACAGAGATATAAAAATTATCGGTCGGGACAATTCTCAAAAGTATTATGATTTTCTTTCCTTCTTAAGATTTGGAGATAAAAAAAATAATCCTCTGCTTACTGATGATGATATTGTCATTGTGGATAAAGTTGATAAAATAGTTTTGATAAACGGGCGTGTAAAATATCCCGGTGCTTATGAATATATTGAAGGAGAAACTGCTGCAAATCTTATTGATATTGCCGGCGGAATTTTATCTAAAGCCAGAACAGATTCCATCGAACTGGTAAGATTTGACAAAGATGGCAAGAACCAAATTAGTGAATACTATAATTACAACGGAATCATGAATAACAAAATTCTATTACAGAATAGAGATAATATTTTGGTGAGAGAAATTCCTGATTATCTTGAAGATAAATATGTAAGGATAGATGGATTTGTTAAATATCCTGGCTACTATAAGATTATTGAAAACAAAACCACGTTAAGTGAAATCATTGCTGAAGCAGGCGGTTTTAGGAAGGAGGCTTCTTTAACTGATGCTGTACTTAAAAGAAATGTTGCCGACACGGAAGTTGATCCTGAATATGAGAGATTAAAAAACACTCAGCGTAAGGATATGACTGATGATGAGTACACATATTTAAAAGCGAAGTCACGGCAGAAAGTTGGAAAAGTTGTGGTAGATTTTGTAAAGTTATTTAGAGACCACGATTCTTCAGAGGATGTTGTTCTTAAAAGAAGAGATGAAATAAATGTCCCTGAAAAAATAGATTATGTTATTATGCTTGGCCAGGTAGTAAATCCCGGCAATGTAATTTATAACAAAAACTACACTATTGATGATTATATTCGTCTTGCCGGCGGATTCGGCTGGCGTGCATTGGAAGGTGATGTTAGAGTTATCAGAGCAAACACAGGTGAATGGATTGATGCAGATGATGTTGACATAATTAAACCGGGCGATACAATATGGATACCGGAAGATTTACCTGGGCCAAAGTTTTGGGACGTGTTTACAAGTTCACTGCAGGTTTTAGGTCAAGTAGCTGCTGTTATTGCAGCTACTGTTGCCGTAATAGTAGCTACAAGGTGAGAATTTGAGTTATCATCAAATACTAAATATTATAATATTTAATAGAAGAATAATTTTAAGAGTTACTATCTTTTCCACCATATTGTTATTTCTTCTTTTATATTTTGTTTATCCGGTAACTTATAAAGCTGAAGCAACTTTACTTCCGCCAAGCGATGAATCTAGTAATAATAATCTTAGTGCTTTACTAAATGGTTCAAACTTTACAAGTTTGCTGGGTGGTAATTCTTCCGCCAACTCACAATTATACATGCAAGTTTTAGAAAGCCGTTCAGCTGCAGAATATGTTGTTAAAAAAAATAACCTTTTTAATTATTTGAATTCCAAGAATATTTATGATGCTGCAGAAAAATTAAGTAAAAAATTAAATGTTGAAGTTACTAAAGAAGGAATAATTAAGCTTAGCCTTGATGTTAAAACCAAAATTATTCCAATGCTTTTTGATGATAGGGATTCCGTTAAAAAGTTTGCTGCTAAAATTACAAACTCGTTTGTATCTGCTTTAGATCACCTGAATAAACTAAAATTATCTTCTAAAGCAAAAAGAGCAAGAGAGTATATCGAAACTCAAATAATAATTACAAGAGCTAGTCTGGACTCTGTAGAGAATGCTCTTTCAAATTTCCAAAAGAAGAATAAAACTTTTGCGCTGCCTGAACAAGTAACTGCTTCAATTGATGCTGCTGCTAAAATTAAATCTGAAATTACTAAAACTGAAATTGAAATTGGGATGCTCAAACAAAATTTTCGTGAAGATAACAAAGCCGTTCTGTCACTTCAGAGTAAATTATCCGAGTTGAAACAGCAATATAACAAAATGGAAATGGGCAGTGCAGATTATTTATTAGCCTTCAAAGATGTCCCGGCTTTAGGTAAAGAGTTAACAGAACTTCTTCGCGAAGTAAAAATTCAGAATGAGGTTTACCAGGTTTTACAGCAGCAATATTATCAGGAATTAATTCAAGAGAAAAAAGATATTCCAACAATTGAGGTTCTTGATGAAGCGATTCCACCACTTAAAGCATCATCACCTAGAGTAGTTTTTTCGACAGTTCTTGGCGGAGTATTCGTATTTTTGCTAATGTCTTTAATTTTTGTTTACAAAGAGAAAAAGATTTTAAAAGTCGATTGATATAAAAAGTAAACAAACCAAATTTCTTTAAGAAATTGGGGTTATTATAAAGAAAGTAATTTTGATATTAGATTTAATTAGAAAGGGACAAACTTGTATAAACCTACAGCAGTAGTAACCGGCGGCGCGGGATTTTTAGGATCTCATTTATGCGATAAACTTTTATCGGAAGGATGCAAAGTAATTTGTGTTGATAATTTACTTACCGGAAATATGGATAACATTGCTCATCTTTTTGCCAATGAAAATTTTCAATTTATAAAACATGATATTACAAATTATATTTTTGTCCCGGGCAGGATCGACTACATACTTCATTTTGCTTCTCCTGCCAGTCCGATTGATTATTTGAAATTTCCAATTCAAACTTTAAAAGTTGGTTCACTGGGGACACATAAAGCATTGGGATTAGCTAAGGAAAAAAAAGCAAGATTTTTATTAGCCTCAACATCGGAAGTTTACGGCGATCCAGCTATCCATCCGCAGAGTGAAGATTACTGGGGTAACGTAAATCCGATCGGTCCACGCGGAGTTTATGATGAAGCAAAGAGATTTGCCGAAGCTATTACAATGGCTTATAACCGTTATCATGGAGTTGAAACCAGAATAGTTAGAATTTTTAATACTTACGGTCCGCGAATGAGATTAGATGATGGAAGAGCTTTACCAGCATTCGTTGGACAAGCTTTACGTGGGGAAGATTTAACAGTGTTTGGAGATGGCTCACAAACAAGAAGCTTTTGTTTTGTTTCTGATCTAGTAAGCGGGATTTATAAATTATTAATGTCCAATGAAGTTGAACCTGTAAACATCGGGAACCCGGCAGAGATTACCATTAAGCAATTTGCAAAAGAAGTTTTAAAAATTACAGGCAGTAAAAGCAAGATAGTCTATAAAGAGCTTCCGGTGGATGATCCGAAAGTAAGGCAGCCCGATATAAGTAAAGCAAATAAAATTCTTGGATGGGAACCTAAAATAGACCGCAGCAAAGGGTTAAAGATTACCATAGACTTTTTTAAGAAAACAGTAAAATTTTAAGCTGACTTTTAATGTCAAAAAAGTTCACCTCAACAATTGCCGGTGCTTCAATATTAATTACGGGTGTCGGATTTATAAGTCGAGGTTTTGGCTTTATTAGAGAAGTTGTATACGCTAATAATTTTGGACTTCAAACAAGTTTTGATGTTTACTTAATAGGGGCAGTACTTCCGGTTATTTTAAATACTTCAGTAATCTACCTTGCGCAAAATTATTTTATTCCTGTTTATCATAATAAACTTTCTGATGGCGAAGAAGCTGCAAAAAAGTTTCTCAAGAATTGCTTCTGGCTTTTTGTAATTTCTTCCATAATTATTTCATTCATCCTTTATTTAATTTCACCATATATAATCAATGCCTATTTCTCAAAAAACGATTTTGAACAAAATAAATTAGCACTTAAAGTATTTCAAATTTTTTTATTTACAATTCCATTTAACGCAGGATATTCAATTTTAGCTTCTTATTCTCAAGCTGAATTTAATTTTAAATCTCCAGCAATATCAACTTTGTTTCAGAATGTAATAATAATAACCCTGGTTTTATTATTTTCAAAGTCTATTGGAATATTTACAATCCCATTTGGCTATTTGTTAGGGACTATTACTCAATTTATTTACTTGTTTATTAGTGTTAAAAAGAAAGGAATAAATTTATTCAATGATTTATCTTTTCATCCAAAAGAATTAGGATTTGCAAATAAAATATTATTCCTCACAATAGTGGTTGAAGTTATAAACCAACTGTATGTTTTAATTGATAGATACTTTTATGGAAGGGTGGATGCCGGGGGAATTGCCGCATTAAACTATGCATTTGTGCTTTATTCTCTACCAATAACTCTTTTCTCAATAGCATTATCAACTGCAATTCTGCCAAGATTTAGTCAGTCATTTAATCTAAAAGATCACATAACTTTAAAAGCTCAATTTTCCAACGGCATTAAAGTGAATATTTTTATGTTCATTCCTTTAACTTTTATTTTTATTTATTTCGGAAATTCTATTATAAGATTGTTTTATCAAAGAGGTAATTTTACTTCAGGCGATACTTTCATGACCTTTGAAATCTTAAGAATATATGCATTCAGCATGATATTTTTTTCATCTTATGCGGTTATTAATAAAATTATTTACGGCGCAGGCTTAATAAAAAATCTTCTATATATTTCGCTGATAGTTTTATTGTTAAAAGTAATTTTAAATTTTTTGCTTGTCGATAAAATGAAACAAGATGGCTTGGCTTTATCTTCAACTGTTAGTTATATCTTATTGAGTTTAGGATGTTTCATTTTGGTAGTAAAAAAACTAAAATTTAATAATTTAGGTGAGTTCTTTTTTACAGTGTTATTTTACATATTCAATGGATTGATAGCGTATGTAATTTTATTAATACTTAAACCAATTTTGCAGAGTTCTTTTATGGTAAATTTACTTTTAGAGATGAGTATTTTTATTACTATTTACTTTCTAAATCTAAGTATCTTAAAGCCGCATGAGTATTTAATATTTCAGGATATTTTTCTTAAAGTATTAAAAAGATAAATTGTTATTCAAGTTTTTTTAAAACTATTTCAATTGAATACTCGCCTTTACTTTGAATTTCAGAATTAATTTCGTGATAACCTTCGCTGCATTCCTTTGCATATACAATCTCAAAGTTCTTTAAATTTCTTTGGATTAAAGGTACTATACCTATTGTATCCGGTGCTTCATCTCTATCAATTAAATAAAATGCAGTATGGTTGGGGTTAAATTTCGAAGGTAAAGTTTTTTTCTTTTCATAAAGATCACGGTGCGGAATATAAAGAATTAAATAGCCGCCTTTTTTTAAAACACGGTACCAATTTTTTAAAGCTACTGCAGGATCTTTCATATGCTCTAATGTATGTGAGGAATAAACGAAATCATACTTACCATCTCTGATAGTCTTTAGATACTGCGCATCGCCATGTTCAAAATCCCAGCCATTTGCATTAGGCAAAACTAAGTCTCCGCCAAAACCAATATCCAACCCTTCCCCTTGCAGGAATTTTTCAAAAAAGTCTTCACGTTTTCGTCTTGTTTCTGCTTTTGAAGTTTCGCCTGGAACAAAAGGCCTTTTACCTTTTAAGTATTTATTCTTTAAGTAAACATGATAAATATTCGCACCAATATTCCAGATAGGTTTAGGCGTAACTTTTATTAAAGAAGATAGTATTTTCATTCATCATTTCCATTTTGAGTTAGTGTGTTCCAAAATTCATCTGGCTATTAAATCTCGATCAAAATTTTGATTAACAAAATTATAACCATTCATTCCTAATTGATGTGCGAGAGAAGGTGTTTCGAAAAGAATTAAAATATTTTTTTCGAGATCTTCCGGGTTTTCAGGGATGAAACTTAATCCGCTTTTAGCTTGTTCAATAAATAATTCTTTTGCTTCTCCTTCGACACCAAGTAAAATTGGCTTTTTCGAAGCAAGTATCTCAAAAATTTTTGATGGAATTGCACCCTTAAATAAATCAAGTTTCTTCAAAGGTATTATTGAGGCATTGGCTGAAGATATAATGTAAGGCATTTGTTCTTTTTTTACGGGATCAAAAAAGAAAACATTCTTTAAAGTCAATTTATTTTTTAATCTCAATTAGTTTTTCTTTTTCTGGCCCGTCTCCAAGCAGAATAAATTTTATGTTTGAAATGTTTTTGATTTTATCCGCAGCATATAAAATTACTTCTAATCCTTGGGCATAACCGAAAATTCCAGCATATAAAATCAAAAAATCATTATCATCAAAACCATTTTCAAATTTCCATTCACTACTAAAATTATTATCTTGAAAAAGACTAACGTCAACTCCATTCTTAAGCCAATAGGTATTCTTTGTCGGAAATCTTGTTTTGATATTATTTATGATTCCGTTTGTTTGACCAGTAATTAAAAATGATTTTTTATAAATATATTCTTCAAGTTTAGTTGAAATATTAATCAAAAATTTATTTGTAACCAGTCCTAATTTTTCTGCGCTTTCCGGCCAAAGATCGGAAACATTAAAAATTAATTTTGCTTTTTTTTCTCTAGCAAGAATTAAAGCCGTTATTCCTAAAAATAAAGGCGGAGATTCACATAATATAAAATCCTGGTTTTCAATTTTAAATAATCCAACAAATAACGAAGAAATCACAAAAGAAAAATAGTTCAACAATCTTAGAAACAATGACTTTGATTTTCGAACAAAAATATATGCTCGATGAATATCTAGCAAATTCATCTTTTCATAAAAATAAAATTTACGTTTGTAATTGTCCATTACTATCATGCGGGGGTAATTCGGCATTGCTGTTAGAACAGAAACTTCGGCGCCTTTTTTTTGCATTCTAATTGCCAGTTCAAATAATCTGTTTTGAGGCGCACCAACTTCAGGCGGGAAATATTGTGTTAGGAATAGAATTTTCATCAATATTCAATTTTAATTTTCAAATCCTGAAGTTTAATTTTATTATTGATTTGCAATATAAAGATTCTTTAGAATTGTTTATAAAATATTGTCATTTTATATAAAATATTTAATACCTAAATTTATAATTAATAAGTATAATAATTCGTTATTCAAATATTTTATTAATTTTATTTTATATAAATGCTTCATAATTAATTTAGGCTGAAATTTTGGATATTATTTCTAAATTAGAAAAAATAAAAGTCTTAGATAAAATTATAGAATTCAGTTCAAATAATTTATTAAGCCTAATTAGAAAATATTATGTTAAAAAAAATGTAGCCGACGGCAGTGTAGTTATTATTTCTTTACATAAAATTGGCGACACTGTTTTTACGATTCCTGCCATAAAAAAAATATTTGAGCACTTTGCAAATAAAAAAATATACATCATAACTTTCACTGAAAATAAAGCTATTTATAAAATAGCTTTACCAAATAGTTCCATCTGCACTGTTAAAAAGGAAAGTTTTATTCTAGGGGGCAGAATTGCTTTAAGAAGTGCAAAAATTATTTTAAATAATATGAAACCTGAAACAATTTTTGATTTAACAGGAACCATAACTTCAGCCACCTTAATTGTCAATTCCAGTGCAAAAAATATAGTTGGACTCAATTCCAAATATTACAAGACATTATATGATTATTATACTCCAATAAGAATTGCACCTCATTTAATCGATCGCTATATAGATGTAATTAAACTATTCATTCCAGTCGTTGATTCAGAAATTGAAAAAGAATTTCCAATAAATATTTCAACTGAAGGTAAAATTTTTATCTGTCCACTTGCCGGATGGAAAGCAAAGGAATGGGGGATTGATAATTTTGTAAATCTGTCAAATCTGTTAAATAAAAATTATGAAGTAGAAATAATTGTTGAAAAAAATAAATTGTCTGTGGAAGAATTAAAGAAATTTGAAATTAATAAAATTTCAATAACTCAAACAACTTCTTTAGAAGAATTAATAAATAATATTAAAGATTGTTCTGTATTTATATCTAATGATTCAGGCCCATTATATATAGCGAATTTATTGGGTAAACCAACTTTTACAATATATGGCCCAACCAATCCTGAATATTCTCTACCTTTCGGTAAATTCCATAAATTTGCACAAAAGAAAATTTCATGTTCACCGGATGGAACTCAATATTGTTATTTGCAAGCTGGTTTAAAATGTCCATCTTATGAATGTATGCATCAATTGAGTGTTGGGGAAGTTTACGCTAACATAAACTGTTTTCTAATGGATATAAAAATTACATCTAGAAATAAAAACAAAAAAAATATATTGAGTTAATTTGATTTTAAATTATTTAAATTCATTAAATATACTTTTGGCTTCATTATTTTTAGCTGTGCTTGTGTTTGCAAGCTTACCAATCATTTGGGTAGGAATATTATTTATAATTTTCCTTTTCTTATTAATACTTCATACAAAAAAGGATATAATTTTATTTTTTATTTTTGGGTTGCTTGTAATAACAAGTGACATTAGCGAGACTTTAAGAATTATTCTTAATTCTGCAGCTTTCATATATCTTCTATTTGTTTATCTCAAAGATTATGGCCTGGAATTTTCTATTTCCCCCAAATTTCCCAAACGCATCACTTATTTTATTTTTTTTATAATAATATCTATGACGTTATCAACTTTATTTTCAGTAAGTATTTTTACCGGTCTGAATGAAGTTTTTAGACAGATTACTTTTTTCTTACTTGTTTATTTAATGTATGTATACGTTAACAAAGATGAAGATGCTTTTAGATACATGAATGCTTTAATTGCGTCAGGCGTTGCTGTAGCTCTGATGATTATTTTTACTTTTCTCACTTCAAATAAAGATATTTATTTACTTGAATCTCAAGGATTAATTCATGAAGGAGGTATCTTTAATAATGTTGCGGCAGCAGGAGGTATTTTTGCGGCAAGTATTCCTTTGACATTTATTTTTTTGTTATACAATATTCGAAATAATAAAAGGCTATCACTATTCTTATTTGGTATTTTATTTATTCAAATTCTTGGCATTTTTTTAACGAATTCCAGAGCCTCAATTTTTGCAGTTTTTCTAAGTTTGCTAATAATTACTTACATGTTAAAAAGAAAGACTTTTTATAAATTAATTATTTCAGGTGCTGTTATATTCATATTATTGTTTATTCTATTGCCAGTATTTACAAATGATATTGATACATATTTTCGTGTAAATAGAATTTTAGAAAATACAAGATATATTCTATGGGATATGTCATTTGGAATAATTAAAGATAATCCTATTTGGGGAACCGGTCCGGGATTATTTAAAAATTATATGTATCAGCATATTCCTGTTATGCTTGGTAGCTGGGATGAAAGTCAAATAAGATGGGTTTATGATTTAGCTGGATTAGGAGAGTCACATAATTTTTTGCTCTTCCGGACATCTGAGACTGGAATACTGGGATTAGTCTCTGTTATTATATTACCAATTATTTTTATTTCTTATTGTAAAAATGTTATTTCAAAATATATTAATAATAAAAAAATTTACTATTTAGGTGTTGCTATATTTGCTTATGGAATTAGCATGTTTATTCGCTCTTTCTATGAATCAACAGGCTTAATATCTAACGGTTGGATTATTAGAGATTTACCTTTTTGGCTCTGTTTCTCTGTTATTATTTATCTTGAGAATCGAAAGAAAATCTTAGATGAAAATACTAATTTTAGCTGACACTTCTTCTATACATACAATCCGATGGGCAAATGCTTTATTTCAAAAAGGGGTGGAAGTCGCTTTATTCGGATTCTCTAATTATAATTCCTCAGATTATTGTAACGGAATTAAGATTTATTCAAATCAAATTCCTTCCACGATTATTTCTAAAAAAGATGGAGACTTAAGTAAATTAATTTACCTTAAATCTATTGCTAAGGTGAAAAATATTATTGAAGAATTTAAACCTGACTTACTTCATTCTTATTATACATCAAGTTATGGATTCGTTGGCGCGTTAGTTAATTTTCACCCATTTTTCATTTCTGTATGGGGAGCAGATATTTATAATTTCCCAGTGAAAAGTATTATTCATAGAATAATGGTTAAATTTAGTTTAAAGAGAGCTGATAAAATTTTATCAACAAGTCATTCCATGGTTCATCAAATTCAAAAATTTACAAAAAGTAAAATTGAAGTAACTCCATTTGGAATAGATGTGAATATTTTCAAACCGCTTGACATTGAATCTATTTTCGGAAAAGAAAAGATTGTAATTGGAACAGTTAAAACATTAGAAAAGAAATATGGTGTTGAATATTTAATCCAGGCTTTTAAATTGGTTAAAGATAATTTGCCATTTATTTCTTTTAAACTTTTAATCGTTGGTGGCGGGAGTCAATTAAATCAATTGAAAAAATTGACAAAAGAATTAAAATTAGAAAATGATACAATCTTTACTGGTTATGTCAAACATAATGAGGTTGTAAAATACTACAATATGATTGATATTTATGTCGCCTTATCAATCGAAGATAGCGAAAGCTTCGGGGTTGCTGTTTTGGAAGCTTCAGCTTGTGAAAAACCTGTTGTTGTTTCTAACATTAGTGGATTCAAAGAAGTTGTTGAAAATAATATTACTGGCTTTATAGTTGAGAAACAAAATATTGAACAAACTGCTAATTCTATAATCAAATTGGTAAATGATAGGAATTTAAGAAATGCTATGGGTAAATCGGGTAGGGAACGTGTAATTAAATTATATAATTGGAATAACAATGTTAATCAGATGATTAATTTTTACAGCGAAACAGTTAATCTATATATATAGTGAATACAAAAAATCTTGAAAAAGAACTAGAGCAAATTGAAGACAGAATGAAACGCAGGAATTCTTTTTCTCCGGATTTGTACAGTCCTCTAAAACCGGATGTTGTTTTGAGACAGCAGGAACTTGAAAGAAAATTAATCAAATGGTTGAGAAAGAAAAATTATAATAATATTTCTGATTTAAAATTACTTGAAATAGGATGTGGTTCAGGTAAAAATATATTAAAATTTATTGAGCTAGGTTTTAATCCCGAAAATATAATTGGAAATGAATTGCTTGAAGAAAGGCTAATTCATACAAAAAAAATATTACCGGCTTCTGTAAAAATAATTAGCGGAAATGCATTGGATTTAGAGTTGATGAATAATTCTTTTGATATCGTTTTTCAGTCAACTGTATTTACATCGATACTGGATGATAAATTTAAACAAGCACTAGCTAATAAAATTTGGGATTTAGCCAAGCCTGGGGGTGGCATATTGTGGTATGATTTTATTTATGATAATCCTAAAAATAAAGATGTAAATGGAATTCCTCTGAAAGAAATTAAGGAATTATTTCCGGAAGCTAAAATCAAACACTGGAGCCTGACTTTAGCACCACCGATTAGTAGATTAATCACAAAAATTCATCCGTCGTTATATAATATTTTTAATGCATTCCCTTTTTTAAGAACTCATATTCTTTGCTGGATTGAGAAAAAGTAGTAATTAAATTATAAAATTATATGAAATCAAATTTTATTCAATTTCACAAACCATATCAATCTGAAGATGAGATCAACGAAGTTGTTGATACAATCAAATCCGGTTGGTGGACTACCGGCCCTAAAACTTTAAGATTTGAAAATGAGTTCAACAAATTTATCGGTTCAAAATATTCTGTATCTGTATAGCTCATGGACAGCCGCTGCTCATCTTGCACTTGAAGCTATTGGGTTGAAGCCTGGTGATGAAGTGATCATTCCTTCAATAACTTTTACAGCGACCGCTGAAATAGTATGTTACTTTGGAGCTAAGCCTGTTATCGTTGATGTTCAAGAAGACACACTTAATATTGACCCAAATGAAATTGAGAAGAAGATAAATTCAAAAACGAGAGCAATTATTCCCGTTCATTACGGCGGCCAGCCTTGTGATATGGATGAAATAAATGGACTAGCGAAGAAAAATAATTTGAAAGTTATTGAAGATGCCGCACATGCATTACCATCTTTTTATAAAAGTAAAAAGATTGGGACTCTAAGTGATGTGACTTGCTTTAGTTTTTATGCAACCAAAACTCTTGCTACCGGCGAAGGCGGAATGATTTGCACAAATGATGAAGCCATTGCTGAAAGATGTTCAGTTATGCGATTGCATGGAATTAATAAAGATGCATGGAATAGATATTCTGAGAAAGGTAATTGGTATTATGAAGTTATTGCCCCAGGTTACAAATATAATTTTACAGATATTCAAGCTGCGTTGGGAATTGCACAACTAAAAAAGATTTCTAAAATGCTGGAGCTTCGCAAAAAAATTTATAACCAGTATAATGCAGCATTTGAGAAGAATAATCTTATAAAAATATTAAAAATTAAAAATGACAGAGAATCATCACATCATTTATATCCGGTTCTCATTAACTTTGATGAGTTAAAAATAAATCGTTCACAGTTTATTAATGAATTGAAAAAGGGTGGTGTTGGAACTAGTGTCCATTTTATTCCTTTATATAGACATCCTTATTACAAGAATACTTTCAAATTAAAATATGATGACTTCCCGATTTCTGAAAAAGTCTATCCTAATATTGTTTCACTTCCAATTTGGCCTGGGATGACAAAGAAACAGGTGGAAAAGGTCATTTTTTCTGTACAAGAAACAATTTCCAAATTTCGTAAGTAATTTCATTTATTAGAAATATTTATTAAAAACGGTAAAAAATACGGAATTGAAGTATATATAAGAGGTTAAATAATTTCTATTTATGTATTTATTCGTAAAAAAAATCTTTGATATTTTGGTTTCATTTTTGGCTTTAATTTTGCTTATACCTTTATTTATTAGTATTGCTATTGCAATTGTAGTTACATCAGGCTTGCCGGTGTTTTATCTACAGAAAAGAGTGGGGAAAGATTGGAAAGAATTTAGGGTCGTGAAATTTAGGACAATGATTAAAAACGCTGATAAAATTGATGTAAACTTATCTTCTTCAGATGACAATAGGGTGACTAAAATCGGCAGGATTTTAAGAAAATTTAAATTAGATGAGCTTCCCCAGTTTATAAATGTATTTATTGGAAACATGAGTATCGTTGGCCCACGTCCAGAGATTTTAAAGTATGCAAAATATTATCAAGGTGATTATTCAACAATACTGAAAGTTAAACCAGGCATATCTGATTTTGCTTCTTTAGCTTTTAGAAATGAAGAAATACTTTTAAGCAACAAAGCTGATAAAGAAAAGTTTTATTTAAATGTAATACTTCCGGAGAAAATTAAGCTGTATAAAAAATATTTAAAAGAAATTTCCTTTTTAGTTGATATTAAAATTATATTTGCCACGTTATTAGCAATTTTTAAATGAAAAAAATTATAACCAATATTTTGTATCCTTCTTTCCTGAAAAGGAAAATACTTTTTACACTTTTAGATGTTATAGCTTTCTCACTTTCGTTTTATTGGGCTTTTCAAATTAGAAGTGAATTTAGTGGGTTCGAACAATTTGAGAAAAACATTTTACTCTTCATTCTTATTTTCATACCTATTAAAGTTATTGTTTTTTACTCACTCAAGCTTTATAATATTTCCTGGCGGTTAGTTTCACTTCAAGATGTTGCAAATATAGCTAAGGCAAGTACTTTAAGCAGCGGCGTTTTATTTATTATAATTTATGGCACTCAATTGCCGGTGTTTGCTGGCTTTCCGCGCAGCATATTATTAATTGATTTGATTTTAACTTTTGTCATTTCTTCAGGATTTAAAATTTCCAAAAGAATGTATGTTGAAGTCATGCGCCAGAGCATTGGTACTTCGGAGTTAAAAAGAACTTTAATTGTCGGTGCAGGCAGCAGCGGTGAGCAGCTTATTCGTGATATAAAGAGAAGTCCAAAAAGAAGTTTTCATCCAGTTGGATTTGTGGATGATGATTCCGTAAAACAAAATATATATCTTCAAGGTATAAGAGTTTTAGGCAAAACCAGCCAGCTAAAAGAGATTATTAATAAATACAATATTGAATCTGTTTTAATATCAGTTCTTTCAGCAGATCGTCAATTTCATAGAAAAATTTTGAATATGGCGCGTGATGCAGGGATTAATGATATAAAGGTTATCAACTCTGTTAATGATATTTCAAATTCAGTGCAGGTTGGTGTAAAAGATATTCGCGATATTGACTTAAGTGATTTGATTGGCAGGCAGGCTGTTTCCATAAATACAAAAGAAATAGTTGGGTTTTTAAATGGCAGACGGGTTCTTATTACCGGTGCTGCCGGTTCAATCGGCTCAGAGATTGCCCGTCAGGTATTAAATTATAAACCTGAACAAATTGGAATTCTGGATATTAATGAAAGTGACCTGGCAAATCTTGAATTACAACTTTCGCGGGATTTCCCATCTGCTAATATTCAAATGTTCTTATGCGATATTTCTAACGAACAAAAATTGGAAAAGATTTTTGCTGAGTTTAAGCCGGATACAATATTTCATGCAGCAGCATATAAGCATGTTCCTGTTATGGAAAAGTTTCCCGAAGAAGCTGTTCGAGTTAATATTTTAGGGACTAAAATTTTATCTGATCTTTCAATCGCTTTTAATGTTAAAAACTTTATACTTATTTCAACTGATAAAGCAGTGAATCCAACCAGCATAATGGGTGCTTCCAAAAGGATTGCTGAACACATAGTAACCGGCGCAGGAAAACATGGCCCTACAAACTTTGTAGCAGTTAGATTTGGAAATGTTATCGGCAGCAGAGGAAGTGCATTACCGATTTTTATTGAACAATTAAAAAACGGCGGGCCAATAACAATTACACATCCTGAGATGCGAAGGTATTTTATGACAATTCCTGAAGCTGTAGCACTTGTTCTTCAAGCTGCTGTATCAGGTAGAAGCGGGGATGTATTTGTGCTGGATATGGGCGAGCCGATAAAAATTGTTGACCTGGCCAGAGATTTAATTTTACTTAATAATTTAGTGCCGGATAAAGACATAAAAATCGAGTTTACCGGAATCCGCGAAGGCGAAAAGCTTTATGAAGAAGTGCTTACTGCCGAAGAAGGAGTGATTGCAACAAATCATTCAAAGATTTTTAAAGCCAGATTAGTATATATGCAAAATAAGACTTCTATTGATTTTATGATCGAAGATTTTAAGCAGCTAATTGGAAATGCAACTAAAAAGGAATGGCAGCTGCTTTTCAAAAATTATGTCCCTACTTTGCAGGCAGACATTGCATTTGAAAATATGGAAGATAATACAATAGATATTAATACATTTAAGTCTTCCTCAAAATAATTTTGTTAAAGTAAAATATTTATATAATTTCATCCTCTCTAAATTCATTTCAACTTGATGAGACAAATTTCATTTTTTAAAATTTTCTTATTCGCTATTTTTTTCAGTTATTCTTATCAAGTGCTTCTATATTCTCAAATAGAAAATATTCCTGCTGATCACCCTGTTTATTTGTTCTTAAAAAAAATGCAAGTGCAGGGAATTATCAAAGATTATAATGATGTGGTTATTCCTTTATCAAGAAAAAAAATAATTGAATTGCTCTCCGAAGTCGAAAAAAATAAATCGGAGTTAAGCAAAGTAGATTATGAATATTTACAAAGGATGAAAGAAAAAATTTATCCTATTGATCAATTATCTGATTCTACTGTAAACTTGTTTGATAGTTTCCCTTCGGAATTCGTTCACAACTTAATCTCTGATCATCAAAAACATTTGTACTCATATAAAGACTCTTTAGTTTCTTTTAATATAGAACCTTCAGTTGAATATAAATATTTATACAGCAGCGGGTTTAAAAATAATTCTTCACTTTTTGATTTTGGTGGAATTGCAAGAGGGTCTTATGACAATTGGTTCGGCTTTTATGTAAAAGCAACCAACGGAATTCAAATAGGAAACCGCAGCGTTGCCCGGTTAGATAAAAGAGTAGAACAAAGCTTTACTTTCAATAATACAGGCTTAAATAATTTCGACAACACAGAAGGTTATCTTAGATTCGAAAAAGGAATAATTAATCTTCAGCTTGGTAGAGAACGAATTTTATGGGGTACGGGCTACATAAATAAGTTACAATTAAGTAACAATCCGCCGATATTTGATTTTGTAAAATTTAACATTGCGTACAAAACTTTAAGCTACTCTTTTATTCATGGCTGGCTCGTTCATCCTAGGATTGACTATCATGTCGATTCGCTGAATTTAGACATTCGCACAAAGCCGGCAAAGTATGTGGCAATCAGCCGTTTGAACTACAATCCTACTTCAGCCGTAAATCTTGGAATATCTCAATCAATAATTTATTCAAACCGTCCGTTCGAATTAGCGTATTTAAATCCATTTTTATTTTGGGAATCAGCACAGCGATCAATGAATGATCTTGACAATTCATTTTTAACTTTTGATGGAAGATTTTTATTTACGAATGGATTTGAATTGAATTCATCAATCATGTTCGATGATATAAATTTTAAAAGATTATTTAAAGGAGAATGGGCAGGAAGCAATAACGGTACGGCCTGGCAAATAGGAGGCTTTTTTACCAATCCAATTTTGCCGGATAACGTGATTTTTAGAATTGAATATATACAAATAAGGCCTTATATTTTTTCCCATCCCGGAGGTTATGCCGATTTAACTTATACATCGAACGGATATTTGCTCGGGACAAATTTACAACCAAATTCAACTTTGTTTTCTCTCAAGCTTGATTATCAATTTACCTCAAAAATTTCTGCCGGGATTAAATTTGATCATCAGCTTCACGGAAAAAATGTTTACGAAAACGGAAAGTTAATCAAAAATGTTGGCGGTGATGCTTTTCAAAATTATAGATATGAAGATCCTCCATTTTCTTATTTGCTCGACGGGATTAGAGAAGTGAATGATGAAATAGCTTTTAATTTTGAGTATGAATTTACATACGGAATTTATTTCGATTTTGTTTTTCAACATCAAAAATATTCTTCGGAAAATGTTATCACAAATGACAATAATTTTTGGGCTTCGCTTAAATTGAATTTTGAATAATAAATAAAAACGTTCATAAGTATTTGTTAAAATTGGGGCTTGGCGATTTTTCCCCCTTGTTCTAAATCATACAAAAATCTATGTTATGTGCTGAATTTGAAAAAGGTTGTTAATGAAGTTAAAGTACTTTTTATTGACTTTTGCAATTGTCTGCTCACCAATTTGGGGACAATCTTATAAGGTTTTAGAATCAAAGTCCGATCATATTATCATTGAATTTAATTTTAATAATAAATTTCCACTTGTAGATAAAAATATAAACGGTAAAACATTCACGACTGTAAAAAGTGATGAGCAATCTGCTGCTAAAATTGGGGAACCGAATTTACCTAAAGTTGATGTGAATATTGGAGTCCCTAGATCATCTGCTCCTTCTTTATTGATAATTAATGACGAGAAGAAATTATTTGCTAATAAGTTTATCACTCCTTTTGCAGATTCATTAATTGATGGTACTAAACCTGAATCATTTCAAAAGAATATTTATCAGACTAATAAGTATTACCCGGAAGTTAATTCTAAAATCTCTAACGATTTTGTGTTTCGGTTTTCTAGGATTATAACTTTAAGTGTTTATCCGTTTCAGTTCAATCCTGTTACCAGGGAATTGATTAAAAATGAAAAATTAATAGTTAGGATTAATTTTAATTCATTACAATCAGCAGCAGCTAGTTACAATTCGATTAATGATAAAACAGATTCTGAAATATTAAAATCGACTGTTATTAATTTTAAAGAAGCTAAAAACTGGATAAGTAAATCCTCTAAAAATTTATCAAAACCTGTCTTAGATAATTACTGGTACAATCCTCAAAAAAATTATTATAAGATTTATCTGAAAGATAAAGGTGTTTACAGGTTAACTTATGATTATTTAATTAACGCCGGGTTGCCTGTTCAAAATATTCCAGTAAATAAATTTGAAATGTTTAATGATGAAAAAGAGATCCCAATTTATGTTAAAGATGCAGATTCCAATAATGTGTTTGACAATGGTGATTATATTGAATTTGTAGGCTATCCTCCTAAAGCCACACCATATTGCTGGCAAAATATTTATAATCTTTCAAATGTTTATTGGTTATCTTATGAAGCTGATACATCGGGCTTACATTTTAAACAAATTGACGGAACACCAAAAAATTGGGTACATGATTTTCAAATAACTAAGGCTGTAGATCATTATGAAAAAGATTCGTTATATGAACGTTTAGGACATGCAGTAAATGATAAACGTGATTATTGGTTATGGGGCAAATCTTCCGGTCAAAATGGAAATCTTTTAGAGCTATTTTCTGCAAATTTTTTGACCCCATCTAATCTTTTATTAGACTCCACTAAAATTACTGTTAGGTTAAATGTACATGGAATGACTACTAATGAAAGGGTTAATCCGGATCATAAAATTAAAGTTTCATTAACCTCACAGCCTATTGGAACTTTTACCTGGGACGGCCCTACAGCAGCTACATTTAAAACTACTATTGATTTGAATAATACACACATTTACCCGGATGTTAATTATTTCCAAGTTGCCGCTAATGGCGACATACCGGCTGATCCGATTTATCCTTTAGCTACGAAGTCTGATGAAATAAGAGTTAATTGGTTTGAATTTGAATACTGGAAAGAATTAAGATGCCGATGGTAATCATTTCATGTTTACAAGTGCTCCCGGCTATTATGGTATGACAAGATATAATGTGTATAGCTGGAAAGAAGATAATATGAAGATTTTTATTCCCCAGAATGGAGAAATAATAACAAATGCAAATATAACACATGATATTTATGGAAGCACATTATATTGGATATGATGTAGAAGATACAACAGAATTTTTCTGTACTGCTGAAAATTATTATTTACTACCGGATTCATTAGTTAACGATAATCATGTTTCTGATTTAAGAAATACTGCCAATGGAGCAGATTACATAATAATAACTCATGAAAAATTTTTAACTATTGCACAGCAGCTTTATGATTTAAGAACTAAAAGATTTCCCTGATACTTCTATTCAAAATCCAAGAATTAAAATTGTTCAAGTTCAGGATATTTATGATGAATTTTCCGGTGGATTACTTGATCCTTATGCCCTGCAAAAATTTGTTAAATATGCATTCGAAAACTGGCAATCACCGGCGCCAGTTTATGTTGTTCTTATTGGCGACATGAGTTATGATTATCGACACCTATTAGCTGATAGCCGTCCTAATTTTATTCCTTCAATTCCATATCATGCTTATACATATGGGCAATCAGCAAGTGATAATAATATAGTTACTGTTAATGGAAATGACTTAGTGCCTGATCTTGCTATTGGAAGAATATCCATTGAAACTTTGGATGAAGGGGAAGTCATAATTCAAAAATTAAGCTCATACCCTGGTGACAATTCAAAAAAATGGAAACAGAATGTATTACTAGTTGCATCCGGTCAGGATAATGCAGATGAGCTTGTACATAATTTTAATGATGAATGTTTCTTTCTAGAAGATACATATTTAAATCCAAATGGATTAACAGCAACTAAAGTTTTCCGATATCCAAATAAGCCAAGACAATATCCCTTTCAAGGAGATGGCCCTGAAATTCGTGCGGCATTTAATGATGGAGCCGTTATAGCAAATTATTATGGACATGGCGGCAGCGCTCAATGGGATCTAGTCTTTCATTAATGATGATATTTATGAATTGAATAATGGAGCAAAACTTCCGTTTATTAGCAGTGTTACTTGTTATACAGCTCATTTCGATAATCAAGATGCATTTGGGGAAAAATTTTTGAAAGTTGCCGATAAAGGTTGTATTGCTTTTTGGGGCAGTTCTGGTTTAACCTGGTGGGAAACTGGGGTATCTATAAATAAAATTTTTTATGATGAGACATTTAATAAAAAAGAATATATTTCTGGTAAAGCTATTCTAAATTCAAAAATAAGATTGGGAGCTGCACCACCATATAATGCAAGCCAGGTTGCTTTGCTTACATTGTTTGGGGATCCGGTTTTGAAGTTAGCAATTCCTGACAAGCCAGATTTTGTTATAAATCCAAGTGATCTTTCTATTAGTCCGGAAAACCCCACCACGACAGATACTATAAAAGTAAAAGTTAATGTAAATAATTTAGGAACTACATTCCAACCTGATTCAGTTGTATTAGAGTTATTTGCTTCATCTTCCGACACATCTTATAAGATTGGAAGTTATAAATTCCCAAACTTTGGAGAAAAGGATTCAACAATATTTAATTGGATTCCCAAAAAAGGAGGACTATATAAATTAACTGCAAAAATTAATGAAACTAATGTAATTCCTGAAATGGATAACTCGGATAATGAAACATCAGCTTCATTTGCAATTTATGATTTAGGAGAACCAAGTATCGTTAAACCGATTGACGGATTGGCTGATTTGAATAATCCAGTTGATTTCCTGTTTCGTGGATAATGGAAATTATCTGAATTTAAATCTTACTTATTTTATTGAAATTGATACTACATTAAGTTTCAGTAATCCTATAATAAATTCAGGTTCAATCCAGCCAATTGATGGATTATTAGACTGGAAATCTCCAATGGATTATCAAACGGAATTTATTTTTGGAGAACAAGAATTTATAATGGTAAAGATTCAAGCTCATGGAGTAAAACCAGAACATTTAAAATAGGTGCTGATTCAAAAAATGGATATAAAGTTAATAGTAAACAATTAAAAATGTTTTCAACTTACAAATGTTGTTTATTCAGATTCTTTATCAAGTTTAATTCTAAATACTAAGACCTTACCACCTCATCCTTCAATGAGAAATTTCTAAATACAATAAATGTAACTCTTCCAACAGATTCTAAATAATTTATCAAGCTATAACAACAGATGGTAAATATATTTACTATAGCAAGTATGACTTATTACAATAATTCATAGTTCCAAGTAAAATATATAAATTAGGAACTGGTTTAGAAGGAACAGTTTCCGGTCAAAATTATGGAAGTATTCCAAATATTAATGTTGAAATATGGCATACAATGTTTTATTACAGTGATGGTTTCATTTACTCAGCAACTAGGTAATTACAAAACTTTATTAAAAGTTAATCCAGAAACAGGTGATACTAACAGAGTTAATATCCCAGATGGGTTGTTAAATGAAAGCAGATCAAACAGAAAATGGGGCATTTTATTTAACATCTGATGGTAAGATATGTATACAATCTAGCATATAGAGATTCATTGGGAAATTCAAAATATACTTTGAGAATTTTGGATCCTGCAAATAGTTGGCGAAAAATTAAAAATGATGTGACTTTAACAGGAAGCAGTTATCAAGGGTTTATTTCGTTTTTTGTGGCTGATAATTATTTGTATGCATATGAAAATTATGAATCAGGATTATATGAGAATGATTGATTTAACAGATGGTTCATTTAAAGAGGAATGGCTTTCTTATGATCCTTTCCAGGGTTTTTATTCATGGTGCTATGATTGGCAAAATGATTTAGTATATGCTTCTGTATTCAGGTCAGGTTTTACTCCATCAATTTTTAAGTTTGCGGGTAAATATAAAGATGCAAGTGGAAACTGCGTTTCACCTTCTATCGGTCCTGCGGCTAAATGGAATAGCATTAATTACAGCATTGATGCAAATGGAGCAACGGGTACTTATACTGCATACTTAGAAGGTCTGAATAAAACCAACGGGAATTGGGATTTGCTGCAATCTAATCTTCAAAATAATTATGATTTAACAAATGTGGACGCGAAGAATTATAATTACATAAGAGCTAAATTTAATTTTGTGGATTCGACTTACGGCAGTTCAAATCCAATACAACTAAAAAGTTTGAATGTTTCTTATCAAAATCCAACAGAAATTGTTTTATCAAAAAATAATTTTACTTTTTCTCCAGATACGAATCTTCAAGGTTTGCCGATTGAATCAAGTTTGAAAATAAGAAATATCGGGGATAGTAATGTCCCAAGTTTAAAAGTGAAATATTATTTAAATGCATCCGATACTTCATCGTCTGATTCTGCTTTTTTTAATTATAATGTTTCTGTTCCTAAAGATAGTTCTGTTATTATAAATAATACTATCGCAACAAGCAGGCTATTATTTAATAATGAAATGAAAGTGGTTGCTGAAACCGAAACTCCTGAATACTTCACTGTAAATAACATAATAAAAAAAGATTTTTATGTTTCAAGAGATTCAGTGAATCCTAAAATGAATGTTACATTTGATGGTAAAGAAATTTTAAATGGTGATGTAGTTTCATCTCATCCAAAAATTTTAATTACACTAGAAGATAATAGTCCTCTTCCTTTGGATACTAGCTACTTCACTTTAATTTATAATAATGAAGCATTAAGCTTTTCCCAGCCTGATATAAATTATTCTTATTCACCATATCCGAATTCTAAGTCTGTAATTGAGTGGAGTCCGCAGCTTCAAAATGGAAAAAATGTTCTTGAAATTTTAGCAAGAGATGCATCAGGAAATTATTCCGATTCAACATCCTACCGGATTATTTTTTATACTTATACTGAAAACGATATTCAAAACATTTTAAATTTTCCTAATCCGTTCAAAGATGCAACTTATTTTACATTTGAGCTGCGAGGTACTCAAGTCCCGGAAGAGCTTCTTATCAAAATATATACTGTTGCAGGAAGGTTAATTAAGGATATTTCTATTCCTCCTTCACAGTTAAGTATTGGGCTAAATAAATTTTATTGGGATGGCAGAGATCAGGATGGAGATGAAGTTGCAAATGGCTTATATTTTTACAAAATTGTGTATAAAAATAATGGAATTGTTAAGACAGCAACAGAAAAATTAGCAAAAGTTAAATAGTTTTCTCAATATGAAATTTTAATTAGAAAACATTCCCAATTTGCTTAATTATTTGCATATCAATTAGGCACCATTTTTGTTTTTTAGCATCTTTCAAAAAATCAAAAGGTAGATGAAATGTGTGGAATAGTTGGATACATAGGTGACAAAAATTGTGTTCCAATCCTAATAAACGGATTAAAAAGATTGGAATATCGGGGATATGATTCTGCCGGGGTTGCGCTGTTAACAAAAGATGGAATGAAAGTAATTAAAAATAAAGGTAAAGTTTCTTTACTACAGGATAAATTAGATAAAACAAATTATACTTCACATATTGGAATAGGCCATACGCGCTGGGCAACTCATGGTGCCCCAACCGAGACAAACGCTCACCCTCATTTTAATACCGACAAAACATTATGTGTAATTCATAATGGCATAATTGAAAATTACCAGACTTTAAGAACCGGATTAAAAAAATTGGGTTACCAGTTTTTAACTGAAACTGATTCTGAAGTTTTACCGCATTTGATTGACAGTTTTTTGAAAAGAGGGCACACCTTGTTCAAATCTGTTAGAATGGCTTTAAATGAAGTAGATGGTACCTATGGAATTTGCGTTGTTTATGAAGAAGAACCAGATAAATTAATTGCCGCAAGAAAGGGTTCACCTCTTGTTATTGGAATTGGGGAAGGTGAAAATTTTGTGGCTTCAGATGTATCTGCAATTTTAGCACATACAAAACAAGTTATATATTTAGAAGACGGAGAATTAGCTGAAATTCATAAAGATAAGTTTATTGCAAAAACTATTCATGATGATGATTTAGAAAAAGAAATCCATGAAATCAGTATGACTCTTGATGAAATTGATAAAAGCGGTTATGCGCATTTCATGCTTAAAGAAATTATGGAACAGCCTGAATCGGTTACCAATTCTCTTCGCGGAAGAATTTTAGTTGATGAAGGAACCAGCAAGTTAGGCGGACTTGAAAATGTTATAGATCAAATTGCAGATTCAAAAAGAATTATTATTACTGCATGCGGAACTTCATGGCATTCAGGTTTGGTTGGAGAATATATGTTTGAACAGTTTGCCAGAATACCAACTGAAGTCGAATATGCTTCCGAGTTTAGATACAGAAATCCAGTTGTTAATAAAGATGATGCAATATTTTTTATAACTCAAAGCGGAGAAACTGCAGATACCTTAGCTGCCATGAAGGAAGCAAAAAATAAAGGTGCTTTAGCTCTTGGAATCTGTAACGTTGTCGGTAGTTCTATTGCTCGCGAAAGCAGCGCTGGTGTTTATACACATGCCGGGCCGGAGATTGGTGTTGCTTCAACAAAAGCTTTTACTTCTCAGTTAATTGTTCTTGCTTTAATCACACTTGCAATTGCCCGTAAAAAAAGTATGAGCAAAGTTGATGGCCAGACAATTGCAAAAGAACTTCAAATGCTGCCTGAGAAAATTTCAAAAATTCTAAAATTAAATGATCAAATAGAACAGATTGCAGATCAGTTTGTGAATGCTAAGAATTTTCTTTACCTGGGTAGAGGATACAATTTTCCTGTAGCACTTGAAGGTGCTTTAAAACTTAAAGAAATTTCTTATATACATGCTGAAGGTTATCCTGCTGCTGAAATGAAACACGGGCCAATCGCTTTGATAGACGAAAATATGCCTGCTGTTTTTATTGCACCAAAGGATTCAACTTATGAAAAAATCATCAGCAATATAGAAGAAGTGAGAGCGAGAAAAGGAAGAATTATTGCAATTGCCAGTGAAAATGATTCTGAAATTGATAAGCTTGTTGATTTTTCGATTAAAATTCCGGATACAATAAGAATGCTTATGCCAATACTTACGGTTATACCTTTACAGTTGCTTGCTTATCATATAGCCGTTAAAAAAGGTTTAAATGTAGATCAACCCAGAAATCTGGCAAAAAGTGTAACTGTCGAATAGAAAAACTAAAACCATAGAGCTGGTTCCAAAAGAAATTCAGCTAAAAGAAAAAATATGTACAAAAAATATATTAAGGGAGAATTGATTTATGCGTAAAAAAAATGTTCTAATTATGGGTGCCGCTGGACGTGACTTTCATAATTTTAATGTAGTTTTCAGAGACAACGAAGACTATAATGTTGTTGCTTTTACTGCCACTCAAATTCCAAATATTGACGGAAGAATATACCCGCCTGAACTTACCGGGAAATTATATCCAAAGGGAATTAAGATATATGATGAAAAAGAACTTCTTAAATTGATCAAAGATTTAAAAGTTGACGAAGTTGTATTTTCTTATTCTGATGTTCCTTTCAATTATGTAATGACAAAAGCATCAATAGTAAATGCGGCAGGAGTTTCATTCCGCCTTTTGGGTGCAGATGAAACTATGATTAAAAGCAAAAAGCCTGTGATATCCATTATTGCTGTTAGAACCGGCTGTGGTAAATCTCAAACTTCAAGAAAGGTTGTTCAAATATTAAAAGATGCTGGAAAGAAAGTTGTTTCAATTAGGCATCCAATGCCTTACGGCGATCTTGTTAAACAGAAAGTTCAAAGATTCGGTTCGTTAGCAGATTTAAAGAAACATAAGTGTACAATAGAAGAAATGGAAGAGTACGAACCTCATATAGCTATGGGCAGTGTAATTTATGCCGGCGTTGATTACGGAGCTATTCTTGCTGAAGCTGAAAAAGAAGCTGATATCATAATTTGGGATGGTGGCAATAACGATATTCCATTTTATAAATCTGACTTAACATTTACAGTTGTTGATCCTCATAGACCAGGACATGAAATGACTTACTATCCGGGAAATACTTCACTAAGATTAGCTGATGCTGTTATTATTAATAAAATCGTAGAAGCAAAACCCGAAAATATTAGAACAGTTAGAGACAATATTAGAATTGCAAATCCTAATGCTCAGGTAATTGAAGGAGCATCTCCAATATTTGTTGAGAAGCCTGAATTAATAAAAGGAAAGAGAGTTCTTGTTGTGGAAGATGGACCAACATTAACACATGGAGAAATGGAATACGGTGCCGGAATGGTTGCAGCATGGAATTACGGTGCATCTCAAATAGTTGATCCACGTCCTTATACCGTAAAATCTATTACCGAGACATATAAAAAATATCCAAAGATTGGAATTTTATTACCTGCAATGGGTTACGGCGATAAGCAGATGAAAGATCTTGAAGAAACAATAAACAAAACTGATTGTGATTCAGTTATAATTGGAACTCCGATAGATTTAGGAAGGATATTGAAGATCAATAAACCTTCAACAAGAGTAAAATATGAACTGCAGGAAATCGGTGAAATTACCATTGAAAAAATATTAAAAGAAAAAGGAATGATATAGTAAAAATAGAAGTAAAATTTTTTGAGTTATAAAGAATTATAATTATTTTTGGACTCTAAAATTTTGATGGGCAGATAGCTCAGTCGGTAGAGCAAAGGACTGAAAATCCTTGTGTCGGGGGTTCAATTCCCTCTCTGCCCACATTACAATCCCGCTTACCGAGGCGGGATTTTTGTTTTGAAATCAGATTAATTACAAGTCAAAGGATTTATTCCTTTCATTTAATAAATTAGTCAATGTTTTTTAGTATTGGCTAATTATAAATAGATAAAGGCACAAAGATGAAATTGATTTCTACAATTATTTTATCTGCATTATTTGTATTCAATATATTTCCCCAAAATAGTTCCAAAAACTTTGATCTCTCAAATACTAGCTTAAATAATGCTGTTTTGCAACTGAACAAATCTCGGTTGGTTGGAAAAGATAGGTTAAAATTAAAAGCAATTTTGTTTCACATTTCAAAGAGTGATCTTAATAATAATTTAAGTATTGATAAAGAATTAAGTTTAAGCGATCAAAAAATAAAAATTAATGATTATAGTATTCAATTGGGTAACGGTTATTACTTAATTGGTGAAACCTATCAAACATGGGGAGATTCTAGTTGGATAAATGTTACAAAACATATTTATAGTTTTGATTTTAATAAAAGATTGTCTGAAACTATATATCAAATCTGGAATGGAACAAATTGGATTAATAGTACAAAAGATTCAAACTCTTATGATATCAACAATAATTTATCTGAAGAATTAATTGAAGAATGGAATGGGACAGATTGGTCGTATAAAAGCAGATATACATATATTTTTGACGATAACAATAATCAATTAGAAGCGCTTTGGGAAGATTGGGATGGATTTGACTGGGTTAGCAGCGGGGAGTATTTATATACTTATGACGAGAACAGTAATCTTTTAGAAGAACGTTTCCAGGTTTGGGTTATTGATAATTGGGTTAATAGTTTACAGTCTACATATACTTATGAGAACAATAATTTAACCAGTTTAGTTAAAGAGGAATGGGGCGACACTAATTGGGTAAATATTTCAAAATACATCTATGGTTACGATTCATTTAATAACCGGAATTTAATTATTAACCAATTATGGCAAGATTCAACCTGGGTTAACAATTCAAAATATTTAAAAACTTATGACGGAAATAATAAACTAACTGAAATGACATATCAATTTTGGAATAATGAATGGTTGAATAGTCAATATTATAAATACTTTTATAATGAAAATAATAAAATAACCGAACAGCAAACTCAATTGTGGAATGGTACAGGATGGGATAATAATTTGAAGTCTTTGTATACTTATAATGATACATCGTTAACCTACCAGCTAGATCAAATTTGGGATACTGGAAATTGGATGGACATTGCCAAAACTTATAACGATTATGACCAATACAACAATCTTGTTGATAATTATTATATAACCTGGGATGATACAATCTGGGTTAATAATTATATGAATATTTACGAATACAGTACTCTAACTTCAGTTAATGGAAGTCCTATTGTTAGTAAGAGTTTTGGCTTATACAATAACTACCCGAATCCTTTCAATCCATCAACAATTATAAGCTGGCAATCTCCAATTAACGGTTTACAAACATTAAAAATCTTTGATGTTTTGGGTAGAGAAGTCGCAACTTTAGTAAATGAATATAAACCGGCTGGCAAGTATAAAATCGAATTTAATCCGGCTGCAAATAATGATTTAGCTTCAGGAGTCTATTTTTATCAACTAAGAGTAAGCAAGACTGAATCAAATCAATCTGGAGAAAATAAAAATACAGGCCAGGTTTTTATTCAAACAAAAAAAATGATATACTTGAAGTAAGTTTGGGCTAGGTTACTTGATAAAATTTTCGAATTATCCAATAAACAATTAATCCTCCAACAACATAGACAGTAAATTCAGTTATATCATAGTGTTGTAAATTGGTAGTAGAAAACGGGAAAAATTTATCAGTGTATTGAGTTAACTCTTCCCACTTTGCGTAAGGTAGTTTCCTTGCATTAATGATAAGTTTTTCTACATAACCTGAAAGGTATAGCAGAACGCAATTAACTATTATCCAAAGTGAAATTAAAATTTTATCCATAGTTAGGAGAACTTATTTTGATTATGTATCCACAACAATAAGGGAATCCCTTATACTATAGAAGTTGTGAGTTATGTCATTCTTTGAAATTCTGCAAAAATTATTAGATTAATCTTGAATGTTAATTTTTTTTACAATAATTTAACTTAAAAATTATTCAAAATATATAGAGGGTTAGTATATGAGCACTTGTAACTGCGAAGACTTTAATACCTGTATATGTTGTACAACTTATGATGATTGTCTACAAAAGGAATTTGTGGAAAAAGGGAGGATTAAAGCTAGTTCTATATTAACCACATTTATTATTGCTATTCTTATTCTTTCCGCTATAGTTATTAAAATATTTTGACTTATAGCTTATTATTTATTTAACTATAGATTAAATAAAAGAATTAAAAACATGTAAAACGTGTACAGGATTATCCATCCAAAGAATACAAGCACCATAAAAGCAATTAGTTTGTAGTCTTGAACCCAGTGCTTTAACTTCAATAATAGCATTTTACCTCCAATAGAGTATTTATATCAACAATTGTTATTAAACAATATATATACCACTTTAAAATTTTATTTTTATCTTTATTTAATTGTATTTTTGAACATTGAATTTGCATGAGTGAGAAATTTAATATTTATAATTATCATTTTTGCTTTTCTATTCCCTGGCAATTTGTGAGAAATATTCCAGTATTTTTTGTTAAATCACTATTACGTTTTTATATTTGTCAATAAACATCGAGATTATTTATGCACCCCAAGATTATTTTACAAACAGACTTCCCAAATTTAAAGCTAGTTAAAAAAGGCAAAGTAAGAGACATTTATGATGTTGGAGATTATTTTTTAATTGTTTCCACTGACCGCCTTTCAGCATTTGATGTGATTATGTCACAAGGTATTCCATATAAAGGAATGGTTCTTACAAAAATTTCAGAATTCTGGTTTAACTTTTCAAAAGATATAATTCCAAATCATATTATCAGCACCGATGTTAAAGAATTTCCATCAGAGTGTAAACCGTATGCTGATGATTTAAGGAACCGCTCAATGCTTGTAAAAAAAGCCGAGGTAATTCCAATTGAAAGTATTGTTAGGGGTTATATTTCCGGTTCAGGTTGGAATGACTATAAAGCTACTGGAAAAATATCTGGAATTAGTCTGCCGGCTGGATTACAAGAATCGGAAAAATTGCCTGAACCAATTTTTACACCCTCGACAAAAGCTGAAATAGGTTTGCATGATGAAAACATTTCAACCGCAGAAGCAGAAAAGATTGCCGGGAAAGAAATTATTACTAAGATAAGAAATTCAGTTTTAAAAATTTATTCTGCAGCTTCAGAGCTTGCTCTTCAAAAAGGTATTATAATAGCTGATACGAAAATGGAGTTCGGTATTTATAACGGTGAAATAATTCTTGTTGATGAACTACTAACTCCGGATTCATCCCGTTTCTGGCCAAAAGATAAATATGAAAAAGGAAGAGCGCAAGAAAGCTTTGATAAACAATATGTCCGTGATTATTTGTTGTCAATAAAATTCAATAAGCAACCGCCGCCGCCCCATCTTCCTGATGAAGTTATAAATATGACAAGTGAAAAATATTTAGACGCTTTATATAAATTAAGCGGAGAAAAATTGGATTAAATGTACCCGGTTTTAATTAAAGTTGATAATAAAAAAGATTTGTATTTAAAATGGAATGACGGTACAGATTCAAGAATAAGTTTAGATAAGCTTAGAAAAAATTGTCCATGTGCAACTTGCGTAACTCAAAAGGAAAGACAAAGTTTAAGTTATATTCCGATCCTTAATGAAAATCAAAAAAAAATTGAAAATGTTAAGCAAGTTGGGAGCTATGCTATTTCTGTAACCTGGAAGGATGGGCATAATACCGGAATTTATGAATATACATATCTTAAGCAGCTTGCACAAAATTAATTTTACTATATTGAAAAATGGTTTTACCAAATCAACTTACTGTACTACGAATAATTCTTACCCCGGTATTCTTATTTTTCTTTCTTTCCGAAGACCCCTTATTTAAACAAATTTCATTAGGGATTTTTATAATAGCTGCGTTAACCGATTGGTATGATGGGTGGCTTGCCAGGAAATTTAACTACATAACAACCTGGGGAAAGTTTTGGGATCCTCTCGCTGATAAAATTTTAACATCGGCAGCTTTTCTTGGTTTTGTATTTATTGGTGTAATTAATCTATGGATGGTAATTATTATTTTGCTTCGTGATTTTATTGTAACAAGCTTGCGCGCTTACGCAGACTATAAAAATTTTTCTTTCCCGACAAGTTACTATGCTAAATGGAAAACTTTTATTCAAATGACATTTTTATATTATCTTCTTGTAATTTTCGTTGGAAGTAAAACCCCGCAAATTTATAATGGACATGAAAATATTTTTGCAATTTTATTGAACCACACTTTCATCTTTTTTACAATGCTTTTTATAACTATAATAACTTTTCATTCAGGAGTAACCTATTTGTATAATAATAGGAAATTGATTGTGAGGCTGTTCAGCCGTGAAAATTAATTTTATTGAAAACCTGTTGGGGTCAGGCTTTTATACAGGTTACATTCCATTTGCTTCGGGCACATTCGGAAGTCTTGCCGCTTTAATGATTTATTGGATTCCTGGATTTGAAAAACCTGTTATATTGATTCCTGCTATTATTATTTTTACTTTTTATGGCATTTACATAGCAAATAAATTTGAAAGTAAGTTTGGTAAAGATCCGGCAGAATGCACAATTGATGAAGTTGTTGGCATGTGGATTTCACTTTTGTATTTACCGAAAACAATTGTTATTTCTCTGGCTGCTTTTTTAATTTGGCGGATACTAGATATTATTAAGCCATATCCGGCAGGTAAATTAGAAGAACTAAAAGGAGGGCTTGGCATTATGATGGACGACATTGCTGCCGGGTTCTATAGTTTATTTATAGTTCTCATAATGTTAAAAATTTATTATAATTTTCTTTAATTATTAAGAAAGAAAAAATGAAAGCTCATTTAATTACAATTGGGGATGAAATTTTAATCGGACAAACATTAAATACCAATGCCGCTTTTATTGGGGAATCTTTAATCAATATTCAAGTTGATGTTAGAAGCACTTCTGTAGTTGGTGATGAAGAGAATGAAATCTTAACAGAATTTGAAAGATGCTGGAAAGAAAATGACGTAATTCTAGTTACAGGTGGGTTAGGCCCAACTCATGATGACATTACCCGCCAATGTGTTGTTAAATTTTTTAATACAGAACTAATTCAAAACAAAGAAGTTCTTGAAGACGTTAGAAAGATGTTTGAAAAAAGGGGAAGAGAATTAACAAAAATAAATGAAGGACAGGCATTGGTTCCTAAAATTGCAACTCCAATACGAAACAGATTAGGAACTGCTCCGGGTATATGGATAGAAAAAGAAAATAAATATTTTATTGTTATGCCTGGTGTGCCTTACGAGATGAGAGAAATGATGAATGAATTTATCATTCCTAAGTTAAGTGAAAAGAATAAAGATCTTCCATCAATAAAATTAAGAAAAGTGCTGCAGACAACAGGAATTCCTGAATCAACATTATATGAAAGATTGGGTGATTTAAATGAGTTGTTAAATGGAGCTAAACTTGCTTTTCTTCCGAGTCTTTTTGGTGTAAAACTGCGAATAACTGTTGAAGGGAAAGATGAAGAAGAAGCAAAAAATAAGTTAAGTGAGATTGAACAAAAGATTCGAAGTAAGGCTGGACGCTATATTTATGCAACTGGAGAAGAAGACTTAGAGCACACAGTCGGCAGACTATTAAAAGAAAGAGGATTTAAAGTTGCTTTAGCAGAATCATGTACAGGCGGATATGTTTCTCATCTTTTAACAAATGTTTCTGGCAGCAGCGATTATTTTGAAAGAGGAATTGTATCTTACAGTAATGCTGCAAAAGTTGAAATTCTAAGAGTGAACGAAGATGTGATTGCTGAAAAAGGAGCAGTTAGTATTGAAGTTGCCCGGCAAATGGCTGAAGGTGTAAAAGCAATTAGCGGCGCTGATCTCGGAATTTCATTGACTGGAATTATGGGGCCAACGGGTGCAACGCCCGGCAAGCCTGTGGGTTTAGTTTATATTGGTTTATGTGATGAAAAAGTTTGTACTGCCAAAAAATTTATGTTTGGCGATGATAGATTAATGAACAAACAAAGAACTGCACAAGCAGCATTAGATACTTTACGTCGCTATCTTCTAGGAATTCCTTACGATGATTAGATTGTTCGTTGCTTTGAAATTTCCTGATGTTATAATAGATAAAATAATTGAATTTAAAAATGAGGCGGCAGGAGAATTTCAAAATTTAAAGTGGGAGAAAAAAGAGAAGCTTCACTTAACATTAAAATTTATCGGTGATGTAAAAGAAGATTTAGTCGATAAAATTGCCGAATCACTTTCGTTCGTCGAAGATTATAATTCATTTGAATTCAATTTTACAAAATTTGGATTTTTTTATAGAGATAATTATCCAAGAATTTTATGGCTGGGATTATCTAATAATGATAAATTAAGTATACTAATAGATGAAATTGAAAGCAAACTAGAAACTTTTGAAATTCAAAAAGAGAAAAGGAAGTTTAAGCCCCATTTAACTTTACTTAGAATAAAAAATAAAGTTGATAAAAATTTCATTAATAGTTTTGAAAACTATAATTTGCCTTACTTAAAATTTTATTCAAATGAAATAACACTGTTTAAAAGTGAATTGCTTCCTGATACTTCAAGATATACGGAAATTAAAAATTATAAATTAAAAGATTCGGAGGAAAAATGAGTTCTGATATAGAACAAAAAATGAAAATTATTGAAGATGCTATAGCCTCAATTGAAAAGACTTATGGCAAAGGTTCAATAATGAAATTGGGCGATGGTGTAATAAATCCGGTTGAGTCAATTCCTACCGGTGCTTTATCTCTTGATTATGCATTAGGAATAGGAGGAGTTCCTCGCGGCAGGGTTACTGAAATATACGGGCCTGAATCAAGCGGTAAAACAACATTGTGTTTACATATTATTGCCGAAGCACAAAAAACCGGCGGGCTAGCTGCTTTCATCGATGCAGAGCATGCACTGGATGTTAACTATGCAAAACGTCTTGGTGTTGATACTAAAAATCTGCTTCTTTCACAGCCTGATTTTGGTGAGCAGGCTTTGGAAATAACGGACACACTTGTTCGAAGCAATGCTTTAGATGTTATTGTTATTGATTCTGTAGCTGCTCTTGTACCACGTTCAGAAATTGAAGGAGAAATGGGTGATGCTACTATGGCTGTTCAAGCGAGACTTATGTCTCAAGCATTAAGAAAATTAACCGGTGCAATTTCAAAATCAAAAACCTCGGTAATTTTTATAAATCAATTAAGAAGCAAAATCGGTGTTTATTTTGGTAACCCTGAAACAACTACAGGCGGGAATGCATTAAAATTTTATGCTTCTCTCCGTTTAGATATTAGAAGAATAGCTGCTATTAAAGATGGTACAGATATTATTGGAAATAGAACAAAAGTTAAAATAGTAAAAAGTAAAGTTGCTCCTCCATTCAAAGAAGTAGAATTCGATATTCTTTATAATGAGGGAATAAGTAAAACCGGAGATCTTCTAGATTTAGCCGTGAATTTTGGAATAGTTAAAAAAGGCGGTGCCTGGTTTACTTTTGAGGAAGACCGCTTTCAAGGAAGAGAACAGTTTAGGCAAAAGATGATTGAGGACCCTGCCTTTTTTGAGAAAATATCTAAAGAAGTTAAAACCAAGCTTGGGATATTACCAGCTGAAAAAGAAAATGGGAAAGATGAAGCGGTAGAAAAAGAAAAATCATCAGCTAAAGAAAAGAAATCAAAATAAATATTTTAATAAATGTTTGATTGATTGAAATAATGAATGAAAATTCAAAGACTTTTAAAAAAGGATGAAAGTAATGTAATAGTTTATTTAGACAACGGTGAAAAGCTTTATCTTGCTAAAGAAGTAATTTTGATGAATGGTCTAAGGAAAAATCAAGAAATTTCCGAAGACCATTTTTCATTTTTAATCTGCGAGAATAAAAAATTTCATATTAAGCAAAGAGCATTCAGGCTGCTTGGCAGAAGGCTGCACTCGATAAATGAATTACGGATTAAATTGCTTCAAAAAGATTATGAAAAAGAAATTGTCGAAGATGTTATCAATGATTTAATTAAAAAACAATATCTAGATGATTATAAATTTTCTATAATATTATGCGGAAGAAAAAATAAGAACAAAACTTTGGGGGAAAAATAAAATTAAAGCAGAGCTATTAAAAAAGAGGATTAACTCAGAAATACTTGAGGAAGTACTAAATGAAAAATTCCCTGAGGGGAACTTCATAGATGATGCTATGTCACTTGTCGAAAAAAAACTCAAATCACTTTCTAACAGGGGTTTTGATAACCAAAAATTAAAAGCAAAACTTTTTTCATTTTTATATTCCAGAGGGTATGATTTTGAAACCAGCAAAGAAGCAATAAATAAAATAATTGGGGATGATTTTAACTAAGCGATTTATCAATTTTTGTTTTGAGTGAAGTAATAAAATTTACTAACTGCGGTATTTGTACTGTCTTTGAAGCCTCATCAACTGAAAACCATTTTCTTTTTCTGAATTCTTTTTCAGGGTACTCATCCAAAATTTTTACAACTTCCATAGAAAATACTTTTATATTACTAACTCCGGCAGCTTTTTGCAGATTAAAACTTCCTAATTCAACTGTTTCATTTGCTCCTATAACCCCTGCTTCTTCATAAGCTTCTTTTTTTGCAGATTCAAATGGAGTTAAGTTAAATTCGACAAAGCCTTTTGGGATTATCCATTTTTTCTTTTTCATCGAAGTTATTAATAAAACCTCAAGATTATTTTCTTTTTTTCTATAAGGTATAACTGCCGATTGGTTAAAATTAAATTCTAGCTTCAATATAAATTCTCGTATTTTCTTTTATATAATTTTAACTTATATTCAATAAAAATTAATTTAATCAATTTATTTATGCTTCAGAATTGTATGTCGATATTCTGATCTGTAAAAATAACTATTTTAAAAATACAAAATAAAAAAATGCTTTTTCTAGAAAGAGAACATTATTTAAAAGATCTAAGTGATTTATTAAAAGAAGCTGAACAAGGTTATGGCAAAACTGTTATATTAACGGGTGAAGCCGGAATAGGTAAAACATCTCTTGTTGAGCGTTTCACAAATCTAAGCGAGAAACAAGCAAGAATTTTATGGGGAAGTTGTGATGATCTTTTTACACCCCGTCCACTGGCGCCTCTTTATGATATTGCTGTTAAGCTTGACAGCCGGATAGTAAATCAATTGGATTCAGGATTCCCGCGTCCTTCAATTTTTTCAAATCTGCTAAAAGAAATACAAAATAATGAGCCCACTATTATTGTGATAGAAGATGCTCATTGGGCGGATGAATCAACCTCTAGATCTTATTAAATTTTTAGGAAGAAGAATTAATAAATGCAAATCACTTTTGATCATCACTTACCGGGATGATGAAATTAAATCAGATCATCCGCTGAGATTAGCTTTAAGCAGTCATTCCATCAAATTATCTAAAAAGAATAAAACTCACACCACTTTCTGAAAATGCTGTTAAAGCACTCGAAAAAAATTACGGGAGGGAAAACGGGAATCTTTATTCAAAAACTGGTGGCAATCCTTTACTCGTTACGGAAGTTTTAACTACTGATCAAGTGGAAACCCCGTCATCAATTAAAGAACTGATGGCTTCCAGAATCAATCATTTATCATCAGATGCTCGTTCAGTTGTTGAATTAATTTCAGTTATTCCAGGAAAAGTAGAAAAATGGCTGGCAAAAAAAATAATTAAAAATATTGGATTAATTGATGAGGCAATAGAATTCGGAATATTAAAAAGTGATTGGGATTCCTTTTTATTTAGACATGAACTTGCAAGAATGGCAGTTGAAGAATCATTGTCTGAAACGAAAAGAAATAAATACAACACTCATGTGTTAAGAATATTATTAGAAGAGAAAAACACAGATCGTTTACTCGCTAGAATAATTCATCACGCAGCAAAGGCCGATAACAGAGAAGTCATTATTAAATACGCTCCTTTAGCAGCGAAACAAGCATCAAAACTTGGCGCCCACAAAATGGCTGCTAAACACTATCTAACTGCTCTTCAATATTCCGAGCAGCTTTCTGTTTTACAACATTTGGATCTTCTTGAAGGCAGATCGTACGAGTGTTTTTTAACAGGGCAAGTTCAAGAAGCAATTAATTCATCCGAACTAATATTAAAACTTCTAAAAACAAATCATGATCCTATGCGTGAGGGAGAGATATATAGAAGCTTATCTAGAATTCTGTGGTACAATTGCCAAGATGAAAAAGGTGAAGAGTATCTTGATAAAGCTATAGAAATTTTTGAAAAGCTTCCAGAAGGTAGAAATCTCGCAATGGCATATAGCAATAAATCTCAAACATATGCGATCAGAGAAGATACAGAAAATGCTATCCTTTGGGGATATAAAGCAGTTGAATTAGCAAGACAGGTAAATGACCTAGAGATAGAAGCACATGCGTTAATTAACATTGGTGGTTCCAAAATGCTTGTTGGAGATAAATCCGGTGAAAATGAATTATTGAAAAGCCTTGAGATTTCAATTCAAAATGGTTTTTATGAACAAGCGACAAGAGCTTTTGTAAACTTGGGTTCGGTTTATCTGCAGCAGCGAAATCTTAAAGAAGCTGAAAAATACTTTTCCAGAGGTTTGGAATATGGAAATGAAAAAGATATTTATGTTTTTAGTTTGTGCATGGCCGGGCATTATGCTAAAGTTAAATTAAATTTGGGTAATTGGGATGAAAGTATAGAATTAGCTAATCTCGTATTAAATGAAGAAAGTGTCCCGCTAGGAAATACAGCAATGCCTCTGAATGTAGTTGCTCTGATAAGAGCAAGAAGAAATGATCCGGGAGCTTTGAAACTTTTTGACCATTCTTCTGAGTTGGCATTTAAGATGGGTGAAATTGAAAAAATCGTTAGCGTTACTGCAGGTAAAGCTGAGTATTACTGGCTTAAAAATGAATTAGGCGATATTGCTGATGAATTAAAATCAGTTTATGCAAAAGTTAAAAAGTCAAATAATCCATGGGCTATCGGAGAAATTGCATATTGGTTATGGAAAGCCGGTGGCTTGACAGAAAAACCAAAATTTATAGCAAAACCATTTCAACTTCAAATTGATGGTGAATGGGAAGATGCATCAAAATTATGGAATGAACTAAATTGTCCATACGAGCAGGCGCTCGCCTTATCAGAAGGGGATGAGGAAGCAAGGAAAAAAGCTTTAGAGATTTTTAACACTCTTGGAGCTTCTGCTGCATCTCAATTAATTAAACAAAAAATGAGAGAACGGGGAGTTAAAAGCATTCCAAAAGGACCTAGAAGATCAACAAGAAAAAATCCTGCCGGTTTAACAACAAGGCAAGTTGAAGTATTGAATCTCATTGGTAAAGGTTTAAGCAATAGTGAAATAGGAAACAAGTTATTCATATCTCCCAAAACAGTTGATCATCATATATCTGCAATCTTTTCAAAGCTAAATATACATTCCCGTTTAGAAGCCGCTGCTTTTATTCATACCAATGGATTAATTAAAATATAGGGAACACTTTCCTGTAATATGGGGAATTCTCCCGATTTCTTCCTTTCAACATAATCTTACTTTTAAAGCGTAAATAAAATTAATTCAATTTCATAATTAGGAGGTTTTATGCCGCGCTATTTAGTTGAAAGAAATTTCCCTGAGGGTTTGGTCATTCCTGTTTCTCAGGAAGGAGCAGGAGTATGTTTGAATGTCGTCAATAATAACGCCGATGATAGCGTTACCTGGATTCACTCTTATGTAAGTGATGATAAAAAGAAAACTTTCTGCATCTATGATGCACCCACTCCTGAAGCAATTCGAAAAGTTGCAAATAAAAACAAACTGCCCGTTGATAAAATAACCGAAGTAAGAGTTTTAGACCCTTATTTCTATTTATAAATTTTCTTAAAGTCACAAGGAGATGTTAAAATGAAAACTCTAATATCATTAATATTTTCTGTCTTTTTAATTTCTTTGTTCGTTAATAGCACTCTGGCACAAGAAAAATCCCAGCAAAAATCAAATGAAAAAACAACAATGCATCGTTACGTTGTTGAAAGAACTTTCCCCAAAGGATTAAATATTCCGATTAATAATGTCGGGAAGGATATTTGCTCAGGCGTAGTTTCAACAAATGCGGAAGACCAGGTTACCTGGGTGCAATCGTATGTAAGTGAAGATAAGAAAAAAACATTTTGCATTTATGATGCTCCTTCTGCAGATGCAATACGCCGAGCTGCAAAACAGAATAAGTTACCGGTTGATAAGATAACTGAAGTGACTGTCTTAGATCCATATTTTTATAAATAATTTAAATAGGAGTTATTATGAAAAAGTTGACTTTTATTCTAGCATGCCTGTTTTCATTAATATTTATTTTAATGATTGGCTGTCAGAATTCTTCAATAGAAGAGCCAACTGCAGTTCAAACACAACCAGCAGATATGAATCCGCAATCATTATCAAAAAACTATTCAGGTCTATCATCATCTGACGCTTCCAAACTGCAAAAAGAATTAGCACTTGCAAGGTCTGCTACAGCAAAGTACCATGATATAGATAAGGCAATGGAAGATGGTTATGGAGACATACATGTTGTAGTACAGAATATGGGATATCATTATATGAAAACTGAAAATGTTAGTGATACTTTTAATCCTGCTAAACCGGCATTACTCGTTTATTCAAAAAATCCTGCAAATGGAAAAATGAGATTGGTTGCTGTGGAATATGCTATTCCAAATACAGATCCTAGACCTGAGGGATTTACAGGAAATGCTGATGTATGGGAAAATAACACAGATTTTGGCTTATGGCTCTGTCATGCCTGGGTATGGTACAATAATCCTAATGGTATGTTTAATGAATTTAATCCTCGTGTACATGTGGATGAAAGTGAAATTACTTATCCATAATTACCATAAAAAATAAATTAAAAGTCTCTTCCCAAAAAATGGGAAGAGACTTTGACCTTATTTTTTAAGAATAGCTATTTGCCCTGCATGATATAAATTATGCTGAATTAGCGCCATGCATGATGATAATAATATGATTGGGTCATTCCATTTATATTATCGTCAAGCTTTTCAGCAGGAAAATTAAGAATTGTATTTTTAAGATTGATATAACTTCGTTTTAAGTTTTCAATTGATTTTTGCCATGCTTGTTCAGAAAATTCATTTACATTTGCCCAATCTTCTTCAGGAGTAATATTAACAATTTCATCTCCAACTCTTTTTGCAACAACGTCCATCCAAACGATAATATGATTTACGATTTCCCAAATGTTGTGAGCACCCTCTATTTTTTTTGAAGCAGCTTTTTCAGCATTCATACCTTCTAATAATTCCATAAGCGAAGGGCCATGCCAGGCATTACCTTCAATTGACCTGGTTAGTTGATCTGCGATTCTTTCTGTTTCCTTCATAAATTTAATTCCTATTTATAAAGTTATTTAAAATACTTTAGAGCCAAGTACTATGAAAATTTTATGTTTGAAATCAATTATGATTATCTTTTAAAAGTTAATTAAAATTTGATATGAAAATCCAAGAAAATATTTCTCTTAAAAATTATAATGCCTTCGGAATAGATGTAAAATCAAAATATTTTGCTGCAGTCTACTCAACCGAAGAATTAAAAACCATTCTCTCCAATTCTAATTATAAAAAAGAAAATAAACTCATACTAGGCGGCGGAAGCAATATTCTTTTTACAAAAGATTTTGGTGGGATTGTTATTAAACTAAAATCAAATGAGATTTCAATAATTGAAGAAAGTGAAAATGAAGTTGTAGTACAAGCATCAGCCGGAGTAATCTGGCATGAATTAGTGTTGTTTTGTGTAGAAAGAAATTTCGGGGGGATTGAAAACCTTTCCTTAATTCCGGGAACGGTTGGTGCAGCACCTATTCAAAATATTGGAGCTTATGGTCAGGAAATTAAAGATACTTTTAAATCATTAAAAGGAATTTTTACCGACAATCTTAAAGAGAAAATTTTTCAGAAAGAAGAATGCGATTTTGGTTATAGGAATAGTATTTTCAAAAGTAAATTAAAGAATAAATTTATAATTACAGATGTTAGTTTAACTTTGAGTAAACATCCGGCATTAAATATTTCTTATGGCAGCATCAAAGAAGAGTTGAACAAATTGGGGAAGGAAAATATATCGGTTGGAGATGTCAGCAGAGTAATTTGTGACATAAGGAGAAGTAAATTACCGGATCCGGAAGAGATTGGAAATGCAGGAAGTTTTTTTAAAAATCCGGAAGTAAGTAAAAACAAATTTGAAAATTTAAAAGAAAAATATCCGAATATTGTAGGATATAAACTGAATGATGGTAAAATTAAAATTCCAGCCGGCTGGCTGATTGAACAATCAGGATTAAAAGGGAAGAGAATTGGTAATACGGGGACACATGTAAACCAAGCATTAGTAATTGTAAATTATGGAAATGCAACCGGAGCAGAAATTTTAAAATTTAAGGATCATATTAAAAATGAAATTGTAAAAAGATTTGGGATTGAATTAGAAGAAGAAGTTAATGTGGTTTAATATGTCATACTTTCTTATCACTTAAAAACCTTTTCTAAAATAGGGTGTTATTTTGGCATAAAAAAGTTCGTTATTTTTTTAATAATCTAAATTTAATATTAGATAAATGTTAGTCTTTTAATTTTTCTTTATTTTAGTTTTGTTAACTAGATATACAAAAACACTATTCAAAGGGTATATAATGAAACAAAAATTGATACTTACTTTTTTATTCTTATTATTATTAATTTTTACAGCTGATGGTCAAATAGCTTATGATACCGTTGAAACAACAAATGTGGGAACAGGAATAATTTATAGAAGAATTATTGCTCCCGCTGTACCATGGAGTATAAATGCTCTGGAGATTAATTTAAAAGATTCAAGTAATTTTATTGAAACTGTTAAAGGACAAGATAAGATTATCGGTTTCGAAACAGTTCGTTCCATGGCAGAAAGAAACAACTTTGATGGACATACTGTAGTTGGTGCGGTAAACGGTGATTTTTATAATACCGGAAATGGTTCGCCTACAAACATGCAAATTAGTAAAGGTGAAATTATTAAAGGCACAAATAATCGGCCTGTAATAGGATTTGATATAAACAACTCGCCGTTCATTGATAATATAATTTATAGCGGGGAAGTAATTGATAATGACAGTGCTTTTACTATAAGTGGCGTGAACGCTTCACGAGGCACAGATGAATTAATATGCTATAATCATTTTTACGGAACTTCAACAGGCACAAATTCTTTCGGCACCGAAGTTTTAATAAAACCATTGGGGGCATGGCTTGTTAATGATACTGTTCAATGTATAGTTATAAATAAAGAAGATGGAATCGGTGACATGACTATTACTGATACAACCACAGTATTATCCGGACATGGAATTTCTAAAGCATATTTAGACAGTGTAGTAAGCGTTGGTGATACAATAAGAATAGTGAACAAATTATCTGTATCGCTATCAAAGATTAAGGAACTGGTTGGAGGCAATCCCAAATTAGTCGTCGATGGAAAAAATAAAGGGGATAATGTTAGCCGGGAACCTCGAACGGCAATTGGTTTTTCAAAAGATACTACAAAGCTATATGTATTTGCAGTTGATGGAAGACGGGGAGGATTTAGTGATGGAATGACTTTTTCTGAACTTGCTGATTTTATGATTGCAAGCGGAGTTTATACAGGTTTAAATCTAGATGGTGGGGGCTCTACAACAATGATTTTGAGAGACTCAGTTGTGAACAAACCCTCCAACGGAAGTGAAAGAGAAGTTTCAAACAGTTTGTTGTTTTTAACTAGGGCTGGGAAAGGAACTTTAACGCACGTTCAAATTAGTCCGGATTATTTTAAACTTTATTTTGGAGAAACAGTTCAATTTAAACTTCAAGGGTTTGATGAATATTATAATCCGGTTCCTTTAAATAATGCAAATATTCAATTTTCACTAAGCCATAATTTTGGTTCAGTAACAACATCGGGTTTTTTCACTGCAGGGAATATTGTTGATACCGGTTATGTTATTGCTGAGTATGGCGGCATGAAAGATTCTGCAATGATTATATTAAAAGGCATTTCGGGAATTAGAATTTCTCCAAGAGATATTGTTACTGATACTATTCGTTTTCAAGAATTTAAAATGAAGGCATATGACACTGAAGGTATCGAAAGGAATCTATCACTAAATGAATTTAATTGGCTTTTAAGTGATTCAACAATCGGTTCAATTGATTCGATGGGAATTTTTAAAGGAAAGTCACAAGGTGAAACAAAAGTAATTGTTAAATACAACGATTTAACTGATACTGCCATAGTGAATGTTGTAATTAAACATGGCAATCAATTAATCGATTCAATGGAAAATCTGAATAATTGGATATTTACAAATGAAAATCTGGATTCTAACGGTACTGATATTTCAATTTCAAATTCAGAGTTTACACAGGGTAATGGATCGTTTAAAATAGATTATCAGTTTACTTATGACGGCAGCAAATTAAATTATATTTATCTTAATACAAATTATCCCCTGGAAGGTGTCCCGGATTCAATTATATTGGATGCTAAATCAGATGGACAAAAACATCTTATTTCATATATTGTAGAAAATAGTAATCACGAGCAGTTCAGTATACCCGTAAAAAAATATTTTGAGATCTCCGACCGTTTCGATAGTATGGGTGGAGCACTTAAAGATGCCACACCGCTTGTTTCATATTCAATTTTTAGTTTCCCGGTAACGCTTAAACAAATTGTGATTAAACTCGCAAGCTCCAAACAGGCTGGCCAAGTTTACAACGGAATATTATATCTAGATAACTTAAGCGTTTCATATCCAGATAGTACAATAACTGCAGTGGTTGATGAAAATAATTCCCCTGCTAATTTCTCCTTATCGCAAAATTATCCGAATCCATTCAACCCAAATACAAAGATTATTTTTAATATTGAAAAAGATGAAATTGTTTCATTAAAAATATTTGATATTCTCGGGAGAGAAGTAGCTACATTAGTTAATAGCAAAATTCATAAGGGTAAGCACGAGATAATTTGGAATGCTTCTAATTTGCCAAGCGGAGTTTACATATACAGATTAAAGGCAAATGGAAATTATTTGTCTAAAAAGATGATTTTGTTAAAATAATTTTTTTAATCATAATATTTTATAGTGCGGCATTTATTATGCCGCTCTATTTTTTATATACCTGCAAAAAATCCCAGTTGAATTTAATTTCCTATCTCACTAAGTTGTCATCAACCCAATAACTTAAATTAACCTAAAAGAAATAAATCAAAAGTTTATTTACTTTTTGGAAGGAACCTTTATGAATAACATAAAAGAAGATGACAAAAATTTATCAGCTTATGAAAAAGCTGCACAAAAGGGGATAGATCCAAGATGCATTCCCCAAAAATTAACTTCACCACCACCTGAACATGATCAAATCATTTATCCGGTTTATCCCCAAACTGATCACGAATCATGGAAATTTCTTTATGAACGTCAAATGAAATATTTGCCTGGCAAAGCTTGCAAAGAATATATGGAAGGAGTTAGAAAATTAAATTTTACCCCAGAGAAAATTCCTGCGTTAAAAGATTTGAGCAATGTTTTTATGAAAACAACAGGATGGAAAGTTGCAAGAGTTCCTGGATTAATTGACGTACAAGATTTTTTCGAATTATTAAGACGAAAAGTATTTCCGTCAACAGATTATATACGTGGTAAAGAAGAACTAGACTATACACCTGCACCAGATTTATTTCATGATATGTTTGGGCACATGCCTCTATTAACAAATTCCAATTTCGCATCATTTTATCAAATGTTTGGTGAGGCTGCACTCAATGCAAAGGGTGAGCAGAAGTAAATGGCTGGAAACTTTTCATTGGTTTACTGTTGAGTTTGGTTTGATAAAACAGAATTCTGAAATGAAAATCTATGGCGCAGGAATTATCTCTTCACTTGGCGAAGTTCAGCATGCTCTATCAAAAGAAGTAGAAGTTAGAAATTTTGAAGTTGAAAAAATTATTCATCAAGATTATGATGTTTGGCATTTGCAGCCAATTCTTTTTGCCATTGAATCTTTTGAACAGCTTGAAGATGGATTTAAAGAGTGGACTAAGAAATTAAAATTACTATAATTCCAAATATGAATTTTAGTTTATGGATTTATTAGATTATTACTTATCATTTAATGATTGAGAATAATAATTAAAATATAGCTAAGCCATTAAGATTGAGTTTGTGAATTGTCTTTTCTTTATAAATAGTTTAATTATAAACATTGACAAAACTATTACGTATTAATATAGAATCTAAATTCAATTAATATTTTTCTTCAATTGATCCACTCTATTTATACCATTCAAAGCAGCGACACGGTATGCTTCAGCCATTGTCGGATAATTAAATGTCGTATTAATAAAAAACATCAGAGTATTACCTTCTCCTTTTTGCGACATAATTGCCTGGCCAATATGAATTATCTCTGCTGCCCCATGCCCAAAACAATGCACTCCAAGTATTTGCAGCGTTTCTCTATGAAAAAGAATTTTTAGCATTCCTGTTGTTCTGCCTGTAATTTGCGCACGAGCTAAATGTTTGAAAAAAGAATGTCCTACTTCATAAGGAATTTTTTCCTTCGTTAATTGTTCTTCAGTGTAGCCTACTGAACTTATTTCCGGAATAGTATAAATACCTGTTGGCATAAATTCTACAAGCTGGTGGTCAACCTTACCGAATACAATATGTGTAGCAGCATATCTTCCCTGATCATAAGAAGCACTTGCCAGATTTGGAAATCCAATTATATCTCCAACAGCATAAATATTAGGAACCGGGGTTTGATCATTTTCATTAACAATTATTGAACCTTTAGTATCAGTTTTAATTCCGAGATTTTCAAATCCCATATTATCAGAATTCCCTGTTCTTCCCTGAGCCCATAGTAGATAATCGGTGCGAATCTCTTTATTTGATTTTAAATAGACTGTTACTCCATCATCATCCGGTACAACTTTTTCATATTCTTCATTATGCCTGAGAACCACACCATTTTCTCTTAAAAAGAAACCTAACGCATCTATAATTTCATCATCAAGGAATGCAAGAAGTTTACTTCTCGTATTGATTAAGTTAACTTTAATTCTCAAACCTCTGAATATCGATGTATACTCGCATCCGATTACACCTGCACCATATATTGTTAAAGAACGAGGGTTATCTTTTAAATTTAAAATTGTATCGCTATCCATAATTCTCGGATGATTAAAATCAACATCTGGAGGATGATAGGGGCGAGAACCTGTTGCAATCACAAAGTAATCTGAAGTATATGTTTTCTCCAATCCAGTTGACATCTTAACAGAAATTGTATGTGCATCTAAAAATGCTGCTCGTCCGTCAATAATATCAACCAGATTTCTCTCATAAAAACTTTTTCTTAGATTAAACTGTTCCCGGATTACTACTTCAGCTTTATCTAATAGTGTCTGAAAGCTTGATTCGTTAAGCCTATTAGTTTCATATAATATTTGGCTTGCATGGCGAAGTGCTTTACTTGGAATTGTATTAGTGTGAGTGCAGCTCCCGCCAATCATGGTAAAATAATCCACCATTGCCACACGAAGCCCTTCTTTAGCACATTTCATTGCAGCGCCTTCACCGCCTGGCCCGCTGCCTATTACAATTACATCATATTGATTTTTCAAATTGATTTGTCTCTGATTATTTGTATCCTAAAATTAAATAAATTTTAAGAAATAATTTTATTACTACTTCTTTTCTCTATGTTGTTGTCCCCTGAGAAGTTTATATTGATATTTTAGAAAAGTATACCGATTGTTTAAAATAAAACCTAATTCAATTTCAATTTTATTGATTATTATTCTTCTTTTATATTTAGCTATATTAATCAAAACATTTTGTAAAATTTTATAGCTTAAATAAAGGGTTCTTCTCATGTTAAGATACCTTAAATTTAGAATTATTTTTGTATTAACATTTTTATTAATAACTTTTTTTAATAGTAATGCTCAATCGGATGGTTATATTGCAATAATTCCCCCGTTTCATAGCCGCACCATTGCTGATAATTCAGAAAGTCCACTAAAGTTAGATTATCAAAGATTTATAGTTTTTGTTTATTCTAATGCTGTAGCTGTTTATTCCGAATCAAAATTTACTAATCCGAGAGACGAATTTATGGAACAAGAATTAGCTTTGCCATCTACCGGGCATGATGAAAACGGTGATGAACCAGGCGGCAGAATTTCAAATGGAATACTTAGCATTCAGATGTGGGTTGAAGGAGATCGAATTAACCCTGAATTTATTCAAGATGGGAATGAGGAATGGTATACTATCAAAACAAGATTTAAGCCGCATGAAACTAGAACTGTTAAAGCCCTTTTTTGGGCTGAGACATCATTTGCTAATGTTGATTCTTTGCCTGGCTTGGATACAAATTATATAATTCCAGGTAAAAGAGGTTTCTTAATTAATTTAGCACATGCAGCTGTTTGGAAAGATCAAATAGAATCAATTGATACTTATGTTATACTCAAAGATGGTTTATCTGCAAATCAATCAACTTTTGAAGCCAGTCCACAGAGTTATAATTTACAAGATTCAATTTTGACATGGGACATGGAAAACATTGAACCAACTGAGAATGACGATATTGAGGTACATTATGAAAGCACAATTGAATCTAATTTCCCAAATGATACTATGGCTAAATTATCCACCTTCATAATTAAACAGGCCTATGATCAATTGATTGATTATGCACATCAATTGGATGAATGAATAAAATTACAATCATCAAACTTTTTCACATCATAAAAAAGGAAGTGTTTTAAAAAAAATGTCAACTATACGGTTGAGATGAAATAAAAAAATAATAACCAGATCCATTCTCAGATCATAACTCACCAACATTAAAATAATTTAATCTTTTATTTACATAAGATTAATATATTCCCTATACGTTAGACAATATATAATTTTGATGGTTTCCTAGTTGCATCAATAATGATCGGATATTCAAAAATATTAATAACTTAATTCACCGCGTTGCAGCCAAAATAATTGGTAATAGTTCAAAAGAAATATTTAGCGACTTTCTGGTTTTGTTTGAATTCTTATTGAACAATTTTATTTGCCTATAGATTTTTTTCTCTACGATAATATCTCTCATACAATTAATTAAAAGATCATTTCAATTTCATGCTAAGCTTAATTTATGATAAAGAAAACAATTGGGAAATTGTTTTAGGTTTTAATGATTTAGTTACTGTAAGTAAAATTAAAGATGGGTTAAGAACATGATAATATTAAGTTAATATTGTTATCGATAATTGAACTGCATTAGCCTATTTAAATATTATTAGAAGAAATTAATATGGAAGTGTAATCCTATTTCAAACGGATTGCAGAGACTTAAAATAAATTGATAACATACTGTTCTTAAATAATGAAGTTAAAGAATCGACGGAATAAAAAGGAGAAATATCATGCGTTATTTTATTTTGATTATTGCAGCAGTTTTCTTGACAAGTGCTCTAGCCTTTCAAAATGGGAATAGTAATCAAGGGAAGAAAGTCTGGAAAGCTCCTAAATCTGCAGATAACTTAAAAAATCCATTCAAAGATAAAACGAGCTCTGCTTTAGATGGTAAAAAAATATTTGTTCAGAGCTGTGCCTCTTGTCATGGAAATGAAGGGATTGGTAACGGACCCGCTGGAATAAGCTTAAACCCTAAGCCTGCTAACCTAACAAGTAAAGAAGCACAAGAACAGTCCGATGGGGCAATTTTTTGGAAGATCAGTAATGGTAACGGGACAATGGTTGCCTGGAAATTTAGTCTTTCTGAAAAACAGAGATGGCATCTGGTTGATTATATAAGAGAATTAGGCAAAAAGATAAAATAGAAAGGTTATAAAATGAAAAACTGTAATTATAGAAAATATGTCATTTCGGGAATAATGATTGCAATGTTTTTATTTTTTTCAAATGAAAGCTGGGCAATCCCAAGTTTTGCACGACAAACAAATATGCCTTGCAGTTCATGTCATACAATTTTTCCAGAGTTAAATGCATTCGGCAGGCAGTTTAAGCTGAATGGATATACGCTGGTTGGAAGCGAATCGATACAGGTTAGTGATACAAATGATAATGTTAGTTTAAATCTTCTAAAAATTTCTCCTGTATCTTTAATGATTCAAGCAGCTTATACATATAAGACAAAAGCACAACCAGAAACACAAAATAATAATTTATCACTGCCGCAGCAGTTAAGTTTATTTCTAGGTGGTGAAATCACCCCTCATATTGGAGGATTTATCCAGGTTACTTACGATGATCAAGGGGCTGCCTTTGGAATGGATAATATGGATCTCAGGTATGCGAATCAAACAGAACTTGGATCTGAAAGTTTAACATATGGAGTTACCTTAAATAATAATCCGACTGTACAAGATATCTGGAATAGTACACCAGCATGGGGATTTCCTTATGCGTCTTCCTCCGTTACAGCATCCCCGATGGCTTCAACATTAATTGAAGATGGCTTAGGCCAAAATGTTGCAGGTATAGGTGCATATGCTTTATTTAATAATCTTGTTTACGGTGAACTTAGTGTATATAGATCTGCACAACAAGGCGGCGCCCATCCGCCGGATGGAACAAGTGCCGGGATTATCAAAGCATTAGCACCATATTGGCGAGTGGCGCTTCAAAAACAGTTTAACGATCAATATGTGGAAATTGGTACGTTTGGTATGTCTACTGAAATGTATGGCCAGGGCATTTCAGGCTTGACCGATAAATATAATGATATTGGTTTTGATTTAAATTATGAAAAGCCTTTAGGTAACAACCAATTTACTGGACATGCAAGTTATATTCATGAAAAGAAAAATTTAGATGCAACATTTAATTCTGAGGGATCGTTAAATCAATCACTTAATCTAAATTCTTTTAAGGTAGTAGGAAATTATTATCTTCATCAGCAGATTGGTTTTTCATTAGGTTATTTTGCAGTTACTGGAGATGGAGATTTAGTTTTATATGCCCCTGAAGCAGTTGATGGGAGTGCTACCGGTTTACCTGACAGCAGGGGGTTTATAGCTGAGCTAAACTATCTGCCCTGGTATAACACAAAATTTTCAATTCAATATGTAGATTATAATAAATTTAATGGTGCTGGAAACAATTATGATGGTGCAGGTAGAAATGCATCAGATAACAATTCGTTATATCTGCTAGGCTGGCTTGCCTTTTAAAAATTAGATAATAGAGAAACCGTCTTTTAAGAAGGCGGTTTCTAATTACATTATAAATATGAAATTATAAGAAAATCATTTTATGATTTGCTGTATCCAAAATCAGAGGTAGAAATGGAAGAAAATAAAAATGATGATTTTACTGTTACCAGACGGAAATTTCTGAAGACAGCATCAGCATCGATAGCACTAATCTCATCAGGATTATTAGGAATTCCTTTCTTAAGTTCGATATTTAATCCAAGTTTGAAAAAAAGTACTTCATCATTTTCCAAAATAGGAGACTTAGAAAGTATTCAAAGCGGTAAGCCTGTGAATATTCCTTTTTTAACCAGTTCAAAAGATGCTTATTTGAATGAAACTGAAATGCATAATATTTGGATTGTTAAAAATTCAAATGAAAACATTAATGCTTTTTCTCCGATTTGTCCGCATTTAGGATGCAGCTATAATTGGAACTCCTCATCTGATCATTTTGAATGCCCCTGCCATGGAAGTGTTTTTGATATAAAAGGGAAATTATTATCAGGCCCTTCTCCAAGAAACCTAGATACTCTTCCAATTAAGATTAAAGATGATGTCGTTTTTGTAGAGTGGCAGAAATTTCAGATTGGTACTGAAAAAAAAATAATTATATAAGAGAATTTAAATGGCAAATCAAATCTGGAATTGGATTAATGAGCGTGTACCTGTTGATAAAATTTTAAAGTTAGGATTAGATGAAGATATCCCCGGCGGATCCAGATTTTCTTACGTTCTTGGCAGCGCAACTCTCCTTGTTTTATTTTTACAGGTTTTCACAGGAATATTAGAACTCTTTTATTATGTTCCCACAATTGATCATGCATATGATAGTTTAAACTATTTTCGTACAGAGGTTCCCTTCGGGTGGCTGATCCACGGCCTTCATTATTGGGGAGCCAATGCTTTTGTGGTCTTGGTAGGTTTGCACATGTTGAGAGTTTTTATTTGGGGAGCTTATAAAAAACCTAGAGAAATGACATGGCTTTTCGGTGTGATATTATTGTTATTCACAGTCGCCATGAGCTTTACTGGTGCAGCATTGCCGTGGGATCAACGTGGTTTTTGGGCAGCTAAAGTCGGTACTAATATAGGAGGAACTGTTCCGATAATTGGTCATTTCATTCAATTTTTATTAAGGGGCGGCAGTGAAATGGGGCAGCTGACTCTATCCCGTTTCTTCATACTACATGCGGCAATATTTCCTGTGACCCTATTTTTATTTGTCGCACTTCATATAATAGCATTCAGAAAATTTGGAAGCGTGGGGCCCTGGGAAAAGGAAAAACGAAATTCATTTTCTCCTTTCTGGCCGGACCAGGTTTTTAAGGATGTTCTCATTGCATTAATAATTATTTTAGCACTAGTTGCTCTTGCATCTTTTGTTCCGCCCCCGTTTGCCGGACCTGCGGATCCGATGGATAATACTTATGTGCCCAAACCTGAATGGAATTTTCTTTTTCTTTATCAGGCGTTAAAATTTTTGCCTGGCAATTGGGAAGTTATTGGTACAGTATTTATCCCTTCAGGATTAATAATAATATTTCTGTTACTTCCTTTCTTTGATAAAAATCCTGAAAGAAATCCTTTTAAAAGAAAAATTGTTGTTCCCACAGGAATGATAATTGTGTTTGCAATATTTGTACTAACACTTTCAGGTTATTTTAGTAATGAACATAAATTAGACAAGAGCCCACCAGCAGCACCTAATGTTTACTCCCAATCTGTTAAGTTGGGTAAAAATTTATTTACTTCTCTTGGCTGTATCGGCTGTCATTCTGTTTTTGGAACCGGGGGCACTTTAGGCCCTGATTTAACAAATGAAGTTCAAAAAAACAGATCGACTGATTGGCTTATTCAACAACTTCAGAATTCTAAATCGCATAACCCAAAATCCATTATGCCTCCTTTTGCTTTTTTATCTAAATCGCAATTATCAGACTTAGTTTCTTTTTTAATTCATCCAGTTTCTGTTGGACTTCCAGGTGGAAGCGAATTAGGTTCAGAAGGATCCGAAAGTGGAGCTACTAATAATACCCAAACAGATTCAATTGAAAAATCCAAAATAGGTTTAGCTGCATACATAATGGGAAGCCCCGAACAAGGTGAAGTTATTTTTAATAAATTTTGCGTATCCTGTCATGGTAGTAAGGGCAAGGGAGGAATAAAAAATGAAGGTTCGACGTCAGGCATGGTTCCAAAACTTAATCCGGTTTCAAAGGAATTATATAACGATGATCCTGAGTTATTTTCACAAGGCATTGATAAATTTATTCAACATGGATCTATCCCCCAGGGAGATAATCCAGCTTTAAAAATGGAAGCTTATGGAGATAAAAATCTTCTTACGCAGCAGCAGATTTCTGACATAGAAGCTTACATTTTAAAATTAAATAATGTTGAAAGAGGTATGCTTGTAAATCCGGGAATTCAACCTATTAGATTTTTTGAAATATTTCTCGGGATTATATTAGTAACTTTTGTTTCATTATTATTCTTAAAATTGTATCCAAAGAGTAAAAAGTAAACTAGAAAATATATTATAGACCTTGTCTCAAAGGAATTTATTAATAAATTCAATTTGGTTAATACAAAATTGTATAAATACTTTATTAGTTAGTTTTACTTATAAACTTAATATTGTGTTAAAAATGATTTGCTTCTAATTTGAGAATTTTATTGCTGGTATCGTTTAAAAATAATCCTTATTCCGCTTACACTTCATTCTATAACTACATTGAGATTTTATAAATAAAATCTGCAATTAATAGTGCTGTCTATATTAATTATATAAATTCCCAATTGCATTTAACAACGCAAATTGTTTAGTGAAATAAGTGTATTGGGATTGAATGCTGTTGTTTAAAGCTTGCAAGTAATTATTATATGTCTGCTGCAAATCGATATAAGTAACTGCCCCAAGGTTATAACTTTCTTTTTTAATATTCCAGCTTTCTTTAGCCGATTGTAAGGCTTTTTGGGAAACATCTAACTGCAGTTTTGATGTTTGTAAATCGAGTAATGAGTTTTTCACATCAGATTTAATTTGTCTTTCCAATTGCTTTAAATCTTCATTGCTATTCTGAAGGGATACATCCGCAGCTTCAGTTGAATATTCAGTATTAAAATTAGAAAATATAGGTAGGCTCAATGTTAAACCAACATTATAAGTCTTTCGGTTGAATACTGAATTTAAATTTGTAGCCGCAGTAGAAAAACGGTAGTTCCCGCTTAAAGTTGGTAGATATCCCGAACGAGCAATTGTTAATTGATTTTCGCTGCTTTCAACAGCGTATTTTTGGCTGAGATAATCATTACGATGTGAAAGTGCGAATTGTAAAAGCTGATCATAATCATCGTTTGTAAGGCTGGAATCATATTCACTTTTTGATGGAAGGCTAAAAGAGTAATCTTCGTTTATATCTAGAGAAAGATATTCTAAAAGAGAAATCTTTGCTTTTTCAAAATTATTTTTTGCCTGCAGATAAGAAAATTGGGAATTAGCTGTTTGTGCTTCTTGAGAATATACATCGGCTAAAGTAACCATTTTTAGTTTTTGCTTTTCATTAATTGCCTTTTGAAGCTCTTGATTGTATTTGAAATTTTCATCCTGGTATTTCAGCAATGAATCGTAACTGATAATAGCGAAATAAAGATTAGCCGTTTGCAGAATAATATTTTGCTTTTGTCTTTCAAGATTTAATTTTGCTGATTCAAAATTATTTTTCTTCTGATTTATATTAGCGATGTTAGACAGGCCATCAAACAAAGTTACATTTCCTCCGGCAGATAGGGAATAATTTCGGGTATCTGTTTGTGATGAAGGAAGGGTAGTCTCTCTTCCGAAAAAGTCTACCTGGGTTTCACCGCCTTTGTCACTAACCCTTTGCCAGCTCCACGATCCATTTAAATTTAAATTAGGCAGCAAATCTCCATAAGCATTTTTAATAGCAGCAGAATTTGTTGCAAGGTTGTTTTGTGATTTAACTAAGTCAGTATTTTGGTGAAGAGCGATAGTGATTGCATCATTCAATGATAATTGTTTTTGAGCATAATTGTTGGAATAAGATATTAAGGCACACAGCAGGAATGGAAAAATAAAACGCTTAATCATTTTTGAACTCTCTGGATTTTTTCTATCTCAATTTGTAAATGAATTATTGTTAAATATGGGATCTACATATCTTTGAATTTCAAAATGTGTTTCAGACCTTATATTAAAATTTTCAAGTATACTTTCCAGTTCAATAAAAACCCATTGCCTGGATAAATTATTTTTTAGTGCTGTTTTAGATAACCATTCAATCTGATCAACATTTAATATCCTATCTGACAAAGCTATTTTCATCCCGTCACGAATAAATATTTCAGCAAAATTACAATCCGAAAAAAGAGGCGGCTCTTCAATTATAAATTTATTCGCCAGATAATTTTTTATTGATTTATCAGCATACTCATAATTGAATCCTAAACTTTTTGCTATTCTTTTTAACATGTTGCATTCATTTTGGGTGAAATTTTTTTCTTTGCCAACAAGAATTAGTAAGCCCTTAAAAAAATTGCTTCTATCCAGGGGATTGATAATCATAATATACTCCGCTTTTTGTGAATAATTAGATTTTATTATTTAGTCAACAAAATAGTAGAGTAAATTCTATATAAGCTCTGAACAATTTATTCTAGAAAAAGCAGACACATCATTCATATCTAAGTGCGTCTATGGGATTTAAATTTGCTGCCTTTCTTGCTGGATAAAAGCCAAAAAATATTCCGATCACACCGGCAAAACTTACAGCTATCATTATTATCTCAGGCCTAATAACAGCAAATTGACTTGTGTAATTGTTTAAAATATAAGTGATGCCGAATGACAATAAAATACCAATTAATCCACCTGCCAAACTGAGCACAATTGCTTCAGTTAAAAACTGAATTAATATATCGGATGTTCTTGCCCCAACTGATAGCCTGATGCCAATCTCTCTTGTTCTTTCGGTAACAGATACAAGCATGATATTCATAATTCCTATTCCGCCAACAATCAAAGAAACACCGGCAACCGATGCCAAAAGTACGGTTAATACTTTTGAAGTTGCGGTTGCCGCTTCTGTGATATCTGCCTGATTCCTTACTGTAAAGTCATCATCTTCTCCAGAATGAAGATGATGTGCTTCCCTCATAATTTTTGTCAACTCAACTTGCGCTTGTCCTATTTGCTGCAATGAAACTGCACTTGCCTGAATGTAATTTATATATCTTCCGCCCGTCAATCTATCAAGAACTGTTGTTGCAGGAGCAAAAATTACATCATCATTGTCATTCCCAAAGCCACCTTGACCTTTAGCTGACAGAACACCAATAACTCTAAAAGGAACATTTCTTATTCTGATTACTTGTCCTATTGGATCTTCATTGGGGAATAGCTGTTTAACTACAGTTTGTCCTAATACAGCAACCTTCGATCTTGACAACATATCCTTATCGGTAAAGAAATCTCCCGATGCCAAAGGCCAGTTTCTAATTTCCAAATAGTTTGGGCTAACACCTTGAATTTGGGTGCTCCAGTTTCCATTTCCTCCGATTATTTGACCGCCCGACCGTACAATAGGAGAAACTGCCTTTAATTAATGTTGCTTCTTCTCGAATTTTGTCAACGTCTTCCATAGTAAATCTATTAAAGCTGCCCGCACCCATTCTTACACCTCGTTGATTCGTAGACCCAGGAAATATTATAAGCAAATTAGAGCCGAGTGCGGATATTTGCTGTTCAACTTGCATTTGAGCGCCATCGCCGATAGCAACCATTACAACAACTGCTGCAACTCCGATAATAATTCCAAGTGCTGTAAGCAGGCTTCGCATCCTGGATTTCAAGATACTTTTACCAGCTACTTTTAAAATGTTTTTTATGTGCATCTTTTACCCTAAAACTTTTTAAATGACTTCTTCTTTTAGTTTCTCTAATTCTTCAGAAGCAATTAATCTATTTTTGATCTCTATATCTCTAATTATATGTCCATCTTTAAGTTCAACAATTCGTTTTGCAAAATGGGCGAAGTCGCGTTCATGCGTTACAAGTATAATTGTAATTCCTTCATCATTTAATTTTTGAAAAAGATTAAAAACTTCAACTGACATTTTGCTGTCTAAATTTCCGGTTGGTTCATCCGCTAAAATTAATGAAGGTTCATTTACAAGAGCTCTGGCTATTGCAACTCTCTGCTGCTGCCCGCCTGAAAGCTGATTAGGTTCATGTTCCAACCTGTCGCCCAGTCCAACACGCTCAAGAACTTCTATTGCTTTTTTCTTTGGGTCTTTTATACGATTCTGCCTGTCATACATTAAAGGCAATTCAACATTTTCAAGCGTAGATGTTCTTGCTAAAAGATTAAATCCTTGAAATACAAAACCAATTTTTTGATTTCTAATTTCAGCATATTCATTTTTTGTTAACTTACTTGTATTTACTCCGTCAAGAAAATATTCTCCTGAAGTTGGTTTATCAAGGCATCCAATTAAATTCATTAATGTTGATTTACCGGAACCAGAAGCACCCATAATTGCAACAAATTCACCTTCGCCAATCGTTAAATCAACAGCCTTTAAAGCATGTACTTCAATATCACCAATTAAGTAAGTTTTAGTTAAATCGTTTGTTTTAATAATATACTTAGTCAAATTAAAATCCTCGTCCCATACCACGTGGGAAGTTTTGGTTTCTTACATTTGAAGTTCCGTTTTCATCAGCATTTTGCTGACCAGTAATTATTTTCATCCCTTCCTTTAAATCCCTACTTCGTACTACCTCTGTATTCTTACCATCAGTTAACCCCAAAACTGCTCTTGCCATTTGTAATTTACCATGTTCATCAACATACCAAATTCTGCCGAAGCTTCTGTTTTTAAAATTACTTGATCCTTGACCCGAGCCAAAACTTTGTCCTGAATTTCCATTACGCATTGATCTAAATTTATTTCGTAAACTATCAGATGTAGCTCCATTTGCACTGCCATTTGCTTTCACATTTTCTTTTTCATATTCAGCTAAAGCTTCGGCTGGAGGTTGAAATCTTAAAGCAGAATTTGGAACCATTAAAACATCATTTTTTACTTCTACATAAAAATCCAAAGTTGCTGTCATACCAGGAAGTAATAAATTATCTTTATTGTCTGCATTTATTACTACTGTATAGTTAACAACATTTTGAACTACTTCAGAGTTTAATCGTATCTGAACGACTTTTCCTGTAAATTCTTTGCTTGGATAAGCTTGAACAGAAAACTTTACTTCCTGCCCAACTTTAATTTGCCCAATATCGCTTTCGTCTACTGAAGCTAAAATTTGCATTTTGGACAGATTCTCTGCTATTTCAAATAAGGTTGGTGAAGAAAAACTTGCCGCAACAGTTTGTCCTTCTTCAACATTTTTATTTATTATTTTTCCATTTATAGGGGAGTATATATAAGCATAGTTCAAATTGGTTTTTGCTCTTTCAAGTGACGTTTGTGCAGAATGATAGTCTGATAACGAAGATTCCAAGCTTGTCTTTGAACTTATGTAATCTAATTCGGATAAAAATCCTTTGTCATACAATTCTTTGTTTCTATTATATTGCGCTAATGCCTGTTCGTACTGTGATTTTGTTTTTTCTAAATTTGATTTCGCATCCCTAACAGCCAAAGCAAGATTCGTTGTATCAAGAATTGCAAGCAACTGACCTTTTTTTACATCATAATTAAAATCCACAAAAATCTTATCAAGTTTTCCGGAGACTTGTGTTCCAACATCTACAGTTTTTACTGCTTGCAATGTCCCAGTACTGGTAATAGTATTACTAATGTCTCCTTTTTTTAACTCTGTAAAAGTGTACACAGGCGCTTTGTTGTCATCTTTAATAAATAAAAAATAAACTAATACAAGTAATCCGACTACAATTAAACTGTAAATAATTACTTTCTTTTTCATTGTTTTTCCGGTTATAAAATAAAAGAATTTTTAATTAGAATTAGATCCAGATCTATTTCCCCGCATTCTGTTTCTTCTTTCTTCAATCAATTTATTGAAGGCATCTTTTTGTTTACTATTTAAAAGTTTTTTTATCTCTGCGTTGGTGCTGTCCATTATGGCTCTAAATTTTGTTCTATCAAAATTACCTTGAGCTGATTCCTGAAACTTTTTATCTGATGCTGAATAAATGTTTTCAATTTTTGTGGTTTGTTCTTCTGAAAGACTAAGACTATCCTTTAACATTTGTGCCCTTTCTTTTGGAGATCTGCGGGATTGTGCATTTAATGAAGCAAAGGATATTACAAATATCAATAATGAAAAACTTAAAATTCTTAACATAACTTTCTCCACGTTTATCAAATTTTAGTGATTCTATAGTAATTATATTTTTTCCAAAGTGTTAGACGCCTAAAATGAATATTAGGTTTAAAGAAAGTAGTGTAACCTAAATCACAATGGGGAGAAATCGAAGTAAAACTTCAATAAAAATTAGTCTTCGCCTTTTTTATTCCAGTATCGGTCTTATTGAAAATAAAATTTATTTTTATATATTGCATTCACAATCAAAACTAACTTAATAGAAATGAAATTAAATCACTTTCAAATGATGCCAATTAATTGTTGTATGCAAACCTGTTGCATGAGAGGTAAATTTATTTGAAAGGTGTTTACTAATAAAATAGATAATCAATTAAAAGCCTTTCAAAAGAAAGGCTTTTTTGTTATAAAATAAGAATGGTTTAACAATGGAAAACTTTGAAACAAAATCTATTCGAACTCAAACCGAAAGGTCAAAGAATAGAGAACATTCAACACCTTTATATTTAACTTCAAGTTTTGTCTTTGAAAATGCAGAGCAGGGAAGAGCCTTGTTTGCAGATGAAATTGAAGGTAATATTTATTCCCGTTTTTCAAATCCGAACACAACCGAGTTTATTGATAAAATGGTTCAACTTGAAAAAGCTGAAGACGGATTTGCTTTTGCAACTGGCATGGCTGCGGTGTTTACAAGTTTTGGAGCTTTGTTAAAATCCGGTGATCATGTTTTAGCAAGTCGTTCGCTTTTCGGATCGACTCATCAATTGCTAACAAAAATTTTTCCTAAGTGGGGTATAACTCATACTTATGTTGATGCATCGAATCAGGACGAGTGGGAAAAGTCAATTCAAAATAATACGAAAATGATTTTTGTTGAAACTCCTTCAAATCCAGGTTTGGAATTAATTGACCTTGAATGGCTTGGCAAATTAAAAGAAAAAAATGAATTGATTTTAAATGTTGATAATTGTTTTGCTACTCCGTATTTACAAAACCCTGTTGATTTCGGTGCAGATTTAGTAACACATTCAGCTACGAAATTTATTGACGGACAAGGAAGAGTTTTAGGAGGAGTAGTTGTCGGCAAAAAAGAATTGATAAAAGAAATAAGATTTTTTGCTCGTCAAACCGGCCCAGCACTCTCGCCGTTTAATGCCTGGCTGCTTTCGAAAAGTTTAGAGACGCTTTCCGTTAGAATGGATAAGCATTGTGAGAATGCTTTTAAATTAGCTGAAGCATTAGAAAAGAATGATGAAATAGAAAATGTTAAATATCCATTCCTTCCTTCTCATCCCCAATATTCGTTGGCAAAAAAACAAATGAAACTTGGCGGCGGCATTGTTACTTTTGTTCCCAAAGGAGGATTAGAAAGAGCTAAAAAATTTATTGATTCAATAAAGCTTTGTTCGATAACTGCGAACCTTGGTGACACGAGAACAACAATTACACATCCAGCTTCAACGACTCATTCGAAGTTAACAGATGAGGAAAGAGAAAAAGTAAGTATAGCTCCCGGTTTAATAAGAGTTTCAGTTGGATTAGAAAATATAAATGACATTATCGAAGATATTAGTCAAGCTTTACAAAATTCAAAAAAGAAATAAAATTTATGAAAGTAGAATTAAAAAGAGTTAATGAACATTGTCATTTCAAAGCTACTGGATCTGCTGGAGTTGAAATTAATATTGATGGAGCTCCTTCTATCGGCGGTCAAAATGCCGGTGCAAGGCCAATGGAATTAATACTTAATGGGACTTGGGGGATGTACAGCGATGGATGTTATTTCAATACTTAAAAAGCAAAAGCAAAAAATTGATGATTTAATAATAACTATTGATGGAGAAAGAATTGAAAATCAAATACCCTCAATCTTCAAAACAATAAATGTTCATTATCAATTTAAAGGCGAGCTTGAAGAGAAAAAAGTAAAGCATGCAATTGAGCTTTCAATGGAAAAATATTGTTCGGCAACTGCTATCTTAAATAAAACTGCCGATATAAATCATACTTTTAGTATAGAAAAATAAAAATGGAGAGTAATTAATGGAAGTTATTTTAGGGAATTGGAACTGGTATATTGCGGGGCCTTTAATTGGATTATTTGTTCCGCTTATGTTTATAATAAGCAATAAAAAATTTGGAATATCTTCGGCGCTTGTTCATATCTGTACAATTGTTTTACCAAAAGAAAAAATAAAAAAATTTCAATATAATTGGAGCGAAGACAGTTGGAAATTTTATTTCGTGATTGGAATTGTAATCGGAGCATTTTTAGCAAATTATTTTTTATCAAGTCAGCCGAAAAATTTTTTGCCCGCTTCTGACTATTCAATTTCCGGATTTATGAAATTATTTATAGGCGGTATTCTTGTCGGCTTTGGAACCAGGTACGCAAACGGATGTACTTCCGGGCATTCCATTACCGGTTTATCTTTGTTACAATCCTCAAGTTTAAAAGCAACTATTTCCTTTTTTATCGGCGGATTAATTTTCACTTTTGCTTCTTATTATTTATAAAAGGATAAAAAAATAAATGAAAAATTTTGTCTTTATCGTACCTGGAATAGCATTCGGAATTGTTCTTACAAAATCAGAAGTAATTAGCTGGTTTAGAATTCATAATATGTTTTTGTTTAATGAACCATACATGTATTTAATTATTGGTTCTGCCGTGGTAGTGGGAATCATTTCTGTTCAAATTCTAAAGAGATTAAAAGTAAAATCATTGAATGATGAAGAATTAAATTTCAGCGGAAAAGAATTTCATAAGGGTTTTATAATTGGCGGAATTATTTTCGGGATAGGCTGGGCAATTACCGGTGCTTGCCCCGGGCCTATTTTTGCACAGATTGGAGCCGGTGCGTATCCTGCTATTTTTACTTTGTTTGGTGCTGTACTTGGAGCTTATTTTTATAATCGTTTTAGAGAGAAGCTGCCGCACTGAAAATAAGTAATGCTGTTTGGCAGCTTCAATTTATAAACCCAATTTCTTTAAAAGAAATTGGGTTTATCTTTAAATTTTATGTCGATCTAATTTTTCCATTTAATCGTGCATCCGATTGAAAAAGTTTCCGGTACAGAAATATCCTTTCCTTCAAGCAATTCATCTAAGGCATCTCTCAAATAATTGCTTTGAACTTTTTCCAGCTCTTTCCAATTATCATCAATCTTACCATGATAGATTAATTTCCTTTCATCATTAAAAAGAAAAATTTCAGGAGTATGGCTGGCATCAAATGATATAGCAACGCTTTGATCTTCATCGCGCAGATACGGGAAATTAAAATTATTAGTCGAAGCTCTTTTTTTCATCTCTTCAAAAGAATCATCAGGATATTGTGAATCATCATTTGAATTAATAGCTGCAACACCTATTGTATCTTTATAATCTTTTGCAATTTTAATAATCCTATCTTCATAAGCTTGAACATAAGGACAATGGTTACAGCTAAAAATAATTATCAACCCCTTTTTATCTTTAAATGAATTTAGATCATATTCTTTCCCATCCACACTTTGTAATTTAAAGCTGGGGATATCAGAACCAATTTTTAATTTTGAAGTACTCATTTATAAAGTCCTTTACTTTTCTTAAGTTAATCAAAACAAATAATTTATTCTGAAAAATCAGCTTACTAAATTATTCGGAAAAATAAATGCTTAAAAAAATTTTACTATTTCTACTAATAATTACCGGAAATTTTATGGCACAAGGTTTTGATTTCGCAAATAGTCTTTATTATGATTATTCACACTACCGCGAGGAAAGCATAAATCATAAGAGATTTAAACATTCCGATATTGTTCCTCTTATTGAACGTTTAAAAGATAAAAATAATTTTGTGGTTAATAAAGCCGGAACATCTGCCGAAGGAAGAGATATTTATTTAATTAAAATTGGACATGGAGAGAAAAAAATATTTCTTTGGTCGCAAATGCATGGAGACGAATCAACTGCAACTATGGCTTTGTTTGATATTTTTAATTTTCTTAACTCCAATGATCATTACAATGCATTCAGAGACAGTTTGTTCAACAAAGCAACTGTTTATGTAATGCCAATGGTTAATCCGGACGGGGCAGAAGTTTTTCAAAGACGGAATTCCTTTGAAATTGATATCAATAGAGATGCTGCACGACAGCAAACACCGGAAGGAATAATTCTTAGAAAAACTTTTGAAGAATTACATGCTGACTTTGGCTTTAATCTTCATGATCAAAACACAAGGTATTCAGTCGGCAACAGTTTCAAGTCAGCTACGCTTTCATTTCTTGCACCCGCAGTTAATTATGAAAAAAGTGTTGATCCTGTTAGAGATAATGCAATAAAATTAATTGGGGAACTTTATGAAATTATGTCAAGCATAATTCCGGGACACATTGCAAAATATAATGATGATTTTGAACCAAGGGCTTTTGGTGATAATTTCCAAAGATGGGGAACCAGTACAATATTAATTGAATCAGGCGGCTGGAAAAATGATATTGAAAAACAATACATCCGCAAGCTGAATTTCATCACTTTACTTTCGGCTTTTAGGAGTATAATCGAAGAAACCTATGCCGAAGAAGACGAACAAGTCTATGATGACATTCCATTCAACGAAACAAACATTATGGATGTTGTATTAAGAGATTTAAAATATAAAAACAAAGATCATGAATATTTGATTGATGTTGGAATAAATTATTCTGAAATAAATATTGACAGCGCAAAAGATTTTTATATTAAATCTCATGTTGAAGATTTAGGAGACTTGTCAGTTTATTTTGGGTATGAAGATTGTGATTTTAAGGGAAGTGAAATTCAAATTGGAAAAACCTATCCCAAAGAATTCGCATCATTGAAGGAAATTGAAAAGCTTGATTTTAATGATATGTATAAACAAGGTTATACAAATGTTAAACTTGATTCAGCAGTAAGTGTTGAAGAAAAATATACCAAGCTTCCAATAAATATTTTAACAGGAAATAAAGATTTAGCGCCTAAAGAAATAGATTTAGGCAGTGTCTCAAATTTTATTATTAAAAAAAATAACAAAATTCAATATGTTGTAATTAATGGATTTATTCACAATGTTGAAACCGGCATTGGTGAAATACGAAATGCTTTAATTTATTAATTTTATTGTTAGAAATATAAATTGTAATATTACGCTACTTTCTTTCCCACTTTAATAGAATTATACTTGTTTCAATAGTAGAGGCAAACATGTTTCAAATTAAAAATATTCTTATTCCAACTGACTTCAGTAATTTATCGCTTACTGCCGGAGACTACGCAGTTGAACTAGCTCTTCAATATGGTGCAAAAATTCATCTTCTGCATATTCTTGAAAAAACTCCTCCTATATTAGCAATACGTTCTTTGGATCTGTCTGAAGATAAAATTAGAAAATCATTTGATGATTATGCACAGAAATCAATTGAAGAAGCTGTAGTTAAAATTAGAAGCGGTAAAGATGTGGAAATTATTCCCGTTGTCAGAAAAGGAATTGATTACGATGAAATAATAAATTATAGTAAAGAAAAAAATATCGATTTAATTGTAATTGCAACTCACGGTAGAACGGGAGTGCTTCATACATTACTTGGAAGCGTTGCTGAAAAAGTAATTCGATATTCTAAAAAACCGGTTTTAGTTACAACTCCTTCTGAAAAAGAGATTTAGACTACCGCAATTATACTTGCGAATACTATATGAGTTTGGTATATTTAAAGTCAGTTTTTCCGAAAGGTAGGATAGGTTCATGGCAAGAGTAAAAAATATTGAGGCTTTTTGCAGTGTATGTAATACAGTGCAAAAAATGGAATTGGCTGGGGAAGTTATTGCGGTTGAAGGTGAAAATAAAAGATGGGCTAAATGCAAAAAATGCAAGCAAACCATGATTATTGATTTAACTGAAGATGTTAAAGAGAAAAAGCCCTCTTTGGAAGGAATAGAGAATGAGGATTGTACAGTTTATTCCCCTAAAAAGTCCTTTATTGTTGGAGAAGCTATTTATCATGAGAATTGGGATGATTTTGGTAAAGTTGTTTCAAAAGAAATTTTATCAAATGGAATCAGTTCAATCTCAGTTGAGTTTCAGAAATTAGGTCATAAGAAATTAATTGAAGCAATATCATAAAATAAAAAACCACTTAAGGCAGGTGAAATAATTTGGTTGGTATCTCAGTAGGCGACAATGAATCTATAGATAAAGCTCTTAAAAGATTTAAGAAAAAATACGAAAGATCAGGTGTTCTTAAAGAATTTAAAAAGAGAACTTTCTTTGTTAAACCATCGATTAAAAAGAGAATGGAAAAAATGAAGGCTGCGAGACGTGCGCATCGCATAGATAATTTTGATTAAGATTTAAGCCCCTAATTTTTAGGGGCTTTTTTATTTTTATTTCAATTCTATTCTTGGCTCACCCGCCGCATTGTCCTTTTCGTTTGAATAATGTTTTTCAAAGTGAGATGTAATCAATTTAAAAGCATCATCTACAGAATTGCAAAACGAAATATTATTCATGTCAGATTTGCTGACTACACCGTTTTCAATTAAGCCGTCAAAGTTAACTATACTCTTCCAGTATTTTTCATCATAAACAACCAATAAAAGTTTTTTCTTTATTTTTTCAGTTTGTACTAAAGTAAGAATTTCAAAAAATTCATCCATTGTTCCAAATCCGCCTGGAAAAACTATTAATGCTTTAGCAAGATATGCGAACCAAAATTTTCTCATGAAGAAATAATGAAACTCAAAGCTTAGCTCTTTTGATACATATTTATTTACAAATTGTTCGAATGGAATGCTTATATTTAATCCAATTGAATAACCTCCGGCAAGCTTAGCTCCTTTATTTGCTGCTTCCATTATACCAGGCCCGCCGCCTGTACAAATTATAAATCTGTTTGCTTTAGTCTTTAAATTCATTGACCATTCTGTCAATCTTTTTGAAAGTTCCACGGCGTCTTCATAATACTTCGACATTCTAACCATGTGCTGAGCCACTCTTAATTCTTCTGCAAGTGAATTAGTGGTTTTCGGATTAATTGTTTTAAATCTATTCAACTCTCTAACTGCGTCCCGCTTGGATTTTAGCCTTGCTGACCCGAAGAAAACAATTGTATCGACAATTTTATGCCTTCTGAATTTTGATTTAGGTTCAAGAAATTCCGATAGTATTCTAATAATTCTTGCGTCTGAAGAATTTAAGAAATCCAAATTTTCGTATGCTTTTAAAGGCGTTTTTTTATTAGCCATAATTCCTTTCGCTTACTCCTGATAAAACAGGAAATGAATATAAAGATGTATGATTATGGAAGGTAACAATTGAAAGTATTTTATTTATGAATTAATATTTTATATTTCGACTTAATTTTCAGTAACTTTTAATTTACCGCTGCTAAAATAAAACACTAAATCTTTTAATAAAAGACGAATCTTATAAATATTTAAATTGTTGCCTTATGATTAAATGCATGAAATATTTTTTACTAACCTTTTTTTTAAGTCAAAATATACTTTTTCCCACAACTTTAGAAGCTATACAAAAACAAATAAATAATGCTCTTCGTGTGTTGCCTTCAAATTGCAGGATAGGAATGCTTATTTATAATCCGCTTACACAAGATACTGTTTTTGAAATGAATCCAGATGCTTCGATGATACCTGCATCAAATACAAAATTATTTACGACTGCCGCCGCATTATCATATCTTGGGGGAGATTTCCCTTTATCTACTAAAATTTTTATGGCAAATAGCAATATCAAAGACGGTATTGTTGAAGGGAATTTATATATCAAAGGATACGGCAATTCAACTTTCACCCGTTATGATCTTGATTCGATGGTAATTAAGTTAAAACTTTTAGGGATAAAAAAGATTACTGGAAATATTGTCGGAGATGATTCTTATTTTGATGAAATTTATTCAAGAGATGATTGGATAAAAGATGAAGTTGCAAACGTAAATCTTCCGCCAATATCTGCAATGGTGATTGATAGAAATAAAATTACAACTAGAAAAAAAATCAGAAGAAGATGGAGATATATTGTCACAAATATTTCCAACCCGCCTTTATATGTAGCTCAGTTATTAAAAAGTAAGTTAATTGAAAACGGTATAATCGTTGATGGTTCGGCTGTAAAAGGAATAACACCTTTAAAAGTTACTCAGCTTTGTGAATCAAATATACTATTAAAAGACCTGGTAGCTATGATAAATAAGCACAGCGATAATTTTTTAGCTGAATGTCTGTTTAAAACAATTGGTGCAGAGGTAAGTAAAAAGCAAGGAAATTCTTTTTATTCAACTCAGGCAGTTTTAGATTTCATATCTGACAACAACATCTTTGCAAAAGGAACAGCGGTTGTTGATGGTTCGGGAATTTCAAGATTTAATCAAATTACCCCCGGCGCTATTACAGGTGTTCTTGAAAAAATGTATTTCGACCTTCCTAATTATGAAGACTTTTATAATTCATTAAGCATTGCCGGTGTTGACGGTACACTGCGTCATAGGATGAATGGAACATTAGCTGAAAATAATTTCCACGGTAAAACCGGTACTTTGAATGGAGTTTCATCCGTTTCCGGATATCTATCAACCAAAGGCGACGAGGACCTGGTTTTAAGCATTCTGATTGAATTTAAAAAAGGCGGCAGTAATTTTTATAGGGATGTTGAAGATAAAATAATTGAGATACTTGCTAATTGGGATTAATTAAGTGCAAAGGATTAACTGCATGATTTGTCAGGTTGAGTTTATCGAAGACTGAGATTTAAGAATAAAGTCACACTTCGAAATGCTTAGTGTGACTTTGAAAATTATTTTTGATTTTGCGTAGGAGCAGGCGTTTGAGTTTGAGTCTGCGGTGGTAAACTTGGCTGCTGAGGAACAGAATGCTGCTGTCCGGATTGCTGAATAATACTTTCTCTTTCACTTTGAGTTGTTCTTCCTGGTAAGAAAAACAAATTAACAACAATTGCAATAAGTGCTAATGCGCTTGCCAGCCACCAGCTTGCTTTACTTAAAAAGTCTGCGGTTCTTCTTGACCCAAACATTGTCCCCATTCCGCCGGCACCGCCAAAAGTACCACCAGCTAATCCGCCGCCTTTGGCATTCTGAAGTAATACAATAATCATTAATAAAACGCCAATTATAGCCGCAAATAACATTAATATTGAATACATAATTTATCTCCTTAAATTTGTAGCGGGGGAGGGATTCGAACCCCCGACACGTGGATTATGATTCCACTGCTCTAACCAACTGAGCTACCCCGCCATCATTTTTTTATTTTAGCTTGTAAATATAGAAACAAAAAAAGTGAATTTCAAAAGCTTGTTTTATGGTTATTTTATAAAAATCTACTTTTTACCTGATTTTTTCAGAATTTACCAGTACGAAAAATCATTGACTATCTTAACAAGTATATCTATATTTTGGCTTGTTTTTGCCGAAATTCTGAGAGACCGATGATTATTAAAATTTCAAATTTAAGCGACGGCGTTCATAATTATAATTTTAATGATTCAATTGCTGAATTAGGGTTGAGTGAACCGTTCTATGATAATTTTATAGTAGATGTTGAGTTGAACAAATCTCACAGTCAAATTGTTTTAGATTCTGAAATTTTACTTAAAGCAAAATTTGAATGTGACAGATGCAGCGATGATTACAATGCGGAATTAAAAACAAAATATAGAATGGTTTATTTGTTCGGTAAAGAACCGGTTGAAAATGATTTAATAGATATTTCATATCTTCCATTAGAAGCAGATAAAATTGATATTACAAAAGATGTGAGGGATTATTCTTTGCTGGCTATTCCAATGAAAAAGTTATGCAATGAAGATTGCAAAGGTTTATGTGCAAGATGTGGAAAAAATTTGAATGAAGGTGACTGTAATTGCAGCAAGAATGAAATTGATCCCAGATGGCTGCCGCTGCAAGAATTAAAAAATAAATTAAATATAAATTAAAACGGAAAGACGATGCCAAATCCAAAACGAAAATGGTCTAAAAGCAGAAGAGATAAAAGAAGAACACATTATAAAACATCAGCTCCGGCATTGAGTACTTGTTCAAACTGCGGTGAAATGAAACTTGCTCATCGTGCATGCCCATCCTGCGGCTATTATAATGAACGTTCAATGTTTTTACCAAAAAGCTAATTTATAAACTTTAATCCTTTTAATGACCAATTCTGAGTCCAACAAAATTAAATGCAGAATTATTGTCGATGCTATGGGGGGTGACTTCGCTCCCCGTAATGCTGTTGTTGGAGCTATCCAGGCTTTCAATGAAAATAAAAATATTGAACTGTTTTTAGTTGGGAAAGAAGAAGAAATAAAAAAAGTTTTAGCTTCAGAAAATCTCTCATTCGATCAAAAAAATATTATTAACACTGACGAAGCGATCGGAATGGAAGAGACTCCCACCACAGCGATTAAATCAAAACCAAATTCTTCAATTGTTGTGGGCTGCAATTGGGTAAGAGATAAAAAAGCAGATGCATTTGTCAGTGCCGGAAACACTGGCGCAATGATGGCGGCTTCAACTTTAATTATCGGAAGAATTGAAGGAGTTGGAAGGCCGACAATCGGAAGTTTTATTCCAAATGAAGCGGGTATTTCAACTTTGTTTGATGTTGGAGCCAGCGTTGATTCCAAAGCAAAACATCTACTTGAATATGCAATTATGGGTTCAATATTCGTTGAAGAGATTTATGGAATTCAAAATCCTAAAGTTGGGTTGTTAAGTGTTGGTGAAGAAAAATCCAAAGGCAATGAAGTATCTGTTTCTGCTTATGAGTTATTGAAAAAAACAAAGTTAAATTTTATTGGTAATGTTGAAGGTAGAGATGTTCTAAAAGGAACTGCCCATGTTGTGGTGTGTGACGGTTTTGTTGGGAATATATTGTTGAAGTTCGGCGAAGGTTTAGTAAGTTACTTAAGATTTAAATTAAGACAATATGCGGATTTAGGGTTTATAAATAAATTAAAAGTGGGTTTAGTACGAGGCGTATTGAGACAAGTTTTAAAAGATTTTGATTACCAGGAATATGGCGGTGTTCCCTTGCTTGGAGTTAATGGAATTAGTATAATTGGCCATGGTTCAAGCACACCGAAAGCAATAAAGAATATGGTGTTAAGGGCAAACGAGATGTATGAAAAAAATCTGGTTGAAAAGATTAGTAATTCAATTAAAAAATATTCGGAATTAAATTGAGTGTAAAATGGCAAATAATAACAAAAAGTTTAGCGCAGTAATAACAGCAGTTGGGATGTACGTCCCGGATAAAATTTTGGACAATGCATTTTTTGAAAAGATAGTTGATACAAACGATGAATGGATTAGAACACGTACAGGTATAAGTGAAAGAAGATTATTAGAAAAAGGTGCTACAAGTGATTTAGCTGCAAAAGCTGCAGAGGACTTATTGAAATCTAAAAATATTTCTGCTGATGAAATCGATGTAATAATAGTTGCAACTATTTCACCGGACATGATGTTCCCAGCTACGGCATGTTTAGTTCAAGAAAAAATTGGAGCAAGGAATGCCTGGGGATTTGATCTCTCAGCTGCCTGCTCAGGATTTTTATTTGCATTTCAAACCGGCGCTGCCTTAGTTGAAAGTGGTGCTTACAAAAAAGTTATGGTTATTGGTGCAGATAAAATGAGTTCTATCGTTGATTATACAGATAGAAATAACTGCATATTTTTCGGTGATGCCGGTGCCGCAGTTTTACTTGAACCTTCGGAAGATAAATCGCTTGGACTTCAAGATTCATTATTAAAAATTGACGGTAGTGGAAAAGAAAGTTTATATCTTAAAGGCGGCGGAAGCCTTAACCCGCCAACTCACGAAACGGTTGATAATAAAATGCATTATCTTTACCAGGATGGGAAAGCAGTTTTCAAAGTTGCAGTAAAAGGAATGGCTGATATTTCTTATGATATAATGAAGAAAAATAATCTTACGGCGGACGATATTGCTTACCTTGTCCCACATCAAGCGAATTTAAGAATTATAGATGCAACTGCGAATCGTATGGGAATTAGCAAAGATAAAGTTATGATTAATATTCAAAAATATGGCAATACAACTGCAGCAACTATTCCTTCATGTTTGGTTGAATATTATAGGGATGGGAAAATTAAAAAAGGCGATAAATTAATATTAGCTGCTTTTGGCGCCGGGTTTACCTGGGGTTCAGCTTATGTCGTATGGTCGATGGATTAAAAAATTTCTTAACAAAGCATAAAAAGTTTTAATGTCTAAAAATGCATTTGTATTTCCAGGTCAGGGTTCTCAATACGTTGGGATGGCTAAAGATTTATTTGAAAATTCGGTCGAAGCAAAAGAGATGATAAAGACTGCTGATGAAGCATTAGGAGTTAATTTATCATATATTCTTATTTAACGGACCGGAAGAAGAATTAAAACAATCCGAAAATACACAACCTGCAGTTTTTTTACACAGCGTTGTTTTATCAAGCATAATTAGAACTCTTAGTATTGATGCTGTTGCAGGACATTCAGTTGGCGAATATGCTGCATTGGTTGCTTCCGGTGCTGTTCAATTTTATGAAGCAGTTAAGATGGTCCGGGTTCGCGGAAAAGCAATGACAAAAGCTGGAATTGAAAATCCTGGGACTATGGCTGCAATAATTGGATTGGGAAAAGATAAAGTTGTTGAACTTTGTAAAGAAGCTTCTTCAGTTGGAATAGTGCAGCCTGCTAATTTTAATTCTCCGGGACAAATAGTTATTTCCGGTTCGGTTGATGGAGTTAAAAAAGCAATGGAGCTTTGTAAAGCTGGCGGAGCGAAACTTAGTTAAAGAGCTAACAGTTAGCGGTGCTTTTCACTCACCATTAATGGAATCTGCAAAGATTGATTTAAAAGAATCAATTGATAAAACAAATTTTTATGATGCAAGGATTCCAGTTTATACAAATGTAACTGCAAAACCAACTACAGATAAAAATGAATTTCAAAATCAGTTGATTGAACAAATAACTTCCCCCGTTCCCTGGGAGGAAATTATAAATAATATGATTGCCGACGGAGTTACTGAGTTTTATGAAATAGGTCCGGGCAAAGTATTACAAGGATTAATTAAAAGAATTAATCCTGATGTAAAAAGTTATGGGATTGATAAATATTCAGATGTGGAGAAATATTTATAATGAGTGAAAACTTTCCGGTAGAAAAATTTACAAAAGAAATTAACGGAATAAAAATAGACCCTAAAATTTTTACCTTCCCATTTACTTGCAAGTGTTCAGGCGAATGCTGCAATTACGGTGTGTATACGGATTTAAAAGAAAGCGAAGTGATCTTAGGGATAAAAGAAAAAATTATGCCTTTGCTTGACGAAACTCAATCAAAAGATGTTTCTACCTGGTTTGAACCACCTGAAGAAGATGAAGATTTTGATTCCGGTGTGGCAGTTGGAACAAATGTAATAAATGGGAAATGCTCTTTTCTTGATAAAGACGGGTTATGCACATTACAAAAGCTTGCAATGATGGAAGGTGAACACAAATGGAAATATAAACCTATCTATTGCGTTTTATTTCCATTAACGATTTATGAAGGTGCTTTGACAATTGACGATGAACATATCGATAGATTAAAAACTTGTAACAAAAATATCAATTTAGGCCAGTCTATCTTTGATGCCTGCAGGGAAGAACTTCATCACTTTTTAGGAGCTGAAGGTTTAGCAGAACTTGATGCTTACAAAGAAGAATATTTAAATTCAGACAATTCACAAGAACAAGAAGTCGCATGAAATTAGAAGGAAAAAAAGCAATTGTAACCGGTGGAACTAGAGGAATCGGGAAAGCAATTGTTGAACAGTTAGTAATCAATGGCTGCGATGTTGTATTCACTTATCACAGCTCGGAAGAATCAGCCAAAGCGTTGGAAAATGAATTACAAAAGTATCAAAGAAAAGTATTCGGCATAAAATCAGATGCATCTAAGTTTTCAGAAGCTGAAGAAGCTGTTAAATTTACTTTGGAAAATATAAAAGGTTTAGATATTTTAGTGAACAATGCAGGCATAACTAAGGACAATTTGCTCTTAAGAATGTCTGAGGATGATTTTGATGCCGTTATTAATGCAAATTTAAAAAGTGTTTATAATTATACAAAGGCATCATTAAGAACAATGATTGGTCAAAAAGCAGGTAAGATTATTAATATAACTTCGGTTGTTGGAATAATTGGAAATGCAGGACAAGCAAACTACGTAGCTTCTAAAGCCGGAGTAATTGGGTTTACCAAATCTACCGCTAAAGAACTTGCTTCAAGAAATATAAATGTAAATGCTATTGCCCCGGGATTTATTTCAACTGATATGACAAACAAATTGAACGATAAGCAGCGAGAAGCAATACTTACACAAGTTCCATTAAAGAAATTAGGTACACCGGAAGATGTAGCTAAAGTTGCAATCTTCCTCGCATCATCGGATGCTGATTATATAACCGGACAAGTAATTTCCGTCGATGGCGGAATGGTAATGTAAATAATAATTCACTATCACAAAAAATAAATAGGAGTAAATAAAATGGACGTTGAAGCCAAAGTAAAAGAGATTATTATGGATAAATTAGGTGTTGAAGAATCTCAAATTACACCGGAAGCTTCTTTCACGAATGATTTAGGCGCTGATTCACTTGATATAGTTGAACTAGTGATGGGTTTTGAAAGTGCTTTTCAAGTTTCCATTCCTGATGAAGATGCAGAAAAAATTGGTACTGTTGGGGACGCTACCAAATATTTAAAAGAAAAATTAGGCTAAGTGATTAAGGTCGGGAAAAATATTTTCTCGACTTTCCTTTCTTTAAAGATTGGTAAGCTTACTGTGCTTAATTTTTTAAATTTGCAAATCACAAATAAAATAGGGGTAACCTATGAATAAAAGAAGAGTGGTTGTAACCGGGATGGGAGCAATTACTCCAATTGGAATTGGTGTTGATGAATTTTGGAAAGGTTTAATTGAAGGTAGAAACGGTGTTGGCCTTATAACTAAATTTGATACCTCAAAATTCGACACTAAATTCGCAGCCGAAGTAAAAAACTTTAATCCAGAAGACTACCTTGATAAAAAATCCGTTAAAAGAATGGATCCTTTTTCACATTATGCTATTGTTAGTTCCGATGAAGCTTATAAAGATTCAGGAATTAATGGTGATAAAATTGATAAAGATAAATTTGGTGTTATTTATGGAAGCGGCATAGGGGGGATAGATACTTTAACAAAGCAGCATCATGTCTATTTTGAAAATAACAGCCCGCAAAAATTAAGTCCCTTCTTTGTAACCATGATGATTTCAGATATGGCTGCCGGATTGATTTCAATTAAATATGGTTTAAAAGGTCCTAATTACGCTACTACTTCAGCATGTGCTACCTCTTCACACGCAATAGCCGATGCTTTTATTCACATTCAAAGAGGAAGCGCTAATTTAATGATGTGCGGCGGTTCTGAAGCTGCTATCACTGAATTATCTATTGGCGGCTTTAATGCGATGAGAGCTCTTTCTACCTGGAATGATAGATACTTGGAAGCTTCCCGTCCATTCGACAAAGATAGAAATGGTTTTATTATGGGAGAAGGTGCAGGTACAATTATTTTAGAAGAATATGAGCATGCAAAAAATAGAGGTGCTAAAATATATGCAGAAATTGTTGGAATTGGTTTAACCGGGGATGCTTATCACATGACTGCCCCTGCGCCTGGTGGCGAAGGTGCGGTTCGTTCCATGAAAGCTTGTTTAGATGATGCGGAAATAAATCCTGAACAAGTTGATTATATAAATGCTCATGGAACTTCTACTCCTTATAATGATATCAATGAAACCAATGCAATTAAAACCGTTTTTGGAAAACATGCATATGACATGGTTGTAAGTTCCACAAAATCTATGACAGGACATTTACTTGGTGCAGCAGGGGGAATTGAAGCTATCGCTACACTTTAGTCAATTAAAAATAATATTAGTTCCTCCCACTATTAATCTTACTAATCCCGACCCTGAATGTGATTTGAATTATAGCCCTTTAAATTCAACAAAAAAGAAAATTAATTTTGCTATCAGCAACACATTTGGGTTCGGCGGTCATAATGCTTCAATACTCTTTAAAAAATTTGAGGGATAATTTTGAGTAAGCTGTTAAGCTGGCTGGTTGAAAAATTAAAACAGCGCCAGGAGGAAGAAAGTTCAAAATATATATCAAGCCTTTTTACCGAAGACAAATATAAAGAGCTTGAGGAATTGGTTGGATTCCCAATTCATAATCGCGAATATTTTATTCAAGCATTAATGCACCGCTCATTTCTTGAACAAAATGAAGAATTCGAAGTATCAAATGAACGGCTTGAATTTTTAGGCGATTCAGTTTTAAGCTTAGTGGTTGCAGAATATCTTTTTGAAAGTTTTCCTGAAAAAGATGAAGGTTTCTTAACAAAAGTTAGAGCTAAATTAGTTAATAGATTTGCTCTGGCGGATGCAGCAGAAAATATTAACCTGGTTGATTTTCTTTTGATAAGCGAAAATCTTTCCAATACATTTTCTAATGGTTCTAAAACAGTTTTAAGCGATGCTCTTGAAGCCCTTATTGGGGCAGTTTATCTGGATAAAGGATTAAATGCAGCAAAAAGGTTTATCAATAAAATTTTAATAATTCCAAATACAAAAGGCGGTTTATATCTAATTGACGAAAATTTCAAAAGCCAATTATTGGAATTTGCTCAGGCGCATAAATTAGATAATCCAACTTATCAAGTAATTAAAGAAGAGGGGCCGCAGCATAACCGTACTTTTACAATTCGTGTTTTAATAAGAGATGTAGAGTACGGAATTGGAAAAGGTAAAAACAAAAAAAGTGCAGAACAAAAAGCTGCTCAAAAAGCTTTATCACAAATTAAGCAGCAGACGGCAGATTAATCTTTCCATATTAAAAATCAATAAATTATTTTATTTTTCCTCAAAAAAAATCTCGAAATATTTAATTAAATTTCACTATTAAAAAATAGATTATATTTAATAAAAATTAATTTTTGAAAGAACGTTTATGAAGATATATGAACATCCGGACAAGTTTGTTAACAGGCACATTGGTGTGAATAAAGAAAATATCGAAGAGATGTTAAAAGTAATTGGGGTTGATTCGATTGATACTTTGATTAACGAAACAATTCCCTCGCAAATAAGATTAGAAGATAAATTGAAGCTTGATGAATCCGTAACCGAATATAGATTTATTGAAGATTTTAAAAAACTTGCGGCAAAAAATAAAGTATTCAAATCATATATTGGAATGGGATATTATCCAACGCGAGTTCCAAGTGTTATCCTAAGAAATATTCTTGAAAACCCGGGCTGGTATACACAATACACGCCATATCAAGCTGAAATTTCTCAAGGAAGACTTGAAGCACTTTTAGTTTTTCAAACTGTTGTTTCTGATTTAACTTCAATGAACATTACAAATGCATCTTTACTGGATGAAGGCACTGCAGCTTCTGAAGCAATGGCTATGTTTTATTCATTAAGGAAAAATAAAGATGCAAACGTTTTATTTGTATCCGAGGAAGTTTTTCCACAGACAATTGATGTTTTAAGAACAAGAGCAAACCCACTAGGTATTGAATTACAAATCGGCAATCACAATAGTGTAGAATTGAATGACAAAATATTTGCTGTTTTAGTTCAATATCCTGCGGGATATGGTGAGGTTTATGATTATAAAAACTTTTTTGAAGAAGCTGATAAGAAAAATATTTTTAAAATTGTTGCTGCAGATTTGTTAAGCTTAACATTGTTAGTTCCTCCAGGTGAGTTTGGTGCTGATGCAGTAGTTGGTAATTCCCAGAGATTAGGCGTTCCAATGGGTTTCGGCGGTCCTCATGCCGCTTTTTTTGCAACCAAAGATGAATTCAAAAGAAACATTCCAGGCAGAATAATCGGCCTTTCTGTTGATGCAAATGGAAATGAAGCTTACCGCATGGCGCTGCAAACACGTGAGCAGCATATTAGAAGGGAAAAAGCAACAAGTAATATTTGTACTGCGCAGGTATTGTTGGCAATAATTTCCGCAATGTATGCAGTTTATCACGGAGGTGAAGGGCTAAAAGCAATTGCGGAAAGAATAAATAAATTTGCCCGTCTTCTTGAAATAGGATTACTTGAATATGGATTTGAACAAAAGAATATTAATTACTTTGATACTCTTTTAATTCAAACAGATACCGCAGGACAAACTAGAAGAGTAAATCAGTTAGCCTTAGAGAAGGGAATAAACTTTCGCTTCATTGATGATCTTTCAATTGGAATATCGATAAGTGAAGAAACTGATTATCATGATATTTTTGAAATTCTAAACATCTTTGCCGAAGTTCCGGAAATAAATTTAATGAGAAATATGAAGAACAGCTATCTGTTGATATTGAAGTTGGTTATCCATCTAATTTGAAAAGAACTAGCAAATATTTAACTCATGAAGTTTTTCATTTATATCATTCAGAAACAGAAATGCTACGATATTTAAAACGGCTTGAGAATAAAGATTTATCACTTGTTCATTCCATGATTCCTCTTGGTTCATGTACCATGAAACTGAATGCAACAACAGAAATGATAGCTTTAACCTGGCCTGAGTTTTCAAAAATTCATCCATTTGCTCCTTCCGAACAAACAGAAGGATACAAACAACTATTTTCTGAATTAGAAAAAGATTTGGAAATAATTACTGGCTTTGATGCTGTCTCACTACAGCCTAACTCCGGCGCACAAGGCGAATACTCAGGTTTAATGGTAATTCGTGAATACCATAAAAATAATAAAGAATCTCATCGCAATGTGGCTATCATTCCTTCATCCGCTCATGGGACAAATCCGGCAAGTGCAGTAATGGCCGGGATGAAAGTGGTTGTTGTAAATTCAACCCTTCAGGGTAATGTTGATCTTGACGATTTAAAAGAAAAAAGTTGAAGCAAATAAAAACAACCTGGCTTGTTTAATGATAACTTATCCTTCAACTCATGGGGTGTTTGAAGAAAGTATAAAGGAAATTTGCGATATCATTCATCAAAATGGCGGACTGGTTTATATGGACGGTGCAAACATGAATGCGCAGGTTGGATTAACAAGCCCTGCAGCTATTGGTGCTGATGTCTGTCATTTAAATTTACATAAAACTTTTTGTATTCCTCACGGCGGCGGCGGACCTGGAATGGGTCCAATTGGTGTTAATAAAAAACTACTGCCGTTTTTACCGAATCATTCTGTTGTAAATTTAAAACATAAAAATGGAATCACTGCTGTATCTTCTGCACCATGGGGGAGCGCAAGCATTCTTGTTATATCTTATGCGTACATTAAAATGATGGGAGAAGCCGGGTTAACAAAATCAACTGAGGCCGCAATTCTAAATGCAAATTATATCAAAGCAAAATTAGAAAATCACTTTAAAGTATTATATGCTGGCAGCAAGGGAAGAGTTGCCCATGAATTAATATTTGATATGAGAAACTTTAAAGCAAGCGCCGGAATTGAAGTGGAAGATATTGCTAAAAGGCTTATGGATTATGGTTATCACGCACCAACAGTTTCATTCCCGGTTCATGGAACTTTGATGGTTGAGCCAACTGAAAGTGAAAGTAAAAAAGAGTTGGACCGTTTTTGTGATGTTTTAATTTCAATAAAGGAAGAAATTCTAGAAATAGAAAATGGAATTGCTGATTCACAAGACAATGTTTTAAAGAATGCCCCGCACACAGCTTTCAGCGTAATTACAGATAAATGGGATCATAAATATTCGCGTGAAAAAGCAGCGTATCCGACGGAATGGGTTAAGGCTAATAAATTTTGGCCAGGCGTTGGAAGAGTGAATAATGCTTACGGTGACAGAAATTTAATTTGTACATGCAGCCCAATTGAAGATTATATAGAAGAGCCGGTTTCTTAATAACCAGATTAGTGTACAAAAATATTTTTATAACCATTCTTAATAATCTAGTTAGATATTTTGCGGTGAACTATATTTTTTATTACTTGTAAAAGACGTTACAATCTTTTTATTTTAACCCTCTGTTTGTCATATCATATAATTTAAATGATAAAAGTATTTTTCACCTTAATATTATTATTTGTTTCTATCCAGAATAGTTTCACACAATCTATTCCGGGAACATCATTAAATAATAATGCTGAAGATAAATTTGTAGTTGATTCAATTTCAATTCAAGGTAACGATATAACCAATAATGAAATAATTTTAAGAGAGCTTACTTTCAAGATTGGGGATACAGTTAATACTAAAATCTTGGCTTATAATGCGGAAAGAATTTATAGTCTTGGAATATTCACCAAAGTCAGGTTATATCATGACCCATTATCGTATACTAAAAATGTTGTGCAAATATTAGTTAATGAAAGCTGGTACATTTACCCAATTCCTTTGGCTGAATTAAAAGATAGAGACTGGAAAAAATTATCTTATGGCTTTGATGTAGTTATTCAAAATTTTAGAGGGCGAAATGAAACATTGCGTGCAAGAGCATTGTTTGGTTATGATCCCAGCTTGTCACTTTCTTATTCAAACCCTTATTTTATTTGGAAAAATAATATTTCTCTTGAGCTCAACCTTGCTTACCATGATACAAGGAATATAAGCAGTATAGCAAAGTATTTGTATGGCGGAGATTTTAATCAAAAGTTTATTGGGGCAGGAATCGGAGTGGGAAAAAGATTAGGTTTATTTCAAAAAGTTGCAATAAGCTTAAATTATAATTACATACAATCTCCGACCTATATAAAAGGAATTTCAGCTTCTAATGATAGGATAGATAGATTATTCTCAGTAGGAGCAAGTTATTCTTTTGACACAAGAGACTTGCGGCAATTTGCGCGTGAAGGAATTTTGGGTTCTGCCAATTTTGAATTTAAGGGTTTAGGAATAGATAATATAAACTATCAAATCGCTTCAATTGATTTTAGAGAATACAGGAAATTATTTGGGGAGCTCGGTGCCAAATGGAGATTGGCTTCAAGATTTACGATGGGAAAACTAGTTCCATTTTATGATTATTCGTATCTAGGATATAGCGAACGAATAAGGGGGCATTTTTTTGATGAGAGCGAAGGCAACAACTTATATTTAGCCTCGCTTGAATTTAATTATCCAGTAGTTAAAGATTTTAATATCTCTCTTGATTTTGTCCCCATCATTCCAAAGCAGCTTCTGTCATATCGTGTTGCCTTGTATTTACAAATGTTTGGTGATACGGGTGCTACACAGTTTAAAGGTTATCCAATAAGTATCAAAGATTTTCAATCCGGCTATGGTATGGGATTAACTCTTCTAATTCTCCCTTATAATATTGTACGGTTTGAAGTTGCATTTGACGAGCACTTTCGTTCTGAATTTATTTTTGATATCGGAGCTTCATTTTAAGATTGAATACTTATCTTTCAAATATTGAGCTTTACTTTTCTCAGCAAATAAAAGAAGATAGAGAAATTTTTATAAGCGAAGCTGAAGATTTTAGACATATTGTTAAAGTGATGCGGCATAATGTTGGTGATGAAATTTATATAACAAATGGATTGGGAAAAATATTTAAATGTAATATTTCAAATATTGACAAAAATATTTTGTCGGCATCTGTTAATGAAACTTTTGAATACGAAAATAAATTTTCAAATATCAATTTCTGCATCCCAAAACTTAAAAGTCCTGATAGATTTGAATTCGCGCTAGAAAAATGTGTCGAGCTTGGAATAACAAATTTTATCGTCTTTGATTCTGAAAGAACTGTTGCCAAAGGAAATAAAATTGAAAGGTGGAATAAAATTTTAATTTCAGCAATGAAGCAATCATTAAGAAGCTACTTACCTCATCTATCAATCCTTAATTCTATTGAAGAAATAAAAGAACAAACCGGTAATAAAATTGTATTTGAGCAGACATCAAATAACAATTTTGAGGATTTAAAAATATCATCCGATGGAAAATATTATTTTGTTTTTGGGCCGGAAGGCGGACTGAGTGAAAAAGAATTAAATCTTTTTGATGCAAATGAAATATATAATTTAACTCCCAACCGTTTAAGAACAGAGACCGCGATCGTTAAATGTGCCTCAATGATTAATGAACTTATTTAACAATATTTTTATTGTTATTAGTTCATTTGTTCTATAATTCCAAATAAACAATCCTATTTCCACAAGATTAAATTAAATTTTAATCTATTTGCTCTATATGCTTTATTAAATGCTTAATATATATTGATTTCACTTTTAATGATTCAATTCCATTTCCAATTTCCGCTGCATCCAATTTATTGAGCAAGTATACTATTTAGATGAAATAATTAAGTTTGACTTTTTATGAATAAAACAGCCATTCTTTAATAATCATAATTGGAGGTCTTAATGAAAAACTTTGTAACAACTTTTTTATTTTTGTTGGTTTTTATTGTTTGTGAAACATTTGCACAGGTTCCAGCAAAAATAAATTACCAGGGTGTATTGAAAGATAATGCAGGTAATCTTGTTAATGGTTCAAAATCTCTAACATTTAAATTATATGATGTAGCAACCAGTGGAACTGCTCTTATGGAATGAGACACAAAATACCGATGTAAGAGATGGAATTTTTAACGTTGTTTTGGGAGATGTTGTCCCATTTGGATTAGCATTTAATGAACCATATTGGTTGGGAATTTCGGTTGAAGGTGATGCTGAACTGGAGCCAAGAATTATGTTAACCGCTTCGGCATATAGTTTAATTGCAAAGACAGTAGAAGATAGCACCATAACTACAGAAAAAATAGTTGATGGAGCAATAACTCAAGACAAATTATCTCCTGGCTTAAGCTTACCCCCAGGAGGAAATGCTGGAGGAGATCTATCAGGCACTTATCCAAATCCAATGGTAAACAAAATACGCGGAAGAAATATTTTAAATACAGCGCCTACAAATGGACAGGTTTTACAATGGAATGGCTCAGATTGGGCGCCTGGCTCTGTCAGCGGTAGTCCATGGCAAAGCAGCGGAAGTGATTTATTTTATGATGCAGGTAAAGTTTTTGTCGGCCGTTCCACTCCAATAACTCCTTATGAATTATTTGGTATTCGGTCTACAGCCTCTGGAAATAATTATGGTGGAATGTATGTAGAAACTCAATCAGCAACAGGCAGACCATTTTATGGATTTGCATCCAATGGAGTTGGACGTGCATGGACTACATGGGATGGTAATGATAAAACTTGGAAACTTTACAATATTGATGGCTTTAAGTTAGTTGTAGATTCACTAGGGCAAGTTGGTATAGGAACAATATTACCAACTGAAAAATTAGAAATAAATGGTACCTTGAGGGTAAATAGTAATATCGGCGCTATAAAACTCGGCTATCCAAATAATGGTGATGGCTACAGATTCAATACAACAAATGGAGGACAAGACCTTCAGTTATACGAGGAATATAGCGGTGGTGGTGACAAAAGACGTTTATATATTGAGCAAAAAGGATTTATTTCGGTAGAACATGGGGGTGGAGGCTATACAACCGAAGGATTTAAAATTCATAACTACGCATCTAACAACAATGAATGGACTTTTTATGTTTCAAATGGTTTAAATGATTTATATTTTATTTTCAATGGTGTTGAAAAAGGAGCGATTGATGATGTTAGCGGAAACTATATAACCCTATCCGACGCCAGAGTAAAGAAAGATATTGAACAAGTAAGTTCAACTTATCTTTCAAAAGTTATGCAACTTCAGCCCAAAACATTTCATTATTTAGATAACAAATCGACTGCGCCATTAACATTAGGCTTTATAGCTCAGGACGTGCAGCCACTATTTCCGGAGTTAGTACATAAATTGAATGCTGATAATGATGAAACACATTTTGGTTTAGATTATAGTGGATTTGGAGTAATAGCGATAAAAGCAATTCAGGAGCAGCAAAAAACAATTGAAGAGCTTCAAAAAAGAATTGAAAGATTAGAACAATTACTTCAGAAGTAATAAAGGACTTTTTGTAATTTAAAATTAAGAGGCAAAAATGAAATTAGTAATTTCAATATTATTCATGATTTGCTGGATATTGTTAAATAGTCAAAGTGTTAATGCCCAATACACAATTGAAAGAGGTGTATTTGGGAATGGAGGGGGTAATACAGCTTCGGCAAATAACAGCATTGCCGGAACTGTCGGACAAACATTTGTAGGAAGTTTCAAGCAATTCTACTAATGACCTATATTCAGGTTTTTGGTATGCAAACCAAACTTTAGTTGGGGTGAATGATAAAAATCTTGTTCCCAACGTTTTTCAATTATATCAGAATTATCCAAATCCATTTAACCCAAGTACAAGAATAAAATATTCCATTCCTTCAAATCCCAATTCTTCAAAAGGTGGAAGTTTGGTTATATTAAAAATTTATGATTTGCTGGGAAGGGAAGTTGAGTTATTGGTAAACGAAGAAAAATCTCCCGGATTTTATGAAGTAAATTTTAATGCTGCCAACCTTGCAAGCGGAATTTATTTGTACAGAATTCAAGCGGACAATTTTGTGGTAACAAAGAAAATGATTCTTTTAAAATAAAAAGATTATTTTAAGTGAGGCTCGTTATAACAACGAGCTTCACTATAAAATCAACGAATACCCTCCGGATCAATTAAATAAATATTAATTTCTTTTGACTATTCTATCTCATCTTTTAATTAACATTTATATATTTATCAATACAAATAATTACTTATAGATGAAAATCAAATATTTTATTTTAATTATATCCGCACTCGGATTTTTCGGATGTGCAAGCACTACACGTTACACAACCAATAGCGAATCTTCTAATGCTACCACTTCGGAAATAACAGATTATAATGACGCATCTATACTTCAAACTGAATATACAGTTGCTTCTTATTACGCTGATAAATTTAATGGAAAAAAAACCGCAAACGGTGAAACATATGATATGTATGGAATAAGCGCTGCTCATATTAGCTATCCTTTGGGAACAATTGTTAAGGTTACAAACACGTCAAATGGAAAATCAATAGTACTGAAAATTAACGATCGAAAACCGGATACAAATGGGAGAGATATTGATCTTTCCTTAGGTGCTGCTGAAAAATTAGATATGGTGCAAAGCGGAATTGCGAAAGTAAGAATTGATGTTTTGAAGTGGGGTAAAAATTAATTTATTTCAATATTCCTCATGAGGTTAAAATGAAAATTGTGACTAATGTTATTTTGATAGCTATACTATTAATTAACGTTACAAAAATTTACGGTCAGAATGATGAGCAGCTTAAGGAAAAAGCAGATATGCTGGCGCAAAAGTATCTAATATTAGATACACATATTGATTTACCATATGAGTTAGGAAATGGATATTATGATGTTTCAGTGAAAGGCGATCAAGGACAATTTGATTATCAACGCGCAATTGACGGTGGTTTGAATGCGGCATTTATGTCAATTTACATTCCCACTTCTTATGAAAATAATGGGGCAAAAGCAAAAGCTGATTCATTAGTTGATTTGGTTTATACTTTAACAAAAAAATATCCAGACAAATTTATTCTTGCCTATTCACCGGAAGATGTTACAAAACAATTTTCAAATCATCGAATTTCATTTCCAATGGGAATGGAAAACGGTGCTCCAATTGAAGGAGATTTAAATAATTTAAAATATTTTTATAATAAGGGAATTCGTTACATAACATTGTGTCATGTAAAAAATAATCATATATGTGATTCATCTGGCGATGATACTTTAATGTGGAATGGGTTGAGCCCGTTTGGAGAAAAAGTAGTAAAAGAAATGAACCGATTGGGAATTATGATCGACATTTCACACGTCGCCGATTCAACTTTTTATGATGTTATCAGATTATCAAAAACACCTGTTATAGCCTCACATTCTGGCTGCCGTGCACTTACTCCAGGTTATAAAAGGAATATGACTGATGATATGATAAAACAGTTGGGAAATCATGGAGGGGTAATTCAAATATTTTTTGGTTCCTATTTAGTGAATAATGAAGTTAGAATAGCAATTGACAATAGAGATTCAATAAGAAAAGCTTATCAAGCCGATCACCCGGATGTTAATGAAGATGATTTTAATAAAAAGTTTCCAGTTGAAAATGCTACCATTGAAGATGTTGCTAAACAAATTGATCATGCAGTTAAGATAGCTGGAATTGATCATGTCGGGTTAGGTTCTGATTTTGACGGTGTTGGCCGTTTGCCGGAAAAATTGAAAGATGTGTCTTGTTATCCAAATTTAATATATGAATTATTAAAGCTTGGTTATACAGACGAAGATATTCAGAAGATTTGTTCGGGAAATTTACTTCGTGTTTGGTCAGAAGTAGAGAAATATGCTCAAAGGAATTAGTATTAATTCTAATTTTACCTTTTAGTCTTAATCAGTTTTAATTATATCGTTTCTTCTTTTTTTTAATAAATCAAAAACTAGAATTACAGTTGCAGCGATAATTAATAAATGTATTGTTCCGCCTTCGTTCACCCTAAATATAATTCCAGCCAGCCACATTAAAAACAACGAAAAAATAACCAACCACTTCATAATTCAGTCCATTTATTATTTTCGTCCAAATGTATTATAAAAATTGAACAACTAAGGTGAATTAACTCACAATTCGTTTAACTGATTAAGTTTTAATTTCTTCTTTTGCTAACTGTTGAGATTATTTTAACTCTATTTAAAATCATTAAATAAAAATTGTGATTATCCAATTATAGAAATATATTTTAACGAAGTTTTTTGGATAAAACCTATTTTTCATAAATAGTTTAGATGTATTTTTTTTAGTATAAATAATAAACATTTTTAATCACCTAAGGTTAAATTTAAAAGGTAAAGTGATTCCGCTCAAGCATAAAAGATTCCAGAATTATTTATTATTATAGGTAAATTTTTACAAAATGATCTAATGAAAAAACTTCTTGAAATAAAAACGATTTCTGGTGCTTTAATTTTAGTTCTAATCGTAATTATTGGAATAGGATTAGTAACTTATAGGTCGATTACCGAAGTATTTACTGCCTCCGAATGGCGCCAAAATTCCTACCGGGTTTTGAACCGCATAGAATCGATCCTTACGCGTGTTGCATTAGCTGAAGAAAATCAGAGAAGCTATTTGCTGACTAACCAAGATAGATTTTTAAAACCAATTCAGGAGCAAAAGCTTCAGGTTGCTAATGAAATAACAATTCTAAAAACATTATTTAAAAAAGAACCATTACAAGTAAGCCGGCTTGATTCTCTCGAAAGTCTTATAATGTACAGATTCGAAACCCTTCAGCAGCGAATTACTCTCCAGAAAGATGAAGAGCTGCAAACAGAAATTGAAAATTTGCGCAAAGGTGTGTGGCAGCAGTATATGAATAATATACGCAGGATTACTAATGATATGGAAACTACTGAGTTTGAATCGCTTATCAAAAAGGATAAAGAAGTTGTGGAGATGGTGAAGAATGCTTCAATCACAATTTTAGTTGGAACACTTGTAAGCTGTTTAATTTTTTTGAGTGGATTTTATATTCTTAACAATGAAATTAACGAACGGAAAAAAGTTGAAAAAGAAATTCGAATGGCGAGCGATTTTTCAGAACGTCTTTTAAAGAGCAGTGTAGATGGAATTTTAGCTTTTGATAAAAAAGCCATGATCAAAGTCTGGAATCCCGGTTTGGAATCAATGACTGGAATAAGACGAGTTGATGCGCTTGGAAAATCAGTTTATGAAATTTTTCCATTTTTACATGATATAGGAGAAGATAAAAGCATTGCCGAAGCTTTGAATGGACAATTTACAATTTCTAAAGACAAATGGTTCAATTTGCCGGAGACAGGAAAGAAAGGTTATTTTGAAGCATACTATTCACCTATACAAAATGAAAATAATGAAGTTGTTGGGGGACTTAGCATTATAAGAAACACAACAAGACGTAAAGTTGCTCTAGAAGCTCTTCAAAAATCAAAAGACCTGTTGGAAAAGAGAGTTGAAGACCGAACCGCAGAACTTTCCAAGGCTAATAAAAATTTAATGAAAGAAGTTGACGAAAGGAAAAAAGCTCAGGAAAGAATCAATGAATCATTACAAGAAAAAGTAGTACTATTAAGGGAAATACATCATCGGGTAAAAAATAATTTACAGGTTATATCCAGCTTGCTAAATCTGCAATCTGGTTACATAGAAGACCAAAAGTCGCTTGAAATTTTTAGGGAGAGTCAAAACCGTGTCCGTTCAATGGCATTAATTCACGAGAAGCTTTATCAATCAAAAGATTTAAATAGAGTTGAATTCTCGGAATACATTCAATCTTTATCGAAAGACTTATTCAGATCATATAACCTTGATGCAAGTAAAGTTAAACTGGTAAGTGACCTAGAAGGAGTAAAACTAGAAATAGATACAGCTATTTTATGCGGTTTAATAATTAATCGAATTAATTACAAACTGTTTCAAACATGCTTTCCCGGAGGGAAGAAAAGGTGAAGTAGTTATTAGCATGAAAGAATTCCAGCAAAATCAGTTTACTTTAGTTGTAAAAGATAACGGAGTAGGATTTCCAGATAATTTGGATTTTAAAAATACTGATTCTTTGGGATTACAATTGGTTAATACTTTAACCGATCAATTAGGTGGTACGCTTTCCTTGTTACGAAATGGCTATACTGAATTTCGAATCGAATTTCCTTCTTAACAATAAAAGATTGCTATTTAGCTTTTAAACTTGAAATATCTTCGTCAATTTCTGTCCACCAGCTATTTTTAATAACTTCAAATTTTATTTTTTGTTTACTGTCTAATAATCTGGGAACACTGTCTTTAATTTTTTCCAATGTATCCGGGCTTTTATTATTTTTTTTAGAGGAGATATAATCGCTAATAATATTTTCAATGCTTTTTGTTTGACTGTCACTTAGTAGAACTTTTTCTTTTAGTTTTTGCGACATGTCCTTTGCAATATTATTACTTTGGGCCTGGCAGATGAAGTTTCCTGAAAGCACGAAAAAAATTATTAAGATGTAAATAATTTCTTTTTCAGAATATGTTCTCTCTTTCATTTTTGACTCCCTCATATTAATCCGTTACATGGTGTTTATAAAGTAATATGATATAATAGAAAAATCAATTTAATATTTAAATACAATAATAATGCCGTGAAGCAGATCAAATATTTATTTAGACATTAAATAAGAATAACTTAAATAATTTTAGAAATTTATTGTTTTTAATTATCTTTGTATTTCAAAATTTGAAAATGTAATTGAATTCATTAGAAAATTCAGCAAAAAAAATAATTAGTTCTTACATAAATATTTTAGCCAGTAAAAATATCCACATTTCCGAACCAATTAGAAGAGAATATTGTTATGAAATTATTATTTCTGACAATCCTGAAAAAGCAAAACTTCTGGTTTACTTCGGAAAAAACGGTAATAAAACCGTTCTTCAAGGTAATAAAAACTCGAAGCTTTATTCCAGATTAAATGAAATAATTTTTGGAGAAAAATTATTTCATCAAGAAACGAATGAGTTAAAAGAACCTGAAGCTTATATAGGAACAGATGAATCTGGTAAAGGAGATTATTTCGGGCCGCTAATAATTGCGGGAGTTTTTGTCGATAATGATGTTAAAGCTGATCTTAAGAAAATTGGAGTAAAAGATAGCAAGCTTTTAAGTGATCCTGCTATAAACATCCTCGCAATAGAGATCAAGAAAATTATTAAAAATAATTTTGACGTAATATTAATTTCCCCTGAAAAGTATAATTTGCTTTATAAAAAATTTGGAAACCTGAACAAGCTGTTAGCTTGGGGCCATGCAAAAGTAATTGAGAATGTTCTTTTAAAAAATAATTCTGAAGAAGCAATTAGCGATAAGTTTGGTGATGAAAATCTGATAAAAAGTTTTCTTCAAGAGAAAGGGAAGTTGATAAAACTTCATCAGTTCACTAAAGCTGAAAGATACACTGCAGTAGCGGCAGCGTCTATTTTAGCAAGAAATAAATTAAACGAATGGTTTGAATTACAAAATAAAAAATTCGGATTTATTCTTCCCAAAGGTGCTTCCTCAAAAGTGGAAGAAACAGCCGTCAAGATAAAAAAACAATATGACGACAAAATATTAGGGTCACTGGTAAAGCTACATTTTAAAACAACAAAAAAATTATTATAAACAAATCGATTAAATAGGTAAGTAAAATGGCTGTAACATCAAAAGTTAAAAGAATTGGAATATTAACAGGCGGAGGCGATTGCCCCGGTTTGAATGCAGTAATTAGAGGTGTAACTAAACCTGCACAAGATTATGGCATGTCTGTCTATGGTATAATTGACGGCTTTGAAGGTTTTGTCGAAGGCAGGGCAAAAGAACTGAAGAATACTGATGTATCCGGGATATTAGCAAGAGGCGGCACAATCCTCGGTTCATCTAATAAAGGAGATCCCTTTCATTGGCCAATGTTAAAAGACGGTAAAATAGAAATTGTAAATAAATCTGAAGCAGCAGTAAAAAATTATGAAGCATGGGGACTGGATGTTTTAATTGCTATTGGCGGCGATGGAACAATGCACATTTGCAATAAACTAAGTGCTATGGGTATCAATGTTATTGGTGTTCCAAAAACTATTGATAATGATTTGGAAGCCACTGATTTAACATTTGGACATGATTCGGCAGTGTATGTTGTTTCTGAAGCGTTAGATAGGCTTCACACAACTGCATCATCACATCATAGAGTAATTGTTGTTGAAGTAATGGGCCGATATGCCGGATGGATTGCATTGAATGGAGGATTAGCTGGAGGTGCAGATATAATTTTAATTCCAGAAATTCCATTTTCTTATGAAGCAATTTATGATAAAATTCTTAAAAGAGAATTAATGGGTAAAAAATTTAGTCTGGTTTGTGTAGCTGAAGGAGCAAAGCCAAAAGACGGAGAAATGGTTATGAAAGGCCAGGATATTAAACGACATGATCCAAATCAATTGGGAGGAATTGCAGAAGTTGTTGCTGCAAAAATTGAAGAAAACACCGGAAGAGAAACACGTGTAACTGTACTTGGACATTTGCAAAGAGGTGGAAGCCCAACTCCATTTGATAGAATATTATCTACAAAATTCGGAGCCTTTGCAATAGAATTAGCAGCAAATAAAAAATTTGGAAGAATGGTTGCGCTTAAAGGCAGTGAAGTAAAAAACGTTAAAATTGTAGATGCCATTTCTCATCAAAAATTAGTTCAACCTGATACACAAGCTGTATTTGCAGCTAAATCTGTAGGTATTTCATTTGGAGAAGGTAAAAAGTAATAAATTATTTTCAGCTTAAATCTATATTGATTTTAGTAGCATCTTAATATATATTTGACTTCCATTTTAGTATTATTTCTTTTAGAAATCATATGATTTTTGTATGAAAATATTGAAATAAATGAAAATTTGGAGATCGTTAAGTTCATAAAAATTTTTGGGGTCGTAGTTCAGTTGGTTAGAACGCCTGCCTGTCACGCAGGAGGTCGCGAGTTCGAGTCTCGTCGGCCCCGCATTTAAACCACCTTCAAGGTGGTTTTTTAGTTTAAATTGAATATATAAATAATTTTTTCTCCACAATATAAAGTCTGCAATCGGTCTACTTCTTCGATATCAGCCATAAGTATTCTGGTAAAATAAATAATCAGTTAAAAATAAAGGAAGGATGTTATGAATATTTTTGTTGGGAACTTGTCAAAAGATGTTAATGACGAAGATCTGCAAAATCTGTTTTCAGAGTATGGAAATGTCAAAAGTGTAAAGGTAATACGAGATTTATTCTCAGGAGAATCAAAAGGTTTTGGATTCATCGAAATGCCAGGTCAGGCTGAAGCACAGAAAGCAATGACAGAATTGAATACAGTCGATCTTAAAGGCAAAAAAATTGTTGTAAATGAAGCTCGTCCAAAAACCGATAGAAGATCCGGCGGCGGCGGCGGTAGAGGCGGAAATAGAGGCGGTAGCGGCGGCGGTAGAGGTGGTCATCGTGGCGGCAGCAGCGGCGGAAGCGGCGGCGGCGGCAGAAGATGGTAAGCTTCTAATAAAATCATAAGTTGATTAAAAGCCTGGGTATTTAACCAGGCTTTTATGCTCAGAATTTACTTTAATCTCTTAATAGCAGCCCTGCTTTTCTTTAAGATATTTAAATTTAATCCTTCAAAGTTTCTTCATGTTCTAAAATCTAACTTTTTTTAGAATTGAAAATACCTAAAAACCCCTAAAAAATTTCTGTTTTCATTTTATTTGAACATGTCGTCGCCTCAAATATTTACTATTGTTCCCAATTATTTCTCACTTTATAAGTTCACATGATTTTCCTCCTAAATCATTCCTGCCGAAACACTAAACTATAAGTAATTACATACGATTATGTATTAAGTATTCCATTTTAAGTCGAATACTTTAAAAAACTAATTCTTTTAATAGGAGGTATCAAACTTTACTAGAATCCTTTCCTAATACCTCTCATATTTAACTTTCTTCAATTATTAAGATGAATTAAACATTGCGTTATTTCCAAAAATTAACATGAAGATTACACAAGTCTTCTTCTAATTTTTGCTGATACATGACGTACGATGGGGTTTTTAATTATGGAGCTCAAATATCAGAATTTAGAATCAAACAAAGAAAAGTTGAATTCATCCAATAATGAAATTCACAATTTGAAATTAAATTGGTATGAAAATCTTGAAAATGTTAACAATCATCTTAATCAAATATTAGCCCTTTCCGACGAACAATTTGTTTCAATAAGTGAGAATCTTCAATACTTTTATTCTGAAGTAAAAGATGTTTCAAAAAATGCTTTAGAAGTAACTAATCTACTTTCCGGGGATGATTATAATGCAAGTATTCAAGAGCTGGAGTCTATTTCAGATTTTATAAATAATTATATATCCGGTACAAATAATAAATTCCAGGAAAGTGAAAACTCATTTACAAAAATAATTAAGTTTTTAGAAAATATTGTTGATGATTCTCAAGCATTTAAGAAACTTGTTAAACATCTCGATGCACAGGGAATATCAATAAAAATAGAGAGTGCACGTCTTGGAAACGATGATAAAGGTTTTAAGGTTATTGCTGAAAACATAAATAATCTTTCAATTGTGATTTCAAATAAATCTCAAGGATTTAAAGAGAGAACGAAATTTTTAATTGACATAATAAAAAAAGCTCAGGGCGAAATTATAAATCTTCAAAAGGATCAACAAGAGCATTCAAACTCAATTTTAAGAAATACTAAAACATCCTTGCAATCTCTTATTGAAAAAAATGTTATGAGTTCCGCCGAAGTAGATGCTGTTCATATTAAAAGTGAAAATATAAAGCAGGAAGTTAGCTCATTAGTAACAGCTATTCAATTTCATGATATAACCCGTCAGCAGATAGAACACGTTAATAACGTAATACTGAAACTCACAGAGAAAATTAATCTCATAAAAGAAAATGATGATCCAGAAGAAAATAAAAAGTTAATAGTCTATATCCATGAAGCTGCAAGATTGCAATCGGCGCAATTGAACAATTCAAAAAATGAATTAAACAATGCTGCCTATGATATTATATCTAATCTTGAAGGAATTCAAAAAGATGTTGCAGGAATCTCCACTGAAATTCTTGGCATGATGGAAAGTACCGGAAATGAAAGTGAAACATTTATAGGGAAGGTTGATAAAGGCTATAAAGATGTTCTCTTGTCACTTGATAAAAATAAAATAATAGGCGATGAATTTTCTAAGGCAATAAACAATGTTGCTACTACAATAAATGATCTATCGACGTTTATAAATGAAATAAGCGACATAGGCTCAGAAATAGAGCTTATTTCATTAAATGCCAGTATAAAAGCTGCGCATACGGGATCCGAGGGAGCTGCTTTAGGTGTCTTAGCTGAGGCAACACAAAAGCTTTCAGTTCAATCTAAAAACGATACTGATTCTGTAATAAAAATGCTGGTTTCAGTTTGGGAAATCTCGCAGCAGCTTCAAAAAAATAGTGATAATAATTATTATGGACATGAACAAAAACATCTGGAATCAGTGTCAAGCAACATTGAGAAAATATTTAAATCTCTTCTCTTATTTTCGGAAAAAGCCAAAGATTATCTCAAAATTATAAGACAAAATTCTATTAAAATTGGAAAAGATATAGAACATTCAATTTTATCTATAAGAACATATTTAGAAATAGATGAAAAGATAAATGAAGTAATTTTTGAATTGAATGACATCATTAATCAAAGTGAAATTCAAATTGACGGGCAGAGAATTGATAAAAACGAATTAGAAGATTTAAGCAAAGATTATACAATGCAGAGACAGCGTAATATTCACAAATCGATTTATTCAGGTAATATTCAAAATAATTTTCATAATAATCCTGATACTGAATTTCAGAAGGACAAGTCTTCTTTAAGTGAGTTCGGAGATAATGTTGATTTGTTTTAAAACCAGTTTGAGCTTTTAGGAAAAATTATATGGCTAAAGAACTAAACTATAGATATAACAAAAAAAGTAAGGTCGGTACAATTACTCTAAAAGGTAATTTAACCATTGAGAATATTGAAAATATAAAAAAAAGTGTTCATGACTCATTGTTGAAAGACGGCTCGCTTATAATCAATCACGTAGAAGCTGAAGATTTTGATTTCTCATATTTACAGTTATTGGCCACAGCAATTAAAACTGCTGAAACACAAAAAAAAGAAATTTCAATATTGAAATGTGATTCTGAAAAATTTAGAATTTTGATGGAAGACTCCGGTTTTAACAATTTGAATTTAATCACTAGCTGCTTTATGGTTAAATAAAAGGAAGGAATAATGTCTAAAGTAATAATGACGGTTGATGATTCTTCAAGTGTACGCCAGATGGTAGCATTTACATTAAATGAAGCCGGTTATGATGTAGTCGCAGCTGTTGATGGAATGGATGCAATGTCGAAACTGAATAGTTCTTCAATAAACATGGTAATCACAGATTTAAATATGCCTAATATGGATGGAATAACTTTAATAAAAAATGTCAGGGCAAATTCTTCAACTAAATTTATTCCAATTATAATGTTGACTACTGAATCTCAATCAGAAAAAAAACTCGAAGGCAAAGCTGCGGGAGCAACTGGTTGGATCGTGAAACCATTTACTCAAGACCAGCTTCTTGGTGTAATTAAAAAGGTGTTAGGATGAAAGACAAACATGTTGAAGCTTTCGTTCAGGAAGCAGTCGAACTGTTGGATGTACTGGAAAATTCCTTGCTTCAGCTGGAAGAGAACCCGAAGTGATGAAGAATTAATACAAAAAATATTTCGTGCACTGCATACAATTAAAGGTTCAGGCGGGATGTTTGGCTTCGATGCTGTAGCATCTTTTGTTCATAATATCGAAACAGTCTATGATAAAATAAGGAATGGGAAACAGGAAGTAACTAATGAAATTATTGATACTAACGTTAAAAGCTGCCGATCAAATTTCATTAATGATAAAAAGTGATAAGAATCAGTCACTTAGTGATAATGATACAGTAAAGGAAATTTTAAATTTCTTTAATCAAATATCTAACGTAAACACTCCAATTAAAAATGAAGAAAAAATTCAATCAGTTGAAATTGAAAATAATGTTAGCTGAAAAGAAAAAAATAATCTATTACATTTCATTTGAACCTGACCAGGATATTTTACTTAAAGGCACAAAACCCACAATCTTATTAAAAGAGCTTTCGGAGCTTGGCGAAATTTTGATAATTCCTAACACAGATAAAGTTCCTTTGATAGATGATTATAATCATGAAAAAATATATTTATCATGGGAAATAATTTTATCTACAGACAAAGATGAAAATACAATTAAAGATGTTTTCATTTTTGTTGAAGATGATTGTAAGTTGAATGTAAAGCAGATTGATAAAGGTGAATTAAAGGGCGATATAGAATTTTTTAAAGCTCAAATAAAAAACGGCTTTTCATCTGAAAAAAAAGAAATCAAACCATGAAAAGACCGTCGAAATTAAACAAGAAAATATAAACCCAATCAAAGAAAAAAAATTTTTGGGAAAGGAACCTCTTTCCAGCATTAGAGTAAGCTCCGATAAACTAGATATACTTGTTAACCTGGTTGGTGAGTTGGTAACTATACAAGCAAGATTATCCGAATTATGCAAATATGGATAGAGGCAATGAGATAATTGCAATCTCCGAAGAAGTAGAAAGGCTTACCTGGGATTTGCGAGACAATGCACTTAATATACGAATGCTGCCAATCGAATCTACCTTTAAAAAATTTAACAGACTTGTTCATGATTTATCAAAAGAATTAGGGAAAGAGGTTGAACTTATTACTGAAGGTGGGGAAACCGAATTAGATAAAAATGTAATTGAAAAATTAAATGACCCGCTTGTTCATATTATAAGAAATTGCATTGACCATGGAATTGAATCTCCAGAAGAAAGAATTCAGAATAAAAAAGAGAAACAGGGAAAAATATTATTTGTCTGCAATGCACTCGGGCACTCACGTTGTTGTAAAAATAAAAGATGATGGAGCTGGCTTAAATAAAAAAGCAATAATTGAGAAAGCGGTAGAAAGAGGACTTATAGCAGAAGATGCAAAATTATCCGATAAAGAAATCTTATAGTCTAATCTTTAAACCCGGTTTTTCAACTGCTAAAACAGTTACTAATGTATCCGGTAGAGGAGTCGGGATGGATGTTGTCCAAAGTGCGATTGAATCACTAAGAGGTATGATAGAAGTTGAAAGTAAAACGGGTGAAGGGACAACTATCTCCTTAAAACTTCCACTAACATTTGCAATAATTGAAACTTTAATAGTAAGAATTGACGATGATTATTTTGCAATTCCATTATCATTTGTTGAAGAGTGTATTGAATTTAAGGCAGATACTAAAAAACAATTAGAGAAGAAATATAATAAATGTTAGAGGTGAAGTTGTTCCTTTTATCCCGCTCCGCAAAAAGTTTGAAATATTAAATAACCAGCAAGAAATTGAGCAGATTGTAATTATAAATGAAAACCAGAACAAAACGGGTTTAGTTGTAGATGAAATTATTGGTGAGCATCAGACGGTTATTAAATCATTAGGGAGTTATTATAAAAGAGTGGATGACGTATCCGGCGCGACAGTTTTAGGAAATGGCACAGTAGCATTAATTATTGATGTTCCAAAATTGATTTTGCCTGAAATTAAAAAAGAAAAGAATTTAACAGAAAAAATAGACAATTTAACTAGATGATTGTTTAGCATGAATTGTTTATCAGATAAAACTAATAAGACAAATTTCAATGGATAATTCAACAAAAATAATTAGTGTGATGTTAGATTAAGAGCTATATGTATAAGAATAATACTGAAACAATTCCAGAAAAGTTAGAGATAAGAAGAAAAGAAAAAACTAACTCAAAAATTTTCAAACACCAATTTCTAAATGATAAAGATTTTTTCTATGATGTTATCTTTGAAAATGGACCATTAGGAATAAGTATTGTCGACCTTGATTTTAAAATACTAAAAGTTAATTCGACTCTTTGCCGACTACTAGGCTACTCTGCCAAAGAATTACTCTCGATGAATATAGCAGATATTTCACATCCCGACGATTATGTGCAAGACACCCAACATTTTAACTTATTACTAAATGGTGAAATTCCTTTTTATACGATGGAAAAAAGGTTTTTAAAAAAGGATAAAAGTTTTCTCTATTGCAGATTAACAGCAAACATAAATAGAGATAGAAAAGGTAAACCTCTCTATGCTGTCGGTTATATTGAAGATATTACTATCCAAAAGAAAGCAGATCAGAAAAGACACGAACTTGAGGAAAGATATAAAGCAATTCATAGCATGTCAGGAGAACTAATTTATTTATATGATTTAGAAGGCAAATTTATAGAAGTAAATGAAACAGCCGAAAAAATTTTGGGATATAAATCTAAGGAGCTTAAAAATTTAAATTTAAAGAAGTTTGCTAGTATTGAAGGACAAATTTTTCATGATGCTCGCAAAACAAAAGTACTTAATGGTGATTCTGTACCCAGGGCAACATTCAATATACGAAAGAAGAATGGAGAATTTATTGATATTGAATCGAATATCTCATTAATTCATAGAGATGGTAAACCGTATGCATCTTTAGGAATTGCAAGAGATGTAACTGAACGAAACATAATTTATTCTGAATTGCAAGCAACTAAGGAGAAATATAAAAATTTATTTGAAAAATCTCCTGTTAGCTTGTGGGTGGAAGATTTTACAGAAATAAAAAATTATGCAGATGAATTAAGAAAAAGAGGTATAAAAGATTTTAAAAGAATTTTTTAGTGCAAACCCTAACCAAGTTTTTGAATTTCTAAAAAAAGGAATTATTAAAGATGTAAATCAAGAAACACTAAAAATTTACCAAGCATCTTCAAAGCAAGAATTGCTTAGCAATCTTGATAAATTAATTTGTGAAGAATCATTTGAAAATATAAAAGAATCATTGCTTGCATTTATTGAGGGCAAATCGAATTTTAAGACGCAATATACAACTAAAAATTTGCTTGGAGAAAAAATTGATATTTTAATGCAATGGTCTATTCCCGATAACAACATTCATCATGTTCTAATTTCTGTTATAGATATTTCGACTAGAGTTAAAGCTCAAAAATTGTTGAAGCAAAGCGAAATAAGATTTAGAGAATTAGCAGATTTTTTACCAGTCGGTATTTTTGAATTCGATGAAATGGGAAAAGTTACTTTTTTAAACCGAGCAGCAAAAGAATTAGGAGGAATTTCAGGGGATCAAATAAATCATGATAATTTTAATCCAGCTGATTTTCTTTTACCTGAAAATAAAGAAAAAGGTCTATTACTTTTTGATCGAGCATTAAAAGGCAAGGCTTTACAAAATGTGGAATATGACATACAACGAAAAGATAATTCAGCAATACAAGTTATTGCAAGTACATCTCCTATTTATGAAAATAATAAAATCGTTGGGTTAAGAGGCGCTGCAACTGATATTACTAATTTGAAAAAAATTGAAAATGAACTCCGAAAATCAGAAAAAAAATATAAAGAGATTTTTGAAAAAGACTTTTCGGCAATAATTGTTTCAGATTTTGACGGGAATATACTTGAATGCAATCCCGCCTTTTTGAGTTTATTTGGATTAACCAGTATTAACGCCGCTAAAAAAATTAATTCAAAATCACTATACCTAAATCAGGAAGAAGCTGAAGATATCCGTTTAAGGCTGAAGCAAAACGGTGAAATAAAAAATTATGAAGTTACATTAAAAACTATTTCAGGTGAAATTCGCTATGTAGCGATAAATGGATCTACAATAAATGATGAAAATGGCGAGGTAGTTGCAATTAGGGGATATATTTCTGATCTTACTGCAAAGAAAATAGCCCAGCAAAAATTGGAAAAATATAAAAATGATCTGGAAAAAATTGTCAAAAAGCGCACTAGACGATTAAAAAAAGAAATTGCAAAACAAAAAGCTGTGGAAGATAAAATGCAGATAGCTTTAGAAAAAGAAAAAGAATTAAATGAATTAAAAACCAGTTTTATCTCAACTGCTTCTCATGAATTTAGAACACCTCTAACTGCTATTCAACTTTATAGTGATCTAATTTCATTATCTGGAGGAGAATCAAAAGATAGCGGCAAATTAAAATATATAAATAATATTCAGGCTGCAGTAAAAAATATGACCACAATGATTGATGATGTGCTCACTATCAGTCGAACTGAAACAGGTAAAATATCATTTAATCCTAAAATACTAAACCTCCATAATTTTGTCCGGCAAATAATGAGTGAAGTTGAAACTGTTTGTAAAGTTAATCATAAAATTGTATTTAATTATAGAATTAACAAAGAGAGTTTTTTACTTGATGAGAAACTTTTGCGTCATATTTTTCAAAATCTTCTTTGCAATGCGATGAAATATTCACCTAATGGAGGAACTATAACGCTGGATATTTATCAAAAAAATAATTTAATTATCATAGCTATTCAGGATGAAGGCATTGGTATTGCAAAAAATGAATTGAACAAATTATTTGAACCATTTTATAGAACATCCAATAGTCTTTCTATTAATGGTACAGGGCTTGGGTTAACAATTGTTAAGCATGCTGTTGAGTTACACGGCGGAATTATCAGAGTAAAAAGTAAGCTTAAAGTAGGCACAAAATTCTATATTGGGTTACCTTTGAAAAATGGAAAAGAAGAAAAAAATTGTATTAATTGAAGATGACAAACCTGTTCGGGAAGGTATAGAAATTTTATTAGAGAAAATGGGATTTGACACTATACCAGCTAAGGATGGGGAAGAGGGTCTTTCATTAATTCGTAAACATTTGCCAGATTTGATTATTTCTGATATTATGATGCCGAAATTGAGTGGTATTTTGTTAAAAAAAGCAATTGAGGAAGATGAAGAATTAGCTGTTATTCCATTCATTTTTCTTACAGCAAAGGCTGACATTAGAGATATTAGAAAAGGTATGGAACTGGGTGCAGATGATTATATTGTAAAACCTTTCGATTCAAATGACCTAATAAATGCAATTAATGTCAGACTTAAAAAAAACTCTCTCCATTCACATACTTCAACTATTACAAAAGAGGAGAAACTGGATGAGAAAGACTCAATATTTGTTGATGTAGAAAACAAACCTCAATTCATTAAAATTTCTGAAATCGTTGCAATTACAGCTCAAGGTAATTATTCAAATCTTTATTTAGACGGGAATAAAATTTTGATTATACGAAAATCGTTAAACGATTGGCAAAATCTTTTAAATCAAAAAATATTTAAAAGAATACATCGATCTGCCATTATTAATATTAATAAGGTTGAAAAAATAAATAAGTGGAGCAGCGGAACATACCTTATAAAGATGATTGGAATTGAAAATACATTTAACGTTAGTCAACGTTATGCTGTAAAGTTCAGAAAAGAACTCCCCTAAAACAATTTAAATAATCTAAAATCAACTATATTAAATTAAATACATATAAAAAGTTATCAAAAATTTTATATTCATAAGAAGAAATAAACTTCTAATTATGTATGCCTTATAATTAATAGTTTATTAATAATAAACTATTATATCGCTCATATCATCTTAACATCACTTAAATCGCCACTCAATCACTTAACACATTTTAGTAAATACATAGGAACTTTATCCGAAAATGACGTATAGAAAAATTTTGGTTTTATGAAAAATATACTGCTCATTGAAGATGATATAAATATTCGAGAAGGGATAACAGCCCTTCTCACTTCAAAAGGTTATTTGGTTGCTGAAGCGGTTAACGGCAAAAATGCTTTAGAAAAAATTAAAGAGAAATTTCCAAGTCTTGTAGTAAGTGATATAATGATGCCGGAAATGGATGGTGTACAATTCTATAAAGAATTTAAAGAATATCCTGAAAGCTTATTTGTTCCATTTATTTTTCTCACTGCAAAAGCTGATCGTGAAGATGTAAGGATGGGGATGAATATGGGAGCAGATGATTATATAACAAAACCTTTTTCTGCAATTGAATTATTGGAAGCCATTGAAAGTAAGCTATCAAAGAAAAGAATAATTCTGCGAACCTTATTTGAAATTATTGCATATAAAATTCCAGACGAACTTAGAAGCCCGCTGGTTAATTCATTGGGTTGCACAGAAGTCCTTTTGGAAGATATTGATAATCTTTCACATGACGAGTTAATTAAGCTTTTAAATGGCATCCACGATTCAAATTTACATCTTAATCGTGTGGTTGAAGAGTTAATGAACGAATTTGAAACTAAGTTTATGAAGAGACATAACATTCTGCATAAAATTCTGAATTAAATTTTAAATAATATTTAATCGATTCAACATTGATTCGCTTTATAAAGATTTTAAAAATTTTTAATTAAATAAAGGAGTAAAAAAATGAATGATTCTTTAGTTGATATAAGGCAATTTCTTACATTCAAGCTATCTGAAGAAGTTTTCGGTGTTGATGTTGCCAAGGTAAGAGAAATTCTTGACTTTATTCAAATAACAAAAGTTCCGCAAACACCTGACTTTATGAGTGGGGTGATAAATTTACGGGGCAGTGTTGTACCTGTTGTCGATATGCGATTAAAGTTCGGAATGGAAAAGACTGAAACAACTGTGAATACATGTATTATAGTTGTTGAAGTAAATCTTGATGGTGAAAATGTAGTACTCGGTGCTCTTGTCGATTCAGTACAGGAGGTATTTGAATTAGATCCGTCACAAATAGAACCAGCACCTAAAATAGGTACTAAATTAAAGACGGATTTTATAAATGGGATGGGTAAACGAGATGATAAATTCATAATTATTCTGAATATTGACAAGATCTTTAGTTCAGAAGAATTAGCCTTAGTGCAGGATGCGCAAGGAATAAATAAAGAAGAATAATTAACAAGGAAATAAAATATAGGGAGTAATTCAAAATGAAATGGTTCTATAACTTAAAAATTGCAACAAAACTATTAAGTAGTTTTACAATAGTTGCGCTTATTGCAGCTTTCGTTGGTTATATGGGTATTACTGATATGCAAAAAATTGATAAAAGTGATACAGAGCTTTATGAAAACATGACCGTTCCTATTGCTGAAATGAGTAGTATAATTAATTATTTTCAGAGAGTACGTGTTAATACAAGAGATGTTATTTTAGCAAAGACTCAAGAGAAAAGAAACGAGTATCTTTCAAGGATTCAAACTTACAGTGATTCAATTGGTGTTATTGCAAAACGATTTGAAGCAAAAATACTATCTCCTGAAATGCGTTCATTGTATGATACATTCATATCAACAAGAGTTGAATATAAAAAAGATTTGGGGCATTTACAAGGAATTAGTTAATCAGCAAAAATTTGATGAAGCATATGTTCTACTGCAGGGTTCAATGGCAAAAACCGCTCTTGCTGAAATGGAAGCAATTGCAAAAAATTATTGATAGAAAAGAATTAGATGCCAGCAATAAATCCATTGATAACAGTAAGCTAGCAAATTCTGCAACAACAACAATGCTTATTATTATCCTTTTTGGTGTATTAGTCGCTATCGGACTTGGAGTATTCATCTCAAGAATAATAGCAAATTCACTTAAAAAAGGTTTAAGATTAGCAGAATTAGTAGCCGTTGGTGATTTAACCGAAAAGCTTGAAATAGATCAAAAGGATGAGATAGGTCAGCTAGCCGCGGCACTAAATCAGATGGTTGATAAGTTAAAAGAACAAGCAGTAATAGCAGATCAAATATCACAAGGTGATTTAAATGTTGAAGTTAAAGTAAATTCTGAAAAAGATATTTTGAGCAAAAGTTTTGTAAAACTAATTCAAACTTTAAGAGAATTAATTCAAGAATCTGCAGTTCTATCCAAAGCTGCTATTGATGGTAATTTAAACATAAGAGGTAATATAAATAAATTCCAGGGTGGTTATAGAGAAATTGTGCAAGGAGTAAATGATACTCTTGATTCAGTAATCATTCCGTTGAATGTTGCTGCAGAATATGTTGATAGGATTTCAAAAGGCGACATACCAAATAAAATTGTGGATAATTACAATGGCGATTTTAACCAAATAAAAAATAATTTGAATAATTGCATCGATATTATGAATAATCTACTTACTGAAGCAGGTAAAGTGGTAAAGGCAGCAGCAGATGGTGAATTGAATGAAAGGGCTAACGCTGAATTATTTGTCGGTGGATGGAAGACTCTTGTTCGTAGGAATAAATGATACAATAACAAATATAGTTAACCCGTTAATGGTTACAGCTGACTATGTAGAGAAAGTAAGTAAAGGAGTAATACCTCCCGAAATAACTACTGTTTATAAGGGACAATACAATATCATCAAAGTTAACTTGAATGCAGTTGTAAAGATGATGAGTGAATTATTGGCTGAAATCGAAATAACTACTGTTTATAAGGGACAATACAATATCATCAAAGTCAACTTGAATGCAGTTGTTAAAATGATGAGTGAATTATTGGCTGAGACAGATATAATTATTAAAGCAGCAGCAGACGGTGCACTTGATCAAAGAGCAGATGCTTCAAAATTTGTAGGCGGCTGGAATAAATTAGTTGCCGGAGTAAATGATACAATAACAAATATAGTTAACCCGTTAATGGTTACAGCTGACTATGTAGAGAAAGTAAGTAAAGGAGTAATACCTCCCGAAATAACTACTGTTTATAAGGGACAATACAATATCATCAAAGTCAACTTGAATGCAGTTGTTAAAATGATGAGTGAGTTATTGGCTGAAACAGATATAATTATTAAAGCAGCAGCAGACGGTGCACTTGATCAAAGAGCAGATGCTTCAAAATTTGTAGGCGGCTGGAATAAATTAGTTGCCGGAGTAAATGATACAATAACAAATATAGTTAACCCGTTAATGGTTACAGCTGACTATGTAGAGAAAGTAAGTAAAGGAGTAATACCTCCCGAAATAACAACCGTTTATAAGGGACAATACAATATCATCAAAGTTAACTTGAATGCAGTTGTAAAGATGATGAGTGAGTTATTGGCTGAAACAGATATAATTATTAAAGCAGCAGCAGACGGTGCACTTGATCAAAGAGCAGATGCTTCAAAATTTGTAGGCGGCTGGAATAAATTAGTTGCCGGAGTAAATGATACAATAACAAATATAGTTAACCCGTTAATGGTTACAGCTGACTATGTAGAGAAGATAAGTAAAGGATTCAATCCACCTCAAATAACTGAAATATATAAAGGCCAGTATAACATCATAAAAAATAATCTTAACTCTTTAATTGTTGCGATGAATGAAATTACTGAAGTGGCAGAAGAAATCGCAAGTGGTAATCTTATGGTGACAGCTAAAGAAAGATCAGATAGCGATAAACTGATGCGCGCATTAGGTTCAATGATCTCCAAATTAACTGAAGTGGTTGAGAATGTTCAATCTGCAGGTAATAATGTATCTTCAGGGTCGCAAGAATTAAGTTCCAGTTCTGAACAAATGTCGCAAGGTGCAACTGAACAGGCTGCAGCAGCCGAAGAAGCTTCATCTTCTATGGAACAGATGACTTCAAATATTAAACAAAACGCTGAGAATGCTCAACAAACCGAAAAGATCGCTTTGAAATCAGCAGAAGATGCAAAAGAAGGTGGAAAAGCAGTTACTGAAACAGTTCAAGCAATGAAAGAAATAGCAAGCAAGATTAATATTATTGAGGAGATTGCAAGACAAACAAACTTGTTGGCATTAAATGCAGCAATTGAAGCTGCTCGCGCCGGTGAGCATGGTAAAGGCTTCGCGGTAGTTGCTTCTGAAGTAAGAAAATTAGCTGAAAGAAGTCAAACATCTGCGGCAGAAATAAGTAAGCTTTCTGCATCGAGTGTACAAGTTGCCGAGAAAGCTGGAAAAATGTTATCAATGATTGTTCCTGACATCCAACGAACTGCAGAATTAGTTCAGGAAATTACAGCATCCAGTAATGAACAGAATTCAGGTGCTGGACAAATCAATGGTGCAATTCAACAGTTAAACCAGGTTATTCAGCAAAATGCTTCAGCTTCGGAAGAAATGTCATCAACTGCTGAAGAACTTTCAAGCCAAGCTGGGCAACTTCAAGATACAATTGCGTTTTTCAAAGTTGATAGTAAAACTAATAGTAAAGAAGTAAGCTTTGAGCAAAAAGCTAAAACTAAAAAAGAAAATCATTCGGTATTCACACATAATTCTTCATTCAAATTGGATGTGAAGCCTGGTAAATCGTCTAGTTCCGGAAAGTCAAATGGAAATGGAACCCTCATTAAATTAGGAAATAATGGCGACAGTTTAGATAATGAATTTGAAAAATTCTAAGCTGTAACTATCTATAAATAAATTTTTGTTATTAAATATTGAAATAAGCATAAACATGAATGATTATATTTTGAAAGAACACTCTGATGCCGCATTATCAAAAAATGATTTTGAAAGATTATCAAAATACATATATGATGTTTGCGGTATAAAGATGCTGCCGGTTAAAAAAATTATGTTGGAAACTAGATTAAAGAAAAGGTTGAAGGCTTGCGGCATAAATTCATTCACCGAGTATTGTGATCATGTGTTTAATAACAAGAATGGGAATAATGAAGAGCTTGTTCAAATGATTGATGTTGTAACTACTAATAAAACTGATTTTTTTCGTGAACCAGCTCAATTCAATTATTTGAATCAACAAGCTCTTCATTACTTATTAAGCAAACTTGATGCAGGAAAATCTAAAAAATTAAATGTATGGTGTGCAGGTTGTTCCACCGGGGAAGAACCTTATACTCTTGCGATGGTTCTAAAAGAATTCGGCGAGCAAATTCCGGATTATAATTTTTCTATTTTTGCGACAGATATTTCAACAAAAGTATTAAGAGATGCGGAAATGGCAATTTATGATTCTAATCGAATTGCTCCTGTTCCAGATTATCTTAAGATGAAATACTTTTTAAGAGGAAAAGATTCAAAGAAAAATTTAGTTAGGGTTGTCCCGGAATTACGAAAAACCGTAAGCTTTAAAAGATTAAATTTTATGGATGATGATTTTGGCATTGCCGAAAGACAACATATCATTTTTTGTCGAAATGTAATCATCTATTTTGATAAAGCCACACAGGAAAAATTAATTAAAAAATTATTTGCAAATATTGTTCCTGGTGGTTTTCTATTTTTAGGTCATTCAGAAACAATATTTAAAATGGACTTATCTATGGAGCAAGTTGCACCAAGTGTTTATAAAAAATTAAAATGAAACATCACACTACTCATCTTCCAAGTTTTTTTGTTAAACCAGGTGATTATCATTTTAGCAAAAAACCAGAAATGGTTATAACTATTTTAGGTTCTTGTGTCAGTGTTATTATGTATGACTTAGAAAATAAAATAAGTTTTCTTTCACATTGCGTTTTGCCCACACAGGCTCAATACGATAATGAAGGAGAAAAAAATCAGTTCAAGTTTGTTGACTCTGCAATTTATAAAATGCTCAAAGTTTTTGAAAAATATGAGATTCCTAAAAAGAATATCGTAGTAAAGTTATTCGGCGGTTCGGATCAATTAGGCAGTGATCAAAAGCGAGATTCAATTGGTAAACAAAATTCATCCAAAGCATTGGAGATATTGACGAAAGAGAAATTAAATATCCTGTCTATGGATATAGGTGGAACTGAAGGAAGAAAAATATACTTAACCTCACACACAGGCGAGGTTTTGCTTTCTCGTTTGGGAAATACGAAATCTTTATGAAAAAAATAAAAGTATTAATTGTTGATGATTCGGCTGTAGTTCGGCAGGCTCTGGTTGAAATACTTTCATCAGATCCTCACATCGAAATAATCGGCACTGCCGGAGATCCTTATGCCGCTGCTAAGAAAATTAGTGAGGAAATTCCCGACGTTATTACACTCGATGTTGAAATGCCAAGAATGGATGGGATAACTTTTCTTCAAAAAATAATGTCACAGCATCCAATCCCGGTTGTAATCTGTTCTACTCTAACCGGAGAGGGTTCGGCGACAGCATTAAAAGCATTGGAATATGGTGCTGTAGAAATAATTACCAAACCAAAATTAGGTACTAAACAATTTTTTGAAGAATCTAAAATAAAAATATGCGATTCAATTAAAGCTGCAGCATCTATTAATCTTAAAAAAATATCTGCTGACCCCAATTGAAATCCAGCCTAAATTATCGGCGGATGTTATTATATCTAAAGCAACAGGAAAATCAATGGTGCAAACAACTGAAAAAGTTGTGGTGGTTGGCGCTTCCACCGGCGGAACAGAAGCATTAAGAATTTTTCTTGAATCATTTCCTTTAGATTCACCAGGAATTGTAATTGTTCAGCACATGCCTGAAAACTTTACTACAGCATTTTCCAAAAGACTGGATAACATTTGTAAAATTTCTGTAAAAGAAGCAGAAGATGGTGATTCTGTTATTAGAGGCAGAGCTTTAATAGCTCATGGCAACAAGCATATGTTGTTGAAAAGAAGCGGAGCGCGTTATTACGTTGAAGTTAAAGATGGGCCGTTGGTAAGCAGGCATCGTCCATCTGTTGATGTTCTTTTTAGATCGGCAGCACGCTATGCAGGCAAAAATGCTGTTGGGGTCATTATGACCGGAATGGGTGATGACGGCGCAAAAGGGATGAAGGAAATGAAAGAGGCAGGAGCCTATACTATTGCCCAGGATGAAAAGTCTTGTGTTGTATTTGGTATGCCTCATGAGGCAATAAAGCTCGGCGGTGTTGATAAGGTGCTGTCCTTGGAATCTATCGCGCTTCATGTTATGAAAGAAACCACCAATTAATAAACTTACTTATTAATATAATTTATTTATTCTCCTTTGGCGGTGAATTTTTTTTAAAATTCTTTTTAGAAGATTTTGCTGAATTTGAATAGCTTGCTACTTCCATACGTTTATGCAATGCAAGCTTTTCCATTATGTTATGTATATGACTCTTTACAGTAAAAGTTGAAATGCGAAGTTGTTTCCCAATTTCCTTATTATTTATTCCATCTCCAATTAGTTTTATAACTTCACGTTCCCGCTTCGTCATTCGCACTGCTCCGTCAAGCTTTACTCCTTTTTTGTTAACTGCATTTTTAACTATTTGTGAAAATAGTGATTGAGTTAAATCAGGCGGAATTACATTTAACCCTTCAGCAACCGCTCGAATTGTTGATAGAAATTCATTGGGAGTTGCATCTTTTAAAATAAATCCTGATGCCCCTGCTTTTACAAACAGATCAACATCTCCAGGAACCGGTGCAAGATCCATAACAATCACCTTTGCATCAGGGAAATCTTTTTTAACTATTTCGACTATGTTAAGGCTATTACGATTACGCAATCCTAAATCCAAAAGGATTATGTTTGGTTTTAACCGCCCAATTTTTACTAGAAGATTTTCCTTTTCCTTCGATGCGATAACAATTTTAATATCTTTCTGAGCTTTTAACATGCTGACAATACCATCCCGAAGAAGGCTATTATCTTCAATAAGAAGTAATCTTATTTTATTTCCCATTTTATTGATCCTAAATAATAGAATATACTCAAGTCTTGTGATGGTATTGAAAATTTAATTTTTAACAAGCCTGCCATTGTTATTTCGATTCAATTAGTAAAGCCGGATGTTTTTTCTCATTTTTCTTCTCATTTTTTGCTGCCTTTTTTTCTTTCATAGTTTTTAAAGGCGTTTTCTTATCGCTTCGTTTAGTGTTTTGACCTTTGCTCATTTTTATTCTCCTTTGTTTCTAAAATTTAGATACTATTTTGTTTCATTATATGGCAGGGCCATCCACTAAAACATTTCATCATGAAAATTATTCGTATAGATTCAGACTTAATGTTTGGCCCCGATTAATTATGAATTGCTACTGAATAAATTTTTATTCAATAACGTCATTCATAAGTTCTTTAATTATAATTTTTTCAATTACTACTAATAGCGTAATAATTTATCAATATATTAGATAGAAATTAGGAATCGAACAATAGCCCAAAAGGATGAAAAAAGAACTACTCCATTAGTTTGTATTCGTTGACCTATATTAAATGTAAGGCTTTACAGTTTATAAAATTGATGTGTTTAACAAGGTGTAAATTTATTCTGAATACTATTTTTTTAATTAATGGTAATAGAAAAATGCCAAAAAAAAGACCCGGATGATTCCGGGCCTAGTTTCAATAAGTTAATTGCTAATTACTAGATTGAAGATTTGATTGGTGATTTACTACAATCTCTACTCGACGATTGTTCGCTCTGCCTTCTGCAGTGTTATTGTTTGCAACTGGACTTTCTTCACCAATTCCTTGTGCTTGAATAAGATTCCCTGGATAACCTCTTGAGATTAGATATGAACGCACTGCGTCAGCACGTTTTTGTGATAAAACCATGTTGTAGCTGGAAGTTCCCTGTGAATCAGTATATCCTTCAATAGTGAGTTTACGTTCTTTAGTTACTAATAGTGCATCGGCAACCTGGTTTAAACGGTTCTGTGCAGCAGGTAAAAGAGTTGATTGATCCGAGGCAAATAAAACACTGCCTGAAAGTGTAATTACAAGGCCGCGTTCTTCTTCTTTAACTGCTGCGAGTTTGGCAAGGGCTAATTTTGCATCAGCAGCAATCTTTTCAGCATCTATCCTTGCTTTTTTCTCTTTAGCAATCTGCTCTGTTTTACTCTTCATTATCTCTGCCTGAGCTGTTTCATAATCTTTCTTAGACTTTGCAGTACTGGTGTTCTCAGCATTTGTTATTGCAAGTGCTTCTGCTATCTTGGATTTGCGGTCCGCTACATATGCAAGGTCACGAGTTTGATATGAATCAGGATCTTCGAGGAATGATTTTTCAGCCAGATCAAGCGCTACTTGTGCTTTATGTAATTCTGCAGGTACCAATTGAGCGGCCTGCCCATTGCTGGCATGCTGGAAAGCAGCACGTGCGTCAACTAGTTCTGATGGCGGCAAGCTTGCACTGCAGCCAAACAGGAAACCGGCAACTACTATTGTGATCAAATATTTTATGGATTTCATAATTTAATTCCTTTCTTGGGGTTATTTGTTTTCTTGTTGCAGCTTTTTAACTCTATCTATCGCTTCAGTTGCCTCTTTCTTATCGGCATCACTGCGAGAGAGTGCTATGGCCAATTCACCATCTGTTTTCGAACGCAACAACATTGATTCAGCTTGTTCCTTTTCGCCATCTTCAGCAAAAGCTTTTGCTTTTACCAGCTCTTCTTTTGCAAGTTGTAAATAGAGAGATGCGCTTGAAATATTTGATGCCCCAACTTCTTGTGCTCCTCGAATTGCTGATGTGGTACCTTCTTCATCTACTAATGCCGGACTACTTCCGCAGCCTGCGATCACTATGCCGAAGAGCACAGACGCTACTAACATAGTTATCTTCATATACTTCATTGGATACTCCTTTTTAATTGTTATCTAACTTTATCTTCAATTCCTGTTATTCAAGAATTGAAAATCTCTTTTTAATTTTGAAATAATGTACCCATGATAAGCGCTATATACTATCGGGCAAAGGGATGAAAGAAGGTCTACATCTCATGGACGTAAAATTTATGGAACTTAGATTTATTTATAGGATTGACAATTCATATGCGATTAAAATTATTTTTAGTGTTGCATGTTTTAGAAATGATTAAACAATTTTGTCTTGTAATAAAATGAATGGTTTTAGATTTGATTAAATGATTAATAAAAATAAGTTGTTTCGGTAAAGTCAGTAGATTTCTAAACCAACAAATATTATCTAATCTGATTCTCTATTTAATACTTGCTTCTTAAACGAAATCCTTCGTAAAAATTAAAATTGAATACCAAAGTTGAATATTAAAAACCTTGGATACTTTAAGTAATATCAACTCTATTTACTTTACTCAAGAATTGGTTTAATTATTTGAGAGCATTAGGTTGTGATCCTATAACTTTCCAGCATTCCCAACCTGAATGGTTTTGTTTGTGTTTTAAACGTCCAAAAGCTGGCGGTCGATACAATATATCTACACCCTCGTTTATAGTTGGCAGTGAATACTCTGGAATGTCTGCGCAATCACAGTGTTCGTTAGATGACAAGGAACTCTCCGTCTCTCCATTTAAAGTGTTTAGCGTAAAATCATAAATTCTGTTAACGGAGTGAATGAATCTCTGTACACGTTTTACATCATAAACTGCAATACTGACTGCTGTTTGTAAGCCCACAGTCAGCTTATCAAATGCATGCTGAGCAAAATTTTTTGCAAATGAAGATATATCATCACCTTTGCCTAAACTCAAGTCTAATCTCTCCAGCGGGTGGAGATCGAAGTAAGACAAATGAAGATTATCTGGAGAAGCGATGATTGTTTTCGAAAACAACCCAAGTGTGCCAATAGTGTATGGTGTCCCGCCATAACAGGTGGATAGTATTATAAGATCGAACTTTGTAGAATCAAGTGTGAAATCTTTCAACTTGTTTGCAAGGATATTGACCGTGAATGGCCGATCCGGATAAGATGCATCATAGCCCAAGCCTCCGAACTCAGGTATTTCATGACCAAAATAAAGTAATAAACGCGCTGTGTTAAAATGATTGTTTAAACGGAAGCGCCGATACAAATCTACTTCCGGATCGGAGCTGGAATTTTCCTGGTCCCGCCAGTATGATTCATTAGTCAATGAGTTGTCCGTTCCGGTAATAATAAAATTCCCCATCTCGAAGAGGGAAAAAGAGCAAGAAGTGCCGTCTGGGTTTTTGATGAAAGATGAAAACCTCTGCTTGTGGATTTTGCTGAGCTACGTTTATTGCCTTTGCCAAAGCTTCCGTGTCAGCTTCATGCTCTTTACCGCTGGTATCGTGGTATAGATAATCGCCGTCACCATGAATTATACATATGATTGAATAATGTGTTGCGAGCGTACTATCATGTGCTTGTTGATTAATGCGTTGTATGGGGAGCTCAGTGCTGCACGAGGATAATAATAGAATGAGCGTTATATAAATAACGCTCTCAATTAGAATCGAGCAAGGTACGACCTTAGCTGATTTATGGCTGGAATTTCGCATATTAAACGTCGAAATTTTTTTCTTGTGGAAATATTATTTTACCAGAAGCACAACTAAGATAGCAATTAAGATCAGTGTGACAAGACTAATGGTTATTACCTTATCAGCTTGTTCCATATCCTGCACTACGTAATCAGAAAACGCATTTAGCTGCTTGTCTGATACTCGCTCGTAGCCGTTATTGCCATTAAGTTCATCTTGTTTCTGCTGCATTGCAGATTTGAACTGATCAATGGTAATAATATCATCTTTCGAAATTAACCCCGAGCTTTGCACAGCATCCAAAGCCTTGGACATTTTCTGAAATGATTCGCTTAGGATTGTGCGCTTCTCAGTTGCATTCTCGGTTGCTTTCACCTTGGTTGCAGCATCATTAAAGTATTTTTGAAGTTGGTCTTTTCCACCTGCATTTGCCGGTATGACGAAAATAAACATCATGGCAATAAATCCAAGAACTATTCGTGTTTTCATTGTTGATCCTTTTATGAAATTGAAATGAAATTAATTATATACTTAGTGAAAAGGTTTAGTATCCATCGAAAGAAACAATGTCAAAGAAGAACTTATTGTAATAAACATTTTCACTTATTTTCTCTTATCGCCAATAAACTTTTTTACAAAATTGCTGTAATTGAACTTTCAGTTTTATTGATTAATTAAAAGCTATAGATTAACACGTTATTAAGAAATAGACCGTAGGGATGAAAAAGGAACTACATCTTTTAGATGTATAAATTATAAAACCTGGATATATTTTTTTTGTGAAGATTTTATGCAGAAAATCAATTATTTTTATAAAATGAATCGTTGAGTTTTGATTAAAGCATAAATGAAAATATACCGGTTCAGTACTGCCAAATATATTCTAAATAACTGAGTATTTTTTTAATTCGTTAAAGCCTCATTATAACATGATCTTCGAAGATTAATTCCCGATATGAATCGTACTGGCACTATCAAGAACTCCAAAAGCACTTAATAGCCAGAGAATCACAACAATAACCACTACCGCATTTAATATTTTCTTAATGGTAGCCTGCATTGGGATGTAGCTATTAATCAGCCAGAGAACCACCCCAACCACAACCAAAACGATAACTAATGAAATTAGTGACATAATTTTATCCTTTCATAATTTGTTTGTACAACTGATTTATTCCGACTTTTATAATATCAAATAATTTTGAATCAGCTTACTGTTCCTTCAACTTGGTTAGTTAAATAATTTTCTAAACCCATTTGCTCAATCTGAGCAGGCTGTATTTCTGCCCAATCAACATGTGCTTCTTCCATTTTTAGTATCTTTGTTGAAAGATCAACACTACCCTCGTCTGCCACTTCATGAGAAAGTTTAATTGCAGCAAGTTCATCAGCTAAGCGCTGGTTAAGTATTTTGAGTATTTCTTCATTGCATTTCATAGTTGTTATCCTAATAATTACTTTACTGTTTATTATAAGCCTACATTTAGATTCAACTGTAATCTATATCCTGTTATGTAGTGAAACAATCGTTCTAAAGGATGAAAGAGGAACTACATCTATTGGGTTGATAAGACTACTATAAATTACTCGTTGATTAATGAAGTAACATCGATTGCTATTTTATAAGAGTCCTTGGTTCTATGAAACATCAAAGAATTTTCTAATCAATACAATCATTACAGAAAAAACTTTTCTAATGTGACTTACATTATTTGCGAGTATAAAAATTAACTCGGGGTTTTGGATATTGACAATAGTAAAATGCTGCCGCTGGCATCTGCCGAGCTATTTTTCAGCCGCGTGCACAATTCGTGTAATTTCTTTAGCAATATCCTCAGGTGAAAGAACGAAATCTATACAACCGCTTGCCATTGCACTTTCAGGCATATCAGGCTGCCCGGCTGTTTCTGGCTTCTGTGCTATTGTAATACCACCAACTTCTTTTATAGCGCAAAGCGCTGCCGACCCGTCACCATCATAACCCGAAACAATAACGGCGATAAGTTTACCATCCCAATGTTGCGTTAGGGAACACAAAAAAACCGTAATCACGTCAGGCCATCCTCTGGGTTTTGATATCGGCTTTAGACGGAACTCTTCATCAAGAACATGCAAATCACGTTGTTCTGGAATGATGAACACATGGTTGGGCTCGATGAGTAATCTCTCTGTGATCAGCTCAACCGGCATCTTTGTGCAGCTGGGTAGAATCTCATGAAGATGGGTGGCTACGGTTCTTAAGTGATTTACTATGACAATAGCAACACCCATATCGGCCGGCAGATGCTTTAGTAACCGGGTATAGGCATCAAGACCACCAGCCGAACCACCCACACAAACGATAGGAAAATTTTTTGCAGGACTTCTAGTTTTCATTGACACTTACTCATATGATAATCATTCGCTATATTGGAATAACTATTGTTTATACTGCACCGTTTAGTTAATAAATTGTTCCTATCGATTAAGAATAAAAAATTAAATTACTATTCTTACAGTAATCTTTAGTCATCTCATATAACTCTTGGTACTTAACATATTTTCAGGCTGCACGTCGCCCACTTACAAGATTCCATATGATCATTATAACTGCAATGACCAATAGAATGTGAATAAGACCGCTTCCAACATGGAAAGCGAAAAACCCGAGTAACCATAATACAACTAGAACTACAGCAATAGTGTATAACATAATATTTTTCCTTAAATAAGTTAGTAATACGTATCAGAAAATTTAGAGACTTACTTCGAAAGCAACAATCGAGCAAAGGGATGAAAAAGGAACTACATCATTTGGGTGTTAAGTATGTAGTGAATAGTCATTTTAGCGTCCTGTCAAACTAACCATTATGATATCGAAATTATTTTGTGTAAATGTTCTTTAGTTTTCCAAGGTTTATTTTGAATGTCTTTCTTCTTTTAGCAAAAACAATTGGCGGTTTAATTATTAAATACTTTTTGTTTTTATGTGTCATTTTCCTTTTGTTTTAAATCTATTATCCAATGTTGTGAGATGTATAATTTAAGTTTAGCTGCTTTGCTACTTTTTCGATGGTCAAACCTTGAACTAAAATGCTAAATACCACACAAATATAAGTTACAAACATTAATATTTGTTTGGCTTCGCTTTTGGGCAATGAGAGTACTAGTGCAATGGAAAGCCCTCCTCGAAGTCCTCCCCAAACAATTAGTTTAGCTTCTCCGTTGTTTAAATTTGTAAACTTTGGTAAAATTAATTTGGGAAGATAAACAATAATTAATCTTGAGAATAAAACAATAAGAATAGTAATCAAACCTATAAAAATGTATTCTGTCCTAAAATCGATAACAACAAGCACAAATGCGATACTTATAAACAAGATAGCATTCAGAATTACATCAATCAGTTCCCAAAATTTATGAACATACTCTAATGTGGTATCGCTCATAGCTTTTTTTTGTTTGTAGTTTCCTACCATTAAACCCATTATTACCATTGCCAATGCCCCCGATAATTTAAAATAAGATGATAAAGTATAGCCCAACATTACAAAGGCAATCGTGAGTAAAACTTCTGTTTCATAATTGTCGATTGATTCTAAAAGTTTATATAAAATATAGCCTAATAAAAGTCCGAAAAATATTCCTCCACCTGCTTCCTGCAGAAATAAAATACCAAAATGGGAAAAGTTGATCTTATCGCTTCCTAATTTTAAAGTTTCTAATAAAGCAATAAAGACCACAACACCAATGCCATCATTAAATAAAGATTCACCAACAATGGTTGACTCTATTTTTTTTGACACATTTGCTTTGGTTAATATTCCTAAAACTGCAATAGGATCGGTAGGTGAAATAAGAGCTCCAAATATTAAGCAATGAATAAAGCCAATGGATACTCCAAGCAAACTGCACACTTCATAAAGCATCAATGCAATAACTAAGGTGGAAATTATAATCCCGCCCACTGCCAGTAGACTTATAGGTTTTAGCTGGTTTTTAATATCCGTCCAATTTGTGTGTAACGAACCGGCAAAAAGTAAAAAGCCAAGCATTATTTTAAGAATAATATTGCTGAGGTCGGTATGTTCAATAATACTTTTAATTTCCGAGAAGTGTCCAAAATCCCATGCCTTGCTGCTCAAAACCACAAGCGAAAGAATAGTTGAAAGGAAAAACAAGCCTATTACAAAAGGCAATTTAATAACCCTGTGGTTGATATATGCAAAAGCCGCTGAAAGACTCATCAGGATGACTAATAGGAGATAACTATTCATTTTTACAATTTATTTTTGAATTTATTTTGCTAGACATGATTTAACTCAGCTTGACTAAGATTGTCCGATTGGAACAGCCCGAGCAAAT
>CAVVCO010000013.1:0-118233 GCA_963746735.1 uncultured Ignavibacteriales bacterium
TGCCGTCAATAAAGTTGGTTAAGAGATCACAGTTGCTGACAACAAGAATGGAAAAGACGATAGATACAACCAGGAATAATTTTAACAATATATCTTTTAATCTCCATTGTTTATCTACCGATCGATTTCTCTTTATTAATTTCACTTTAAATCTCCTTAATTTTTATAAACTACTTTTTGATTCGAAATTTTTTCCAAACAATCTTTTTGCATTTTTAATTGTTGATAAAGAAAGCTTGCATATGGATCCGGATGCAGTATTATCACATGTTGCAGGCCTTGGGACATTGAAATCCAGGTATGCAGTAAAATCATCACCGCACTTAGTCCACACGCCGCCGGCATTTCTACTTGAACGGTTTTCAGTACAAGGCTGTTTACTAATATTTAATACCGGCCAGCGGAACTGAAGCCCGGAAGGTTCCCAATTGACACCGTTCTGCTGCGCTAAATAGCCAGGTAGAACTGAAAAGGAGAAAGGTGTGGTATTATTGTAATCGCTCCCGCAGTGTCTGTTATGACCGACAGCATTGTAATATCCATTCCTGTTAGCAGGTACATTCGAATTTGTAGTATAATCAACCGAAACATAGGGAATACCTTTAATTACGTTACACAAATTACCTTTATGCCTGGATTTAGTTAAAAGACTTGCGAATTGAGAGGTTGATATTGCCGGAGCCCCTGGTAAAAAATTATAACTCCAATTTGTATCGAAGAATGGGACGACATATTGAGTTGCCCCGGTCTCATCTAAGTTTATTTCCACCACATTTGGACTTAGTATGATCTTATTTCTCATATTCTTGAAACCAAGATTGTTTTGAAGGTAATTACCGGCAGTTCCACTATTCCAGCCGGCCAGCAACTCTGTCAAATTATCAGAATTCGCCTGGATCCAGCCCTTATAACCTTTATAAGTTACTGAACTCATTTTTTTAGGATTGGTATCAATATTAAACCAGCCTACTGTTGTACCGCAAGGATTTGCAGAATTTAAAGGATCTGCACAATGATCCCCTGCAGCAGTAGTAAAATCTTCAAGTGAAAGCGGCCACAAAGAGCTTCCGCTGGCGCTGTACTCCTGCACTAAATTTGAATCGGAGTATGCTTCTCCGCCGGCAGTGAATTGGTCTATTAAGGCATTGTACAAATTGTTGGTACGGCCGGCGACCAAATCGCAATTAACTTCAATATTAATATCTGAACAAACATTTGAAACAGAATCTGCAGATAGAAAATCTGAGTTAGGTGAACCGGCAGCCAACCATGCCTGGTAATGCCAAGCTTCACTATAAAGGAAAAGTGCACGAACCTGATATACATAGTAATAGTCGATAAGACTATTAACTATTTTATAGTAAACAGTATCTGTTCCAAAGGAAAACTCAGCAGGGGATGGGACAGACTGCACACATGCCGGAATAAGGCCTGTGTTAGAAGGCCCTACCAATTGGCTTGAAAAGGCGGCAAGTATTACTCCCATAGGCTCTAGATCCGTGTGATCACCAATTGCAAGAACCCGGTCTACCCAGTCTGCAATTTTATCCATTACCGGTTTCCCGTTTTCAGCAGCAGCAACGTAAGTTTGATAATCATAAATAAGGTTGTCAACCGCGCTTCTTTCATCTTTAAGTGTAGTTTGCCAAGTAGAACAGTTTATAACCTTTAATTCTGACTCAATGTTGATTAGCTCATTATCAAGCCCGTTTAGCTGTGAAATAATCACTTGCAGATCCTGGTCAATTTTGTCGAGTTGTTCAGTATAATCCGGGCTGCTTTCGCTTAAACCTATAGCGCTCATTGCCCAGCCTATACCCTCGCCTTCAGCATCTTTGAGTGCTGTTTCACCAACCAGCTTAAAAAGAGTGGTTGCATAGCTTTGTTTTGCATCAGAACCGAAATCCGGGGGCGGCGGACCACCATTGCCATGAAGATCATCAAGAAAATTGGTTAAGAAATCACAGTTGCTGACAACAAAAACAGAAAAGATAATAGACACAGCCAGGAATATTTTTAGTAATGTATCTTTCAATTTCCTTCTTTCTTTGATTAATTTCATAATCTTACCTCTTATGTTTATATAGCTTTTCTTTTTGATTTAGGATTATTACCAAACGTACTTTCAGCTTTTGCAACTGTTGAAGAAGAAACATTGCAAGGGGTGGCATCAGCGTTATCACACGTTACAGGCCTTGGAACGTAATATTCAATAAATGCAGTTAAGTCATCGCCGCACATAGTAGGTATACCTCCGGCATTTTTATGTGAGCGGCCTTGAGTACAAGTGAGTTTGTCAACTGATAATATTGGCCAGTGGTACTGAATTGCAGCAGGTTCATGATTAGCTTTATTATCCTGTTTAGCCAGCCAGCCAGGTATAACTGAAAAAGAGAAAGGTGTAGTATATTTGCTGCCGCAATGCCTTGCATGGGCTACGGCATCATAAAAAGGATTAGCGGTTGAGGGTAATTTTGAATTATAGTCAACGTTATCATAGTATGTACTTAATCCGGAACAAAGTCCACCTACTGTATGAGTCTTAGTTAAAAGATCTTCTTGAAATTGAATTGTTGTAATGGCAGGGCCGCCGCCTAAATCACTATATTTCAAGCCAGTATCGAAAAAAGGTACCACATATTGTGTTGATCCGCTTTCATTTAAGCTTATTGACACGTAATCTGAACTGATCACGATCTTTCGTGCCATATTCTTAAAACCTAATTTGCTTCCCAGGTAATCCCCGGCAAGACCATCTGTCCATCCGGAAAGCAGCTGTGTCAACTGAGCGGAAGAAGCATTTGACCAGCCGAAATACCCTTTGTAAACGACTGAACTCGGGTTGGGTGAATCATAATAACCTGCTGTTATACCGCAGGGATTGTCTTCAGTTAAAGGATCGGCACAATTATCTCCGGCACCTACTGTAAAATCTTCGAGGGAAAGAGGCCACAGATAAGAATCACTGCTGCTGTTATACATCATTACCAAATTTTCATCGGAATAAGGTGCTCCTCCTTCTGTAAACTGATTAACTAAATTATTATACAAGGTATTAGTTTTAGTGGCCACCTGATTGCAGATTAATGAAGGTATTGAGCAAACTTGTGAAACTGAATCGGCAGAATAAATATCCGAGTTAGGAGCACCTGCCATTTGCCATGCACGGAAATGCTTTGCTTCACTATAAAGCATAAGGGCTTGAACCTGGTATGTATAGAAATAGTTGACCAATAATTTAACCTGGTTATAATAAACCGTATCTGTACCAAATGAATTATCAGCCGGCGCCGGGATAGACTGGGTACATGCAGATATAATACCTCCGGTTGTCCCTGCCAGCATGGCATCTTCTATATTAGCTAATGCAGTTTCCATAGTAACATCATTTGGACCTAGAACTGTACTATCACCAAGCACATGGCTTACCCATGAGCTAATATCTGCGATTGATACCAAACCAGGCGGATTTAAGGTATCCCTAGCAGTGTTGACCATAGTCACATAATCAGTCATCCGATTATCAATCGAGCTTCTAGCATTTAATACATCCTGCGACCAATCTGCACAATTAATAATTGTTAATTCGTTATATATACTAGTGAGCTCTGATTGAATAGTTGAAAGCTGGCTGGAGATCTCCTGAAGATCCTGGTCAATTTTATCAAGCTGTGCAGTATAATCTGGACCGCTCGCATCGCCTAAGCCTATTGCGCTCAATGCCCATCCGACAGTACTGCCAGCGCCATATTGACCTGCAGCATCTTCTGCTACGGCTACAAAAAGAGAAGTAGCTAAGCTTGCACTCTGGCTTCCGCCGAAATCCGGAGGCGGCGGACCACCATTACCATGAAGATCATCAAGAAAATTGGTTAATAAATCACAGTTGCTGACAACAAGAACAGAAAAAATAATAGATACAACCAGGAATATTTTCAGCAGAGTATCTTTCAATTTCCTTCTTCCATTAACTAGTTTCATAATCTAACCTCTTTTGTTTATATAGCTTTTCTTTTTGATTTAAAATTATCGCCAAACACACTCTTAGCTTTTGCAACTGTTGAAGAAGAAACATTGCAAGGTGTGGCATTGGTATTATCACACGTTACAGGCCTGGGAACATTATATTCGATGAATGCAGTAAAATCATCACCGCACATGGTGTAAACACCAGCGGTGTTTTTATTCGAGCGATTTTCCGTACAGGCCAGATTCCCGGCTAGTAGAACAGGCATCCTGAATTGCTTTGCGCTGCTTCCTTTATTTCCAGCATACCAACCAGGTTCAGTGTAAAAGCGGAAAGGATTACATACTACATCTCCAAAATCTATATAATAATCAGTTCTCGCAACAATGTTATAAAAACCATTACGTGAAAATGTAAGATAAGAATTTAGAAAAAAATCATAATGAAATGGGGCAAGGTCATAACCGCAACCTGTGTTCCCATCTATGATAACCATTTTGTGCTATTATATTAAATTTATCCGAAGTTGAAACAAGCCCCGGGATAAAACTGTGGTCAAAATCGGTATCGAAGAAACAAACACTTGAAATTGTTGCAGAGGAATTTGATAGTCCGACACTAACTAGATTACTCGATATTATTATTTTATTATTCATGTTCTTGAAGCCAAGTTTCGTTTGAAGGTAGTTACCGGCAGTTCCGCTATTCCATCCCGCAAGCAAATTTGTTAAAATGCCATTGCCCGCCTTTAACCAACCGGTATAACCTTTGAAGGTAACATTCTGCATACTGCCGCCTGTATAAAAACCTGCTGTTATACCGCACGGATTTGCAGAATTTAAAGGATCTGCACAATTGTCCCCTGCAGATATTGTAAAATCCTCCAATGATTTCGGCCATAAATAAGGACCGTTATGGTTATACATTAACACCAAATTGTCATCTGTATATGATTCCCCGCCTAGTGTAAATTGATTAACTAAGTTATTATATAATTTGTTTGTTGCTGATATCGCTGCATTGCAGGGATCTCCGGCTAAAGTATTCGAGCATACAGATGAAATAGAATCTGCAGAAAGGTAATTAGAGTTTGGCTTGCCGACAGCAGCCCAGGCCGAATAATGCTTGGCTTCATTAAAAAGGAAAAGTGCCTTAACCTGCCAAATATAATAGTAGTTAATCCAAGTTTTTACCTGGTTATAATATATAGTGTCCGTACCAAAGGAATTGTCAACAGGCGGTGTAATTGTTTCTATACATGCCGGAATAGACCCTGTGTTCCCAGCTTGTATTAAAGTAGTTTCAAAATCATTAAGAATTACATCCATAGCCGTATTTCCAACATACTGTTTTTGGGCAAGCACCTGGTCTACCCAGTCTGAAATCGTGCTGTCAGTTTCTATTCCGGTGCCGCTAGATGCAGTTTTGATCATATTCTGATACCTGTCCATATAAGTATCAACTAATTTAATGTCGTTCTGTAAATAAAGCTCGTAGTCACTGCATTTTAGCGCATTTAAATCATTATCAATTTTGTCCAGTTCATTTTGAATCCCGTTAAGCTGGGCAATAATCTCTTGCAGATCCTGGTCAATTTTATTGAGTTGGTCAGTATAATCCGGGCTGCCGTCGCTTAGGCCTAAAGCGCCTAATGCCCAGCTTACAGCACTACCGCCGATTTCACCCGCCGCACCCTCTGCAACTGATTTAAAAAGGGTAGTGGCGTAACTACCGCTCTCTGACCCGCCAAAATCCGGTGGAGGCGCTCCAACACCACCATTGCCGTTAATGCCGTCAATAAAATTGGTTAATAAGTCGCAGTTATTAACAACAAGAATTGAAAAAACAATTGACACACCTAGGAATAATTTGAGCAGAACATCTTTTACATTACGTGCAGGTTTGTTTTTTTTGCCCGATGATTTCATTTTTTTGTTTCCTTAGTTAATTTTTTAAATCCATTTTTATTATTTATTATCAGAACTAAAATGAAAGTTGACTTATAGAAATTGCTGCTGCATTACTAAAAACTTGCACGTGTTGAATAGTATAATTTCTTTAATAATTATTTGTCTTTTATAATCAATCTCCTGGAAGCAACAAAACCCTCTGATTCCAGGAAATAAACATATCCGCCGCTTTTCAGGCGTACACCATCTGAATCTGTTCCATCCCAGGTAATTTCATATTTCCCGGGAGTAATCTGTCCATTAAATAAAACAGAGACCGCTTCTTCCAAGTGACAGTAAACCACCAGTTTAATCCTACACTGCCGTGGTATAGAAAAACATATTGTTGTATGTGTGCTAAAAGGGTTGGGAGTATTTTGTTCGAGATGGAATTCATCAGGAATATCAGGCTGGCTTTCATCCTTTTTAAGTATGAAGGATTTGTTTTTATTAAACATTTTTTTCCCTTCTCTAACTTTTCTGGATTTTCTCCTACCAAGCAGTTCATATTATATAGGTTTAATTGTTATTGGATTTTCGGAATTAAAATAATAGATAGAAATAAATGCTGCTCTGCATAAAGCGACTTTAATTATACATTTTAGAACAAGATTCGGCTGAAAGCGACATATCACTTGGTTAAATGCGACAAAAGGAAAATCTATAAAAAGTGGTAGTGTTTGAAAGTATTTTTAGAAATTTTTAGGAAGGTTTTTACAAAATTAAAAATAGGAAAAAATATTTCACTTCTTTTGTGAAATAATAGCAGAAGGCAAAATATTAAATTCTTCTTTAAAAGCTCTTGAAAATGCAGTAACATCATTGTACCCAACATTAAAAGCTACATCCGTAACATTCCCGGCATTTTGCTCCAATAGCTGCTTTGCACGCCCAAGCCTGATAATCCGGATACATTTAGTTGGAGTACAATCAATCAGCGCTTTAAGTTTTCTTTGAAGCTGCCGTTTGCTTATTCCAATTTTTTCTGAAAGTGCATCGACTCCGAAGTTTTCATCTCCCATGTTTTTTTCAATTACATCATGAATACGTTTTAGCAATTGCTGGTCTAAAGAAGAAACAGCAATATCAGAAGGAGTTAATACAGCTTTAGCTCCAATTTGCTTTTGCAATTGTTCTCTTAACTCGATCAACTTTCTCACTCTAATTTGCAATTCTTTTGTACTGAACGGTTTGATAAGAAATGCGTCAACACCGGTTTCTAATCCTTCCAGCTTATCACTTTCTGCTGCTTTAGCTGTTAACATTATTATAGGAATGTGGCTTGTAATCTGATTTCTCCGAAGTTCCCTGGTCAATTCATAACCGTCCATTTTCGGCATCATAACATCCGTAATAATTAAATCGGGGACTTCTTCAATTGCAATTTGCAGCCCCTGCTCGCCATTGGAAGCTTCAATTATGGTATATACATCAATTAATGTTTCATTAATATAAGAACGCATATCAGAATTATCTTCCACGATCAAAATAATTTTTGATTTATTCTCCTGTTCCGATTGTTTATTAAGTACGCTTGATTCGGGATTTTCAATTTTCGCCGTTTCATATTCAACTTCAGTTAGTTCGTAATCAGAAATATCATTTTCAGGAATTGTAATTTGGTCAGGATTTAAATGCTTTTTACCCAACGGCAGCATTATTGTAAAAGTTGTTCCTAATCCTTCTTTGCTTTCAACAGAAATGCCGCCGCCATGTATTTGCACCAGTTCTTTTGTAAGTGCCAGTCCTATTCCTGTTCCTTCATATTCTCTTGTAGCTGAATTATCAACCTGGAAAAATCTATCAAAGATACGCGGCAGCCTGTCTTTAGGAATTCCAATCCCGGAGTCCCTCACAATAATTTTTACGTCACCATTTAATTCTTTATTCGAATAATCCATGATGTCAAGTTTTCTTGTGTTATCATCCATCTCTACAATAACATATACACTTCCTCCATCATTTGTAAACTTAAAGGCATTTGAAAGAAGATTGTGCATAACTTTTTCAATTTTATCCTGCTCAAAATATACCTGGATGTTCTCTTTAGTAGATTCAAATTTTAATGTAATATTCTTTCGCTCAGCAAACGACTCAAATGAACCGGTCAGGTTCCTGAGAAGCGGAATTATATTTTGTTCCGAAGCTTTAAGCTTCATTTCCCGTGCATCAAATTTGGATAGATCTAATAATTGATTTATTAACCTCTGCAAAATTTTAGAATTACGAAGAGCCATTGTTGCCCTGCTTATATTTCTTTCTTTTTTTAAATCCGGCAGCAGGCTCTCTATTTGGCCAACGATTAATGTTAGTGGAGTTCGAAATTCGTGGGAGATATTTGCAAAGAAATGTGACTTCATTGTACTTAATTCTTGCAGCTCAATATTCTTCTCGGCTAATTCTGCGGTTCGATTAGCTACTATAGTTTCGAGTTCGAGAGTTCGTTGTTTTAGATGGCTTGTCCTCCAATTATTATATCTGTTTATACTAAAAACAAGAAAACTAATTATAATAATTCCCAAAAAACTAAAAGCCCACCAGGTTAAGTAGAAAGGCGGTAATAATGTAAATGTAAAAGTATCTTCATTGCTTTCCTGGCCATAAATATTTTTTGCACGCACATGGAAAACATATTTACCAGCAGGTAAATGAGTATATTCTTTTTCGGTTTCAGGTGTGCTTTTTGACCAGCTTTTATCAAAACCTTCGAGGTATACCTGATACTGGTTTTGTTTTGGGTTATCATAACTGGAAGCAGAATATTCAAAATGTAAAATGCTTGTTGTATAATTTAATTGAGTGCTGTTTGATTTATTGCTGCTTGTTTTGAATCCTGCATAGATTACAGAATCACCATTAATAATTACTTTTCTAACTAGTGCAGGAAATTCATGAAATCTGTCTTTAGCAAGATTATCATCATATCTAATTAATCCATCTTCTCCACCGAACCAGGTAATCCCGTTATCTTCCGGGTAGATTGTCCAAATTCCGGTGGAGGGCATTCCGAGAAAGTTCTTCCTATCCAGAGAATAAATTCCATTCTTACTAGGACGAGAAACAGCTAAATAATAATTAGTTCCATCAAAAACCGAAATCCAAATATTCCCTTTTTTATCTTCCGAAAGAAAACCAGTTGCCAATAACCCATTTGATAATTGCTCCCCGAACGTATCATCGTGGATAAACTTTTTAGAATTGTAGTCAAACCTATAAAGTCCTTTACCGCTGGAGAATACCGGGTGCAGTGAAGTTCTGTAAGCATACATGCGTCCCGGAGGCAATCCATCTTTAGCATTAAATTTTTGAATTTGTGGATTCTCTTTACTTTTGGAAAAATGGATATATACTAGGCCATCGCTTTCATCACCAAACCAAAGATCGCCATTGGGCTCTTCAACCATGTTTCTAGGGAATTCATATATTTCATTAATTTTTCTGTTTTCAATCCAATTATTATTTTCATTTTCTAATATCTCTAACCCGCCATCATATAAGCCCAGATAAATGCGGTTTGAATCAATTGATGAACGATGAGCGTATCCAACTTTTTCACGCAGCTTTTTTACAAAGCTCGAATTGTGACCATCAATTTTTCGAAGAGATTCACGCGCAGCATAAAGGGATTTTCCATATTTAAAAAGACTCCAAAAATCTCCGACTAAATCTGATACTATATGAAATCTGTTTTGCTTCGAATCCAGGTAATAAACCCCGGTAGTTGTACTGACATAGAGAATTCCATTATATCTTACAGGTGCGGGCAGTGCTAGTACAACTCCATCCAGCCCATTTTGCCTGTCATAAAAAGAAAACACAGGCTCTGTATCAATTAAATTAGCGATACCCTGCTGTAACGCCATCCACATTCCGCCTTGCCTGCCTGATATTATAGAATAAACAATATTGCTTGCTAAACCGGAATTCCTATCTATAATTTTAATAATATCTCCGGCAGAATTAAAGATTACAATTCCGTCTTGCCAAGTTCCAATTGCATAGTTACTATCGCTTAAAACTGTACCACACCGAATTCCATTTTGTCGAACGAATTCACTTGCCTTTCCGTTAAACGGCTGCAATGATTTCCCATTAAAAACAAATAGGCCTTCATTTGCAATGCCTAAAAGGATTAACTTATTGTTGGGTTCTGGATTTTTTATACCATGCTCAGATTTGATAATATAGGGCAGCATAGTTTGAATTTGCTTGTGTGCAAATATCTGCCCGCCAGTAGTAAGTTTTAGTGAATCATTATTTAAAACCATTAATCCAATTTGATTCTCATATACATACAATTTGTTATTAACCCAAAAAGAATTTGTGAACGAAGTACCAGCTTTCCAGACTTTTATCTTATCATTTTCCCAGCAAAATAAGCTCTGCTGAGTTTGAAAATAAATTCCATTACCAGAAGCGAATACGGCTTTTACATCTGTGAAATTTCTATCTTGCTTATCAACAAATTTTAATAAAGACTTGAACTGTAAGTTTCCAATTGAATCAGGTTCAAGAAATCCAAAATCTTTAGTCCCGCCAACAAAAATTTTACCTTGTTTATCTTCGGCAAGGGATAGAATCGTTAATTTGTTGGGAAGATTAATATGACGCCACTTGTCCCCGTCAAATTCAAGGATGGTTCCTGAATTATTTCCGGCATATATAATACCTCGAGAGTCTTGCAATATTGCGAGGTTTTGCGGTTCGGAGTTATAATCTTTTGGGCCATAATTATTAATAATCAGCCTTCCGATTTCTTTATTATCATAAGCGTTTAATGTTTGCGCAGATGTTAAATTGCAGAGTATTAGTAATAATTGTAGAATCAATAAAGTAGAAATATATTTCATAATTATAATGATGTATTGGTAAAATACTGAACTACTAAAATTACATTTGGATTAAAACTAGAGGACCCACAATTTTTAAACTTTAAACAAACATAAAGGATTTTCAAATAAAATTTTTGCCGAAAGCTTCACTTAATAATTTCTTAACACTTATTTATAAACGTTTAGATTGCAATTAAAGATAGTTTTTATTTTTGATTAAGTCTAACTATTAAAAATCATACAATTTTTTGTTATGCTAAATTATATTAGGCAGATAAAATATGGAGAAAGTTATTTTTTTAAAAAGAAAATTTGGAAATGCAGTTAAATCTGAATCGAGAACAAATAGGGCAAGTGATATAGTTTAAAAAGAATTTATTAACAATTTTCCTGATTGAAAATTATAAGCGAATGAGTTAACTTAAAACAAGTTATTACAAAAATAAAACGGGGTTCCTTTCAAATTGTGATTAAGCCAATTCAATAATCAAATATATCAGCGGGGTATTATGAAAAAATTAATATTTCTTTTCGTCATCATCCTTCCATCTTTTATGTTCTGTAAAGATGAAGTGAAAGTTGATTCAAAAGTAATTGAAGCAACTATATTCAAAAACAGGGCATTGATAACCCGTGAAGGTGAAATCAATTTACCTAAAGGGAAAAGCGAAATAGTATTTTCAAATCTTCCGGTTGATTTGCAGAATGAATCCGTTCGTGTTTCTGCGAAAGGAAATGGTGTTGTAAAAATTCTTGATGTAAAAGTAGAACAAAGATTTACAACTGAAGTTCAGCAGGAAGATATCAAAGTACTTGAAAGAAAAGTTGATTCGCTTAATCAATTAATACAAATAGCAGCAGATGAAGTGAATATTCTTAACAGTAAAAAAGATTTTATTGAATCATTAAAATCTCAATCTTCAAAATATATGAATGAGAAAATGCTGCTGCAGGTAAACTCCACAAAAGAGTGGAGCGAATTTTAAATTTTGTAGATAAAAATCTTGATGAAATTTATAAAGGATTAAGAGAGCAGTCGAGAAAGCAAATCTTTTATAAGCAGCAGATAAATGCAATAAACACTGATATAAATGAAAGCAGAGGGAAAAAATCTAAAAACTATAAAGAAGTTATAGTTACACTTGAAACCGACGCAAAAGGAAATGTAAAACTTAATCCATCTTATCTTGTACAAAGCGCAGGCTGGTATCCTTTATATGATGCAAGAATAACAACAGATACGAAAAGCTGTGAGCTTGATTATTTTGGAATGGTTCATCAATCAACGGGTGAAGATTGGAAAGATATTTCATTAACTTTATCAACTGCAGAACCAATGTCGGTTAAATCATTGCCTGAATTAGATAGATGGTTTGTTAATACGAGGCCGCTGCCTGTAAAACAAAGTGAACCGGAAATAAGAGGTGGGAGAACAGGAGATTTACAAATCAATTACGACCAAAATTGGGGATTGCCTTCCGGTACTGGAAATGTGACAGGATATGTCATTGATAAAGCAACCGGCGAAGCATTGATAAATGCAAATGTTGTAGTGGATGGAACAAGTTTTGGCTCAACGACTGATAATAATGGTAAGTTTCTTTTCAATAATATTTCAAAAGGGCAGCATTCATTAACTGTTTCATTAGTTGGTTATCAAGCTCGAAGGATACAATTAAATATAGCTGAAAAAAGTGTAGCAAATATTACTATCCCTCTTGATGAAGCAGCACTTCAAACTAATGAAGTAGTAGTAACAAGTGCAAAACCGCTTATTGAAAAAAGTAGTACATCAGCAATGCGAATCGTAAGTTCTGAAGATATTGGAGCCTTACCAGGCGTAGTAGCACCTGAAATTAAATATACAAATGTACATGCAAATGAACTATCTACTTCATTTGAAATTCCGACAAAGAGTTCTATTCCAAGTGATAATAGTCAGCATAAAGTAACAATTTCAATTAAATCATTACCGGTTGAATTTGCATATACTTCCATTCCAAAGATTACACCCAGTGTTTACTTAAAAGGAAAAATTATTAATAAAAATGATTATCCTTTACTTGAAGGCGATATAAGTATTTTTGTTGATAATGAATTTATAAATAAAACATACTTAAATACAATTGTCCCAACAGATACACTTTCTTTAGCTCTTGGTGTTGATGATAGAATTCAAATTAAAAAAGTATTAATTAATAAATTCAATGAATCAAAAGGACTGCTGGGAGGAAGCAGGCAAATTACTTATGATTATGAAATTCAAATTACAAATAATAGAAAGACAGAAGAATCAATTCTAGTTTATGACCAGGCACCAATCCCAATGAATGAAGATATAAAAGTTGAATTGCTTGAACCTAAAAAAGACAAAGATGAACTTGGAAATGATAAAAAGCTTGAATGGACATGTAAAGCTTAAACCGGGAGAAAAGAAAATTATCCCTTTAAAATACTCAGTTGAATTTCCGAATAAATTAAATGTATATGGATTGGAATAAGCTATTAACCTCATCCCTCTCCTATACTAAGGAGAGGGAACGGGAGTGAGGTTTGTTTGAAATGTGACCTTTCATTTTCAATCATTACTTTCAATCTTCGACAAGCTCAGATTGACATTGTCATGTTGAACTTGTCGAAACATGTTTTTTCATTGCTCACCTGTAATCGCCGAAGGCGGAGCAGATTCTTCCTTTACTCCCCAGTTATAATTTGGTTTATCACTTAAAACAAATTCAAGTGTTCCGCCGTTTGCAACTTCTTCATAAGGAATATATGTTTTATTCCAAACCTTGCCGTTTAATTTCACTGTCTTGTATGTATTTGTTTTCCGGAGAATAATTTTTTGCGGTCATTGTAAAAGTATTTCCGTTTCCAAGTTTCATTGTAACTTTTTCGCACATGGAGTTCCAATCACATAAATATTGCTTGAAGGGCAAATTGGATAAAAGCCCATGGTGTTAAATAAATACCAGGCTGACATTTGTCCGCAGTCATCATTGCCTGAAAGTGAGTTTGGCTTGTTGCCATAGAAAGTAGTCATAATTTGTCTTACCAGCTTTTGAGTTTTCCATGGCTGTCCGGCATAATCATAAAGAAAAGTTATATGATGTGAAGGTTCGTTTCCATGCCAGTATTCTCCAATTCTTCCTAAAATATCCTCATTGCCTGCTGATATATCTTCTGCTTTGTTTTCCATAAATAACGTATCAAGCTTTTCGGCAAAATATTTTTTGCCTCCCATTAATTTTATTAATCCTTCAACATCCTGCGGAACATACCATGAATACTGCCAGTTAGTGCCTTCTGTTATATCGCGTTTGTTCATTTCTTCAATATATTCATGCGGATGAAATGGAGTACGCCAATTTCCTTTTGAATCTTTTCCTCTCATTAATTTTGTAGAAGGATCAAAAATATTTTTATATGACATTGCCCTGTTAATGAAGTAATTGTATTCACCTTTCTTTCCAAGCTTCTTTGCAACTTGTGCAATTGCATAATCATCATAAGCATATTCAAGAGTTTTTGAAACAGATTCATTTTCATGATCGAAAGGTACATATCCAATTTTTGCATATTCTTCTACTGAATCGTAATCAGGATTCATAGCTGTTGTTTTAATTGCATTATAAGCCCGCTCATAGTCAAATCCTTTAACACCTTTTAATATTGCATCTGCAATTACAGCCACGGAATGATAACCAATCATGCACCATGTTTCATTGTTATTTAAAGACCAGACAGGTAAAAGATGATCAACACTTTGATCATAATGTGCAAGCATTGAATTAATCATATCTGCATCACGCTTTGGTTGAATCAAAGTGAACAAAGGATGTTCTGCCCTGTAAGTATCCCAAAGAGAAAAGATAGCATAATTATGAAAGTCTTTTGCTTTATGAATATTCTGATCAAGCCCGCGGTAACTGCCGTCAACATCTTCGTAAATTGTTGGTGTAAGCAGACAATGATAAAGTGAAGTATAAAAAGTTTCTTTCTCAGCTTGTGTTCCTTCGATGGTCATCATTCTGCATTTCCTTATTCCATTTGGCTCTAGTTTCATTTACAACTTTATCAAAGTCCCAACCCGGTATTTCTGCATCAAGATTTTTCAAAGCATTCTCTGTGCTCACCGACGATATACCAACTTTCACCATTATAACTTCATTTGCTTTTGTAGAATACCTTGTGAAGTATTGAATGTTTGTCCCGGCAGTTTCGTATTTGCTTCTAAATCTTCTGGTGTTGTAATAAATTTTTTGTCCGTCTTTCATAATTGTAAAATCATCGTACGGACGTGAATACCTTGCTGCAAAAAATAAATATCTTTCCTTTGCCCATCCGTTAACCAAATGATATCCGGTAACCAAAGTTTTGCTTTCGCACCTTACATTTGACCAGACAACTTTCCATTGCAGCACATGATTTAAATCCATCATAATGTTTGCGCTGTCGCTTTTAGGAAAAGTAAATTTTAAAATACCAGCTCGTTCTGTTGCAGCTAATTCAACAAGAACATTATGTTCGGGCAGCTTTACAGAATAATATCCTGCTTTAATAATTTCATCTTTATGATTAAATGGAGTACAGTAACCCGAATCAGGTTCTTGAACATAATATTCGCTACCGTCGCTTTTAATCTTTTTAACTGTACCGGGAACAAATTCAGGTTTGCCGGTTGAAGGCATAAACAAAAAATCACCGAGATCTGGAATTCCTGTCCCGCTTAAATGCTGCATGCTGAAACCAATTATCACACTGTCGTTGTATTCATATCCCGAAGCAGTTTCCCAGCTTTTCATATCAGTGTCTGGCCCAAGCTGCACCATTCCATGCGGGGCGACAGGTCCGGGATAAACATTTCCTTCGCCTTGCGTTCCAATTACAGGTTTTATATAATCTACAAGATTTGTTTCGTTTGTGCTTTGAGGGAAGATCGAACAATTTAGTAATGCAATTCCAAGTGATAAAATAAAAGCGAAGGACTTGATTTTAATATTCATTAGTCAACACCCGGATTTTAATTGATTGTTTTTTATTGATAAAATTTGTTTTAAAAGATAATTATTTTATTTCATTAATTTATCTTAACTTATTTGCAGTTGTTTACTTTTCTATTTTATAATTAAATTCATTTCTCCAAAGGCAAAACATGAAAGCAGTATTTATTTTTTGTTTTGTGCTCACTAGTTTCTCAAATCTTTTTTCACCGGATGATAATTTAAAAACCGGGTTGTTTATAGTTGATGAAAATGAATCGTGCATAGATACAAGCAACTTCATTAAAATTAATTATTCTGATGAAACACTTTGTATTGATAATAAGCCAATTTTAACAGATGCAAATTTTGATTCAATAAAAGTAAATATTGACACAACTTCTTATGGAATAGATTATACACTAGCAATAAAGCTTGACAGCACTTCAGCAAAAACTTTTGCAGAAGTTACAAAGAGTTTAGTTGGTAAAAAAATTGCAATTATTGTAGAGGGCAAAGTTGTATCTGTCCCGGTTTTAAGAGACCCAATTACTTCAGGGAGAATTGCTGTATTCAGTGATAAAGAAACAATATTGGAAATAGAAAAAAAGCTGAATAAAAAGAAAGAATAATTTTGTTTATTCATCGTGATAGTTTTATGATCTTTCAAGAATAAGTTAGGTTAAATAATTTCTTTCAAAAAGTAAGGCTAAAAAGAAAAGTTATCATCATGAATTTAATTTCAAAATATTTTAACTGGCTTCAAAAAGATGTTCCAAAAGGTGATGTTGAAAAATATCCTCAGATAGATTCGAACGGGGAAACATCTGTAAAAGGAATTTTTATAATCGGCGACTTACCGGAATACCTTTGCTTAGATTGGCTGCTGAGAGCGGCAAAAAAATTATTGACCAATTTAAAAATGATTCTGAATTTCAAAAACTGAAATCATCAAATCAAGACAAAGATATTTTTGATTTAATTATTATCGGCGCCGGGCCAGCTGGAATTGCTGCAGGAATTGAAGCCTCGAAAAATAAATTGAATTATAAGATTCTTGAATCGGCTCAAAAGTTTAACACCATAATTAATTTTCCGAAAGGAAAGCCAATCTATGCAGAGCCAAAAGAATTTACTCAGGTATCTGAATTAAAAATTAATGATGGCACAAAAGAATCTCTTCTTGATGATTTACACAACCAGATATTAAATGTCTCTCTTCCAATTGAAGAAAATATTATGGTTGATAAGATTGAAAAGAAAGGAAATCACTTTGAAGTAACAACAAAGAATAGAAATTATAAAGCATTGCGAGTTTTACTTGCCATTGGAAAATCCGGTAACTCAAGAATGCTGAAAGTGCCGGGAGAAAATCTTCCAAAGGTATTTAATAGATTGTTTGACCCGGCGGATGCAAAGGGACAAAAAGTTTTAGTTGTAGGCGGCGGCGATTCGGCTTTGGAGACTGCTATCGCTACTGCTGAATATGCCGATGAAGTTTATATCTCTTACCGGAATCCTTCATTCTCACGCCCTAAAGAAGGCAACGTTGAAAAGCTTAATAAGTTAACTGAAGAAGGAAAAATAAAACTTCTTCTTGAAACGCAAGTAAAAGAAATTAAAGACGACAAAGTAATTCTAATTGATAAGAACAAAAAAGAATTTGAGATAGAAAACTCAATGGTCTTTTCCATGATAGGAAAAGAATTGCCGCTTGCAGTTTTTTAAGCGAAGCGGAATTAAAATGGAAGGTGAGCTGTCACTAATTTCAAAACTTCAATTTCTACTTTTGGTTCTTGTAGCCGGAGTAATTTACTTTGGGAAAAACAGCGCAAATCTTTATCAGCATTTTTTAGATATAAAAGTTCAATCTTTTGGTGATTTAATTTACCAATTTGTAAATCCTATTGCCTGGGGAAAGCTGATAACTTTACCGGTTGAAATCATTAAAACAATTTTTTCAAGTAAAGCTTCAATCTGGAATATAAATGAATTATATCTGTGCGTTTGTTGCTTACATTTCTTTTTTAGGTGCATTATTCCTGGGAATTTATCTTCTTTATAACTTCATAAAATCAAACTATAAAATATTTTCATTTAACTGGAATACTTTTAAATACGCTTACTTTATTTTAGTAGCAATATTTTTTGCTGTGGCTTTTTTCGGTGAAAAGTATTTTAATTATGAACTGTTTGGCAAACACGAGGGCTTTTGGTACACAGGCTTTTATTCGCTTACAATTTTAATTTTTGGATTAAGAAGAATTAAGCTGAAACCAACAAAGTATATTAAATTTCAAACCTGGACTTTAATTTTAATTCAAGCCATTCCACTTTTTATAATGCCTGAAATTCTACTGCCTTTTCTTGGAAAGATTGGTGCATTAGGTGCGAAAGATGGATTCATAATGTCGCAAATTTTTCCCAACGAAACTTACTGGCGTTCGTATGGATTCATTTTAGCATGGCCATTATTTTTCTTCAATGTTTACAACAGCAGCATTACAACTTTCTGGCTGGTGTTTAGTTTAGTTCAAACTTTTGTATTTATTCCGTTCATAGTTTACAAATGGGGAAAAGGCGCTTACTGCGGATGGCTTTGCTCATGCGGAGCTTTGGCAGAAACATTAGGCGATGAGTACAGAACTCTCGCTCCTCATGGAGCTAAAGCAAAAAAATATGAATTTGCCGGACAATGGATTTTACTGGCAGCATTTATCATTACTGGATTAAAACTAGTAAGCGTTTTATATGATTTTAATATTCCAATTATAAATGAAAAAGTTTCTTACACAGCAAGCTTTTTTCATAATTTTTATTTCATTGGAATTGATGTAATCTTTGCCGGAGTATTGGGAGTTGGAGTTTATTTCTTTTTAAGCGGTAGAGTTTGGTGCAGATTCGGGTGCCCGCTTGCAGCTTTAATGCACATCTACTCAAGATTTTCCAAATACAGAATTTTTGCAGAAAAGAAAAAATGTATTTCATGCAACATCTGCACGAAAGTTTGCCACATGGGAATTGACGTAATGAATTATGCAAATAAAGGTATTCCCATGAACGATGTTGAATGTGTGAGATGCTCTGCATGTGTTGTAAATTGTCCCACAGAAGTTTTATCATTCGGTGCATTGCCAAAATCTGATCCGAAAAATGTTTTGTATAAAACAATTAAAATAGAATTAACCCATAAGCATGATAATTGGGTAAGTGGTTTATAATTCAAAATTAAGTAATCAAATAATATTATGATTGATTTAGAATTAAACGGTAGATATGAAATTTCTGAAGAGCAAAAAAAGTTTTATAACGAAACCGGATTTGTCCTTTTAAAAGAAGTTTTATCTTTAGATGAAGTAAGTGAATTCAGAAAAATAATTGATAAAGTTGTTCAAGATCTTACAGGCCATGATAAAAGATCGCTTGAAGAAAAGACACCGTATGAAAGAGAGTTCCTTCAATGCAGCCATTTATGGAGAACATTTCCCGAAGTCAAAAAATTTACATTGAGCAAGAGGCTTGGCTCAATTGCAAAACAATTATTAAATGCCGAACATGTCAGGTTATGGCATGATCAAGCATTGTACAAAGTTCCCGGCGGTGCGGCAACAGAACCTCATCAAGACATAGCTTACTGGCCGATGATTGAAAAAAATGGAGGAACGATCTGGCTGGCTTTAAATGAGGTTACAGTTGAAATGGGTGCAATGAATTTTATTCCGGGTTCACACAAAACTGATTTCTTTAGTTACAATAATAGAATTGAAGATTCGATAGAAGGGAAAAGTGATTTGCTTATAAAAGCAAAAGAAAAAATTAAAGCGGAACCTGTCAGCTATAATTTAAAGCCAGGCGATGCAACATTTCATCATGCATTAACAATACACTACACAGGTGAAAATCAAACCCTAAAAACACGTAAGGGAATGACGGTAATTTATTTTGCAGATGGAGTTAGATTCGATGGTAAATCTCCAGCAGCTGATCATCATTGTGCCGCAGGAAGTATTGATGGTGAACCAATAGCTACTAAGTTTAATCCTATAATAGAGTAATCTTTTAATTCAGTTATTTGATAGACTATCAGAAATTTGATAACACATATTAATTGATTTTAATTCCCACTTTATTTTAAAAGTGAAACTTCTTTCAAAATCCTTTCAAAAATAAATTAAAAGCTAACTTATTTTTTCATTTCTGAATTTAAATATTAAGAGCATCTTAATTTTCAATCGGCATAAAGATTGATCTAGATAAAAATATGTTTAGGAATATATATGAAAATAATAAAATCTTATTCAATACTAATGTTTAATTCTCTTGTTTAGCTTTCTATACTCAAGATAATTATCACTCAAAGTAAGGAACCTGGCTTTGTTACAAACAGATGGTGGTTTTGCGTCAAGAGTCTTTATTCCGAAGATTGACAATTCAAAGTTTACTCTGACACTTAAGAATTTTACGGATCTATCTTAATTATTTTTTAAAAGAACATCTGATTATAAAATTATAAATCAATTTCAGTTATATTTTTTTATTCAATTCATATAAAATTATACATTTTATTTAACAGTTATGGAAAAATTTATTTCTAATATATTACCTTATGGGTTGTTGGATTATAGATTTTTTAGTTAATGGAGAAAATTAGAAGTGTGATTGAATTAAAATATTGGTAAGGTTTATGCTTCTAATAAACTTGAAGCATATTTAGTAATAGGAGTAGGTGCACTATTGATTAATCAAGGAAAAGTAGAAATAACAGATTGGATAGAAGGATAATTCGATTAAAAATTTGAAATTATTTACAATCAAATACGGGTAAATAATTATAGCTTGTTCGAAAGAGTAATTTATATTTTGGGTTTAGAAATTGGCTTGTTAAAAACTTTCATTTAGTTTTTGAAGGAAGGCCGACATATAGTTTTGGCGGACCATCATATTTCCCAATAACTATATCGGTAAAATTTAGAATATGAGTTTATTTCTTTTTGTTAGAATTTATTTACTTGAGGCATCAAAATGCATAAGATATTTTTAATTCATTTTACTACTTGGTTTCATGGAATTTAATTGTTTCCAAAATAATAACCAGGTTATTTCAACCTTAGATAAAAGTACTTCCACGATAGTTCCGCTTAATAAAGATTTTAATATTAAAGTTGGAATTACGGTTGAAGTAGAAAATGAAAATTTAATAATCAGTTTTGAATCTGTCCCGATGGATTCGCGCTGTCCGGAAGGAGTGGTTTGTTTTTGGTCTGGTGAAGCACAGGTCGTTTTACGATTTAACAAATCAGGCTATCCTCAGAAAACGGATACACTAAGTTTATACCAAGCATTAAGCGGAACAAAAAATGTTGCTGATTATAGCGCTTATTCTATAAAGTTCAAAGGATTAGAGCCGCATCCTATTTTTAATAAAGACTTAAATCCCGATGAATACGAAGCAACTTTAGTAGCAACTAAGAAGATTGCAAAATATACACAGCGTGTGAAGAATACTTATTAAATATTCAACAACATTTATTTAGTTATAAAATGAAAAAATCAATTGTTATATTTTTATTGCTTTTATTTTTTAGCGGCTGTTATGATAATAATGATGGTATGATTATAAATATATTGCATTTAACAGTTTAACTTCTCAGGAAAAAAGTAGTATAATAAATCCTGATTATGCTATAATTCGAGAAGGTAATTACAGATATGAAAACGGCATTCATAAAATCTATATTGAGCGAGAAATTGGTTATCATTTTGGTTTAACTGACTCAAATATTGTCTTAATGGAAAATCAAAAATTAATTTCTGTAGGATTTAATACAATAGATGATGCTTTGCTTGGCCCTATTGATGTGATAGTAAATCCAATTTCAAAACAAGCAATTGGACAAGTTTTTAGATATTAATATTTCTATAAGGAGAAAAGGGGATGAAAAAATAGCCGTCAAAAAATGTTGACGGCTATTATTCATTTTTGAACTTAATTGGTTGTAAATGGTTTAATGTAAATCTATTTTTAATGAAGAAAAAATTTAATTTCAAATGGAACAGGGTCTTAAATTTCAGCAGAAAGCTTATTACAAAATTCGCATCATTACAATCTTTAGTGTTGTAACTGTTCTTCTTGTAATTGCGCTTTCAAGAGCCGGGTATGTTTTTATTAAAGATTTATATTTGAACCAATTAGGCGAGCAAGTAAACATTGTTACGCGAATGATCTCTAAGCAAATTGATAAAGATTATTTAAATCTTCTAAGTCTTGGTACCCCAACAAATGAAACAGAAAAATATTTTTATAAGGTCTTCAGCCAAAATTTAGATAAAAAGCTTCATTCGGAAATTTTTATTTTCAACAAAGATTTCAATGTTGAAATTAATTCGGACTCAAATAAAATTATAGGAAAGCCTGAATCAAGATTAATCCTAAATCAAAAGGAAATTAATGATTTATCAATTAATCAAAGTATTGCATCTCTTCCTTTTAAGGGTGACGACGGCAACTGGTATTTATGGGGATTTTACAGATTAAATGAAAATCATTTTCTAGCCGTACGAGAAAGCGCTGCAAGGTTTGAAAAGGTAGAAAGATTTTCAGCTATATTCTGGTATATTGGGATTACTGGAACATTAATTACAATTTTGGTCGGTTGGCTGATGTCGCGTGCAATAACAAATCCCCTTTACCGGCTGGTAAGATTCAGTGAAGAAATCGGTAAAGGAAATTTTAAAGTTCATCAACCGAATAATTTAAAAGGCGAAATAAAATATCTTGCCCAGGCTATGGATAAAATGAAAAATGATCTTTCCGAGAATCAGGCTCAAAAAGAAAACATGCTTGCACAAATAGCACACGAAATTAGGAACCCCTTGGGCGGAATAGAATTGCTTACAAATCTAGCAAAAGAAAATTTACCTGCTAATGAAAAAAATGATGATTACTTTGAAAGAATATTAAATGAAGTTCACAGACTTAAAAATCTTATAACATCATTTTTAAATTACAGTAAACCGGTTCCCGCAAATCCTGAATGGATTGATTTGAAATTGCTGATTTCAGAAGTAGAAAAAAATTTTTACGGTCAATTCGAAAATCATGAAATAGAATTCAAAAAAGATTTTCAATTCTATACTTTTTGGTTTGATAGAGATCATCTTACACAAATACTTATTAATTTAATTTCAAATAGCATTGCATCAATTAAAGGAGAGGGCAGAATTTATTTCCAAACAATAAAAGAGGGGAAATATTGGCATTTGAAAATTGCAGATGATGGTGAGGGAATTCCAAAAGAAAATATGAGTTCTATCTTCACACCTTTCTTTACCACAAAGAAAAACGGCACTGGACTTGGCCTGGCAATTAGCAAAAAATTATGCAAAGAAAATTTAGCTGATTTAAATATCGATAATCATTCGAATGGTATAACAACTTTTTCAATCGTAAAAGAAGCTATAAATGAAATCTGAAAAAATAATTGTAGTAGAAGATAATGACTCAATGCGTCTTGGCATTGTTGACAGCCTGAAAAGTGAAGGCTATTCTGTTGCTGCTTTTGAAAACGGTGTTGAAGCACTAAAGCAATTTAAGATTGATCAATCATCGCTTGCAATCATCGATTTAAAGATGGAGCCAATAAATGGCATTGAAGTTTTAAAACAGATTAAAGACATAAATCCCGAGACAGAAGTTATTATGATTTCGGCATACGGCACAATTGACGATGCGGTTAAAGCTATGCAGCTTGGTGCAGGTGATTTTTTAACTAAACCTTTTTCACCGGACGAGCTTCGATTAAAAGTAAAAAAGATCTGGCAGAAATTTTTGAATGAAAAGAAAATTCAAAATTTAATTGAACAAACTAAATTATTGAATGAAGAATTATTTACGGGTTATGAAGAAATTATTGGTAACTCAAAAGAAATAAAAAATGTTTTTTCAATTATTGAACAGGTGGCAAATTCTGAAAGTTCTATTTTAATTCAAGGTGAAAGCGGAACCGGTAAAGAACTTGTAGCAAGAGCTATTCATAAAAAAAGCTCGCGCTGCGAAAATGCTTTTATCAAAATTAATTGCGGTGCGTTGAATGATAATCTTTTAGAAAGCGAATTATTCGGACATGAAAAAGGATCGTTCACTGGTGCAATCAAACAGAAAAAAGGACGATTTGAATTAGCTGACAAAGGTACATTGCTATTGGATGAAATTGGAGATGTATCGCAGTCAATGCAGGTTAAATTATTACGAGTTCTGCAGGAAGGAGAGTTTGAGCGCGTTGGCGGGGAAACAACTTTACATTCTGATGTAAGAATAATCTCGGCCACTAATAAAAATCTTGAGAAGCTTTTAGTTGAAGGAAAATTCAGGGAGGATTTATTTTACCGTTTAAGTGTTATTCCAATCAAACTGCCTTCTTTAAGAGAAAGAAAAGAAGATGTTGTTCCATTAGTAAATTATTTTCTTGAAAAATTAGCGAAGAAAAATCATCAATCAAAAAAGGAAATAACAAACGAAGGAATAAAATTATTAATTGAATATCCCTGGCCAGGGAACATCCGTGAGTTGGAAAATTTAATTGAACGTTTAGTTGTGATCTCACACGGAAATACGATTGATCATGAATTAATTGCGGGACATTTAAGTTCAAGTTTAAAAACAAATAACGTATTTGATAATCTGCCGCTCGAAGATGCAGTATTTTCTTTTGAAAAAAATCTAATCATTCAGGCAATGAAAAAATCTAATGGTATTAAAAATCGTGCTGCAAAGCTGCTTGGAATAAGCACAAGTGTACTTTATTATAAGCTTGATAAGTTTGGATTGTTAAAATGAACATGTTAAGAAAATTATTTTTGCTTGGAATTATTATTTTGCTTTCAGCATTTGAAGTAAAAGCTCAAAGCTTAACAGAGCTTGAAAACAAATTTGAGCATCTTACTAATGTCATAACCGAAAATAAAAATTCACTTGATTCTTTAAAGAAGATTATTGATGAACGGGGAAAAAGAATTGATATAGAAAAAAGTAAAAGCAATCCTGATAAAGATAAAATAGTCAATTTGATGGCAAGCTCAGTTACCGTCTCTAATAATTATGATCAGCTTCAAAATAAAATTGAGGAAGATGAAAAAGAATATGAGCAATTAAAAAATAAATTAGATAATAAATATTCCGCGATAATTGATTCGTTAAATGAAATAAAACCATCAACCGGCAAAATTGAAGAGATAAGATTAATCTACATTCAAAAAAGACTGCTGGTTGCGCCGCAAATTCCGTTATTATCTTTTAATCCTGAGAAAATTGCTGAAATTGATTTGAGTAAATTAAAAGATAAAAAAGAAAAATCTTTATATAAGGATTATCTAAAAAATGCATTAACGGAAGTTGACAGCGTTTTAAATAAAGTTAAAAATTTATCAAATGATTTTAATCAAATAGTAAGGCTTCAAAAGAAAACTCAAAAATTTTTAGAGGAGACTGAGTTTAATACTAATATTCAGGTACAAAATTATCCAGGCAATCAAGCAAATGAAAGAGTTGATGTAACTAATTCTGGATTTGGTAACAATAGGAAATCCAATATTGTGGCAGTTGCTAATTCTTACAATTTAATATTAAATCAGCTAAATATTTACGGGAAGAATGATTTAAAAAACGTATTTAATTTTTCCGAAGACTTAAATAAAAATGGATTGAATGTAGAAGAATATAATAATTTATTAAAAGAGGTGAAAAATAGGCTGCAAGAATATAAATTAGCGATAGCAAATAAAATTAATTCTTCTAAATGACCTTTAATAAATTTCATGCATACCTTTTATCAATTGTTTTAATCACTCCAATTTCGTCTAGCTTTCCTCAGTTATCAGCAAAATTAAATTTAGAATCCGGTTATTATAATTCCACTCAGCAGGATTCCATAAAGCAAAACGATGCAATTTATCGCCTTAACGGGCTCGCCAAATATAGATATGCTGAAGAGAAACGAAGTGCATCAATTCAATTAAGAGTAAGCCCCGAATTATTCGGCGGCGCAGAGGGATTATTTGTTATAAAAATGAAAGCTTCAGGAAATTATTTTCAGAAAGAAAATAACTTTAATTGGGGTCTGGATATTGCCCGGCAGAAAAATATTTTTAGACAAACAGAATTAAAATTAGATTATGATATTTTTCTTTTAAATGGAAATATAAATTTTTTCCTAAATGATAATCTTTCTATTAGTTCATCTTTAGGATATGCTTTCCAGAATGCCAGTAAAGATGTTAACCAAAATCTTGATTTAATCTTTTTAGATTTAAAAGCTGTTTCTAATTTTAATTTGTACTCTAATTATGGTTATGGCATTTACATTGAGCGATTCAAAGTAAAAAGTAATTTAACAGCCCAAGTAGATTCGCCAAATATTTTAAGTAATTCCGGCTGGCGCTTTGGCCCGCAAATCAGCTTTAATTATTTGAAAAATATTTTAATTAATTTAGACTACAGATTTTTATTTCATAATTCAAAGCTTACCGGGAATCCCTCTTATGAGCAATGGATTAGAGTTTTGGCAGGCACATTTTTATCTGAAAAGTTATCAGCTTTTTTATTGGTAGACTATTACTGGCGCAAATTTAAACAAAATGAAACCCGGCAGTATTTTACTAATTTATATTACAATCCTTTGAATACTGAAAACAATATTTATGCAAAGCTTGCTTATGAAATTAATGAATCTTTTGAATCATACATTAAATCAGGTTATTTTAAATACGATGTAATTAGTGGAAATTATTCAATCGCTGGCTGGGATTTATTATTAGGAATTGAAATAAAAATTGAATAACTAAAACTGTTTAAGCTTAATTAATTAAATTTCTAATAGTGAAAATTATAATTTACCATGAATCTATATTTAATACACAAATATGAATTTTAACATTTACACTTTTATTTAACATAGTATGGGGATATTATGAACAAATACGCACTTGGACTGGACTTTGGAACTAATTCATGCCGCGCTTTAATTGTTGAAGTTTCTAATGGAACAGAATTAGCTAGTTCAATTTTTCCTTATCCTTCCGGAGAAGCCGGGATTATTGTAGATCCTTCAAACCCGCATGTGGCAAGACAAAATCCCGCAGATTATATTCTGGGAATTGAAGTCACAATAAAAGAAGCAATCGAAAATGCTAAAAAAATTATTCCTAATTTTAATTCATTAGATATTATTGGAATTGGTGTTGATACTACCGGCAGTTCACCTTTGCCGGTTAACTCAGATGGAACGCCATTATGTTTCCTTGACGAATTTAAAAACAATCCCAACGCAATGGTTTGGCTTTGGAAAGACCACACTAGTTATGCAGAAGCAGAACAAATTACAAAGCTCGCCTCAAAAGTAAGGCCTCAATATATGAGTAAGATTGGGGGAACTTATTCTTCAGAATGGTTCTGGAGTAAAATATTGCATTGTAAAAATATTGATGAGAAAGTTTTTAATGCTGCAGATAGCTTTGTAGAAATTTGTGATTGGATAACAGCTTCTTTAATTGGTGATTTAAAACCTGGAAATATTAAGAGAAGTGTCTGCGCCGCAGGGCATAAAGCAATGTTTAATAAAGATTGGGATGGGTTGCCGGATGAAGAATTTTTAAATATGCTCTCTCCCGGTTTAGGAAAAGTTAAAGATAAATTATACTCAAAAGCTTACCCGGCCGGTTATAATGCCGGAAATATTTCTAAAGACTGGGCAAAAAAATTAGGGCTTAGTGAAAATGTTGCAATTTCAGTTGGCTCCTTTGATGCGCACATGGGAGCTGTCGGCGCAGGAGTGCAAGTTGGAACTCTTGTAAAAATTATAGGAACAAGCACCTGTGATGTAATGGTGTGGCCCAGCGATAAACCATTAAATGATATTAAAGGTGTTTGCGGAATTGTGGATGGTTCTGTAATGGATGGATATTATGGAATTGAAGCAGGACAGTCAGGAGTCGGCGATATATTTTTATGGTTTGTCAATAACCTTGTTCCCGAAAAATACGGAAATACTGTTGATGAAAAATTTGAATCATTAGGAAAAGAAGCATCAAAACTTAAACCCGGTGAATCAGGATTGCTTGCCCTTGATTGGAATAATGGGAACAGGACAATCTTAGTTGATACTCGTTTAACCGGCTTACTGCTGGGACAAACTCTTCACACCAAACCTCATGAAATTTATAGAGCATTAATTGAAGCCACAGCATTTGGTGCACTTACTATTATTAATAGAATTGAAGAATATGGTGTGCCGGTTAAAGAAGTTGTAAACTGCGGCGGATTAGCATCTAAAAATGCTTTGCTTATGCAGATTTATGCTGATATAACCTGGACGGCCAATGAAAGTATCTCGCAGTGATCAAACTCCTGCGTTAGGAGCAGCAATATTTGGTGCAATCGCAGCAGGCAAAAAATCCGGCGGATATGATTCTGTTGAAGAAGCCAAGAGAATCAATGATTGGAATTAAAGAGGTTTACGAACCTAATGAAGTAAATCATCAAACTTATTCAAAGATATATTCTTTATATAAAAAATTGCACGATGCTTTTGGTACTACTGAATGGGGAGGGAATTTATTCGATGTGATGAAAAAATTATTAGATATCAAAGAAGGTGTAAAATAATTTTGTTAATAACTTAATAGGTAAGGTTGTCCTGAATTTATTCTATGGAAAAATCCCGGAGAGAAAATGAAAAGAAACTATTTCATGGTCGTTTTAATCTTTGTAGTGTTTTTCGTGATATCTCTTATCACAAATATTCTAGGCCCGCTTGTTCCGGATATTATTAAAAGCTTCAGCCTTAGTTTAACTCTTGTTTCATTTCTTCCGTTTTCATTTTTTATAGCTTATGGAGTAATGTCCATCCCGGCAGGAATGCTGGTAGAAAAGTATAGTGAAAAAGTTGTAATGATTTGGGCATTCGGAATTGAACTTGTGGGAGCTTTTTGTTTCGCTTTGTTTCCATCTTATGCAGTTGCACTTGTTTCGTTATTTCTTTTAGGGATAGGAATGGCAATACTTCAGGTTGCTATTAATCCTTTATTAAGAGTCGCTGGCGGCGAAGAACATTTTGCATTTAATTCTGTATTAGCACAATTAGTTTTTGGCGGCGCATCTTTTTTAAGCCCAATGATTTATACATATCTCGTTTCAAATATCTCAGACAAAACACAGCCTAAAAATTTTTTAGTTTCTACCTTATCATCAATCGTCCCTGAGAATCTTCCGTGGGTTTCATTATACTGGTTGTTTGCTTTATTAATATTGGTAATGATAGTTGTTATTTATGTTTCTAAATTCCCTGAAGTTGAAAGAAAAGAAGATGAACGTTCTGGCGCATGGGAGACTCATAAGAAGTTATTCAAGATGAAAACGGTGATTTTATTTTTTATTGGAATATTTGCTTATGTAGGAACAGAGCAGGGAATTGCAAATTGGATTTCACAATTCCTTTATGTTTATCACGGTTACGATCCGCTGAATGTGGGATCAAGTATAGTTTCATATTTCTGGGGATTGCTTACTTTAGGTTGTGTTTTAGGTTTGGTTCTTTTAAAGTTGTTTGATAGTAGAAAAATTCTTATTTGGTTTTCTATTTCAGCAATATTCTGGTTGAGCACCGCTTTATTTGGGTCAACTGATTTTATGGGAATAAATTTAGCTTTAATATCATTCCCAATGGCCGGGTTTTCTTTATCAGTAATGTGGTCAATTGTTTTTTCGTTGGCTCTAAATTCACTCGACAGCCATCATGGTTCCTTCTCAGGCATACTTTGTACTGCAATAATTGGTGGTGCAATTGTTCCGGTTGTAATAGGCTGGTTGGGAGATCATTTTGGATTACGCATAGGAATGTTTGTTATCTATATTACTTTGGGATACATTTTAAGTATTGGTTTCTGGGCAAAGCCGATCATTACTAATGAAACTATCGCATCTAAAAAAGAAGCTGTTACTGCATAAATTCAGAAAGAATTAATTATGTCTTTAATTGGAATTGATCTTGGCGGAACAAATGTTAGATCAGGAAGAGTAGATAATAATTCAATAGAAGAAATAGCAACAAAAAAAATTACTGCGACAGGCTCAGTAGAATTAATTTTAAATGAAATTTGTGGGACGATTGATAAAGTCATCAAAGCAGATGTTACAGGAATAGGAGTTGGCGTTCCGAGTGTTGTAGATACGGAAAAGGGAATAGTTTACGGGGTTCAAAATATTCCTTCCTGGCAAGAAGTTTATTTAAAAGATATTTTAGAAAAAAAGTATAACCTTCCAACTTATGTTAATAATGACGCAAATTGTTTTGCAGCAGGAGAAAAATATTTTGGAAAAGCATAAAAATATAAAAACGCAGTTGGATTAATTGTTGGTACTGGCTTAGGTGCGGGATTAATCTTAAACGATAAACTTTATTCCGGAACTAATTGCGGAGCGGGAGAATTCGGAACAATTTCTTTCAGAGAACATAATTTAGAATATTACAGCAGCGGACAATATTTTATACAGCAGCATTCAACCGACGGAGCAGCCTTGTATGAAGCAGCAAAGAATAAAGATTCAAAAGCACTAAAAATATTTTCCGAATTTGGAAGCAATTTGGGTGAAGCCATAAAGCTAGTTATGTATTCTATTGATCCGCAAATTATAGTTTTAGGCGGCTCTCTCACTAAATCGTTTGAATTTTTTAAGGAGACAATGTGGAAATCAATAAATGATTTTGAATACAAACAAGCGCTTAAAAAGATTAAAATAGAATGTAGTGAAATTAAAGATATAGCAGTTTTAGGTGCTGCGGCATTATATCTTGACGCACAGCATTAAATAAAAATTATAAATATAAATTTAACATCATGAAAAAAATTATTTTATTATTGTTTGTTTTACAATTTGTTGCTTTTTCACAAGATGATTCACAATACTCATTTATGCTAAAAGATAATTGGAAAATACAATCGTCTGGAGAATTAATAGTTTCTGGCAAAATCATTTCTACAGATAGTTATGATGCAAAGAACTGGTATCCCACAACTGTTCCCTCAACAGTGCTTGCTGCTTTAGTTCGGAACGGTGTTTACAAAGATATTTTTGTGGGGGAGAATTTAAAAACCATTCCCAAAGAACAATTTAAAAAACCTTGGTGGTATAGAAATGAATTTACGGTAAGAAATAATAAAGATTTAAATTTTTTCAAAATTAAATTTGAAGGAATAAACTACAAAGCAAATATTTGGCTGAATGGAAAACTAGTTGCAGATACCTCTACTATTTTCGGAACTTTCCGGCATTTTGAGTTAGATGTCACTTCATTTATAAAACTAAATGGAAAAAATGTTTTAGCTGTTGAAGTCATTCCGCCTGTTCTTGGGGATTACACGATGGGTTTTGTTGATTGGAACCCTGAGCCCCCGGATAATAATATGGGAATCTGGCGAAGTGTTGAAATTACACAAACAGGAAATGTTTCGATTAATTTTCCCAATGTTCAAACCAGGTTTACTAATAATCAATTGAAGGAAGCAAGATTATCTGTTTCTGCCGAACTTAAAAATAACAGCTCTCAAAAGATATCCGGTGTTTTGGAAGGTGTAATTGATTCAAAAACATTCTCAAAAAAAATTGAGCTTGAGCCGAATCAAAATAAAAAAATAAATTTTTCTCCTTTTGATTTTAAAGAATTGAATATTACCAATCCGAGAGTTTGGTGGACTTACGATCTCGGTAAACCGGAGTTATATAATCTTAAGCTTACATTTAAAGAAGATAGTGTAATTTCAGATGAACAAAATATTCATTTCGGAATTAGAGAAGTTTCCGATTATTTCACAAAAGATGGTTTCCGGGGATATAAACTGAACAGAAAAAAAATTCTTATTCGGGGCGGCGGCTGGACTGATAATATGCTTCTCGATAATACTTATGCAAATTTGAAAGCTCAAGTTGAATATGCAAAACAAATGAATTTAAATGCACTTCGCTTTGAAGGCTTTTGGGGAACCAGTCAGGATATTTATAATCTATGTGATGAAGAAGGAATTTTGTTAATGGTTGGCTGGAGCTGCCAATGGGAGTGGGGGCGTTTTCTTGGAATGAAAGACAACGAATATGGCACTATAAATTCGCCTTCCAGTATTAAACTAATTTCAGAATCTTGGAAAGACCAAATAAAATGGCTGCGAAATCATCCATCAATTTTTGTCTGGCTTTATGGAAGCGATAAATATCCAAATCCGGAACTGGAAGAAAACTATATTAAAATATTATTTAACAATGATCCTACAAGGCCTGTAATTTCCTCTGCTGCTGAACATACGTCTTCGATTACAGGCAAGTCAAGAGTTAAAATGAGAGGGCCTTACGATTATGTCCCTCCAAGCTATTGGTATATTGATACTGCAAACGGTGGCGCCTTTGGATTTAATACCGAGACAGGTCCGGGTCCGCAAGTTCCTATTGAAGAAAGTATAAAGAAATTCATTCCAGAAAATCATCTTTGGCCGATAGATTCAGTTTGGTATTTCCATTGCGGCGGAGCAGGCAAATTTAAAGAGCTTGATCGTTATACAGAAGCAATGGATGAAAGACTCGGCACTGCAAACAGTTTAGAAGAATATTGTACTAAAGCTCAATTCTTAAATTATGAAGGCATGCGTGCAATGTTTGAAGCATTTGTTGCAAATCGTTATAAAGCAACAGGTATAATTCAATGGATGTATAATTCGGCATGGCCAAAATTCTGGTGGCAGTTTTATGATTATTATTTAATGCCAACCGCAGCATTTTATGGTGCTCGAAAAGCTTGTGAACCGGTTCATATATTATATAATTATGGGACTAATTCAATTTTAGCTGTGAATAATTCTACGAATTCGCTTGAAAACTTAAAAGCTGAGGTGAAAGTTTTTAATTTCGATTTGTCTCCGAAGTTTTCGTTTAACAAAACAATTTCATTAAAGCCTGATGAAAATATTATTATAACATCATTAGATAGTTTGAAAAATCTTGATACAACTTACTTTGTTGATTTGAGATTATATAATGATAAAAATGAAATTGTCAGTTCAAACTTTTATTGCTTATCAACAACAAAAGAAACTCTTGATTATTCAAAAAATACCTGGTTCGTCACCCCGGTAAAACAATATGCAGATTTGAAGGAATTAAATAATCTTCCTAAAACTGATTTAAACGTAAAAGCATCTTCAATTAAAAAAGAAGATAGAGTTGAAATAAGTGTTGACGTAGAAAATCCTTCAAACTCACTTGCACTTCAAGTTGAATTAAATTTATTTAATTCTGAAAATAATGAAGCAATAGTTCCGATCTTCTGGGATGATAATTATTTTTCCTTGCTTCCAGGAGAGAAGAAAACGGTTAGTTGTTATTATTATAAAAATAGTAATGAAAATGTTAATGCATCGTATATTAAAATAAAAGGATGGAATATAAACGAAAAGAAAATTGCATTAACTCAATAATACATTTATAAATTGATCTTAAATCTCTTGAAAATAATACCATTATAAATCATATATTAGAAAGTCAATTTTATAAAAGTTTAAATTCAGTTTTAATTTGTAAAGATTTTATTTTTCTTCACTGTTGAGAATAATAAAACCGGGGAAATGATGGTCTCCAAATTTGTACTTCTCTTTTTGATAGCAACTTTATTAACAAAAAATATTTTTTCTTTTAATTCAATTGCTGCATCAGATACTGTAAGAGACAATTCAAATAAACCTAAAAGAATTTATACCACAACCCGTTTGACCACAGAACCGCCTTTGATTGATGGGAAATTAAATGATGCTTGCTGGATGACGGGTGAATGGGCAGGTAATTTCACTCAATGGATTCCAAATGAAGGGGCAAAACCTTCCCAGCCGACACAATTAAAAATTTTGTATGATGACAAAAATCTGTATGTCGCAATTAGAGCATTTGACAACGAGCCGGATAAAATAAATCGAAAAGCCGGAAGACGAGATGAATTTCAAGGAGATATTGTGGGAATAAATTTCGACAGTTATCATGATCATCGAACGGGATTTGAGTTTAACATCACTGCCGCAGGACAGAAAATAGATTTGCTTCTTTCAAATCCTTCAAACTGGGATGTTAACTGGAATGCAGTTTGGAAAGCAAAAACAGCAATTGAAGATTCAGCTTGGACGGCAGAATATGAAATCCCGTTAAGTCAGCTTCGATATAGCAGCGATGAAGAACAGGTCTGGGGAATGCATTGCTGGCGATGGATCGATAGACTGCAAGAAGAAAGTGATTGGGAGCCTCAGTCTTCAACAGGTCCTGGTGTTATTTATCAATTTGGCGAGCTGCATGGCATAAAAGATATTCCCAAATTCCGCCGTATTGAATTGATGCCATTCTCATTAGGTAAGCTGAATACTTTTAAAAGAGAATTAGGAAATCCATACAAGGAAAAAGGAAGGACTTGGCTGGGGAATGCGGGATTGGATGCAAAAATAGGAATCACAAGTAACTTCACAGCAGATGTATCTATTAATCCGGATTTTGGACAAGTGGAATCTGACCCTTCTGTTATGAACTTAACTGCATTTGAAACTTTTTATGAAGAAAAAAGACCGTTCTTTCTGGAAGGGAAAAATATTTTCAATTTTGATTTTAGTGATGCAAATATTTTTTATAGCCGCAGAATAGGCCAATCGCCAAATTATATTCCCGATATTCAAGACGGAGAATATATGAAGCTGCCTGATTATACAACTATTTTAAGTGCAATAAAAGTGAGCGGTAAAACGGCTGATGGTCTTGCTGTTGGTGTACTGCAAAGTTTAACTGCAAATGAAAATGCTAAAATAAATTCCTTCGGGGTTAACAAAGAAATTAGTGTTGAACCATTAACAAGTTTTACAATTGCAAGACTACAGCAGGATTTCAAACAAGGAAATACGGTTTTAGGCGGAATTTTTACTTCAACTAATCGATTTATTAATGACAACCATCTTAATTACTTAAACCATAATGCTTATACTGGTGGAATTGATTTTCTTCATCAATGGAATGATAAGGAATTTTATGTTGATGCAAAATTTGCCGGCAGTTATATTAATGGCAGCACTAATGCGATTAATATTCTTCAAACATCATCGGCAAGATATTTCCAGCGACCCGATGCAAATCATATAAAATATGACAGCACAAGAACAAATCTTTCAGGTTACGGCGGTGGTGTTAAAGTTGGAAAGGGAAGTGTGGGACTTTGGCGATATTCAGCCGAGTTAAATTTTCGATCTCCTGGTTTTGATCTTAATGATCTTGGTTTTATGCATACCGCTGATGTTGTTCAAGAAGAAAATTCAATTTCATATTTTGTAAATCAACCGGTTTCAATTTTTAGAACCTACACTTTGGGACTAACCCAGACAAACAACTGGGATTTTGGTATAAATCATTTGTCTTCCAGCGGAATGATTAGGGCCTATCTTGAATTTCTAAATAATTGGGCTTTGTCCGAATCAATTACATACACTTCGCAAGCATTGGATACTCGCATACTTCGAGGCGGTTATGCAATGATAGTTCCTTCCTATTGGCTAAATAATTTTTATTTTAGAACTGATCCATCCGAAAAAATATTCTTTGAATTTAATACGAACTTTTCGCAATCAGGTTCTAATAGCTCACGTCTCACTGAAGTTCAGCCGACTTTATCTTTTGTCCCGTTGAATATTCTTAAGCTGTCAATAGGAATTTACTATTCATCAAACACTAATCATATTCAATACATAGAAACAATTTCCTCAAACAATCAAAAGAAATATTTATTGGGAAAAATTAATCAAAAAACCTTTAGCACGACTTTCAGAATTGATTATAATATCACTACTGAACTTTCGGTTCAATATTATGGGAGTCCTTTTGCTTCGGTTGGAAAATATTCCGAATTTAAAAAGGTTACTAATCCCAGGGCACAAGAATATGATAACAGATTTTCAATGCTTAAAACCACATTAAATGAGAATACGTATGACGTGTCTGAGAATAATAGTTCACAGGTAGATTACACTTTTGAAAATCCCGATTTCAACTTCTTCCAATTTAGGTCAAATCTTGTTTTAAGATGGGAATATATGCCGGGATCTCAGCTTTATTTAGTTTGGGCGCAGGATAGGACAAATTTTATTATGCCGGGAAGTAATTCTGTTTACGATGCAATGGATAGTCTAAGATATGTTTCACCGAATAATATTTTTCTTGTAAAAATTAATTACTGGTTTTCGATTTAATTACAAATGATTTTATCGTTTAATAAAAAGCATTGTTAAAACAAAAAAAATTATCAAACTTACTAGTAAATTGTAATTTGAGACACTTCATTTCATTTTTGATTGATTGATTTTTAGCAATTGTCGTCTTACTTTTGCATATTATTTCACTTAACAAATTAAATAGCGTAATTTGACTTCAAATACTCCTTTAACCGATATTGAATTGTTAAAAAGGGTCTCTAATAGTGATTCCAAAGCACTGGAGATTTTATACAATCGGTATTCTCCTTTATTATATACGATAATTAAAAAAATAGTTGCAGATGAGAAAACAGCCCAGCAAGTTTTAGCGGATGTGTTTGTAATTGTATGGCGGAAAATAAGGTGTTTTGATTTTGAAACTAATAATCCTTATACATGGATTGTTACTTTAACAAGAAATAAAGCTGTAGATACTCTTAGAAGAAGACGTGCCGATTCAAATTTCCAAGAATACAATGATGTTTTTGAAAATGAATTTATTATTCCCAGCATATCAAATAAAATAGGCGGGTTGGATTTAAAAGGATGCACTGAAGTAAAAAAAATAATTTTGAAGAAGCATTAAATAAACTTACGGATGCACAGCAATATGTTATTTACCTGGCATATTATGAAGGTTTCACTGAGCAAGAAATTGCCGCAAAGCTTAATATCCCGGTGCAGACTGTTAAATCTAAAGTTAAAATTGCTTTACTAAATCTTCGTGAAAATTTAGCAATGGAAGAAATGTAATGTCTGATAAAGATGCTAAATATGATTTAATGTACGCTTATGCATTAGGCTGTTTAGATGATAATCAAGTATTAAACTTTAAAGAAATAACTGTAAGCGACGATAACTTTGCTTGGGACGAACTAGGTGAATTTCAAAATCTTGCCGCATTAATGGCTTCAATACTTACAGTTGAAATTCCAAAGCCTGAGGTTAAAGAAAAAGTCGCTCAAAAACTTTATAGCTTAAAGAACGAAGATGTACAACCTGCGGAACAATCAACAGATGTAAATAAAGAAAACGAAACATTCGATAATATAGATGAGTTTGTTGATGAACCTGTTATCGATGAACCAAAAGAGTCTTCTATTTTTGAAACGCCATTTATAGAAAACGAAACTGTAAATGAAGAAATAGAGTTGCCAACTTTTGAAAATGATTTAAACGATACACAGCTTCAAGAAGAAATAGATAAAGAAAAGGATACAGATTTCCCTGATGAAGAAATTAAAGTCGGAACTAGTTTCAGTTGCAGAGAATGAAGATTTAAATGATGAACAGGTCAAAAGTGAAATAAAGGAAGACAGCGATGCAGAACTTCATCAGGATGAAGTAAAGAAGGAACAAAAACCAATCGCACAAAATGAAAATGGTGAGATTTCATTTGATGATGAGACACAAGGGATAGAAGTTCATTCTGAAAATGAGTTAGAAGAAAAAGTTCGTATTGAAGTTAAAGAAAATAAAATCGAACAAACCAGTGAAGAAAAGAATTTAATGGAAGAAAATAATGATCCCTTTGAACTTGATGATGACTTTCTGACAAAAAGAAAAGAGCCGGAAAAATTCAGGATTGAAGACGTTGATGATGAGAAGGTAGAAAAAGTTTCTGAAAACTTCATTGAAAAATTCATAGAACATAATAAGTCAAGCATAACGGAAAAAATTGACAAGACAATTGAAGGTGTAAAAGAGCAGGTAGGGAACGAACCGGAAGTTGATGAATCAGGGTATGAACTGGTTCAGCCAACAACTAAAAATTTATCTATCATCGGAAACTTTGATTTGTCTGTAGAAAAAAATGACCTTGATGAAAATTCAATTGATCATCAATTGGGTGAGGATTCTTTAAAAAGCCAAGAGCTTCAGCGAGTTTTTATTCAAAAAAATTCCGGTTCAAAACTGCCAATAATTATTCTTTTCATATTGAGTATTTTGTTTTTAGGTGCGGCGCTATATTTCTATCTTAATTTCAATAAAATTATTACTACAACTAATAAAGAAATTGTTGAATTAAAACATGACTCAGCAGCACTTATTTCATCAAAGCAGACTTCACGCGCAGTGATTTCATTTCTTGAATCTCCAAATGTAAGGGTAGTAGAGCTTGGCCCTACAGAAGCAGCTCCAAATTCATCTGGCAAGCTTTACATTAACTTTAATGCAGGAACCGGATACCTCTTCACAAAAAATTTACCTGTAATTGCCAGCGATAAAAGTCTGCAGCTTTGGTTAACAGAAGGAAGTAGATTTATTTCTTTAGGAGTGGTTGATACAAAAGGCGACGATGAATATTATCCTTTCACATTCAAATCAGTCAGTTCACCTGCTACTACTGAAATATTGGTTACAGAAGAGAATTCAGGTGGGGCAGTACAGCCCAGCAGCAGGCTGCTTTTAATTGGAGCCTTAGAATAAATTTTATTTCTTTTCAGATCTTCTTAAAAGAAAATAAATGCCCGCCGCAATTATAATTATAGGCAAGTATTTTATAGTTATATTCGCTAAAGAACTAAAAAAGACCGAAGAATTAAATTTCCCCCAGAAAAATACGGATACAATTCCCATCAGGATAAACACTATAGAAATTAGAAAGTAAATTTTATCTTTTATGCTGTCAAAAAATATAATTAAAAAGCTAAAGCCGATATTAAAAAAAAGTGCAGGGTACAATACTTCGGAATTATTTCTAAATTCAAAATTATTAATTAGAAAAAGCACTACTCCCCAGAGAAAAATAAAAGAACTGGAAAAAACTAAGGAAATATTTCCCTTCCCAAATGAATTAAAAAATAATCCAAGGCCGGCAAAGATTAGAGTGTAGCTTAATATTTCCGATAATGTAATGCTTATAAATCCTAAAAGCTTAAGGAGGAAAGTAAAAGCTAAAAAAGTAAGAAGATAAATAATTATAAGCTGGTTCTTTTTCACAAGTAAAAAAATAATTTATTGCTGGTTTATTTTGGAAAATTACAAAATTCTCTGCCCCATACTTGAAGCAATAATTTCAGTTGTAAAGATAGCGCTTTTATTTTTATTATCTAAAATGGGATTTACTTCCGTCACTTCTAATGATGACATACACCCGCATTCGGCAATTGCTTCCATTATAAGATGCGCTTCACGATAGCTCAATCCTCCCGGTACAGGCGTCCCGACTCCCGGAACTATTGTTGGATCAACGCTGTCAAGATCAAAGCTAACATGAATGTGATCAACATTTTCTTTAAAGTGTTTCAGCACTCTAGTTATAACGCGATGTATTCCAAGCTTGTCTATATCAGACATAGTATAAACGGGAAGGCTTATTTTTTTTATGCTTTCTCTTTCAAGTGAATCAATGCTTCTAATTCCAATTAAAGCGCAGTTTTCAGGTTTTATTTTTGGTTTGAAGCCGTAAAAATTTACAAGCTTTTCATTCCCGATACCTAAAGAAGCGGCCAACGGCATACCATGAATATTGCCTGAAGGAGAAGTAATATCTGTGTTCATGTCAGGATGAGCATCAATCCAAATTACTCCCATTCTCAATTTGTTTTTTCTACAGTGAGAAGAAATTCCGGCAATAGTTCCAAGAGCCATTGAATGATCTCCCCCAATACATAACGGGAATTGATCCTTCTCCAAAACTTTTTCAATTCGCGAAGCTAATATTTTGGAAGTTCTTAATATTTCATTTAAATATTTCAGCTTTGGATTCCTAATTTTCTGTTTTTCCATTATCTGAATATTTATATCGCCGCTATCAATTACCTTGTAGCCAAGACTTTCAAGTTTGCCTTGCAAATTTGCAATTCTCACAGCGGAAGGCCCCATATCAACACCACGCCTATCTGCGCCTAAATCCATAGGAAACCCGATTAAGTTCACAGTTTTTGTCTGTAATCTCTTCATAAAAAATATGCTTAATGAAAATTTTGAAAGATTTCCGCCAAATTATAAAGTTTCGGGCTAATATCCCAATTTCATGGGTCTTTCATTTTTACAATACAATTTATTTAAGTTAATGATTATATTTCGATTTGCTTTCTTGAAAGTACTAAATCTAACTGTCGAATTTTTTTAAAAAATACCGGAATTCTATGAAAAAATATTCTTCTGAACCTTTAATAAATGTAGGAATTCTTACAGAAAGTAAAATCAATTTTGAACTTTACGGTGATTTTCAACTCGAAGGGAAAAAATATAGCGGGATATTTTCAGCACAGTTAGTTAACGGTAAAATAATTTGCAAAAGCAATAAGGAAAAAATCGCTGAGGCAAGTGAATTATTTTTTAAAACTATGGATCCTGAAGGGGATTCATTTTTAATTAAAGAAGTTATCATTGGAGTTAAATTTCATTGGGAACGAAAAGAAAAACAGAGATTTCTCGGTTCATTAAAAATAATTATTGAAGATGGAAAACTGACTGCAATAAATGTAATTCCCATCGAAGCTTATCTTATAAGTGTCATCTCATCGGAAATGAGTGCTAGAAGCTCGCTTCAATTATTGAAAGCTCATGCTATTGTTTCAAGAAGCTGGCTGATTGCTCAAATGGAAAAATCAAAATCTTTAAAGAAGCAAAATTCGGATTACAGTGCTGTTTACGAAAATGAAAATGAATTAATAAAATGGTATGATAGAGAGGATCACAAAAACTTTGACGTTTGCGCTGATGATCATTGCCAGAGATACCAGGGAATAACAAAAGTGTATACAGAAATTGCCCGTCAGGCTGTAAAAGAAACTAGGGGAATAATTGTTACTTATGATGATAAAGTTTGTGACGCAAGATATTCGAAATCTTGTGGTGGTCTTACCGAAGCATTTGAAAATGTTTGGGAGCCTTTACGATATGAATATCTTTCTTCTGTAGTTGATTATAAATTTGAACCGGATAATTATAATTTTGATTTTTCAAATGAGGTGAATGCCCGAAAATGGATTTTAGGAAATCCGCCGGCTTTTTGTAATACAAAGGATAAGAAAATATTATCGCAAATACTTTTGGATTTTGATCAGGAAACAACTGACTTTTACCGGTGGAAAGTTGAATACTCCCAGGAAGAACTGGCAAATCTTATTAAAGAAAAAAGCGGAATAGACTTTGGAGAAATACTTGATTTAGTTCCAATTGAAAGAGGTGCCTCCGCAAGACTGATTAAACTGAAGATTGTTGGAACTAAAAAAACTTTGATAATTGGCAAGGAATTGGAAATTAGAAGAACACTCTCAAAGTCACATCTATACAGCTCAGCCATAGTAATAAGAAAAGTGATGAAGGAAAATAAAGTGCCTGATAAATTTATTATTTCTGGTGCCGGATGGGGGCATGGGGTTGGGCTTTGTCAAATTGGAGCTGCGGTAATGGCTTCGCAAGGTTATAATTTTGATGAGATATTACTACACTATTTTTCAAACGCAAAGCTTTTTAAGCTTTATTAAAGCACTGCTTCGGAATTAAATGAAAATTCTTGTTTCTTGTTTATCTAAAAGCTGGGGCGGTATGGAAATGGTAACCCTGGTTTTTATTAGAAAGCTTCTTGAAAGAAATATCCAGGTTGAATTATTGTGTATTAAAGAATCAAGGCTGCACATTGAAGCTAGCGCAATTGGAATTATGATTAATCCAATTAAAGCCTCAGGCTATATTCATCCTTTTTCCGTTTTAAAAGTTACTGCGTTAATCAGAAGAATAAAATTTGATTTAATTCATACACATGCTTCAAAAGATTTGTGGCTGCTTGTGCCGGCTTTAAATATTTTGAGAAGTAATATCCCACTGTTGTTGACAAAACATGTAGGTTCGTTCATTGTTAAAAAGGATTTATTTCACAAATGGATTTATAAAAGAGTTATTATGCATTGGCTATCAGTAAAGTAATTGCAAAAAATTTGTTTGAGACATGTCCTTTAACAGAAGATAGAATTTTAATTCATCATAACGGAGTTGATTTAAAAAGATTTGATCCGGAAAAAGTAAATCGAGAAAAAGTCCGTGATGAATTCAATTTAAAACAAAATCAAATTGCAATTGGAATGCTGGCTAGATTCAGCCCCGGTAAAGGACATGAAGAATTTTTATTTGCCGCGCGGGAGTTAAATAAAAAATATAAAAATTTATTTTTCTTAATTGTTGGTGAAGCTAGTCATGGTGAAAATGAATATGCAGATTCGATAAAAAAACTTGCGGAAGAGCATCAAATAGAAAATATAATATTTACTGGTTACAGAAGTGATGTACCTGAAGTGCTTTCTGCTTTGGATATTTTTGTTTTCCCTTCACATTCTGAAGCTTTTGGAATTGCATTAATTGAAGCAATGGCAATGGGACTTCCTTCAGTTTGTTCGAATTCTGATGGGGTCTTGGACATAGCGATTGATTCAGAAACCTCATATCTTTTCGAAAGGAAAAATGGAGAAGATTTAAAAGACAAAATTTCACTTTTAATTGATTCGCCTGAAACAAGAATGAAATTTTCAGTTGCTTCAAGAAAAAGAGTTGAAAATAATTTTGATCTGGAAATCATTATCAATCAGTTAATCGAAATTTATAAGAGTTCAATAAATTAATTACCACTTTCAAACCATAAATCATAAGAGGAGACAATGTATATGTTACAAAATCTAAGCAAGAAAATATTAGTGCTTTTTGCTGCAGGCATTTTGTTAGCAGGCTGCAGTTCAACCAAGGAAATCACCACAAGCTCGTTAACTCAGGGTGATTGCAAAAATCAGAAAACGATTAGTAACCCCAATGAATTTGTTTCAGAGACAGCACAAAATTTAGATGTATTTCAGAAAGGCGATCTTATTACCGCAACTGTTGATGTTGAAACTTATTGTAATGCCCAATTGTCGTTCGATGTAGTAAAAAAAGAAAATGAAATTTGGCTAAAGCTGAAAAACACCAGCGGTGTTAAGGATGAATGTGTGTGCACAAAGAATGTTTCCATTTCATTAGCGAATGTTGAGCCTGGAGATTATACTATTTTTGTAACAAATCTCAGTGGAAGTCAATTGCTTTCAAAGACGACTTTTACAGCTAAATAGTTATTAAATAATATTTAAACTTAGAGATACTGATTTAACTCAGTATCTCAATTTATTCTTTAATACTCCTTTGTTTCTTCTTCAATTAATATTTAATTTTTAATACAAAAAATAAATTTAATATTGGGATAAAATGGTAACTGCGTTTTTACTTTTCAACAATGAACAGCACTCAAAAGAAACAATTAAAAATTTAAAGCTAAGCTCTTCAATTGATGTTATTTACTTACTTTCTCAAAGTGATGGAATTGGTAAATATGAAGGATGTGAAGTCTTAAAAATTAATTCATTGCATTCAACCGAGACCATTAAACTGATAGAGAATAAAACGAAAACTGATTTCATTTTATTCATTACTCAAAATACACTGATTCAATTAAGCCAGTTTGCAGTTGAAAGGTTTGTGAATGTTGCGGAGATGACGTCTTCAGGTATAGTTTATTCTGATTATTATGAAATAAAAAATAATAAAAGAACTTCACATCCTGTAATTGATTATCAAATTGGAAGTGTTCGTGATGATTTTAACTTCGGCCCTGTAATGTTTATTAGAAGGTCTGCAATTACAAACACATTAAAAGAAAATCCGTCTGACTATAATTATGCAGCTTTATATGATTTGAGGTTAAATATTTCCCAGAATTTTTCAGTCACTCATGTGCCGGAATATTTATATGCAATTGTCGAAACAGATAAAAGAGAATCTGGCGAGAAAATTTTTGATTACGTTAATCCGAAAAACAGAGAAGTACAAGTTGAAATGGAAATGGCGGCCACTTCCCATTTAAAAAATATAGGAGCTTATTTAACTTCAAAGTTCGATTCAATAAATGACGGGGAAGAAGAATTTCCTTATGAAGCATCTGTAATTATTCCTGTTAGAAACCGTGTAAAAACAATTAAGGATGCAGTTGAATCAGCGTTAAAACAAAAAGCTAGTTTTGATTTTAATATAATCATTGTTGATAATCACTCAAACGACGGCACAACAGAAATTTTAAAATCGCTGTCTGAGAAAAATAAGAATGTAGTTCATATAATTCCTCAAAGGGAAGACCTGGGAATTGGAGGATGCTGGAATGAAGCTGTACACAGTTTGCATTGCGGAAAATATTCTTGTCAGCTCGATAGTGACGATGTTTACCAGGATGAAAATACACTTCAAAAAGTTGTTGATGTTTTTAAAAAGAAAAATGTGCAATGGTAATTGGCTCATACACATTAACAGATTTTAAAATGAATACAATCCCGCCGGGGTTAATAGACCATAAAGAATGGACTCCTGAAAATGGAAGAAACAATGCGTTAAGAATAAACGGCTTAGGTGCACCTCGCTGTTTTTATACACCGGTTCTTAGAAAAATAAAAATTCCAAATGTTAGTTATGGTGAAGATTATGCAGTAGGGTTAGCTGTCTCCAGGCTTTATCAAATTGGTAGAATTTATGAGTCAATTTATTTTTGCAGAAGATGGGAAGATAATTCCGATGCAGCACTTTCCGTTGAAAAACAAAATTTAAATAATATTTACAAGGATAAGATTAGAAGTTTCGAAATACTTGCCCGCCAAAGATTAAACGCAAAAAACGACATCGAATAATTTTTTTAACTTTCAAAAATTTAATGCTTGAAAATATCTTAATTAATGACCGTGAAGTAAGTGTTTCAATAAATCAAAATGATTTTTCCGAAGCTGCCAGAAAACTCTTATTACAACAAATAAATAATTGGCAATTCGCTGCAAATGGATTTGAATCTTTAAAGTCAGTTCAAACTAAGGATTTTAAGTTTGATGATTTTAAAATAACTGTTCAATTTAATCCTGGAAGAATCAAATCAAGCTCTGCAAAAGTGGATGATAAATCCATTAAGGAAAGGGAATGTTTTTTATGCTTGGATAATCTGCCAGTCAGAACAAAAAGGAATTTTGATTAACGAAGAATATTTAATTCTTGTAAATCCATTTCCTATCTTCCCAGAACATTTTACAATTCCGCGTATCAGTCACATTTCACAAAGTATAAAAAATGCATTCGTTGATTTGTTAGAGATAAGCAAAGAACTTTCTAAATATTATTGTGTCTTTTACAACGGTCCGAAATGCGGTGCTTCAGCTCCGGATCATTTGCATTTTCAAGCTGGAACAAAAAATTTTATGCCCATTGATATAGAGTTTCAGCAATTAAAAAATGAATACGGAAATGTTTTATTAGAGAATAAAAATATCATTCTAACTTCTGTTGACGATGGATTAAGAAGATTCATAAGCATTGAAAGTCATGATAAACATTTAGTTGAAAAAGTATTCGCAGAATTTTACGAGGAATATAAGAATATTTCCGGCAGTATTGATGAACCTATGATGAATATAATTTCCAATTACGAAGAAGAATTTGGCTGGCGGGTTATTATTTTCCTAAGAGAAAAACATCGTCCTTCACATTATTTTGCAAATGAAGAAAATGGATTATTAATTAGTCCTGCGAGTGTAGATTTGGGGGGTGTTTTAATTGCTCCACGACAAAGAGATTTTGAAAGAATTACTAAAAATATAATTGCGGAAATATTTGATGAAGTGAATCTTAATCAAGAAAAATTTATTCAGATTAAAAATCACCTTGGAGGAAACAGTACTTTATTTTGAATTCTAATGAAATAAAAATTATATATTCTTTCCCATACAAATAAGATTATTAGACTGCGTCTCATTATCTTACAGTAGTCAAGGGGCATCATTTGAAAATTATCAATTTTAACAACATATTCTATAGAAAATCAAACAAAAGTTTGGACTAATATTTGGTCTAATTTATATACTGCTATAAGTGATGAATAAGTAAGACTATTTTCTAAGACCAAATGGGAGAAATATGTATAGAATAAAGCCCCTTCAACAAAAAAGTTTGATTACATTTATATTTATAATTCTAATTGCCGTAACTCAGACAAGTTCAATTGCTCAGGATAATTCCAGCCAATCGACAAGCAAAAACATAATCGTAAAAGATGCTTTAGGCAACAGTTATATTGCCGGCAATTTTCAAAGTGCTGAATTAAAATTTGGCAATACAGTTCTAAAAAATAATGGCCAAACTGATATATTTTTAGCAAAGTATGATTCGCATAGCAAACTGGTTTGGGCTAAAAATATTGGTGGTGTAAATAATGAAAAATTAGAATCACTTAGTATCGATCCTTCAGGCAATTTTAAAATTACTGCAAGCTCTTTTAGTAAAGAAATTAATTTTACCGGTTCTAATTTAAAGACAGATCATAGAGGTATAATTTTTAGTACAGAAGTAAATTCTTTAGGTCAAACTGTTTCTGCTAAAGTCGAAAAGATCATAGCAATGAATTCCAATTCTCTTCAAAAATCATTAAAGACAACTTCCGATACTTCAATAGCAATTATCTCTCCAGCTTTAGGTGAAAACTTGAAAGTTGGAACAAGAGAAGTAATTCAATGGGATGCCCAAAATATAGAATATGTTTTAATTGAATTATCATTGGATAATGGAGCAACATGGCAGCCAATAAATTCAACAAGCGGATATGACTATACTTATGATTGGAGTGTCCCTGACACACTGTCAAATTCATGTTTAATTAGAATTAGTGATTATGATAATCCGGAGATTGCAGATACTAGTGAAATGTTTTCGATCTATGGAAAAATGAAATGGCATATTCAAAAAACAGATTATAATTCTGTCCTTCAAGAAATTTATATTACTAAATTTAACACTATGTGGGCAGCCGGATTCGATGGTTTAATTGAATCTACAAATGAAGGCGAAACATGGTCCGCCAAATTAAATGGTTATTGCTTGTTCGATGTTTTCTTTTTGAATACCAAAGGCTGGGCTGTGGGTTTGAATGGGAATATTTTCCAGACAACTGATTCAGGTGAAAACTGGGAACAAATTTCCAGCGGTTATAGTTTCCGATTGGAAAAAATATTTTTTGCTGATGAAAATAATGGATATATACTTGGCTCAGGATATTTATTAAAAACCATCGATGGCGGGAAAACATGGAGTCTTCTGCAACCAACAGAACATGTAATTCAAAGTATGTATTTTGTAAATAGAGATACCGGATGGGTTGCCGGCGGCGAAGGTATAATATTTAAAACTAAAGATGGTGGTGCAACTTGGGAAAACCAGCAGCTTAATGATATAAAATATGGAACATTAACCTCCTTGTTTTTTATAGACGAACATACAGGCTGGGCTTGTGGAAGTGGTTTAGATAGAGATGGTGGGATTATATTAAAAACCGAAGATGGCGGCGAGCAATGGAAATTACAGCAAAGCGGTTTTAATACATTTGTGTATTCTGTTTGCTTTACAAATGTTAATGATGGATGGGCTGTTGGGGATGAAGGAATTATGTTTAGCACAATTAACGGAGGCTCTAACTGGGTTCAAGAAGGCAGCGGGACATTATCAGATTTATATAATGTATCTTTAGAAAGTAATAACGGTGGTTGGGCAATAGGGAATGACGGAGTAATATTAAAATATATTACTGATTCAGTTGTGCCGGTAGAGCTAACTAATTTTTCGGTTGATTTATATGATAATGTAGTGCGGCTTAAATGGTCAACAGCAACTGAAACTAATAATAAAGGCTTTGAAATTGAAAAAAGCCAAACTCAAAATAACTGGCAAACAATTGGTTTTGTAGAAGGCAAAGGAACAACTACTGATTTATCAAGTTATAGCTACATAGATAAATTAGAGTCCACTTCAAATAATGAAAAAGTATCTTATAGAATTAAACAAATTGATTATGATGGAACTTATACTTATTCGAAAATTATTTTAGTAAATATAAGCTCTGCTATAAATGACTATAGCTTATCACAAAATTATCCGAATCCTTTTAATCCGAGTACCGTAATTAATTATTCAATTAAGAATAATGAACAAGTATTCCTTAAAATATTTAATATGCTTGGACAAGAAGTTGCAACTTTAGTCAATGAGGTTAAACAGCCGGGAAATTATTCAGTTAATTTTAATGCGGCTAACCTTGCAAGCGGGACTTATATTTATAGCTTAAATGCAGGTAAATATTCTCAAGTTAAAAAAATGATTTTGGTTAAATAAAAAAAGCCCCTCCAGATTTTTCCAAAGGAGAGGCTTTGAAAAAGAAACTGTATTTTTTACTTCTCTAATCCAGATGGCGTTTGCGGAGTGGAAAGAATTTGCTTCAAACAGTTTCCATCTTAATTCCGGATTGTCATCTGTTCCGCCATGTTTGATAATATAATCTTCAACAATTTTTTGGCCTACGTTATAGTTTATAACATAGCTTCTATATTTTTCTATAAAGCTAATGCTTTTTAATGCCTTTTCTTTTGTTGATAGTTGATACTTAATCATCCAATTAACTGTCTCATCTTTTGTCCATTTTTTATCTAAGTAATTTCTTGCGGCTTCATTTCCTGCAAAATCTAATTGATGAGTTAAATCAAGAACTTGATAATATTTATCAGCGTCTTTTGGATTCAGCCCTGCAAGAGGAAATAAAACATCCCGTTCAAATTTAATTCTTGATGCGCCTGGGAAAGCTACTTTGATTCCGTAGTTGGCACTGCCTTCAGCAATTAAAGATTGAGGGCTAAATAAAACGTAAACAGAAAACTCAACCCAGCCTCTTTTCTTATACAAATCTTTTTCAAGGAGTGAGTTATAAACGTGATGTCCCGGATAGCCTTCATGTGCTGCAAGGTCAACTGCCCTATCGATATAAATTGGCAAATCAGTATTTACTTGGATTACGCTAAAGCTGTTTCCTTTATACCAGTTGTATGCGCCCCATGGTTTGTTTGTAACATATTCGACCTTAAAATTTTCTCCATGAGGCAATTGTATATGTTGAAGCGTTCTCTTTCTGCATTCTGAAATTGCCGCTTGAAATACAGTGTCTAATTTCTCTTTGGGTATTATGAAAGCTTTTTTAAACTCAGCCAATCTATCTGAAATTTTTCCTTTGCCAGGTAAAATTCTTCCAAGCGTATCAATAATTTTTTGAAAATGGTCATCCGAAAAAGTCGGAACATTTGCATCATACAATGCCTTTGCTTCCTGGTCAAAGGTTAAATTTCCGCCTGCAATCATAAACAATTTTGTACGGACTGCTAAAAGCTGTTTGTACAAATAAGTATATCTTAAAGTTTGAATATCCGAAGCTTTATAATCACTCAAGCTGTCAAGACTATCCAATAAACTTCCGGCTTCATTATAAAGATTTTGAATAGAAGAAGAATCTCCTTTTGCAGCGGTTAATGGTTTTGGTTTATATTCTTCGGGCCCATAATATGCATCAATAAAATCATCAGCATGTTGTCCAACTTTTAAGACCAATTTTACATAAGAAACTGCAATATCATTCATTTTATTTTCCAATTCTTCATTTGTTTTATTAGAGTTATTTTCACTGCATGAAAGAAGTGAGATTGAAATTAAGATTATAATAAAAAGATTTTTCTTCATTTAAATTCCAGGAATAGTATTAAGCAAAATTGAAAATCAAAATTACCAATTACTTAATTAAGCATCAAAAGAAATTATTAGTTCAATAGTGAATATGATTTAAATGAAGATAAATGGAATGAGTTTATCACACCCCTTCGGGGTTGTAGAAAGTTTGGTTAATTGTTTTGTTATAATAATATCAGCCCTTCGGGCTTGTTAAGTAGTTATGGGTTCCCACAAGACAAACGCTGAAGGCGTGAAATTATTATAACATACAAGAATAAAATAATTAAAAATCCCGAAGAGATGACATAAGAAAAGAAGTTAGGCATTTTCTTATATCACTTTTTCTTTATTAATGCGGACAGCAATGGATGATGAAAATGATTGAGTTGGAATCTTTATATTAAATTTAAAAATTAGTTTTCCAAGAATTTGTCTTCTTCAAGATATCTGTTAATAATATCTCTTTCCCCAATCTGCTGACGCCACATAGCATAATATAATCCTTTTAAAGCAAGCAGCTCTTCATGCTTGCCGGATTCAACTATATGTCCTCTTTCCAATACATAAATATTATCAGCATGCATAATAGTTGAAAGGCGATGGGCAATTAGAATGGTAATTAAATCTTTACTGCTGGAAATTTCTCTAACGGTTTTACTAATTTCTTCTTCAGTTAAAGAATCAAGAGCGGATGTAGCCTCGTCAAAAATTAAAATGTCCGGCCTTCTTAAAAGTGCACGCGCAATTGAAAGTCTTTGTTTTTCTCCGCCAGATACTTTTACTCCTCCTTCACCGATTAAAGTATCTAAACCTTTATCGGCTCGTGCCAATAAATTATGAGCAGAAGATTTTTCTAAAACCTCATAACATTCTTCATCAGTAGCAGAAGGATTAACAAATAATAAATTTTCTTTAATTGTACCTGAAAATAATTGAGTATCCTGTGTTACAAATCCAATTCTTTCTCTAAGCTCATCAAAATCAATTTTGCTGCCGTTGTAACCATTATAAAAGATATCACCTTCTTTAGGTGAATAAAGCCCAACTAATAATTTTACCAATGTAGTTTTGCCTGCACCCGAAGGTCCCACAAATGCAATTGTTTCTCCTGTTTTTACAGAAAATGAAATATTATTTAAAGCATTTTTAGAAGATGATTGGTGCTTGAATCCAACGTCTTTAAATTCTAAGTTCCGAATGGCTGCAATAGTTTCAGGATTTTTAGGTTTAGCATCTATAGGTGTTTCCAATATTGCTTTAAAATTTTCTAAAGAAACTTCAGCTTCTCTATAAGTATTAATTATATCACCCAAACTTTGCAGCGGCCCGAAAATAAAAAATGAATAAATAAATAAAGAGAAAAATTCTCCCACAGTTATTTGCTGTGCAAATATTAAATACAGCATCAAGAACATAATTGTAGTTCTAATAAAATTAACTGCTGTACCTTGAATAAAACTAAGTGTGCGGATGTATTTTACTTTTTTTAACTCAAGCAGTAAAATTTTATCAGTTGTTGCAATTAAGCCTTGTAATTTCCTGGTCGCCTAAGCCCAAGCTTTTTACTAATTCAATATTTCTTAATGACTCTGTTGTTGTTCCTGCTAAAGCTGTAGTCTGCTTAACAATTTCTTTTTGAATTTTTTTAATTCGTTTACTTAGAGTAGAGCTAATAAATCCGAGCGCAGGAACTGCGGCAAAGAATACCGGGGCGATAAGCCAATGGACACTAATTGCGTATATAGTAACAAAAATTACTCCTACCAAAGAAGTAAATAAAATATTGACTGCTGAGGAAATTAATCTTTCAACATCAATTCTAACTTTTTGCAGAATGCCTAATGTTTCTCCGCTTCTCTGGTCTTCAAAAACAGAATAGGGTAGCATTAGCGAGTGTTTAATTCCATCAGTATAAATTTTTGCTCCAAGCTTTTGGGTAATTACATTTACGTAATAATCCTGAAAATTCTTTGCAACACGGGAAACGAATGCAACACCCACAGCCGCAAGAAGAAGCAATCCAACACCCTTAAAAAATTGGTCGGTTGTGTAATGCTGGAATTTGGTTGCGTACTTGTCGATTACAATCCTGAAAATGTAGGGGTCAAGCAGCGAAAATATTTGATTTATTGCAGCTAATACAAGAGCAAGTAGTACAAGTTTCCAATAATTTCTTAAATATTTTAGAAGTAATTTCATTTAAAATTATAATTATATAATTGAACGTAAAAGTCCAACGAATTTTTAATTCTACTTAAATAAAAATGGGGAAGTTTATCTGCAACAATAAAATAGTCTTCTCAACGTCGAGAATCAACTACATTTTTCTTTTCTCCGATACAAGAATATATTAACTTATTGTCCATTATTTCCTTTATTTCTACAATAAATTATTAAATTTCAGATTCCGTGGCATAATATATGGAAGTTGACGTAAGCGCTAATCAGGGAATAAATTAATTTTTTATATAATATAAATTTAGCGGATGAATAATTCTACCGAATTAAAATCTAGTTTAAAATGTTATCATTGTGGTGATAATTGCCCGGATGATGCAATCTGCATTGGCGAGAAATATTTTTGCTGCAATGGATGCAAAACTGTATATGAGATTTTAAATGAGAACCAGCTTTGCAATTATTATAACATTGACCAGAATCCCGGCATATCTCCCAAAATTAATGTTGTTAGAAAGTTTGATTATTTAAATGATGAAACAATTGTAAATCAATTAATTGATTTTAAAAATGAAAATATAACCGCCATAACTTTTAATATTCCTCAAATGCACTGCAGCTCATGTATCTGGCTGCTTGAGAATCTATTTAAAATAAATCCTAACATAAATCAGTCAAAAGTTGATTTCTTAAAAAAGACTTTAAGTCTAAAATTTTATCATCAGAAAATTTCATTAAAAGAAGTAGTTGAGCTTTTAGCTTCATTAGGATATGAGCCGCAAATCCAACTTGATGATATTGGAAAGAATTCAAATCAAAATAAATTAAATAAAAAACTGTTATTTAAAATCGGGATAGCCGGATTTTGCTTTGGTAATATTATGCTGCTAAGTTTCCCGGAATATCTTTCAATTAATATTTCAGAAATATTTTTTAGAAAATTCTTTGGCCATCTAAATCTGCTTTTAGCATTACCGGTTTTCATTTATTCTGCTTCAGAATATTTTTCATCGGCATATAAAGGCCTTAAGAAAAAAGTTGTAAATATTGATTTCCCGATTTCGCTCGGTATTGCAGTTTTGTTTTTCCGAAGCGCTTATGAAATTTTAACTTACACCGGTGCAGGTTATTTTGATTCAATGTCCGGATTGGTTTTCTTTTTACTGCTGGGAAAATGGTTTCAAAATAAAACTTACGATGCACTTAATTTTGAAAGAACATATAAATCGTATTTCCCTGTTGCAGTGACTGTAAAAGAAAGCAGCGAAGAAAAATCAACTCCTCTTTCAAAATTAAAAGTCGGGGATAGAATTTTAATTCGAAATAATGAAATCATTCCGGCTGATTCGATTTTATTTAATGGAGATGGCTTAATTGATTACAGCTTTGTTACAGGTGAAGCAAAACCGGTTGAAAAAGTTTCCGGTGAATTAATTTATGCTGGCGGCAGGCAAGCGGGCGGTTTATTGGAATTAGAAGTTATTAAAGAAGTTTCGCAAAGCTATTTAACTCAGTTGTGGAACAATGATTCTTCCAGCAAAAAAAATGAAAGCCAGTTTACCGAATTTTCAAATGTGGTTAGTAAATATTTTACTTTTGTTGTTTTGTTGATTGCCTTTATTGCCGGCGCATTTTGGCTTCATGCCGGGATAGCGGCTTCACTTGGAGTTTTAACTTCTGTATTGATTGTTGCTTGTCCATGCGCCTTAGCTCTTTCAATTCCTTTTACTTTCGGAAACACAATTAGAATATTCGGTAAAAATAAATTCTATCTGAAAAATACTGCTGCAGTTGAAGAACTTTCAAAAATAGATGAAATAGTTTTTGATAAAACCGGGACTATAACCGAAACCGGAAAAGCGGCAATTCATTATGCCGGTAAAGAGCTAAATGGATTTCAAAGAGAAATGATAAAATCTTTAGTAAGAAATTCTACTCACACTTTAAGCAAAAGAATTTATGATTTTATCGAGGCAAATAAATATTTTGATGTTACTGATTTTAATGAGATTAATGGGAAGGGAATTGAAGGGAACGATTTTAGGAAGTAAAATTAAATTAGGTTCAAAAAGTTTTGTTGTTAATGAATATAATGATGAAATATCGGCGAAAGTAAATTCATTAGTATTCTTATCCATCAATAATGAAGTATTTGGTTATTTTGAAATATCAAATTCATATAGAGAAGGAATGGACAAAACTATAAAGTCACTTGAAAAAGATTATAGAACTTATTTGTTATCCGGGGATAACAATGGTGAATTGCCTAATCTCAAAAAATACTTTTCTGAAGAAGGAAACTTATTCTTTAATCAGTCGCCGTCATCTAAATTAGATTTTATAAAAAAAATAAAAGAAAAAAATAAAAATGTTTTAATGATTGGAGACGGGCTAAACGATGCCGGGGCTTTGAGTCAAAGTAATGTGGGAATTTCTGTCACAGATAACATTCACAGTTTTTCTCCGGCTTGTGATGCAATACTTCACGGCTCCAATTTAAATATGATTGACAAGTTTATTAACTTTTCAAAAACAAGCACTAAAATTATTTACGCAAGTTTTACTATTTCATTTATTTATAATTTAATTGGTTTAAGCTTTGCCGTAGATGGAATGCTTTCCCCTATAGTGGCGGCAATACTTATGCCTGTCAGTTCAATTTCTGTTGTTATATTTGCTACGGTATCAACAAATTTGTTTGCAAGAAAGAGAGGCCTGCTATCTCGGTAATTGTGGTATTAATTGGAATAAGTTTATTTGTTGCTGCAGGATTTCTATTCGCTTTTTTATGGGCTGTTAAAAGCGGCCAATACCAGGATACTTACACCCCTTCGGTAAGGATGCTTTTTGATGATGAAGAAAAAATTAAAAATAGTAATACAAATCAATCGTCCGGCAAACAAGACACAATTCATTCAAAGGAGAAAAATTAATGGAGTTAGAGAAATTTAGTTACGATAATAAAATCGTAAAGAATTTTGCTTTTGCCACTGTCTTTTGGGGAATAGTTGGAATGCTGGTTGGACTGCTGATTGCTTCACAGCTTTTTGCTCCAACATTAAATTTTAATATTCCATTCTTAACTTTCGGCCGAATACGGCCTGTGCATACCAATGCAGTAATTTTTGCGTTTGTTGGTAATGCAATTTTTATGGGTGTGTATCATTCCCTGCAAAGACTGTGTAAAGCAAGAATGTTCAGCGACAAGCTTAGCAAAATTCATTTTTGGGGCTGGCAATTAATTATTGTCGCTGCTGCTATTACTATTCCTCTAGGACTAACTACAAGTAAAGAGTATGCAGAACTTGAATGGCCGATTGATATTGCAATAACCTTAGTATGGATTGTATTTGGTATAAACATGTTTGGAACAATCTTCAAAAGAAGAGAAAGCCACATGTACGTTGCCATCTGGTTTTACATTGCGACCTGGGTGACAGTTGCTGTTCTTCATATTGTTAACTCTATTGAAATCCCTGTTACCTTTTGGAAGAGTTATCCTGTTTATGCCGGTGTTCAGGATGCACTTGTGCAATGGTGGTATGGACATAATGCAGTGGCATTCTTTCTAACTACTCCATATCTGGGACTGATGTATTATTATTTACCCAAAGCAGCGAACCGGCCTATTTACTCTTATCGATTATCCATTGTTCACTTTTGGGCTTTGATATTTATTTACATCTGGGCAGGCCCACATCATCTTCTCTACTCAGCTTTACCGGATTGGGCCCAATCTTTAGGAACAGTTTTTTCAATTATGTTAATTGCACCATCTTGGGGTGGTATGATAAACGGACTGTTAACATTGAGAGGTGCCTGGGATAAAGTTCGACAAGATCCGATTTTAAAATTCATGGTAGTAGCAGTTACTGCTTACGGTATGGCTACTTTTGAAGGGCCAATGCTTTCACTTAAAAGTGTAAATGCAATTGCCCACTTCACTGATTGGATAATTGCTCATGTTCATGTGGGTGCGCTTGGATGGAATGGATTTTTAACATTTGGAATACTTTATTGGTTAATTCCAAAATTATATCACACAGAACTTTTCTCTAAAAAATTAGCGAACGTACATTTTTGGGTAGGTACACTTGGAATCATTTTTTATGTGTCAGCGATGTATGTTTCGGGAATTACACAATCATTAATGTGGAAAGAATTTAATTCAATTGGAATGCTGCAATATCCTAATTTCCTTGAAACTGTTCTACAGATAATCCCAATGTATATGATAAGGGCAATCGGTGGTTTGCTGTATCTTTCCGGTGTGATTTTGATGACGTATAATTTAGTTAAAACAGTTAAGCAGGGACATTTTGTTAATGACGAAGAAGCAGAAGCACCTGCACTAATCAAAACAAAAGATAAAGTTGTTAAAGGAATGAGGCACAGATGGATAGAGAAACGCCCGGTGCAATTTACTCTTGTTGCAACTGTTGTTGTTTTAATTGGAGGGCTTGTTGAGTTTCTTCCAACTTTCTTAATTCAGTCAAATATTCCGACTATTGCAAGTGTTAAGCCATATACCCCGCTTGAACTGCAGGGAAGAGATCTTTATATCAGGGAAGGATGCGTGAATTGCCACTCACAGTTAATCCGTCCTTTCAGATCCGAAACATTGCGCTATGGCGAGTATTCCAAAGCAGGCGAGTATGTTTATGATCATCCGTTCCTTTGGGGTTCAAAAAGAACAGGGCCGGACTTACATCGTGAAGGCAAGAAGTATCCGAATTTATGGCATTACTTGCATATGCAGAATCCGCCGGCAATGTCGCCTGGTTCAATCATGCCGCATTATCCGTGGCTGTTAACAGATGATTTAGATACTTCAACTACCGCAAAGAAAATTAGGGTTATGCAATCGCTTGGGGTTCCATATCCTCAAGGGTATGATAAAGTTGCAAACGAAGATTTAAGAAAACAGGCTGAAGGTATTGCTCTTGATCTTCAGAACAACGGCGCACCTGCTGAAAGTAACAAAGAAATAATTGCTTTAATAGCCTACCTGCAGCGGCTTGGTACGGATATAAAAGTTAATGCTCAAGATACAACAGCAAGTAAATAGGAATTACTATGTATAAAGAAATATTACAATCAGTGGAAGGAATCGGTATTTATCCAATAATATCTTTATTAGTATTTTTTATCTTTTTTGTAGTACTAATTCTCTGGGTATTTAAAGCTGATAAAAATTATTTAAATAGGATGAAAATGTTACCATTAGACTTAACTCCTGATCAACAGAATTCACAAAATAATGACGACTTAAATTTAAAAGGTGAATTAAATGACAAATAGATTTTTAATGAAACTTTTATACATATTCTTTTTAATAGCGGCAAACCCAATAAGGTTATTTGCTCAAACTCAAGAGACTGGTATTTCTTCTGAATATTACAATGTCATGTCGGTAATATTTGTGGGAATGCTAATTTTGATTATCGCTGCTTTTCTTTATTGGGGAACTGAGGAAGGTAAAGCAGAAGAGCAACTGGAAACTTCGTCGGTTTGGAATAAGGTTAAAGAGTACCTGGTTGCTGCAAAGCCGGTTGAAGAGGAACATGAAATATTAATGGACCATGATTATGATGGAATAAAAGAGCTTGATAATAAAATCCCACCATGGTTCAGCATTTTGTTTTATACGACTATTATAATCGCAGTAATTTATTTGTTGAATTACGAGGTCTTTAAAACCGGGATGTCGCAGGCAGAAGAATACAATGCCGAAATGAAACAAGCAGCATTATTGCAGGCTGAACTTGAAAGAAGCGGAACTTTTTTAAATGAAAGTAATGTCACGCTCTTAACAGCAAAAGATCAAATTCAGGACGGTGAAAAAATATTTAAGACCAACTGTGTAGCTTGCCATCGCGATGATGCCGGAGGTGCTGTTGGCCCGAATTTAACAGACAACTATTGGATACATGGAGGCGGAATAAAAAATGTTTTTAAAACAATTAAGTACGGTGTACCGGATAAAGGCATGGTTACCTGGCAGCAAACTTTATCTCCTAAAGAAATTCAAGAGGTTGCCAGTTATGTAATTAGTTTGAAGGGCAGCAATCCTATCAATCCAAAACCACCGCAGGGTAATTTATATGTCCCGGCTGATACAACTAAAACTACCGATTCAGCCAATGTAAAAGGAAAGAAATAAGTTAAAGAGAAAGTTGTAATGGAAGAAGTTAAAGTTGACGAATCGTTTAGAGATAGTTTATCTACTGTTAGTAAAGAAGGAAAAAGAAAATGGATTTATCCTAAAAAACCTTCCGGGAAATTTTATAATGCCCGAACTATAGTTAGTTTTTTTCTTTTAGCGATTCTGATAGGTACGCCTTTCGTAAAAATTAGCGGGAGGCCGTTTGTACTTTTTGATATCCTAAACAGAAATTTTATTCTTTTTGGAATACCTTTCGGCCCTCAAGACTTTCATCTTTTTGTGATAGCAATAATTACGATTATTGTATTTATAATTCTTTTCACTGTAGTATTCGGAAGAGTGTTTTGTGGATGGGCCTGCCCGCAAACAATTTTTTTGGAAATGGTATTCCGTAAAATTGAATACTGGATCGAAGGTGATTATCACTCACAAATAAAACTGCATGATGCACCGTGGACATCAAATAAAATATTCAAAAAAACAGTTAAGCATATCATTTTTTTTACAATAGCCTTTTTCATCTCTAATATTTTTCTTTCGTATTTAATCGGGACGGATGCTTTAATTAAAATTATAAAAGATCCACCGTCAGAACATTTTCAAGGTTTATCTGCAATATTAATTTTCTCAGGAGTTTTTTATTGGGTGTTCTCATCATTCAGAGAACAAGCTTGTACTTTGATGTGCCCTTACGGCAGGCTGCAAGGTGTTTTGTTAGATCAAGATTCTATCGTAATTGCTTATGATCATAAACGCGGTGAACCAAGAGGGAAGATAAAGAAAAATGAAATTCAGCCCGGGAAAGGAGACTGTGTTGATTGCCATTTGTGTGTTGATGTTTGTCCAACCGGAATTGATATCCGAAACGGCATTCAGCTTGAGTGTGTTAACTGTACTGCATGTATTGATGCCTGCGATGCTGTAATGGAAAAGGTTAATCGCCCTAAAGGATTAATTAGATATGACTCGCTTAATGGGATAGAAAATAAAACTAAATTCAGATTCACTGCAAGAATGAAAGGATACAGTGTAGTTCTATTTTTGTTAATTGGCCTGCTTGGTTACTTGCTGGCAACCCGTACGGATTTTAATATCGATGTTTTAAGAACTCCGGGTTTATTGTATCAAGAACAGCCCCACGATATGGTAAGTAACGTATATGATATTAGCATTGTAAATAAGACTTTTAACCAGGTTCCGATTAATTTAGTTCTGCGAAAATAAGGATGGAGAATTAAAGCTGGTTGGAAAAAATATTCTCTTAAAAGGAAATGAAAAATATGAAGGTAAGTTTTTAGTTATGCTTCCCAAATCAGATATTAAATTTATGGATACTCCCATATCTATTGGCGTATATTCAAATAATAAACTTTTAGAAGAGAAGAGTACATCATTTCTTGGTCCGGTAAAACGTAATCATGATGATCATGAAAAAGATTAAATGATTCTAATTCGTAAAAATGATAAAGGATAAATATTAAATGAAAATTAAATTCAATTGGGGTTTTGGTATTTTAATAGCTATAATATTTTTTATGGGAGTTACGATTGCATTAGTAACTGTGTCGGTTAATCAAAAAACAGATTTGGTTACTGACCATTATTATGAAAAAACTTTGAAATACCAGAATCAGATTGATATGGAAAAGCGCAGTGCAAAGTTTGTTAAAGATTTGGAAATTACAAATGAGAATAATGCTGTTAACATAAAATTTCCTGATGCATTTAAAACTGAACCTGTAAAAGGAGAATTGTATTTCTACCGGCCATCCGATGCAGCAAATGATTTTGCAGTTCCAATACAGCTTGATGAAAAAGGAACGCAGGTTATTTCATCTTCAAAAATGAAAAAAGGTTATTGGCAGGTAAAAGTAGAATGGGTATTGGCTAAAGAAAATTATTATTGTGAAAAACCAATTTTAATTTATTAATGGAATTAATCGCCGGCTTATTAATTGGATTTTTAGGCAGCTTTCATTGCATTGGGATGTGCGGCCCAATTGCCTTGGCACTTCCAATTCCTAAAACATCAAACCTGTCTTTTATTGCCGGAAGAATTTTATATAATGTTGGAAGGGCATTAACTTACTCATTAATGGGAGCGGTGTTTGGTTTGCTTGGGGGACGAATTATTTTTTCAGGGTTTCAGCAGGCTTTATCAATTACTTTAGGCGCAATAATTTTACTAACAATATTTTTACCTTCTAAATACAAACAGAAAATCATTTCACTTAACTTTATTCAAAAAATAAATCAACCGGTAAGACGTGAAATTGGAAAACTTTTTAAGCAGGCTACTTTTTCTTCAATGTTTTTAATAGGCTTGCTCAATGGGTTTTTGCCATGCGGGTTTGTTTATATCGGGCTTGCAGGTGCAACTGCAACCGGTGATGCAGTCAGCGGCGGAGCGTTTATGTTTTTATTTGGACTCGGAACTTTCCCGGCAATGTTTGCTGCTTCCGTTTTTGGGAAGTTCATTAGTTTAAACTTAAGACAAAAAATTAGAAAGCTGACTCCGGTATTTGCTGTTGTGCTGGCAGTAATATTTATTCTAAGGGGATTGAATTTAGGTATTCCGTTCATTAGTCCTAAGCTAAACTCACAAACAGAATCAACACAAAATTTAGATTGTCATTTTTAGATACTTCTGAAAAATTATTTATGTCATGCTTAGTTTATCAAAGTATGGCATATTCAGAAATTATTTAAACTTCGACAAGCCTTTCTGCCGAAAGGCAGGCTCAGTTTGACTTATAAATTTATTAAAAAAATCTTTCGGAAGGTTCTTTTGTTAAAACAAGAAAGCCCCGCATTTACGGGGCTTTGACCAATGTTTTGTTATTTTTTCTTAGCAGGCATAATTGCATCTTTTGCTGCTTTAGCAATTCTGAACTTTAAAACTTTTTTGGCAGGAATTACCATGGTTTCACCTGTAGCAGGGTTTCTTCCCATTCTCTTTTTTCTATCTACTACAACAAGTTTTCCTAATCCAGGAATTGTAAAAGATTTTTTAGCTTCTTTGTGAGCCAATGCTACTAATTCATCTACAAACTGATTAGCCAACTTTTTTGTAGTTTCAGTTTTTGCTGCGAGATGATCAACGATCTGAGATTTTGTCATTGGTTTTGATGCTGCCATTGTATTTAGCCTTTATTTAATTTGTTGAAAGTTATTTCGGAATTGAAAATAAACATATTTTAATTTAAATGAAAATATGTTTTTAAGTTCTGCAATAAATTATAAGCGCTCCAGTACGTGCTTTTAACAGCTTTGTAGCTTACCTATTTATTATTTATTTTCATAACTGATATTTTGAATTAAACTTTTTCCGGCTTTACATTTAATGAAAACATTCTTCATTTTATTGCTCATTGCTTTCGTCAACCTTTACCCGCAAAGTCCTGATTCATTATCAATTGACTCTTCAAAAAGGATTTTAGATTCGTTAACAACATCTTCGCATGATACAGCTACTGTTACCGATACAACAGGATTGTTTAGTACAAAAAAAAATAAAGCTAAAGCCGATACCTTAGTCCCATTGCATACGACAGCACTTTTTAACCATAGCGATTTTATTAGCAGGCAAGAATATTTGATGAATGATTACCGTTACACTGCAAACATTCTTCAAAACTCTGCTTCTGCTTTTCTTGCGGATAGAGGATTTATCGGGCAGCCAAATGAATTATATTTATACGGTATTGGAAACTCCGGCATAAGTTATTTAGAAGACGGCGTATTAATCAACAGCAGGATTTCGAATCAATATGATTTAAATAATTTTATGTCCGAACAAGTTGACTCGGTGGAAATGATTCCATTGCCGCGTGGCTTCTTATACGGGCCATTCAACAATCCCGTTTCGGTTAACTTGATAACAAAGGATTTAATTTTTGTAAAGCCTTACACTAAAGTAAAATATTACCAGGGTGCCGATGGGGAGGCATTTATAGATGCATTGTTCAACTCAATTGTATTTAAAAAATTTCTTTTAACGGTGGATATATCAAATAGAAAAGTCGACAGCACCTATAGAAATTCAGACTATAGTCTTTGGCAGGGAAGATTTAAGCTTAAGTATTTATTGTCTAATAAAATTAATTTATCTGGTGATTACTCAATTGTAGATTCAAAGCTGGGAATGAATAACGGAGTTGATGTCGACAGCATTTTAAAAACTACTTCGGATTATACAACAACTTTCTATGATAATTTAACCGCGCCGGTTCTTTCTCCTTTTCTCAGCCAGAATGTTAAACAGCATAATTTTAAAGTTGGAATGCTGGGAAAGTTTTTGGACAGCTCACTAACCAAGTTGAATTTCTATTATCGCTTTGGACTTAAAGAAAGAAATTATGTTTCAGATTATCAGAAATTTCAATACAAAGATTATACTTATGGAGTGAATTTAGAACAAAATTATGATAAGGATTTTGTGAATGCAAAGATATTAGTGAACTATGAGAAATCAATTATGCATAGCCTGACTTATACGTCCTTTGAAGACTTTGATTTTAAAATAAATTCAACAAGTTTCTCGATTTCGCCGATTATTTCATTTCCGCTATTAAATAAAAAATTAACTCCATCTGTTTATTATAAATTTGCAAACAGTAATTTTAATCGAGACTACTTATCAAATTTATTTAAAAATCAGAACGGTTATGGTTTTGATGTCACATATAGTTTAGATAGTAATTACAGCTTTTACGCAGGCTATTCAACGTATAAATATTTTACTGATTTCTATGCATATAATAAAAATTTTAGATCCATTGAATTAAGTACTCGAATGAAATTCCCATTTATGTCTATCAATGTAAAAATATTTAGTAGAAATTCTGTCTTGACTAATTACGATATATATTCCTTATTTAATTTTGAACCATATTATTATTATTTCACTTATATAAATGGATTAGATTTGAAGTTAAATTTTAATTTTAAACCATTATTAGTTGAAACCCAAACTTCTTACATGTATGATTATAAAAAGGCTTCAAGTGAATTATTACCTCAATTACCCAAAATTAATTTCATAGGCGGATTATTTTATAAAAATATTTTATTCAAAAATAATTTGAACCTTAAAACCGGATTTAAACTTTATTATTCCGGAGAAATGAATAGCCAAAATTATAATTCTACATACTGGCAAAATCTGGCATTTGCAACTATTCCTTCATCCTGGCATGTTGATTTTACTTTAGTCGGCGAAATTCAAAAAGTCGCTTATGTTTATTTCACCTGGGAAAATTTATTAGGGGAGCAGTATTATCTTGTTCCTTATTATCCAGCGCGTGGGCGTAATTTGCATTTCGGTGTTTCATGGGAACTTTTTAACTAAAAAGTTACTGCTGTTGTGCTGAATTTATTTCACCCCTTTGGGGTTAAGGTAATTAGGTTATTGGTTTTATTATAGTAATATCAGCCCTTCGGGCTTGCAGTAAGTGGAAGAATTTTATTTAGATTAACGCCGAAGGCGTGAAATTATTATAAGATAAGACGTGGGAAGAACGACAATTCAGAATCCCGAAGGGATGACATAAAGAGATTTGAAGTTGGATATATAATTTTGTTACAAACAATTCAAATAAAAGATGTTTAAATCTTGATTTCAAAACTTAAAAACAAAACCACTGTAATCTATTTCGCAGGTATATTGTCAGAAATATTTTACCTGCTCTTTGTTTTTTTAGACACATATCGGAATGTTCCGCTCTACATGTTCATTTATTTTGAAGCATTCATTGTTTTCCTGATTACGTTTTATGTAATTCAAAAAAACTATTTAGAGATTAATAATCAAACTAAAAATGAGAAGCTGCTTAAAATACTTTCATGGTTTGCAAGAATTATTTCGTTTGATGGTGAAGATAAATCAAAATTAAAAATCCCGCTTTTTATTTTACTTTTTGGAATTCTTTTCAGACTTTCACTTTTCCCAACATTACCAACTACTTCACCTGATGTTTATAGGTATGTTTGGGAAGGAAAAGTTTTATACAACGGATACAATCCGTTTGATTATCCACCTAACTCGCCTGAACTAAATAAACTTCACTCAAAACTTTTACCGGATAAAGTTGAATACAAAGATATGGCTGCAATTTACCCGCCGATGTCGCAATTAAGTTTTGCAGTATCTTATGCAATATTCGGCGAAAGTCTAATTGGATTAAAAATAATTTATCTCATCTGTGAAATTTTAACAATGATTTATTTGTTAAAACTTCTTAATCTAAAAAAGAAAAACTTAAACCTAATTTTGTTGTATGCCTGGCTCCCGCTTCCGATTATGGAATATTTTATTAATATTCACCTTGAACCGTTCGCAATTGTCTTCATGATAATTTTTATTTACTACATGGAGAAAGGTTATCACTTAATAGCAGCGGTGCCGTTTACATTTGCATTCCTTTCAAAGTTTTATCCTATTATTCTATTTCCGCTGCTTATTAAAAAAATCAGAATTAAAAAAACATTTTACTTTACGGTTATCTTTTCAATTATAACTCTCTTGTTTTATTTGCCTTTTGTAAGTGATAAGTTAGGAATATTTAAAGCGCTTGGCAGGTATCTTGAAAATTGGGATTATAATTCATCGGTATTTAAAATACTTCAAATGTTTACCACGGATGGGGACACAATAAGATTAATTTGTTCAATTGGGTTGATGCTGTCGATTGGCATTATTGCAAACATGTACCTTGATTTTACTAGAGCAGCACTCGGAATTTTTATTGCGTTCATTGTATTTTCAACCACAGTGCATCCCTGGTATCTTGGTTGGCTTGCAGCAATAAACCCGGTAACAAATTTTATTTCTGTCTTAAGTTTATTTTTTACCGTTGGCTTAACTAGCTTCAGTTATATAGGCAAGTGGCACGACTATACAGCAGTAGTTTTAGTTGAGTATACTTTTTTCTTTTTATTTTTAATTTATGATTTAAGTAAATTAAGCAAGAAAAATAGATTAAATGGAAACTTAGATTGATTAAGTTTTTAATTATAGCGAGATAAAAATTGTTTCAAATGCTTAAATTTTTTGTAATGTGGCAAGTAAGTAATCATTAGACTATATTTAATGAGAAGAAAAGGAAAATCAACATGAATAAGATTGAAGTAAAAAATAGAATAGTGGATTCATTAAAAGGACAAAAAGAAGTAGAAAAGATCATTATTTTTGGTTCTTTTAACAAAAACGATTCTCCAAATGATATTGATATTGCTGTGGTTCAAAACAGTTCTGAAAACTATTTAACTCTTGCGTTAAAATATCGTAAACTTATTAGAAGTATTTCAAAAGAAATAGCTGTTGACATTTTCCCTATTATAGAGAAAAATAATAACAACTTTTTCACAAATGAAGTTGAATCTGGGGAAGTGATTTATGCAAGAGGAAACTGAAAGTTGGCTTAAATATTCAGAAGAAAATCTTGAGGCAGCCATTGTCCTTCTTAAAAGTGAGCTTTATAATCCTTGCCTTCACAACATTCAACAATCAGTTGAGAAAGCATTAAAATCATTGTTTATTGAAAAAATAATTTCTTTTAAGAAAACTCATAACATTATGGAATTGAAAACCATTTTAGTAAAGAATGGTATTGTAATAGATTTAACTGAAGATGAATGTGATTTTTTAGATAGTATTTATTTACCTACCAAATATCCTATCGGAAGTGCACTTCCTGATTTTTATCCAGATAAAGAAATTTGTAAGAATTCAATTACATTGGCTGAACGAGTAATAAAAGAAGTTAAAAACTTAATTAGTTAAAATGCCACAGAAAAAGAGCATGCTTGTTTATACACTTTATAAAAATTATAAGCTCAGCATATCTTTAAATTTAGCTGCCTGCCTTCTTGAAACTTCAATTTTATTCCCGCCTTTTAGCTTTACAAGCAAACCGCCGTTTAGCCAGGGTTCAATATTCTCAACCCATTTTAAATTGATGATATGTTTTCTGTTTGCCCTAAAGAAAGTTTTGTTGTCTAAACGTTCATCTAGATAATTAAGTGTTTTTAAAATTAATGGCTTGTTCTCATCAAAATATAAACGGACATAGTTACCTTCTGACTCAAATAATTTTACGGAAGATAATCTTACAAACCAGCATCTATCACCGTCTTTAACAAATACCTGGTCGTCTTCTTTTAACGCTGAGCTGGAAGATTCTTTTTTAGCTTCCTGCTTATTCGTAGATAAAACTTTTCTAATTGCTTCTTCAAGTCGTTTGGGTTCAATTGGCTTAAGAAGATAATCAAGTGCGCTGTACTCAAATGCTTTTAAAGCATATTCATCATAAGCAGTGGTAAAAATAACGGTAGGAACGCTGTCTAATTCTTCCAGCAATTCAAAACCGTTTTTGCCCGGCATTTGAATATCTAAAAAAATTAAATCCGGCGAGAGTTCATTTATTTTAGAAATCGCATCATCAACATTTACTGCTTCTCCGATAATTTCTATTTCTTTAAATGGAGCTAACAATCTTTTTAGCTCAACTCTTGCTAATCTTTCATCGTCAATTACTAAAGCTTTCATTTTTTATTCCTCCTATTGGGATTTCAATTTCAACAGCGACATTGTTTTCGTCAAAGTTATAAATATTAAATTTTCCTTCTTCGCCGTAAAGAAGATTCAGGCGGTGCCGGGTGTTATTTAAACCAAACCCGGTTGAATTTTTTATTTCATCTTCAATAATTTTACCGGTGTTTTTAATTAGAATTTTCAATTTTGAATCAATCACTTTTGAGTTTATCGAAATTTCTCCGCCATGCTGCATTTTTGATATTCCATGTTTAATTCCGTTTTCAACTAAAGTCTGAATCATCATGGGCGGTATTTCTACTTTGGCGGAAGAGGGAGAAATATTAATGTTATACTTTAATCTTTCTTCAAATCTAACGCTTTCAAGAGCAAGATAATCTTCCACTGTTTTCATTTCTTCCTCGAAAGGTACCGTTTCGTTTCTTTCAATCTTTAAAGAGTATCTTAAAATATTGGACATCTTAGTAATTGCATTCTTTGCAACTTCAGGGTTTTCTTCAATGAGCGCCCTTATGCTGTTCATCGCATTGAACATAAAATGGGGGTTAAGCTGCGACTTTAATGTTTTCAATTCAAAATCTTTTACGGCTGCTTCCCAAATCAATGCTTCTATTTCCGCTTTCTGGTAATTCTCAAAATAGTGAACAGTAAAATATATCAAGCACCAGACTAAAACTACACTGCTCAAATTAAAAACTACTACAAAAGGAGTTATTAATTTGAACTTTGAGAGATCCGTAATGTTGAACGTAACATTTAAAGCATAAGTAATTACAAACATTACAGCGCCTATGATCAAGCTTGAAATAAGAACTCGTGGAATAATTTTTTTTGGTGAAAGATTTAGCCAGCCATTTTTTTTTATTATTGAACGTAAAAAATGTGTAAACGAGATTCCTAAAAGCCCAAGCAATATCCAAAGCAAAAAGCGTTGAATTGTAATCCCTTCATATGAAGTAACTACAATAATATTAATTATTGAAAAAAGCATCCAACCGCCAACTTGACTTAGCCAATAGAACTTAGTCCTATTTTTTTCAATTTTCCAATAATTATTTTGCGTTAACAAATTAATACCTGGTAATGATTCAATACTATGTATAATCGTTGTCATCTAATTTAATCTTATCGTATCTAAAAGAAAATATTTAAAATTTATTTGCTCAAATAATAAAATTAAAACCTCCAGGGTATTTTAATATCGATTAGAAATGTTACAGAAATATTAAAGCTAATAGTAAAACCTCGGAAGTTTTGCTGTTCTAATGACTATCCCGCAGGATGTTTTTGACTTATTTATAAATCCACATGCTAAAAATAGGTTAAGTAAAACTGAAAGATTGAATTAATATTATTAGCGGAATAATAATTGGATGTGTGGTTTGAAAAATGAAGATAAAGACGCACTTGAAAGATTAAAACCTCCGGGGTTTTCTTACTTAGATTAAAAGCGTAAATACTAAATAATATAACCCGGGAGGTTTAAGCAAATATGTTGATCAATACAAATTCAAAATATCGTTGTAAATTATAAACGCCATAAGCAGCAATAAAAGTGCAAGCCCTGTATTTTGAATTACGAGTTTTATCTTTATCGGAATTTCTCTTTTTATCGCACCTTCAATTAGGATTATCACCAGATGCCCGCCATCCAAAACGGGGAAGGGCATAATATTTAAAATTGCGAGACTCAAACTTAATAAAGCAAGAAATCTTAAAAAGCTAACAATTCCGGTTTCGGCAGATTTAGTAGCATACTTTGCAATTCCAATCGGACCTGTGAATGTTTGCCTGAAAGCTACTTCTCCTTTAATTACTTTACCGGCTGTTTTAAAAGTAAGCTCGGTAATCATAACAATATCTTGCCAGCCGTATTTAAAGGATTCAAAAAAGCCGAAAGTTTTTCTTTCGATTTTGCCGTGATAAATTTGAGAAATTTGTATTCCAAGTATTCCATCTTTTCCAGGGGTTGCTGACAAATCAACTTTCTGTGAGTCTCTTAAAACTTCAACGGGGAAAGTCTGCAGCTTATGGCTGGAAATAATTTGAGTTGCTTCATAACTAGAATTAACATCTTGGTTATTCAGTTTTAAAATCAAGTCGCCGCTTTTCAGTCCTGCTTTTTCAGCAGGGGAGTTAGGAACAACTTCGGCAATTAAAGGTTTGCCTAAACCATCCACTGAGAGTATAGGCTCATTAGTTGCCTTTTGGGGAAGCTTCTTCCATGGAATATCTAATGTTTCTTGTTTTCCTTTTCTTAAAAGATTTACATGAAGCTCATCACCAATATTATTAACAAGTAATTCGGAATTTAATTCCTGCCAGTCATTTACTTTGTTTCCATTAATTGAAAGAACTTTGTCACCTTGTTTAAATCCTAAAGAATCTGCTATGCTATGTTCTGCTACATAACCGATTGTAGTTGACTTAATAATATTTTCACCCTGGAAAAATCTGATTCCCCAAAAAACAAGCATGGCAAGAACGAAATTCATAAAAACGCCGGCGGAAATTACGATTACTTTTTGCCAGGTTGGTTTAGCACGGAATTCATAAGGCTGTGGTTCTTCGTTAGCAAATTTTGTATCGAAACTTTCATCAACCATACCGGCAATTTTAACATAGCCGCCTAAAGGAAGTAAGCTTAGTCGATAATCTGTATGCCCGCCTCCGTCAAAATCTTTTGGCAAATCTCCGAATGTAAAACCATTAATTTTATTCCAGCCAAATAACCTTTTTCCGAATCCGATAGCAAATACATCAGCACGCATTCCGCAAAGTTTGGCAGCGGCAAAATGACCGAACTCATGTACAAATACCAGAATGCCGATTGTGATTATAAAATAAATTACATAGTCCATTAAATTTTAATTCTCCTTTAATTCAAATTTTTTACGAATTCTCTTGTCTGATTATCGCATTCAAAAATCGTTTCAATATTTGTTGTTTTATGGTTCTCAACAGAATCAAGCGCTTTTTTAATTAGATAAGGAATTTGAGAAAACTTTATTTCTTTCTTTAAAAATCTTTCAACGGCTATTTCATTGGCTGCATTCATAATACAAGGGGAGGTGCCGCCAGACGATAATACCTTGTAAGCTAGATTTAGACATTCAAATTTATCAAAGTCCGGTTCAATAAAAGTTAAATTTTTTATTTTTGTTAAATTCGTTTTAACAAAATCGCTTTTACATCTTTCCGGGTAAGTAAGTGCATATTGAATCGGAAGCTTCATATCCGGCAATCCCATTTGAGCTTTAATTGAACCATCAATAAACTCAACCATCGAATGAACAATTGACTGCGGATGAATGACTACTTCAATTTTTTCTTTAGGAATATTGAACAGCCAATGAGCTTCAATCACTTCCAGGCATTTATTCATCATCGAAGCAGAATCAATGGTAACTTTATTTCCCATTTTCCAGTTGGGATGATTCAAAGCTTCTTCGACAGTAACATTTTCAAAATACTTTTTTTCTTTATAAAGAAAAGGTCCGCCTGAAGCAGTTAAAATTAATTTTTCAACCTCGGAAATTTTCTCTCCAACAAGGCATTGATAAATAGCACTATGTTCGGAATCTACAGGAATGATTTCCGAATCATATTTCTCGCAAAGCTTAGTAATCAATTCACCGGCAACAACCAGAGTTTCCTTATTCGCCAGGGCGATTCTTTTACCGCGTTTTATTGCTTCAATAGTTGGTTTAAGTCCGGCAAATCCAACCATTGCGCCGATTAAAATATCATAATCTAATTTTGCGGCAATGGAAACTAATCCATCAATACCTGAAAGGACTTCACATTTACCCTGCCTACCAGCAGGCAGGTTCTTTAATTTTTTTCTTAATTCTTCTGCAGCTTTTTCTTCTTTTACAACAACAATATTAGGACGAAATTCTTCAATCTGTGGTTCCAACAAATCTATTCTCTTATTTACAGTAAGTGCAGCAACCTGGAATTTATCTGGGAAGTTTCGGATAACATTTAATGCATTTACCCCGATTGACCCCGTTGAACCTAATATTAATATCTTTTTCATAATTATTTGTTTAAAAGCTACTAAAACTATTAAAGAAAGGCTACTTAATCAATGTAAATCAATCTCTCAATATTCGAAGTATTTCAAAAATAACCAAAATTTTGGCACTATTATTTGATTTTGTTTACTAAACAATTATATATAATTACTAAATCCATTCATTAATTTAAGATTAACCGGAAGGCTTATGCGTACTGTTAAATTATTATTGCTGTGCTCTATTTTTATTGTGATTTCATCAGGTCAATCATATTCATTGCCGCGCTTTGCATTAAGATTAGACGGCAAGTGTATTGATTGCCATGTTAATCCCACCGGCGGAGAAATGAGAAATCATGACGGCTGGACCTGGAGTAAGAACTCTTTAGCAATGATTTCTCCTCATAAAGATTTTCAAATGACCAACAGGCTTACTCCCAATATTGAATTCGGATTTGATTATAGAGGAAATTACTTAGTTACAATGAATGAGAAATATACAAAATCAGATTTCCAAAGAATGGAAGGTTCAATTTATACCAGCGTTTCTCTTGCTCAAAAAATAGAAGCCTACGCCAGGTATGATTTTATTTGGGGAATTTGGGAGGGATATGGTTTAGCAAAAATTCTCCCTAATAATGGATATATTAAAGGCGGTTCTTTTATGCCTAATTATGGAATTAGAATAGACGATCATACAGCATATATTAAAGGCGGCGACTTAGGAGTTTTATTCGCAACTGGAAAAAGGCAAGGTTTAATTTATGATCCAAGATATGTGGAAACCGGTGTTGAAATAGGACAGTATATTTCTAATTATGCTTTTATAACTGCCAGCGTAGGGAACCCGCGTACAACTGAGTTTAAAGCAGACCCCACATATACAGCTAGAATAGAATTTACCCCGGAAGTTTCTGATTTGTTTTCGTTATCATTTGGCGGTTCGTTTGCTTCATTCAAAGACCAAAAGCTGGATAAAAATTTTAAAACAATTTATCCAAATGTAAATATGTTTGGCGGATTTGCCGGGATAAGTATAGGCGAGTTTGTGCTTGAAGGTGAATTTGATATGGCAAAAGATTATATGCAGTTTGATTCTTCCACAACGGCAATGATGGTGCAGGCGGCTTATACAGTTATGAAAGGAGTGGATGCGGTTGTCCGTTATGACAGGTTCGATCCAAATATAAAACTAAGCAGTGATGATCATTCAAGAATTGTTTTAGGTTTGGAGATTCAGCCTTACAGCTTTGTGGAAATTCGTCCGCAGTATCGAATTCAAATGGAACACCCTAATGTTAGAAACAATTCTTTTGTAGCGCAGTTTCATATATATTATTAATCCCTTAGTGTAACTTAGTGTTCTAAGTGTCTTAGTGGTAAAGTTTTTTTCACCACTAAGGCACTAAGTTCACTGAGAATCAGATAGAAAAACTCAAACCATTACAATCTTTCCTAAAATTATTTCCATATTTAAAGCAACATTTCTTTATCTCATGCATCTTTAAGAAAAAGAAGAGATGGTGGATAAATCTAAAAATCAAATAATCGAATTCACTATAGCATTTAATCGATATAAAAATAAAATCTTTAATTACGTTTTAAAGATGATCAACGATAGAATGCTTGTTGAAGACATTGTCCAAAATGTTTTCCTTAAGTTTTTTGAAAACATGGATTCGATTAAAAATAAAAACAACGTTTCATATTGGCTTTTTGTTACTGCAAGAAATGAAATCTATGGATACTACAGAAGTAAAAAATCTAAGGTTGACCAATTTAATGTTTACGATACAGAAGAATTAGAAACAGAATTCCAGGAAAATCTTGAAGAGATTTTTGAACTGAAGGAAATGAAAGAATTAATCATAAAAGAGCTGGAAAATATTTCTATTGAACAAAGAGAACCATTTATTATGAAAGAATTCAGCGGCTTAAGCTACAAAGAAATTGCATCTATAATGAACATTGATGAGAACACTGTTAAAAGCAGGCTGTATAAAACAAGACAGAAATTAATTGAAAGAATTTCAAAAATGGTTAAATGAATTGATTACTATCAGAGAGTGTTGCAGAATTAATTTTTCTGTCACACTGAGTTCATCGAAGTGTGAATTCTTTCTGTAGATATGGTCTTCGACAAGCTCAGACAGACAAAATAAAACTTCTGCAACACTCTCGTAAAGCAAGTTCACTATGACATTTAATATGAAATAAGGATTTAAAATGAGTACAGACGACATCAAAAAATTAATAAACGAATATTTCGACGACGAGATGAAAAAAGAAGAAGAAGTATTCCTTTTTACAACACTGTCACAAGATGAAGAAGCACGTGAATATTTCAAAAGAATGAATCTGCTTAAAACATCTTTGGATAATGTTAAAGAAGATTTCCCTTTAGAGCTGGAAGAGAGAATTTATTATTCACTGGATGATAAAGTTCAAAAAGAAAAAAGCCTTTTCAATTTCCGCAATCTATTTACAATAGGTTCTTATGCTGTTGCAATAATTTTACTTTTCATAAGCATTATTCTCTTTCTCCAAGTTAGAGACTATAAAAAAGATATGGACAATGCAGTTAATGTTATCTCGGCTAAAAGTGAAACCATTGAATTGTTATTACAGAATACTCTTCCCACTGCTGTAATTAAAGCAAAATTTCCAAATGAAATTATTATTAAATCTAATTTATGAGGTTAAAAATGAAAACTGTAATTAAACTATTTGCAATTTCTTTGCTGCTGGTGTTTGGCTGCAAGGAAAAGGAAACAATAGAAGTCATTCCTAATTATGATGAAATATATTTGCCGCTTAACAAAGTTGATTCAACTCCCAAATTGATTGATGGAAATGAAAAAGCTCTTAACCGATAGAATCAATGAGGAAATTAAAAACTCTAAAATGGCAAGAGACAAATTAGATTAGATTATAAATTGTTAATTGATGAAAATGGAAATGTTAAAAAAGTTGAAGTTGTTCAGAGTCCGGGAAAGAGTTATACAAATATTGTTGTAAAATATTTTGAAAACTGGAAATTTAAACCTGGAATAAAAGATGGAAAAAATGTTAAAGCTCAATACAGATGGTATTTTACAAATGATAATAAATCACACTATAAATAATGTAAATGTTAAATGATTATTTCGTTGCAGTTGAACAAATGCCCGAACCAATAGGTGGAATTGCAGCAATTCAAAAAAATGTTCACTACCCGGAAATTGCTAAAAGAGCAGGAATAGAAGGCAGAGTTTATGTAAAGACATTATATTGATGAAAACGGGAATGTTGCAGGAACTGAAGTTGTTAAAGGAATTGGTACTGGGTTGGATGAAGCTGCGGAAGATGCCATATTAAAAACAAAATTTAAACCTGGCATGCAAAGAGGAAAAAATGTGAAGGTTCAAGTTATGGTTCCTATTCAATTTAAGCTTGAGTAATGATTGAAATTTTATTAAAAACTTAAATTTAAAATGAAAAGATATAAAATATATTTCCGATTAACGGTCCTCATATTTCTATTATTAACCTTACAACAAGGAGTTTTGGCGCAAATTAAAAATGAATCAAGATTGGATTCTGCTAAAGCTTTGTTAATGGAAAACAAATATGATGAGACTATAAATTTGTTGAATAATATTCTAATTGAAGATTCATCAAATGTTAATGCTTACTATTATTTAAATGTTTGTTACCAGGCTAAATCCAAATATCAAAAAGCTGTGCAAACTTTGTCTAAAGCTTTAAAATATAAGCCTGGAGATATTAAAATTAATGATCTCCCTTGGTAATGATTTATTTGTTTCCGGAAGATTGAGTGATGCGAAAGAAATTTTATCACAAGCTTTAATATTGGATTCCACCAATGCCCTTATTCTTAATCCTCTTGGAAAAGTTCTAATGCAAAAGCATAATTGGCTGGAAGCATTAGAAATTTATAACAAGCTTGTAAAAATTGATTCATCGAATAGTTATTATTTTGAGCAATTAGGAAAGTGCAGTTCAACTCTTGATAGTAAAGATGATGCGATTGTGTACTATCAAATTGCTCACAGGCTTAATCCCATGAACGAACAAACCATAATGGATTTAAGCCAGCTTTATTTATTAAAAGAAAAACTCATGTCTGCTATGCGAATAATTGATGATGGATTAGCTGTTTATCCCTCTTCTTCTGCAATGTGGACTATGAAGGGAAAAATATTTTTAGGAATGAAAGAATTTAGCGATGCTATAAAAAGTTATAAAAATTCTATCGAGTTAGGAGATCCTTCATTATTAAATATTAGAGATATTGGTGTTTGTAATTATTATTTAGATAACTATGACAGTTCAATTGCTTATTTAAATACTGCAATTGATATAAATAAAGATGATCCAACTTCACATTTTTATCTTGGGGCTTCATATAAAGAATTGAAAAATTATAGTGCCGCAATTGCAAATTTGACTGCAGCAGCAGACTTGCTTAAAAATGATTTCACCTCTGAAGTTTATACTCAACTGGGAGCTACATATTATTCAATAAAAAATTATAAGGAAGCATTAAATTGCTATAAAGATGCATTAAGAGAAAAGCCGGATAAATTAGAATTAAATTTTTATTTGGCTGTAGTGTACGAACAATATTATAAAGACAAAAGTATTGCCATGAATTATTATAAAAAATTTTTTGCAGATTCAGCTAAGACAGATCAGAAGCTTGTTAGTTATGCAAAAGAAAGATTAACCAGTCTGATAGAAGATGATTTTATGAATATTAAAAGATAAATAATTGATTTATAATAATACAAACCCTCAAGATTAAATCACTCAAACTTCAAGATTTAATATATTTAAATATACATAAATCGAATATGTGGATTTGTTAATTGAAAACTCGAAGGATTTCTATAATCTTATTTTACTAACATCATTTTTTTTGTTTCTATATATGAACCTGCCTGCAGTTTGTAGAAATAAATTCCGCTTGATAGCTGTGAGGCATCAAATTTTACTTCGTAGCTGCCTGCCGGTTTATCTTCATTAACAAGTGTAGCAACAGTATTTCCAAGAATATCATAAACTTTCAATTGTACGAACTTCATTAATGAAGTTCCTACGGATGGGATGGAATATTTTATTGTCGTTGAAGGGTTAAACGGATTAGGATAATTCTGACTCAAATTAAAACTTACTGCAGAAACAAAATTCACTTCTACTTCCTGAGAATATTCAAAAGCACCATCATTATCTATTTGTTTTAGTCTATATAAATATTTCCCGGATTCAGTTAGTGATTCATCAACATAAGAATATTGTTTTATAGAATTACTGTTTCCATGTCCATTAACAAAACCAACTCTCTCCCAATTTATAGATGACTGATTACCAATAACAGATGTTCTTTCTATTTCAAAACCATAATTATTTAATTCTGTTGCAGTTTTCCAATCAAGTTTAACATTATTATTTAAACACTTGGCAGAAAACGAACTTAATTCAACAGGCATTGGATAAGAGGTTATATTCATGATAGCTCTAAATTCATAATCCTTTGAATATGAGCTCCATGTTGTGCCGTTAAAATTATATGACCTGTTATGCGGATTATTACTTACCACCAAATTAACGGTGTTTGACGGAACTGTGAAGCCAATAAAAAAATCACCTGTTATATCAGAAAGCTGTGTTGAATAAGCTCTCAAATCAATTTTGGTAAAGGGGAATGGATTCGTTAGTGTGGCTTCAGGAGTAACAAGAAAAGGTGTAATTAAATCACTTCCAGGCACTCCGTTATTATTTGTCCAGACGTGAAATAACATATCGGAGTTTGATAAATTAGTGTCCATATAGTTTCTAATTAATACAGTTTTTAAGAAACCGTATAAACCGGAAGGCACAGTTATTTTAACGGCTGCTGCAGTACCGGTTATCGAAGCTACTTCATCAACATTTGCATCATCATAAGATATATAATTTCCAGAAATATATTTGAATAATGTTGCCGTAGATGTATCAGTTTGATTTGATGGAACGGCATTATCAATAGCTTTAATTTTATAGCTTACCATCGCACCTGCTTCTTGTGCCGGAATTGTAAACGAATATTGATTCCCACTGACATGAGTACCGGCAACAGTAGTTTTGCTTCCGCCATCAACTGAATAGTATAAATATGTAGAGTTGATTCCGGATATATCTGTTATATCAGCAGTACAAATAAAATCTGTTTGTGTTCCCTGGTAATATTGAGGCCCTTGATGAATAACCAAAGGAGCAGAATTATCTGTTGGTAAACCTAAAATCTCAACATCGTCTATGTACATCCCATCTGCGACAACATATTGATCACTATAAAATCTAAATCTAATTTTTACATTCGAGTTTCCAGCGAATCCGCCAATGTTGTAAGTATACTTTTGCCAGGTCGATGATGTGCCGGTAAATTTCGCAATCTGTATAAAAGTAGTTCCTCCATCTTTTGAAATTTCCAGATACGTGTAATCAAAAGAACTTTCTAAACTGTACTTTGCCCAAAAACTTAATTGTGCACCTAAATAGCTGCTCAAATTTGTGCTAATGGAAGTTGCAGATGTACTTTGCGAATTTGCGTAGTTTCCGGATGGGCTATCAGTTAAAGAATTTGGTGACGAATGATAACTTGCAGTTGTTAATCCCCAGCTTCCGGTTAAGGTCCATTTACTTGTCCCGGAACTAAAATTATCAAAAAAAACTTGAGTCTGCGAATTTGTCCTCTGATTTAATATTAGCATTAATGTTAACGCTAATAAGAAAACATTCACTAACCGTAGTGACTTTTTCATATTTTTCCCTTGGAATGAGTCCTTATTTTAGATCTTTGTCTGTACTAGCTAAATCAATTATTAAGCCAATGGATTTAAATTTAATTTTCCTAATTATTTTGCATGTTTTGAAAGATTTTAAAAATAAATAAACTTTAGGGCTAAACTTTTAGTAATTAAATCCGATAATAATTCCCGCAGGAAAAAATTACACCTTTATTACCAGTTAATCTTCAAGATATTGGAATGGTGAAAGAATGGATAATAATTTTCCATCTTCCAATATTCCTTATTGGTATTGTTTCCCTAAATTGAATTATTGAGTAACGCTTTTAGTAAGGAAAAATATAATATTGAGTAGTAAACTTAAATCACTTGAAAGCGCACTGATATTTACTATTTTTGAACTATGATAAAAAAATTATTCATTTTTATTCTATTAACTGCCGCTGCTTTCCCTCAGACTTTCCAGGAGAATAATAACCGTTTTATGCTTGGGCAAAATTATGAGGGTGAAGGGCAATATGATAAAGCAAAAGGAATTTATGAAGACTTATACAAATCGCAGCCGGATAACATAGAATTTTTTGAGTCATTAAATCGGGTTTATATCCAGCTAAAAGAATATGAATCATCAATTCAACTAATTGAAGACAGAATCAAAAAAAAACAAACTGATATAAATCTATATGGGATGCTTGGCAATACGTATTACCTAATGGGGAATGAAAAGAAAGCATTTGAAGTTTGGGATAATGCTCTTGAGAAATCTAACCCGAATCCTCTTAATTATAGAACTATTGCAAACTATGCAATTCAAAGAAGGGCATTTGATAAGGCGATTGATATTTTAAATAAGGGAAATGAAATTGCCAGTGATCCAAGAGTCTTTGGCTATGACCTCGGCAATCTGTATTCACTTACAATGCAATTTAAAAATGCAGCGGAAGTTTATTGTTCAATGCTTTCGAAAGATCCCAACCTTCTTCCAATGGTTCAATCCAAAATATTTTCTTATATCAATAAACCTGATGCATTAAAGCAGACTATACAGGCTGTTGAAGATTGGAAGGATAAAGATGAAATTGGTTTTTCCTATCTTCTTGCCCGTCTTTATATAGAGGCGAAGTCTTATGATAAAGCTTATGATGTTTATCTTAAAATTGATGAAAAACAAAATAATCAAGGCACGGATTTATATAATTTTGGAGAAATGCTTCTTAATGAGGGCGAATATAAAACAGCTTCAAAGGCTTTTAATGAAATATTAAATAAATATCCTAATTCTTCAATATCTTCAAATGCAAAATTAGGTTATGCAAAAACTCTTGAAGCTGAGCTTAGGCATGAATATTCTAATTCAATTCCTAATTGGAAACCTTACTATTCTTCTCAAAAATATGAATCAGACAATATTCAAAAAGTGATAGATGCTTTTAATGATTTAATAAATTTATACCCGCATTCAAATGTAGCTTATGAAGCTTACTGGCGAATTGGACTTATAAAACAGTATATTGAAAATGAGCCGGATAAAGCAACTGAGTTTTATAATAAAATAATTAAAGAGTCTCCACTCTCCAATTTTTCAATTGAAGCTTATAATGATTTAGGAAATGCCGCTGTTGCGGATGGTGATCTAGATAAAGCCATTAAGGATCTTTCAGCTATTGTTAACAATGGAAGAGCTTCAGCGGAACAAAAAAATAGTGCTAAATATAGGCTTGGCCAAATAGATTTTTATAAAGGGGATTTTAAAGCTGCGAAAGTGGAATTAGCACAGGTTGCCAGCAATCTTAAAGATGACAATGCGAATGATGCAATTGAGCTTTCACTTTTATTGAACACTTCAATCAATGATTCGTCTAATCTTTTGCTTTATGCTTCTGCAGAGCTTTTGGCTGAGCAGAAAAAATTTGACGAAGCTGCTGAAAAGTATAAGCTTATAGCTTCAAACAAGCAGGCATTTATGCTTCAAAGCCTTGCGCAAATCAGGCAGGCAGAAATGGAATTGGCTCTAAATAATTATGACAGCTCAATTTCATTATTAAATAAGATTTCCGATGAAAATGAAAAAAATATTTATTCTGATAAAGCATTATATTTGTTAGGTCAAATTTATGAGTATGGGAAAGTGGATAATTCAAAAGCAGTTGAAGTTTATGAGAAATTGCTTGCAAAATTCCCAAACTCGCTTTATCTTGATAAGGCAAGAGAAGAAATAATTAAATTAAGAAATAAATTAAGCTAAGAATAGTAATGAGTAAAAAACAAAACCAGAAAATAGTTAAATGTTCGTTTTGCGGAAGAGACGGTAGTGAAGTCGGCAGCATGATAGCTGGACCGGATGTTTACATTTGTGATATCTGTATCGGAAGCAGCGTTGACATACTTAAAAATAATTTAGCTGCGTACAATAATACAAAAGCAAAATCTTCAATAGACCATACACCGGCAACTCTTAAAAAAACGTTGGATGAGTATGTAATCGGGCAGGATAGGGCTAAGAAGGTTTTATCTGTTGCGGTATACAATCATTATAAAAGAATTAATTCCAAAACATCATTTTTTGAGCTTGATGATGTTGAAATTGAAAAGAGTAATATCCTTTTAATTGGTCCTACCGGAGTTGGAAAAACTTTATTAGCACAAACTCTGGCTAAGATTTTAGATGTTCCATTTGCAATTGCAGATGCAACAACATTAACCGAAGCTGGATATGTCGGTGATGATGTTGAAACAGTTTTAGTTCACTTGCTTCAAGCATCAGATTATAATCTTGACCGTGCACAAAGAGGAATTGTTTATATAGACGAGATAGATAAAATTGCACGTAAAAGTGAAAGCACATCAATTACACGTGATGTTTCAGGTGAAGGTGTACAGCAGGCTTTATTAAAAATATTGGAAGGTACCGTTGCAGGCGTTCCTCCTAAAGGCGGAAGAAAACATCCAGAACAAAGCTTGATTAATATAAATACTAAAAACATTTTATTTATAGTCGGTGGTGCATTTGAAGGTATTGATCAAATAATAGCCCACAGAATAAATAAAAATAAAATGGGATTTTTCTCAGATATAAAACATAAAGTGAATGATGATCAGCTTTTAAATTTTATTCAGCCTGAAGATTTATTGCGTTATGGACTAATCCCCGAATTGATAGGAAGAATTCCGGTAACAGCACCTTTGCAGTCACTTTCCGAGGAAGCATTTAAAAACATTTTAACCGAACCCAAAAATGCAATCTTAAAGCAGTATAAAAAATTATTCATGATGGAAGGTATTGAGCTAGAGTTTGATCCTTTTGCAATTGATGCAATTGTAAAAAAAGCAATGGAAAGAAAAACCGGCGCACGAGCATTGCGTTCAATTGTTGAAGACTTTATGCTGGATATTATGTTTGATTTGCCTGCAAAAGAAGATGTTGACAAATGTGTTATTACAAAAGACGTAGTTGAAAAGGGAAGCGAACCAATTTATATTGAAGATAGGAAATCAGCTTAAACTGAATAAAGGTTTAAATTTATTAATGTTTATAAACCCAATTTCTTTGAGAGATTGGGTTTATTTTTTTGCAGCTTGAAGAAAAATTCATTAAATCAATTAAATGAAATTTAAGTTATTCTTTACTAATGTCTTTAAACGCGGAGGTTGATGTATAGATAATCAAATATAAACTTATAGATTTTAAATAATAGCAATGGACGTTAAAAATGTTTAACAATTTTATAAAACGAAGAAATCATTTACCTTAATATCTTATTTTACAAACAATTAATCCTTGTTTTGAACTGATTAAAATTCATTCTCACCTATAAGAAAATAATTTATATCTCCTATTTCATTTTATCTAAATTGATAAAAATCATTGGAAAAATTTAATTATTCCCATAAAAACGCTTGGTATAATTATTGGCTTTTTTAGAGCCTCATATAAAAGGGTACATAAATTAATCTAACAAAGAAATAGACGGTAAAAAAATGGAAAGAAAAAAAGTAACAATTGACGGTAATGAAGCGGCAGCTTACGTAGCGTTTAATACCAATGAAGTGATAGCGATATATCCGATTACACCTTCTTCAAATATGGGCGAATGGTGTGATGACTGGTCTGCAAAAGGTAAAAAAAATATATGGGAAGAAATTCCCTCGGTTAGCGAATTACAAAGTGAAGGCGGTGCATCCGGCAGTGTACATGGTGCTTTACAAACCGGTGCTTTAACAACTACTTTTACTGCATCACAAGGCTTGCTCTTGATGATTCCTAATATGTTTAAGATTGCAGGTGAGCTAACTTCAACTGTTTTTCACGTTTCAGCAAGATCAATAGCAGCACAAGCATTATCAATTTTCGGCGACCATAGTGATGTAATGGCTGCGCGTTCAACAGGATTTGGGATGCTTTCGTCAAATTCAGTTCAAGAGGTAATGGATTTCGCTTTGATTGCTCAAGCTTCAACTTTAAATGCAAGAATTCCATTCCTTCATTTCTTTGATGGATTTAGAACTTCTCACGAAGTAATGAAAATCGAACAGCTTTCAATCGAAGATATGAAAGCAATGATTGATGATGATTTAGTAATAGCACACCGTAAACGTGCTTTAACTCCTGATAATCCATTTATCCGCGGCACAGCTCAAAATCCAGACGTTTATTTCCAGGGTAGGGAAACTGTAAATTCTTATTACAATAATTGTCCGGATTTAGTCCAAGAACAGATGGATAAATTTGCTAAGCTTGTTGGCCGCCAATATCATTTGTTCGATTATGTTGGAGCTCCTGACGCTGAAAGAGTAATTGTATTAATGGGCTCTGGAGCGGAAGCAGCAGAAGAAACAGTGGATTACTTAATTAGTAAAGGCGAAAAAGTCGGAATATTAAAAGTAAGGTTGTACAGGCCTTTCTCAATTAAGCATTTTATAAATGCACTTCCTAATACTGTAAAAGTAATTTCTGTTTTGGATAGAACAAAAGAACCCGGTGCTTCCGGCGAACCTTTGTATCTAGATGTTGTAAATGCAATTTCCGAAATGCATGTTGACGGCGAGCTTCCTTTTGCTTATCCTAAAATAACCGGTGGACGTTATGGACTTTCATCTAAAGAATTTACTCCCGCGATGATAAAAGGGGTATTTGATGAAATGTCAAAAACAAAACCTAAAAATCATTTCACAGTTGGTATAATTGACGATGTAACAAATACAAGCCTCGACTATGATGCTGAATTTTCAGTAGAAGATGCAAAAACTTTCCGTGGTAAATTTTATGGCTTAGGTGCTGATGGAACAGTTGGTGCAAACAAAAATTCAATTAAAATTATCGGTGAAGGTACTGATAATTATGCCCAGGGATATTTCGTTTATGATTCAAAAAAATCGGGTTCAACAACAATCTCTCACTTAAGATTCGGCCCGAAAAAGATTCAATCATCTTATTTAATTAACAAAACCAACTTCGTTGCATGCCATCAGCAAGAATTTATGGAAAAATTTGATATGCTTGGGGATGTTGTTAATGGAGGGACATTCTTATTAAATACAATTTCTTCAAAAGAAACTGCCTGGGATTCTTTGCCTGAAAAAGTTCAAAAAGATTTAATTGATAAAAAGATGAAATTTTATGTTATTGACGCTTACAAAGTTGCCGGCGAAACCGGAATGGGAGTAAGAATCAATACGATCATGCAGACATGCTTCTTTGCAATTTCAAATATCTTTCCAAAAGAAGAAGCAATTCAATTAATTAAGAATTCAATTAAGAAAACTTACGGCGCAAAAGGCGATAAAATTGTTCAAATGAATTTTGCAGCAGTTGATAGAACTTTGGAAAATCTTTTTGAAGTAGAAGTACCGAGTTTAGTTACCAGCAAAATTAAATTGAAACCAGCGGTTCCTGTAGAAGCTCCTAAATTTATCCAAGAAGTAACAGGCCAAATAATTGCAGGCGCAGGTGATTTAATTCCAGTAAGTAAAATGCCGATTGACGGTACTTATCCTTCAGGTACAACAAAATGGGAAAAAAGAAATATAGCCTTGGAAGTTCCAGTATGGGATGACGAAGTTTGTATCCAATGTAACAAGTGCGTTATAGTTTGCCCTCATGCAACTATACGTGCTAAGGTTTATGAAGAAAAAGAATTGAAAAATGTTCCCGAAACATTCAAATACACAAAATTCAAATCTAAAGATTACGGCGAAGGAATGTATTATTCACTTCAAGTTGCTGTAGAAGATTGTACAGGCTGCGGAATTTGCGTTGATGTTTGCCCTGCTAAAAATAAAAAAGAAACCAAGCTTAAAGCGATTAACTTGAAAGAACAGCTTCCTATAAGAGAAAGCGAAAGTAAAAATTGGGAATACTTCTTATCAATTCCAGAACTTGATAGAAGAAAAGTAAGTGTAACAAAAGTTAAAGACTCACAATTCCTACAGCCGCTATTTGAATTTTCCGGCGCATGTACTGGCTGCGGTGAAACCCCTTATGTTAAGTTAGTCAGCCAATTATTTGGAGATAGAACAATTGTTGCAAACGCAACCGGATGTTCTTCAATTTATGGCGGTAATTTACCTACTACGCCATGGACAATGAACCAAGACGGAAGAGGCCCGGCATGGTCAAATTCATTGTTTGAAGATAATGCAGAATTTGGTTTAGGATTTAGATTAGCTATAGATAAACACAATCTTCAAGCAAAAAATCTTCTTAAAAAATTATCAGGAGATATTGGGGACAAATTAGTAAGCGGTTTATTAAATGCGGATCAAAAAGATGAAGCTGGAATCTATGAACAAAGAGAAAGAATAACGGCATTAAATGAAAAGCTAAACGAGCTTCTTAAATCAAATAAAAATGGAAAATCACAAGACATTAAACATTTATTAAGCTTAGCAGATTATCTTGTTAAAAAATCTGTTTGGATAATGGGCGGCGACGGCTGGGCTTATGATATCGGTTACGGCGGTTTGGATCATGTTCTTGCTTCCGGAAAAAATGTTAATGTTTTAGTTCTCGATACTGAAGTTTATTCAAACACCGGTGGGCAGGCTTCAAAAGCAACTCCAAGAGGAGCAGTAGCAAAGTTTGCAGCCGGCGGAAAACCTATGGGTAAAAAGGATCTTGGTTTGATGGCAATATCTTATGGTAATGTATATGTAGCAAAAGTAGCAATGGGTGCAAATGATACTCATACTGTAAGAGCTTTTCTTGAGGCAGAAGCATATCATGGCCCTTCCTTGATAATTGCATACAGCCACTGCATTGCTCATGGTATCAATATGGGTACAGCAATGAACAATCAAAAAGCTGCGGTTGATTCAGGTTACTGGCAATTATACCGTTACAACCCTGATCTTGCACTTGAAAGAAAAAATCCGTTTAAGCTTGAAAGCAAAGGGTTGAAGATAGCTTTAAAAGATTATGCATATATGGAAACAAGATATAAGATGTTAACAAAAAGTCATCCGGTAGAAGCAGCCCGTTTAATGGAAGAGGCTCAAAAAGATGTAGTGGATAAATGGAAAACTTATGAACAGCTTGCATCTTTTAATCCTGAAAATGTAAAAGATAATTAATAATTGATGATTAACTGAAATCTTAACTAATTAAAATAAAAATTAGTGGAAGGGTACTACGATGGAAAATGAAACTAAAAAAGGAATTCCGCTGATTGGCGATAAATTTCCTGAAATGAAAGTTCAAACAACACAGGGAATGCTGAATATACCAAAAGATTTTGAGGGCAAATGGATGGTTTTATTTAGTCATCCTGCTGATTTTACTCCGGTATGTACAACCGAGTTTGTAGCGTTTGCAAAGAGAAATGAAAAGTTCAAAGAATTAAATGCCGAATTAGTTGGGCTGTCAATTGACCAGGTATTCTCTCATATAAAATGGATTGAGTGGATTAAAAATACTTTAAATGTAAATATTCCGTTTCCTGTAATTGCAGATCATTCCGGGAATGTTGCTGAAAAGCTTGGGATGATTCATCCCGGTAAAGAAACCAACACTGTAAGAGCAGTATTTGTAGTGGATCCCAAATCAATAGTTCGGTTAATGATTTACTATCCGCAAGAAATAGGAAGGCAAGTTGACGAAGTATTAAGGGCATTAAAGGCATTACAAATCTCTGATAAATATAAAGTTGCCATGCCTGAAAATTGGCCTAAAAATGAATTAATAGGTGACAAAGTAATTATACCTCCGCCAAAAGATGTAGTTAACGCTGAAAAAAGAATGAATCCTGAAGAAGGATTTGACTGGTGGTTTACTTATAAGTCATTGAACTAAGGAATTTGGCTCTGTCCTGTACTATTGTGCTTCTTGTATTGTTGGATGGAGCCGAAGCCATTTAAAAATATGTGAAGTGAGTAAAGTTAAAACTAGAATAGAAAATTAAATTAAAAAGGTAGACTAATGAATCTTTCAACTAAATATTTAGGACTTGAATTAAAAAATCCAATTGTCCCTTCTGCGGGACCATTATCACAAAGTATAGACAACATAAAGAAAATGGAAGACAGTGGGGCAGCAGCTATTGTACTTTACTCACTTTTTGAAGAGCAAATTGAACATGAACAGCTTGAATTAGATCACTACACCACAGTTCATAATGAAAGTTTTGCAGAAGCTCTTGATTATTTCCCGGAACCTTATGAATATAAAACCGGCCCGGAAGAATATCTTGAGCATATTAGAAAAGCAAAAATTTCAGTCGATATCCCGATTATTGCCAGTTTGAATGGGAAATCTCTTGGCGGCTGGATTGAATACGCAAAGAAAATTGAACAGGCTGGTGCAGACGCACTTGAGTTAAATATTTACAACCTGGCTACAGACATAAACAAAACTCCTCAGGAGATAGATAACTCATATATTAATATAGTGAAATCCGTTAAAGCAAATATCAAAATCCCTATCGCCGTAAAGATGCATCCATTCTTCAGTTCAGTTTCGCATATGGCTGCTGAATTGGATAAAGCAGGAGCTTCGGGGTTACTTTTATTTAACAGATTCTATCAGCCTGATATTGATTTACAAACACTTGAAGTTGTTCCAAATGTTTTATTAAGCACTCCTATGGATTCACGTTTGCCGCTTAGGTGGATAGCAGTATTGTACAATAAAATTTCTGCCGACCTTGCTGCCACTAGTGGTATTTATACAGAAAAAGATGTAATCAAAATGATTATGGTCGGTGCAAAGGTTACACAAATGCTTTCATGCTTGCTGAAGTTCGGTATTACTCACATTACAGACGTACTTACAAAAATGAATGCTTGGATGGAAGAAAACGAATATGAATCATTAGACCAAATGAGAGGAAGCATGAGTTATATGAATGTAGCTGACCCTTCTTTGTTTGAACGAGCTAACTATATGAAGGTTCTAAATTCTTACAAATAAAAAATAAATAAATATTTGCCCGTAGTTTATTGGGATGTAGTTCATCCTTTTTCCTTTCTGTTCCCCTTTTTAGCAGAGAACTAATAAACTGGCGGGCTTTTTTATTTTTAAATAGACTTATCTTTTACATGAACGGTTTGACATATCTATACCGTTCGTTTAATTTTAAATCACTTTGAAAAAATATTTACCGATATTAACAAGTATTAAATTGGAAGCCTGGATGTGGATGGCTGGTTTATTTTATTTAATGTTAATTGATCCTAATAGTGTTCATCATTTTTCATTTTGTCCGTTAAAAAACTTAGGCTTTGATTTTTGTCCAGGCTGCGGTCTGGGATTATCAATCAGTAAAATTTTTCATTTTGATTTTTACGGATCATTTCAAACACATCCATTAGGAGTGCCGGCTTTAATAATTATTTTGAATAGGATTTATGTTCTAATAAAATCATCAGAAAGTTCTCAACATAATTTCAAAAGTAAAATTATCATGAAAGGAGAAATTACATGATAAATATATTACACTTAATGCCAAACTTAGATGAAGTGGAATTGATGTACGTTAAAGATATGGTAAAAGATATGAATGATAATCAAATTCAGCAGTTTGCAATAATTTATAATTCGAAAAGAAGAGACCCACAGTTAATCCTAATTCTTACATTAGTTGGTTTTTTAGGATTTGCCGGAATTCAAAGATTTCTTACAGATCAAATTGGAATGGGTATCTTATATTTCTTTACTGCGGGCTTATGTTTTATAGGTACTATAATAGATTTGGTAAACTATAAATCGCTTGCTTCAGAATATAATATGAAAATGGCGAGACAAGCTGCAGCCATGACTATGGCGGTTAATTAGATTTTGTTTTGGATAATAGTACAAAGACTAAAATAATTATATCCTAAGAATCCGAATCTATTAAAATTATCTAAATAATTTTCTTAAGCTTTCGTAGATTTTTATCTATATTAATTATAATGTGCATAATAAGATCTGATAAAATTATCTTGGAGATTAAGTTGAAAAAATTATTTATAATTTTATTTGCATGTATTCTGATATCTAGTAGAAGCTTTTCACAGGAAGAAAATAAAGTAAATGTGTTATTGCGTTTTGATGATATAGGAATGTGCCATTCTGTAAATGAAGCTTTGAAAGAAATAATTAAAACTGGCCTTCCAATTTCAGTTTCCGTAATGTTTGCTTGCCCTTGGTATCAAGAAGCAGTAGACATTTTAAAAAATAATCCTCAAGTTTCAGTTGGTATTCATCTCACATTAAATGCTGAATGGAAAAATTACAGATGGGGCCCAATATTAGGAAAGAGCGCTGTCCCAAGTTTAGTAGATAGCCTGGGATATTTCTTCCCTTCAAGAGCGACTTTTAATAATAATCATCCTAGTCTTGCAGAAATAGAAAAAGAATTAAGAGCGCAGATAGAAAGAGCACTTAACAGCGGACTAAAAATAGTTTATTTAGATCATCACATGGGCACCGCTGTCGACAAACCCGAGTATAGAAAAATTTTAGAAAAGCTTGCAAAAGAATATCACCTGGGAATATCACAATACTTTAATGAAAATTATACTGACAATATGTATGCAGATAAAATTGAAAACAAAGCGGACAGTCTTTACAAGATTCTAAATAATCTTAATTCAGATAGGGTTAATTTAGTCGTTAGTCACATTGGAATTGATAACGATGAACTTTCAGGATTGATTGATCTAAATTCTTTTGGAATGAAACAAATGAGTAAACATCGTCAAGCAGAATTGAATGCATGGAAATCTGAAAGAATTCAAAATCTTTTACATTCAGAAAAGTTTTCATTGATAACTTATAAACAATTAATTGATAAATTTGGTCTAAAAAATATGAAACAGCCTGAGGTAACAAATTAAGAAATGGATTTATATTTGCCAGTCCAATCTTTTATTAGGTATCAAATAAATTTTTTTAGGTTAAATCCAATCTGGCGCGACAGCATCCATTAATCTTTGGATCAACTCACGATTGTGTCTCTCAATTTCAGCCTTTCTGGGAATAGTTTCATAAGCAGGCAATTGATCGTGCAAGTATTCCGGCAAATCTTTTCCAATTCTTTGCATCCAATAAATTCTCCAATCATCTGGTAAACGTTCAGGGATTTCTAAACCTTGTAAAATAAGATAAAGCAATATCCAAATTCTCGGTGTGGCAGTTATAGAATATCCTCCACCAAGAGTAAAGAGAATTTTGCCCTTACAGTATAAGTTGCCTAGCTCAATCACCCGATTATATATTTTTTCAAAATCTTGAGTAGTAAGCATTAGATCAGCAAGGGGATCAGAGAAATGTGCATCGGCTCCGGCTTGTACAATTATTGCATCCGGCTTGAACCATTTTAATGCAGGAGCGACAATTCCATTTATAATTTCTAAATATGAAACTCCTTCCGTAAAAGGCTCTAATGGAACATTTAATTTTAATGATCTTCCCATTCCGCTGCCGCGCTCATGAAGCCAGCCTGTACCGGGAAATAAAAATTCGCCGGATTCATGAAGAGAAATGGTCATTACTTTTTCATTTGTGTAAAAAATTTCTTGAACTCCATCACCATGATGCACATCAAGATCTAAATAAACCACATGCCAGCCGGCATTTATCATTTCATTTACTGCATAAGCTAGATCATTGTAAATGCAAAATCCGGCAGCGGAACTTATATGAGCGTGATGAAATCCACCACCCATTTGTAAAACTTTATTTGCTTTGTTTTCAATTAGAAGTCGTGCGCCTAACGAAGTGCCGCCAATTTGTAAGCGGGCTCCTTCAGCCATTCCATTTACAATTGGATTATCTAAAGTCCCCAATCCATATTCTTCAGCAATTTTTAAATTATTTCCACAACTAGCTTCTTCTATAATATCCACATAAGTTTTGTCATGTATTGCGTATAAGTCTTCTGGGGATACAGAGTTTGGTTTAAGCGGTTCTTTTAATTGCCCAGTTCTTTTTAGAAAATCTATCACCATTTCAGCACGTAGTGAGCTAAAGGGATGCTCTGAACCCAAATCATATTTGTTGTAATCGGGATGATAAATTATTTGACACATGCAACTTGAACAGGCCAGATAACTTCAAACCCGGCATTACAAATGGCTTTAGCAATAAATCTCATTTCCATTGTTCCAACTCGAAGAACCAATCGAATAGTTTTATCCTTTTCCGGGTAAGTTAAAATTGAATGAATATTTACTTTATACTCTGCTAATAAAGTTGCCAGCCTTGCTAATTCTCCGGATCTATTAAACAGGCGAACATCTAATCGTCCTGATGGCTGGTGAACACCTGTTAGTAATAAAAGTGCATCTAGCATGTCTGTTATTGTAACAATGCCGATAAGTTTTAATTCTTCAACGACAGGAAGACATCCAATTCTTAATTCTCTCATTAGTTGAGCGGCTGATTCAATTGGATCTGAAGGATGTGTAGTTCTTACAGGATGGCTCATTATACTTCTAATAGCTTCTCCCGGTTCAAAGGGATGCTTAGCAAGTTTACTTGTTGCTAACCGCAAGTCACGGTCAGTTATAATCCCAACCAGATTATCATTTTCAACCACTGGCAAGTGGCGAATATTCTTAATTAGCATAAGCTCATAAGCTTCACTCAACTTTGTTTCAGGAGTAATTGTTGTGAGCTCATTTTTCATTACTTCTTTAACTATCATTATTCCCCCTTACATATTGTGAACGAAAAATTAATTATTAATTTCATAACCAAGATTTATAAATATTAAAATAACTTCTAATAGAACCCGAACTAATAAGTAGGCCTTTCAACTCCACCAGGCTTAATGGAAATATATATATCCGGCATTATCATCGGTATGCTATCATTAAGTGCCTGAACTTCAAGATTCCACACCCAGGGAATTTCTTCAATCATTTGGGAAATTCTCCCCAGAACTTGTGCAATACCGTTTTCTCTGTCTAGCCGAAGTTCTTTCATTATTTCATCAAGATCGCGGTTAGTTAATGGAGTAATACGCAGTATTGGAGAAGAATTTTTTGCTTTAACTTCAAGCAATGGCCCAAATAATGGATCAGGTTTAATTTTTATAATAAATTTATCTGAATAAGTAACATCAATATCTATGACTTGTATTCCAAAATAATTTACTAAAGATTCCGCTTCTGTGCTTTTATTCAATTCAATTGTTTGCTGCAGAGAAGATTCTCTTGATAAAATTGAATGAATTAATTTACGAGCCTCATCTGCTTTAACATCTTCATACCAAACAAGCTTTCCTAACGGCTGCTTTCTAAATTCTACATAACGAATAATTCTTCCAAGCGCATTAACTGCTGATTCAGGAAATCTAAAAGTAGGAAATTTATTTCTGGAATTTTTAATATTTGAATTTGTCTCAAGAGAAATGGTCCCGGTTGAACCCATTAAACACAGCAATACCGGCTTTTCAATACTTGTTGTTTCTTCAGCTAAAACAACTCCTTTCCTAATTGCGGCAGAATATTTTTCAACATCGCAATCACCTACGCAAGCGAAACCAACTAAAAGTGAATCAACTTTATCATTTATTAATGATTCTCTTACAGCAATTTCATAACTTTCTGGGGAAGTGAAAGCTCCAAGATCAATCACTCCCGGTCCTTCTATTACAAGGTCATTCATTTCACACGCGTCAGCAAAAAGTGTTGCCATACCGGATGAGTTTGCAATTATACTTACTCGATTACCTTTTGGTAAAGGCTGACTTGATAAAACAAGAGCGATATCAAAAATATCTTCGAGAGATGGTGCAAGAATAATTCCGGTTTGTTCAAAAAGTGCTTCTACTTCCAAATTGCCGACTGTATGAATTCCGCTTTTTGCTTCAACTGTTTTTTTACCTGCAATACTTCTAGCTCCCTTAACACACAGGATTGGTTTTTTATAAGTCATTCTTCTAGCAATTCTAACAAATCGTCTTGGATTTCCAAAAGTTTCTAAATATAGAATTGCAATTTTTGTATTTTGATCCTCTTCCCAATATTGAAGTAAATCATTTCCAGAAACATCAGCTCTATTTCCAGCGGAGACAAAAGATGTAAATCCAATTCCTTTTTCTCTTGCATAATCTAAAATTACCAAACCCAAAGCTGCAGAATGAGAAAAGAAACCAATCTGGCCATGAGTCATAATTTTAGGGGCAAGACTTGCATTTAATCTAACTTCAGGATCTGTATTCATTAATCCTAAACAGCTTGGTCCCAGCAAACGGGTTCCATGAGCTCTAACTAAATCCACCAGCATTTTTTGTCTTTTAATTCCTTCAGGGCCGGCATCAGCAAAACCGGCAGAAACAACCAGAAATCCTTTAACACCTTTTTGAATTAATTCTTCAGCAACCTTTTGAACTTTTTCTGCACGAACTGCTATAACTGCAAGGTCAACTGGTTCAGGCAATTCACTGGCAGATGAATATGCTTTTATTCCATTTACTGAAACTGCTTGCGGATTTATTGGATATACTGTCCCATTAAAATTTGCTGAAAGGATGTTGCGGAAAACCATATTCCCGATTGATGACGGGTCTCTAGAAGCACCAACCACAGCAATAACCTTTGGCTTGAGTAATGGAACTAAGGAATTTGCAACAGCAATCTTTTCACGTAAATCAGCAATTTCCCATAAAGCCGCAGCACCGTTCACAGGTAATTCAATATGTACTGTATCAGAATCCCAAACACGGTGTTTTTCAAATCCTGAACTTTTGAATACATTTATCATTGGTTGATTATCCGGTAAAACTTCAGCTTCTAATTCAATAAAACCATTAGCAGCGGCTAAACCGGCAAGTCGTTCAAGAAGCAGAGTTCCAATACCGCGCCCCTGATATTCATCTTCAATTAAAAATGCGACTTCGGCTGTACGGCCATTGCCTGTGGAAATATAATTTCCTAAACCTACAACTTTTGTATCACTGTCTTCTCCAGTTAAGGCAAGAAGGCATCCTGTTTGTGTAAAATCTCCTCCGCAGAGTTCATGGATTATTTTGTCCGGAACTTCAGACATTGAAGCCATAAATCGCATTCTCAAGCTTTCCTGAGAAATTCGCTTCATAAATGATTCTACTAATAGGATGTCGTTATTTGTAGCGGGCTTTAGTTGGACTCCCTGTCCATTTTTTAAAAGGACATGTTCGTTGTAATCAAGTCCTTCTGGAATAATTCGGAACATGGCTTAACAAATCCATTAAAAATAATGTTTATATATAAATAAAAAGGAGGTTCTAAACAAGTAAAAGAACCTCCTGAAAATAAAATAAACTATTTAGACATATTTACAATTTCTTCAACAACCTGCGGATTTGCTAAAGTCGTAATATCACCCACATCTTGTTTATTTGCAATTGCAGATAATATTCTTCGCATAATTTTCCCGGAACGGGTTTTAGGCATATCCGAAACGATCCACACTTTACCTGGTTTAGCAATAGGCCCAATTTCTTTAGCGAGAGTATCGGAAACCTTTTTTTCAATTTCAGGACTGCTTTTAATTCCTGGTTTGAGCGACACAAAAATGTGTGGAATTCTACCCTTGATCGGATCAGCAACTGGAACAACTGCGGCTTCTCCAACTTCCTGACACATAAGCGCAGCGGATTCCAATTCCTTTGTTCCAAGTCTATGCCCGGCAACATTTATCACATCATCAATACGTCCAAGTATTCTGAAAAAACCATCTGGAGCTTCCACAGCACCATCTCCGGCAAAGTATGGCCAATCATGCCAGTCTTTACTTTTGGGATCTTTATTATACCGCTGATAATATTGTTTGACAAATCTATCATCATCTCCCCAAATTGTAAGCATGCGACCAGGCCAGGGATTTAGAATACAAATGTTTCCTGCTTTGCCGCTTCCCGCAGGCAATGGTTTTCCTTCTTCATCAAAAATAATTGGATAAATACCTGGGACACCAGGCCCTGCACTTCCAGGTTTCATTTTATGAATACCAGGTATGGTTGAACACAAAAATCCACCGGTTTCAGTTTGCCACCAGGTATCAACAATAGCAGCTTCTTTTTTCCCAACTGTATTATAATACCATCTCCAAACTTCAGGTTCAATCGGCTCTCCAACAGTTGTCATATGTTTGAAATGATAATTGTACTTTGCTGGTTCATCCGGGCCAACACGTCTTAAAGCACGAATTGCTGTGGGTGAAGTATGAAATATATTTACATCCAGTTCTTCAGCAACACGCCATGGCCTGCCGGCATCAGGGTGAGTAGGAACGCCTTCGAATATTACCGAAGAAGCTGCCAGTGCAAGCGGTCCATAAATAATATATGAATGTCCTGTAATCCATCCAATATCAGCCATGCACCAGTAAACATCTTCAGGATGAATATCTTGAATATATTTTGAAGTTCCGGTTACATAAGCTAAATATCCTCCTATAGAATGCTGCGCTCCTTTTGGTTTGCCGGTTGAACCGGAAGTATACATAATAAAAAGTGTGCCTTCAGATGGAAGCTGTTCAGGTTCAACTTTTTTATGGTAATATTTTTTTATTACGTCATTAACCAAAAAATCCCTGCCCTCAACAAGAGGAGTTTTTGCAGAATATTTTCCAGGGTATCTTTCGAAGATAAGAATCTTCTCAATTTTTTGTCCTTCTTTCAAAGCCTCATCATAAGCAATATCAGCTTTTTCTTTATGGTCGATTAATGTCCCTGCTCTATAATATGAATCTGCTGTAATAAGCACTTTGCTTTTTGCATCTGCAACTCTCTCTCCGCATGCTTTTCCCGAAAAACCTGAAAATACTTGGGAGTGGATAGCGCCAATTCGAGCGCAGGCTAACATTGCAACAGCAATTTCCGGTATCATAGGCATATGAAGTGTAACAGTATCACCAGCTTTCACACCACAGAAATCTTTTAGTAATGCAGCAAACTCATTTACTTTTATATATAATTCCTGAAAGGTAATATGTTGAATAGCTTCGTCTTCCGGTTCCGGTACAAAATGTATTGCTGTTTTATTTTTATATTTTGCTAAATGTCTATCAATGCAATTATAAGAAGCATTTATTTTTCCGCCTGTAAACCATTTAAAGAATGGAGGCTTGTCCGAATCCAGAACTTTTGTATAAGGTTTATACCAGTCCAGCATATCTGCATATTCTGAAAAACATTGGGGAAAGTTTTCCATACTAAATTTATCAAATACTTTTGCATCATTTAGATTCGCCTGGTTTTTAAATTCCTGAGTGGGTTCATAATAATCTTCCTCTTTCCAATGAACCGCAATCTGGGATTCGGAAACCTCATCATTTTTACTTTTGTCCATAAATTAACTCCTGTATTTTTTGTATTGAATGAAAATTATCTCTTAGCCTATTGGTAGAACAGTTTTGCCAAATGTTTCATTCAGCACTTGCGCAAATGCTAAATAAATAGCAGATAAACCACAGACAATTCCTTCCCAACCTGTAAATGTTTTTAAGGTTGCATTACCTGTAGCATCACCAAGAGCAAGCAGCCAGAATAAAATAAATAGTGTAAAGAAAACAACCTGAAGTGCTTTATTATGCTTAAAAGTAGCAATCCACATAACAAAAGTAAATAGACCCCACAAAAACAAGTAAGCAATCATGCCGCCCTCATCAGCCGGATTTACTCCGCCCCATTTGGGCATAACAATCAAATAAACAAGTGTTAACCAGAACAAACCATAAGAAGTGAAAGCAACCGTGCCGAATGTATTTCCTTTTTTCCATTCCATCCAGCCTGCAAAAATCTGGGCAATTCCACCATAAAAAACACCCATTGCAAGAATAACACTGCTTAATGTTATTAAACCTGCATTATGAAGATTTAACAGAACAGTGGTCATTCCAAAACCAAGTAACCCTAATGGGGCTGGGTTTGCAGTGGTGTCAACTATCTTTGTACTCTCTGACATGAAACCTCCTGTTAATGAATTGAAATTAAATTATTCATTTAATTAAAATAATTATCTCACTGAATGATTTGTGATAAATTACTTTAAACTTTTGGGTTCTTTTAAATTTAATAAAAATTATTTTAGTTCACCCGCTCCCCTAAGGAAATTTATTAATTGTGAGTATATTTGCCCAGTTTGAAGGAACGGGTTACTTTTTAATTTAAGAAATAATATTCAATAAAATAAATTAACTATTAGAAGTTAAAATTTATACAACGCACTTAAAGCAAACTGCATACCTTTGACTGTCATTTCGTTGAACACTGTTTTACCTTCGTTAAAAGATCCGGTAGTTGATTTACTTTGAAGTAATTCTAACCCTAAACCATAAGGCCCGGTTTCGTATCGTAGTAATATATCTAGTAAATTTTGAGATAGTCTTGGGCTGCTAAAAATAGCTTCAGCCTGTGTCTTATCAACATTTTCAATTCCATAATAAGCGAATACGCCCCATTGTTTAGTTAAATTGTAACCAGCTTGCAGCCAAAAACCTAATGAAGATAAATCTTTATTGACAGACTGAATTTGTGTAATTTCACCAAATTGCTGTCCTATGTTTTTACCTGAATAAAGATTTCCTTGAAGTAAAAATTGTCCGGCAGTTAAATTTGCTCCAACTTCAAAAGCAGTTCCAGATAAACTAACTTTTGCTGAATCGTTTACACCGGAAAGATTTTTTTTATCGAAATGACCCACAACATATGCCTTAAGATTTGAGCCTTCTCCAATTTTACTGTTCATGTTCAGCCTTAATTCAAATTGCGGAGTACCTGCATTACCAGCATCAAGAAAATTTACATTTGATCCAGGCCCGCTCCATGACCCTTCAAATGCAGCTGCATCCAAACTAAATTGTGTAGGTGAATTATTAGAATCAAATTTGTAATAAAAATAGAGGCCGGGGAATCGCCAGCCAACATCTCCGGCACTTCCATAACCTAATGGAAATGCGATGTGTGACATTGACACCGGGACATTTCCAAAAAGTGGTGTCCAAGCTTGTCCAATTCTAATGGTTAAATTTTTATGAACAATATCTGCGTATGCAAGCCTAATCCTAGGATAAGGTTGTTCTTGACTGAAAGCACCAGATCCATTGAATCCTCCGAATGCATCAAGTTCCAGTATTCCTCCTAAATTATAATCTTCATTTATCTCTGGTCCATTGAAAACCATTGTAACTCTGGTATTTCTGATATCTCCGCCAAAGAACCAGCGGTTTTGTGTATATTCAGGAGCTTCAGGCCATTCAGCATTTTGACCATTTCCGAATCCGAAAGTTTGGTTTTGTCCAAAAAGAGTAGTACTTAAAAACCCCTTAATTACTAGATTTTCTTTGCCGCCTGTATTAACATTTTGGGCAACTAAGAATGAAGCAGAAATTAGAAAAATTGAAGTAAGGATTAAGAATTTTTTCATAGTGTGTCTCCCACAGATTGTGATACAGTCCATTAATGGATTATTCATTTTTTTATTAACAAATATTTTCTGAAGACAAATTTTATTTAATATTTATTAATAGTTGCTTTTTAACAACTAACAGCCGCAAATTATTACGAATGATTTTTTAAAGCAACGAATGGTTTGCTAACATGCAATATTTTAAATTAAGAGGTAGTATAAGTTGGCTAAGGTGCATTAAAAAGATTTTTAATAATTATAGAAGTCTCGAAAAGTTAATAGAACTTTTAATTGGATTATCAGCTAAAAAGAAATGATTATTGAAGAAAAGATTTAAATGCCCAGGCTTTCTTTTAACTCTTTTAAATAGTGACGGCTTATGGGTATTAAATGCTGACTTACAGTTTTTATTTTCCCGGCAGAATTATCTTCAAAAATAATTTCATCTATTTTATCAGGATTAATTAAATACTGTTTATGGTATCTTAACAATTTAGTTTTACTTTCAAGAATTTTTAATGTGAGCTCTGTAAAACATTTTTTTTCGGAACAGAAAAAAAACACACCGGTTTCATCCGAATGTACATATTCGATAATATTTATATCTATAAGTTTAACTTTATTATTTCCTATACTTGGTATTCTCATTAGGGGAGGAATGTTTAATTTCTGAGGATTATTTTGATGAATAGAATTCTTAAGTTTATCAATCGTCTTATTTAATCTTAAAATATCAATAGGCTTCAATAAATAATCGATTGCGTCGTTATCGAAAGCTTTAATGGCATATTCATCATAGGCAGTTACAAATACTATTCTGGGCATAACAGATTCTTCAATCATAGATAACATTTCAAAGCCATTGATAACCGGCAATTGTATATCAAGAAAGATTACATCAGGGTGTAAATTATTAATCGCTTTAATTCCTTCAATAGCATTAGCACACTTTTGAATTACTTCAACTTCACCTGTATTTTCTAATAGATATTCAATTTCGACGCGAGTGTTATATTCATCCTCGATTATTATCGCTTTTAACTTCACTTGATACCTCCCGCAGGCAATAAAATAGATGCAGTAGTTTTTAAATCCGGAATAGAATGTATGCTTACACCAAATTCATTGCCGGCTAAATTTTTAATTCTCTTATCAACTATTTGAATTCCTATGCCATGTTTATCATTTGATTCATCATATAAACCTCCATTGTCTTCAATATCAATCTGAACATAGCCATTATTCTGGAATACTTTTATTTCTATTCTACCATCTTCCAAAAGATTTGAGATACCATGCTTTACTGCATTTTCCACCAATGGCTGTAAAGTAAATGTTGGAATTCTAATGCCAAGTAATTTCGCATCAATGTGGGTGTTGATTTGAAGATGATCCTGTAATCTTACTTTTTCAATTTCTAAATATGAGTTTACATGTTCTAATTCTTCTTCAATTGTGGCAAGATCTTTATTGCGAATTAGAATCTTTCTGAAAAAATTTGAGAGATGAATTAAAAGTTCAATCGCTTTATTTGGATTTCGCCGGTTAACTGAAATTATTGTGGTTAATGCATTAAATAAAAAGTGAGGATTTATTTGTGCTTGCAGTAAATTAAGTTCTGCTGCAGTTAAAAGATTCTTCTGGTTTTCATACCTTGCAACAAGCAATTGATTAGATACAAGTGCAGCAATTCCTTTACCTAGTGTTTCATTAATTTTAAAGAACAATTTATTTTTTTGACCATAAAGTTTTATAGTTCCTATTACTTCATCTTTAATTTTTATAGGTGCTACAAGTACAGAAGTAAGCTTGCAGTCATTGGAAATTGGGCAATTGTAATGTTCATTTGAACCGTCAATGAATGCAATTTTATTTTCTTCAATTGCAATCCTAGTTAAATTTGAAGCAATCGGTAATCCGGATTTATGATGATCATCGCCAACTCCGACAAATGCAAGTACATTTTCACGGTCTGTTATAGCAACTGCCGCAACACTTGTTTCTTGAAGAATAATTCTGGCAATCTTTCCTGCCGATTCGACATTTAAACCATTACTTAGCACACCTAAAATTTTTTGTGCAATTTTTAAAGCTTGCTTAGATGACGAAGAACCGATCTTATCGTAATTATTTCGTTGATCTCTAAATAAACTCATTATAAGAGTAGCACCTAATGAGTTTGAAATTAACATAGGGAAAGCAATTATTTCAACTAATTCAACCGCATCGCTGAATGGTTTTGAAATAATTAAAATAATCAGCATCTGAATAAATTCAGAAATCAGTGTAGTAAAAAAAACTACATCAAGATCAAATACTCTTTCATATCTTCCCCGGTCAGTATAATATTGATGAACAAAACCCACCATTAAGCCTTCTACCATAGTTGAAAAACCGCATGATACAGCTGTAAATCCACCGAGAAAGAATCTATGAATTCCTGCTGTAAATCCAACCGCAAACCCTAATGTTGGTCCGCCGATTAAGCCAGCAAGTGCAGTTCCTATAACTCTGTTATTTGCAATAGCGTCATCTATCGGCACGCCGAAATATGTGCCGATGATAGACATTATACTGAAAAAAATATAAAGTGTAAGTGAATCTTTAATGCTAAGGTCTTTAATTAGAAGAAGTCTAAAGACAGGCGTTTTACTAAATAGATATGCAAGGCCGAGAAGTATTGCAATATCTTTAAACAAGTTAAATAGAATTTGCAACTATTATCTCTATACTTGTTGTTGAAAAAATTTGCTTAGAAATTTTTTGATGCTAGAACTTTAGAAACAAATTAAAATTTGTTAAGAATAGAAAAGATATTATTTGCAATTAGATTTTCTTAATAAGTTTTAATGTTATGAACGATGTTTAAAGGTTTATTCGCAAATTATTTTGATAAGTTATATAAAAAAAAATTAATTACAAATAATACTTGTTGAAGAAAATAAAATAATTTGTTCTTTTTGGTAAGCTATAGGTTCTTAACTTTTAAAAGGATTGAAATAAATTAAAATAAACAAAAAATGAAAAAAGTTAAATATTTTTTTATTTTATATGGTCGCTTTAATCAAATCAAAATTAAGGGAGTAAAAATATGCTAGAAAACGTTGCTACTATTTCTCCGATGTTCCAGAACCTTCTTAATAAGATGGCAAAGGATATGAGGTTCGTTGGGATTTTTTACATCATCGTTGGTGGATTCACTTGTTTGTCAATCATCGGTGCAATAATTGGAGTGCCATATATTATATGTGGAATAAGGCTCCGTGAGTCTGCAAATTTTTTTGATAACTATTCCTATGGTGGAGATACTGGAATTCTTGAAAATGCCATCGATAAACAAAGCCGATTCTTTTTCATCCAGAAAGTTATAATGATTATTACAATAATCGGATTAGTTCTATATATAATTTTCATTATTGCTTTTCTTGGGAAATTTTTAAGCAGTTTCGGCGGAGGTTCATTTCCTTCTACTTGATAAAAATTTTGATTTTTTGGTGAAGACAAGGGAATCTAATTTTTTAGGTTCCCTTTTTTATTTTCTTCCTATTACAAATCAACATTTGTAATTTTACGATAACATTCATTAAAATTTATGCCTTCAAAAATATATGACATTGCTGTAATCGGTGGGGGAATCGTTGGAACCGCAACCGCTTTACAGCTTCTTCAAAAGAAAAACTATTCATTAATTTTAATCGAAGCTGAAAATAAGTTAGCTGCACATCAAACAGGAAGAAACAGCGGAGTAATTCATTCCGGATTATATTACAAGCCCGGCTCGCTAAAAGCATTAAACTGTGTTGAAGGAAGAAGCTTAATGTACAGCTTCTGTGAAAAAAATAATATCAAGTTTGATAAATGCGGAAAGGTTGTTGTTGCTGTTGACAAAAATGAGCTTCCTGCCCTTGATGAACTCGAAAGAAGGGGGACAGCAAACGGATTAAAAAATATTAAGAGACTTTATAAAGATGAGATAAAAAAATACGAACAGCACACAGTTGGAATTGAAGGACTGTTTGTCGGTGAAACCGGGATTGTTGATTATACCGAAGTAACAAAAGCTTATGAAAAAATAATTTTGAGTAAAGGCGGCGAGATAAAAACGAACTGCCGATTTCTTGCGCTGGATAAAATAAATGAAATTTTAAAATTAAAAACTTCATGCGGAGAAATATCGGCAAGGTTTTTAATTAATTGCGCCGGATTACAATCCGATAAAGTTGCAAAACTTTGCGGCGAAAAAACAAATGTGCAAATCATTCCATTCCGCGGTGAATATTATAAACTAAAAAAAGAAAAAGAATATCTTGTTAACAATTTAATTTATCCTGTTCCTGATCCAAGGTTTCCTTTTCTCGGGGTGCATTTTACAAGAATGATTAACGGCGGAATTGAAGCAGGCCCAAATGCAGTGTTAGCTTTTAAACGTGAAGGATATACATTAAAAGATTTTTCATTACAAGATGTATCTGAAATGTTAAGTTTTCCCGGTTTCTGGAAGATGGGAAGAAAATATTATAAAACCGGTTTCAAGGAATTTCATCGCTCATTCAGTAAAACAGCTTTTGTGAATGCTCTTAAAAAATTAATTCCCGAAATTGAAGATGATGATGTTACTCCTTTTAGAGCAGGAGTGCGTGCGCAAGCTGTTGATAATGATGGAAAGCTGATTGATGATTTTAGAATAATTGAAAATGAAAATATGGTTCATGTTTTAAATGCACCGTCACCCGCTGCCACAGCATCTTTAAGCATAGGTGATAAAATTTCTAAAATGGTTATTGATAAGATTTCATAGCGTTATAAAAACATCATGCTGAACTTGTTTCAGCATCTTCTATTAATCAACAGATTCTAAACAAGCTTGCCTGCTGCAAGCAGGTTCGGAATAAAAACACTTTTTATATGAACAAAATAATTTTTACAATTTCCCTGGTATCAAGTTTTTTACTTCTGTCTTGCAGCTCTTCAAATCCAATTGTTGAAATTAAAACGGAGCTTGGAAATATTAAAGTAGAAATCTACAAAGATAAAGCTCCAATCTCTGCAGAAAATTTTCTTAAATATGTTGATAAAGGTTTATATAAAAACACTTCCTTCTATAGAACTGTTACGATGGATAACCAGCCGAATAACAAAATTAAAATTGAAGTTATTCAAGGAGGGCTTGGTGACAACGAAGATAAAATGCTTCCTCCAATTCAACATGAACCAACCAACAAAACAGGCATACTTCATAAAGACGGAGTAATTTCTTATGCAAGAAATGAACCCGGTTCCGAAACTTCAGAATTTTTTATCTGCATCGGCGATCAGCCTGAACTTGATTACGGCGGTAAAAGAAATCCCGATGGGCAAGGGTTTTCAGCTTTTGGAAAAGTGATTGATGGAATGGATGTGGTTCGTAAAATTCAATCCCAGCCTAATAAAGAGCAAGCTTTAACACCACCAATAAAAATTTATGATATTGTTAGGGATTAATACAATAAAACTGATGGAATGGACGACAAATAAGCCGGAAGGAATCATAAAGTAAGTAGTAGGAATGAAATGTAACGGGTAGGAATCATAATGTAACGGGAAGGAATGACAAAGTGACTGGTAGGAATCATATTGTAAGTGGAAGGAATCACAAATAACTGGTAGGAAGGATAATGTAACCGGTAGGAAACACATTGTAAGCCGTAGGAACGTATTGTAACTGGTAGGAATGATAAAGCAAGTGGAAGCAAAGGCAAATATACTGGAAGCAAGCACATTGCAACCGGAAGCAGCCATAAAACGGGCAGAAGGAATGACAAAGCAGGCTAAGAAGGCGACTATATGGCAGACAATTCTTATTGCTAATAAGTTTTTAATAAATTAATTTCATTCCGGTAATTGTAACTCTTCTATAAGCTTAGATGAAATGGGGCAGGCAAATGTGAAAATAATTTTTCAAATTAGTAGCAAATCAATGTATAATATATCTGTATTTACTCAGTTTTTTCTGCTATGAAGGATATATAAATGTTCCTTTACCTAAATAGGTGTGCAGTATAAGCATAAGTTATAATAATTCTTGGCAAGATAATAGATTTAATATGTGTCAAAAAAATATTAGACACAAAGTGTAAAAACAACAGAGGTTTATACAAACGTATCAAAAAAAAGCAATTGACAAAATTGGGAATCAAATAGATGAATTTTGTGAATCAATTAGATTTCCTCTTAAATTAAAAATATATAAAATTGTTCTTATACCGCTAAATTTGAACGATAAGAACAATTGCAATTTTACATACATTGTTCCTCATGTAAAAAAGACGACAGACATAGTGAAAGATGAATACAATAGAACTCTTAGAGCATATCAAACAAGCGGTCAAAAACTTCAAAGATCCAAAAATCATTGAATCTGGAAGGGCATATCATTATACTTCCAATTGGGACTTGATCAAATCAACTGGGAAATTTCTTGGTGCACCAATAGATGAAAATTTAGATCATACTCAATCGAGTTTAAAATCACCACCTGCCTCAAATGACCCTGGGGTTGTATTTTGCTATGAAGAATATGAAGAGGCCAAAGAAGAAGGTATGGGATCTCAAATGATAGAAATACAATTTGAATCTGCTATTAAAGCAATGCATGGTCAAGAATCAGATCTTGGCGATCTGACAAATGCTTTTCTTTCTGACTTAGGTGCTGAAGTTCAGTTGAATCACACTCCTTATACTTTGTTAATTCTTACCACATGTATAAAAAGTTTCCGAGTTGTAGAACAGTAATGAACCTTGTAGTAAAACATATCAGGGAAACTGAGAAGCTTATCAAGGCTATTGATAAAGTCAAAATAGCTAACTGGATATTGAAAGAAGGTTATTCCATGAAAAATATGTTTTACCACTTACATTTAGAGTAGAAGGGTTCAAATTGGGATACAAACCAAACGTGAAAGACCTTGAGAAAATAGGAAGGCAAAAGGTCATATCAATTTCTTATCCAAAATCCATATTGACGTACAGAGAATTTGATATTCAGTACCCTTACTATTATCATGATATCATTTTTTGGATGATGCAGGATTGGGACGATATTCTAAAACATTTGTTTCATAAAGATAATAGAATCTATTCTTACAGTTTTCCTATACCAGTAAATGCGAGAGACAAGAGTAACCTTAGTTCCTTACGTTCTGGTAGAATGATTTATGAATGGATTGCTATGGCAGAAAAAGATTTGGTTGCAGAAGCCAACAAGTACAATCTCATTGTTCGTTCAGACGTCACAAATTTCTACAACTCAGTCTATACCCATAGTATTGGCTGGGCATTGCATGGTCAAGAAGTTGCATTCAAAGACAAAACCTATAAACTAACCGGAAATAAGATTGATCGTTTGGTTCAATATGCAAACTATGGCCGAACCAACGGAATTCCTGTTGGTTCCGCATTGAGTGATTTGATTGCCGAGATCGTTTTAGCAAGCATTGACAAGAATGTTTCAAAACGATTAAAGCACCTTGACTTTTTGGCTACTCGCTTTAAGGATGATTATAGAATTCTCTGCCATGATAAAAAAGATGCGAAGGAAATTCTGAAAGTACTTTCTGATGAACTTGTTCTTTTTAATCTTCTGATCAATGAATCGAAGACACATATTCTTGAATTACCTTCCGGGCTGTACCGACATCATGATCGGGCATATCACCCTCATTCTCTTAAGGATATGGAAAAAATATACTTCAAGACTTTTGAGTTGACGTTATTGACGGCACTCGACATCCATAAAGAGTACTCAGGAACAAGTGTTTTAGAAAAGTTTTTTAGCGAATTATACGATGATGCGCATGAACTGAAAATCGTATTTGCCAGCGAGAGAAATAGCCAGAAAAAACAAATCCTAAAGACGTTCAGTTTGCTAATGCTGCTAAAGCGTGAATCGGAAAAAGTTCTTTGCCATGTCTTTGCAATTCTTGAATCCATCTACACGACACATAACAGAACACATAAACTGAAAGACCATCTGAAATCATTGATAGAATCAGAGATTGAAAAAGCTACACATAAGAAATCAATTTTTGAATTGACATGGCTTGTCTTTTTTGCTCGTTATATGCGATTAGGAATCACAGACACTTGGCTTAATAAGACCATAGACATTGACCTAAGAAAAAATTTGTTTTTAAAATCTATTTGTGTGAACAAACAACAAATCTTCAATGGGATCAAAGTTGATTTATTTAGAAATCCAAAGGACTGCAAGGATATGACATTAGCAAAACGACTGGCTGTATTTGAAAGAAATATAGATGAGTAATTAACTCTGTACGGACGAAAAGAATAAAAAGCACAAAGGCACAACAATGGGTATAGAACAAAGGGCGGAAAGTGGTTTCCGCAAATTTTAGTCTCTTAGCAAACTTAGTCTCGGTGGACAAGTACACAGCATCCGAGATGCCCTATGTTTCATACCCAAGAAAGTTAGAACAAATTTAACGACCATAATACATCGAGATAAATGAGAAACAATTTTAATAAAGCCTTGACTAATATCGTTCGACACGGAGACACGGACATTTTTCCGTTTCCATTCGAGCGTTACTTGTTTGAACAAAAATTAGAAGAAACGTTAGACATTTTAGAGACCTACCATAGTAATATTGACAATGCAATTACTCTATCACCGCCCCTGACATTAGTAGAATTAAGTCAAGTAGGTTACTATGGATTCAGACAGGCTACTTTAATTGAGCCTTTTTGGAATGCTTATTTTCTTGGCCTTGTAGTATCTATCGCTGAAGACATCGAAAGTAAGCGAATAAATGAAGGAGAAAAAAATGTTTTCTCATATCGCTTTCAATGGAATGACGAAACTGGCTCACTGTTTAAAGACACAACTTGGATAGATTATAAAAAACAATGTATAGAATACTCCAGAGACTATAAATATGTTCTGCAAACAGACATTTCAAATTTTTATCCAAGAATCAACCACCACAAATTAGAGAATGAATTAAAAAGAATTGACCCAGGCAATACAGTTTATAAAAAAATAATGAAATTGCTAAGTGTATTTTCAGGAACAATATCTTACGGGCTTCCAGTCGGTGGACCTGCTTCAAGAATTCTAGCTGAACTCGCATTAAATCATACTGATTATCGCCTTAAATCAAGGGAAGTTGTCTTTTGTAGATATGCGGATGATTATACTATATTTTGTGACAATGAATCAGATGCATATAAAAAACTAATACTGCTTTCAGAAAAATTATCCAATGACCAACTAGGGTTGCAAAAGGACAAAACAAAAATAATGACATCGGAAGAGTATAGAGAAATACATCTATTCCTTGACCCTCGACCCGAATTAGAAAATTCAGCTGACGAACAAAAATTACTTAACATATCAATCCGATTTGACCCCTATTCTGCAACAGCAGTGGAAGATTATGAAAAATTGAAAGAAGCTGTGAAAGAAATAGATATAATTGGAATTTTATCTCGTGAAGTACATAAAACTAGAATCGACCAAACTGTAACAAAACAAGCTATCAATTCTATTAAAGTATTAACATCAGAGAATCAAGTTCAAGCAATCAAGATTCTACTTGACCAAAATAATCTTGTGACACTTTCACCTGTATTCAATTCGATTATGCGTTCCGTAAGAAGTGTTTACGAAGAACTAAATACTGATGGCAAAGATTTAGTTGACAGTTCTTTAATTGATTTGTTCAAGTCTGAAAGTTTCCTGACTAAGATAGAAATGAATATCTGCTATATGATTCAAATATTATCGGTAAGACATTCAGCAGTAAAGGAATCGCTATTTATTAAATTATTTGAAATGCCTTTTAACCATTTAATTAAAAGACAAATCATAGTTGCTATGTCAAACTGGAATTGCCACTATTGGCTAGTAGATATTAAAAACAACTTCACCACATTGACTAATTGGGAAAAACGAGCTGTGATTTATGCTTCTTATTTTTTGAGTGATGAAGGCAATCATTGGAGAGACAATAACAAAAAACTTTTCAGTAGAGAAGAATCCCTGATTCGAGACTGGTGTTCAATTAGAAAACAAACAAATCAAAACATTCTGGTATGATAAGCGAAAGAGACATATCAGAAAAATTTAGTGCAATTTGGAAACAACATTTTCCTTTGCTTACACCTAATTTTATTCGGGTTTTTAATGAGACACAAATTTCAGTAATAAACACAAAGCAAGTAATTGCATTGGAAGAAGTTAGATATGACTTAATTTCTGAAGCTGCCTTTAATCTTTCAGAAATAGCCTTTGTTAACAATATAAAGCCATCCGAAGCATTCTCAGTAGACAAAGAACAAAAGAAGATTGTCGATATAACCGCAAGGAGCATTTGGAAAACAGGTAATTACTCTGATAGTGATTTGTTTATTTCAGACATTGAAAAGCAGGAGATAATTTCAATCGCGGACAACACTTTAGAATTTATTAAAAAATTTGTTGGACAAGAGGTTTTATTTAAGCCGCAGTTAAAGGGATACAGCTTTATACCTAACTTAGTAGCAGATATTTCAATCGGTGACACATTATTTGAAGTAAAAACCGTAAACAGAAATTTTAAATCAAGCGACTTAAAACAACTTTTTATCTATATCGCTTTGAGACAAGTGAGCGAAAAAGAAAACTGGAAATTTGCAGGTTTATATAATCCACGAAAAGGTACATATTGTAAGTTTAATATTAAGAGTTTAGTTTATAATTTGACTGGTGGTAAGACAACGAATGAAGCATTTGAAAACCTATTAAACGGACTCAATAGAGATGTTGAAATTGATAGTAAATTTTGAAAGAAAAACTGGTGCTAACATCCAATATAGTTAACCGTTCAGTGTAAAGACAGATAATTGCATTCGCTTAGAACAAGTGCTTCGAACCGTTAGTGTTTTTACATTTGACATTTTAATAATATTAAATATAGTATTTCCATTTCAGCTAAATTGTTCAAGGTAGTAGCTCTAATTAATAAACTTGTAAACTGTGCTTACGATGGAAGTAAGCTTCCAGACAATTTTAAACTAAATAATCAACAGATGATTTTTAATTAACATTCTTGCTCTGGTCTGAGGGTAACCCATCCACCATCAGTTATACCACATAATAAAATAACTTTTTAATTCAATACACAGGCATATATGAAAACGATTATAATATTACTAATTCATTTATCATTATATAATTTATCCTTTGCACAAGAAAAATATGTTACTATAACAATGGACGACTTGTTCTATGCATTTGACGGCAGCTCAATAGATAAAATAGAAAATGCATCCGATTCACTTTTATATTCCATTACTAAACTAAATATTCCGGTTACCGTTTTTGTTAATGAAAAATCATTAATCAAAGAAGGAGAAACTGACCGGAGACTTTCACTGCTTAAAAAATGGGTTAGTAATCCGCAAGTAACAATAGGTAATCATACATACAGTCATATCAATTATGCTGATACAACACTTTCTGCTTTTGAGGATGATATTATTCAAGGTGAAGCATTAACAAAAGAACTATTAAAGAAAGAAAATAAAAAACTTAAATACTTCCGATTTCCTTTTAACTGTACCGGAAAGGACAGCATTTCAAAAGCGGAAATTTATGACTTTCTAAATCATAGAGGATATGTAATTGCTCCATTTACTATTGAAAGCTCGGATTACATGTATAACGCTTTATATACTAAATATATCAAAGAGGGAAATACAAAAGCAGCAAATGAAATCATTGAGGAATATATCGGTTTTACAATTAAGCTCTTCCAATTCTTTGATGAAGCGGCAAATAAAATTTTCGGCAGAAATATCCGGCAGATTTATTTATGCCATACAAATTTGTTAAATGCAGCGTCGTTTAATAAATTAATAAATACTCTGAAACAGCAAGGCTACTCGTTTATTAGTCTGAATAAAACACTTGATGATAAAATATATCAGAGCAAAGATTATTATTTTCAAAAGTTCGGAATTTCTTGGTTCTATCGCTGGATTAAAAATAAAGATGAGAGAATAAAACTTATGAGACAAGAACCGGAGGATACAAATATAGAAGAGAGATATAATAAATTAGCTGATTAATCTTATTATGAATTTACATAATTGTTTCATTCTTTAAGAAGAAACACAATTTAAAACACGCCTAATTTCTTTAATCCACCAGGGGCGGAATCGTAAGTAAAAAGGTAAGTTCTATTTGATGTTAGAAAATAACTTCCTTGTTATGAAATGCATCTTAATTGCATGCCAATAGAGAATTTGAAAAGAATGAGTAATATTTCTTAATTTTCATTAGATTTGCTTATAAATATTTACTCTAAATATGACAAAAAATGAACATATAAAATATTGGATAGAAAGCGCTGATCATGATCTCGATACTTCAAATACTTTATTTGAAGCAGGCAAGTATGATTGGTCTCTTTTTGTTGGTCATTTAGTCTTAGAGAAATTATTAAAAGCAGTTTATGTGCAAAATAATGATAATAAAATACCTCCTAAACTTCATAACCTAGTGCGTCTGGCAGAGATATCAAAGATTGGATTAGATGAGGATCAAAAAATGATGCTTGACAAAATTAATGATTTCAACATTGAAGTAAGGTATCCTGAATATAAGAACGAATTTTATAAATTGTGCACAAAAGAATTTGCTGAAGAAAATGTCAATAAAATTAAAGAGTTGTATCGATGGATAAAATCCCGGATAAAATAAAAGAAATTATAGATAGATATATTTCTCAATTAAGAGCGAATAACATTTCAATTGAAAATGCTTATTTATTTGGAAGTTATGCTAAAGGTGAAAATCGAAAATGGAGCGATATTGATATAGCAATTGTTTCAAATTCTTTTGAAGGGAATCGAATAAAAGACAAAGATAAAATTAGAAAAATAACCTTATCTGTTAGTTCAAGTTTAGAAATCCTTCCGTTTAAACCTTCGGATTTTTCATTTGAAAATCCATTAGCCAGAGAGATAATTGAAACAGGCATTAGGTTAGTTTAATAAGAAAGCTGCCTAACATCATGAATCCACCAGAGGCGGACGCGTAAGTAAAAAGTTAAGTTTATGTAACAGTATTTCAATTCTAAAGTATTCCTTTCATTTTAAAATCCAATCTTTCCTGTTGAAACAATAAACGATTTCACAAAAAACCATTAATAGAATTTCTTCTTTCAAATAGTTTTACTATTATCCAATTCAGCTTTCCAAAGTTCGATATCTTAAAAAGTAAATCACGTTATCACTTTCTATCCCATTTCTTGCGTTATAGTGTGAGGGTAAGAATATTTATTAAAGAAAGGTAGAGAAAATGAAAAAATTTACGCTATTGCTGTTTTTTATTGCCATTTGTCCAATTGTGCTGGCACAGTCTTCTGAGACAAAGCAAGACCCTTTACAAGGACACTATAACATGGGGACGTCTGACGAGATAGCTCTTTTTTGGCGAAACTCTAATGATGGTAATGTGGCAAAGCACCAGGTTCTTGACTATTATGGAAATTCAGGCCAGTATTTTATAGATTCTTCAGCAAGAGGAGTTTACACCGGTAATCTGGGGGCCGGAGAAAATGGTTATTACCCTGGAACCACATTTGGCGCTATAACGGGAGATTTTAACGGTGATGGATATGATAACATAATTGCTGCATGGGAAACAAAAGATAGTTCAATAAATATTGTAGTACCTAAAAATATTGATAAAAAAAGTCTAACCTGGAATGATGAAAATTCATTGACGCTTACAAATGTGCTTCATTACACTCCCGGTGTTTCAACTAATAAATTCAAATTGATAAAAGGATTTTTTGATGGAACCGGAAGGCCGGGTTTTGCGTTGGCTTTCTGGAACAAAGACGGTAACATAGAAATAAGAGTTTATGATGTTGATCCGAATACATTAATGCCGGTTGAAAAAGCTAAGATTGCAGATGTGTATAATGATCCTTCATTAGATAACTCTGGAATATATGATATAGCAGCAGGTGATTTTGACGGCGACGGCAGGGATGAAATTGTATTGATAAACTATACCGAACGTTCTGATCATGATTGGAATATATCTGCAAAAATTTATGATTATGTTGAAAACAACGGCAGCTTTACCTTAGTGCCAAAAGCAGAGAAAGACGACTATTTTACCCAAAATGATTTTTTTGATTCATACCATCACATCAATAATTTATTAGTTGCCGCAGGCGATTTTAAAAATAATACACTTGACCAGTTTGTAGTTGATTTTGTTCTTTATAGAAGCGGCTCGGAAACCTATAACAAAATGCTTCCAGCGTCGGTTACAATGAATTTAGATACCATTAAAGTCGATAAAAATAATTTAAAAGATATTTTTCAAACTCTGGGGACACAAACTATCGCTATTAATTTAGTTACAGGCGATATTAATAATGACGGAAAAGATGAAATTGTAATTAATGGAGACGGAAGATTAAGAATTTATGATATTGATACCACTTTAGCTATACAAGGTTATACAAGTGGAGATTACGGCTCAAGTGATAGAATACCCACAAATCTAGTGCTTGCTGATTTAGATGCCAGCACAGCAGACTCAATATGGAATCCTGAAATTATTTCTGCATCAACTCTATATTATCAGCCGGATAGCGGGCCGAGCTATACAACATTTACAATAACTGTTTTTGAACCAACAGTTGATGCCTCGGGAGATATAATTGCTCTAAATAAAAGAGCTACAATGACGGTTGATTCCACAAACGGATCGCGATCATTTTATTGGGGAATAACAGCTGGAGATTTTGACGGAGGAGGAATAAAATTAGGAACACCAAGCTATTTTAGTGCAACAGATATTGTGCAGCCATTGGTTATTCTTAACGCGCCGCCAACTCATTTTGATGTTTTAAACGGAGTTAGTTATGATGTTAATGAAAGCTATAATGGACAAGCAAGCAATTTTTTTTCAAAATATTATACATCATCTGAAACCGATATAGAGGTTGAATCCGAATTGCATAAAGGATGGAGTGTGGGAACAAAAATAAAGGGAGGCTTTACAATACCTATTGTTGATGTTGGAGTAAAAGTAAAAGTTGAAGCAAATTACGGTAAAAATTTTTCGAAGCAAAACTTTAACAGGAACACTTATAAAGTAAGCCAAAATATCTCTGCCAGTAATGATGATTACTTATATGCAACAATAGTTGATTATGATATTTGGGAATATCCGATTATTGCAAATGATACAGTTCAAGGATATACTTTAGTCGTTTCACCAAGCCCACCGAAAAAAGCATGGTTCCCTAGTAAAAGCCCTCAAGCCGCAGATTATTTACCGGATCATGAAGTTGGAAATATTCTTTCTTACAGGCAGTTGGCATCACCATCTGATAACGCTGCTTTACAGACAGCAGTAAAATGGAACACTTCTGATGAAATAACACTTGACGGTTCGCCCGGCTTCGAATATAATTGGTCGCTAGAAAATGAAACCCAAACTCAAACTACAGTCACAAATGAGGTACATTGGGATGTTAACTCATCCGCCAGTTTTGATATTCCATTTAAATTTATTCCGGATATTGAAATTCACGGAAGCTACGAACAAAGTAAAATATCAACTAGAACTAATAGGGTTACATATAAAAAAGGACTTGATGTTCACCTCGGTCCAATTGATCTGGGAATAGGTGAAACTTATTATTCGGTACAGCCCTATGCATATTGGGCAAAGAGCGGTGCTTTAGTTTTAGATTATGCTGTTAATCCGCGTCCATCAGGAATTAATGTTCCACAAACCTGGTGGCAGAAAGAATACAGCAACAAACCTGATCCTGCATTAATTCTTCCCTGGAGATTAGATCCTGAAAAAGGATTTAACATACCGGAAGACAAAAGACAGCAGACAAAGAAATACTTTTTACTCCTGATAAACCAAAGAAAGGTGAAACAATAAACATCAAAACAAGAATACATAATTACAGTTTATTAAATACTGCCGGGACGGTAAACGTTAGATTTTATGTAGGAGATCCCGACAGCGGTGGAACATTAATTCAAAGTACCGATGGTAAAACTGAGTTTACTACTGATGATTTTATTCCGGCTAGAGGAAGTAAAATTATCAGCTTTGATTGGAAACTTCCGGATAATTTGCCTTTTTATCCAAGGATCTATGTTGTTATTGATCCTGAAAATCAAATAGATGAGATTCATGAAAGTAATAATAAAGGCTGGGAAGTGCTTGCTTATGCAGAAGGCACAACCGGAGTTAATGATAAAGAGAATGTTCCGGCTGCGTTTAAATTAAGTCAAAATTATCCAAATCCATTTAATCCAGTTACGACTATAAATTATTCAATTCCATCAAACGGAAATGTACAATTAAAAGTTTATGACATACTCGGAAGAGAAGTTGCTTCACTTGTAAATGAAACTAAGACACCCGGTAATTATAAAGTAAACTTTAATGCAAACAATCTTGCAAGCGGAGTTTATTTCTACAGACTGCAAGCTGGGAATTTTATTCAAACTAAGAAAATGATTTTAATGAAATGATCTAATATTTTGTAAGTAAAATGAGACTGTAAAATAATTTGTGTAAATGGCATTATTCATTAGAGGAAAGGCTCCAGTCTTTCCTCAAAGTTAATAGAAAAATTGGAAAGAACAATAGCCCAGTTTCTAATCGGCATAGTCCATTTTTTAGATAAATCTCTGTAAGCAAGATACAGCATTTTTTTGAGTGCATCATCATTCGGGAACAATGATCTTGCCTTGGTTACTTTTCTGAACTGGCGGTGTACCGCTTCAACAGCATTGGTTGTGTAAATTATAGTTCTGATTTCTTTAGGGTACTTGAAAAAGGTTGCCAGATTATTCCAGTTACCTCTCCAGGATTTTAGAGCCAATGAATATTTTTTAGACCAGTTATCTTCAAGTAAATTTAAATTCTCTAAAGCAGCTTCTTCTGTGGGTGCAGAGTAAACAGTTTTTAATTGTTTCATAAATTCTTTCTGATCTTTAGAGGCAATATATTTTAGAGTATTGCGGATTTGATGTATCACGCAAAGCTGGATTTCTGTTTTAGGAAAAATAGTTTGTATAGCTTCGGGAAAGCCTCTCAATCCATCAATGCAAGCAATCAGAATATCTTGAACTCCGCGATTCCTAAGCTCTGTAAGAACGCTCAACCAGAAGTTGGCTCCTTCAGCTTCGCCGACCCAAAGGCCAAGTAGATCTTTTCTGCCGCTAAGTTCTACTCCCAGACACGTATAGGCAGCCTTTGAGGCCACTTTCTTTGTTGATTCGTCTCTTACTTTGTAATGGATAGCATCAAAGAAAACTATTGGATAAATCCCTTCAAGAGGACGATTCTGCCACTCTGTTGCAATGTGAACTATCTTATCAGTAATATTGGAAATCAAGGTGGCTGAAACATCTAAGCCATACATCTCTTGAACATGTGATTGTATATCTCTGGTAGTCATTCCTTTTGCGTACATAGAGATTATCTTATCCTCAATAGGGCCTATGGTTCTTTCATACTTCTTGACAATGATTGGATCAAATTCTCCATTACGGTCTCGTGGAACGGTAATCTCGATTTCTCCATTATCGTTCTTCAGAGTCTTACGGGTTTTTCCATTTCTGCTATTGCCGTTATTCTTTCCGGCTGGGGAATATTTTTCATAGCCGAGTTGTTCGGTTAGCTCAGCTTCCAGCATCTGTTCTAAGGATTTTGCCATTAGCTTTTTAATAGCTCCATCCTTACCCATTAAATCATTGTAATTTTTGGCTTTGGCTAGATCGGCTTTTAACTGCTCGATCATTTCATCGGTGAGTTCCATGATGTGTAAACTCCTTTTGGATTTAAGTTAAACATATTATTTATTTTCCCAAAAGCAATATCGCTTTCGAGTGCAGAGGATAAGTGCTGCTCCGCTACGCTCCGCAGCACTTATCCTCTAATCTTTGTTTAACCATTTACACAAAATTCTTTACACTACTAGTAAAATTACATTCAACTAAATTATTGTTACTTAAAGCCTCTATTTAAATATTGATAGAGGCTTTCCATTTATTCTAGTACAAATAGACTATTGATTTTAATAATAAAAAAGTTGATGTTCAACCAAAGTAAAATCAATCACTCCTCATGGAAGACCTTTCTTCCTTAGAACCTGTGTAAACTTATTTCCTCATCTTATAATTGAGGTGTGAATGCAGTTCTCTTTTCTTTGAGCTCTGTGTTTGCGAAAATATTATATCAATTTAATTTGTTATAAGAATTCTAATCTTCACGTCTTATTAAAATATTACCTTGTAGGATAAATTTATGAAATGTTTAATATTTTTTTTGTTGGCAATCAGTACTGTTTTTGCACAAAATCCTCCATCAGATTTTAAACTTGAAGGAACAACTGGAGGTACGAACCCCGGGTCGAATTCCGAATCAATTACAATTCTTGCAAATGGACAAGTTAAATTTGTAAAAATAGCCGGAGATTCTTATCAATTTTTAGTGGATACATCTTTCAATATTAGTTCGTCGAATGTACAGCAGATCTGGCAGGCTGTTCAGAATAATAATTTCTTTTCATTAAACACCAATTATAAAGATGATTCGATAATGGATGGCACCTTTGCTTTGTTTACTATAACCGCAAATGCTGTTTCAAAACAAGTAAAAGTTAACAACAGTACTCAGCAAGAAATACAAGATATAATCTCTTCAATTAATTCAAATGTACCTACCAATTTCATATTTAGAGTATACTCCGCCTGAGATAATTAATATTGTTCCTTATGATCCGTGTAATTCAACTACTGGATCTTCATTTCCTATGCTCAAAAATAATTTTTCAAAAGTAAACCCTGACAAATTAGTTGTAAATACGGTTTCAAAAAATTCCGCGGAAACCCAGGTCCAAATTCCGCATGCTGGTGTTGAAATCGGCTATCAAGAATCTCTCTATGATGCAGTAGGAAACGGAACGGCTTCTCTAAAAGGAAAGGGCGGATATTATGGTGATGATGTATCTATAACCGGTGATAATTATAATAATTTTAATCCGCCGGAAAATAATACAATCCATATCAAATTAAATCTTGAGTTTTATGGACCTTGTGACAATAGTGTGAATGAATATAAAATAGTTAAAGACATTTTTAATAAATGGGATGGATTAACAACAAGCAGCGGGAAAAAAATTAAAATAGACATCACCAGCATATCACGACCAGGGGCTTCATTGCCGCCGGGTACACCGGGATTTGATGATATCAACCTGGCTTGCGGTGATGGTGAGAGTTTATGCGATAATTTAGGTACACCTAATGAAGGGGTTGTTGGAGCCACATGGTATCCTTCGGATAACCAAGTCGGTACTTTCGGGCATGAAGCCGGTCATTTGATGGGACTGGACGACCAGTATGCCTTTTATGATAAACAATCTGACGGAACCTGGAAAAATGCAAACGACGGAACTTCCTTATCCGGAAATGATTTTGCGAATTTATTTAATTCTAGAACTGGTAGTCAACAAACAGCGGAACAGCTTGCTAAATTTCCAACTTGGTCTTTACCCAACAAAGGTCATGAACATGATTTAATGGCTAGAGTATCACAGCCTCCCCTCCAATCGGACATAGATTATCTTGCATCCAAAGCAGGGCTAATTATTAATATCAAGCCTGGAGATATATTAGTTAATAAAGACAATAGTCAGCAAAATTTTGTAGTAAATCATTCTGAAGATTTATTTTTAAAACCGGGAGAGATAAAAACATTAAATGGAATATATGCTGCCTGCATTGATGAATCCAAGAGCTCTCCTCAATCATCCGCCGTGTTTTCTATTGCCCCTTCGCTGAATAAATGGAATGGGATAAATTCAGCTCAATCTTTATTGAAAGTTGTGCAGTATATTGATTCACTTGTTTATTATTGCGACAGAATAAATTATGGTTATGCCCAGCAGGCTATATGGAAAATTACAGATAATGCACCGCCTACTGATGTAAGGGCTGATACATTACTTATGAATGTTGGTGTTAATATTAATCAGTCTTTTGATTTTCCTAAAATGACGTATGATCTTCAAGATAGCACATCATCCCGGTATATCCCAGATCAACTTTTTGCAGCTAATATTGAACCTCGATACACAGATGCTAAACTAAATCAAAAAACAAATTTTACAGCTAGTGTTTCTGCACCTTCAGTAGGTAATTTTACAACAAATTTTTCATGGGTGCTCAATTCACCTAATTCTAATTCTGACCAGCTTGTTGTAAATGGTTCCAATGCAGCTCTCACTCCATTACAAAGAGGAGTTTATTCATTAAACCTAAATGTTAATGTAAAAGATTCTACAGGCCCGGAAAGAGATTTTGAATCCTCTACATACTCTTATGCAGTTGTTTCAGATAACTATACAGAAACTTTTGAGCATAATAATTTGACTGATATTTTTCCCTGGAAAACTTATGGAGATGCTCCATGGACAATATCTAATAAAAACCCTCAAACAGGAATGTCTTCGGCACAGCCGGGAAATATTGCACCTTACCAATCATCAACTTTAGAAATAAGCATTGATTTAGCGACAGACAGTGTTGTAGAATTTGGTGTTATAGCGAATTCAAATCTTGGTTCATTGGAATTCGACATCGATAACTCCGCCGTGGACTCTTATTATAAAAATAACAAATGGCATTTTTATTTTTACAATCTAGCGGCGGGGAAGCATGTTTTAAGTTGGATTTATCAAGCTGATTGGGGAATATATGACAAAAAAGTTCCGGACATATGGTTGGATAATATATTTTTCCCGACTAACTCTGTTGATATAACAACTTCAATATCTTCTGAAAATATTCCACTTATTTTTAATTTGTCCCAAAATTATCCTAATCCATTTAACCCAACTACCGCAATAAAATATTCAATCCCAGCCTCCCTAAATCCCTCCCAAGGAGGGACTTTAACACAATTAAAAATCTTTGATTTACTTGGAAGGGAAGTTGCAACTTTAGTTAATGAAGCCAAAGCCCCTGGTAATTACGAAGTAAACTTTAATGCAAGCAATCTTGCAAGCGGAGCTTATTTTTATAGGCTGC
>CAVVCO010000014.1:0-245832 GCA_963746735.1 uncultured Ignavibacteriales bacterium
AATATTAAACCTCTGATTATTTTAAAATGATCAGAGGTTTTTTCTTTTTTTATATAAAATAAATATTGATTTTCATTTGTAAATAATTGATATTCAACATCAATTATTGCATCTAAATTAAAATTGAAAAATCTACTGTAAGAATAGAGTATTTTATTCTTTGTACAGTGATTGAACTTCGTACGGTTCCACTGAATGGATTTAATATTCCCAATTAACATTATCATTTTACTCAAATAAATTATTCTATTGCATGCTTATGAATTCAGTAACTATTGATGAATTAAAAAAAGTTATCGCATTAAGAAATTTGCCGGATGAACATCTTGAATGGATTTTAGCTCATTCTGAATATGCAGAATATAAAGATGGAGAACTAATATTACAAAACTGGTGATACCATAGATATGATGGCGATTCTGTTAGAAGGAAAAATTAACCATTATAAGAATGTAAAAGGACAATTGATTTTTTACCATAGTTTTGAAAATAACGAACTTACCGGCGGTGTAACAGGTCTATTGCCTTATTCAAGAATGCAAACCACTTCAGGGAAATTCTTATGCTGTTGGAAAAGTACGTAGTGTTAAAGCTTCATAAAAAATATTTTCATGAACTTGAACAGCTTAATCCGGATTTTATTCAGCGTCTAATTGGCTATATGACTGAAAGAGCCCGGTTTTTTGCCACAACACAAATGCAGCAGGAAAAAGTAAGTGCCCTTGGTAAACTTGCCGCTGGAATTGCTCATGAAATGAACAATCCTGCTTCCGCAATTGACAGAATATCTGAAGAGTTGGATAAAAAATTAAAACTTAACTTCCAACTTACAGAAGAATTGCTGAAACACAATATTGCTCCTGAACTTATCAAGAATATCCGGGAAATAGCTTTAAATAAAAAAAATAATCATTCTTCAAAAACTAAAATCACTCCTCTTCAGCGCATTCAAAAAGAAGATGAATTAAATGATTGGTTAAGTGAAAGAGGAATTAACAATCAAAATGAAATAGCAGAAACATTCATTGATGCAGGTATTTTTAAAGGTGAATTAGAAATAATTGACAGCCAAGTTGACAAGGAGGCATTTCAATATATACTTAACTGGCTTGAAAATTTATTAAGCTCTGAAAGATTAATAAAAGATCTTGAAGATGCCTCCGGACGTATTTCAATGCTTGTAGGCGCAATTAAATCTCATGTTCATATGGATAGATCTGGCGATCTTTATAACACGGATATCCACAAGGATATAGAGGATACGCTTATCTTGCTTGGATATAAGATACGTGAGAAAAACATACAGATTAAAAAAATATTTTGTGAAGATTTGCCGGAAGTTGAAGTTTATATTGGAGAATTAAACCAGGTTTGGACTAATATTATTGATAATGCAATCTATGCTGTACCGCAAAAAGGTGAAATTGTAATTAAAACAGAATGCGATAAAAAAAATATAACTATACGGATTTCTGATAACGGAACCGGCATTCCTAAGGAAATCTCATCCCGAATATTTGATCCTTTCTTCACAACAAAAAAAGTTGGCGATGGAACAGGGATCGGACTAGATATTGTTAAAAACGTAATAGACAAACATAAAGGAGATATAAAAGTTAATTCCATACCTGGCAATACTGAATTTATTATCAGTCTACCAGTTTCTCAACGTCAATTAACTGAAGATAAAAAAGATGAAACTTCCATTCATTATAATCATTGATGATGATGTTCAGGTATTAAGAGCTATTCAGCGGGATGTTCGAAATAAATTTCGCGAAGAATATAAAGTGCTTGCAACTGAATCAGCTGAAGAGGCTATTGGAGCCATTAAGGAATTAAAATTAAAAAATGAAACCATTGCACTCTTTATATCCGACCAGCGAATGCCGGAAATGGAGGGGACTGAGTTCATTGAAAAAGCAAAAGAGATATTTCCTGAAGCTAAGAAAGTTTTGTTGACAGCTTATTCAGACACAGAAGCGGCAATAAAAGCTATTAACAATTTAAAATTAGATTATTATCTTCTTAAACCTTGGAACCCGCCTGAAGAAAAACTTTATCCTGTGTTAACAGATTTGCTGGAGGACTGGCAGAATAATTTTATTCCTGAGTTTGCAGGAATAAAAATAATCGGTTACCAGTGGTCACCTTTGTCACATAAAATAAAAGATTTTTTAACCGGCAATTTGATCCCATATAAGTGGTTTGATGTTGAGTTGAATAAAGAAGCCGCGGAGTTAATAAACATTCATAAAATCGAATCCGATGAGCTACCGGTAGTTTTATTTGAGGATGGCGATATATTAAAGAGTCCTACTGAAATTGATTTAGCAAAAAAAATTGGTTTGAAATCAACTGCATTGGAAGAACTTTATGATGTTGTGATTATCGGCGCTGGGCCAGCGGGTCTAGCAGCTGCAGTTTACGGTGGTACGGAAGGCCTTAAAACTTTAGTGATAGAAAAGAAAGCTCCTGGCGGGCAGGCCGGAACAAGTTCAAGAATTGAAAATTATCTCGGGTTCCCTTCAGGACTATCGGGGGCAGATCTGACCAGGAGGGCTTTAACACAGGCATTAAGATTTGGAGTTGAGCTTCTTTCACCCTGCCAGGTTATTGATATAAGTATAAAGGACAATTATAAAATTTTATCTCTTTCTAACGGGCCTGAAATAAAAACACATACAATTATAATTTCCACAGGCGTTGATTACAGAACTCTTGATGTTAAGGGAATAAATGAACTCACTGGCGCCGGAGTTTATTATGGCGCTGCAACAGCAGAAGCACATTCATGCATAGATAAAAATGTCTTTATTGTTGGCGGTGGCAACTCCGCAGGGCAGGCGGCAATGTATCTTTCAAGATTTGCTAAAAATGTTTTTATAGTAATTAGGAAAAACTCCCTTGAGTCAACAATGTCTCACTACCTTATTGATCAGATTAATAAAACAAATAATATATCATTAATAACTGATTCTGTAGTTGTTGAAGCAATAGGAAAATACAGGCTTGAATGTGTTACATTAGAAAAGATTGAGACAAGTGAAAAGCAAACATACGAGGCAGGTGCATTGTTCATTTTTATCGGCGCAAGGCCGGTAACAGATTGGATTAAGTTGAATATTTTTAAGGACTCAAAAGGATTTATTGAAACGGGGAGAGACTTAATGAAATATGAAAGCCTTAATAAAATCTGGAAACTTGAGCGTGAACCTTACCTTCTAGAAACTTGTATACCCGGAATTTTTACTGCTGGTGACGTAAGAGCAGGTGCTATGAACAGAGTGGCATCCGCTGTTGGTGAAGGAGCAATGGCAATTAAGCTTGTCCATGAATATCTGGCGGGAATTTAGTTAATATAAAATTACTAATATAACCTCTAATAAATTTAAACTTTGTCAGAGGTTTTTTATTGTAACTGTCAAAACAATTTAAAGTTTATTTAATTTTTTACTCTTTGCGAATTTAGTTTTTCTTTTTATATTCAATAATTATAAAATCCTTCTTTCTCCGAATTACAACTCCAGCTATTTAAATTTATTTCAGGGTCATTCTATTGGAAATAAAGTTATACCCGGGCATATTATTCATTATCAAAAGAATCAACCGATTCTTTATCGTAAATGTTTTATTGCTGCTTTTGTTTTTACCGGCACAAATTTCTTTTGCGCAGCAAGATTATACTGTCGAGCATTTCGACTTTGATAACGGCTTACCCAGATCGAGGATTACTTATCTTTTAAAAGACAGACTAGGATTTCTATGGATTGGTACGGATTATTGTTTATACAAATATGATGGATATCAATTTAAAACATACTTGCAAGGAACTGGTGCTAATCAAATTATAGATTGTATTCTTGAAGATCAATCGGGGACTCTCTGGGTCGGTACGCCAAAAGGATTAAATAAATATGATAGAATAACCGATTCATTTGCTCTATATGCTTTACCCATGGATACATCCGCTCTAAAAAGCATTTATGAAGCGATAGGTATAAAGTCTTTATGTAAAAGTAGAAACGGAAATCTCTGGGTAGGAACAAGATCAGGGCTTTATAATTTCAATACCAAAAAAGGAAAGTTTAATCTTATTAAAGGCAAACTAGGCCAACCAAATACACTGATCGGTAAATCGATTGGTGTAATATATGAAGACGAAAAAGGAAACTTATGGATAGGAACAGGAGCCTACAAGAGTAAAGAGGGAGGCCTGTTTTTTTTCGATCTATCATCAGGAATTATTAAACTGTTTGTTCACGATCCTTCGAATATCAAAAGTCTTGCAGAAAATTGGGTTACTGCAATTTATCAGGACAAGCTTGGGAACCTATGGATAGGAACAAATGGAGGATTAGACAAATTTGATTTTACAAATCAGGCTTTTATCCATTTCAAACATAACGATCACAATGCGAACAGCTTAAGCAGCAATAATATTAAATGTATTTCGGAAGATGGTGATGGAAATTTATTCATCGGAACCTGGGGTGGCGGACTAAACAAATACAATCTTAAGTCTGAAAAATTCTTTTCATATTCATTAAATAACAATCTTAGCAAAAATGAAAATATAAATGAATCATCTTTATTTGTAGATCATGCCGGTATCATCTGGATAGGTACATATAGTAACGGATTATATAAGATTGTCGCGCAGCCAAAGAGTCTTTCCCGTGCACAAAATAGCGTTATTAATAGTGAAAGAGTTAAAAACATATTGAGTGGGCTGTCAATAAGTGCAATCTACCGGGATAATAATGGTATTATTTGGATAGAAAGTTCGGATGGCGTGAAGTCAATTAACCCGGATCTTAGCATAGGCTCAGATTTTTTGAATGGTATTCCTGGGCTCGATAATATTGGTAATTCCATCTTTAAAGATAGAACCGATAAACTCTGGGTTGGTACGGTTGAAGGGTTATATGTAATTGATCTTAAAACAAAAAAGTTCATTCGCTATGTTCATAATCCGGAGGATCCAAATAGTATATCAGATAATCAAATAACTTCAATCGCTGAGGATAGTAATGGAGTTATCTGGCTGGGTACTTTCAATCATGGAATTGAAAAATATGAGAGAAGCAGCGGTACGTTTAAGCATTTTTCTTTGAACTCATCCGAATCTACACCGCCTACTTTTAAGGATCAGGCGGTCTGGTCAGTCTTTGTTGATAACCGTGGTTTTCTCTGGGTTGGAACTTATAAAGGTTTGGCAATATTCAATCCGTTGAATGAAACATTTAAATGGTATATCCCGTCACTCCAATAATGTAAGCAGCCAATGGTACTATTATGTATTTGATTTTCTTGAAGATCATAATGATGTAATTTGGCTTGCTACAGTTCAGGGACTATTCCGCTACAACAGGAAATCAGATACCTTCACTCACTACGGAAAGGATAATAATCTGGCAGATGAAATAATTTACTCTTTGCTTGAAGATAACCATGGCAATATTTGGTTATCAACAACTACTGGAATTTCAATGTTTAATCCACAGACAAAAAAGTTCAAGAATTTTGGGAAAAGGTACGGGCTAAATAAAACTTATAATTCTACTGCCTTTAAAGATTCAGCAGGAAATCTATATTTCGGGAACAGTTCGGGAATATCAATCTTTAATCCCGATAGTTTGTATAGTGATAACCCGGCTCCTCGTATAATGCTTACAGATTTTAAATTTTTAGACAGATCAGCTCAACTAGATTCAAGTATATCAGTTAAAAAAAATATAGAGCTTAATTATCAGCAAAATGATTTTACAATAGAATTTTCCGCTTTAGACTTAATAAACAGCAGCCAAAATAAATATGCCTATAAGCTGGAAGGATATGATAAAGACTGGATCTATTGTGGGACACGCCATCAAGCAACATATATGAATCTTGATTATGGTACTTACACTTTTAAGGTTATCGGTTCAAATTCTGATGAAGTTTGGAATCAAAATGGAGTTTCACTAACCATTACTATTTCACCTCCGTGGTGGAGAACAACCTGGGCTTATTTTTTTTACGGACTATTTTTCCTATTCACTTTATACTGGCTGAGAAGATATGAACTCAACAGGGTAGAACTAAAAGATAAAATAAAATTGGATGAAGCAATTCTTAAAGAAAGAGAAGAAACAGACAAAATGAAATCAAGGTTCTTTGCAAATATCTCTCACGAATTCAGAACACCGCTTACATTAATTCTTGGCCCTGCTGAAAAAATAAATTCCCAAACTTCCGATGGACGTTATTAAAGATTCAGGAATTATAAAAAGAAATTCAAAACGTCTTTTACAATTAGTAAATCAATTATTGGATTTGTCGAGATTGGAAGCAGGAAAATTGAAACTTGAGGCATCTAAAAATAATGTTGTTTCATTTGTAAAAGGGATTGCACTTTCGTTTGAATCACTAGCGGAAGAAAAAGATATCACTTTAAAGATAGAATCAAATGAAGAATTTATTGAAGTATACTTCGATAAGGAAAAAATGCTTAAGGTATTATCTAATATTTTATCAAATGCTTTTAAGTTTACAACGCAGGATGGCAAGATAAGTGTTTCTGTATCGGAGTGTCATGCTGAACTTGATTCAGCATCTCTTATTTACGGTAAGATCCCGGATAAAGTCCGTAATGACAAATTTAAAAGCTTTGTTGAAATAAAAATAAGAGATACTGGAATTGGAATACCAAAGGAAGAAATTCCAAAACTGTTTGACAGGTTTTACCAGGTTGATTCTTCATTTACAAAAGAACATCAAGGAACAGGTATAGGACTGGCTTTAGTAAAAGAATTAGTCGAGCTTCATCGCGGAAGTATTTCTGTAGCAAGTGAGATTGGACGATGGACAGAATTTACAATAACACTTCCTCTTGGCAAAGATCATTTAAGTGATGAAGAAATTGTTGAAGCGAAGGAAGCGAATAGTCAATCTGAGTGAAGCAAAGAATCTTATCCCATCCAATATTGAGGGGAGTAACAAAGGTATCAGCTTTGATAATGTTGTTGCGTCGGGTGAAGATAAAACTATCATACTTATTGTAGAAGATAATTATGATATGAGAGAATATATAAAAGAATCCTTGGATAAAGATTATATAGTTGAAGAAGCAATAAATGGTGAACAGGGTGTTAGGAAAGCTGAAAACATAATTCCTGATTTAATAATAAGTGATATGATGATGCCTAAAATGGATGGCAATGAATTGACGCGAATATTAAAAAATGATGAAAGAACAAGTCATATACCTATTATTATATTAACTGCTAAATCGGGGCAAGAAAGTAAACTTGAGGGACTTGAAACCGGTGCGGATGATTATTTAACAAAACCTTTTGATATAAAAGAGCTGCAGGTAAGAATAAAAAATTTAATAAATATTAGAAGGAAACTGCAGCAGAAAATAAGTAAAATAGAAATGAATGTTTTTGGTAAGAAGGAAAACATTTTAGATAAACCCGTAAAACTTAGAAGTATCGATGAAAAATTTCTAAACAAAATTCAAAAAATTGTAAATGATCATATTTCTGAAGAAGATTTTAGTATTGAAGAACTTGGAAATGAAATAGGAATGAGCAGGTCGCAAGTCCTTAGAAAAATAAAAGCACTAACAGGTAAGTCACCAAGTCTTTATGTTAGAACAATAAGATTAATGAAAGCTAAAAAAATGATCGAAAACGGGGATGGAAATATATCTGAGATAGCATATTCTGTTGGTTTTTCAAGCCCGGTTTATTTTTCCAAATGTTTTAAGGAAGAATTTGGTTACCCGCCTAAAAATTTCGCCTCGTAAGTAATACAAAACCTATTCTCCCGGTTCTAAAAATTTATTACAAAAAACGCATATCGATTTAATCTAATCTAAAGAAGAAGCATAAAATTAAATTTTTGCATCATAATATTAATATTATGACGCATAGATATTATGTACTCCTACCTTAAAAGCAGTTTATTTGCAGCAATAATAAAAAAAAAAATAAAATAAAATGAAAATGAAGTACTTCATTTTTTTGTTTTCAAATTGGCAATAATTTTTTCTTTAGCCGCTTCCAGTTAAAATGTATTCGTATACCATTCTATAGGAAGTTTTAATCATAATAAAAAAGGTATTGATGAAATAGAATTAATATCAATTAAAATTTTTCCAAATAATTTCCAAACAATAAAACTTAAGGAGGTCTATATGAATTCGCTAATTCAACAAACCAGGTATGCAATTTCAATATTCGTTATTGCAATTGTAATCTCAGCACCGTTGTTTGCCCAGGAAAATGCAGCAGACGGTTGGAATAAAGCACAAGCAGAAATGAAAGCAATGATGGGAAGTGTTCCCATAATGTTTGAAAAAATGCCTATGGAAGCTCGCGTTAGTGCCTGGGAATTATTTAAGTCACTTAATAATCCCAAAACAGCTATTCCATCTAAATATGGAGAACTGATTGGGCTTGCTGTTGCGGCTCAGATTCCATGTGAATACTGTATCATCGCTCATACAACATTGGCTAAATTATTTGGGGCAACTGATGAAGAGGTTCAGGAAGCTATAGCAAAAGGAGCTGAGACAAGATTTTTAAGTACTGTCCTTAATGGAAGTCTGGTCGATATAGAATCATTTAAAACTGATTGGTATAAAACTATTGAATTTATGAAAGAGCATCATAAATAAATTAACTTAATTATAAACTATAGGAGGCTGCAATGAAAATGCTAAAAGTAATGTTTCCTCTGATAATGATAGTTGCTTTGTTTTATTTCTATTCTTGTAAAGACAATGATTCATTAACTGTTGAACCTGTACAACAGACAGATGTTCTAGCAAAAAAACACAAAGATAAGGACACTGCTGTTGTTTCAGTTTTTGCTACTGGTTTAAATAATCCTCGCGGACTTAAGTTTGGCCCCGATGGATATCTTTATGTTGCTGAAGGGGGATTGGGCGGCAGCATGACTACAACCGAAACTCAGTGTGTACAAGTCCCTGGAGCTGGGCCTTATTCCGGTGGTTTCAATTCACGCATATCCAAAATAAGCCCTAAAGGCACACGGACAACAGTAATAGACGGTTTACCATCCAGCCAGACTAATCCACAATTAGGTTCATTGGTAAGTGGAGTAGCAGATATTGCTTTTATTCATGGGCGACTTTATGGTATAGAAGCCGGAGCTGGCTGCTCACATGGATTGGAAGGTACAGATAATACAATATTCCGTAGTTAATCCAAATGGAACCAAAACAGACATAGCTAATCTCAGTGATTATCAGAAAGCTAATCCTGTTAAAAATCCCGAACCAGATGATTTTGAACCAGACGGTACATGGTACAGTATGATAAGTGTACGAGGAATTCTATATTCAATAGAACCAAACCATGGTGAATTAGTAAAAGTTAATCCTTTCACTGGCATATATGAGTAGTGTAACTGATGTATCGGCAAGTCAATTTGGCCACATAGTTCCAACATCGATGGATTATAAAGGTGAATTTTATATTGGTAATCTTAGCACATTCCCGTCAATAAAAGGGAGCTCAAGAATTTATAAGGTTACACCAAGCGGGTAAGTTCAAAAAAGAGCAAGTGGACTAACTACTGTTCTTGGATTAGCATTTGATAAAAGAGAAATTAATGTACGCGTTAGAAATGTCTACTGCGCGGGTGACCCCACACCCAATACAGGCAAGATTGTGAGAATAGAATCATCTGGTGCACAAAAAGATATAGTAGATCGATTTGTTTTTTCCTACATCAATGACAATGGGGACGGATGGAAATTTATATATTTCCAACAAAGGATTTGGACCTTTGTTCCAGGGTTTGGCGAAATTCTAAAAGTTGAACTTAAAAACAAAAATGATCATGCACATAAATAATCTTAAAGCCGATAAATTTATTCAAACAAAGAAGATGATTTTAATGAAATGATCTAATATTTTGTAAATAAAAATACATACTACATATCATAAAAAATATATTAAAATATTGATAGAGGCTTTGCATTTATTCTAGCGCAAATGGACTATTGATTTTAATAATAAAAAATTTGATGTTCACCCCATCCATTTACATCTACTCCTTAAGGAAGAAATTCTTCCTGGAAAAATAATACCTATTTATGCCTTCTTAGGGCGTAGATGCAGTTCTCTTTAGAGTTCTGTATTTGCGTTTTTCTAATTAATAAATCAAAAACTTTGGGAGTATGCCGTGAAATTTTCTATGATTTATCTTTTAATATGCCTTATAATATTCGTCGGTTTGTTGAAGGCACAGATACCAGAGACTCTCAGCTACCAGGGCACTTTGTTAAATGAAAGTGGGCAACCTGTAGCCAACGGTGATTATGCAATGACTTTCAGAATCTATGAAGTCTCCTCGGGAGGAAAGGCTATTTGGGAAGAATCCCAAAATATATCTGTAGCCAATGGTATTTTTAGTGCAGTTCTTGGTAGTAATAATCCCCTTAATATTTCTTTTGAACATCCTTATTGGCTTGGTGTTACTATTGCCGGTGAACCCGAAATGCAAACGCGTATTGAATTAACTTCTTCGGCTTATAGCATGAATACCAGACAGCTAAAAGGCAAATCCAATATATTTACCGGAAACGGCAACGTAGGTATTGGTACTATTAATCCTCAAGAAAAACTGGAAGTTGCCGGAACAATACGATCTACCTCCGGTGGTTTTAAATTTCCAGACGGCAGCGTACAAACAACTGCCGCTACTGGCAATGATTCGGGGGATAACCTTGGTAACCACACGGCAACGCAAGACTTGAACTTAAACGGGCATAATCTAATTAACGGAAATATCATTAATGGGCAGGATCTAAATATCCAAAGTGTTACAAATCTATCAGAAGTATCAGGAATAGATTTGAATTTACAAAGTTCGCGAAACACGGAATTAGTATCAGGACAAGATTTGAATATACAAGGCCAGCGAAACATGGAATTGGTGTCCGGAAAAGATCTGAGTATGCTAAGTGCTAACAAACTGTCATTAGAATCCGGACAAGATTTGAATATGCAAAGCAATCTGAATATGGGAATAGCATCAGGCAAAGATGTGAATATAGGTGTTGGAAGTAAACTCACCATAAACGCAGCTGATACAATAACTATAAAATGCGGTGATGCATCAATTACGTTGACGAAAGATGGTGCTGTTACAATAAAAGGTTTGAATATTTTGATTGAGGCTTATAATCATGTCGTGATAAAAGAAGGTAGTGTTGGATTAATAAAGAAATAACACTCAAGATTGTCTAAGAAAAAGTTCAAATAAAATTTAGAAACAAGTTAATAAACCAAAACTGGTAAGGTAGATTGATACAGATTCTTTGGAGTAAAAATGCATAAACAAATCAATATTATTATCATGAGTATTATTTTTGCCATTTTATTAATTGAAGTATTAGAGGCATCAAATTAAAATAAGTCACGATGTATTTAGCAATGGGATAGGAAATTTAACTGGCAGCAGTCAGAATATACATAGCACAATAGGTCAGACTCTAACCGGAATTTATAAAAACCAGAAATACACTTCGGAAGTTGGTTTCTATTATGCAGCTTAATAGGTGGTAACAGGAGTGACAGATCAACAAGAACATTTAAAAGTAATATTTGAAATGTATAAAAAGTATCCTAATCGATTTAATCCAACAACAACAATAAAATATTCAATTCCAGCCTCCCTAAATATCTCCCAAGGAATGACTTTAACACAATTAAAAATCTTTGATATACTTGGAAGAAAAGTTGCAACTTTAGTTAATGAAACAAAAGACCCTGGTAATTAAGAAGTAAACTTTAATGCAAGAAATCTTGCAAGCAGATTTTATTTCTATAGACTACGGGCAGGTGTTTTATATCGAACAAAGAAGATAATATTTATGAAATAATATTTATTATAACAAACAATTAAACCTCTATTATTTAAAATTTTATCAAAGGTTTTTTTATAATATTAAAAAATAACTATTGATTTTAAATAAAAATTAATTGATTTTATTTTCGTTCATATCATCTACACCTATTAGGTAAATAAATTCTTCCCATCTATTGACGATTTTATATTTTAAGCTCAATCTCTAAAGGTTTGTATTTATTTCTTTTGATGAAGTTCTGTATTTACATTTAATTTCATATAGTTGATTAATTTTATGAAAAAAAAATTATACTTTGCATTTCTATTAGTAACAGTGCAATAGTGTATTATTATAGCTCAGAATATTACAGGTGATATTGAAGGAAATGTGGTTGACAGTACCAATTCATCGCTAAGTGGGGTCAATATTTCGCTAGAAAGTAAAGATATTTAGGGCATACTAGGTACAGCTTCCGATGATAGAGGATATTTTAAAATTATGAATTTGCCTGTAAGTGACTATAAAGTTAAAATAAGTTCGATCGGGTATCAAATATTAATGTTTCAAAATGTTAAAGTACAACTTGAAAGGACAACATATCTTGGCAAGATTCAGTTAAATTCTCAAAACGTAAATTTGCATGAACTTATAGTTTCAGGAGAACGAAGCGGTATTGATCTTAATTCAACCTTATATGGTTCTAATTTACAATAGAAAGATTTTGAAAATTTACCTATAGATAGAAAATAACAAAGTATGATTTCTTTGCTTCTTCAATCAAACACAAGCTATTATGGAGATGGTGTTAATATTGGCGAGGGCAGCTGGGTTTGAGAATAAGTATTTTGTAGAAGGTGTCGAAGTTACAGATACACTTATTGGTGTCAGCAGTACTAATCTTCTATATAATTTTATTAAGGAAGTAGAAGTAAAAGACGGAGGTTATGAAGCTGAATTTCAAAGTGCTTTGGGTGGAGTTGTAAATGTTATAACTAATTCAGGTACAAATGAATTTCATGGTTCATTTTTCGGGTTTTATGCAGGAAATGGTTTTGCCGCTAATAAGGAATTCGGTCTACTTAAACCTACTAAGGGTAATTTTTAAGATTATGATGACGGTTTTAGACTTGGCGGATCTATACTACAAGATAAACTTTGGTTCTTTAAGGTTTATAATATTATTTTTTTAAATAATGAAGTTTTTATTTTAAAATTAGGTATTGGGGTATATAGTTTTATAAGATATTTTTTTGTTGTTAAATTAGATTGGTTTGTATTATTTTAAATGAAATTTAATATAATATTAATTGGAGATATAGTTTAAAGAAAAGTTGTATGTAGAAATATTTTAATTTTGTTAGTAGGTTTAGAAAATACTGATTTTTATTTGTAGGATATTAATGAAGGAGGTTTTAACTTTTTTTTAAAGTGTATACTTTTATTAGTAAAATTTTTTTATTTAGGGATTAATTTGTGTAGTTGTTAGATATGATAAAGGAGAATTATAGAGCGAAAGATGAAACGAAGTATATTTTGAAGATTTGACTAATAATATTATTAACTGGGGAGGTATTGTAAAAAGTAACTGGGATTCTTTCATGTATATTAATATTTTGAAGGTTAATGTTACTTTTTTAATAAATGATTATATAATTAATGTATGTGTATAATATAAGGTTGATGTGATATATAATAACTATAATAATTATTTAATTATAAAATATAATGATATTATTTATGTAGAAAGTATTGGTAAAGGTTTTTAAATAGTAAGTTAGTGTTTATTTTTTGTTTTTGTTAAGGACTTATGTAAAATTTTTAGTGTTTTTAGAGTTTTTGTTGGAATTAGATGTGATGTGTAGTATATTATTGGGTTTAATTTGTATTGTTTTTTAATGTTACGTTTTTTTTGTAGTTAAGATTAGGTATTATATTTATTTTTGATAAAAATGGTAGAAATAAAATTTTTGTTTTTTATAGAAGTTACTCTCAGGATTTCGTATTATTTTAATTGATAGGACTTTATTTAGATTAAGGTTATATTTATAATATTATTTATAAATAGGATTTTTTGATAAATAAAAGTGTTGTGTATATTGTTTACATAAGTCAGGTAATTTTCTCAGAATTTAAACCTCTGAAGGGATAATATTTTGATGAATTTAACCTTAGGTTATGAAAGATTTCTTGGAAAAAATATTGATTTTACTATTTAAGGAATATAAAGAAAATTGCTTGAAGGAATTGATAATGGTTATGTATATGATGAATTTAATAATTAATGTGTTTTGATATGTGGAAATTTGTGATTTGTGATATTTAATATTTTTTTATGATTGAAATGTGACTATAAAGTTTTAATATTTATTATTGTATAGTATAATTAGGAGTACTTTAATTTTTAAGTTTTATATGTTATTTTAAGGAATTATGGTAATTATGAAGGTTTATTTGATGTATTTAATTATATTGAATTTTTTAATAGTAATTTGTAATTTGATAACTTTTTTTTTACGTATGTAAATATAATATGATTTTTATTTAATGATGTGATAAATTTATTTAAAATTTTTGGGTTATATATTTTTTTATTTGTATTAATTATTGGAATAACTTTTATGTTATAAAGTGGAACTTTATTGAGTGATTTGTGTAATACTGAAATTGTTGTTATTTTATTTTTTTCTTAATGAGGATGTTTTGGAAGAACATTTTCACTATGTGATTTGAATGTAAGAATTATATATCTGTTGTTATTATTTAAAAAAGGAAATGAATGTTTAATATTGTATATATTTTATATAGTAAGTAAACAAAAGCAGGTTGATATAAATCAGTTTTATTACTTGTGTGTATATTATAATATGAATTTTGGCATTCTTAATTCTGATTATGGAAAGGCATATAGATATCAGCAATCTATGTCAGTTAGCTTAGGAATGGAAGTTTCTTTTTAAAATATGCAAGTAATTATTTCAAAATATCATCTAAAAAATTTGATCAAAAGAAGAACTATATTCCTAATATTACTTTTTCTTCTGAATTCACTTTTTAGCAATAATCTTTATGCACAATATACCAATCTAAAATTTGAACACTTTAAAATAGAAGATGGTGTAGTACCTTTAGTTCCTTGCCTTATGCAAGACAGGACAGGATATATCTGGGCGGGCATTTATTGGGGAATAATCAGATATGATGGAAATTCATTCAAAGCTTACGTACCAAATCATGCAAAACTTAAGGATTCAACCGATTTAATAGGGGCAACTAATGTATATGTTCAGGCAATGTGTGAAGACAATGATGGCAATATATGGGTAGGCCATACAATGGGGATTGAAAGGTTTGATCCGATTACAGAAAATTTTAAACATTATGTTCTAAATCCCTCTATGCCATTGAGTGATTGGAGTAACCACGTTCTTGCTTTGTGTATAGATCATAAAGGAAATTTATGGGTAGGAAGTGGCAGCGGATTGTATTTGTTTGATAGAACTACAGAGAAGTTCAAAAGATATCTTCACGACAGCACTGATACAAATAGTATTGTTCAGAATTCGATTAAATGCCATTTATGAAGACAGATCTGGAAATTTATGGTTTGGTACAGGCGGAGGTTTAGATAAGCTCGATAGTTCCGGCAAGAAATTCATTCACTATTGGACAGCTCCGAAGAATTCTGACACTTGGGGATCTATGTATTGGATAATGAGTATTTTTGAAGACAGAAGATGGAACAATCTGGTTAGGAACGCAGAATGGTTTGGTAGAATTTGATAAGACGAAACGTTCATTCATTACTTATAAAAATATTCCAAACAACTCTAAAAGTCTCGGTAATAATAGTATAAATTCCATTTGCCAGGATAAAAATGGTTTTATTTGGATATCTACAGATGAAGGGCTAGACATTTTCGATAATGAAACTAAAAAGTTTGCTCATTATAAGCTTGATGAATCTGATCCTTCCAGCATAAGCAGCAATATTGCTCAAATTTTGGTGGACCGTTCAGGAACTATTTGGATTGGTTCACGCGGAGGTGGATTGAATAAGTGCATTCCTCCAAATCCTTATAATAAAGATTATCCTTTCGAAGGGTATTCTAATAGAAACAATTGTTTAGTTGAAGATCTGAGTGGAAAAATCTGGATTGGAACAAATAGTGGCCTGATAAGTTTTGATCCTAAAAAAGAAACTTTTAAGAAAGAAAACAGCGATATGTTTTTAGACTGTATGAATATAGATAGTTCTGGAACAATTTGGGTAAGCAGCGGGCCGGGTAATTTCTTTTATAAAAAAAACAAAGGAAATGCCTTTAACCATTTTTATATTAGTAAAACTTCTAATGAAGAAATTCTTAGTATTCGTAACAGCAGAGATGGTAATATGTGGGTTGGAACCGCAAGCGGGCAAGTTTTTAAATTAAATATTCATACAAGAGAAGCCGAAAAAATATTGCAATATAATCATGCAATAGTTCAAGTTTATGAAGATAAAAATGGCTTATTGTGGCTTGGAACTAATGATGCTGGAGCATTAAGATATAATCCTGAAACAAAGAGCAGTACAAGTTTTACATCTAATCCGAATGATACTCTGACACTTTCCGGAAATGACGTATATGATTTTTGCGAAGATGGGGCTGAAAACCTATGGATTATTACAAATGCTAACATTAATAAGTTCGACAAAAAATTACAAAAATTTGTACGAATGTTTGACAAGGAGGGTTTTAAAGGAGATGCTTTAAGTATGGCTGCTGATGAGCATGGAAATTTATGGCTTTGCAACATAGATGGGTTTATAAAATACAATCCCATAAATAAACAGCATAAGCTTTATAGCGAAATAAAGGTAGGATACATATTCAGGGGACGAAAAGGAGAATTGTACGTAATGACAGCTCCGTTTTTTAAAGAAAAACAAAAATTGATTATAGTAAATCCTGATCACTTACAAAATAATTCATTTATGCCTCCTATTGTGATTACTTCATTTAAAAAGTTTGAGAAATCTTATCCATTTGGAAATGAAATAAAATTATCTTACAGCGAAAATTTTATTTCTTTTGAATTCTCTGCCCTAAGCTACATTCAATCCGAAAAAAATCAATATGCATATAAAATGGAAGGGATAGATAATTATTGGGTTTATTCAGGAACAAGACGATATGCTTCTTATCCTAACTTGTCTCCCGGGAAATATATTTTCAGAGTTAAAGGCTCAAATAATGATGGAGTCTGGAATGAAAAAGGGACTTCAATTGCAATTATCATTTCACCGCCATGGTGGAAAACCTGGTGGGCTTATAGTTCTTATGCTTTTATTTTCATTTTTGCATTATTGGGGATAAGAAAATATGAATTGAACAGGCTGAAATTAAAAGACAAAGTTAAAATGGATGAAGCTGTTCTGAAAGAAAGAGAAGAAACTGATAAAATGAAATCAAGATTCTTTGCAAATATTTCTCATGAGTTTAGAACTCCGCTTACATTAATTCTTGGCCCAGCAGAAAAAATAAGTTCCAAAACATCTGACAATATAGTTAAGGATGCAAACATTATTAAAAGAAACTCGAGGAAGCTGCTTCAATTAATAAATCAGTTATTGGATCTTTCAAAACTTGAAGCAGGTAAACTTAAGCTTGAAGCTGCAAAAGGAAATATTGTTTCATTTGTAAAAGGAGCAGCATTATCATTTGAATCATTAGCTGAATCCAAAGATATTACATTAAAACTGCTTCCGGAAAAAGAGTATATTGAATTATATTTTGACAAAGATAAGATGATGAAGATATTGACAAACATTTTATCTAATGCCTTTAAGTTTACTCCAGAGGAAGGAACAATAATAGTTTCTATAACCGAGCGTTCATGAATTTATTAGCCTTTCAAGTCAATCCCGGAATGACAATATGAACGAGTTTGTCCAAATAAAAATAAGAGATACAGGGATCGGGATTGCAAAGGAAGAAATACCCAAACTTTTTGACAGATTTTATCAGGTAGATAGTTCATTAACAAGGGAATATGAAGGAACAGGAATAGGATTGGCTCTTACAAAAGAACTTGTAGAGCTTCATCAAGGTAAAATTTATGCTGAAAGTGAACAAGGTGATTCAAATAATGACAAGCCTAGGCTGGACGGAATTTACATTATTATTCCCTATGGGAAAAGATCATTTAAAGATTAAAGAAATTGCTGAAGAAAAAGAAGAAGTCATTCTGAAAGAAGAGAAGAATTGACATTAGGTGGGAATGATAGGAAGCAGCAAGATTCATCGTCATATGTCCCTCAGAAAAACGATAATATAAATAAAGATAAAACCATCATTCTTATTGTAGAAGATAATTATGATATGAGAGAATACATAAAAGATTCATTGATTCAAAAATATTCATCTGAAAATTCAGATTATTTATTTGAAGAAGCTGTGAATGGAGAACAAGGCGTAAGAAAAGCAGAGAAGATTATTCCGGATTTAATAATAAGCGATATGATGATGCCTAAAATGGATGGAAATGAATTAGTTAAAATTCTAAAGAATGATGAAAAAACTTCTCATATTCCTATTATTTTATTAACAGCAAAAGCAGGGAATGAAGATAAAATATTAGGGCTTGAAATTGGTGCTGACGATTATCTTACAAAACCTTTTGATATTAAAGAGCTTCAGATAAGAGTAAAGAATCTGATAAATATCAGAAAGAAGCTGCAGGAAAAATTCAGCAAACTTGCCTATTTAATGCCCGCACAAAACGACAAAAAATTAATGAGTATGGATGAAAAATTTATGTTAAAAGTGAGAGGAATAATTGAAAAGCATATTTCCGAGGAAGGATTTAATATAGAAGATTTTTGCGATGAAGTAGCTATGAGCAGAGCACAATTACATAGAAAATTAAAAGCTTTAACGGGCAAATCTGCAAGTCTATATATAAGGTTCGTAAAATTAGTTAAAGCAAAAAAAATGATTGAAGAACAAACAGGAAATATTTCCGAAATAGCATACTCGCTTGGATTTTCCAGCCCGACATATTTTTCAAAATGTTTTAAAGATGAATTTGGTTACCCACCTAGTGATGTAATCGTTTGATCGTTTTCAAATCACATCCTTGCTATTTTCCCGTTTTATAAAACCACTAAAATAGAAATTCTATCATTTTATTGATTAAATGAGACAATAGTACTTTTAAAAGAGACAATAATAATATGCAGTGGCAGCTAAAATTTTATTTATTAGCCTCCAGAAAATTATTGTGAATTCACAATAGTTAAATAAAACCAAATTAATTTTTAACAATTCTAGTAGGAGGTTATATGAAAAAATTTACATTCCTTTTCGTTTTTTTGCTCCTTGGATTTTCTTCTGTTCTAACAAAGGCACAAACACCTGGGATGATACAAACTGCATCAGGGTTAACTGTGTCAGGGAATCCATTATTAATATTTTCAGCGGTTAATCATAATGTATGCTGGGGAATCGAAAGTTATAATGTTGGCTGGGGTAAAACAAATCCTAAATTTGTTTTAACAACAGATGGCGGAAATAATTGGAATGTAGCTTCAACTAATATTCCTTCCGGAACGGGAGTTGAAGCAATCTATGCAAAAGATGCACTGACCGCCTGGATCGCAGTATATGATCCAAATACTGGTTCAAACACTGGTATCTTATAAAACTACAAATAGTGGAACCAACTGGTCGCGGCAAGGAAGTGCATTCATTGGTGGAGGTCACCCGACTATTGTTTATTTCTATAATAAAAGTGATACTGGAATTTGTGTCGGCACCCCAAGAAACGGTCGTTTTGAAGTATATACAACAACTGATGGTGGTGGTAACTGGATTCCCGTCCAAACAGCTAATATGCCGACAGAAGATACAGGGGATCTTTTTCCCACAGATCATACTGGAGCAGGTAATATTTTTATTTTTCCAACATTCCTTAGAAAAATATATAAAAGTACAAATAGAGGTGTTTCCTGGTCGAAGATGAATTACACTGCTGCACCAAGCGGCGCAGGTGTTGCTATCCAATTAAAGGATAGCCTTAATGGTTTAGCCTGTACTTATTTCGGGGATCATATTAACAGGGTAAGTAAATCAACGGATGGCGGATTGAGCTGGGCTCCAATTCAGCCGCTTCCCCCATCACAGCCATCATTTTACTTTTTAAGTTATGTACCGGGAACATCCGGAACATATGTTGTAACATCTAATAACAATATTGGTTTACCTGAGCCTACAACTCCTGGTTCAGCATATACTAAAGATAATGGACAGACGTGGACTAAAATAGATAATAAACCTCACGGACCGGCCTCATTCTCAGATGATGGCTGGGGATGGTCTGGTGGAATAGGTGATACTATTTATAGTATAAATAATACTGTACTTCCAGTTGAACTAACTTCATTTAGTGCAAACACAATAGGAAATGAAATTGAACTAAACTGGCAAACTGCTACTGAAAAAAATAATGAAGGATTTGAAATTTATCGCAACGGAAAAAAAATTACATTTGTAAATGGGAAAGGAACCACTACTGAAAAACAAAATTATTCCTTTAAAGATAAAGGCCTCTCTGCCGGTATTTATAGTTACAGGTTAAATCAAATTGATTTTGACGGCACACAAAATATAATTGCAGAAACATCTGTTAATCTGGTTTTACCGGAACAATTTAGTCTTAAACAAAACTATCCCAATCCGTTTAATCCTACTACAACAATTAAATATCAAACAGCAGCTACAGGAATTGTTTCGTTAAAAGTCTATGACATACTAGGAAGAGAAGTTGCTACGCTTGTTAATGAAACTAAAGCACCAGGAAATTATGAAGAAAACTTTAATGCAGCAAACCTTCCAAGCGGGATTTACATTTATAAACTCCAGGCAGGTAGTTTAACTGAAAGTAAGAAAATGATTTTATTGAAGTAAGTCGGAGGTTGTATGAAAAAAATAATTTATTCAATTGTCATTTTTATTTCTTTGTTTTCATATTTATTAAATGCTATGGGAATGTTTGAGAAGAGTGATGGAAAGAAAGATGCATTGGAAAAGATCCCGGAGGGACAATGGTTACAAACAAACGGACCCTGGGAAGAATCTGATAGTGGAATTCAAATGGCTAATGTAAAAACTCTATATTCCTCAGGTGAAAATCTTTATGCCGGTAGCTCAGGAATTTATTATTCAACAGACACCGGTAGTTCAGAAATATATTATTCAACGGATAGTGGAGTAAATTGGAAAAAATTAAATAACGACAAATTTATCGGCCAAATAAGTGCAATTACCGCTGGTTTTGATTCTGGGATCACATATCTTTTTGTTGGCACTATGTTTTCTGATTTCTATGATATTTATGGAAGTATATTCCGCTCATCTAATAAAGGAATGAACTGGGATATTGTTGATTCTTCTTCCGGTGGAGTTCTTGATTTTGTCTGGAAGGATAAAAATCTTTTTGCAGCTACTAGTTCAAGGCGGTCCAGAATTTTTCATTCAACAGATTTTGGATCCAAGTGGGTTGAAGTAATTAACGGGTTTTCGGATGGTAATCCATACATATATGGACTAACAAGAATTAATGAATATCTTTTTGCTTGTGTATCTCCAGCACCTGGTGGAATTCCATCGAATTATAGCAGTATTTATAAATCAACTGATAATGGAAAACAATGGATTTATACCGGTTATATTGAATGTAGCTTTATTGTAGATATAACGGCGGCATCCTCAACTCAAAATGAATTTAATCTTTTTGTTGCAACTGATTGCGGCATCTTTCTATCAACCGATAAAGGGACAAATTGGAAGTCTGTAAATTCAGGTATCCCGGAAGGTTATGCCGTTACTTCACTAGTATTAAGTGACATAAATCTCTTTGCAGGAACATCTGGGGGTGGTGTTTTTCTTTCCACAAATAACGGTACAACCTGGAATGATGTGAATATGGGATTAACAAATACTCATGTTAATTGCCTTGTTGTTTCCGGTACAGAACTATTTGCCGGGACTGAAGATGGCGGTGTTTGGAAGCGCCCGTTATCTGATATGATTACAGCTGTTGAAAATAATGAAAATAATATTCCAAGCTATTTTGAACTTGAACAAAACTACCCCAATCCGTTTAATCCTACTACGAAAATTAAATATCAATTAGCAGCTAATGGAATAGTTTCATTAAAAGTTTACGATATACTTGGAAGAGAAGTAGCAACTCTAGTTAATGAAACAAAGTCAGCAGGAAATTATGAAGCTAATTTTAACGCTGCAAATCTATCCAGTGGAATTTACTTATATAGAATTCAAGCAGGTAATTTCACTGAAAGTAAGAAAATGATTTTGTTGAAATAGTTACACGGAGGAGTTAAATGAAAAAGAAAATTTATTTAGTAACTATTTGTTTCACTTTAATTTCATATTCGTTAAATGGACAATGGAGACAAACAAATGATTTATATGAAAAGAATGTTATTTCACTTGTTGTTTTTCATGATAAGACTGGTAATACAAATCTTTTTGCCGGAACAGATTATCTTTCTTCTGCTCATGTTTATCGTTCTACAAACAATGGTTTAAACTGGAATGAAGCAGATTCCGGATTGACAAAGAGTGTCTTTTCCCTGGCTGTTTCTCCTTCTCCAGATACAATGAGAAGTTCTGGCATCTTTGCTGCAACCGAAGAAGGAGTATATCTATCTAATAACAATGGATCAAGTTGGAGCAAAATTGATTCTGGTTTCATTTACAATGATGCCAGAGCAATAGCTTTTTCATCTGTAAAGTCAAAAACTAGACTTTTTGTAGGCGTTGATGATTATTATAATAAAAGTGAAATCTATGTTTCTAGTAATTATGGAAAAACATGGGACCCGTTCAACTTTGGGTTGACTACTGGAGCTTTTATAAATGTTATTTCAACTATAACGGATAAAGAAGGGACAACATATCTTCTTGTTGGATCGAATAAAGGGATCTATATAATTAACGTAGACGAAATATGGTGGGAGGGAGATTTTTTAACCGAGCTATCTAATAATTCTATAAACTCCATTGCTGTCTCTGGATCAAATGTCTTTGCAAGCACTGATCAAGGAGTATTTCATTCATCAGATTGTGGATTAAACTGGAGGGAAATAAATGATGGTCTACAGGATTCTTCAGGCTCAACTCAATATATCATCATTAACACGATTGCTGAATACCAAGATGAAATGGGTAAAACTTATCTCTTTGCCGGTTCTTCTGGTCAATCTCCGAATGTCTTTCTTTCAACAAATAACGGTGCTAGCTGGTTTGCTGTTAATTCCGGTTTTCCGCTTGGAGTTAAAGTAAATGCTTTTGTTTTTTCAGATGGATTTATATTTGCAGGTGTAAGCGGATATGAAGGCACAAGACAGAATGGAATTTGGAAATGTCCCATATCTAGTATGATTACTTCAGTTGAGAAAAATCAAAATAATATTCTAAACCATTTTGAACTTAAGCAAAACTACCCAAATCCATTCAATCCGGCAACGAAAATAAAATATCAATTAGCATCTTCAGGAATTGTTTCGTTAAAAGTTTACGATATACTTGGAAGAGAAGTAGCAACTCTAGTTAATGAAACAAAGTCAGCAGGAAATTATGAAGCTAATTTTAACGCTGCAAATCTTTCCAGTGGAATTTACTTATATAAAATTCAAGCAGGTAATTTCACTGAAAGTAAGAAAATGATTTTGTTGAAGTAATTATTTGGAGGATATGCAAAAGTATATTTTCAGTTTTAAAAAAAGGAATTATTGAAGTTCTAAAAAATAAATTCATTTAACATTAACCAAAAGGAGGTCTTTATGAAAGATTCAAACACAACAAAATTCAGTCAACGATTAATGCGTGGGCTGTCGTTTGTTTTGCTGATCGCTCCCTGCATAATGTTCGAAACTGCCTTTGCAGGAAACAACAATGTTAATATAGGTAGCTCCATTGTGGGTTTCTGGCATGTTGAGTTGCTTTTGCCAGATGGCAGTTTATTTCATCAGGGGACCCAGCAATATCACTCCGATGGACTAGAATTTGAAAACGCAGCAGCTCCTGCTGTAAATCCCGCCAACTTTTGCATGGGTGTGTGGAAACAATCGGGAGATACTGTAAATATATATCACATAGTTTTTCTGTATAATGGAGTTGATACACTTCCGCCTGTCAATTACGGAGAACTTACGGAAACGAATATTGTTAGTGAAGACGGGAATTCACTTGAAGGTACTTTTGCGATTAAAGTGTATGACCTCAATAGCGGGAATCACCTTGCGGATATCAATGGCACTATCAAAGCAAGTCGTATTGATTTTGAACATCCATTTGCTCTATTCAGTCCATCTACAAATATAAACAGTGAAAAACTAACAGCAGGCAATTATAAACTATCTCAGAATTATCCGAATCCTTTTAATCCCACAACAACAATTAATTATAATATTCCTAAAGCCGAACATGTTACAATAAAAATATATGATATTCTTGGAAAATTAGTAAAAACTTTAGTTGATAAGGAGCAGCGTGAAGGAACTTACTATGCACAATTTAATGCAAGTGATCTTTCGAGCGGAGTATATTTCTATCAAATTGAGGCGGATAATTTTGTACAAGCAAAGAAAATGATATTCATGAAGTAAAATTTAATAGCAAGCCCAATTCCTCTAAGGAATTGGGCTTGTGAATAACAGTCTACCTAAAAAACTTCTAATGTTTTCTACTTTTTACATTAGATCTTCCGATACTTTCAAATTATTTTTAACATAATTTACACCAAGCACGCGGAAAAAATCATTTTCAATATTATTTTTTGCCCATAGACTGGATACTGTACCGTCAAGGGTAACGACTCCCTTGTCAACTTTATATTTAACTGCTTTTTCGATTCCATAATGGGTTTTGAGAATTTCTCCAAGAATTATATTGAGATTGTTGTCATCAACGGCTTTTTTATAAGGTAGAACTTTAAGATTATTGGTAATTCCCAATACTCCATTTTGCCAAGAAGTTAATGTTTCTGCCATTTCACGTTCTCGGGGATAGCTTACTGTCCCGTCCAAAATTACTTCACCGTTATCCACAGCAATCTTTATTCTATCCGGTTCAATTATCGCATTATTTAAATGTATCTCTTCATTAATTTTTTGCTGTAGTTCTTTATCCGGTATTGGATTAGCTTGAATATCAATCATGTCATCAATTTTTTTTACGCCTTTAACTTCGGAGGTAAGCTCGTAAATTCTTAATTTATCATATAAAGTGTTTACGGAACCTTTCAAAACTATATCGCCATTTCCATTGTTACTAACTACAATAGTGGGGTTGTCATAGTAAGTTAGGATTTTGTCGCTAACTTTATCTTTTAAAGCATTGCCTTTTGCATAGGCTTGGCTTTGATAAAAACCTAATGATAAAAAAGCAATTGTGACCATTGCTGCTGTTAGATTTGATATCTTAATGATTTTCATTTTAAAACCTCTTTGGATTCAATTATTAAAAAACTAATTTTAATTTAATTCAGTTATATAGACAGATTATTAATTCATAAAGTTTCGTAACATCATTCTGTTGTTGTTTCGAATCACAAAATAATTCTTTGCATTCTTTGTCCATTCACTCTAACATGAACTTAAAAAAATAATTGTCGAGTGTTATCACTTCCAGATCTTTTTCCTGCGTATTAGAGAAACAAACAAAAAAAATTAGGAGAAAAAAGATGAAAACATCTTTATTGTTTCTTTTTACATTTATTCTTTTTGCGGGAAGTGAATTGGTTTTTTCCCAAAATACAAATCATTCACAAAATAGAGACGGTTTTGTTTATTTAACGGCACCTAACGGAACAGAAATGGCTTTATCTGATACCGGTGATGTTGACGGTGACGGCATAAGTAATTCATTAGAAGTAAATGGTTATACTTTTAGTGCCCTTGGTGGATTAAAACCCTGGAATGGTGATCCGAATGTAAAACATTATATAACCGATCCGCTTAGATGGAGTACAGACGGTGATCCTTACAGTGATTATATGGAAGTAACGGGAATCAATATGCCTGCATCTATTTCAGCCCCTGAAAACGATCCACTGGTAGCAGCACGCCCGATCATCAGTATTAAAATGACAGATTATACTGTAGAAACTCTTGCAACCATAAGCAACTCCAATGGCGGCCATGCAGACAGTTCTTTTACAAATGAAACTTCTAACAGCAATGAAGTAGGTGCAGAAGTTACTGTAGAAGCTTCATTAAATCCATTTAAACTGGTTGGCGGATCAGTTTCGGCATCTTACTCACACACCTGGACTTCAACCAATACCACGAATGCCAGTTTTGGCACAAACTGGGATAATACCAGGACAACACAGCCTGACAAAGCTGCTAGATTAAAACTGCATATTTATATGGAAAACCTGGGTGGGGCTACTGCACTTGATGTTTCACCAACGGTTAATCTTAAATTGGGCGATAAAACTATTGCCACTTTTATTCCATCTCAAAAAGCTAATACGCTCACGCCTCCGGGAACATCGGAAAACAGGTTTCCAAAGAACGGGACAATCGTTGTGCAAAAAGATGACAATGGTGATGATATAACCGTAACTCTTAATGAACTTAAAGCTATTCAAAGAGGCACACCGCTTTCTTTAGAAGTTGTTCAAGTCGATGCAAAAGTAGTGCGCTGGGATCCTGCTACCCAGAACTGGGATTCAAATATTGATTGGGCAAGTTTTGAAAGCGAAATAAATCCTGTTTCGGTTGAAGTGCTGGCAGAAATGGGTAACGGGCAAAATTATCGTTACGAGGTATTTGCAGGTACACCTTATTGGGATCCGCAATATAAATTAAGTGATATTCTTTCTGTCATCTTTGATAAAAAAGAAGTAAACGGCGTAACCTATATTGAAAACCGTAAATACCCGGATGACTGGTATTTATCTTCGCCTTCCAGTGAGGTGATTGATGAATGGAATAATGAAGGCCAGCCAAACAATATGCTTGGACTGCGTATGTATCGCAACACAAAATTGGTGATGATGAGCCCCGGAGATAATCCTTCACCGATTGTTAATTTTGCTTCTTATACCGCTGACTATAAAAATGTAATCATCAGTGCCCAGCCCAATAACTTTCCGATTCAGTCAGTTGAAGCTGAAGTACCTATAAATGGCCAGATGGTAAAATACACTTTGACTCAGGGTAATAATTCTTTTTATACAAGTTCCGCGAACTTCAGCGGAACACCGGATGGCCCCGGTACCGTAAAAGTAACCAACGCTCGTGGTGATGTTACAACGTCAACTATAATTATTCCCGCAATTTATTCCAGTGCCAAAGATGTAAAAACATATAGTTCTTTTTTACCAGATCCGGGTAGTGAATTCTGGATTTATCAAAATGGCGATACTACAAAGCCTATGCTTCTTTATTGCCTGTTTAATGATCCTGAAACACATGAAGCACTTGACCAGCCCAAAGAGTATCTCACTGTTAATAATAATGGTAATGTTCCCAAAATCTTTACCGACTTTATTGCTAATTCCGACGAGTACCGGGCAACGTTTAATAAAATCAGGATTAACCCGCATACTTTAAAAATGGCTATTAGCGATTTGAGTTTTGTTGATTATAAAGATCTGACAAGTGGCGGGGGATTGCCAAGCTGGATGAATGGTGAAGAAGGCGCGTATTTTCAGTTAGGACGGTTGGGCTGGAGTTACCCGGGTATTGATAGTGGTTCTTCAAAAGTTGATTTAAACGGGACCCCATTCAACCTGGCTGTAGATAATGCCTTTATACAGAACCCTTATCAAATATGCGTTATCAATAAATCAAGAAAAATCATGGATTTAATGATGACAAATCTGATCGCCAGCGGGTCTACTTCTCTTGGTTTTGCAGGCCTGGATCAGAACCAGGATTCGCTTCAACTAGTTTATGGATTTTCACCTGTTCCCACGCGTAATAAACCTGCGGATGTAACTGGCAACGCCCTGGATTTTAGTGAAACATCCAACGATGGCCAGGTTTCAATGGGAGGACCGGAAAATCTTCGAGTAACAGGAAATTTTACTTTGGAAGCATGGATTTATCCGACAGGTAACGGATCTAATCCAACCTGGGGCGGAATAATTATTAATAAGGAAGGCGAATATGAATTAGCACGAAATTCAAAGGGAGTTTTGATTTGGGCTATTAAAAATTCTAATCCGGGTTGGAGTTGGCAAAGTACAAATTATTATGTCCCGGAAAAGGAATGGACCCATGTTGCACTTGTTTATAATCAGTCACAGGTAAAAGTTTATATTAACGGCGTTCTTTTCCATACTGCTGCTGCAAACGGTGCAGTAGGAGATCTTACTACCGTTCAGAATGATTTTAGGATTGGCGGAAGGCAAGCGGACGATCAATTTTTTAACGGTATTATTGATGAAGTGCGGGTTTGGAATAAAGCCCGCAGCGCTGATGAAATAGCCAAAACTTATAATGACACGCTTTCCACTGATTATTATGCCTCCGCCGATAGCGGTTTGATTGGTTACTGGCGGTTCGATAAAACAACTTACCAGGGTGACGGTGTTTACACTGTTAAGGATTATTCGATAAACTCTAATGACGGTTATTTGTATGGTGATGTTCAGTTGTCTGCAATACCAACAGATGTTAAAACAGAAAAGCAATATTCTCAACTTCCCGACGAATACTCTTTAGAACAAAATTATCCGAATCCATTTAATCCATCAACTACCATTGAATTTAAATTGCCGGAAACTTCTCATGTTACATTAAAGATTTATGATATTACAGGAAGGGAAGTTGCAAACCTTGTTAATGAAGTTAAGACGGCGGGAAATTATAAAGTTAATTTTAATGCAAGCAATCTTGCAAGCGGGATTTATTTCTATAGAATTCAATCAGGCAATTATGTTAAAACAAACAAGATGATATTATTAAAGTAATTTTTATTTAAAATTTGTCTATTGCTTCATCCAGATAAATTAGACTGCTGTTGATATTAGAATAACTAAATATCTTCAGCAGTCTTTTTTATTTGATTCAAAGAGTTTATAAAATTAACTTAATACTAAAGAAAATTAATTTATTCTATTGTAGATGGGATATTGTATTATAAGTTGTTTTTGCAGAAATAATCAAAAAAAAATTTATCTTTTATTTTTAAGCATTATTTTTATTACTTCCATTGTCATATCAAATGGATGTGGGGAAGATAAAAAAGCAAACCAGGGCGATAGTAAAGAAGCACCCGCTAAAAATTTAAACTTAAATTTAGATTGTACCGGATACATAATAAATGATGTGTTAGATGAAGGAAGCGCAAATTATTTAGTTATCGATACTGTTGAATGGTTTAGCGGCGACGCTGCTGTGAAAGCTTTTAATATGGACCAAAAAGAAGGGAAAAATAAAACTAACGAAACACCCAGCGGTTATTATATAAGAAACGATAAAATTGACTCGCTGAAATTTAAAATATCCGATACTGCAAATGTAGTAATGCAAACTCTTTCATATAATCAATCCGGCAATTATAATTTCAATGAAAAAATCCCAACTTCAAAATTTATTTCTTTGTTAAATGATAAGGAATATCAGCGGTTTAAATTCAAACTATATAAATTCCATATTTTAAATAATGAAATTGTATCAATTAAGGAAATATATATACCATAATTACTTCAAATCTTTTTCCAAATATTTATAAAAAAGAATTCAGAACCTTTATAGTGGATTTCTCGTATTCGTTTTTGCCTCAACCGGAGCTGTTATGAAATTTATCCTATCAATCTTTACTACTGTTTTAATGGTCAGCGCATCTTTAGGGCAGACTGTTTTTACTAAATTAATTGAAAAAAAATATTCGGATCTTCCCGTTAAATTAAGAATAGAAAACTCAGGAATTTATGCCATTTCTTCTTTTGATGTTGATGATGGCAATATATGGATTCAAGATTTTGATTCACAGAATATCTACCGCATCAATGAAAACCAAAAGCAGCAAGCAGCTATTGCCGTTCACATAGGGAAAGATTTTGTTGCTGAAAGTAATTCCTTAGAGAATTCACTTCTGCAAAATTATAAGCCTTCTCTGGAAAAGGGAGGATTTAGCATTTAAAAAATCTTTTTTATCTAATGAAAAAAACATTTTTATTGATAACGGCGGAGTCTTATTAGATAATGCAAATGATTCAATAATCGTTCAAGTGCAAAGTAAAAGTAGCCTTCAGATTAATTACTATCTGTCAAAGTTCAATAAAATTTTCAAAATAAATTTTCCTTCAAACCTAGCATTTGCAGATTTAATCGGAATTGATTCGAAAGGAAATTCATTTATTCTAATCGAAACATTTCAGTCCGAAGTTCCATTAAAAGTTAAAAGAGAAGTTTATACGATTTCACAAGATGGAGAAATACTTACTATCCTTGAAGTTCCATCGATTAAATATTTATACATGGTAAGGGATTTCCAAATTGATGCTGGTGGTAACTTATACCAATTATTATCTGAAAAAGATAAAATTACAATTATAAAATGGAGCGGATTAACAAATTATTCGTCTTCTAAAATTTATTATCCTCCCGAATATAATTATGAGTTGAACTATAATAATATTGTTCCTGAGAAAGAACCGATTTCCGGACTCAAGAAAGTCAGCAATATACAATCGTCTAGCAGGCAAACTGCATTAAGACTTGGGGAAAGTTATGCTTTGTACAAATATAATTGCAGTTCAAAAAATTTAGCCCCGGCAAATGTAAAAGGGCCGGATGGAGATATAGTTCGAACACCGTCCTGGTTAATCATAGGGGAGAATGCAAAAATTCCATATATGTGGGGCGGCTTTAGTACATTAGCGCAGTTTTCCAGCGGGCTTCAAAATGGTAGGTATGCTGGCGATATTAATACTGCGGGTGTTTCTGGATTATGCTGTAGGAGTAGATTGTTCCGGATTTGTCAGTCGATGCTGGCAGTTGAGCTATCATTCTTCAACAAGCGATATGCCTTCAATAACAACATCATATTCTGATTGGAGTGATTTAAAACCTGGTGATGCAATTCTTAAACAAGGGCACGTAAGACTTTTTGTTGATAAAGCCCCAAACGGAGCAATGCGCGTTGTGGAATCTTCCGGCAGGGATTGGGGAGTTTCGTACTGGACATATTCACCTTCTGATTTAACAGCATATCATCCATGTTATTATAACGGAATGGAAAGTAATTTTTCATTTAATGTCCCACAGTTATTAAGTGTGCTGAACTTGTCTGATAACAAAGTAAAAATTACATGGACTTGTGATACAACGAATGTAAATGGCTATAGGCTTTATAATTCTATGGATGGCACTAACTGGAGTATGATAGAAGATGAATCTAGTTTAAATGAACCAAGTACAACTATTACCATTAGCGGTGCTGAGTATTATCGGGTTTCCAGTGTACTAAATGATTCATTGAATAATAGTGAAAGCAATTGGTCAAATGTTCTTGGAGCAAAGCAAAATTCAAGTAGTAAAAAAATATTAATTGTTGACGGATTTAACAGACAAAATGGCGATTGGCGTGGTGAAAGTAATACCTTTGTTTATCAATATGGAAAGGCTTTAGAACCGCTAAATTTTAATTTTGAATCCGTTAAGAATTCCGAAGTAATTAATGCTGTTGTTAATTTAAATGATTATGACGCCGTCTTTTGGATATTGGGAGATGAAAGTACCGTTGATGAAACATTTAGCTCTACGGAACAAGCACTCGTAAAGAATTATCTTGAAAACGGCGGAAATCTTTTTGTTTCCGGAAGTGAAGTCGGCTGGGATTTGTCATATAAAGGAAGCAGCAGTGACAAAGGTTTTTATAATAATTATTTAAAAGCAATATTTATTGCGGATGATTCCGGCTCCTTAATTGTAAAAGGCATGTCCGGTTCAGCACTTGAAGGAACTGCATTCAACTATGCTCAAGTGTATGAAGTTGGTTATCCTGATGAAATAGGAATTTACGGGGGCAGTACTTTATGCATGGAATATTCAAACAATACCGGTGCTGGTATTCAGTATTCCGGACAATTTGGGACTTCATCAAAAATAGGTAAAATAATTTATCTTGGCTTTCCGTTGGAAACAACTGCTGATGATTCTTCCTTCAATTCGGTAATAAGTAAAGTTACAGATTACTTTTTTACAAATGTGAGTTCTGTTTCCTCAAATAATACTACTCCTATAAAATTTAATCTGTTACAAAATTATCCCAATCCATTTAATCCAACTACAATAATAGAGTTTAGCTTACCTCAAACTTCTCATGTTTCATTAAAGATATACGATATAACAGGAAAAGAAGTTGCAAGCCTTGTTAATGAAATCAAGACAGCAGGTAATTATAAAATTAATTTCATCGCTGATAATCATGCCAGCGGAGTTTATTTCTATCAGCTTAAAGCCGGACAATTTCTTGAAACTAAAAAAATGCTGTTTTTAAAATAGAAATCTCAGGGGTTTGCTTTTCCCACTTTTTGTATTCCTGCTCCAAATTCTTCCTTCAATAATTTGGCAATTTACTAATGCGGTTGTTTTTCTTATCTTTGAAACTTCAAAAAACAGGTTAAACAAAATTGGAAATTAATGCAAAGAAAGCTGTTGTAGCTGTCAGCGGTGGAATGGATAGTTGTGTAACTGCGGCAATTGCAAAGCAAAGTTACGAGCTTGCATTTATTCATATTAATTATGGCCAGCGGACAGAGACAAGAGAATTAAAATCATTTAATGATATTGCTGATTATTATAATGTGAATGAAAGGCTTGTAATTGATTTTCAGCATCTTGCAAAAATCGGCGGCTCATCTTTAACGGATAAAAATATTAAAGTAACTAAAGCTGATTTAGATAACAAAGAAATTCCATCTTCTTATGTGCCGTTTAGAAATGCAAATATTTTATCTGCTTGTGTAAGCTGGGCTGAAGTAATTAAAGCGGAAGCAATTTTTATTGGTGCAGTTTATGAAGATTCCTCAGGTTATCCCGATTGCCGTCCTGAATTTTTTTCTGCTTATGAAAAAATGATTGATATTGGAACTAAGCCTGAAACAAAAATAAAAATTGTTACTCCAATTATAAATCTTTCAAAAGCGGAAATTATTCAAAAAGGAATTGAACTGGAGGCTCCTCTTGATTTGACCTGGTCATGCTATCAAAATGAAGACGAAGCTTGCGGAGTTTGCGATAGCTGTGCTTTACGTTTAAGAGGATTTCAAATGAATGGAATTGATGACCCGATTCCATATAAAGTAAAACCGGATTACCTTCAAGGGGTTAAAAGTCAAAATTCAAGGATCTAATCTATTTAATCAATTATTTGAGTTAAAAAATTCTTAGAGAAAATATGAGCGAAAAAATAAAATTATTAGAAGTATTTGAAAACAAATATCCCGATAGAGATTACACGGTTGTGCATGAAGCTCCGGAGTTTACTTCTGTCTGTCCCAAAACCGGCCAGCCGGATTTTGCAACAATTATAGTTGAATATGTACCCGATAAACTTTGCATTGAATTGAAATCATTAAAGTTTTATTATAACTCTTACCGCAATGATGGAATTTATTTTGAGTCAGTAACAAACCAAATATTGGATGACTTAGTTGAAGTTTCAAAACCAAGGTTCATGCGGGTTACTGCTGAATTTAATGTCCGCGGAGGTATTGGCTCAACGGTGGATGTTGAGTATGCTAAAGAAGATTATTATTCAGAAAAAATTAAATAAATTTTATTTAGTAATTATTGCTGAAACTATATGCCTGAAATTTTAGAGCTTAAAAATAATTTTATAAAAAATAGGGAACAACTTTTCCAGGATACTGATTTAAGAAAAGATTCTTTTGCTTTTTGTAAAAATCATACTTTGCTTGTTGAGAATTACATTAAAGATTTAGCAAAAGAAAAAAAATATAATTTTGCATTAGCTTCTGCCGGCAGCTTCAGCAGGCATGAGCTTTCTCCTTTTTCTGATATTGATTTAATGTTTATCGCAGAATCATTCGATATTAATAATAATGATATTACAGACCTGGTTAAACTTTTCTGGGACAGCGGAATAGAAGCATCGCATACTGTTAGAGACTTCAGTGATATAAAGAAATATTTGAAAGAAGATCTTCACACATTCACACAATTTTTTGAGACAAAATTTTTATTAGGCAACAAGCAGGTATATGAAAAATGGAACAAAGAAATTTTTGCCTGCCTAAATACAAAAAACATAAAAATTCTCTTTAACGATTTTTTTATCGATATCAGCGACCGTTATGAAAAATACGGTGATTCGCCAAAAGTATTGGAGCCAAATGTAAAGCTGTCCGCAGGAGGATTAAGAGATTTTCAAGCAATTGAATGGATGTATATATTAAAAAATAAAAGTATCCTTATTAAGGATGATAACACTACCCAAGCCGAAGCAATAGTTAATATTTTAAAGGAGCAAAATTATACTACTGAAAATGAATGCACCAGACTTATAGAGAGCTATTCATTAATCCTTGAAGTTAGAAACCTAATTCATCTTTTCTCACATCAAAAAAATGACCGTTTCGAATTTAGTCTTCAGCAAAAGGTATCTTCCTTTTTGATCCATAAGAAAGATGCATTGGCTGCTTTTATGCATGAATATTTTAAAGCAGCAAATATTATTAACCGCTTCTCAAAATCGATGATAAAAAAATTCCAGGAAGAAATTTCAAATCCTTTGCCGGATTCACTCAGCATTGAACTGGACGATGACTATATAATTAAAGGGAAAACAATTTATTACATAAGCGAAAAAGAACCGACTCTTTCAGATATCTTAAGAGGGTTTTACTATCGTGGATTGTATGGCGGCCATTTCGATGAAAGTTTCCGATCGTTGATTGTTGAGATTGTAGAAAATAAAGGATATCAAGATATAAACGGTTCTGAATCCTCAGTTTTTTTTAGAGAGATTTTAAAGCTGCAAAAAAATGTCGGACAGACACTATCGGTAATGAATGAATTGGGAGTACTGTCAGCATTTTTGCCTGAGTTTGAGGATTTAATTGGTTTTCTACAGCACGGGGTTTACCATTGTTATACAGCAGATGAACATACGTTGATTACTATAAAAAATCTGGAGATGCTTGAAAAAGATTCTTCTCCGCTGGGGAAAATTTATAACAATTTAAAAGAACAGGGAAATCCTTCACCTGGCTTTATTGTTTCATGACATTGCAAAGCCAATTAACATTTCGGGGCACGAAATAATTGGCGCAGAAATGGCTTCGTCAATTATGAGCAGGCTTGGCTATAGTGATGAAGAAATTGATCACGTAACTTTTTTAGTCCGTAACCATTTGGTTATGGAACAAGTTGCATTTCGTAGAAATTTAAATGACCCGGAAACATTGAATAATTTTACTTCAAGATTTAACTCAGTAGGAGATCTTGAGCTACTTTATCTTGTTACTTATGCTGATCTTTCCGCGGTTAATCCTGCGGTGTGGACTTCATGGAAAAGCGATTTGCTTTCAGAACTTTATATGAAAACAAGATCAATGCTTGAAGAGCAAATCAGTGGTGAAGAATTAATTAAATCGTCAACTTATATTGTTCCGAAAGAAATCAGCAAGCATTCACCGATGATAAATGAATCGCATGTACAGGAGCATATTGAAGCAATAAATGATATCGCTTATACTCATCAATTTTCAGATCAGGAAATTGCAAAGCATGTTGAAGCAATTCAAAAAGGCGATGTAATTTCAGCATTATTTACTGAACTGAATGACTTTACAAATGTAACTGTAATTACAAAAGATTTTCCATCACTTCTATCAAAACTCTGCGGGGTATTTTCAATAAATGATGCAAACATTCATGATGCAAAAATATTTACGAGAAAAGATGGGATCGTAATTGATACATTTAATTTATCTGACTTTAGAACTGGAAGGAAAATAGAACCGCAGCGTTATGAAAAAATCAGCAAAGATTTAAAATCGGTTGTTTCAGGTATGATGCAGTTGAACCAGGAATTTGCTAAAATGAAATCGCGCTGGTGGAGAATTGAAAATAAATTTTTCAAACGTTCTGGCAAGATAAAAATTGTGTTTGAAAAACATAAAACTTACACTATCATTGATATTTATTCTCCGGACAGACTCGGATTTCTCTACCAGGTAAGCAACAAAATGAACGAGCTTGGATTAATGATTTACTTTGCAAAAATTGCAACCCGCGGTGATGATATTGTGGATGCTTTTTATGTGCTTAACCGCAACGGCAAAAAAATATCCATAAACGATTATGAATTTATTAAAGAAGAGTTGAACGAAACAATTAATCAAATGTTATAGGTAAAAGCTTGAACTTCATGGAAAAAGAAAAACCGGTAGGAGTATTCGATTCAGGTATTGGCGGATTAACCGTTGTAAAAAGAATTGCTTCAACATTGCCCCGGGAAAATATAGTTTATTTTGGAGATACTGCACGTGTACCATACGGTTCAAAATCAAATTCAACCGTAGTTGAATATTCATTGCAGGATGCAAGATTTTTAATTAATAAAAATGTTAAAGCAATTGTTGTGGCTTGTAATACAGCATCTTCAACGGCACTTGATGAATTAAAGAAACATTTTCAAGTTCCTATAATTGGAATGATTGAACCCGGCGCTGAGATGGCAGCAAAAGAAACAAAGAACGGAAGAATAGGGGTGATAGGGACGAGAGCGACTGTTAATAATAAAGCATATTCGAAAGCACTAAAAAAAATTGATGATAAGTTTTTTGTTTTTGAAAAAACCTGCCCGTTATTTGTTCCATTGGCAGAAGAAGGATGGATAAAACATAAAGCGACATATGAAATTGCAGAAGAATATTTGAAAGAATTAAGAGAATTAAATATTGATACATTGGTTTTAGGCTGTACACATTATCCGATTTTAGCAGATGTAATTCAAGATGTTATTGGTAAAGATGTAACTTTAATTGATTCGGGGATTGCCTCTGCAGAAGTTGTAAAAAATGAATTAAACAGGATAGGATTTGAAACAAATTCGCACAGCCAGGGTAAGCAAAGTTTTTATGTAAGCGATATTCCTGTAAAATTTAAAGAAGTTGCTGAATTGTTTTTAGGAAAGCCGATCGAGGATATTCAAAAAGTTGATTTAGAAGTTCTTACAGGTTCATTATGAGGAGGTTTTGCAGGCTTATTTTCCTTTAACGCATTAACATTTTTTACATCTTTTTCAACGGAATCAAGATTGGATTTTTCAAAGTAATCAATTGCTTCATTTAATGAACTAAAATTTTCAAATAACTTTAGTGTACCGGATATGTAAAGCATCTCATAAGCAGATGAATTTGGTGAAACTAAAGCCATTTTGCCATTTGAGCTTGTAATCTTTTTCAATGCGACTACAATTGTACCTAAAAATGTGGAATCCATATAACTGCAGTCGCTTAAATCAACGATTAATTTTTTGCAGCCTTTGTCAATTTCTGCAAGAACTAAATATTTAAATTCAATTGCTTCTTTAAGCGTTGCTCTTGATAGATTTACAACTAGAATTGTAATATCCTCAAAGTAATTTTTAATGAAATCTCCCAAAAAGTACCCCAATATTTAATTAAACATTCTTTATATATTATCGATGAGTATTTCAACAAGTTTAGTTTTTGAGAGGAAAGATGATTAATTACTTAATACCAAGACTTGAAAATTTGATAGCAATCTTAAGTAAGGACTTCAGATTAATTGCGAAAAAGAAAAAAGATGACGAATGGAAGAGGGATCATTATAGATATATTTTCACAGTTCATGCCCAAAGAATTTATTCTTTATTGAATACTTCATTAACAGATACACCGCCTGCTGAGATTCAAAAATCTACCAAAGATGAACTGATTATACTCAGAAATATTTTAGATAAAATGATTGAGGAGTGATTTTAAATAAAATTTAATTCTCAAAAAGTTTTTTCAGCTTATTTTTATTTTTTGTTTTACCAAGTGCAATCATAAGTTTAATTCTTGCTTTTTGTCCGTTAAGGTAGTCTGCAAAAATAACTCCCAATTTGTAAAGCCATTTACCTGCACCGGGATAACTATAAATGTCTTCAATCTCTCCAGCCGGACAGCGGGAAACGAGTACAACAGGAATTCCTTTTTCCACTGCATACTTGATTCCTTTAAAAGCAGCAGGAGGAACATTCCCAACACCAAGTGCTTCCACAATAATTCCTTCAACATTACTGTCGGCCGAAAATTTAAAAAACTTTTCATCCATTCCTGTATAAACGGTAAGCAAGTCTACGTTGGTTACAATTTTTTCTGTTTCAATAGTTTCAAGCTTACGCGGCATTCTATTTAAAAAAACCCTTCCATTTTGAACAAATCCGAGCGCCCCAAAATCAAGACTGTGGAATGTATCAATTTCATCTGTGTAAGTTTTTGTTACTTCGCTTGCTGCATTTATTTCTCCATTCAAGCAAACAAGTACACCAAGATTTTTACAGTTATCATTTAAGCAAATATGAATTGCATCAATTAAATTTTTTGGCCCGTCCCAATCAGGGTCAGAACTGTTTTTCATTGAACCGATTAACACAATTGGAATTTCTGTTTGAATTGTTAAATCTAAAAAATAAGCTGTCTCTTCAAGAGTATCTGTTCCATGAGTTATAATTACACCGTCAAATTTCTGCTTTGAAATTTTTTTTCTAATATTTTTTGAAAGGTCAAACATTAAATCGGGTGTCATGTGCGGGCCCGGATACTTTCCAAAATCATAACAAGAAATTTTAGCAAGCTTTTTTGCTTCTGGAATTTTATCAAGTAATTCTGTCCCTGAATATCGCGGAATAGCGCCGCCGGTTGTTTTATCAATTTTCATTGAAAAAGTGCCGCCGGTAAAAACGATTAAGATTTTTTTCATAATGATATCATTTTAAAAATTTTATAAATAATTCATTAAACTTAAAGAAATAATTAAAGAAATTAATGGGAATTTAATTTGCTTTCCTATTCAAAACAAAATTTCCCTTGAAGCAATTATTATTTAGCTTTATCTTTGTAGATAAATTTAGTCATAGGAGATTATTATGTTAATGGTAGAAGATGTTGATTTAACGCCTAATCCTCAGGCGTTAAAATTTATTTTAAATGAAAAATTATTAAATGCTGAATCCAGGCAATATGAAAATAAAGAGGATGCTATAAATGATCCGTTAGCAAATGGAATTTTTGAAATAGAGGGCGTAGTATCTGTTTTTTATATGGATAAATTTGTTACTATTGAGAAATCAAAAGAAACAAATTGGGGACAAATTCAGCGTCCCTTTATTAATTTCTTAAAAAGTTTTGACAAAAATTTAATTCCTCCGGAAAAAGATGTTAAGCCTTTAGATGAAAATGCTGATGAAATTATGAAAAAAGTTAATCAATTACTGGACAAACTTGTTAGGCCCGCTTTAGCAGGTGACGGTGGAGGTTTACAGGTATTGGGAATTGAAGGGAATACAGTTAAAATACGATATCAAGGGGCTTGTGGAAGCTGTCCAAGTTCAATAAGCGGAACTCTGATGGCAATTGAAGGTTTGTTGAAAAGAGATATAAACCCGGCACTGGAAGTTGTTGCTGCTTAGAAATTTAGAAGTGTTCCAATATACTTATCTAAGTCATGGCTCGATTCCGCTCATCATGACAAATGAATTTAAATTGTCATTTCGGGCAGAGCCTAGGGATGATTTATTCATTACTAATTTCAGTAAATTAAATCACTACCAAAACTTCGCTTGATAAAAATTAAGTAAATCATTTCATTCTTTTAAAACCTGAAAGACAAGTGAATGAAATCTCAAGAGAATTTATTTTTTTCATCTGCTGTAATTTCAGGAATTCAATTCAAAATATTTTCTACACAAAAAGGAATAAGAAGCATTTATTTAAATAAGAAAAATGCTTTAAAAAATGTTAAGGGGTTAACTCAGCTTCATAACGATGATCCTTTCTTCTTTAATGTCTTTACCGAACTAACAGAATATTTTGAATTAAAGAGAAAAAAATTTTCTGTTCCTCTTGATGAAGTCGGTACCGATTTTCAAAAAGAAATCTGGCAGGAATTAAGAAAAATTCCTTATGGTAAAACTGTAAGTTATAAAGATATTGCTTTACGAATTGGTAATCTCGAAGCAATTAGAGCGGTTGGACAAGCAATGGGAACTAATCCAATTCCAATCATTACCCCCTGTCACAGAGTCATAAATTCTAATGGAAATCTTGGCGGGTATTCTGCCGGATTAATGATAAAAGTAAAGCTGCTGGAATTGGAAGGCAGAATTAGCCTAGAATTATTTAACTAATTTTCAAAACTCAATAAATTTAATCTATCACATTTCCACTTCTTCGAAATCAAAATAAAAATCATTGTCGGCTTCAGTTTCTTCATTAAAGTACATTTGCCCGTTATTGCTTCGAATGATTTCGTTTAATTGATCTTGGTAGAAAAATTTATCGCGGCCAAAAGCAGGCTTCAATTGGTTTAGCCAGGTAGCATTTTCGTCATACTTAGCAAAGAATGGTTTCTTAACCCAATCTGGATTACGAGCTTGAATTAAGTTTAGGACAAAAACTTTTTCGCCATTCACTTCCGTTACACCTTCTATTGCTGCTTTACCGGGAAGAGCCGACATTGATGGGCCCCGTACTGTTCTTCCTAATCCTGAGACCTGGACATACGCATCTCTGAAAATTTGATAAGCTTTTGCCAAAGGAATTTCAAAATAATTTTTTGCTCCGGTATTTCGTTCGACAAAAAAGTAATAAGGAATTAATCCTAATCCAACTTGCGTTTGCCACATTCTTGCCCAAACGGAAGAATCATCATTTATATGTTTGATAAGAGGTGATTGAGTTCTAATTTGTGCACCGGTATTTCTTATTCTTCTTGTTGCCTCTTGAGCTACATCGGTTGATAATTCTTGCCAATGATTATAATGCCCCATTATGGCCAAATGTTTTCCAGAATTAACAATCTTTTCAAATAAAGCAAGAACTCCATCGGCTTCTTTATCAGTTACAAATTTATAAGGCCAGTAGGCAACAGATTTAGTTCCGATTCTTATTGAACGAATGTGTTCAAATTCAGGTTCTAAAAATGGAAGAATGTAAGCTTCAAGATTCTTTAGTCCCATAATCATAGGGTCGCCGCCGGTTACTAAAATGTCAGTTACTTCTTTATGATTTTTAATGTAATCTTGAAATCTGTTTGATTCGTCGGTTGCAAATTTTAAATCATTTATTCCGACAAACTGAGCCCATCTAAAACAAAAAGTGCAATATGCGTGACAAGTTTGTCCACTGGAAGGAAAAACTAAAACTGTTTCTTTGTATTTATGCTGAATTCCTGGAACTGGGTCATCATCAATTACAGGAATATTTGCTGTTAATTGTCCAGCCGGATGCGGGTTCAATTCCAACCTAATTGAGTTAGCAAGATCTTTAATTTCATCATGCGGTAAGTTCCTTCTTAAAGCCCATGCCATTCTGTCGAATTGGTAATTATTCAGCATTTCTTTTTGAAGAAATGTTAATTGGTAAATGGGGTCATCGGGAATATTGTCCCAATCTATTAACTCTTCAATTACATAATTATTTGTTCGAAATGGAAGTACGCTTGAAACAACCTTTAAATTAAATCTGTCTTCAACGCTAAGCTTTTGTAATTGAGGGATTTTCTCAATGTCTTTAATTCCATAAAACTGCATCTTTTTGGGGGTAATCATCCTTTTCTCCTTCAATTTTGTGAGACCTAACCATAAACGAATACTGATATTTATTTCTTACGTAGAGTATCTAATGCAAGAATAATTGAAAGGCATTTGCCCGTTTGTAATGAGTTTTCAATATAAAAAAAAACGGGACTAAATCAAGGTATTTTTAAAATAAGTGGATAGAAGATTGAATAGAAAAAGCGGTATTTAACCGCTTTTTATTTAATATCTGTAACCTTACTAATATCGTCAATCTTTACAAATTTTTCGTTGAATTTGTAAGTTCCTTTATCAGTTTTTATAGCTTTGATAAGCTTAACATTAATGCCTTCAGTTTTTTTCTTTGCTTTTGATTTATCAGCAAATGATTGTTGTTTAGCCATATTTATCTCCTAAAATTTTGGGTAGTAAATATATAAAGAAAGGGTTATAAATAAAAGACGCTTTTTATAACAAATCAACAAAATTTGCATTTACAATTTTAGCTAAGTCTATCGGATTTATACAAACTTGCATTCCTCTAATGCCGGCACTTACATAAATTTTTTCAAACATCTGTGCAGTTTCTTCAATAAAAGTTGGAAAACTTTTCTTCATTCCAATTGGTGAGCATCCCCCGCGAATATAACCGGTGAGCGGCTGCAAATCTTTTACTTTTATCATTTCGATTTTTTTATTTCCACTTGCAGCAGCGGCTTTCTTTAAATTTAATTCTGAAGTAACCGGAATACAGAAAACATTTATTCCATTTTTATCTCCCTCAGTAACTAAAGTTTTGAAAACAGAATCAGGCTCAGCATTAATTTTATTCGCAACTGTAATTCCGGATAAATCATCTTCATCAACTTCATAAGTGTGCAAAGAATGGATGAATGTTGTTTGCTTCTAAAATTCTAACTGCGTTTGTTTTGGACATTGGAGATTATATTAATCATTTAGGAAAATCATCACTTAATTCTTTTTGCTTCAATTCATCCAAAGTAAGATTATATTCTTCAGCTTTTAGAAATAATTTTGTGTAAGGATGCTGCGGATTTTGAAAAATATTTTTTGTCTCGCCTCTTTCAACAATTTCACCTTTGTACATAATTATAATTTCATCGGCAAGCTTTTGAAGATTTTTAAATTATGAGCAATGCAAATCATTGTCAGATTAAATTGTTCGTTTATTTTCTGAAACAAGTTTAATAGATTTAATTGTGATTCCGGGTCCTGTGCAGAAAAAGGTTCATCTAAAATTAAAAGTTCCGGCTGTGTTATTAAAATTCTCGCTAATGCCGCTCGCTGCTGTTCTCCGCCGCTTAGTTCATATCCCTTTCGGTGCCAGAGTGATTCTGAAAAATTAATAAGGTTAAAAATTTGTTCAACATTTTTTGCAGAATTTTGAGGTTCATTAAATCTTATTAAATATGCTTCTTCAACAATTTTATAAATTACTCTAAATGGATTTAATATTTCACCATTGTTCTGAAATAAAATTTGTATCGGGCTGGTTTTAATATCCCCCCAGTTTTTTGATTTATGAAAAATCATTGAACCTTTGGTTTGATTATTTATCCCGGCAATTATTTTTACAAGAGTAGTTTTCCCGCTTCCGGATTCACCCGCAATCCCAATAATTTTCCCGTGATCAATTTCAAATGAAATATCTTTTAAAATAATTTTTTCAAAATGATTATTTTTATTGTTTTCCTCAGATACTGAATATGAAATATTATTTAAAATTAATTGCGGCATCAGCTTGAAATACTTTGATATGATGAAATAAAGGATTCAAATGACGAATTAATCTTTTGACTGAAGAAATCATTTGTATTATAAAAATCTGACAATGTTCCATTATTTAAATAAGCAATTTTATCGCTTACATTTTTTGAAAAAGTTAAATCCTGCGAGACAAGCAAAACAGAATTATTTCCTTGCGATGCAAATTCTTTCAGCTTATACAAATACAAATTTGATATTGCAGTGTCTATTCCTGATGTAGGTTCATCTAAAATTAAAAGCTGTGGATTGGTGGACAAAGCTAATGCAAGACTAACACGCTGTGCCATCCCGCCGCTTAGTTCATAAGGATGCATGTCAAATAAATTCTTTGATTTAGGCAGGATAAAATATTCAAGAAGTTCATCGATGTTTGTATTTATCATTTGCAAACTCTTTAAAATAATATCCAATCTTCTTTAAGTGGTCAAAACCATTCATTGCGTCTTGAAAAACATATTTAATTTTTTTAACCGAAGTGTTCTTAATTCGTCTTTGTTTAATGTAAAAATATTTCGTCCGTCAAAAAGAACTTGTCCATTAATTGAATAAAATCTTTCATCTAATAATTTTGTTAATGACTTGATCAGAGTTGATTTACCGGTACCGTTAATTCCCAGTATTGTACAAATGGTGTTTGGCTGAATTTCAAATTCTATATCATGTAAAAGAATGCGGTTGTTTCTTTCACTAATTAAATTTATTTCTTTTATGGAAACATCAACCATTTATTTACGAAGTTTGTTATTTTATATTTGAATATCAAAATAATAAATTAAGATAAATTTATGACTATTAAATTTACTAAAAATTCATGGGGACACAGCTTCATAATTTTAATCCCTTTTCTTTTTATTGTGTTGCTATCTTTTCAATCATGTAAAAGCGAAACTCCGGTTAATTCAAATAGAGTTGTAATCGGAATTAATTCAGACATCGAATCAATGAATCCTCTTTTTGCTTTTACATTAAATGAAGGTCAGATAACAGAATTGTTGTATGCCAGTCTAGTTAAATTTGATTGGGATGATTCAAGTGGTGATTTGAAGCCGTCACCTATGCTTGCAAAAGAATGGAAATGGAGTGATGATTCTCTTTCAGTTACTTTCAAATTGAGAGATGGAATTAAATGGCGGGATGACATACCAATCACTTCCGAAGACATTGTTTTTTCTTTTGATTTATATGCAGATCCGGCTGTTCAAAGCAGGCTATTTGGCTTTTTTGAAAAATTTGCTTTTAAAAAAGATTCACTGATAGATCTTAAAAAAACTTTTGATATTACCGATTCAAAGACTATCAAGATAAATTTTGTTAAAGGTTCAGCTCCATCTTTATTTGATGTAGATGTTCCGATTATTCCCAAACATGTTTTTGAAAAATTCGATAGAAAAAATTTAGTAACACTTGAAAAAGGATTGGACTCTATTACATCCGGTCCTTTTTATGTTGAAAGATGGGAGAAAAATCAAGCAATATTCTTAAAAGCAAATCCCAAATCATTTCTATACAATCCGGATAATGTTTCTGAATTAATATTTAAAATTGTTCCGGATTACAATTCAAGACTAACTCAATTACAAAAAGGTGAAATTGATTTGATGGAAGAATTAAAACCTGATGATGCTGAGCAGCTTGAATCTTCAGGAAGAATTAATATTGCTTCTGTGAAGGGAAGAAGCTATGATTACATTGGCTGGGAAAATATAGACGTTAATGCTTATAAAAATAAAAATATAATAAAACCTAATTTTATGTTTGGAACAGCAAATGTTCGGAAGGCTTTAACCTATGCTATTAATAGAAGTGAAATTGTATCAGAGTTCTTGAATAATAAGGGAAGCGTTGCTATAAGTCCGGTGCCGGATATTTTTAAGAATGCTTTTAATAGTGAATTACACACTTATGATTATAATCCTTCGATGGCAAAATCATTGTTGAAACAGGAAGGATGGAATGACAATAATAAAGATGGAGTTTTAGAAAAAGACGGAAAGAAATTTTCATTTACCTTATATTATCCGTCAGGAAATCCGTTAAGAGAATTTGCCGCGACAGTTGTAAAAAACAATTTAAAAGCAGTGGGCATTGATATATCAACAACTTCAATTGAACCAGGTGTCTTTTTTCAAAATTTATTCGCAAGAAAATATGATGCGTGGATGGCAGGCTGGGAAATAGCCGTTCCACTTGATTTAAAACCTAATTGGTCTTCCGATTTTGGTACTGCACCGTATAATTTATATTTTTATCAAAACAAAGAAATTGACAAAATATTAGTGAAACTTGACTCAAGAATTTCTACGCAGGAAAAAAATAATCTTTATAAAAAGTTTCAGGAAATTGTTCATGAAGATGAGCCGGCCACTTTTTTATACTGGATTGATGATATTGTAGCTTATAACAAACGCATTAAAAATATTACTATTTCACCATTAGGCGCGGTTCAAAAATGCTGGGAGTGGAAAGTTGCGCAATAATAAAATTAGGTTAATAATTATTTTAGATGTTAATTTTTTTGAATGAAGAAAAATACTTTAATACTTATTGCTAAAAGAATTTTATCTTCACTAATTGTGCTTTTCTTAATGCTGACTTTTATATTTTTTCTATTAAGAATTGCCCCGGGCGATCCATCTCTAAAATTTGTTTCACCTCAACTCTCACCAGAATTAGCTGCAAAAGTTAGAGAATCTTTTGATCTGAATAGCTCACTGCTTAATCAGTACAAATCATTTCTTTTAAATTTAGTGCAAGGTGATTTGGGAATCTCATACACTTATAGAATCCCAGTTGTTTCTGTTTTAAAAGAATATCTGCCTTTTACAATGGTGTTTGCAATTTCAAGTTTTATTGTTCAAATCACTTTTGCATTTATACTTGCACTTTATTCAGTTAAAAGAATAAATAAATTTTCGGATAAGCTGTTTTCAAAGTTAAGTCTGTTTGCTTTTTCAATTCCTTCATTTGTTTTGGGAGTATTTTTAATTTTTGTTTTTTCTGAAATATTGAATTTATTTCCTTCTTCAGGCTTAACTTCTTTTGATCATGAATTCGTTTTCATTCGCAAAGAAAATTTTGGATTATTTGCAGCACATCACTTTGCCGCTAATAACTCTTTCACTTGCCGGAGTTGCAATCTTTTATAAATATCTAAGAGAAAGCCTGGAAGAAACTTTTAACAAGCCCTTTGTTTTACATCTTCGCTCACTCGGAATGAATGAAAAAAAAATTATAAGGAAACATATAATCCCCAATGCAATTGGCCCTCTAATTTCAGTGGCTGGAGTTGAGTTTGGATTATTATTCAGCGGAGCGTTAATAACAGAGGTAATTTTTGGTTTGCCTGGAATGGGAAGCTTAACAGTTAATTCAATTTTATCTCGTGATTATCCAATGGTTATTGGGTGCACTTTTACTGCGGGATTTTTTATAATTATAAGTAATCTTGCCGCTGACCTGATAAGAGCAAAAATTGATAAAAGAGTTTTTAAAGAAATATTAAATTGAAAATTCATTTGATGCTTCAAATTAAAATATGGCAATTCATTCTTTTTTTACTAGGCTGTTTACTGGCTATTAAATTTCCTTTTTTTATTAATGCTTTTGTTCTGTTATTCTTTCACATAAAACTATTTTTTACTGATTACAATTTTGCGAAAAATCAAATTAGCTTTTCATTAATAGATTCTTACTTGTCTTTAGTTTTGATGATATCTGCTATCTCATTTGTGTTGACAAAAAAATCTTCAATAAAATATTTCAAATCAAAATTAAACTTCACCAATTCCATAATTATAATATTACTTATTGTTTTTATTTTTGCCCCGGCTATTTCAAATTTCAATCCTGATTTTCAGAAAAATTTAAAAGTGACCAGACTTCTTCCACCTTTCAGTAAGGTTATGATTTTACACGTAAAAAATCAAACTGAAAGTAATTTAAGCGATGAGGATAAATTTATAAATGATAAAAAAAATGTTGCCCGGCAGTCATTTGACGAATCAATTATTTTTATTGATAGCTTGCAGAAAAAAGACAACGAAATAAATTATTATCAAAAAAATATTCAAGGTAAAATTTCGAATGAATATTGGTCATGGTCAATTAAAAATAAAAAAAAGTTGATCGGCTCAAAAACATTTTTGCTGGGGAGTGATGAATTAGGAAGAGATGTATTCAGCAGATTAGTTTATGGCGCAAGAATTTCTTTATTGATTGGCCTTGGTGCAGTTTTTATTGCGGCATTTATAGGGTTAATATTAGGATTTTTTGCCGGGTATATTGGTGGCCCCATTGATTCAATTATTAATCGAATAACAGATATGTTCCTCGCATTTCCCATAATATTTTTAATAATTTTTATATTAGCATTTTTCAGTTCGTCAATTTTAGGTGTCATTATTGTTTTAGGATTTTCAGGCTGGATGAGCTTATTTAAAATTGTGCGCGGGGAAGTAATTTCAATCAAGCATAAAGATTATTTTCAAAGCTCAAGATTATTGGGTTTAACGAAAATTCAATTGTTATTCAAAGAAATATTGCCTGTTATATTTTCACCTGTTTTAGTTAACCTGGTTTTTTTGTATGGCAATGTTATATTAGCTGAAGCAGCATTAAGCTATCTCGGACTTGGAACCGGTTCTATATACCCGTCATGGGGTGCGATGATAGATGCCGGGCAAAATTATTTATCAAAAGCCTGGTGGATGATCTTATTCCCGGGCTTAGCATTATATGTCACTCTTTATACTGCAAATAAATTTGGAAAAGAAATTAATCAAATCATTAATCCTCGAAGTAATTTATGATAAACGACCGATATATTATTAAAAAGAAATTAGGTGAAGGCAGAAGCACTGTTTATTTATGTGAAGACTTAGAAATGCCCGATACGAATATTGCAATCAAGATATTACCTGCAAATTCATCTAAGGAAGAAGCAAAAACATTTCTTGATGAATATTTTATTTTAGGGAGACTCTATCATCCTAATATAATACGTTCATTTGAATATGGAACGGTAGTCACAACCAAAGATAATAGTCACGAGGTTGAAATTGGGAGTAAGTTTTTTACTCAAGAGTTTTATGAAGGGATTAATCTTTTAAATGATGAGAATTTATCTAATGAAGAATACTTAATTGAGGTTATCAAGCAATTAAGTTCTGCTTTATTTTATCTTCATCAGTCAAATTATATTTATTACGATTTTAAAGCAGAAAATATTTTAATCAAAACAATTGATGGCAAACCGCATGTCAAAATGGTTGACTTTGGTTTTGCCAAAAATACTTTCGAAAATGAAGAATATGAAATAAGGGGAACCGCTGAGTATATAGCTCCCGAAATATTAAAGAAAGAAGAACATGATCATCGTGTGGATTTGTATGCCTTTGGAATTTTGCTGTACAAAATTGTGTACGGTAAATTTCCTTTCGAGACAGATACTGAACTAAATATTTATAAAGCTCATCTTGAAGAAGAATTTGAATTCCCTTCCACACATTATTCTGAGAAGCTGTTAAACATCATAAAGAAACTTTTGGCTAAAGATATATCCGAAAGATATTTTAATTCGATCCAAGTTCTTTATGATTTAGGCATTGATGTAAACGATAAAATTAAAAATGACTTTATGCCGGCAAGAGTTGTCGCAGATAGAAAAGACTCGTTCAATATTCTAAAGAAATATATCAGTGATGAGCAAAGTGGTGAAGTGTTTGTCATAAAAGGGTTGGAGGATGCAGGCAAGACTTCGCTGTTATATAAAATTTATTACGAGTTTGACAATGTGATATTTTTAAGAGGGAATTATGCTAAATCGGGAATAGAATTCTTAAAAATTTTGCTGAAGAAAATATTTTTTAATGATTTTATTTATTCAAATCTATCATCAGATTTAAAAGATGACATTCAAAATATTCTCTCATCAGATAAAGAAAATATTCTTAATCAAATCAGAATTGCTTTCTCACAACTTTCAGCAGTAAATAAATTTATTTTATTGTTGGATGATTTTAATAAGTATGATTCATTTACGGTTGAAATACTTCACGAAATAATTCCCATACTGCAGGTAAATAGAGTTAAAGTAATTATAGCAGAAAGTTCCGAGCAGCCATATCTTTCAGGGTTTATTAACAATCTTAGAGAAATTGATTTGATGCCTTTTACGGATGTCCAGCTTAAAGAATTTTTCGAAAGCAGCTATGCAAATTTTTTCCCTAAGGACGAACTTCGAAAAAATGTTACGATGTATGCTGATTTTCTTCCGGGCAGTGTTGTAAACTTTATCCTAGATAGTTTGTTCTTTAATTTGCTTGTATATGGTTATAATGAAATTACGATTCAGCTTGACGATGAAGCAATTAATTTATTAAAAAGCTCTCATGAAGTAATTTATGATGCCCGATTTCAATCTTTGACTAATGAAGAAAAAAGATTAGCTCAAATAATTGCTGCTTTTGATATCATAGTTGGTAAAGAAATCATTGCAGAAATTTTTAATCAAGATAAAAAAAACATTTCTTCGATAATTAATGAGCTTAATAAAAAAAATATAATTTATGCACCTAATGATTCCATACCCCCATATTTTCAATCTGATGGATTTAAAAAATTTGTTTATTCAACAATAGAGGATAAAGAGCAGCTTCACTTAGATATAGGAAAGATTTTACAGCAGAAATTTCCTTCAACAAATAAAAATGAAATCGCCCGCCATTTTGAATTGGCCAAAGAGTTTTTTACCAGCTATAAAATTTTAAAAGAAGAAATAAATGAAGCTGAAAAATTATCAGCCTTTAGCTATAAGAAAAAATTACTTGAGCATTTACTAAACTTCCCTTTAGATTCTTCAATAAAGCTTGAAATAAATATTGACTTGAGTAATGTTTTATATTCTCTTGGTGAATTTACTCAAGCCAAAAAATTAATTGACGAACTACTGCAGCTTAAGCTGAGAGAGAATCAAAAAAGAGAATTATTAAAGATGCAGGGAATTTCATTAATAAAAATTGGCGAAGCAGAAAAAGGTATTAGACTGTTGAATGAGTTGATTGAAAAAACAAATGAAGAAAAAGAAAAATTAAATTTATTGTCTGAAACAGCAAGAGGATACTTAGACTTAAGCAATTTATCGCAAGTTGTCACTATTTGTTCAAAAATAATTGAAAGTGAAATTTCTGATACAATAGACAAAGGAAAGAGTTATAATCTTTTAGGGCTAGCGGAGATTTTTCAAGATAACAATTTAGATAAAGCATTAAATTATTTTTTTGATGCAGAAAAGCAATATGAAGAAGCAAATTCAAAATTTGATGTTGCAGTAATGCAGATAAATATTGGTAATATTTATAATATGAAAAGTGAGTATGATTTAGCGGAAGAGTATTGGAATAAATCTTTAATGACGAATTTTTCAGTTGGGAATCTAGAACATGAAGGAAAACTTTTAGATAACTTGGGCATATTTCATTTTAAAAAATTGAATTTCGATAAAGCATTAGAAGAATATAGTCGAGCGTTAAATATTTTTCTTGCCATTGGAAATAGAGATCAAGAAGCAACCGTACTGATAAATTTATCAGAAATTTATTTTTTAACCTGCGAATATAATTCTGCCTTAATTTCATTAACTGAAGCAAATTCTAAATTTAGCGATCTTAAAAACACTGTTGAAGAAATAGAAACCGTTTTTTTATTAGCTGAAATTTATTTTATAATAGGTTCTTATGAGGAATTTGAAGAGTACTTAATTTTTTTTGAAAATAAAATAGGAGATGGTCTAAAAGCTGGTAAGTATTTATTATATGGGAATTATTTATCATCTTATAAAATGTTTCTTAACAAGAATTATCATGGAACAATTACATTATTAGATTCTTCAAAAAGTGAATTCTTAAATCTAGAAGACGACCTACATTTTTTTAGAGCTACTATGCTACAAGTTAATTCGCTAATAATTGAACATGAATATATTAAAGCACTTAAACTCTTATCCGACGAAATATTAATAAATATATGCAAAGATAATTATCTATTTGAATCTGAATTAAATTATATGATGGGCCTTTTAGCAGAATCTGATAAAACATTAAACTTAAAACCCCAAATTGAATATTTTGAAAAAGCATTTAATCTTTTGCAGGAAAAAAATATTAACGAACTAACATGGATGTTATTATTTAAGTTGTCCGAAGCTTATCTAAGAAGAGGTGATCTCAATAAAGCTAAATGGTTCTCCCATTATGGGAAAGAGTTGATAAATCATATAGCAGAAAAAATTAGAAATGAAAAAATAAGACGTTCTTATTTAGAGCAAGAGTCAAGAGTTAAAGCTTTAGAAACTTTCATGTCAATTGAAAAAAATCAAAATTGATTAAAATTTAAGAATTTCCCGAAACAAAAAATTTTAAATATTTCTTGACATAAGTCATAAAATATTGCATATTGCCTACCGCTATTGCAAGAAACGGTGTTTTTATGCTATTGGAAACACCAACCAATTAAAATATGTGTCTTATTTACTATTTCAAGGGAAGGGTGGCGTATGCAAAGAGTGTCTTTTGCCGCTTTTTTAACCATTTTACTTCTCGGAAATATGTTTGCTCAATCTTCATCTAATGTTGAAGAAGCATCAAGGTTTAGAGGAAACCAAGCTGTTACATCTATTGAAACAAACAATATTTCCTCAGTTGCTAAAATTAATGAGGTAAATGGGAATTTACTTCAAAACAAATCAAACGCTCAATTAGAAGAATTGGGTTCGAGATATTCCTGGGGTAAATCAAATGCTCAATTAGAAGAATTGGGTTCAAGATATTCCTGGGGTAAATCAAACGCTCAATTAGAAGAATTGGGTTCAAGATATTCCTGGGGTAAATCAAATGCTCAATTAGAAGAATTGGGTTCGAGATATTCCTGGGGTAAGTCAAATGCTCAATTAGAAGAATTGGGTTCGAGATATTCCTGGGGTAAGTCAAATGCTCAATTAGAAGAATTGGGTTCAAGATATTCCTGGGGTAAGTCAAATGCTCAATTAGAAGAATTGGGTTCAAGATATTCCTGGGGTAAATCAAATGCTCAATTAGAAGAATTGGGTTCAAGATATTCCTGGGGTAAATCAAACGCTCAATTAGAAGAACTTGGTTCTAGATACTGCTGGGGCAAGTAGATTTGTTTAATAATTTGCAAAGAAGTTTGTAAATTTGAGCCTCTAATTTTAAAAGTTAGAGGCTTTTTTATTTTATCATTGGATATTTGTTGCAATTGCTAAAGAAACTATTACACACCAATCTATTTCTTTTTTTTATTCTACTTTCTTTTTCTCCTATTTTAAAAAGCTATAGCCAGTATATTCCACTAGGAGATCCCTCTGAATGGCGCCAGGCCGAAAGTCAACATTTCCAAATTATATATAGAGCTTCTCATTCATATTTAGTATCTCATATATTAAATTCAGCAGAAAACTCGCTTAAAAAGTTAATGGAAATTTTTGATTATAGACCCAGTGAAAAAATTATAATTAATACTTATGATGTTTATGATTATGGTTTTGCGGCTGCTACTGCCGTTCCCACTAATTTTATACGGCTTGAAATTGAACCTCTTGAAGCAGGGTATGAAGCAATTCTTTTTAATGAAAGATTTCAATGGCTTTTAAATCATGAGCTTGTACATATTGTAGTAAATGATAATCCTTCGAAAGTCGAAAGAATTTTTCGTTCAATTTTTGGCAAAGTTTCTCCTGAACAAATGCAGCCATTAACTGTGTTCTACAGTTTATTAACAAATTATGATAGGTATACTCCAAGATGGCACCAGGAAGCAATAGCAGTGTTTATTGAAACCTGGTTAAGCGGTGGTTATGGGAGATCGCTAGGTAATTTTGATGAGATGTATTTTAGGGCGATGGTCAATGAAAGAAAAGAATTTCCAACTGATATAGAATTGGAAACAATTTTAAGTCATAATTCATTTCTACTAGATAATATTTTTTATTTATACGGAACCAGATTTATTTCTTATTTAGCAGCTAACTATGGCGAGCAAAAAGTAATTGATTGGTACAAGTCTAAGCCAGGAGAATTTTATGAAAGTTATTCAGGAAAATTTGAGGATGTTTTCGGAGTTGATATTGGAGACGCCTGGGTATCATTCATAAAAAATGAAATTCAATTCCAACAAAAAAATATTAATCGATTAAAGACAAATCCTATTACTAAATTTCATCAATTGTTTAATGAACCAACTGGATGGATTGCTCAGCCTTATTTTAATTCTAAAAGAAATTCAATTTTATTTGGTTATCACAAACCGCATAATTTAGCCGGAATTCAGGAATTAAATTTATCTACTTTGAAAAGTAAAAAAATAGGCGATCTTCAAACTCCAAGCATCTATCAAGTTGCTTCATCTGCGTATGACAGCAATAAAGATATTTTTTTCTACACAACAAATAATAATCAATTGTTTAGAGATATCTGGAAATTGGATCCTAAAACAGGTGATGAAGAAATGCTGTTTGAAAATTGCCGCGTTGGTGATTTAACAGTTTCTCCTCAGACACATGAATTATGGGGGATACAGCATTCAACCGGGCATGGAACTTTGGTATATTCAAAATATCCATATACTTATCTTCAGGATGTTGTATCCTTTAACGTTGGTGACAATGTTCAAAATTTATCTGTGAGTCCAGATGGAAATTATTTGGCAGCTGTTATTCACAAAACTAATGGTGAACAAAGCTTAGTACTGATTAATTTAGAAAATCTAAAAGCGGGTGAAAGCTTTAAATATATTACTATCTCAAGTAAAGGCTCACCCGAAAATCCTTCTTGGAGCCCTGATGGAAAAGAAATTTATTGGAGCGCATATGTTAATGGCGTCTCTAATATTTACAAAACAAATTCGGAAACATTAAACTCAATTCCTTTAAGCAATACTATAGTTGGACTTTTCAAGCCGGTTTATATTTCTAATGATTCTTTATTTGCATTTGAATTCACTTCAGATGGATTTATGCCAGTCATTATTCCAAATAAACCTGTTGAACATCTTTCTGCGATTGAGTATTTGGGAGAAAAAATTATTAATAAAAGTCCTGAAGTTGAGAGCTGGAATATATCTGCGGAGAAAGTAGGAAAATATAGTGTACCAATAAAAGCAGGTACACCTTACAACAGCCTTTCGAATTTACAAATTTTAACCTTTATTCCTGTGATTACAGGATTTCAAAAACAAAAAGTGCTGGGAATATTCACCCACATTTCTGATCCGTTATTATTTCATGATATTACATTGGAAGCAGGTTACGCCCCGTTTAATGAATTCCCTCAGCTTCCCAAATACCATGTTAAATTTAAATACGAATATAAAAAGCAGCTTACTATTGGCGTTGATTATAACGCTACAGACTTCTATGATTTATTCAATAAAAGAAAAAGGGGAACTATCGGAACAAAATATAGAATTGGTTATTCAAATTATTGGGTTTATGATAATCCGTTAAAGATGAAACAGCAAACCGAAATATCACTTTATACAAATAATAAATTCTATAATGATAACTTACTTGAAATTTTAGAGCCTGATTTCCTCGTTGCTCAAACGGTTTTTAATTCAAAGGATTTGAGAAAAAGTATCGGCAGTTCAGATTTTGAAAAGGGAAATGAATTTAATGTTACTGTAATGGCTTTCTCTGCTAATCCTGCCAACCCGCAGACCTCTGGTCAGTTTTATGGAGAATGGGATAACTACTCAACCTGGTTTGGCAAGCACAATGTTCTTCATTTTAAAACTGCTGGCGGATATCATATAAAAAATAGATTATTAATTCAGTCAAAATTTTTCTTCGGCGGATTTGGAAACAGAGAAGTGGAAAATGAAGATGTTAAACAATACCGTAAAGTATTTCGTTTTCCCGGAATTCCAATTTATAGTTTGGAAGCAGATGAATTTGGAAAACTTATGATTGAAAACAATTTCCCTCCCATTCGTTTTAGTAACCTTCACATTGGTTCACAAATTTTAAATCATATAGACGGTTCGATATATGGGCAGGCGCTTGTGGTGAATTCAATTGATAATAAAAAATATGACACCTATCTCACTTTGGGTGGCCAGCTAAATATTATATTTAAACATTGGTTTAATCTTGAATCAACTTTTTCCGCAGGCGGAGCAAATGCCTGGTATGGAAATAAAGAATCTTGGGAATGGTTTTTATCTTATAAGCTTTTAAGAAATTAGTTTTATTTTAAGTTCAATATTCCAATATAAAAATCATTTAACTTATGCAAACTAATTGACGTTAGATATTTTGTATTTACTATTAATGCTTTATATTTTCAACAGTGACCATTTTAATTTTAGATTGATAAAGTCTTACAATGAAATTTTCAGAGTTTAAGAAAAAAATTGATGACGAGCTAAAGGCGTCTGAAGAAGACGGCTCAAGTGAACGTGCTAAAACTCTTGAAGCAATTCTAGATATTGTAAAACTAATAAATCAAACATTAATTCTTGAAGATGTTTTAGAGCTAGTCCTTAAAAATGCAATAGAAATTACAGGTTCGGAAAGAGGTTTCATAGTTCTTAAAAATTCCTCCGGTAATCTAGAATATAGTTTGGGAATTAATTCTGATGGAGAAAAGCTTTCTGAAGAATCTTTCCATGTTAGCAACACTGTTGTTAATGATGTTTTCATTACAGGCCGTTCACGATTTATTGAAGGCGCACAGAGCGATACTAATTATGATCCTTCAAAAAGTATTTTGAAGCTGGAACTCCAGACTATTTTATGCTCACCATTAATCACGGAAGATAAAAAAATTGGCGTTATATACGTTGATAGTAAACGCCTTCATAAAATAAAGGTTACAGAAATAACCAGCACTTTTGAAATTTTAGCAGGACAAGCTGCAATTGCAATTAGGAATGCTCAATTATACAAAGGCCAGGTTAGCGCTTACAATGCTTTGAATGAAGCGAATGTACAGTTAATTCAAGCTGAAAGAAAAGCTTTAAAATCCAGCATAGACGCTGAAATCGGACAGTCTTTACAGGGATTGGTTCACTTAGCTTTACTTGAGAATGAAAGCTTAATGAGAATAATTGATAAATCTCAAAAAGAATTCAACAATAAAATTGATCAGACAGATTCAATATTTTTTGACAGGCTTATTTTGAAATCCCGGGTTGCAACAGATAGTATCCGAAACATTCAAAAATATGCCCAGGTACTGTTAGAAACTTCTGTAATGAATTTAAATATTGACAGCGGGGATTTAAATAAAACAATTCAGTCTGTTATAAAATATATTGCCCCGATGAAGAAATTTGCAGGTATTATTTTTAAAACAGAGTTCAATAATATTCCTTTGTGTAGTTATGATTCTGAACAGATACAGCATTTACTCGTAAACTTATTTACAAATAGCGCTGAAGCTAAAAAAGACGCAACAGTATTTATAAAAACTATTGAAAAGAAAAACAGCGTTTATGTCGAAGTTAAAGATGACGGACCGGGAATGCCTTCAAATGATTTTGATTCTTTTTTTGAACTGCCTACATCTGCAAAAAGCGGCTATGGGCTATTCTTATGCAAAAGTATTGTTGAAAGGCACAGCGGAGAAATTAATATATTGGAAAGTGAAAGAGGAACTAAAATTCAATTTTGGCTGCCGACAAATAAATTATGAGTGAGTTAATATTTAAATATTTTTCATTGCTTTTTGATTCAATTCATTTTCCTATTGAAGTAATAAATGAAGACGGTAAGATTGTCTATGTAAATCAGGCTTTTACTTTTCAGTGGGGATACAATGTAAATGAGCTCAAAGAGTATTCTATTTTTAATGATTCTGAAATTAGAAATAGCGGAACGCTTAATCATATTAATACTGTTTTTGAAAATAAGAATTTTGTTTTTACAGAAAATTTTGCTGACTCACTTTTAAAAAATAAAGAAATTACTATCCCGTTATTTAGAACAAAGATTTTTCATATTGCTGAAGGCAAGCAGAATTTTGTAGTTCTCTTTCATGAAGATCAAACTGAAATTATTTTAACCGAAGAAGAAGTTAAAAAAGCTAGAGACGGATATAAAGAAGCAGAAAGATTAAAAAATACTTTTTTAAATGTTCTTTCACATGAGCTTAGAACACCCCTTAATATTGTGCTTGGATATACTTCTATTATTAAAGAAAGCATGAAAGACAAAATCACTGCCGAAGATAAAGTTTATCTTGATAACCTGTATAGCGGAAGTGAAAGATTGTTTAAAAGCATTTCACAAATGCTTGAGTTTGCCCAACTGGAAGCCGGCAATTATAAAGTAAATATTGAACCTATAGAACTTACAACCTTAATTTATAACTGTCTTGAAGGAATTAAGAAAGGCGCAGAGGAAAAGAAACTTGATTTAAAAACTCAATTTAAAAAGAAAACTATTTTTGTCGACGCAGACATGCAGTGCGTTGAAAATGCGCTTAATAATTTATTAAATAACGCTGTTAAATTTACAAGGCAGGGATTTATAGAAATTGAAGTTGATACTTTTGAAGACAGAGAACTAGCAATCTGCCGGATAAAGGATTCAGGAGTAGGTATTTCAACTGAATATCTTGATCACTTATTCCGCCCATTCAGCCAGGAAGATTTAAACATTGGAAGATTTTTTGAAGGGAATGGACTAGGACTAGCTTTGGCTAAAAGATATATAGAAAAACTTGGCGGCTCACTTCTGGTTGACAGTATAAAAGGAGTTGGTTCAACTTTTTCATTTACACTTCCATTATCTGAACATCTAAATCAACCGGAAAATAAATATGATGAAGGTGCTGATGATTCATTAAAAAAAATATTTATGCTTGACGATGCAAATGAATCTTTGGATTTACTGAATGCATTTCTCAAAAATAAATATAAAATAAGGTCAAAAAACTTTAGAGACTTTAAACTTGATGACCTTCTGGATAATAATTTTGAAGCATTAATTTTTGATGTTAATCAAAATCATTGGGAGCAGGGGATTTTAATAGTTCAAGATATTAAAAAGAATGATAAGCTTAACCGTCCTTTGATTGTTATCTCCAGTGTTTTTTCAGAGGATAGAATCAACGAGTTTTACGACGCAGGGGCAAATAAATTCTTGGTAAAACCTTTCAACAAATCAACTCTAATTGAAGCTTTAGAACAGAGCACTCCTAAATCAGTAGATTAGTTTTTTATCTTAATTGCTTAAGCTAAAATATTAAAGAGGAATATGTGAAAAGGGAAATTCATAAGTGGTGGAGTAATGCCTTAGATAAAGAGATGGAAATTGTAATATACGGGCATTATGGATACTCACTTTTAATGTTTCCCACTGCGGCTGCAGATTACCTGGAATATGAGAGATTTCATCTTATCGACAGTATATCAAATCAAATAAATTCGGGGAAGATAAAAGCTTTTTCTATAAATAGTATAAATTCAGAAAGCTGGTTAAATAGAAATATTCATCCTGCGAAAAAAGCAATCCGGCATCAGCAGTACAACCAATACATAGTTGATGAAGTTATTCCGTTCATTAAAAATCTAACATCAAATGAAACTCCGGTTATCTTAACAGGTGCTTCACTCGGTGCTTTTCATGCTGTTAATTCTTTCTTCAGAAGGCCTGATATTTTTTCGGGAGTAATCGCAATGAGCGGGACATATGATTTAAAATATTATACAAAAGGTTACTTTGATGATAATTGTTATTTTAATTCACCGGTTGATTATTTGCCAAACATCAGTGACAAAGTACAATTGAATCAGATGAGAAATGGTAAAATAATAATTGCAAGCGGGCAGGGAGATTATGAATCCCCTGAATCTGCTATTGAGTTTTCGGAGATATTGCATAATAAAAATATTCCCCATTGGCTGGATTTATGGGGATATGATATGCCTCATGATTGGCCGACATGGAGGCAAATGCTTCCATATTTTATTGATAAAATTAATTCTTTATAGGGATTCTTGATGGGAAAAAATTTAATTATAGTTTGGAGCCAAAAATTAAAAGAGAAAAGATTCAAAGTTGAGTTTTTCGCAACAATATTTTTTTTAATAATAATCCTTTTTCTTTTTACACGCTTTCTAACATTTAATGAAGGAAGGCATGGGGTTACTTTAGATGATCCATTTCTTGCATTATTTAATCCGTTAAACACAAACTGGCTGACATTTGGATTAATTTATGGTTCAATTTTTACTGCAATAATTTCTTTTATAAAAACACCGGAAAGATTAATGTTTGCACTGCAATCTTATATGCTTCTTGTTGTGGTTCGAACAATTGCAATGTACTCTATTCCGCTTGATCCTCCGCATGCCGCTATTCCTTTGATTGATCCGTTTGTGAAATATTTGGGAACCGGGATTCAGTTAAACAAAGATTTATTTTTTTCAGGACACACTGCAACGTTGTTTTTATTGTATTTAGTTAGTGAAAATAAAATTCTTAAAAAAATATTTTTAATTTGTACAGTGGCAGTTGGATTATCGGTTTTAATTCAACATACTCATTATTCAGTTGATGTTATTGCAGCTCCCTTTTTTGCTTATGGTGTTTACAGATTAGTTTTTGTGATAAGGAATAAAATATTAATCCTAAATTGAAACTTTATTATATCATACAGACATTTCAAAATAATTAAAGGAGTAAATATGAACATTGTAAATAAAGAAGAAATTGAAGGCATTACAAATATTATCTCCAATGAGTTTAGCATTTCAGGAATTAATTCTATAATCTCTTCTGAAAACCTGGATACTCTTGAGCAGCTAAAAGAATATCTCACTAAAAAAATTTCCGAATTGATAGACAATAACTTTGACAAGTTAATTAACACCTTGTATAGAATAGATGTTGATGAAGATAAGCTGCAGCTCGCGTTTGTTGACAAAAATAAAAGCATGCTGCCGGAAGCTATTGCCGGGTTGATTATTGAAAGGCAGCTTCAAAAAATTGAAATGAGAAAAAAATATAAAGAAGGGCGAATTTAAACTATTTCTACCAGCTAAATCATTATAAAGAAATTTTTACAGGTATTATTTTCTTCATCGTTAACAGTAGTCTTTAGAGAATAAGAATTAGTAGGGGGTTCCCGTCAAATTATCCGCTTGAAGCTTCTTGTCTATTCGCCTAAACAGTATCGTTTTCAGCACAAAAATTGATACATTTAATTTTTTATTTAAAACCGGTTACTGCTTTTTTCAAAATCAAAATAAAATGTAAGTGAATAAGAAAATTTAATTTAAGCTTTACCTTATGAATACTTAATTTTTTGTAAAAAAATAAGGTGAATTTAAGATAAAGAAATTGTAACTTTTAGAACTTTGATAATAATTTAACTCAATTGTTTCCGATATCTATTTCCAAATGAATAATTGAGACAAATGTAAAAAGGATAAAAATATGGGACTATTTAATTCGAAAGAATTGGACAAGCTTAAAGGCGAAAACGAAGAGCTGAAATCTAAGTTTCACTATATGTATGAAAAGGAAGAAACTAGTAAGCGTCTTGATGAAATGCTGCGTAAAAGAAGAGGAGAGCTTTCTACAATTTACGAAGAAAAAAAGTCTGTCCTTCTTGAAATTGAAACCATAAAAGATGAAGCGGAACAAAGGAGAGAGCAGTTGCAGGAACTCAACCAGCGGGTTTCCGAATTATATGAAATGAAAGAAGAACTTCAGAATACAATTTTATCTTTTTCCGAAAGAGCTGATTCAGCATCTAAAGAAAATAATCAGGGTTCTGTGGTAGATGAAGATTCATTAAAAAGAATTCAAGATTCACAGAAGAAGCTAAATGTGCTTGAAGAGAAAAGTGGAAAGCTTGAAACAGAGCAGAAAGATATTGAAAATTACATTAAGGAATTAAAACAAAGTATTGAGGCTCTAAATAAAAAAGAACAGAACATTTCAGAGAAAGAGGAAAAGAAGAGAAAAGAATTAAAAGACCTTGAAGATCATAAGCAAAAGTTGATAAAAGAAAATAGTGAATATGAAAAGAAATTGGGCGATGTCAGTTCAAAAGTTGCTGCACTTGAAAGAGAAGAAGATATTTTAAGAAATTCAATTGATGTTAAAGTTAGGAAGATAGATGAGATTTCAAAAAATTTAAGACTCCTTGAAAATGCAAAAGTAGAAGACAAAGAAAAACTTGCTTTGCTAAAAAGTGAAGAGCAGGAATTGAAAGATAAAATATCAGAGTTAAGAAAAGAAGAATTGTCTGTTCGTGAAAAATTGACATCCGAAACTGAAAGATATACTAATTTAGAAAATGAAATTAGAACTATTGAATCAAAATATGAAGAACAAAATAATAGCTTAAAAGACTTACGAAATGAAGAGGAAAAATTATTAAAATCAATCAATGAAAAAAGTGAAAAGATTAATAATCTTACTGAAAGCTTGAATAATCTTGAGAATGCAAATGAATCAAATGAGATAAAGTTAGCTTCTTTTAAAGAAGAAGAAATTGATCTTACAAATAAAGTTGCTGCGTTAGAAAATGAGCATAAAAAATTATTAAGCGAAAATGAAACAGAGTCTAATCGCTCAATAGAAATTAAAAATGAACTGCAGTCAATTATAAATCAAATCAGCGAGCATTCTGTTCAATTAACCAACTTAGTAGCCGGAGAAAAAAGATTACAAAATGAGATTTCAGAAAAGCAGGAATCAATTCAAGAGATAACTAAAAATCTTGAAAAGTTGAAAAAAATAAATGTTGAAGACACGGAGAGATTAAACGTACTAAAGCTTCATCAAAATGAATTAACAAATAAAATTGCTTCGCTGGAAAATGAGGAAAAAGAATTAAAACAGAAAAATGAGATAGAACAGAAGAAAAATTTAGAATTAAAAAAAGAGCTTGATAATCTTTCTTCAGACTATGATAAACGGAAGGAGAGATATACATATCTCCAGGAAGAATTAAATTCAATTGAAGCAAAATATGCCGGCCAAGATGATTTTCTTAAAAATTTAAAAGATGAAGAAGAAAAAATTGTTAAGTCATTGGATGAAAAAAACTCGAAAATAAGTGAGCTGAATAATAACCTAAACAGCTTAAAACAAGAATATGAAATCGATGAAAATAAATTATCTTCATTAAAAGAAGAGTGGAAAGCACTTACTCAAAATATTAATTCTTTTAAAGGATGATCATAAACGTCTTAGTGCAGAAAATGAGTCTGAGCTAAAACGTTCATCTGAAATTAAACTGGAGCTGCAGTCACTGGAAACACAGTATCGAGAGCAAAACTCAAAATTAACAAGCCTGGAAAATGAGGAAGAAAAATTAAGAAACGAAATTTCAGAAAAGCAGGCGATGATTAAGGATATTTCCAACAATCTTGAATCACTCAATAAAACAGGATACGAAGGCTCTGAAAAATTAAATCAGCTTAAATTTCATAAAGATGAGCTTGTAAATAGAATTTCAGTATTGGAACAAACCGAAAAAGAATTGAAGCAGATAAATGAGCAGGAACAAAGCAGGTCTTCTGAAATTGAGAGAGAACTTGAAGCAGTTGAGGCTAGATTATCCGAAGAAAATTCTAAGTTAAGCAGTTTAACAAATGAAAAAGAAATGTTAAACGATGAGGTCTCACAGAAGAAAAGATTAATTGAAGAGATTACGAAAAATTTGGAATCAATAGATGAGTCCTTTGCAGGCAGTTCAGCAAACTTAAATCAATTGAAAATGCAGGAAGAAGAATTAGTTGGTAAAATATCAACTTTAGAAAAAACAGAAGAAGAACTGAAGAATAAAAATCAGATAGAACAAAGCAAGTCTTCTGAAATTAAAAATGAATTACTATCTGTTGAAGCAAAGCTTGCCGAAGAGAATTCTAAATTAAGTGCCTTAACAATGGAAAAGGAAAAGCTGCAAAATGATATTTCGGAAAAACAAAAACTGATTGATGAAATTTCTCAGAATCTTCAAGCAATAAGTAAATCTGCAACAGAAAGTTCTGAAAATTTAAATCAATTAAAAACTCAGGAAGATTCATTAGTAAATAGAATTTCAGTTTTGCAAAAGACTGAAGAAGAGCTATTGCAGATAAATGATCTTGAAAAGGGAAAATTTTCGGAAGTTAAAAGAGAACTGGACAATCTCGCTGCCAGCTATAATCAGCAGAAAGAAAAGTTAAATGTACTTCACAAAGAAGAGAAAGAAATAATACAAAGAGTAGCAGCTCTTCATGAAGTTGAACATCAGCTTAAAGAGCATTATGACGAGGGCCACACTGTCGTTAATGAAAACCGGAAAAAACTGGAAACACTGCGAAATGAAATTACCTCAGCTGAAGAGATAATTGGTTCATTGAAGAATGAAGAAAAAGAAATTTTAAATAGGGTAACGGTTCTCAAAACCGAAGAGAATAATTTCAAAGCTGTATACGATGAAAAGAAAAGTATAATTGAGCAAATCCAGCAAAACATTCAATTCCTTGAAGATGAAACCGACCGTGCGAAACAAAATTTAAATACACTGAGTGAAGAAGAAAAAACGATTAATGATAAAATCACTTTCTTAAATAATGAAGAGCAGGCCTTACATTCAAAAATAGAAAATGAAAATAAAAAACTTGAAGAAGTTCAAGCAACTTTGCAGTCACTTTTAAATGAACAGGAAACTGTTAAGCGCAGCATTGACACATTAAAAGAAGAAGAAACTATTTTAACTCATAAAATCCCTGCCCTTCACCAGGAAGAGTACAAACTGAAAGAAGCAATATCAAGCACAAATAATAAATTTTCTGAAGTGACTCAAAGCTTAAATATTCTTGAAACAGAATACAGTGAAATGAATAAAAAAGTAGTTTCACTTAAAGATGAAGAAGATGTTATTAAAGGAAGAATTCAATTTCTGTTAAATGAAGAAAAGGGAAAATTAAGTTTAATTAAAAAACTGGATAGTACAATTTCGGAAAAAGAATCCGGCAAGTTAGGTTTGTATCAAAAATCTTCTGAAATAGAAAAAGAGCTTAATGAAAAGAAAGATCAGATTTTAAAAGTTAAAGAAGAATATGAAAAAGTGCTGGGTGAAATAAATCAAAAAAGAAAAGAATATTTTTCCGTTGATGAAGACTTAACATTGAAAGAACAAAAGCTGACAAAGGTTAATTCAGAATTGGAAGAGCTGGATTTGAAGTCGGCGGAATTAAAGCAAACAGCGGAAGAACTTGAGAAAAAACGAGAAGAGTTAAGCAGCAAACTGTCAATGGAACAAGAACAGGCTGAACAGCTTAAAGCTGAAAATGAAAAGATTCAAGAACTGCTTTCGTTACATGAGCAAAGGAAAAAAGAAATTGAATACGGCAACAGTGACCTTGAAGGCAAATTTGGTAAAATGTTTGAGAAGTATAACAGTGAGCTCAATGAAGTAAATCGTAAAAGAAGCATTCTTGAACAAGTTGTAAATAAGAAAGAAAAGGAGATTGAAGAAAAAGAACATTTATTAAACGATAAAACTACTTTACTGGAAGAAACAGACCGGATGTTAAGCATTAAGCAGGCTGAAATTGAAGCAGTCGAGCAAATGCTTCAAAGCATTGATGAGCAGAAGGATCAAATCAAGAATGAATTGATAAAAATTGATGAAGAATCAATTGAAAGAAAAAATTATAACAATGAGCTTAAACTGGAAACGGAATTACTGCTTAAAAAGAAAGCTTCATTGGAAAAAATTATGCATGAATTGTTAAACATGATGAATCACAGTTTTGCAGCTTCAAGAGAGAAGAAAGAAAAAATTGAAAATGATATTCTTGTTTATGACGAAGAGCTGCAGATGAGAAGAGATAAAATTACAAGCTCAATGCAGGAATATGTTGAACTGCAGGAATCAATTAAGTCAGTTAAAATTGAATTTGAAGAAAGCAAAACCGGAGTTGCAAAGCTGCTTGCTATGCGTAAAAAGCTGCAATCGGAAATTTCAAAACATCAAATAGTTTTGCAGCGTTATCAGAAAATTAGAGAAAAAATTAAATCCGACCAGATGATGGGAAAGCTGGATAGCGACGAGCTTAACAGCAGTGAAGAAATTAATAAAGATGAAATAAATAATTTAAAAGAAGCCGATAAGAAAAACGCTCAAATTTATAAATTATAAAGTAATATTTTAATTAGATTCATTTTCAAATTAACATCAAACTGTTTTTTATTTCACTATTGTACTATGTTTGGGGAAAGCTAAAATTTTTAGGTTTATCAAACATCTAAAAGTAATTATACCGATCATTTTTATAATATTATAATTTATTATTTCATTTTATTACGAGGGAATTGTGTATAATAAAATGTTAAATCTTTTCGGAAAAAGAAAAACATCAAACTTCATTTTCATAGTCCTATCTATACTTTTGTTAATTCCTCCATATAAAGAAATTATTGGACAGCAAAAAATTATTTCAGTTAAGCATCCGGCATGGAGTTATAATCAAACTATTTATGAAGTAAATGTAAGACAATATACTGCAAGTGGAACATTTAAAAGAATTTGAAAAACAATTGCCGAGATTAAAAAAAATGGGTGTCGGTATTTTGTGGCTAATGCCGATAAATCCTATTGGAGTAAAAAATAGAAAAGGGAGTTTAGGAAGTTATTATTCAGTTAAAGATTATTTAGCTATTAATCCTGAATTCGGTACTCTTGATGATTTTAAACACTTAGTCAAAGAAATTCACAAACTTGGAATGCATGTTATTATTGATTGGGTTGCAAATCATACTGCATGGGATAATAATTTGCATAGAGCATCCAGATTGGTACACAAAAGATTCACTCGGAAATTTTGTTCCGCCTGTGCCTGATTGGCATGACGTAATTGATTTGAATTATGCTAATAAAGATTTGCGGAAGTATATGATTAAAGCTCTAAAATACTGGATTACTGAATGCAATGTTGATGGATATAGATGTGATTATGCAAATCCAATTCCAATGGATTTTTGGATTGAAGCTAGAAAAGAATTAGATAAATTAAAACCGGTTTTCATGATTGCTGAATCAGATTTACCCAAAATGCATGAGGCATTTGATATGACTTACGATTGGAAAGTCTATCATACATTAAATGATATTGCAAAGAAAAAAAAGGATCTTGATTCACTTAAGCGAGTAATGAAAAGAGATAAAAAGAATTTTCCATCAAACGCAATTAGAATGCAGTTTACAACAAATCATGATGAGAATTCATGGAATGGAACAGCGCTAAAGAGACTCGGCGATGCATTTGAATCTTTTACAGCCTTTACTTTTGTAATTCCTGGAATGCCTTTAATATACAGCGGGCAAGAGGCGGGATTAAATATAAGTCTAGATTTTTTTGAGAAAGATACAATTGATTGGTCAAATTTAAAATATGAGAAATTCTATCATACATTGGTTGAGTTGAAGAAAGATAATAAAGCACTCTTATGCGGTGATCATGGTGGCGGACTGCAAGTGATTCCTTATGAATCAATAAGTGATAGCTCGAGTGAAAAAGTAATTTATCCTTTCATAAGGGAAAAAGATGGAGATAAAGTTTTTGCGATTTTTAATTTCTCTGATAAAGAACATAAAATAAAAATAGAAAGCGATAAAATAGAAGGGGATTATAAAAATTTATTTTCGGGAGAAAAGGTATCTTTTAGTAAGACTGCTGATTTTGTTTTGAAGCCATGGGGTTATGAAATTTATGTGAAATGAAAACAGGTATTATCTAATGTCTAGATAGTACCTGTTAAAAAATCCATGAACTTTTTTAATCAAAATAAAAATTAGAGAATGAAACCGAAATTCCGGATAAATAAAATGGAATACCAATGCTTTGGAAAATAGAGGCTGTTATATATTTAATTTCCAAATGATTAGTAATAAACTTAATAGTTTCATTTTCTGATTGAGTGCTTAAAAATTTGAAAAGTCCCTTTGTACTAAAAATCAAACCATCATTTTTCATTACATTAGGATAACCTCTTCCATTATATGAGCCTTGCAAAATCGATACTGTTTCAATAAAGCTTATTTCATTGGCTTTGTGTACCAACACTTTATCATCCGCTTTGAGTTGAATTAAATTTTTACCAATATTGATGTCTCCCAATAGTCCTTGATAAGAAATATCGCCATTATTATTAGAGATTAAAATGTCATCTGCCTCTAAAATCAATTTATAATTAATAAGATTTATTAATATATCATCTGTCTTAAAATTTAAACCTAAGTCAAAGGTATGTCCTAATCTGGCTGTTAGTGGCAAAGGATCTTTTTGAGCTGGATCGATAAATGAAATCTCTCCTCCAATATTTGAACGGGAGTAACCAATATTATAATTGAATTCTGGATAAAGCTTATTGCCGGAAGGAAAATTAAAAGCAAAATTATTGGCAATTAATTTCAAAACCGGTATTGTGAGTAAAACTCCATAGTCAATTGCATTTGCTTTTGTTGTGAATTCTTGAGGTCGATTATCGATTGTATATTCACTTACTTTTGATGTAATATTTTTATAAGTAAATCCTAAAGATAGAGTTACATAATAATTAATGGAGGCCCCAAAACCATATGCATTATAAGAATCGTAGTTTTCAAAACTATTGTAATCAAATTTACTGTGAATAAATCCGGCGCCTACAGCAATATTTAATCCATTTAACTGATTCTTTAAATTATATCCTAAATTTAATCCAAAGTTGTTGTACTTTAGGAAATCGAAATTAAGCCAATTGACACCCCCCGGATACGATTGGACGGAGAGATTATTTTCCTGGCCAAATTGCCCCAGGTTTGCTGGATTATAATAGAAACTTAGCGGATCATTACTTGGGTATGATACACCGGTTAATCCTAAACCATTTGATTCAGGAGAGGGTGAAGACCATAGAAATGGTAACGCAGCTTCACTTTGTGCAAAAGATTCAAAAGAAAAAATAAGAAGAAGAGAAAAACAAAAACTGATTATTGCACTTTTCATTTTTAGGTTCCCTTTATATTAAATTGAAAAATTCTAACAACCAAATAAGAGAGGTAGAATTATAGATCATAATATTTCCCCGAAAAGTAGAATCAATTTAATTATCCATAGAAAAGTAGATTTATAGTATGATCATTCGCAATACCTTTTTTTATGGCACTTTCTTAATAAGGTGAAATTTCCAATTTTAAAACAATCTTTAATTTCAGTTTAGAATAATTTATTTTCAGCATAAACTTAGAAGAAATTATAGATGGCAATCCTTTTAAAAGACATTTCAAAATCTTACAAAACGACTAAGCTTTAAATAAAATTAATTTGCAGATTGAAGATGCAAAGACTACTGTTTTGATAGGCCCAAGCGGCTGTGGGAAATCAACATTAATAAGAATTATAACTGGCTTAATTAAAAGTGATATCGGCGAAGTTTTAATTGATGATGAAAAACTGGCCAATCAAATTTAATTTCAATCAGAAGAAAAATGGGATATGTAATTCAAGATGGCGGATTGTTTCCTCATTTAACTGCAAAAGGAAATGTTACTCTTCTTGCAAAACATATTGGCTGGGATGAAAAAAAAATTGATAACAGAGTTGATGAGCTTTTAACTTTAACAAAATTTCCTTTTTCTGGATTAAATAGATTTCCTTCCGAACTTTCTGGGGGTCAGCAGCAGCGTGTTAGCTTAATGAGGGCGCTAATGCTTGACCCCAAAATTCTTTTACTTGATGAACCGCTTGGTGCGCTTGATCCTTTAATTCGATTCAATCTTCAAAATGATTTGAAAGAGATATTTGAAAAACTTCACAAAACAGTTTTAATGGTTACACATGATATAAATGAAGCTGGCTTCTTCGGGGATAAAATTGTTTTAATGAAACAAGGAGAAATTGTACAGGAAGGAAGTATCGAAGAACTTGTAAGAAATCCTTCAGATAAATTTGTTACTGAATTTATAAGAGCGCAAAGACCTTTAGAAATTTTATTAAACAATAAATAAAATGAAATCATTCTTAATTACAATTTTAACTTTAATAATTTCTCTTGAAATTATTGGACAAGCAAATGAAAAGGTAATTAAAGTAGGCTCAAAAAAGTTTACTGAGAATGTGATTCTTGGTGAAATGATTACACAGTTAATCCAGCAAAAAAATATTAAAGCCGAACACTTAAAAGAGATAGGCGGAACCCGAGTTTTGTGGAATGCTTTGTTAAAAGGCGACATTGATATTTATCCTGAATATACTGGAACCATTAAAGAAGAAATTTTAGCTGGAAAAAATATTAAAGACAATCAGCAATTGAAAAGCTATTTAGATTCAATTGGAATTGAAATCAGCAAGCCATTAGGCTTTAACGACACTTATGCAATTGGAATGAAAAAAGAAAAAGCTGAGAAACTTGGAATTGAAAAAATATCGGATTTAAAAAAATATTCTGAATTAAAATTCGGATTCAGCAATGAATTTATGGATAGGAAAGATGGCTGGCCGGGACTTACAAAAGAGATATAACTTTCCCGCAAAAAAATGTTACAGGGATTGACCACGACCTTGCCTATAGAGGGATTAGAAAATGGTTCAATTGATGTAATTGAATTTTATTCAACTGATGCTGAAATAAATATTACAATCTTAAAACCACTTAAAGATGATTTGAATTTTTTTCATGAATATTATGCAGTCATTCTTTATAGGAAAGATTTGTTAAAAAATAATAAGCAGGCAGTAGATGCTTTTCTTCAATTGGAAGGAAGCATTCCTGAATCAACTATGGTGGAACTAAATGGAGAAGTAAAAATAAAAGGAAAACCCGAAGGAGAAGTAGCTTCAAATTTTATAAAACAAAAATTTAATTATCAAACAAATTTTATTGAAGATACATTTTTAAGCAGACTTCTCTTCAATACAAAAGAACATTTATTCCTTGTTTTAATTTCATTAAGTGCCGCAATTTTATTTTCAATCCCGCTTGGGATTTTTGCTTATAAAAATAAAAAAGCAAGCAGTATTGTTTTGGGAACAGTTGGAGTTATTCAAACTATACCGTCGCTGGCACTTTTAGTTTTTATGATTCCTTTGCTTGGAATTGGTTCCTGGCCGGCAATTGTTGCTTTGTTTTTATACAGCCTGCTTCCAATAGTTAGAAATACTTATTCAGGGTTAGAAAATATTCCCATTCAAATAAAAGAGTCCGCTGAAGTATTAGGAATTTCATCCTTTCGCTAAATTAAGGCTTGTTGAATTACCACTTGCATCACGTTCAATATTAGCGGGGATAAAAACCTCAGCGGTAATAAATGTTGGAACAGCAACTCTCGGCGCATTAATTGGTGCCGGCGGTTATGGCCAGCCAATTTTAACTGGAATTACGACTAGATAATGTCAGTTTAATTTTAGAAGGTGCAATTCCTGCTGCAGTTTTAGCATTACTTGTTCAATGGTTTTTCGATTTGCTGGAAAAAATTGATTGTTCCGCGAGGTTTAATGTTGAAATAATTATATTATGGTTTGAAAAATTGTTACAGAAATTTATCTTTGTAAGTCCTGTTAAATATGCACTTTATCATCCTTATCCGCCGTTCAAAATATTCATTTATATCTTTGAAATTTTCTTAATAATTTTCGAAACCCTATTTAATTTAACTAAGGAAGATTTTAATGAAGAAATATATTTTTACAATTATTATACTATTATTAGTTTCGTATTCAAGTTTTGCTCAATCAGCTGGACTGAATTTCACTCTTGGATTTCCATCAAGGGAGAATTCAAAGATAATTTAAAGAGAACAGGAATTGGAATTAACGGTGATTTTTTATTTTGGAATCCAACACCAATTCTTCCATTTTCTGCTGGAATTAATATCAGTTACTATAATTACGGCAGTGAATCCAGGAGAGAACCATTTAGTTTAACTATTCCTGATGTGACGGTTGATGTTGATAGAACAAATAATCTTGTAAACTTTCATGCTTTATTTCAGATAGCCTTGCCGGCTGGTCCAATTAGGCCTTATGTTGAAGGGTTATTTGGTGGTTCATATTTTTATACTCAAACTTCAATCAAAAGTTTAGGTAATGAGAATGAAGATGTAGCTTCTAATACTAATTTTGATGATTGGGCATGGAGTTATGGCGGCGGCGGCGGATTTTTAATCAGCCTTTTTTCAGACCCCGCAGGACAAGTAGGAACAGTCTTTCTTGATTTAAAAGTTAGATATTTAATAGGTTCTGAAGCTGAATATTTAAAAGAAGGTTCTGTTACAATAAATAACGGGCAAGTTCATTACGATGTTTCAAAATCAAAGACAGATATTTTATCTGCTCATATAGGTGCAGTTGTTTATTTTAATTCTTTGTTTAATTGAGAAGGCAGGTTTTTCACCACAGAGAAAGACAAGATTTAGCATAGATTAAAATACTCTGTGGAAATCCGTGATATCTGTGGTGAAGAAGATTAAACTTTAACTACCTAGTTTTTAGAAACTAAATATTCATTAATTGCTTTTGCGGCTTTTCTTCCAGCGCCCATTGCTAAAATAACAGTCGCGCCTCCGGTAACAATATCGCCGCCAGCAAACACACCTTCTTTTGAAGTCTTCATTGTAGCTTCATCAACTTTAATATTTCCCCATTTATTAAATTCTAAATCCGGAGTTGTTTTTTGAATTATCGGATTAGAACCGTTTCCGATTGCGATTACAGCCATGTCTATTTCAACATTATATTCAGAGCCTTTGATAGGAATTGGGCGTCTTCTTCCTGAAGCATCCGGTTCACCAAGTTCCATCTTCTGAAGTTCAACGGATTTTAACCAGCCGTTTTCATCACCAATAAATCTTAATGGATTAGCTAAAAAGGTAAATTCGATTCCTTCCTGTTTTGCATGATGAACTTCTTCTTTTCTTGCTGGCATTTCAACTTCTGATCTTCTATACATTATGTATGCATTTTTTGCTCCAAGCCTTTTAGAAGTTCTAACTGCATCCATTGCAGTGTTTCCGCCGCCGAACACTGCAACATTTTTATCTTTACAATCAAAAACAGGAGTATCAAATTCAGGGAACTTATAAGCTTTCATTAAATTGACTCTAGTTAAAAATTCATTTGATGAATAAACTCCATTTAAATTTTCACCTTCAATATTTAAGAAGTAGGGTAGGCCTGCACCCACGGCAATGAAAGCCGCGTTGTATCCATCTTGAAGTAATTCATCTAAAGTATCGGTAAATCCAATAACGGAATTTGTTTGGAATTCTACTCCCATTTCTTTTAATGAATCAATTTCTACTTTAACAATCTCTTTAGGTAATCTAAATTCAGGAATACCATAAATTAAAACTCCACCGAGTTCATGTAGAGCTTCAAAGACTGTGACATCATGCCCCATTTGAATTAAATCGGCAGCACAACTTAAGCCCGCCGGACCGCTTCCAATAATTGCAACTTTGTTTCCTGTTTTAGAAATTACTTTAGATTTTTTTAGACCGGCATTTTTTCTTTGGTAATCTGCAACAAATCTTTCCAATCTGCCGATAGCAACCGGTTCATTTTTCTTTCCCGTTACACATTTAGCTTCACATTGTTCTTCTTGAGGACAAACTCTTCCGCAAATTGCAGGCAGCATATTATCTTCTTTAATTTTATCAGCCGCTTCTAAATATTTCCCTTCAGCAACTAAGCCAATAAAATCTTTAATATTAACACTTACAGGGCAGCCTTCTATGCAAGTTGGTTTTGGGCATTGAATACATCTTTGAGCCTCCAGTAAAGCAAGTTCTTCTGTTAATCCTAAATTAACTTCATTAAAATTACTGCTTCTGATTAACCCATCCTGTTCAGGCATAACCTGTCTTTGGATTTTCATTCTTTCTTTGTTAGATAATTTTTCCATTTCTCAATCTTTAAGTTTTAATTTTTTAATCCGTATTGAAACATCGAATCAATAGTACAAAAATGTTCAAGTGCTTCATGTTCAAATTCGTTATAGGTTCTATTTCTTCTTTGTAAAGTTGCAAAGTCTACTTTGTGTGCATCAAACTCTGGCCCATCAACACAAACAAAAACCGTTTTGTTATCAACCGTTGCTCTGCATCCGCCGCACATGCCTGTTCCATCAACCATTACAGGGTTTAAACTTACAACTGTTTTTATTCCGTATGGCTTTGTTACATCTGCAACTGCTTTCATCATTGGTATCGGGCCAATTGCAAGAACAAAATCAATTTTCTTCCCTTCATCAATTAGTCCTTGTAATTTTTGAGTTACAAAACCATGAAATCCATAACTGCCGTCATCCGTGGTTGGATAAACTTCATCGCATACTTTGTTCAACTCATCTTCAAGAATTACAAATTCTTTTGTTCTTCCACCCACAATCGAAATGGTATGATTACCTGCTTGTTTCAAAGCAACAGCAGTCGGGTAAGCAATTGCGGTTCCAACTCCACCACCAATGGAAACTGCGGTACCAAAATTTTCTATATGTGAAGGTTTGCCAAGAGGTCCCACTACATCTTGAATGAACTCTCCTGCATTAAGTGAATTTAATTCTTTTGTTGTTTTTCCAATTCCTTGCACAATAATAGTAATCGTTCCTTCATCAGGGTTTGAATCAGCAATGGTTAACGGAATTCGTTCACCATAATTATTGATTCTTATTATAACAAATTGGCCGGCTTTTCTTTTGACCGAAATTTTTGGTGCGTCGATTACAATTTTTTTAATATTTGGGGCAAGAAATTCTGCTGAAATTATTTTATACATTTTACAATATTTTGATATTTATTAGAATTGCCCACTAGTTTCAAAAAAGAAGCCAATATTATTATCGAAAAATTGCGTGAAAAGTTTCTATTATATGATAATTCATGAACCTTTAGTTTCAGATTTGCAATTATTTACAGAAATGGTTTTCAACTTTGGGAATATAATATTAATGTTAAATTAAACACGCTAATAAGTCATTTCTTCAATAATTTCATATATTTACAGTCTAAAAATTGAAATTCTTTCCATTATAGGAGAAAATAAAAATGGCAATTATATCAAAAGAAATAGACGAATTAGCAATAAATACAATTAGGTTCTTGTCAGTAGATGGAGTTCAAAAAGCAAACTCCGGTCACCCTGGTGCACCAATGGCTTTGGCTCCAATTACTTATTCTTTATACTATAAATTAATGAATCATAATCCAACAAACCCTAAATGGGCAAATAGAGATAGATTTATTTTATCAAACGGACATGCAAGCATGCTTCTCTATTCAACTCTTCATTTGTGCGGATACAAAATTTCAATCGATGATTTAAAGCAATTCAGGCAGTGGGGCAGCATCACTCCAGGCCATCCGGAGTATGGCTTAACAGAAGGCGTTGAAACAACTACCGGGCCGCTTGGACAGGGATTCACAAATGCGGTTGGGATGGCTATAGCACAAGCTTTTCTGGCTGCAACTTTTAATAAAGATGATATAAAAATTATTGATCATTATATTTATGGAATTTGCAGTGACGGTGATATGATGGAGGGGATTTCACATGAAGCCGCATCTTTAGCTGCACATTTAAAATTAGGAAAATTAATATTCTTCTATGATGATAATCATATTTCAATTGATGGATCAACTTCGCTTGCATTTACAGAAGATGTCGGAAAAAGATATGAAGCTTATGGCTGGCAAGTTTTATACATTGATGATGTAAACGATGTTGATGCAATTGAGAAATCAGTTAAAGCAGCGAAAGCCGATGATAGGCCTTCTTTTATTGTTACAAAAACTCATATCGGTTATGGAAGTCCAAATAAGCACGATACATCTGCAGCTCATGGATCACCTTTAGGAGAAGAAGAAGTAAAGCTTACAAAGAAAAATTTAGGCTGGCCGGAAGACGCAAGCTTTTTGGTTCCAGATAAAGTTGCTAATGCATTTAAGAATGTTAAAAAGAATGGTGCAGACAATGAAAAAGAATGGAACGAATTATTTAAAAAGTATAAGGCTAAATATCCTGAAGATGCAAAATTATTCGAAGCAGTAACAGCAGGAAATTTTGGTGAAGCATGGAAAGAAAAACTTCCAGTATTCAAAGATGAAGGGAAATCATTAGCAACAAGAGCCGCTTCAGGAAAAGTTTTAAATGCAATAGCTTCATCGCTTCCAACTTTAATTGGCGGTTCTGCTGATTTGGAGCCATCCAATAACACTTGGTTGAAAGAGTATGATAAATTTTCTTCAACAAGTTATGATGGAAGAAATTTTCACTTTGGAGTTAGAGAACACGGTATGACAAGCATATTAAACGGCATGTCAATATACGGCGGTGTTATTCCTTACGGCGGAACATTTTTAATCTTTTCCGATTATGCACGTCCTGCAATTCGGTTGGCGTCATTATCCAAAATTAGAACAATATTGGTTTATACTCACGATAGTATTGGATTGGGTGAAGACGGACCAACTCATCAGCCTATTGAGCAAATTTCTTCGTTAAGAGCTATTCCAAAAGTAATCGTAATTCGTCCGGCTGATGCAAATGAAACTGCTTATGCCTGGCAAGTTGCAATTGAACATACAGACAGTCCGGTTATTTTAGCTTTAACAAGACAAGGTTTGCCGATTCTTGATCAAAGCAAATATCCTTCTGCTAAGGGGTTATTTAAAGGTGCTTATATTTTAAAAGACAGTGAAGGTGAACCGGATATTATATTAATGGCATCCGGCTCGGAAGTGTCTGTAATATTAGCTGCCGCAGAAGAATTGAAAACTACCGGAATAAAAGTTAGAGTAGTAAGCTTCCCAAGCTGGGAACTTTTTGAGCAGCAAAGTGAAGAATATAAAAATTCAGTGCTGCCAAAATCTGTTAAAGCAAGAGTCTCAGTTGAAGCCGGGATTAAACAAGGCTGGGAAAAATATATTGGGGATTCCGGAGAGACAATTAGTATCGAGAAGTTTGGTGCTTCAGCACCTGTAAAAGTTTTAATGGAAAAATATGGATTCACTAAAGAGAATGTTGTAAACACAGCAAAGAAGGTATTGAAAAACGTAAAGTAATAATGGATGAAATTCTAAATGATTAATGCGATTAATAATTTAAACTTTAGATTCATAATTAAATATATTGTTTTAATAACTGCAGGATTGATTTTACAATCCTGCAGTTCTAGTTTAAATATTATTGATAAGCCAATTTCGTTTTCAAAAGAAAGAGTCGAGCTAACCGAAGAATATCAAAAAAATCATTATGGAATTGAAAAGAACAACATTTCAATAACTCCTAAAATTATTGTACTGCACTGGACGGCAATAAATAGTTTTCAAAAATCTTTCGATACATTTAATCAAGAAAAATTAGAAGGCTCACGCCCTGATTTAGCAAATGCCGGACAAGTGAATGTTGCTATTCAGTTTTTAGTTGATAAAGACGGTGAAGTTTACCGGTTAATGCCTGAAACAGAATTAGCAAGGCATGTAATTGGTATTAACTATTGTTCAATAGGTGTTGAGAATGTTGGCGGGGCAAAAGATGTTGATGATTTAACCGATGATCAAATAGATGCAAATATAAAGCTGGTTCATTATCTTGTTAAAAAATATCCAACCATTGAATATTTAATTGGGCATTATGAATATCGTGAGTTTGAAGGCCATCCATTGTGGAAAGAAATTGATTCAACTTACCGAACTAAAAAATTTGATCCGGGTGAAAGATTTATGAATGCAGTTAGAGAAGGCTGCTCTGATTTGCACTTAAAAGGTGTAAAAGAAATAAGAGAAGAAAAGAAAAATTTCAAACCAAATATTTAATAACCACAAATCCGCCTACGAGTAAAACAGTAAAAGCAATTGCCAGCCAATTAAAATATTTGTCGATGAATGTTTTTATTGCAGGCCCAAATTTCCAGATTAGGAATGCTACTAAAAAAAATCTTGCGCCGCGGCTAACAATTGACGCAATAAAAAACATTGGCAAATTTATGTTAAATGCGCCTGATGAAATAGTGAAAACTTTGTAAGGAAGCGGTGTAAATCCTGCAGTAAATACAATCCAGAAATCATATTTAGCATACATTTGTTGAACTCTGAAAAATAGCTCGTGCGTGAAACCAGGAATGTTGTTGAAGAAAAAATTTGCTACACCAGTAAATTCATTTGACGGAGTCCACCAAACAAAATGGCCGATTGCATAACCCAGCAAAGCCCCGGTAATAGATGCTATTGTACAGATAGTTGCATATTTAAAAGCTTTTTTAGTTGAACCTAAAACTAATGCAATTAAAAGTGCATCCGGGGGAACCGGGAAAAAAGATGATTCAGCAAAAGCAAGTATAAATAAAGCAATTCCTCCGTAAGGAGATGCAGCCCAGCTTAAAACCCAATCGTAAAGTTGTCTTATATATTTCATTAAGTTCGCAAAGATTTGAAGGGTTAACTTAGCAAAAAAAATTGCATTCTAAAAAATATTTTTTAAGAATACATCCCTCAATTATAATTTGTACATTTTAGTTTAATTAAATAAGTATTAAACAATAAGTAAAATAATCATCGAATAATATTCTTTATTTTGATTAAACAAAGAAAAAAACTGATATTATTAATTTTTTTTAATATTTAAAAATAATCAGCATCTGATTATTTTTTTATTTAATTTCTTATACAAAATCAACAACTAATTTCAAAGAATTACGGAGGGATTTCAATGTTACATAAAGCGGTAGTTTCCAGTGCAGTATTAGTTCTATTATTAGCGTTCGGCTCTGCCAATGCACAATATACGGCAGAACATAGTTATTTAGGACCATGTATTGGTTTTTCATTTCTGGGAAGTGCTCCTCAATTTGGGGTTAATTATGAACGATCAATGGATTTACAAAATTTTGGCTCTGTAGGAATCGGAGGTTTATTTCGTTATTGGGGATACAGTGAGGATTTTGGTTATGGAAAAGTAAGTTATACAAACATTTTAATTGGTGCCCAGGGAAATTATCACTTTAAAATTCCAGATAATAATAAATTAGATCCATATGCTGGAATAGTCCTTGCATATGATATTGGTTCAACCAGTGTTGATTACAATAATTCATTCCTTAATGGTTATTCAGCTAGCGCATCAGCTGGTGGATTTTGGGCTGCCGTACAAGGTGGAGTAAGATATTGGTTACAACCTAATTTAGCTCTTACCGGAAGATTAGCATTTGGGTCATTAAGTTACGGCGGGCTTGAAGTTGGAGTTGATTTTAAATTTTAATCAAAAAAATTCATGCTTTCTTTAATAGTTATTCACTCGGCGGTGTTGTATATTTATAACGCCGCTGTTTGAATAATTGTTAATTATAGTTTAATGTTAAATAATAAGTTATTTATTTTGATAATTATTCATATCGATAATAAGCGGGAGTCTTGTTTTTCTTTATCAAAAAATTTTTAAAAATAGAACAAATGTGTTATTGTGCAATGTTAATACTTGTTTTAAGTTGAATATCGATTTTTGGTTAAAAATTTAGCCAAATTAATAAACTAATTCTCAAACATATGGAGAGATAAATGAAAAAACTTACCGCAATAATATTTGCAGTACTATTATTTACTGGCGTGTCATTTTCCCAAACACCACCAATGCATATTGGTGCTTCTTTGAATTTAGGTCTTCCGGTTGGTAGATTTGGTGATATTGCTGGAACCGGAATAGGAGTTACTGGACAATTTGAAATGCAACTTATACCTAATTTAGTTGGTACAGGTACAATCGGTTACATAAAATGGGGCGGAAAAGATTTACCATATGGTTCATACAGCATGTCTACTGTGCCTATTTTAGTAGGTGCTAAATATTACTTAGTTCCTATGGTTCCATTTTATGCCTTGGCAAATCTAGGAATAACAATAGTTTCAAGTTCAGTTGATGTACCGGCTGTTAGTTATTTTGGCTATACCGTTGGTGGCGGCTCTGCTAGTGCAAGTTCAAGTGAATTTACTTTTGCAATTGGCGGCGGATATGAAATTCCATTAACACCTTCCATTACATTAGATGTAAATGCAGCATTCAATATTATTAGTGATGCTAATTATTTAGGTATTAAGGCCGGCGTTTTATTTCCTTTATAAACTTTAATTTATTTAACTATAAAGCGGTATTCTAAATCGGGTACCGCTTTTTTATTTTCCTTCCTCAATTGCCTATATTTAAAATTAAAATTCTAAGGAAATTTATATGAGATTTGAACGAAGCGCAGGCATTCTGCTTCACCCAACTTCATTGCCGGGAAAATTTGGTATTGGAGACTTAGGCAATGAAGCATATAATTTTGTAAACTTTCTTGAATCTGCCGGACAAAAATTGTGGCAGGTTTTTCCGCTTGGCCCAACCGGATATGGAGATTCACCTTATCAATGCTTCTCGGCTTTTGCCGGCAACCCGCTTCTTGTAAGTCCGGAAAAATTAAAAGAAGATGGTTTGCTAACAGATGAAGATTTAAAGAACATTCCTCATTTTGATCCAACAAATATTGATTTTGGAGAAGTAATAAATTTTAAGAACGAAATTTTACATAAAGCATTTAATTCATTCAAAAATAGAAATGGCGAAACAGATAGTCACTTTAAGGATTTTTATAAGTCAAATGAATTATGGCTGGAAGATTTTTCATTCTTCATGGCTGCTAAAGACCATCATGACGGCGCTTTATGGACTGAATGGGACAAAGGTTTGGTTTTAAGAGATAAAAAAGTTTTGGAAGAATGGACAGGAAAATTATCAGATGGAATTTTATATCACAAGTTTGTTCAATTTAATTTTTTCAAGCAATGGACTCAACTTAAAAAAATATGCTAACAATAAAGGGATTAAAATTATCGGTGATATGCCCATATACATTGCTTATGATAGTGCGGACCTTTGGGCAAATAAAAATCTTTTCACGGTTGATAAAGAAGGAAATCTTGAAACTGTAGCTGGAGTTCCGCCAGATTATTTTAGTGCTACCGGACAACTTTGGGGCAATCCTCTTTATAAATGGGATGTAATGGAGAAGGATAATTTCCTTTGGTGGCGGCATAGATTGAAGAATCTTTTACAGCTTGTGGATATAATCAGAATTGATCACTTCAGAGGATTTGATGCGTACTGGGAAATTAAAGGCGGCTCAGAAACAGCTGAAAAAGGGAAATGGATTAAAGCGCCGGGTGATAAGTTATTTAATGCAATTCAAAATTATTTAGGCACGCTTCCGATTATTGCGGAAGATCTTGGAGTGATTACTAAAAGTGTTGAAGCTTTGCGGGATAAGTTTAATTTTCCCGGAATAAAAATTATGCAGTTTGCTTTTGGAACCGGGATGGAAGAAAAATTTTTACCTCATAACTATATCAACAATTGTGTTGTTCATACCGGTTCTCATGATAATGATACAACAAAAAGTTATTTTGATATTGAAAAAGGAAATGATAATGACATTTATGAACATGCTCAGAAATATCTAAATTATTATGGCAATGATATTGTCGGTGAATTAATTAGAGTTGCTTATGCTTCTGTTGCCGATAGTGTTGTAATTCCTATGCAGGATATTTTAAGGCTTGGCAATGAAGCAAGAATGAATTTCCCCGGCAAGCTTGGTGGAAACTGGTGCTGGCGATTTACATGGACTCAAGTCCCTTACGAGTTGCAGTTTCATTACAGAGAGATGGCTAAATTATATGAACGTCCTCCAAAACCCAAAAAAGATACTGAAATAGAAGTTAAGTAAGGACTAAGCGAACGAATTAAATTTTAAACAAATCCAATTTTTACAAGAAATTGGGTTTTTGTTTATACTATATTTGAAAATTAATAAACCATTTAATAAATAAAAGTAAATACGATGTTTGAATATTTAAAAAAAGTATTAATACCTGAAACCAAAAACAATAGAACTCAATTATCGCAAGATAAGAAAATTCAAGTTGCAACTTGCGCTTTGTTTATTGAACTTGCAAGGGCTGATGATGATTTTACCGAAATCGAAAAAGAAAAAATTATTTCATTGATGGAAGATATTTTTAATCTTGATGAAGAATCCGTTGAAGAATTAATTGAACTTTCCGAATCAAAAGTAAATCAAAGCGTAAGTGTTTACGAATTTACTACAGTAATCAATAATAATTTTGATAGAGATGAAAAAATTGATTTGCTGATTAATCTCTGGCGCTTAGTTTATGTTGACGACACACTAAATCAATATGAAGATGGACTAATGCGCAAGCTCGGCACATTGTTAAATCTTGAACATAGTGATTTAATAAATGCCAAGCTGTTAGTAAAACAAGAAAAAGAAAAATAAACTTTAATTCTTAAGCTGTTCTTCAATCGCACTTACAATTTTATCACTTGTAGGTTCAACCTTACTTGGATAGCGGGCGATTATATCTCCATTCTTTGAAATTAAAAATTTTTCAAAGTTCCAGCCGATATCGCCGCTGCCGGTAACATTATTATTAGTTAGTAATTTGTATAAAGCAGTTCTGTTTTTACCATTCACATCAATTTTATCAAACAGCTTAAAAGTAACGTCAAATTTTGTTGAACAGAATTGTTTTATCTCTGCATTCGTTCCCGGTTCCTGCTCGCCAAATTGATTACATGGAAAAGCTAAAATTTCAAATCCTTTATCATGATATTTTTTATAAATTGCTTCTAGTCCTTTATATTGATGGGTGAATCCGCAATAGCTTGCAACATTAACTATCAACAATGTTTTTCCTTTATAATCGGAAAGTGGGATTTTCTTTCCGTCCATATCAGTTACAACTATATTGCTAATATTTGCTTTGTCTGAAACTCCGGCTGCTTGCATCTTTTCTCCAGATTTTGTTTGAGTATTTATATGACTATTTTTATTCAACTTATTTTTAGCAAAAGTGTTAAGTGAGGCTAAGGTAAATAAAAACAAGACAAATGATAGGAAAACCTTCATAATACTTATCCTTGAAAAATTTTAGATTTGTTTGAATTGACACTATAAATATGTTCACAAAAAAACATTATATCAATATAATTTCTCTGCTTCTTTTATCCTTTGTAACATTCATCAACTGCTATAAACTAACATTGCTTTATGCTGAAGCTCCTTTTTTAATAAGTCTTCTTTATGTATCTGCATTTATAGCATTCTTTTTTATTGCTGATAAAAAATCAACTAAAAAAAAGCCGGAAGGAATAAAACAATATTTCCCAATGCTGCTTTCTGTTTATGTTCTGCTTCCATATTTATTACTTACATACTTCACTTCCAGAATAAATCCCGAAGGAAGATGGATTGAAACAGAAACTTTAATTTTTGTAGTATTGGTTTCTGCTGTTATAATAACGGGGAGTAAGTTGCTTGATGGTAAAAAATATAATCTTTCATTTTTTGTTTTTCCAATTTTATTTGGATTAATTCTTTCGGCAAACTATAACTTTGGATTTGTATTAATTATTGCTGTACTTTTTATTTTCAGAGAAAGCATTCCTAAAATAATTTTATTTTCTGCATTAAGCTTAGTGCTGGGAATTATGATTCCCAGAATTTTTGAAGCAGTTCATTTGGGCTTTGAGTATGAAATCTTCTTTCCTGCAATACCTGCTTGGTTGGCTATTATTTTACTTCTGATTACTCTTTATATTGGCTGGATGATAGCCGATCTACAAGAATTATTTTTTTCATCGGGAATAATTTTATTTATGTACTTGCTTATCCCTTCTATGTCTAAAATAATTCAACTTGGATTTTATAGAGCAGTGAACAATGAATTAGAATTCTCTGCTTTGTTAGCTGTCGTTCCATTCTTTTTATTCTCAATAAAAGAATATGAAGTGGATAAGTTCTTAGGGAAAGTATATAACGATTTCAAATAATTATAAGGTTTTTAATAAACTAAATCAACTAAACTAAAATTTTATCAAAGCAATGAAAACAATTACAAGTATTATACTCTTTCAATTTGCATTTATAAATGCAATTGCATTTGGACAAGAAAATAAATCAAGTAGTGAAGAAGATTGGTTCACAATTACCAAAGACGATTTGGCTGGAGGGTACGCACAATACCCGTCATGCTGAAATATTTGGAAAATATGTTACCGGTTACAATTTAGAAGTATTAAAAGCTATTGATACAGTTCAAGCTAAAGCAATGGATGGAGGCGGATATTTTATAGGATTAAAAGCTGACCCGCCTGAAAGTCCAATTGGTTACGATCTAAAAATATTTGATAAACCATTAATAAAACACACTCGCCCAACAAGTTACTGCAGCGGCTCAACGTACGCAGCTTTTATTGAAGCATTAAATTCAATTTTAAAAGGGAAAGAAAAACAATTATCTGATGAGAGATATGAGGCTTTAAGAATGCAGGAACCTGACGGGGGAAGAAGAGAAGATTATATTAAATTTTGGGGAATCTGGAACGCAGATGGTTTTGGGGATGATTATGCTATGGTGCAATATTCGAAAATGGGTAAAAGAATTAAACCAAGCGAACTAAGGCCTGGAGATTTTTTAAATATTTCCTGGAATAGCGGGAATGGACATTCAGTTATTTTTCTTGGCTGGTATGTGGATGAAAAAGGTGAAAAGAATATTGTTTATTGGGCAAGTCAACAGAGAACCAATGGCTACGGAAATGATGTTGTTCCAATCAGCCGGATAAAAGATATATGTGCAGTTAGATTAACAAATCCTGATGCTGTTTTTGATTTTGATATTAATGCAAATGTTGATTACAGTATCCCTGGTGATGTTATTGATTGGGAGTAAAATCCAATTTTAAAATAAAGCCAGAGACATTGCTCTGGCTTTTAATAAATTAGCTCATCAAAGCAGCAATTGAAGCAGTATTAACAATATCATCCACACTGCATCCGCGGCTTAAATCAAAGAAAGGTTTTTTAAGTCCTTGTACCATTGGCCCAACTGCTTCAGCTTTTCCCCAGCGCTGTGCAATTTTATATCCAATATTGCCTGCGTTTAAATCCGGGAAAACCAAAACATTAGCTCGTCCAGCTACTTCACTGCCTGGCGCTTTTTTTCTTCCGACATTATCAATTACGGCAGCATCAAATTGAAGTTCGCCGTCAATCTTTAAATCCGGCCTTTTCTTTTTTATGATTTCAGTGGCTTCAATTACTTTATCAATCTTTTCATGCTTTGCACTCCCTTTTGTTGAAAACGAAAGCATTGCAATATAGGGTTCATCGCCGGTTAATTTCTTGTGATTATCTGCAGTTGAAATTGCAATGTCTGCTAATTGTGCTGCTTCCGGGTCAGGTACAACAGCACAATCTGCGAAGCTGTAAGTTTTTTCCGGGAATACCATTAAGAAAAAGCTTGACACAATTGAAATTCCTTCAGACATTCCTATGCATTGGATTCCGGCACGCAATACATCTGCTGTAGAAGCAGTTGAACCGGCAACACTTCCATCAACCATTCCTTCTTTAACCATCATCGCACCAAAGAATAAATCACGTTTCATTACTTCCCGTGCTTCTTCAATAGTAATTCCTTTTTTCTTTCTTAAGTTGAAGTATATATTTGAAAAGTCGCTGTGCTTATCTGATTTTTCAGGGTCGATAATTCTAACTCCGGAAAGATCTAATTTTAATTTTGCCGCATCGCTTCTAACTTTTTCTTCGTTTCCAATTGTTATAACGGAAACTATATTTTTCTTGTTAAGAATTTCTGCTGCTTTCAAAACTCTTTCATCATGAGATTCAGGTAAGACAATAGTTTTTTTTTTGCTTCTTGCTTTATCGATTATTTGATTTAACAGTTCAAGTTCCATAGTTGCTCCCTAATTTGAAAAATTTAACGGTTCAAAATTACAAAAAATAATTGCCATTTTGTTGGTGAAGAAATATTTCATATTTAAAATTTGTTAACTCTGCTTTTTCTCAAATAGTTAATTCTAAAAATTCTTATCAATTCAATTTAAAAAAGGGTTATAAAATTTAAAAGTTTAACATGTGCTTTAAGTTAGTTTAGTAGTCCAAAATCTCCAATATTTCTTGTTTTTATACTCATAAAACACAATATTATAAGCCTGTTTAACATTGATTTTTGTATTCAAAAAGCATAGATTCACAATCTTAATTTTTATTATGATAGCTCAAAATTTAAAGTTTTTAAGAGAAAATATTGAGCGTAAATGCGCTGAAGCTAATCGAGATCCTTCTTCTGTTAAATTGATTGCAGTTTCTAAAAATTTCGGATTAGAAGAGATAACCCAGGCTGTAAATGAAGGGGTTCAAGATTTCGGGGAGAATAAAGCGCAAGAATTGAAATCAAAATTTGAAAGTTTGAACCAAAAAGTTACCTGGCACTTTATAGGGAATCTTCAGAAAAATAAAGTTAAGTATGTTGTTAATGCCGCTGAATATATTCACTCGGTAGATTCAATTGAACTTGTGGATGAAATAAATAAAAGAGCCGGGAAGCTTAATAAGATTCAGAAAATATTATTAGAAGTTAAAACTTCATACGAAGATTCAAAAGCCGGCATAGAAGAAAAAAGCGAGTTGAAAAATTTAGTAGCGCTATTGTAAAAATCTTCCCAACGTAAAATTACTGGGATTAATGACGATAGCACCTTTTACAGAAGATAAAGATATTATTAGGAAAAGTTTCAGTGAATTGCGTAATTTGAAGGACGGAATAAATACTGAAGGTTATAATTTGACTGAGCTGTCAATGGGAATGACAAGTGATTATGAAATAGCAATTGAAGAAGGCGCTACTATGGTTCGTGTTGGTTCAGCAATTTTTGGTGAAAGAAATTATTCAAAAGATTGGAAGGAAATATGAAAATTTCCCCCCTTAGCGTAATTAAGCAAGACTTCACTAAAAAAATGCGCGGCTATGATCCGGAAGAAGTTCAAGCATTTTTAGAAAAACTGTCGAATGATATTGAAGAAATTCAAAATGAAAACGATGATTTAAAAAAGCAGTTAAATGAAGCTGGTGTTAGATTATCTGAATTTAGAAGGATAGAAAAAAATCTTCAAAACACTTTACTTAAAGCTCAAGAATCTTCTGCCAAAGCAATTGAATCTACAAAAAAACAAACCAGCTTAATGATAAAAGAAGCTGAGATCAAATCTTCACAGATACTTGAAAAGGCAAGAGAAAGTGCGAACGAAATTAGAAATGCTGTAATTTCGCTGCGTGAAGAAAGAGATTTAATAGTTGCAAAATTAAAATCAATTGTTAATTCACAAGCTCATCTTCTTGATGTTAAAGTTGTTGATGCTGGAGAAGAAAAAGTAGCTGTAAAGCAGATCGAACAGGCGAAGAAGATCGAAGTTAACGTTGATGAAATAGTAAATAAGCTATTGTAAAATATTATGAGCGAACTAATTTCCAAAGTGAACGAAACATTAAAAGTAATCCGTGAGAAAACCAAAGAAGATTACCCCATAGGAATTATTCTTGGGACAGGTTTGGGCGGATTAGTAAAAGAAATTAATGTTCAACATGAAATTGATTACGCCCAACTTCCACATTTTCCTTTGTCGACAGTTGAGTCACATCATGGTAAATTAATTTTTGGAAGCGTTAATGGTAAAAATGTTGTCGCAATGCAGGGACGTTTTCATTTTTATGAAGGTTACTCGATGCAGCAGATTACTTACCCTGTTCGGGTAATGAAATTTCTTGGCGTACATACTTTGCTGGTTTCAAATGCATGCGGCGGAATGAATCCTCAATATAGAAGAGGAGACATTATGCTGATGAGCGATCATATTAATCTTCTTGGTGATAATCCCCTAATCGGTAAAAATGAAGATGAACTTGGGCCAAGATTTCCGGATATGAGTGAAGCCTATAATTTAGAATTAATAAAACTCGCCGAAGAAGTTGCCCTTGAAAATAAAATTAAAGTTCAAAAGGGTGTTTACATAGCAGTGCCCGGACCTAACTTAGAAACAAAAGCTGAATATAGATTTTTAAGAGCGACTGGGGCCGATGTTGTCGGAATGTCTACCATTCCTGAAAATATTGTAGCGAACCACATGGGAATGAAAGTTTTGGGAATTAGCATTATAACCGACGAATGTTTTCCTGATTCTTTAAAATCTGTAAATGTTGAGGAAATAATTGCAACTGCTATGCAAGCCGAACCTAAAATGACTTTAATAATGAAAGAAGTAATTAAGAGGTTAAAATGAAAACCAAAGTATTTAATTACCTCGTTCCATTCCTACTTGGCGTTCTAATGTTTGCTTCCAACTTTTTGAACACATCATTATTCAAGTTTGGTGAAAATGGGTTTGCTGTTTGGTTTGTTCTTTCTTTTTTGTGTTTTGCCTGTGGATGGTATATAAATAAAACTTTGGGCTACCATTTTGGCGGCAAAGTTGTTTTTGCTGTTATTATTGCAGCTACTATAATCGGCGTTGCTGTTATTACATTTTTCCGAGAGTATTTTTCCGCCAGCGAATTATTAACCGAAAACCTTATCCTTTACAGCTTAAGAAATGTTACTCTTGGTGCAATGGCATTCTTTGGGATGATGGCAGTTGAAATTTTAACAAGGCAGCGAGATTTTGTTATTCTTGAAGAGAAATTAAAAGTGTATGAAAGTCAACTTGTTGATGCTAAAAAAGAAGCCGAACTAGATATTCGAGAAGCAAAAATAAAGGCGCAAAAAATTATTAACGATGCTGAAGCAAATGCAAAAAATACCTTTTTGAAAAAAGATAGAATTGAAAGAGAACTAAAAGAATTTATTCAAGCTGAAAAGGAATTAATTAAAAGATATGAAAGTGCCGGACAGTAGAAGAAATGAATGAGAGAATGGATGAATAGTTTTGATCTCATTCAACTATTCGCTTAGAATATAGAGATATGATAATCAAAGGATAATTAAATGAAATCATTCACAGCAGTTATTGAATATTGTAAAGACACAAATTTGTATGTTGGATATATTCCAGGTTTTACTGGAGCTCATTCACAGGCGGAAACCATAGATGAATTAAAGAAGAATCTTGAAGAAGTTGTGGAGATGTTATTGGAAGATGGAGAGCCTATATTAGAAAGCAGATTCATAGGAACACAGACGATTGAAGTTTTATAATGGGTAGAATCCCGGTACTAAAACCTCAGGAAGTGATCAGAATTCTTAAGAAACTTGGATTTGAGGAAATAAGACAAAAGGGTTCTCATTTACAACTTAAGCACAAAGATGGAAGAATGACAACAGTTCCTTTTCATAAAGGAAAGGATGTTTCTCCAATATTGCTTAAACTTATTGTTAAAGATATACAAATATCTATCGAAGAATTTATTAAAGAATTGTAGTTAAATGTTCAAACAAAATTTAGAAAAAAACGGTTATCCTTCAATTGAAGAGAAAATTTTAAAATTCTGGGAAGAAAATAAGATTTTTGAAAAAAGTATTTCATCAAGAGATAAATCTAAATCATTTACTTTTTATGAAGGTCCGCCGACAGCAAACGGAAAACCCGGTATTCATCATGTAATGGCAAGGACTTTAAAAGATTTAGTATGCCGCTATAAAACTTTACAGGGTTATAGAGTTGAAAGAAAAGCCGGCTGGGATACTCACGGGCTTCCAGTTGAAATTGAAGTTGAAAAAAGACTCGGTATAAAACATAAAAGCGAAGTTCTGGAATACGGAGTTGAAAAATATAATCAAGCTTGCCGTGATTCTGTGTTTGTTTATCTTGACCTGTGGGAAAAAATGACTTCCCGTATGGGATACTGGATTGATCTCGATTCAGCTTATGTAACTCTTACTAATAATTATATTGAATCTGTCTGGTGGGCATTAAAAACCTTATTTGATAAAGGATTAATTTATAAAGATTATAAAATTGTTCCGCAGGATCCGAAATCCGAAACAGTTTTATCTTCGCATGAATTAGCACTCGGCTACCGCGAAACAAAAGACCCTTCTGTTTATGTTTATTTTAAAATTAAAAATTCGGATTCGTATTTTTTAGTTTGGACTACAACTCCATGGACACTTATTTCCAATGTTGCCTTAGCTGTCGGTGCAGATGTCGATTATGTTAAGATAAAATTAAATGATAAAAAAATAATTTTAGCAAAAGCACGCCTTGCACTCATTCAAGATGAATATGAAATACTTGAAGAATTTAAAGGTAAAGATTTAGAGAAAACAGAATACGAACAGCTTTTCAGTTATTTAAGTGTAAATAAAAAAGCTTTCTATGTTGTATTAGGAGATTTTGTAAGTACAGAAGACGGTTCAGGTATTGTCCATATTGCCCCAGCGTTTGGACAGGATGACTACGAAGTTTCAAAGAAATATGATTTGCCAATGTTGCAGCCGGTTACCCGCGGCGGTTTGTTCACCGAGGAAATAACTGATTTTGCCGGACAATTTGTTAAAGATGCCGATAAGGGAATTATTATAAAGCTAAAAGAAGAAGGAAAACTTTTTAAGAAAGAAACTATTACTCACTCTTATCCTTTTAGCTGGCGTCATGAAAATGTTCCGGTAATTTATTATGCGCGTGAATCTTGGTTTATCCGCACAACTTCTATCGCCGATAGAATGGTTGAGTTGAATAAACAAATCAACTGGCATCCAAAAGAAGTTGGAAGCGGTAGATTTGGCAATTGGCTTGAAGAAAATAAAGACTGGGCTTTATCCCGCGATAGATTTTGGGCAACACCATTGCCTATTTGGGTCAGTGATGATGGAGACACTTTTGCAATAGGCAGCATCGAGGAATTAAAAAAAGGTTATGTTGAAAAAGACGGAAAGAAAATTTCTGTTTCTGAATTAAAAGAAATTGATTTACACAAACCATACGTCGATGAAATCTTTTTTGAAAAGAACGGTAAAATTTATAAACGTACTCCCGAACTGATTGACGTTTGGTTTGATTCAGGCTCCATGCCGTTTGCTCAATATCATTATCCTTTTGAGAATAAAGAATGGTTCGAGAATAATTTCTTTCCTGCAGATTACATCTGTGAGGGAATTGATCAAACCCGCGGCTGGTTTTATACGCTTCATGCAATTGCTACAATGCTATTTGATAGTGTTGCCTATAAAAACGTGATAGTTAATGAATTAATTCTTGACAAAAACGGATTGAAAATGTCCAAGACTAAGGGCAATACAGTTGATCCGTTTATGCTTTTTGACAAATATGGTGCTGATGCGACAAGATGGTATTTGATTACAAACAGTCCACCCTGGCGCCCGACTCTTTTTGATGAAGAAGGATTAATTGAAGTTCAAAGAAAATTTTTTGGAACATTGGTAAATACTTATTCATTTTTTGTTTTATATGCCAACATAGACGAATTTAATTTTAATGAAGATTTAGTAGCATATGAAAAACGTCCTGAAGTTGATAGATGGATAATTTCAAAATTAAATTCTTTGGTTATAGAATATCAACAGCTAATGGACGATTATGATCCTACAAAAGCGGCACGAGCCGTTGCTTCATTTACAATTGATCATCTTTCAAATTGGTATGTAAGGCGTTCTAGAAGGCGTTTCTGGAAATCAGAAATGAATGAAAATAAGCTGGCCGCCTATCAAACTTTGTATGAATGTTTGATTAAGATTGTTAAATTAACTGCTCCTTTTACGCCGTTTATTTCCGAGGAGATTTATCAAAATTTAAATGCTGTGACTAAGAAAGAAAATTTTGAATCAGTGCATTTATCTCAATTTCCTTTAGCTGAATATAGAGACGAAGCGCTTGAAACAAAAATGGAAATTGCTCAAAAGGTTGTTTATCTTACCAGAACGATGCGGGCAAAAAATAATTTGAAAGTTAGACAGCCGCTGAAGAAAATAATGGTTGTTGTTGAAGACTCTCAAAAAGAAGCTTTAACAAAAATGAAAGATGTTATTCTTGAGGAAGTAAACATTAAAGAACTTGTGGCTTTGGATGATAGTTCAGAAATTGTGAACAAATCTGCTAAAGCCAATTTTAAATCAATTGGCCCTAAGTTTGGAAAAAAAGTTAACCCTGTTGCTAATGCAATTAAATTGTTCGGTAAAAATGAAATTTCAAAATTAGAATCCGGTAATCCTGTTGAGATAGAAATTCAAAATGAAAAAATTGAAATTGTGAGGGATGATGTAGAAATTATCAGTTCGGAAATTTCCGGCTGGGTTGTTGAAACCGAGGAAGGGGTGACTGTTGCAATTGACACTGAATTAAATGATGAATTAGTTGCTGAAGGTATAGCAAGAGAATTTGTAAATAGGATTCAGAATATGAGAAAAGATTCCGGCTTCGATGTTACCGATAGAATTAAAATTAAATTTAACGGAAGTGAAAAACTGGAGAATGCTGTTTCATCCTTCGAAAAATATATTTCCACTGAAACATTAGCTGATACAGTTTTAAAGGAAGAAAATTTTAATGGGGAAGATAAGCAAGATTGGAAAATCGGAGAGCTGGATTGCTCTATTAAAATTGAAAAGGTAAATCCCTAATTACAAGGAGACCAGTAAAATGGCAAAAAAATCTACAGTGAAAGCAACGAAGAAAAAATCCTCTGCTAAACCGGCAGTGAAGAAGGCAGCTGTTAAAAAATCTTCAACTGTAAAAGCAGCAAAAAAGCCGGCAGTTAAAAAAACGGCTGCTAGTAAGTCCAAATCAGTTGTGAAAAAAGCTGTTATAAAAAAGAAAAGTATTTCGAAACCTATAGAGAAAAAGAAGGAACAAAAATCTGACATGACAAAAAGAATTAAGAAAGTTAAGGAAGTAGTACAGAAGAAAGCTGAAGAAGTTGAAAATTCTGCAGAAGCTAAGGCTCTTGCACTTTCAAAAATTAAAGGATATAGTAAAAAGGATCTTGATCATTTCAAAGAAGTTATTCTTGAAAAAAGAGACGAGATTATTGAACAGCTTCAAAATTTAAAAGATCAAATGCTAGACCCGACAACAGGCGAATATATAAATGAAAATTCACCTTACTCGTTACACATGGCAGAGCAGGGAACTGATGCAATGGAAAGAGAAAAAACATTTCTTTATGCCCAGAGAGAGAATAAGTTTTTAGGATATCTTGAAGATGCTTTGAAAAGAATTGACGCCGGAACATACGGTATTTGTCTTGAATGTATTGAAGAACCTCAGCATCTTTGCGATACTTGTCCATTGATTCCTAAAGCAAGGCTGGAAGCGGTTCCGCATAGCCAATTGTGTCTCCCGATAAAGCAAAGACAGGAAAAGAGCAGGTAACGATTTTTTCTATTTAATTTTAAACAATGATGAATTATTTTTTCACAACAATATTTAAACTATGAGAATAATTTGAAAGTATTATTTGTTTCTTTGTTTGTTGTGATAATTGATCAGGTTTCAAAACTATTTATTAAAGGATTTTCTATCCCGTTTTTAAATCTGCATTTCAGCGGATTAAATATTGGTGAAAGTATAAAAATATTTGATAGTTTTTTTAATATTACATTCGTTGAAAACCCGGGGATAGCTTTTGGAATCGACTTTGGCGGGGAATACAAGCTGCTAATTTCTATTTTCACTATTGCCGCTTCTTTTGCAATGCTTTATTATTTGTATATGAACCGTGAAAAGAGTTTGATGATTAGAATTCCTTTAGCTATGATTGTTGGCGGAGCTTTTGGAAATCTAATTGATCGGGTTTTTTACGGAGTGTTTTACGGTTATGCCCCAATTCTCTTCGGTAAAGTAGTTGACTTCTTTGAAATAAAACTTTTTGGATTTTACCTATTCAATAGAACCCTCGGCAATTACATTTTTAACTTTGCTGATGTTGCAGTAACCTTCGGAGTGATATTTCTTCTAATTGCATTCAGAAAAGAGCGCAAACAGGCAATGCAAAATGCTGAAGCAGCCGAAGCAGTTTCTTATGAGCCTATTCTTATAGAAAATAAGGACTAGGGTGCGAGTACTATATGTTTCTTTATTGATTGTTATTGTAGATCAAATCTCTAAACTCTCTGTAAAAGGGTTTTCAATTCCATTTCTTAATATTAACTACAAAGGAATGTTCGAAGGACAAAGAATTAATGTCATTGGAAATTTCTTTAGAATTACGTTTGTCGAAAACCCCGGGATGGCATTTGGAATTGACCCCGGTATTGATTGGAAGCTTTGGATTTCAATTTTTTCTCTTGTCGCCAGCATAGCATTAATTATTTATATTTATGTTTCTAGAAAACAGTCATTACTTTTTAGAATTTCTCTTGCATTTATTTTAGGCGGTGCAGTTGGAAATTTAATTGACCGATTATTCTACGGGATATTCTATCACTACGCTCCTTTGTTTTTTGGAAAAGTAGTAGATTTTTTTGATTTCGATTTTTTCAATATTACATTTCTCGGGAAAAGTTACGACAGGTGGCCTGTCTTTAATATTGCAGATTCGGCGGTAACCATAGGTGTTTTTATGTTAATATTTTTTTATAGGAAGGTAAGTAAAGATGAATCTAAAGAAGCTGCTGCCGAACTTCAAACTTTATCTTCAAATAGAATAGAAGCAGAAAATAATCCCAATGAAAATTTAGATAATGACAGCCCTGATAAAGGAAAAGAAATATCGCTTTGAAATTCCTGACGGGAAGAAAAAAGAACGCCTGGATGTTTTTCTTGCCAACATAGTTGAAAATGCCACCCGCTCAAAAGTCCAAAAATTAATAGATGCTAATCTAGTAACTGTTAATGGTAAAATCGTAAAATCAAGTTACCAGGTGCAGCCCCGAGATATTATTGAAGCATCACAGCCAATTACTCCTCGTCCAGAATTTGCAGAACCAGAAGAAATTCCATTAAATATAATTTATGAAGATGAATTATTATTAATTGTAAATAAACCCGCTGGAATGGTTGCTCATCCTGCTTACGCAAATTATACTGGAACTTTGGTTAATGCTTTGCTTCATCATTCAAAAAGCTTGAGCAAAGCTGATGAACCTGGAGTTCCGGCAGCTCCTCTTGGCAGACCCGGAATAGTTCATAGGATTGATAAAGATACTAGCGGCTTACTTGTGGTTGCAAAAGATGACTGGACACATGCACAGCTTGCAAAACAATTTTCCAAACATACCATTGAAAGAGAATATTGGGCTGTTTGCTGGGGCTTATTTAAAAATAAAAAAGGCGAGATCAATTCTAATATTTCACGCAGTAAAAAAGACAGAAAGAAGTTTGTTACAAGCACTACCGACGGAAAAACTGCTATAACTTTTTATGAAGTACTGGAAGAATTTGAATTTGCATCTCTTGTAAAATTAAATTTGAAAACGGGGAGAACTCATCAAATTAGAGTTCATCTTTCTTCATTAAATCATCCTATTTTTGGAGACACAGCATACGGCGGAACAGATATTAGATATGGCGCAAGTTTTCCAAAGATGAAAAGCCGGATAGAAAACCTTTTAGAAATTATGCCTCGCCAAGCTTTGCATGCAAAGACACTTGGATTTTATCATCCACAAAAAAAAGAATTTGTGAGATTTGATTCTGAACTGCCGGAGGATTTTAAATTACTTTTGGAAAAATTGAAAGCTAGTAATTAATAATCACTTAATCCTATTATTTTTATCACCAACTTAACTGTGATTTTATAATATAATGTTTATTTTAAAATCACTTATCTAAATTTTTAATATTAATATAATTTGTTTTGATGGGAGAGTTTTATGGCCAATCAAATTCCTAAGACTTTAATTGTTGGTGTTATTGTTACCTTTTTTGTTTTGGTAATTATTTATTTATTTACCCAACTGCCGAGCGGTGGTGAAGGCGGAACTATAGATACTAAAACTAATGCTGTTATATTTGATTCTGCTGATAAATGCGCCACCTGTCATAGAAGAGTAACCCCGGACATTGTTAACCAGTTTGCTATGAGCACAATGGCAAGAAAAGGTGTTAAATGTACTGACTGCCATGTAGTGGATAAATCTAATCCAATGGGAAAAGAGCACGAAGGATTTTTTATTACTAATTCTCCGACTCCAAAGCAATGTGCAAAATGCCATCCATCCGAAACAAGACAATTTGATCACAGCCGCCATGGTGCGCCTGCATGGATGGCGTTAAACGGCTTTGCTGATTTTACAAAAGAACAGCAAAAGTTTGTTAATGATAATATCCCCGAAGCAAATAGGGGTCCAAATGGAATTATTACTGCAACAAGAAATTCTTTATTTGATATCGAAGGGCCTTCTGTTACACCTGCGGCTTGTCAAACTTGCCATTCAATTGGCAAACCAAATTTAGACGGCAGCATAGGTAACTGTAATAAATGTCATCTACGCCATGAATTTTCTTTAGAACAAGTAAGAAAACCAGAAATATGCGGGCAATGTCATTTAGGGCCCGATCATCCACAGATGGAAATTTATGAAGAGTCTGCCCACGGCGTAATGTATGCCACTCAAGGAGAGAAATGGAATTGGAAACAGAAAGCGGGAAGGCTAACAACTAATGATATGCCCGCACCGACATGTGCCACCTGCCATATTAGCGGGTTTGGTAATCAAGGGACTACACATGATGTTGGACAAAGGTTATCTAAATTTTTATTTGCTGCGGTTACTTCCGACCGTCCAAATAAAGTTGAAGGCCGAGAAGCGATGAAAGCTATTTGTGCAAATTGTCATTCTGCTAATTTTATTTCTGATTTTTACAGTAAGGCGGATAGCGTTACAGTATTTGTTAACGGCAAAGTTAAAGAAGCATCTAATATAATTGAAGGCTTGGTGAAAGATGGAATAATTACTAAGGAACCATTTGCCACACAAATTAGCTTTGATGCTTTTGATTTATGGCATTATTACGGAAGAACAGCCAAGTTTGGAGCTTATATGCAAGGCCCGGATTATGTTCAATGGCATGGCGTTTATCCCTTATTAAAACAGCTAAATAAAGTAAAAGAAGATGCAAAGAGATTAAGAGAAGAACACAGAAAGGGAATAAGATAATGGGTGATATTGAAATATTTCATCTTGCAAATATTAATCTGCCAATGGAAAAAAACCGGCTGCTATTAATTTTTGTGGGAATAAATCTTTTCTTTACCGGTATTGATGTTGCGCTCGCACATTCGATTAATAGCTTTGTACCTGTGTATGAATGGATACCAATTTACTTTTTTCCTTTGGGGGCAATGTCTTGCTTTATTATTGCTTTTCAACCGAGTCCTAAAAAATGGTCGGCACTAATTCATATTTCACTTATGATAGTTGGAATTTTAGTGGGTGTAATTGGTATGGCGTTTCACATGAATGCTGTATTAAATCCATCCGGGCATTTAAGCTGGGCATGGCTTGTTTTCGGATCTCCTATTCTAGCACCGCTTGCATTTGCTGGAATTTCATTACTTGGATTATACGGAATTACGGAAGAGTTGCCGGATCAACCGGGAATGTTAACAGTTCCCGGCATCGGAACATTTCATGCGCCAATTTCCAGAGACAAACATTTTTTATGGCTGGTTGGTTTAGGCTTTGGAGCCAGTGCGGTAACTTCAATAATTGACCATGCCCAGTATGGGTACAATGTTTACAAATTAATTGCAATTGTATTCGGATTATTCGCAACTTCCGTAGTTTTAACTATTGCGATTTCAAAAGAGTGGACAAAAAAAGATGAGTTTGTTTATTTCTGGACGATGATCTCAGCTATTGTGGTTGGAGTTCTTGGCTTTGGATTTCATCTATCAGCAGATCTTGCTGGGACAGGGCAAATTAGCCTTGAAAGAATTTTAGTATTTGCGCCTATATTTGCGCCACTTTTATATAGTGATTTAGGAATGCTGGGATTGATAGTGGTAGCGCAAAGGAAAAAATAGTTATATTGTAAAATAAATTTCTTAAAATTTTAGGGGAAAAATGAAATCATTTTTTCTGTATTTATTTATTATTGGTTTTTGTTTCCAAAATGTCTATTCACAGGGCAATGTTTATTTAGTATTAGGATCTGATACAGGTATATGGGACGGGCTTAACACAAATTCGTTTCATAATATTTACGGAACCGAGCTTTATTCTGACCCAAATGAAAATGCTTACAAAGTAATGTCCGATCAATTTAGAAATCAGATTAAAGATTCTTACGACAATACTCTCAAAATGACTTGGTGGATGATGGGAGGAAACACTTATAGATACGGAATAAACACAAACGTACCTGAAGATAATATCTTACCTCTTTACTTGATGAAAAAATACCACAATGATAAAATAAAGAAATGGGGTGATGAAGTAAGCTTACATTATCATACCTTTAAATGGTACGATTATGACGGAGATGGAGTGTACTTTTGGAATCAAGCACAAAATTTTGAAGATTCAAAAGAAGACTTCGATTATACTTTAGCACAATTTTTATTGGAAGAAAATGTATTCCCAGTCTCCTTTAGAAGCGGTTGGCATTATATGGATAATTATTGGCAAATCTATTTAGATAGCTTATTATTATTTAGTATGCATGACGACTACCCTGCAAAACATGTCGACATTGATGAACCTCTTGATAATAATTATGATTGGTCACAATCTTCCTCTGAATTTATTCCATTTCACCCTTCTTCAGAGAATTATCAACTACAAGGTGATTTGAAAGGATGGGAACTTCGTTCAAAATATATGGCTTACATGGATACAACTTTATTGAATTATATATTTAATCAAGCGAAAAATGGAATTGATCAAGTAGTTTGTCTGTGGGCGCATCTGCCGGAGGATGATTTTCCTGATAACATAGTGAGGATAAATAATATTGTACATAGTGTTGCAGCAAAATATCCCGATGTAAAATTCAGATACTGTACAGCAATAGAAGCTATGCAAAGATGGCTAAAAACCTCCGATACTACTAAACCTGATCTTAAATTAAGTGAACAGTTGAATGGAAATGAAGTACGTTTTCTTATTCAAACAGATGAGAAAATCTTCCAGCCACAGCCGTTTATAGCTGTAAAGGATATTTATGAAAATTATTCAATTGAGCAATGTGACAAAATCAGTGAATATACCTGGATAACTTCAAAAAGTTTTACAAGAAATAAATTAGCAAAAGTTGGTGTTGCTGTAACAGACACTGTAGGCAATCTTTCTACAGCTTTTATCAATATTTTACCCGATGATATTTTTATTGATAACAATGATGCAAATTACTCTGAATTAAGAGGTAATTGGATTTCAAAACAGAATAGATTTGTTTGGAATTTAAATTACAGAGAGACAAATTTTGATTATAATGATTCGGTTATGGCAAGCTGGACACTTCCAATAAATCATAGCGGGAATTATAATATATTCATTCAATTTCCATCTAGTGAAAAACAAACAAATAAAATCAAATTTAAAATAAAATCTGGCAGCAACATAAAAGAAGTAAACTATTCAAATGATTTCTCAAATGGATGGAATTATATTTCAACAGATTATTTTGATTCGAATGCTAATAATAGTTTTGAAATGACAGCTTATGGAATAGATTCTGCAGGGAATTCAATAACAACTGATGTACTAAAACTTTCAGCTTTGATTAGAGATAAACAATTGTACGTCCCGCAAGAAATAATTGAATTTGGTTTAACTTCTGAAGAAGATACGGCTAAATGTAATTTTGTTATAAAAAATTTAGGCATCGACGCACTTAAAATTACAAATATAAAATCTAATAAAAACGAAGTATTTTTTAATCATACTTTCCCAATAATTATTCAAGGTATGAAAAGTGATACTTTAGAATTGAAATTTAATTCTGAAATATCGGGAGAATACAGAGACACAATTTTTGTTTTTAGTGATGATCCGAATAATCCGGTGTACTCTCTTGAATATACTGCACAAGTAGAACCATACTTTAAAATAATTGATAATGAAGATTCTGCATTTTATCAAGAGTCAGGACAATGGCATTACAGCAGCGCATTCGGTTATGGGGGTACTAGTCGCTATGCATTTCTTAATCAAAACCCTCCTGCCTTTTCTATATTTTCGGCAGAACTTAAAAAAAGCGGAGTTTATGATATAGAACAAATAATTCCAACAACTGTTAATGCAGCCAAACAAGCTTTATATATTTTAAGTATTGGTGGTGTTGATGTTGATTCGTTTTTTGTTGATCAAAACATCGGTAGCGGGGAATGGAATACTATTAATAGATCATTTATACCGGCGAATGTAAATGTTAAAATGAAAATTGTTGATTCGGGGGAAAGTACGGCAAATGTTGTATTAAGAGCAGATGCAATTAAATTTTCTATGGTAAAAGAAATTACTGATGTTAAGGATAATAACGAGTTGGGTCAACCGGTTAGCTTTAAGTTAGATCAAAATTATCCAAACCCATTTAATCCATCTACAACAATAAGATATTCTTTACCTAAAAGTGAAAACGTTTTATTGGAAGTATTTGATATCTTAGGCAGAAGGTTAAAAACTTTAATTGACCAATTTCAAAAGACAGGTTATCATGAGATTATATTTGAAGGGAATGATCTTTCAAATGGAATATATTTTTATAGAATAACTACAGAAACTTTTTCAGCAACAAAGAAAATGATACTTTTAAAGTAAAATAAGTTTTTGTATTATTTCATCTCATAAAATTAACTCTAATTTTTATATCTTTAACAAAGAAAAAAAGTTCATTTATGTTTATCTATAATACACTTACAAGAAAAAAAGAAGAATTCAAACCAATCAACCCGCCAAATGTTAAAATGTACATTTGCGGACCTACGGTATATGACTACTTCCACATTGGAAACGCCCGTACATTTGTTATGGCTGATATAATTAGAAAATATCTTGAATACAAAGGTTACAATGTAACCTATGCTATGAACTTAACAGATGTTGATGATAAGATTATAAAAAAATCTATAACTGAGAAAATAGATTCGAAAGAAGTTGCAAATAAATACGTTGACGCATTTTTAGAAGATATTAAAAAATTAAAAGTTAAGAAGGCGACGATTTATCCCAAAGCAACTGAACATATGAATGACATTGTTGCTATGGTTGAAAAATTAGTAGCAAATGGTTCTGCGTATAATGTTGACGGAAATGTTTTTTATGACGTGAAAAAATTTAATGGTTATGGAAAGCTAAGCGGTAAAAAAATTGATGAATTGGAATCAGGCTCAAGAGTAGAGGTAAACGAAGAAAAGCATAACCCATTGGATTTTGCTTTGTGGAAAAAAGCAAAGGAAGGCGAGCCTTATTGGGAAAGTCCATGGGGAAAGGGACGGCCAGGCTGGCACATTGAATGCTCTGCAATGAGCTGCAAACATTTAGGCGAAACTTTTGATATTCATGGCGGGGGTAATGACTTAATTTTCCCACATCATGAAAATGAAATTGCACAGAGTGAGGCTGCAAATAAAAAGAAGTTTGTTAATTATTGGATACATTTTGGATTCTTAAATATTAATGATGAAAAGATGTCGAAGTCTCTTGGAAATTTTTCAACTGCAAGAGACGTTTTAAAAAGCTATTCTGCAGAAGCAATAAGAATGCTTTTTGCACAATCTCATTATGGCGGGCCGCTGAATTTTACTGATGAGCTTTTAAATTCTTCAAATAAAGGATTAGAAAAACTTAATAATTTAATCGATAAGATTGATGATGAAATCAAAGCTAAATCTGAATCTAAGGTAGGTGAGGTTGAAGTTCAATTTGATTTTGAGAAATATAAAAATAATTTCGAAAGTGCGATGGATGACGATTTTAATTCACCGCAAGCTGTTGCGGTTATCTTTGATTTTATAAGAGATGTAAATAAAACAATTGCAGAGAATGAAAATATAAACTCACAGTTTTATTTAAGTGTAAAAGAATTTTTAGCAAAAACTGCAGAAGGTGTTTTGGGAATTGTAGATCTGTCCAAACAAGACCAAACAACAGATCATGCATTGGAAAATGAATTAATTGAATTATTAATTCAATTGCGTAATGGTGCAAAGAAAGAAAAGAATTATGCATTATCAGATAAAATACGTGACGAGTTAAATAAGCTTGGAATTGTTTTACAAGATTCAAAAGATAAGACAACTTTTAAAAAGAAATAAGAAATGGAATTCTATACTGACTTTAAGGATTTTATTAAACTGTTAAATCTTTATGATGTTAAATATTTACTCGTTGGCGGTTATGCTTTATCTTATTATTCCAGGCCCAAAAGCACACAAGATATTGATATATTTATTGAAACTTCAATTGAGAATGGAGAAAAAATATTAAAAGCTATAAATGAATTTGGGTTAAATGCATTAAATATATCTTTGAATGATTTAACAACAAAAGATATGGTTATTCAAATGGGAATACCCCCTATTAGGATAGATATCATGACTAGTATAGAAGGGGTTGATTTTGATGAAGCATATAAAAACAGAGAAATTAGTGAATATGGAGAAATTGAAAATGTGAGTTTTATTTCAATTAATGATTTAATTAAGAATAAAAATATTCTTGGACGTAAAAAAGATTTAATTGATCTTGAATGGTTAACAAAATATAGAAATAAAGGTTAATTTTGAATATGGAGAAAACGATTAAAATATTCAAAAGTTTTGAAGAAGCGGAAAAAGCGGAAGAAGAATATTGGCGTAATCTATCGGGTAAAGAAAAATTGGAGGTTTTGGATGCAATTCAGTATATGCAATTAAAAATGCTTTATCCCAAGGGAAAAGAAATTGAAAAGGTTGTTAAGATTAAAAAAATAAAAAGATAAATTTGAAACGCATTAAAAATAATTCATCTAATTCTATTCTCATTAATCAGCAATCAATTCCATACCAAATTAGATTTAGTAAAAAAGCAAAATACCTGCAATTAAGAATAAATCATTCAAACAGCCTTGAACTAGTAATTCCGAAAAGATATTCATTAAAAGATAGGCGAGAATTTCTTAATTGATAAAATAGATTGGATTAAAAAATATGCAGGTAAAATAAAAAGAAGTGAAAAGTTTTTTTTATTTCGGAGAAGAAATCAGAGATACAGCAAAGCTATGATTTGTTTGTTAAACGACCTCAAATAAAATATGAGAACAAAGTTTTCAAGTAAAACTTCCGAGCGATTCAGATTATACCTTAATGGAAATTTATCTTGCCTTCCTGAAAAGACATGCTAAAAAATATTTAATTGAAAGAACAAATTATTTTGCAAAAAAGTATGAATTTAGAATTTGTAAAATTGGAATTCGCGGACAAAAAACCCGGTGGGGAAGCTGCACTTCAAGCGAAAAGTTGTCTTTTAATTTTAAGCTTTTAAGATTTAGAAAAGAAGTTATTGATTATGTCATAATTCATGAACTTTGCCACACCAGGGAAATGAATCATTCCAAAAAATTTTGGAAGCTAGTGGAGACTTATTGCCCTGATTATAAATTATTAAGAAAGGAATTAAAAAGTTAAGCTAAATCTTCACTAAAAATATTTCCCCTTCCTAAAATCCAATTCGGATCAAGTACTTTTTTTATTGCAGCCATTTTTTTTATGTTTTCGATTCCATACATATCGATCAAATAATCGCGCTTAATTTTTCCGATTCCATGTTCAGCAGAGACAGTTCCTTCAAGTTGAACAGCTTTTGTGCAAATTTGTCTGTAAACTTCTTTGCCTTTTAAAAATTCATTTTCGTTTTTTGGCAGCATATTTAAATGAACATGTGAATTCCCGGCATGACCAAATACTATAAAATTAAGATTAGCTTTTTTTACAGTGTCTTTAGCAAAATTATAAAACTCAAGAAAATGATTATTGGGAACTGCGGCATCGGTCCCGAGTTTTCTTAAATTATTTTTTGAAATGTATTCATTCACTTTTGAACCAAGTGAATGTCGGAACTCTTGAATTTTTTTATTATCCAATTCTGAAAAAGCAAACCAAACACTTTCTTCATCGCCCTTATACTTTGAAATTAATTCAGTCCATTCTTCAAGAAGAATATCTTCATTATCATTTGTAACTTCCTGCTCAAACCAAACAGCAGCTTTAGAATTTGGGGGAATGTTTGAATTATCATCCATTAAAAATTGCAGAGAATTTTCATCAAGAAATTCTAAAGCAAGTGCGTCAACCACATTTGGAAAATTATTTACTCTCGCAGCGTAGGTTAAGTAGCGTGCTTTTTCAATAAAGCTTAATGCATTCGTTTCATCATCAAAGAAAACTACGCAGGAAATTACTTTTTCAGGCAAGGGAACAAGCTTTAGTTTTGCTTTTGTTATAACACCCAATGTACCTTCTGAGCCAATAAACAAATCAATTGCGTCCATATTTTCTTTGGCGAAATATCCTGTAGTGTTTTTTGTCCCGGGCATAACATAATCCGGGATATTCAATTCATATATGCTGTTGTTTTCAGTCTTTAGAATTATCGAATATTTGTTGGCAATATTTTTTCCTCTAACTAAATTTAATTTTTCGCCTGAAGATAGAATCACTTCTAGCCCCAAAACAAAATTTCTTGTGGGACCATATTTAAAAGTCTTTTCACCACTTGCGTTAGTTGCTATTGTGGCTCCAATAAAACAATTTCTTTCGGTTGGATCAGGAGGATAAAGTAAATTATGTTTTCTAACTCCCGTTTGAAGTTCTGATAATATAACTCCTGGTTCTACCACAGCGTAATCTTCTTTGTCATTTATTTCAATAATTTTGTTAAGCTTTTCAGTTGAGATTACAATGCCGCCCTGCGGAACTCTTCCTCCTGTAAGACCGGTGCCGTTGCCAGAAATTGTAACCGGTGTTTTCTCTTTGTTTGCGGTTGATAATAATTCTGAAATTTCTTCAACTGTTTCAGGAATATAAACAGCTTCGCAGCTGCCTTTTACATTTGCAGCATCAGTTAAATAATTTTGGATTTCATCCTGAGAGGTTTTTTTAATCATAATAATTTTTAAGTAAGCTTTCTAAGTATATCTAAATATTCTTTTTGAGTTTCCAAATCGGGAATTCCGGAATCTTTTTTTTCATAAATCACTTTTTGATCAAAATTAATGAGCATTTTGTCAAGTGCTTCAAACATATTAGTGAGTGGCAAACCATTATCTCTTAAATAGTGAATTAATTTTAAAGTTTTAAAACCATCAAACCAGATTATCTTTTGTTTTTGAAGCTGGTCATTTGACGCAGAATTCTTTCTGATTTTCTCAAAATTGTTTTTGAAATTTTGAGAAATTAAGAAATTATAAAGATAATTATTTACATTTTTGGCTTCTGAAAGATACTCATCTACATTTTTAGTTTCATTTGAATGAAAAATTTCCAACCATTTTTTTAGGATAGTAAAGCTTACGGGATTATAAAGCAAATATTCATTCCGTATTTTATTAATAAATCTATTCACACTTTGGCCCGTTCCAAATGGAACACGCCAGGATGCACGCGATGATGGATAAACAGTTGTAGATTTTATTTTGTTAATTGGAAAATTTTTTGCGAGCTTTTCTAAAAAATAAAAATCTTCTGCCGCTTTTTTCTTGTTCATCCCTTCGGTCTTGATGTAGCTTTCAGAATCACAGCACATAGTTGATCCAATGGAATGAAAGGCATATGAAGATCCGGCAAATTGCAATCCTAAAACATAATAATGTAAAAATATTTCATAACATATTATGGCATTTGTGTTGTCATTATTTTCAGATACACCATGGGCAAAATTTACAACTCCAACTGAATATTTTTTTTTATTAAAATTTTCTATTATTTCGGTTATGTAATTTGCTTCAACTTTGCAGTCAGCATCAAGACAGGTAATTATTTTTTTAGAATCGCTGTTATAATTAAAAATCTGTAAAGCTAAATCCATCCCTATTTTACGCGCTAAGCCAACACCAGCTTCTTTATCTGATAGTTCATTTCCTTCTGTTGATGCATCTATAAATCCAATTTGAAGGCCCTTAATCTTTGAATTAGCTATGTAATTATTAAGAAATGAAATGGATTGAGCATTGTCAATTTTTACTTCATTGGGGGAGTTTTTTGAATTATTAACAACAAATATTATCAAAGTTGAACTAAAATATTTATCATCATTTTGCAAAAGTGAGTTTAATACATCTTTTATATTATTAAATTCACAAATGGCCGGGATAACAACAGCATGAATAATATTATTATTCGTATTCCATTCAAGTTTCCATTTTGAATAAGAATATTTATTTAAATATTTATTTACAATAACAGGTAATTCATTCATTTAAAATTAAAATTCTCTTCAATTAATATTTTAGCTTGTTCATAATTTGGTCCATCAATCCAATTAATTTTTAACCCTTCTTTTTCCATTTTTCTGAACCAGGTCATTTGTCTTTTTGCAAAATTGTGAATTGCACTATTCAACTTTTGAAACATATCATTGTAACTTAATTCATTATTCAGGTACATTGCTATAAATTTATATTCAAGCCCAAACAATTTTAATCTTTCGACTGTAATTCCATCTTTAATCAAATTTTGAACTTCTTCAATCATCCCTTCTGATAATCTTAATTTTAATCTTTCCGTGATTCTTTTTTTTATTTGTTCTCTTTCCAATCTTACCCCAATATTAAAAGAGTTTACTGATTTAGCAGCTAAAGTATTTTTAACGTTGGTTTGTTCAATTATAATAGCCTTTGTAATTCTATCTCTATCTATTAAATCAGTTGTATTATGAAGCTTTGGGTTCAAATTAATTAGAAGGCTTTTCAGTTCATCTAAATTATAATTTCTAAATTTATTTGTTTCAGTAAAGTCTGCTTTTTTCAGATCATATTTTTGAAGCACAGCACTTAAATACAATCCTGTTCCTCCAACAAGGAAAGGGATTTTATTTCGTTGCGAAATATCAGCAAAGACCATATTAAACTGCTTAATAAAATCAAATAAATTGAATTCTTTTTTAGGATCTACTATATCAATCAAATGATGGGGAATTGCAGTTCCATCAACAATATAGTCCTTCAAATCCTTGCCTGTTCCAATATCCATTTTTTTATAAACCTGGCGCGAATCTGCGGAAATAATTTCTCCCTTAAAATTATTTGCAAGTTTTGCTGCTAATTTTGTTTTTCCGGTTGCCGTAGGTCCGAGAATTGTTATAAGGCTGCTGGCCTGTTTTTTAACCGGCTGATTATTCGGATTCAAATCAATGGTATGAATTAAATATAAAGAAAAAATTTATTCTATATTTTCAACAATGGGCAAAAATATTTTAACCCTGCTTCCTTCACCTAAATCACTATCAACTGTAATTTTCCCTTTGTGATCATCAATAATCTTTTTTGCAACAGCCAAACCTAAGCCAACGCCGTTTTCTTTTCCCTGAGTCATAAATGGTTCAAATATTTCCTGCTTAATGCTTTCTGGAACTCCTAGTCCTAAATCTTTAATCTCAACAACGATTTGTTCGTCTTCTTTATCCACCGCAACGTAAACATTTCCGCCATCCGGCATTGAATCACAGGCATTTTTAATAATCTGGTATGCTGCTTGATGAAATGCATTTGGATTTATATTCACCATTGCATCAGTATTTATTTTTTTGTACAGCTTAGAATTCCTGGATTCTACATATTCTGAAACATCTTCCAAGATTTTATTTATCACGTTGCTGAATTGAAGTTCATATCCTTTCATGTGATATTTTTCAGAAGCATAATGAATAAGAGCTTCCGAAAAATTGTTAATTGAATTGGTCCGTTCTTTAATTAAATCAAACAATGGCTTTAGCTTATTTGAGTGCCCATTACTATCAACTTTCTCAATGTAATTATTGATAGCATGGATTGGCTGGTAAATGTCATTTGATAGAAATGAAACAACTTTAGATAATGTATTCATTCTATCTTCATATATAGTTGATTCAAAATTCATTGCATTTTGAATTGCCTGTGCAGCATGTATGGAAATTATGGATAGAATGCTCTCTTCCACCTCGGAATACTTACTAAATTCTGTGCTTAATAATTGAATAACTGCTACAACTTTTCCATCTTCGCTGGTAATAGGAAAATACAATACGCTTCTTGCGTCAATGCTGGTTAGATTTTCTCTTTCAACTGAGTATCTTTTATCTTCATTAACATTTTTAATATTTATAATTTGATAATTTTCAACAGCAGAGCCTGCAAGATTTTCATTTATTTTAAACTTGAATTCTTTTACTTCAATTTCAGTTTTATATTTTGCTGTTATTTCATATTTATCACTATTGACAATAAAGACTAAACACTCATCAGAAGAAGTTATGCTTTTTACAGTTTCAGTAATAGAAAAAATAACCTCATCAATATTCAGTCTGGAATTTATTCTTTGAAGTGCTTGCAAAATTTCAGAGAGTTTTTTATTGTCTATTTTTTCATTGTCAAATGCTTCAGTGAATTTCCCGAAATATTTATTATAAAATTTATTTTCGAGATCTTCTTTTTTTGCAGCATGTTTATTTTCTAATTTATCATTGTGAAAGGACTCTATTTGCTGTTCTTCATTTGCTAACCCGGAACTTTGAATTTCATTTAACTTAACATCTTCATCTGCTAAATTAAAATCTGTGAAAGGATTTTTTTCAAATACATTCTGTTCATCTTCAAGGTTGTTAGACTTCTCTTCAGTTAGAATATTTTTGTCATTATTTATTTGGTCAGGGTGAGAATATTGAATATTCGCTTCTTCTTCTTTTTTAGGTGGCTCTTCAATTTCTACATTGTTAACAACTTCAGTTTTTTCTATTTCATGTAGTGTTTTTTCTTCTTCCTTCAAATCTTCTGGTTCTTCAAGCTTGCTAAATTTGTACAAATTGATTTTTATTTTTTTATTACTCTTAACAAGATCAAGCAGCTTTTCGTAAGATATGGGAAATAAAACAGTATCCTTATTAGCAATTGCAGAAGATTTTCTATCTGTTTTTTCGATTAATTCTTTTTCACCGAAGAAATCACCTTTACCTTTTATATCAATTTGCGGTAGCCGCCGCGCACCAGGCAGCTTGATTTTTGCTTCACCTTCAAGAATGAGATAAAGAAACTCACTTTTATCGCTGCTCATAAAAATGATATCGCCTTCTTTAAATTCTAAAAGTTCTTTTGAACTTACTTTAAGGTTTATCTGCTTTTCTTCCAGTCCGGTAAACAGCTTATTTTCAAAAACTGCTGATAGGTTTTTGTATTGAGCCATATTTTTATTTTATTTTAAGATATTGTTTAATTAACTCTTTAATTATAATGAATTCTTTAGAAATAGAAAACGGCATTTCACATATTTATAATAACGATAAAAAGCTGGCGGCTATTATCGATAAAGTTGGTGAATGTAAAATTAAGCAAAGAAAAGATCATTATCTGTCATTTTTGCGAAGCATAATCGGACAGCAATTATCTGTTCAGGTCGCTAATGTTATTGAAAGTAGATTTATGAATTATTTCGAAAATAAACCAACACCTGAAAAAATATTAAATGCTGATTCGGAAATCCTGAGAGCACTTGGTATGTCCTACGCAAAAATTAGATATGTAAAAGATTTATCGGAAAAGATTATAAATAGAGAAATTCATTTTAGAAATCTTAATAAAATGGCTGAAGAAGAAATTATTTCAGAATACACAAAAGTGAAAGGAATTGGTGTTTGGTCTGTTCACATGTTTTTGATATTTACTTTGGGAAGGCTAAATGTATTGCCTACCGGTGATTTGGGATTAAAAAAGGCTATAAGGATTATATATAATCTTCGTAAATTACCGGACGAAAAAAAAATTTATTTGATATCTAAAAAGAATAATTGGGCGCCTTATAACTCAATTGCGAGCTGGTACTTGTGGAGAAGCTTAGAGTTGTAAGATTAGGCATAATTAAAAATATATTATTTATCTAATAATTATAATGAATCTAAAAAAAGAAAATTGCATCTGATGACAGAAGAAGAAGTTCTTATACAAGAAGCAAAATCCGGCGATAGAAAAGCATTATCTGAACTGGTAAAAAGATACGAAAAAACGGTGTACAATTTTGCCTTTAAAGTTTGTAGAGATCCTGATAGAGCTGAAAACTCCATGCAGGAAACTTTTTTAAGCATGATAAAATCATTAAATCAGTTTGACGGAAAGTCAAAGCTTTCAACCTGGCTGTACCGAATAGTTACTAATCATTGCTCTAATGCAGTTAAGGAAGAAAAAGGCACCCTTCAATTTCGATTGACGACGATGATGTATTTGAAGATGCTTATTTATCCGATTTAAAGACTTTACCGAATTTAGCGATTGAAAATGAAGAATTAAAAAAAATTTTGGACGAAGCAATACAAAAGCTTTCTACTGAATACAGGGTAGTTTTTCTTTTAAGAGATGTGGAAGGTTTATCGACTGAAGAAACAGGGAAAATAACCGATCTCTCTGTGCCGGCGGTAAAGTCGCGCTTGCATAGGGCGAGAGCATTTTTGAGAAATGAAATAAGTAAGGCGTTAAAATCATGAGTGAAAAAAAAGTTACCTGCAAAGAAGTTATGAGCCACATTTGTGAAAGCCTGGGCGAAGATCTTAATTCTGAAAAATGTGTGGAGATAAAAAGCCATTTAGACGGCTGCCCTGAATGTCAGAATTATTTTAAAACTGTGGAATTCACAATTGACTGCTATAGGAATTATAATATCGAACTTCCCCAGAAGGCTCATGACAGACTAATTGATTTTCTGGGGTTAAAAGAAAAAGAATAAATTTTACTTCGATTTTATATCCTGCCGGGGCTCAATTTGTTAATAATTATTAGTTTTATTTGAATCCATATTTAATTCAACTCATCTTATCGAAAATGAAATAAGGATATTTTTTTATGGAAACTACTCATTATTATAATACAAAAGTTGAATGGAAAGAAGGAAGAATTGGTGAGCTTACGGAGTCGACTTTTCCTAAAATTACTGTTGCTACTCCTCCTGAATTTACCGGCGGTGTGGCAGGTATCTGGTCGCCGGAACATCTTTACGTTTCTTCTGCAAACATCTGTTTGATGACAACATTTTTGGCGATTGCTGAGAACTCTAAATTTGATTTTAAATCATTTGAATGTGAAGGAACCGGCAAACTTGAAAAAGTCGATGGAAAATTTATGATTTCTGAAATAGAGCTAAAGCCTTCTATCGTAATCAAGGAAGAAAAAGATAAAGAAAAAGCTTTGCGATTAATTGAGAAATCGGAAAAAGCCTGTTTGATTTCCAATTCAATGAAATCTAAAATAATTTTAACTCCAAATATTACAGTTTCAAATAATTAAAAAAAATATAAAAGGAAGATCATGCCGATATTCGAATACCGCTGCGAAAATTGCGGAAGCAAATATGATGTACTTCATAAATCATCTGTAAATCAGGAAGAAGTAACCTGCCCAAAATGCAATTCAACTAAAAGCAAAAAATTATTATCAACATTCAGCGCTTCAATTGACGGCTCATCGAGTTATTCATCAAGCAACTGTGCAAGCGGTAATTGTGATGTCCCATCATCGGGTGGTTGCGCTTCTGGTCTCTGCGGATTAAATTAATCTCCCCAATAAAGGAATTTATTATGCAAAGACTTAAAATAATTTATGGACTTATTTTTGTCCTAATGCTTGGTTTTACAGCTTGTGCACAGGATTCAACTAAATCAATAACAGTCGATCAGTTATCGCAAAAAATAAAAAGTGATTCTAATCTTGTTGTGCTTGATGTAAGAACGCCGCAAGAATTAGTTGGTTCACTTGGTAAAATTGACGGTTCAATTAATATTCCTGTTCAGGATCTTGAGAAAAGAATAAGTGAATTAAATAAGTACAAAAAAAATGAGATTGCTGTAATTTGTAGAACAGGTTCTCGTTCTTTAAAAGGAACAAAAATTCTTTTAAAAAATGGTTTTGATGTAGAAAATGTTTTAGGCGGTATGACTGAATATAGGAAAAAGGGATATTGAATATGAAATATATTTTATAAAGTGTTGATTCTAATTTAGTAACATTCAATAATCTAAGTAAGTATTTTTAACTTTTAAGTTTTTCTATCCTTCTTTTTGTTTTAGCTTTTATATATTTATCTCTGAAATTGTGGTCGGGGATTTTTAGCAGGCCATTATACAATTCTAAAGCATTTTGCTCTTTATCTTCCTGAAGATATGTATTGGCAAGTTCATAATTAGCAATTATTATTTTCGGATCAAATGTTAATGCTTTCTTCAACATTTTTTCGGAATCTTCGAAAGAACCTTCTGGCACATCACCGTAAAAAGTATTAGCAAGAAATCTTTCAAACCAGCTTAAGTTGGCAATCTCACGGTAATATACCCCTAAAATTAAATAAGGCATGAAATCATTTGGATTAATCTGAATTGATTTTTTCGCATACTCTTCTATTCTTTTTGCTAACTTAATTTTTTCTTTGCTTCCAACAAGCTTTGCTAGGCCGCCATATGCCCAGGAAAGGTATGTGTAGGTTAATGCGCTGTCGGGAAACATTTTGTGAAAAATCTCTGCATACTTTACCCCAAGCTTTACATATATGGATGATATAGAATCTTTTCGCTGTTCTTTGTATTCACCACTAATATCATTGTAAACCCTGGTTAATTTGGAAATGGTTTCAAAGCTGGTTGAGTCAAGTGCATAAGCTTGCTTATATTTTTCAAGTGCTTTTAAGTTATCAAATTTTTTATAAAATTCATTACCTTGGTGGAGCAGCGAATCAACATTTGCTGCCGTTCCGTATAAAGGGATTAGGAAAAAAATTACAAGAGAAAATATTTTTACAAATTTTTTATGATGAAACATAGCAGCTCAAAATTGTTACAGCTTAAATTAAATTATTTAATCTAAAATAAAAGCTAAATATTGAGGCATTACAAATCTTAACAAATATTTAATTTACACGGTTATTCATCTGTTACGCAGCCTTCTGATGCAGACGAAACACTTTTGACATATTTGTAAAGACTACCGCTTTTAACTTTATAGTCAGGCTGCTTCCAATTTTTTCTTCTGCTTTCCAATTCTTCTTTTGAAGCTTCAACATTCATTATATTTTTTTCAGCATCGATTGTAATTACATCTCCATCTTTAACAAATGCTAAATTGCCCCCCATTTGTGCTTCGGGAGTTATGTGTCCAACAACAAAACCGTGAGTTCCGCCAGAGAATCTTCCGTCAGTTATCAAAGCAACTGTTTTGCCTAATCCTTTGCCCATAATTGCTGAAGTAATGGAAAGCATTTCACGCATACCGGGTCCACCTTTAGGCCCTTCATATCTAATTACAACTACGTCGCCGTCAACAACTTTTCCTGTTTCTATTCCTTCTAGCGATTCTTCTTCCGAGTCATAAACTTTTGCCGGACCGCTGAAGACTAACCCTTCCTTGCCTGTAATCTTTGCAACGGCACCTTCTTCAGCAAGGTTGCCGTATAAAATTCTTAAATGCCCGGTTTTTTTTATGGGATTATTTATTGCTGCAACAATTGTTTGTCCTTTAGATAAGTCACTAACTTTCTCAATATTCTCACCTAAAGATTTCCCTGTTACAGTTAAGCAGTTGCCATTTAAAAATCCTTCTTTCAATAAAAGTTTTTGAACAGCCGGTACTCCGCCAACTGCGTGCAAATCTTCCATAACATATTTACCACTTGGTTTTAAATCTGCAAGGTAAGGAGTTTTGTCAGAAATTTTTTGGAAGTCGTCAATTGTCAATGGAACCTTAGCTGCCTTTGCCATTGCGATCAAATGAAGAACTGCGTTTGTTGATCCGCCTAGTGCGATTACAATTGAAATTGCATTTTCAAATGCTGTCTTTGTCATTATGTCTAAGGGCTTTATATCTTTTTCTAATAATTGAAGAATAGCTTTTCCTGCATTTTTAGATTCATCCAATTTTTCATTATCATTTGCCGGAGTTGAAGAACTGAAAGGCAAACTCATTCCAAGAGTTTCAATTGCTGTTGCCATTGTGTTTGCTGTATACATTCCGCCACATGCGCCTGCGCCGGGACAAGCATGATGCAGAACTTTCTGCATTTCAGCTTCATCAATTTCCTCAGAAAGATATTGTCCATATGCTTCAAATGCAGATACAATATCTAATTTTTTGTTGTCGCAGAATCCCGCTTTAATTGTTCCGCCGTAAACCATTATGCTGGGACGATTAATTCTTGCCATTGCCATTATTGAACCCGGCATGTTTTTGTCGCAGCCTGGTAATGCTATTAACGCATCATACCATTGTGCACGCATTACAGTTTCGATTGAGTCTGCAATAATATCTCTGGATGGAAGAGAATATTTCATCCCTTCGGTGCCCATTGAAATTCCATCGCTTACCCCGATAGTATGAAATATAAATCCAATCAGATCGGCTTCTTTAACACCTTCTTTAACAACTTTCGCAAGCCCATTTAAATGCATGTTGCATGTGTTGCCTTCCCATCCCATGCTTACAATTCCGACTTGAGCTTTGTGCATGTCTTTATCGGTTAGTCCCAAACCATAAAGCATAGCTTGTGAGCCGACTTGAGCTGAATGTTCTGTTAAACGGCTGCTGTATTTATTTAATTTCATTTTGACTCCCAACGAAAAATATTTTTGATTAAAGAAAAGTGTTACTGATTAATAAAAAGATATTGTAACGAGATGTAAATTTACAAATTTTAGAAATGGATTTACAATGCGGTTAAAAGAGGATTTACGAAAATTTAATTTTTACTTTTTTCTTAGTGCGACTTTGTGTCCTCTGTGACTAAGTGACAAAAGAAAAAATTTTCACTACTTAGTCACTAAGAGCTCTTAGATGCACTAAGGTAAAGACTCATCCTCATTTTGACTTTTGACCTCGCCAGAGGCGGGCCGGCTATTTGCTTTTTGGCTTTTCTTATAATCTCTAAAGCTAAGCCAAACACCAAATAAGCCAATTACAACAGCAATAAAATTAAAAAGCTGATTTTGGGGTTGATTAAAAAATCTAATTACATAATAAATTGTAACCACCCCGAAGATAAGCATGAGAAAAATATTAAACATTTTATTTTGTGAAAGATTCATATAATCCTCAAAGAATAATGACTAAATTTAAGGAAATTTTTCTTCGCTTCCACGAACTTTTTTCTTTTGCGGCTTTACTTCAAAAGTCTTTGACTCTTTTGTGCCGTTGATTTCAATTTCTATTTTATATCCCCCAGAACGCAAGTAAACTTTTTTATTATCTGTTTCTTTAAATTCATCTTTTTTCTTTTCATCAAGTTTTTTATTTACTTCATTTTTGTAGAAATCAATTTTGTTTTTTGCAACTGATAAATTATAATTAAAATAATTTAAACCTTGTTCAGTTGTATCTGTTAATTCATTCAACAAATCATCATCTTTGGTTTTAATTTTTATATTTGTCATTCCATTATTCTTGGCATAATAGACTATTTGTAGATTTGGTTCATCGGGCTTGGCCCATGCATAACTTTTTATTCCCCATTTGTCATTATAAGTAATATTATCTAAATCAAAAACAAAAAGATTATTTGCTAAAATATTTTTATCCAATTGTTCCAGGTATTGAACATCAGCAATGTAAATTGATCTGCCGTGGGTCCCGACCACTAATTTTTTATCTCTGGGATGAACAACCAGATCATGAACCGGGACAAAAGGAAGATTGTTAAACATTCCCATAAATGTATCCCCGCCATTAATAGAAACATAAAGCCCGTTATCGGTTCCGACATAAATTATGTTTTTATTAACGGGATCTTCTTTTACAACATTAATAGGTTCAGCGGGAAGATCATTTCCTATTTTTATCCAGGAATCACCATAGTTTGTTGATTTAAAAACATAAGAATTAAAATCATCCCATCGATATCCATTTAACGAAACATAAACAGTTGCAGTATCATGCAATGAAGCACTTACTCTGCTTACCCATAAATTTTTTGGCAAGCCATTCGAAATATCCTTCCATAAAACGCCCCCGTCTTTAGTTATATGAACTAAGCCGTCATCGCTTCCTGTATAAATTAATCCAAACTTAAAAGGTGATTCATCAATTGAAGTTAAAGTTCCATAGGGTACATCACCCTTGATTCCGCCATGAGTTAAATCAGGCGAAATTGTTTCGTAATTATCACCATCTTTTAATGAACGGTGCAGTTTATTTGAACCTATATAAAAAATATCATGATTAAAATTTGAAAGATGAATCGGTGTTTGCCAGTTAAAACGGAATGGTTTTGTTCCAAGTTCATGTAGCAGGTCTTATCAAATCATATTTATTTTCTTTTTTATTAATTCGATAGTAATAGCCAAACTGATAACCAGCATAAACAGTGTTGTTGTCTGTGGTGTCAACAGCTACCTGCATTCCATCTCCGCCGAGTAAATCTTTAAATGGATACTCGCCGGTCATCTGCCACTCACTGCTATACTTATAATTACTTGGTCCCATCCAAACACCATTGTCTTGAAGTCCGCCATAAACATTAAACGGTTTATCCATATCAACAGCAACGCTGTAAAACTGTCCAACTGCAGGTGTATTTGCTTTTACCCAATGAGCGCCGTCATCAAAAGAAATATTTAATCCGCCATCATTACCTAAAATTATATGCCCTTTTCTATTTGGATTAATCCACAAAGCATGATTATCGGCATGAACATTATCTTCACTGATTGATTTAAAAGTTTGTCCTCCGTCTTCCGAAAGAAGAACAGTGAATCCTAATAAATAAATTTTGTTATCATTACGAGGATCAATCCTTATTTCGGAAAAGTAATAGCCGTAAGTATAAAACATATCATTGATGTAATCTTTGTTTGTTTTATTCCAGCTTATTCCGCCGTCAGTTGATTTATATACTTCAGCACCTATAACGGGAGTATCAAATAAATTTTCATTTGCATCTTCTGAGTAATCAGCTAAATCGGACGGCTTGATTTTATCATCTTTGATCAGCTCAATTATATTCTTTGCGGTGTATTTTTCTGGGAAATCTTTTTCATCCAAATAATTATTTATTAAATCTTCATCGAGCTTAAGAAAATCTTCCTTGCTCATATCTTTAAGCTTCTGCTCTGTTAAATCCTTTTTCTCTTTTTCAACTTTCTTGCGATGAAATTGATTATCAACCACGGCATAAATTACTTGTGAATTTTGATTTGATATTGCCAAACCAATTCTTCCCACGCCTTCGCCTGTAGGAAAGCCGCTGTCTTTAGTTGTAACTAATTTCCAGGTTTCTCCTGCATCTTCTGATTTATAAATTCCTGAGGTGCTTCCGGATTCTTCAAAGTTCCATGCACGTCTTGTTCGATACCAAAAAGCAGCATAAAGAATGTCTGAATTTTTAGGGTCAATAATTAAATCAATTGCGCCTGTGTTGTCATCCACGAATAATTTTTGATTCCAGGTTTTTCCGCCGTCAGTTGTTTTGTAAATTCCTCTTTCTTTATTTGGCGAATAAAGATGCCCGAGAGCAGCTACCCAAATAGTATTCGGGTCATCGGTACTGATAATTATTCTTCCAATGTGCTGTGTCTCTGCAAGGCCCGTATTCTGCCAGGTTTTCCCGGTATCAATACTTTTATAAATTCCAGTGCCTGCATAAGATGATCGGCTTGAATTATTTTCACCGGTTCCAACCCAGATAGTTTCGCCATGTTTCCAATCGACTGCAATATCTCCAATAGTCATTGATGCTTGATTATCAAACAGCGGAGAAAATGATTGTCCGTTGTTTATTGTTTTCCATAATCCGCCGGATGCATAAGCAACATAAAATATTGTCGGGTCGAAAGGGGAGACATCAATATCGTCAACTCTTCCGCTCATTATGGTTGGGCCGATTGAAGTGAACTTTACATTTTTTACAAGTGAGTTCTCATTGAGCTTTAATTTTTGTTGATATGCTTCTAATCTTTTTTCTGCAGGGGTGGCGGGAATCGGATTTTTACCGGGTGTTTCTTTAGGAATTTGGTTATCAGTTTGTCCATTTGCAGCAATTGCAAAAATTAGAAAAATAATTAAAGCATATATTTTTTTCATTAAGATTTAATCCTTTGAATTATTTCATCAAGCATTGATTTTGATTTTTTATTAACATCTGCATTTATGTTTTCACACTTTATTAATAATTCATTTGCCATTTCTTTATCAGATAAAGAAGTGCAATTAATTAAAACATTTAAAAAAGCTCCTTGCGATGCAGTTGAAGTTAATGATATTGCTACGCCGGCATCTGATAATGAATTTTGATTTCCTTTGTTTGCAACAATTTCTAAATAAGGCAGAAGTTCACTGCATTTATTTACAACTTCTGCCGGAACCAAGGCAGCTTGATAAGTTGCTTTTTCAATCGCTTCTTTTCGCAAAGATTTTTGCTCGTCTGTTTCTTTAGGAAGCTTAAATGCATTCATCACTTGATTGAATGCTTCATTGTCTTTTGATGCAAGAGAAACAAATTCTTTCTGCAATGATTCTAATTGTACTTTTACTTCACTCATTTCCTTTTCGACTTCCACATATTTCTTTTTGCCGATGGTAAGATTGCAAACCATAGTTCCCAAACTTGAAGCTAAAACTCCGCATAACGCAGCAACATTCCCGCCGCCTGGAGTTGGTGCATTAGAAGAAAGTTCGTCTAAATAATTTTGTAATGTTTTTGATAATTCCATTTTAAACTCTTTATTTATTTTTGACCCATGCCTAACTACATGATTTTTGACTTTTGAATTATTTACACCATGTAATCAATAATCTTTTCTTCCTTTTTAAAAGGATGAAGATCACTCAATCCAAGTTTTTCAATTGCAAGATCAACCAGTTCGCTTTCGTTCAAATTATTATTATGTGTATAAAATTTTCCCGCTTGAAGCATGGCTTCGAGAGGAATCAAACCAACAACTTCACTTCCGGTAACTTCAACTCCTAATCGTTGGGCTTCTTTTTTCACTTCTTCAAAAGCAACATGAACTGGAGTGACATTATAGTTTGTGAGATTCATTGATACCTGAGTGATATTATATTTTTCAAGCAGCACGCCCATTCCTTTGACTTGCTTCAATCTCCCGGGCTCTTTAACGGTTTGTCCGTCTACTTTAATTATGCTGCCATTGGCATCCCGCTTTGCTCTGCCTGATTCACGTAAAATTTCGCCAATCTCTTTTGCATATTTTACATCATCAGATTTTATATTAACGTTATAAGCGATAAGAAAAAGTCTGGCGCCTGTAACTATTGATCCTAACTTTGCATTGAATTCATTTGTCCCGAAATCCGGCTGCCAATTGGGATCTTTTAATTTTTCCTGTAAGCCTTCGTATTCTCCTTTACGGATAATAGATAAGATTTTGCCTGTCGGGTTTTCTTGCAGCATTTTCATAAAGATAAACAGGAACATTTAATTCTTTTGAAATTCTTTCTGCATAAGCTTCCGAAATTTTAACACATTCTTCCATAGTAACATTTTTTACAGGCACAAAAGGAACAACATCAATTGCGCCCATCCGCGGATGCTCGCCTTTTTGATTTCTCATATCAATTTCATTTGCGGCTGTTTTACTTAGTGCCACAGCGCCTTCTATTATACCGTTTTCATCACCGGCAATTGTTACTACAACACGGTTGTAATCGGCATCAGGTTCGAGTGAAAGCAGCTTGCAGTTTGAAATATTTTTTAATGAGTCTTTCATTTTCTGAAAGGTGGCTTCATTCCTTCCTTCACTGAAGTTTGGAACGCATTCAATTATTTTCATCAATACCCCGGAAATTATTAGGATTAAAAATATATTATTGATTAAAAAATAAGAAAATATTTGTGAGATGAGAAAGGGGAAGAAGAAAGGTATTGAATGATTTTAGTTATTAAAAAAATTATTTGTTAAAATACTTCATTAAAAACTTCATGGTTTCCAGATTTGTAATCTTCTCTTGCTTTCCGGATTGAATTAACATAATCTTTGCTTGATAGTGCTTTTAAATCTTCAAGGTAATCCTCGATAGCTTCATTTACTGTTTTTGAGATTAGATTTTTAAGCTCATTAACAGTTAAGTCAGATATTTTTGCGTCCATTTATAACTCCTTATAATTAAGTATATGAAATTAAAAATTTATATGCAGCACAATATAGCAATCGAAAAACTGAGCAGCGTACTAATAACCGAATAGAGTTATAATCATGATTTATAACCAAAGGGAATTATAAACATAAATAATCAATTAACACAATTCTTTTTATTATAAGGAAAGTTTTTTGTTTTGATTATAATACGAGTATTTTTCAATCTTAAATAACATAAGGACGAGTTGAATATAAATTGGGAAAGAAGAATTAGCGGAAAGAAAATTATAAAAATTAAGCCATGGAGTAAAAATGACTAATCCTATTAATGCTATTTATCTCGGCGATTATAAAATCTTAATAGAATTTGAAAATAAAGAACTAAGAATAGCAGATTTAAGTTATTTGCAAACTAAAGCTCTGCCAGATTATCCAGAGATGAGGGATGAGGAGTATATTCAAAAGTTTGAGCTGGATATGCTTGGCGGCTTGTGCTAGCCGAATGAATATGATATTGCGCCTGATTATCTTTATTCTATTAGTAAACCCGCAAAAATAGAGGCTGTGGTTTGAAAGTATTCAATTATCTTCATTAGGTTTTTTTATGAAAAAATTTAATACATAAAAATTGGGGAACAACAAAAAACTTTTGAGTTTTATCTCAGATAGTAATAAGTTTAAATAATAATTATTGTAAAATAAATTACAAAAGGGGCCATGAAAAAAGTAATTATATTTTTTACACTGTTTTCTTCTATTCTCATTTCTCAAATCCAAAATCCTCAATGGAGAAATGATACTAATAGTGAAACTGTACATTCTATAAAAGAAGAGGGAGAATATATTTGGTTAGCTACTGATGGGGGGCTGGTTAAGTTTAATAAAACAACACGTCAACAAAAATTTTTTAATAAAGGCAATTCAACCCTTCCGTCCAATATTGTAACTTCAATTGTGATAGATAGCTCAGGCTATAAATGGGTATGTACTAATAACGGATTAGTAATGTTTAAAGATGATGATTGGTTTGTTTATAATAAAAATAATTCAGGGCTGCCAGAAAATAGATTAACAGATATAGTTATAGACAATGTGGGGAACAAATGGATTGGGACATTTGATTCAGGGTTAGTTAAATTTGATGGGGTAAATTGGCTGGTTTATAATCAAGAAAACTCATCTTTAAATTCAAATTATATTAGAACCTTAAAAATAGACGACAGCGTTCTATGGGTAGGGACTTATTCTGGCTTGTATAAAGAAGAAAACAATAATTTTTCTTATATAAGTTTTGTGGGCGATAGAATAATTAATTGTATTGAAAAGGATATTAATAAAAATACATGGGTCGGAGCGAAAACAGGATTATTTAGGCTTAGAGGTACCGATAGCATTGCGACTTTTTTCTCTGGAATAATAACTAGTATTGGAATAGACGAACATAATGTAAAATGGTTCGGAACCGCAGAGCATCTTTCATATTACATTTCAGGTATGTGGAATGTTGATTCAGCAGATACGAAAGTTTCAAGAGATACAATTCTGAACGCTGCAACTAACTATCCGTGGTTCTATTCAATGTTGTTTGAAACAAATGGAACTAAGTGGTTTGGTTCCGCTTATGGATTAGTTAAATTGAGTGGAGATGCAGAGTTTATAAATGTGAGCAATTCAGGACTTGGCCGTGGGTATGTTACTAAATTATTTATCGATAAGAATGATAGAAAATGGTTCTATGCATGGGGAAGCGTTCCTCTATCTGAATCAGTATTACCTCCCGGTTATCTTGCATTATTATCTGGTGATGTTTGGACAGAGTACAATTTAATTAATTCTCCGGTTGATATAGGTGGGGTTGCAGCTATTTCATACTTTAATGGGTCAGATATGTTTATTGCATTATTTGATATAGGGGGAGGCACTCATTTATATCATTATTCCTCAGACACATGGTCTCCTGTTACAGTGCCTTTAACTCAGTATAATACAATATTATATATGTGGTTTGACGATATTGAAAAAAACCTTTGGGTTGATTTTCAGGGCGCAAATGGAGACAATAATTTGTTCATTACACAAGACGGAAATAATTGGAGCCCCGTCCCAGAATTTCCGGTTTACGATATAAATAAAATAAAAAGATTAAATAACACTATATGGATAGCCTCACCGCAAGGTTTAATAAAGTATGTTGATGGTATTTTTACACTTTATACTTCAGCTAATTCTGGATTGCCAAATAATGATGCCTCTTCACTTGATATCGATAGTAAAGGAAATGTTTGGGTAGGAACAGAAAAAGGAGTAGCAAAATTTGATGGGACTAACTGGATTGTTTATGATAGAAATAATTCTCCTCTTAGCTGTGATTACATTTCAGGCTTGGTTATTGACCCATCAGATAACATTTTTCTTGGGACCAAATCAATAGGTTATTCCCCAGATTTAACCTTATCACTTGGACTTGTTAAATTTGATGGCACTACATGGACATTTTATAATAGTAATAATTCCGGTTTTCCAGATGTTTCTTATGAGAGGGATGATATAAACGACCTTTCAATCGATGCATCCGGTAAAGTATGGATTGCCACCCAAGGTGGTGTAGGAGTATTTGATAAAACTGGTGTGCCTGTCCCTGTTGAATTTCTAACTTTTAATGCCATAGTAAAAGAAAACGAAGTTAAGTTAACATGGACAACGGCGACAGAAATAAATAATAAAGGATTTGAAATTCAAAGAAACGAATCAAACCTCTTCTCTGGAATGGAGCAAAAAGATTGGACGGATATAGGATTTGTAGAAGGGAATGGTACTACAACTGAATCAAATTTTTATTCTTTTATTGACAACAATATTTCTTCGGGAACTTATAAGTATAGGTTAAAACAAATTGATTATAATGGCGAATATAAATATTCCAAAGAGATTGAAATTAAAATTGGAGCCCCTTCTAAATTTTTTCTATCACAAAATTATCCTAATCCATTTAATCCAAGTACAAAAATAAATTATTCTATTCCAATAAATAGTTTTGTTACAATTAAAGTCTATGATATATTAGGAGAACTGATAACTACCTTAGTAAATGAAAATAAAAATGCTGGAAATTATACTTTTAATTTTGAAGCGATGAATTTCTCGAACGGAGTTTATTTCTATCATATGGAAGCTCAAGCTCAAAATTCCAATTTGCACTTTAGCAAAGTTGGAAAGATGATTTTACTTAAATAAGATTTAAAAAGAATTAACGTCATTATATTCTCAGACAACATATAGTGAATCCAAAAACTTCCACATCATTATCGCAGCTAACCGGCTAGTTCTGCCATCAATGTCATGAGCGGGATTCACTTCAGAGATTTCAAATATTTTTGTACGTGATTCTTTTCCTGCAGCAGCGGCAATACTAAAAGCATCTTCTGCTGTGAAACCAACTGGGCAGGGGGAACTAACTCCCGGCGCATCGGATTCTCTAACTGAGTCCATATCAAATCCCCAAAAGATTACATCGGATTTATTGGTAGATAAAATATTTTTTAATAGACTTAAAATTCCAAGTCCCTGCGCTTCTTCAAATAAAATAATATTTGCCTGGTTTCTCTTTAGGAATTCCTCGTGCTTAGGTGAAGAGAAATATTTCTTTACTCCAACTTCATAAAAATTTTCTCCGAAAATAATTGCTTCATCTAAAAGCATACGGTATGAAGTTCCGCTGTTTCTTGGTTCGTCTGTCTTCACATCGAGATCGCTATTAATATTTAAAGCCAAGATATTTTTATTGTATTTTGAGAGTGCTTTGCAACCGGGATAAGAAATATCATTCCCACCGCCGAGTATTATAACTTTTTTATTTTCATATATTAATTGAAAAACAACTTCTTCCAGTGATACCATGAGTTTCTTCGAGTGATTTTTTAACATTCACATTCCCAAGATCAAAGATTTTTTTTGAGTTAATATTTTCGGATGCAGTTAATTTGTAAAATTGTGCTCTTATATTGTCCGGCGCGTCTTTCGCTCCTTTTCTTCCTTTGTTCCTTTGGACGCCTTCATCTTCAGGAACCCCAAATATTACAATTTCAGAATCTTCATAATCCTGCTCATCTCTTTTAATTATTTCTCCTAACCGTATATCGTTCTTGTCGTTTTTTTGGTAAAATAAAAGTTCGTTTGGGCGGGTGGTTTGGTCGAATAAATTCATTAAAACATTCTTGAATTTGTGAGTAGATTAAATTTGTAAAAATTGATTCCTATTATTTATTCAATTTGGAATTTATAATCGGCCTCGGAATAATTGTTTGAAGCCTTATCAAAAGTTCTTTCTATAAAATTAACAAAATTATTTTTATCAACAGTTATCACCGTTGAACATCTTGTGCCATATTCCTGTGTTTTAATAAATATTGATGAAATTATTTTTTCTCTTTCATAATCTAGTCCTGTTTCCGGTAGTTGCTCATCAGGAGATAATGTGGTGTTAGAAAGAATTTCAAAAATATCTTCTAGTTGAAAAATCGTTTTTGTTTATTGTCTTTTCAAATTCATTTTTACTTTTCACCACTTTAAACCAGGGTGTATCAAGCAGATGGTTACTTAATCCATGAATGCCGCTTTCAATTTTTTGAATTGCATTGCTGTAATTGGAAAAATAGAAAAGCTTGTCAACATTACCATAGAGCAAATTAAACCCGTTATAATTATCGCCGGTGGAAATTAAATTTTCGGAAAAGCTTTCAATGCTGTTATCATTAACTAAAAAATCTTTAACGATGTTCCCGCGTGATGGAGCATTTAATTTTAAATTATGTAAATCACGATAGTTTGTTATTGCCGCGAATGTCCCTTGCTTTGTTACTCCCATCCATGTGCCGCCTTCTTTCAAATCTTTGCCTGCCAAAAGATCTTTGTTGTCATCCCAAAAATTTGCAGGTGCTGAAGGGCGATTATAAAACTCATCGCGGTTAGCAGCAAAAATTAATTTATAATCAGGGTGATGATTTAAAGCAAATACAATTAAACACATATCAAAACTTTTTTTACAAAAATAAGAATAAAAATTTTATAATACTTTTAAGCCGGCTGCTATCAGCAAAATCACAAAAAATAAGTGACCCCGAATCAAGTCCAGGCGGATACATTTCATTTAACCGTTTAAGTGAATTTTGCCTCATTTATGCTGTATGTTATTGATTTTCATTTTTAATATTGAGTATTTTAACCAAGAGGATTATGACGAAAATTCTAATATTTATATTATTTTTTTGCGTTAATTGCACTATTTTCTCTCAGCAGTTAACCTTAAAAAAAATAGATGAAATTCCGGCTTACTACCAGCAGTTTAACAATTTAAAAATCAAGCTTTCTTCTGACAACATCGAAATTAATAATTCAAATCAAAATGTTTTTTCTGAAACAATTGACGGCAAAAAGATTCTTAAAATCTCTCCCCATAAGAATTACTTTTTAATTACTAATCTTAATTCATCTCAACAAAATGGTAATTATAATATTTCTTTTTTTGTGTTTGATGAAGAGGGAAATGTTTTGAACCGTCAAAAGCTAAATTCTTTTTCAAATCAATCTAGTCCTCTATTTGCTTTAAATGATGATGGAATAGTTTCTGCTTTTAATCCAGTCAATTTTGAGCTAAATATTTTTTATGCAGATGGGAAAAATAAGATCTATCTCGAAAATAATATTACAGTTGATTATAAACGTTCATCATTCATCGAAATGAATGAGAACGATATTTATATCTTGAGTGCTTTATCAACTATAAACACAAGCAGCAATCAAACTAATGTTAATCTTTATAAAATTAATCTTAATTCTAAATCGTTTATTAAAAAGGGAGTTGATTATTCAACGCCGGTTCTGTTAAAACTTAACGACAATGAAATTATTATATCAGGAATTAAGTATACCAATTCAGTGGCTCAGCCTAATATTTCCGTGATTAATAATAAGATGGAAATTATAAAAGAAACAAAACTTGCAGCCGAAAAGTTAGTTAAATTTAATACCGACTTTTATATTAAATACGGAAGTGCAATGTACGTTCTTGATAATAACTTGAATAAAGTAAGTGAATATTTTTTTGCAAATAGTGAAAAAGTGGAAGACTTTAATTTAGTAGATAATAAAATATTGGTTCTAACCAGAAAAAATAATTTTTATAACGTTTATAATTTAAGCCGAAGTTTTAAATTAAAAGCTGAAGCGGCAGTTCAGATTCCCAGGAATTCCTTTAGGTCATTAGACTGGCAAGGGGATATATTATTTATTCATACGGATAAGGAAACTTTTTTGTATGATCTAAATATTCATCTTTAGCCTCAGATATAATAATTGAAGTAATTTCAGGTAGTAGTATAATAATATCTAAAAATTTTATATCAGTAAAATTAATTGGTTTAAAAGTATTTCTCTTTGTTTTTTTATTTCTATCATTTTTCCCTTTTAAGAATCAAATCGCTCAAACCAATGAAGCAAATTTTGTTCACCTATTAAGTGAAAACGGGCTATATCAAAATACCGTTCATTCAATTCTTCAAGACAAAAAAGGGTTTATCTGGATTGCCACTGAAGATGGATTAAATAAGTATGATGGATATAACTTCACAGTTTATAAATATAATCCCCAGGATTCTAATTCAATTTCCGACAATTTTATCTGGACAATTTTTGAAGATAGCAAAGGTAACCTTTGGGTGGGTACTAACAGCGGCGGCCTTTGTAAGTTTAATGAAAGCACTGAGACGTTTACAAATTATAAAAACGAAATTAAAGACCCGAATAGTATTAGTCATAATAATATCAGGGCTATATGCGAAGATGGGGACGGAAATTTATGGGTGGGTACTGAAGGCGGCGGATTAAATAAATTTGATATAAACAAAAAAGTTTTTACCCGTTATTTAAATGATCCTCAAAATCCGAAAAGTTTAAGCAATAATGTTGTTTTGTCCCTATTTAAAGATTCCAAAGGTAATTTGTGGATAGGCAGTGATGGCGGTTTAGATAGATATGATAAAAAGAATGATAACTTTGTAAATTTTTCTTATAAACAAAACAATTCTAATAGTCTAAGTAATAATGTTGTGCTGTCAATTTATGAAGATAAGGAAGGATATTTATGGATAGGCACATTAAGAGGACTTACAAAATTTAATGCTCAAAAAAATAAATTTAGCAGCTATTTTATTAATCCTTTTGATACAAAAAATTCAAATATAAATAGAATTAATTCTATCCTTGAAGATAAATCCGGGTTATTGTGGATAGGAACCGGTGGAAGTTTATTTAAATTAAATAGAGAAGAAAACAAATTGGAACTTGTGAATTCTTCCACAAATAATAATGGACTTGAAAATAATAATGTACTTGCACTATATGAAGATAGAACGGGAATAATTTGGATAGGAACTGCTGAGAAAGGAATTTTTAAATTTGATAAAAGAAGGGCTAAGTTCAAGCTATACACACATAATTCATTTAATCCAAACAGTTTAAGTTATAATACGGTTAGGGCAATATTTCAAGATGACTCCGGTACGTTATGGGTTGGAACTTTGGGCGGAGGATTAGATCGATTAAACGTTAACAGCAGCAAATTTATTCATTATAAAAATGATCATAATGATAGATACTCTATAAGTGATAATTCTGTTTCTGCTGTTCAAAAAGATAGCTATGGATATTTGTGGGTAGGAACCTGGGGGAATGGATTGAATAGAACTCTATCAAATAATTACGGCGAAAATTTAAAATTTAAAAATTATACCTTTACTCAAAACAGTAATCTGCCGATCATCCAGGGAAACATTAGCAATAATATTATTCAGTGTATTTATGAGGACAGCGACCATAATCTCTGGATTGGCACCGGCGGAGGGTTAAATCTTTATAATAGGAAAAAAGATAACTTTATAAAATATATTCATAATCAAAATGATTCGACAAGCTTAAGCGGCGATCAAGTTCAATCGTGTATTCATGAAGATAAAGATGGCAATCTTTGGATAGGAACCTGGGATGGATTGGATAAAATTTCCAATGACTTGAGAAAGAATGCGTTAACAAATCCTGCGGCGGTAAAATTTAAAAGCTACAGATTCAACAAATACAATATGCATGGTTTAAGCGATGATAGAGTTATTTCAATGTACGAAGATCAATCGGGTAATTTGTGGTTTGGAACATACGGAGGCGGATTAAATAAATTACCTTATAACCAAAAAGATTTAGACGCTCCCAAATTTGAAAACTATACAATTAAAGATGGCCTGGCTAGTAACATTATTTATAGAATTCTTGGTGATGATAAAGGAAATTTATGGATAAGTACTGATAACGGACTTTCTATGTTTTACCCTAATTCAATTGCCAGCAGAAACTTTGATGTTAACGACGGACTTCAAAGCAATCAATTTTACTGGGGCGCAGGATATAAAGGCAAGAACGACGAATTATTTTTTGGCGGGACAAACGGCTTCAATTCATTTTTTCCTGATGAATTGGGAAATAATACTCACGTGCCGCCAATTGTAATTACTAATTTTCAAATATTTAATAAACCTGTAGAAATTAATAGAGAAAATTCGGTTCTGAAAAAATCAATAGCTTCAACTAAAGAAATAGTTTTATCATACAGTCAAAATGTTTTTTCATTTGAGTTCGCTGCACTTGATTTTACTTCTCCTAATAAAAACCGCTATGCTTACATGATGGAAGGATTTGATAGAGACTGGATTTATTCCGGTAACCGGCGATTTGTTACATATACAAATTTGGACCCGGGCAAATATGTTTTTAAAGTTAGAGGTTCGAACAATGATGGTATCTGGAATGAGGAAGGTGCTTCTATTTCAATTCAAATACTTCCACCATTATGGAGAACCTGGTGGTTTATTGTGCTTTCTGTTTTAACAGTGATTGGTATCATTACTTTAATCTCTTACTACAGAATAAAAAATTTAATTGAAATGGGCCGGTTTAGAACAAAGCTTGCTGCCGATCTTCATGATAATATTGGTTCAAGTCTTACTGAAATTTCAATATTGAGCGAAGTAATTTCTAAGAAGATTAAAACCGAAGATAAAGATATAACAAAGAGCTTGAATTCAATTAGCAATAATTCACGCAACTTAGTTGACAGCATGAGCGATATTGTTTGGCTTGTAAATCCGAAAAGAGATACTTTATATGATTTAATTTTAAGATTAAGAGATACTTATTCCGAGTTATCATCGTACACAAATATTTCTTTTAGATCTGAAAATATAATTTCTCTTCAAAAAGTTTCCCTTTCGATGGAACGACGTCAACATCTTTATTTAATTTTTAAAGAAGCAATTAATAATTGCATCACTCACAGTGAATGCACCGAGATTACTCTTGATGCTTTTGTTAAAAATAAGATGCTGGAGATGACTTTGAATGATAATGGGAAAGGTTTCTATATGGACGATATTGGTAAAAATGGAAATGGGCTTGAGAATATTAAAAAAAGAGCCAAGTTAATAGGAGGAATTTTACAAATAAATTCTAAAGTAGGGGAAGGAACTGAGGTTCGTTTCCAGGGAAATATTTTGTAGATTTTAAAATGCTAATTAATTAAATAGGTTGTATTCCAGTATGTTAAATGTAGTTGTTGTCGAAGATAATGAAGCAATTCGCGATGGTTTAAAAATCTTAATAGACGGAACCGAAGGATATGCATGTGTCGGTGCTTATGAAGATTGTGAATCAATGCTTAAGCATATTAAAAAACTCGACCCCAATGTAATGTTAATGGATTTGGGAATGCCCGGCATGGGGGGAATCGAAGGTATAAAAAAAGTTAGAGCAATTCTTCCTGAACTTACAATTTTAGTTTTAACAATATATGAAGAAAATGATAGAATATTTGAAGCCTTAGTTGCAGGTGCAAGTGGTTATTTAATTAAAAAAACACCGCCGTCAAAACTACTTGATGCTATAAAGGAAGCTTATGAAGGTGGAGCACCAATGAGTGCACAAATTGCAAGAAAGGTTATTGAGTTTTTTCAAAATCCAAAATCATCAGTCATTCATAAAAATGATTACGTATTAACTCCGCGCGAAAAAGAAATCCTAAGTGGTCTTAGTGGAAGGTCATAATTTTAAAGCTATTGCTGATTCACTATTTATTAGTATTGAAACAGTCCGTTTTCATTTCAGAAACATATACAAGAAACTTCATGTGCATTCTCAATCAGAAGCTGTTGCCAAAGCAATTAAGGAAGGGCTGATTTGAAAGTTCAAGTTCAAGTATAAAAATTGTTCTCATCTTTCCGTCTTAAACTTGAACATAAATTCATTATCACCCCATATAGAGTAAGCTAAAATTTAAATTAACACACCTTTCTTAAAAAATACCCCTATTCGTGTAGTAGATAGAGTTATTTAATAACTATAGATTTCATTTCAAATTTAATATCTCAAATGTTGATTAGGAGAAATCATATTTTAATACTTGTTACTATCCATCATGATTAATATTGTAGTTGTTGAAGACAATGAAACAATCCGTGAAGGATTAAAGATATTAATAGATTCCACAAAGGGCTATAGTTGTGTCGCAGAATATTCCAAATGCGATACCATGTTAAATAGTATTAAGAAGTTGAATCCCGATGTATTATTAATTGATATCGGATTACCGGGCATGAATGGTATTGAAGGAATCAAGCAAGTAAAAACACTTCTTCCAGATTTAACAATTTTAGTATTAACCATTTACGAAGAAAACGAATTAATATTTGAAGCTTTGTGTGCTGGTGCTTCCGGCTATGTTGTTAAAAGAGCTTCCCACTTAAAACTGATAGAAGCAATTAAGGAAGGCTATCAAGGCGGCACACCCATGAGCTCAAATATTGCCAGAAAAGTAATTGAATTGTTCCAGCAGAAAAGAACAAATTAATGGAGATGACAATTCTGCGGTACTTTCAATTGAAGAAAAAGATATTTTAAAGAAACTAATTGAAGGCAATAGCATCAAAGCAATTGCAGATTCACTTTCACTTAACGTAGAAAACGTAAGAAACAATTTTAATAGTATTTATAAAAAGCTGCATTTATTTGCTCGGAAAAAGTCTGTTGCTAAGATATTTAAATAAGGTTAAGTTTCACAAAAATAAACCCCTCTAAATAGGTAGTATGGATGTTGCATTTAAGAGAGGTTTTAACCAAAATACCTTCGTTTAGGTAGTGGATAGAAGATGGTTAAATATATAGGTTTTGGTAATAATAAAAATTGTAATTCTAATAATTGATTTTTTGACATAAAATAATTTTCAATTAACATAGGCTTGAATATAAAATAGATTTACTACTTACCTCAAAATTTATGTCGAACTTAATTAGTTTTGATAATAATAAATCTTTTAGGAATCTAACCTAAATGAAAGTTGACCGTTTCTTATTTCTAATTTTAATTTTTTTATCAATATTGATTTTTCCCAAATCAAAGCCGGATAACTCCAAAATTTTGGCTGAAGTTGGTAAGTATAGAATTACTTTAGATGATTTTACTAACAGATACGAAGATTATTTAGTTTATGCAGGGGTTCAGGATAATATGCAGCTAAGATTTTCTATTTTGAATAATATGATAAACGAAATTGTTCTTCACAACTTTGATAACAATTCTAAAATTTTAAATAATATTGAATATCAAAAAGAAATTAAGTGGGCAAGAAATGAAACTGTTTTGGCCTATTTAAAAGATCAGGAAATTTATTCTAAAATAAGCGCCACTGATGAAGAAGTTAAGGAAGCTTTCAGAAGGTCTAATATTAAACTTGCGGTAAGACATTTATATGCCCCAACGGAAGAAGCTGCAAATAATTTGTATGAACTTCTAAAGATGGGAGTCAGTTTTAATAAACTTGCTAAGCAGGTTTTTACTGATTCAATCCTTCAGAATAATGGTGGATATTTAGGTTATATTTCATGGGGACAAACAGATCCTAATTTTGAAAATGCAGCATATTCATTGAAAGTAGGTGAAATATCTAAACCGGTTAAAACAGCACAAGGTTACAGCATTATAAAAGTTGAAAATAAGATCGAAGATCCATTGATGACTGAAAATGAATTTTTGAATAAAAAAAATAAGCTGGAACGTGCAGTTAAAATTGCAAAAAAAATACCATACGAAAACGCTTATCTAAAAAAAGTTTTTGGCAATGAGCAAATTAAATTCAATGATAGCGCTGTAAAAAACATTTTAAATGATATTGAGCAAAAAGATTTTTCACTTGAGTCAACTAAATCATCTAAGAAAAATATTCCCGAAGCGGTTTTGTTTAACGGTGAAAAATTCTCATTAAATAAAATTGAAGCAAAACTTCAAGAAGTTCCGCAATATAATTTGAAAGAATTGACATCGGAAAAAAAAATTAAGGAAGCTGTTTTAGGATTGCTAATGCAGGATAAGTTATTATCCATTGCTCAAGACAAAGGTTATGATACAGTCTCTTATGTTAAAGATACTTTTAATAAACTGGCAAACAACATTTTTTTGAATTATAAAAGAAATGAAGTAATCAGTAAAATAGATGTACCGGATTCAGAGCTGATTAAATATTACAATGATAATATTAGCTATTTCAAAAATGAGGACGAGATGAATTTACAAGAAATCATTTTGGACGACTCATTAAGTGTTAAAAACATAGAAGCAAAAATTGAGTCTGGCGATGATTTTGGGGAACTGGCTCAAAAATATTCATTAAGGAAATGGACAGCAAAAAATAAAGGTGAATTAGGTCTTTCACCTGTTTCTAAATTTGGTGAATTAAAAGACACACTTTGGAATACGCCATTGGGAAAAGTTATCGGCCCGATTAAAATTGAAAATTATTTTGGATTCTTCAAAGTAATTAAAAAACAAGATGGCCTGCCGATTAGTTTTGATATGGTAAAACCTCAAATCTTATATGCAGTTAGGAACGAAAAAGGTTTTCCATATATGAAAAAACATATAGATACTTTATCAAAAAAAGTTTCTATAAAAGTTAATGAGGATATATTAAAAAGCTATAAAATCAATTTAGCCGGAGTAAATTAAAATTTATCCGGGCTAGGGAGATAGTATGAGAAAATTTTTACTAATTCTTTTTTTATTTATTGCCGCGCCTGCTTTGATGTTTGCAGGAACAACCGGAAAACTTACTGGAAAAATAATTGATTCAAATTCCAAGGAACCTCTTCCGTTTGTTAATGTAATTTTAATCGGTACCAATTTAGGCGCAGCTACTGACTTGGATGGTAGATACACCATTCTTAACATTCCTCCCGGCAATTATTCAGTAAAAGCACAGTCTATTGGCTATCAAGCTGTTATTGTTGAAAATGTTTCTATTTCGATAGACTTAACAACGGTGCAAGATTTTGCTTTAAGTGAATCAACTATAGAATTGGAAGCTGTGGTTGTTGAAGGTAAAAGAGACATTCTTAAAAAAGATGTAACTTCAAGTCAATCATCTGTTTCCTCTCAGCAAATAAAAGAATTACCCGTTCAGGAATTTAATGATGTTCTTCAATTACAAGCCGGCGTTTCTAAAGATGCTGACGGCGGATTTCATATTAGAGGCGGCAGATCATCCGAAATAGCTTACCAGGTTAATGGTATCTCAATTACTGATCCTTACGATAACAGCCGCGGTATCGATATTGATAACAGCAGTATTCAAGAACTGCAAGTAATCAGTGGTACTTTCAATGCTGAGTATGGTAATGCAATGTCAGGTATAGTTAATACTGTTACAAAGGAGGGTGGAAGGAATTATCACGGTGGAATTAATTTATACAGCAGCGATTATGTAAGCAATTTCACTTCTTATTTTACGGATATTAATGTTTATGATCCATTAACAAATTATAATTATCAAGGAAATTTAAGCGGGCCCATACCATATACAAATAATGAAATAACTTTCTTTGTTAACGGAAGGTATGTTTATGACGCCGGTTATTTATACGGTTTAAATAAATTCAACGTAGATGGTTCTCCAGCAGATGGCAGCGCTGTCCCCATGAATTGGAGTAAAAGATGGTTGGGACAGGCTAACCTAGCTTACCAATTAATTCCGAATGTTAAAATTAATACAGAGCTTTTATATTCAAAAGATAATTACCAGGATTATGACCATTCCTTTAAATGGGAACCCTCCGGCAATCCATTTAAATATGCTAAAAGTTATAATGGGACAGTAACAATAAACCATGTTTTATCGCCTACTACTTTTTATACATTAAGAGGAAATTATTTCTTTAAAGATTTTAACCAGTATCTTTACCCAAGTGTTACAGATCCAAGATATATGCATCCGGATTCACTTAATACCATTGGATACGCTTTCCATGATAAGGGAACCGATTTGCATAGATTTTTCAGAGAGACAAAATCTTATACTGCTAAGTTAGATTTTTCAAGCCAGGTTACTGATCATCATTTGGTTCAATTTGGTGCTGAAGGCAAATCTCATAATTTACAGTTTGATGATTATTATTTACAACCTCTTCAAATTGACGGAGTGCCGGTTGTTCCTTTTGTTCCGTCGATACCTGATCTTAACTCTATTAACAGAAATAAATACCAGGCAAAACCAATTGAATTTGCAGTTTATACACAGGATAAAATTGAATTTAATAATGTTATAATAAATATCGGATTAAGATTTGATTATTTTGATTCAAAAGGAAGAGTTTTAATTGACCCTTCTGATCCGAATATTAACTTACCGCTTCATGATCCTACATATTATGGCGGATTAGTTTTACCTAACAATACATGGACTCCCCAATCAATTGTTGATAATAAGTCATATCTCGAATCATATTTTTATAAGAACGCAACGGCAAAATCGCAATTAAGTCCCCGTTTTGGTATTGCATATCCGATTAGTGCAAATGGGGTTGTGCATTTCTCATATGGACACTTTTTACAAATACCTACTTTTCAATATTTATTTAACGGCGGGGAATACAAAGTTCCTGAAACTGGAAGTGTAACAACACCTTTTGGAAACCCTGATCTAAAAGCACAGAAAACTATCATGTATGAAATTGGTTTTAGACAACAATTCATGGATGAATTCGTAATTGATGCAACTGGTTTCTATAGAGACATAAGAGATTGGATTACAGCCGGTGTTCCAACTTCAACTTTGAATGGAGTTACATACTCAGTTTATACTAACAAAGATTATTCAAACGTGAGGGGAATAACAATTAATTTTAGCAAACGGTTTTCAAATCACTATTCTATTGATTTAAATTATACCTATCAGGTTGCTGAAGGCAGTAATTCAAATCCTGATGACGAGTTTAGAGCTGCATTAAACAACCAAGCACCTGTAATCTTTTTAAGTCCGCTAAATTGGGATCAGCGCCACAATCTAAATCTTAACTTTTTTGTTGGCGGAGATGACTGGGGAGTAAGCTTACTTGCCAGATATGGTACTGGTCTGCCATATACTCCTTCAATAACACAATATACTTCGGATCGTGGTTTAAGTTCTGGCTTTGAGCCCAACAGCCGATATCGCCCTGCTCAGTTTACTGTTGATTTAAAAGCTAATAAGTCTTTCAACTTAATGGGTGTAGATTTAAGTGTTTATTTGAAAGTATTTAATTTGTTCGATGCTAGAACAATTGTTAATGTTTGGGGCGATACAGGAGAACCTGATTTTACAACAACAGTTCAAAACGTTAGTGAAGATCCGCAAAGGCCAAATACTGTCGCTGAATACATTCGGTATCCTTGGTTTTACGGAGCACCAAGATTAGTTCAGACTGGTATTGAATTTAATTTTTAAAGTCGGCTTAACCTAGTGACAACAAGGATAAGCAAGCTGGTATATTACTTCGGAGGAAGAATTTAATGAATCGAAACTTAAATATTTTATTACAACTTACTATTATAATAGTATTAGGTAATAGTCTGATTTTTGGTCAATATGGTAATCCAATCCCCAATCACGTTCCAAGCAAAGAACGAGGAGATCCTCGTATCAGAACTCACACTCAATTAGAAGGCAATAGAGTGCGAACTTCGGTTTTTAATTTTGCATTCACCGGTAGAGAGAATGGAAATTTTCCAATTGACGTTCAAACGCCTTATGAATGGCCCAAAAATACCGGGCAAGTTTATCTTGCATTAACAGGCATAATTTTAGGTGGAGAGGTGACGGATAGTAAAGGCCAACTTCAGCATATCATTGATGTGCCTGCTTATAGGACTTCGCCTGAAGGAAAGAGTTGGAATTTAGAGCCAATTCCAGGCTATTCAAATCCTTCTTCCAACAGTCTTGCAAATAGTCTTGATCCAACAACATGGCCTTCAGAATGGCCTGATAAGTTAGAAGATGTAACCGATCCCGGATGGAAAGGCAGTTGGAATGGATACTTTGGTAAAAATATTTTTAATGCTGATCAAGAATTGTTTGCTAAAGCATCTGATGATCGATATGATAGATATGTTGACTATTATCCTGATACAACTGACTTATCAAGAAAAGGTTTGGGGATTATAGTTGATCAAAGAACACTTGCATGGTCCCAATTATTAATCCAAGATGACGTATTTCTTCTTTATACTTTAGTTAATGATGGAACTAAAGATATTCCTAAAATGGGAGTTACAATATGGTTTGCCGACTTTGTTGGCGGTAATGGTGATTCGCAAGATGATATAGCCGACTTCGATATTTTAGGAAGATTCCTTTGGTCAAGAGATGCAGATAACAGAGCACCGGATTTTGGTTCAAATCCTGTCGGCGCAGTTGCTTTGACTTTTTTGGAAACTCCGGGAAATTCAACCGATAGAATCGACAATGATGGAGATGGTGAATCAGGCGGACCAAAAGTTACCGAAGATATGTTAGCTGGAGAAATACCTGATAACGGTATAGATGATAATGGTAATGGTTTAATTGATGAGAATGAAACTCATGTTCCATTCGGTACACAAACCGGTACTACATTCGCAAATGGATTAGACGACAATAACAATGGAGAAGACGGGAGTCCGGTAGTTACGCAGGCAATGATAGATTTAGCGGCAGGAGATAAATGGCATCGATGGCCAATTAATCCTGAAACCGATGCAATACAAAATGGCAGAGTACATTTGGTTGAATTATCTCAAACAGATCTTGGCAAAAAATTTAAAGATTATATAGACGAAGATGGTAATGGAGAAGCTGGAAGCCCAACAGTTACTCAAGCAATGATTGATGCAGCTTCAACTGACGCCCCATATTATAGATATAAAGTTCCTAATACTAGTGTAATACTATATATGGTAACCCAGGATAAACTGGGAGATAAGTATGCTGATGGAATTGATAATGATGGAAACAAAGCAATTGATGAAGGTATGGATGATGGCATTGATGAAATGATTGATGAATCGCGTACTAACGGAATAGATGATGATGGCGATTGGAATGCTCTGACTGATGATGTAGGACTTGATGGAGTTGCAGGAACTAATGATGTTGGAGAAGGTGATGGTAAACCAACATCTGGAGTAGGAACAGGCGAACCTGGTGAGCCGCATATTGATTTAACCGATGTTAAAGAAACAGATCAAATAGGAATTACAAATGCACAAAGAGTTGCGGCAGGCGGTTTAAATATAAACAGTGATGCTACAATGTGGTTCGATTTTATGATTCCCGGTAAATACTTTAATCCTGCTGAAGTAAGGCCTGGTGAATACGATTTATTTGTTTCTTCCAGTTTATTTCCTATGAGAGCAGGAGATGTACAACCTTTTTCTATGGCTGTAATTCTGGTTAACGGCCCTGTTAATGATCCCGGTGGTACAATTAGGCGAAATGAGGTTTTAAAGAAAAGACAAAGAGCGCAAGAAACTTATCAGAATAATTATAGGTTTGCAATTGCTCCCCCGGCACCGATTTTAACAGCTATTCCCGGTAATAATAAAGTAACACTTTATTGGGATAGTGCGCCTGAACAATCCTATGATGTTTTTCTAGCAAATGTAGGTGGAGATGGACATCATTTTGAAGGCTATAGAATCTATAGATCTTCTGATCCTGCATTTACAGATGCACTAAATATTACTAATGGACAGGGTACTCCTCAGTTTTTATCGCCTTTAAAAATCTTTGATTTAAAGGATGGAATTTCAGGCTACGATTCTTTAGGTATTGATGGAATACACTATTATTTAGGAGATGATTCCGGGTTAGAGCATTCATTTGTTGATTCCACTGTGAAGAATGGATATACTTATTATTATGCAGTTGTTTCTTACAGCAAGGGATTTCCATCCGGTGGTATATTACCTGCAGAAAGCCCTATAAGGATAAATCTTAAATCAGATGGATCCGTTGTCTTAGGTCCAAATGTAGCAAGGATTACTCCAGAAGCACCTGCTGCCGGATATGTTAACGCAACGCTTGGAAATGTTCAATTAGTTAAAGGTGCAACCACTAGCAAAATCACTTATGACCTTGTTGATCCCAGATCAATAAAAAATGAGCATGTTTATTATATAACTTTCCAGGATACATTAATATTAACACCCGGTAAGCCAGATACATTAACAACTAAGAATTATACTGTAATTGATTCTACTTCAAGCAATGTGCTTGTGTATAAGAATCCTTATTTAAAAAGTATTTATGAACAACCAATACTTGATGGCTTTAGACTTAATTTTAAAAATGAACCAAGTGTAGAAATTGATGACAGCTCTTCAAAATGGAATGATCCAAATGTTCCCGCCTTTGATTTTGTGAAGTTTGTTGCGCCGCCCCCAGGAGGTTATAGCGGTGAGTTACGTCCTGATGATTATAAAGTATTCTTTGGGAATGTTGGGATGGATACAAGCGTTAACTTTACTTATGCCGGCATTAAATTTCTTTCTGAACCTGTTAACTTTAGAGTCCTAAATACAACTACCAGCAAATACTTGAAATTTGGTTTTCTAGAGTTAGATACAACCGGCGGGAAAGGGAAATTATCTGCTAAAATTGTTGGTAAAAGTTTAAAGAAAGATATAGTTGTTTTCTTAGAACCAAACACAAAAGATTCATCAGTTGCAACCTGGCAGTTTAATCTTTCACAGCCACCAGATTCTACTCAGACAATTCCTCAGCCAGGTGATACAGCATATATTAAACTTAAAAAACCGTTTCTTTCCGGAGACGTATTTAGCTTTACATCTAAAATACCTTATGTAGACAATGGTTTAGCTAAGAATCAACTTGAAGATATTAAAGTTGTTCCAAATCCATATTTGGGATCAGCAAAATGGGAAATTAAGAATCCATATTCAAGCGGCAGAGGCCCAAGGTCAATCCATTTTACTCATCTTCCTCCTAAATGTACAATCAAGATATTCACCATTGATGGTGAACTTGTACAAACTTTACAACACGAATCTGTAATTGATGATGGAACTGAAGAATGGAATATGCTTTCTAAAGATAATTTATCTATATCATATGGCGTTTATATTTTCCATGTAGATGCCCCGGGTATAGGAGAGAAAATTGGCAAATTTGCCGTAATAAAATAAACTGTCTGTTTTAACAGATTGAAATTTATTTAAGGAGCGAATTGTGTGGAATAAGAAAATATTATCCGTTTTAATTTTATCTGCATTACTTTTACCTGCGGTCTTATTTGCTCAGAAAGTAACTAAGACCGGTACAACAGCAGCTAAATTTTTAAGTATAGGGATTGGGCCAAGAGCTAATGCAATGGGTGGCGCTTTTAGTGCAGTATCAAATGATCCTTCTGCAATATATTGGAATCCCGCCGGTATAGTTTATTCTGATCAATACCAGGCTATTTTTACTTATACAAGCATGTATGCGGATTTGAAGTTAAACTTTTTTGGTGTTGTTTTGCCTGCCGGTGATATTGGAAGTTTTGCTGCAAGCGTTACAGCTTTAAATTATGGTGATATGCAAGTAACCACAGAAGATCAGCCCGAAGGAACCGGAGAAACTTTTTCGCCTGGCAGTTATGCTTTTGGTTTATCTTTTGCAAAATTCATTACCGAGGACTTTGCTGTTGGTGCTACTGCAAAACTGGTTACCGAAAATATTTATCATTCAAATGCCTCTGGTGTTGCATTTGATATTGGGACAATATTTCAAACGCCTTTTTCAGGGATACGATTTGCCAGCAGTATTACAAACTTCGGTACAAAAATGCAGATGACCGGCAACGATTTATTAATTCGTTATAACGTGGATCCACAACGTTCAGGAAGCAATAGTTCTGTGGATGCAAACATTGCTACCGATAAATTTGACATGCCTTTGAGACTGCAAATTGGTGTTTCTCGTGATTTTAATTTTCTTGAAAATCAGAGATTCACACTTGCAATTGATGGAATAGTTCCAAACGATAATAATCAATCAGTTAATGTAGGTGGTGAACTTGCACTTTTTGATGATATGATTTCGTTAAGAGGGGGTTATAAATCGCTGTTCTTGCAGGACAGCCAGGAAGGTTTAACATTGGGCGTTGGCGTTAGATATAAAAGAGCTGGATTTATTGATATTGGTATAGATTACGCTTATCAGAAATTTGATCTTTTAGGGAACGTTCAAAGTTTTGGTGTAATTTTAAAGTTCTAAAAGTTAAATAATTAATTCTTTCCATTTTTGTTTTATAAATGGAAAATTTTTAATCAACAATAATATAAGGAGACTCAAATGAAAAAATACCTGCTACTTATCGGGGTGTTTTTACTTGCAGGGTTGACCGCTAATGCCCAGGTTAATGTTACATTTAACCTGGATATGTCTATATGGACAAGCAACGGTAAATTTAAACCTGCTACAGATACAGTTAGGGTTGCTGGTGATTTTAATGGTTGGAGTACCACAGCAACTACTCTTACAGCTGGTACTGGTGCTGACAGTTTGAAATATTCTGCTACTGTTGGTAGTGTGGCTGCCGGTACAATTCATTATAAATATATTTTTATTAACAGCAGTGGAGTTCAGTGGGAAGATAATCAGCCGACTACGAGCACTAATAGAGAACAGGTGATCGGTTCGAGTGATGTAGACTTACCTGTCGAGTTCTTTAACAATGTTACGGGAAAATTGAATCATGTTGTCTTCACAGTTGATATGTCTGCTCCTATAAAACAAGGAAAAGTTACACCAGGTGTAACAAATGTTTATCTTGCCGGTGATATGACAGATTGGGGAACCTCAGCTAAGCTAATGGATAAAGGAGCAACTGATTCTGTTTATTCTGTTATTGTAGATAGTTTAGCATCAGGACATATATCTCAATTCAAATTTGTTTACAGTGCAAGTGATGCAGCTTCAGGATCTTGGGAAGATAATTTCAGTACTGATAACGGAAATAGACAATATATGGTTCCAGAAAAAGATTCTTCAGTATTTTTTGATTACTGGAATGGTCAAAATCCGAATGTTCAAACAGGTAACGGGGACATTAATTTTACTCTTGATATGAGTGTTATGATAAAAGCAGGAATCTATGATCCATCAAAGGATAGTGTTTTATTAAGCGGCGGTTTTAATGGATGGACTACAACCGATCCTAATGCTTTCTTAACACAGAACATAGTAAACGACAGTTCTTATTTCATAACTTATACATTTTCAAATGAACCTTTAGGCGCTAAGCCATATAAATACGTTGTGAAAATTGTAAATCCAGTTGGTATTGATACAATTTGGAAAGACGGTTATGAAAGGCCTACGCATTGGGGAGGCGGTAATAGAATGACCTTCTTCAATGGTGATGCCAGCAAAGATACAAGTGATTATTATGATAATATTCATCCTGATTGGTTTGTGCCAAGTGGAACAAATTTGCAGGTTAAATTTTCAGTGAATATGCTGCCGGCAATGGATGGAGTTAAACAAGCAATTCCTTTTGTCCCTGCAGAAGATACACTTTATTGGCTTTCAGAGGAACCGGCATTTGCCCGTACTCAAGACTGGTATAGGCCAGCCGATGAACATATGAAGATACTGAAAATGACTGCTGAGAATGATAGCATTTGGAGCGGAACTATCACATTAAAAGATCCAACTTTCAATGCATTTGAATATCGATATGAATGGCAAAAAGGATCTGATAAAAGCTGGGTATCTGAACCTAAGGGTTTTGATGCTTTTGCTTATAGAGTTAGATTTGTTGGACAAGATAAAGCAAACCACTTCCCTGTAAATCCGTGGATTATGCCGACTGATACCTGGACAAATAATGCAACCAAAACAGATCAGGAAACAGATCCGTACACATCTCTTGTTGTAGGTGTTACAGATAAGAATATTACACCGAATAGATATAGTTTATCTCAGAACTATCCTAATCCGTTTAACCCTTCAACTAAAATTGATTTCTCAATTCAAAAACCAGGAATAGTAACATTGAAGGTTTATAACATTCTTGGCCAGCAGGTTGCTAGTCTTGTCAACAAAGAAATGCAAGCAGGCACTTATACTTACAACTTTGATGCTTCAAGATTGAGCAGTGGTGTTTATTTCTTCTCAATTAAAGCAGGCGACTTTGCTCAAACAAAGAAGATGATACTGTTGAAGTAATACTATTATTTAAAGACAATAATTGTCGTTTTTATAGAAACCGTCTTTAATACAATTTATTTATTGCGAGGGTCATCTGAATAAGGTGGCCCTTTTATATTTACAAACGACAAACAATTTGATCATATCATGAAAAGTTTTTTAGTCCTTTTTTTTCTTTTTATCCCGAAGTTATTTTCACAATCAGTTCCTGTTACATTTTATTACACTCCTCAGTTAGAAAGTTTTAGTACTGTAAGGATAGCCGGTTCATTTAACAGTTGGACAACTTCAAATCCTGGTTTTATAATGAGTAAAAAGGCAGGGGATAGCCAGTATTCGATAACAATAAACTTAACGCCCGGAGTTTATCAGTATAAATTTGTTGTGGATGGAAATTGGTTTTGGGATCCTAATAATCCTATAATCGTTGACCCTGTTTATCAAAACTCTCAGATAACTGTTTCAGATCCGATGATCACTTATTTGCTGCCCATAGATACAAACAGTTATACACCAACAATTCTTCCTCACATAAAAGCTATTTTTGCTTACAGCGATCCGGCTGATACAATTAAGCCAATTATCTCTTTAAAAATAAATGGAAACCTTGTTAGTTCACTAACTGGTTATTATGATTCAACAAAAAAAGTTTTAGATTATCAGCTTGCTCAAAATGAAGTATCAATAGGTTCAAATACAATTGTGGCCGGTATAACAATTCAAAATAAAAACAGCACTAAAACTATAAATATTAATGTTGAACCGGATCCGAAATTTGATTTACTAACCGAAAATATCATTTATAAAAAACCAAACATCGTAGTATATGGTAAGATTTATAGCAAGCCTATAAACAGTGTTGTCATTAATTTAAATGGGGTAGATTATACCACGAATCCAGACACAAATAATTATTTCGCATACCCTGTAACCCTGAAAGAAGATTCAAATTTGGTGAAGGTTACTGTTAGTTCTCCGCTTGGTACAACGACATTAAATCAAACTTTAATTTATAATCCGGATGACCAGCCGGTTATACAATTGTCAAATTCTAAAAGCGGAAGAACTATAAATTTAATTGCAGACGCTACTTCACCTGCCGGATCCGCTTTAAGTTATTCCTGGTATCAAGATTCAAATAACCCGGTTCAATTATCATTAGGAAACACTAGTTCACAAAATATTCAAGTTGATATACCAAATGTAAATGGTGAATATATTTTTAAAGTTAAAGTTACTGATGAAAGAGGAAAATATAATATCGCCGGATATGTAATTAACGCAAATTCAGATTCTGTCCATATTGAAGGTTTAACTGAACATTCAAAATGGATTGACAGTTTAGTTCTTTATGAAATTTATACGCCTTCCTACGGCCAAACCAAGTTTGGATTAAAAGGTGTTTTAGAAAAGATAGATTATCTTGCCGATCTTGGCGTAAATGCAATTTGGCTCACTCCTATCTTTGACGGGAACTATAACGGTTATGCTGTGAAAGATTATTACAAAATTAATCCTGCTCTTGGAACGGAAGATGATTTTAGAATGATTGTCCAGAAAGCTCATCAAAAAGGAATAAAAGTTCTACTTGATCTAGTAATAAATCATACCTGGACGGCACACCCATTTTTTCAAAATGTAACAGCTTTAAAAAGTTCTTCGCCTTTTGCTAATTATTATTTATGGTTTGGAACACCTGGTTCATCAAACTTTAGTTATTATTATAATTGGTCAGACCTTCCGAATTTAAATGTTAATAATCCTGAACTTGAGGATTATCTTATATAATGTTGCAGAATACTGGGTAAGAGAATTTGATATTGACGGTTACCGCTGCGATGTTGCCTGGGGAATTGAAGAACGTAATAAAAGTTTTTGGCAGGAGATGAGAAAAAGATTGAAGAATTTGAAACCGGAAATTTTTCTCTTAGCAGAGTCGCCTGCTGATAATTCATTTGAAGGCAACACACTTGATATCTTTAACAAAAAATTTGATGCAGCTTATGATTGGGAACTTCGCGGATTTGGTACCGGAGCATTAAACAGTATTCTAACCGGAACGTCTAATTCATCATATCTTAATACAGTTATCACTAAATCTTATCCATTAAATACATACCCGTTAAGATTTATTGAGAACCATGATTTTCTTAGAGCAACAGATGAATTCGGAATAAAGCAATCTAAGCTTGCTTATACAGTTATATTTACAATTAACGGTATTCCGCTTATCTATGGCGGTGGGGAAGTTGGTGAGTTAAGCCAATTGAATAAAATAAATTGGTCAGACCCAAACCATTTTGAACCGTATTTCAAAAAATTAGTAGGTATAAGAAAAAAGTATATTAAAAATGATGCGCATGTTATTCCTTTAAGTAACAACAGTTCTGGTATGGTTGACAGCTATATAACTCAATCTGATAGCAATAATATTTTGACCATTGCTAATTTCTTAAATAATCCTGTTTCCATTTCAATAAACTTTAACAATGTTATTAAAGACAGTACGTATTTTTATTAATGACCTTTTCCAGGACACATCATATCAAACATCAGCTTCACAATTAAATTCAGTTAAATTTAATCTTTCAAGCTATGAAGCAAAAGTGTTTGATTTACAGAAAAATAAAATTGCTTCTGTGATCAAATAATAATAACACAGTTTACAGTTTTAAGCTTGAACAAAATTACCCTAATCCGTTTAACCCTACCACAGAAATAAATTATCAAATTAAAAATTATAGTCATGTTAGCTTAAAAATATTTGATGTACTTGGCAAAGAAGTAAAAACTTTATTTGAAGGCTATAAGTCGCAAGGGAAATATAAAGTTCAGTTTGATGGCAGCAGTCTCGCCAGCGGTGTTTACTTCTATCAATTAAATACCGGACAGCATATTTCTACGAAAAAAATGTTATTAGTAAAGTGATTTTTATATAAACCCAATTCCTCAAAGGAAATGGGTTTGTTGGAATTTAGATTAAACTAATACTTTATTAAAAGTAGACTCCAAAATTAACAGAGCCAAAATTTCTGTCTGAATAATTGGTGCTTAATATTATCTCAAGCATTAATTGAATAAAACTAAATTTTAAAATTCTAATTCCAACTCCGAAATTTTGAGACAGATAATTTTTATTATCAATCTTCTGGGTCGATTCAAAATCTCCCATATTCATATCACTCCATTTAATTTTTATGTTTCCATATCTCTCTATGTTCCAGCTTAATCCTGTAAAAAAATATCCTTGCGGAAGCGGATTTAGTGAAGGCAAAAACTTGATGTTGAATCCCAGTTTGTAAAATTTGGATGCTGAACCTGAAGCCGACACAAATTTTATTTCAGGTATTCCACCAGAACTAGAGCTGTAAGATTTGAAAATATAATTACTATATTCAACAAATGGAGATAAAGAAAACTTATTAAAAAAAATATAATTAAGAGAAACTCCTAAATTAAATCCGGGAAAATAATGATCTGATAAAAAAATAGCATTATATTCTTTACCGATAGGTAAATTCAATCCAGTATAGATATTTATTTTTACCTGAGCAAATGATGAACCGACAATTAAAAATAAAATTGCTGCTAGCTTTTTCATTATTACTTCCCGCATTAATAAAATCTATTATTACGGTTTATATAAACCATAAAATATAAAAATATGATTTATCAAAGTTGACTTAAATACATAATTTGAGAGTAAATATAATTTACAACTTATCTTAAATTCTTAAAGGTAATATATTCGGAAGTTTTCTAGTCAGATTTGACTTGCTTAAGTGCTTCCATTAATTGCCTTTGAAGCCCTAAAGCTTCTGCATAATTGGGTTTTAATTCCAATGCTTTGTCAATCATTTCTAATGCTTTTTTATAGTCTTTTTTATTAACATAAACTCCGGATAAATTGTACCAAACTTGGGGATCAGAATTATCAAAGCTTAAACTTTTATTCAAATACACACTTGCAGAATCAAGCTGGTTCCTATAAAGATCAATCGTCCCGATCCATTTTGTAGTAAGAGCATTAGGATTTAATTTCGTAGCCTTCTCTGGCATATTTGTAAACATTATTCCAATCCTTAATTGGAATTAAAGCATTTAAAACATATTCGTAATATTCTGTTATAACAGGATACTCTTCAATTAGAACATTCATTTCTCTTAAAAAAGATTTTATATCCTTTTTTTCTAAATAATATGCGGCAGCTTTTCTGTGGGCTTGTTCCCAAATAAATTTATCCTCTAAAAATTCAGCCGCAATTGAGTCGATTCGATTTTTCGGATTAAAAATTTTACTGTTAGGACTTTTCTTGTTCCTATCAACAAAAGGCCAATCATTTTTAAGTGTTCTGATTCTATATTCACCGATTACAGAATCCAATTTAGAGAAATTAAAATTTGCAACTGTAATACTATCCTGGATTTTATCAGGAAGATCTAGTGGCTGAGTCTTAGGAAGATAATTGGAGAGTCTCATCTCATCAAAAAATAATCCGCCCATAAATTGATAACCATGAAGAGTAGGGTGAAGGTGATCAGTCATCAAATTATTTCCTACTATATTATCAGGGCTAATAGAGGCAAACGCTGAATCAATATTTAAAACAGGATCATTAAATTTTTCGGCAACTGAATATATGATTTTATTAATCGCACTTGGTGCCCTGAATCTTAGTGCATCAAGATCTTTTGCAAAGACAAAAAGAGAATCTGCAGATTTAAAATTGTTTTTTTCTAATTCTTTTTGAGCATCCTTATAAATCTTCTCAGCCGGAGGATAATTTTTTGATTTAACGGAAACAAACGGAGGCAAATCTTTTAAGTTACAAGTTAATGTTCCTAAAATAACAGGAACATTACCATGTTTAGCCATAGTTAAAATATCGTTTAGATTTCCTTCAAACTGTTTAAGCCCGTTTTCATAAACATCGGAACCTAATTCTATGTATTGATTTTCAGCCATTCGCGACATTAATGTACCGGTGTCAGCTTTACTACTTGAAAACATTTTAACTATGCTGCTTAATATATTTCTAACAAATTGAAATGTTTTAAATTTCTCTAAACTTATTACAAAATTCACCAAAGTTCTTGAAGTTCCGAAAGATTCCATTGAACCCACACCTAAAGCACCATAGTATTCATTATGCCCGGCATATATTAAAATTAAATCAGGCTTTTGTTCTAATATGCCCGGGCATAAAATCTCTTAAAGTATAAGTATTAATTGCCGTCATACTGCAGTTAATTACTTCAATTTTTGATTGAGGATAAACAAGACTTAATCTATCTTGAAGATATCTTGAAAAAGAACCGTTGGGAGAAAATGGATAACCAGCACCGCTGCTGCCGCCCAAAACAAAAACGCGAAATGAATTTGGTTTTTTTACTTTATCAAATAAATCCTGGTTAGAGTTAGGGACATTTTGAGTATTGTAGAAATACTTGTGGGCGATATTTGGGTTCAACATTAATTTATAATCAGTAACTTCAACCCATTGAGAAAAATCGTAGCCGTAATTAAAAACTCTTAAACCGATTTCTAAAAGAACAAAGAATAAAATCGGAATCATCACCATTATTAGAAAATATATTTTATTTCGGCGGCTTAACATTTAATGTATTCAGAAATTTTTCAATTTCATTGTTTGAAACCTTAAGCTCTTTCGCCATTTTATCAACGCTAAATTTGTTGAGATTTTTTCTAATCCAGCTTTTCTGTTTGTTAGAAAGCGGCAATTAAGTTCCTTTCAGTCAATTATTTTAAAATCATTATTTGATAAGGTTTCAAGTTAATGTTATAAACATTGTTTTCATGTTTAAATTTATTATCACCAATAAGATTCGTTAAAAAATTGCTATTTTCATTTATGGTTTCTAAATTCAATTCAACATTTTTTTCTTCATCATTATTATTTAATATTATAAATAATTTCTCATTACCTAAAGTTCTGCTAAAACCTAATAACTTATCCTGATTTTTAACTAAGAAGAAATTTAAGCTTCCCTCTGATAAAGACTTTATTATCTGCACGAATGGAGATAAGTTTTTTATACCAGTTGAAGAGATCAGTATTAAAAAATACCGAATCAGGTTTTCGATCTCTTCCAAGCGGATCTGAAACTTCAGTTTCATATTTAAAATTTTCCCAAACCATAGGCTTGCGGCAATCGGGATCATCGCCGCCCCACATACCTGCTTCGTCACCATAGTAAATCATTGGGGCTCCAGGCATTGTCATTTGAATTGCCGCAATTAATTTTTGCTTTTGTAATTCGATAGCATTTGGTTTTCTAATTTTATAATCTTTATTTTGTGAAGGATTAGCATCATGATCAAACCATCTATCCGGGTTGACTATTTGAGAAGCTATTCTGTCAACATCATGACTGTCAACAAGATTCATTAGAACATATAAATTTTCTTTTGGATATTCGTCTAGCAAAGTTTTAAGGCTGTCAACAAATGCTTGTGCAGAAATTTGATCCTTCTTGTCTATTATAAATTTTTTAACTGCTCGCGCAAATCTATAATTCATCACAGCATCAAATGAGTCTCCCTGAAGCCACGGAGCAGCATTAAACATTTGATTGATAGGCCAGTTTTCCCACCAGATTTCACCGGTAATGTACGCCTGCGGATTAATTTCTTTCACCCAATCTCTAAATTCTTTCCAAAATTTTATATTCACTTTTTCTGCTACATCAAGTCTCCAACCGTCAATTCCATTAGAAGGATTACCATCCGGCGCCATCCATCTCTTAATTACATTATGTATATGATCAGCAAAGCCGTCAGCAAGATCATGAGTTCCATTTTTATTAATTTCAGGAAGATCTTTTACTCCAGCCCAGCCCTGGTATTCAAATTCGTTTTGCGGCGTGTTAGGATTATCCCATTTATTTATTATAAACCAATCTTTGTATTTGGATTTTTGCTGATTCTTTTCTACGTCTTTGAAAGCCCAGAAAGACATTCCCACATGATTAAATACACCATCAATAATTATGTGCATCCCTCTTTTATGAACTTCTTTTATCAGCTTCAAAAACAATTTATCAGCAGAAGTCCATTTCCAAGTTTTGGGATCATCAGGATTTTCTGTTGCCCAAATTTTTTCATCTCCTTTCGGATCGGGCCCAAAATTATTATCTATATGATGATACATTCTTGTATCATATTTGTGAAGTGATGGGGATTCAAATATAGGATTAAGGTAGATGGCATTTATTCCCAGCTTTTGGAGATAATCTAAATGATCTAATACACCTTGAAGATCGCCGCCGTAACGCCTGATGCCGGCATTCCAATTAAAGTCATGGCCATCAGCTTTTTCCCATGGTTGAAGTTTGTACCAGTCTGACGTCCATGGTGAAATTTGCCACCCGTTTACGTCTTGATACGGCCACGCACCCTTCATATCATGAGGAGTGGGATCGTTTCCTTTATCTCCATTTGCAAATCTTTCCGGGAATATTTGATACCAGATTGCGTCTTTCGCCCAATTGGGAACACGAGGAATATTCTTATTCGTTTGTGCTAACAATGTGGATAGAATTAAAAAAGGAATACAAATAAAGATGTAAATTTTTATTTTCATTTTATAACTCTGCTAATTTTGAGACTCTTTATTAATGAAATTACTTATCGATTTTTAGCCTTATAAATAGGCTAGAATTAAATAAATATTTGAGTATTTTAGACTTTCATTTTAATAATTTTGTAAGGTGAATTGAAGCGATTAATTTATACAAAATGTTTTCTGTTTTTTTCGGAATTTGCTAATTCTTTAATTTAAAACATGTATAAATTAGCAAAATAAAACATGCTTTTAAATTTATTTTGCCTGTAATATTTGATCATTTATTTTATAAAGAAAACGGCTAATTAGTATGTACATCTTAGGTATTTCAGCTTTTTATCACGATAGCGCCGCCTGCCTTGTTAAGGATGGCGAAATTATTGCTGCTGCACAGGAAGAACGATTCACACGTAAAAAGCATGACCATAACTTTCCATCAAATGCAATTAAATATTGTTTAAGTGAAGCTAAAATTGACGGGAAGTCTTTGGACCTAGTTGCATTTTATGATAAGCCATTTTTAAAGTTTGAAAGATTGTTGGAGACTTATCTTTCGTATGCGCCAATCGGAATAAAGTCTTTTATTAAAGCAATGCCGTTATGGTTAAAAGAAAAACTTTGGATGAAAGAGTTTATTAAAGAAGAGCTTAGCTATGAAGGCAAAATAATTTTTCCTGAACATCATCATTCGCATGCTGCTTCTGCATTTTATCCATCACCATTTAATGAAGCAGCTATCTTGACTATGGATGGAGTGGGGGAATGGACAACTACAAGTTTCGGTGTCGGGAAACAAAATACTATTGATCTGATTGCTGACATAAAATTTCCTCATTCGCTTGGTTTACTTTATTCAGCTTTTACTTACTACACAGGCTTTAAAGTTAACTCCGGCGAATACAAAGTAATGGGACTTGCTCCTTATGGCGAACCGGTTTACAAAGATTTAATTCTTAAAGAATTAATTGATGTTAAAGATGATGGTTCATTTATGATGAACATGGAATATTTTAATTACTGCGCTGGCTTAACTATGACAAATGAAAAATTTCATAAGCTATTTAATGGAAAGCCGCGTAAACCGGAATCCAAGTTAACGCAAAAGGAAATGGATCTTGCCACGGTCAGTTCAAGAGGTTACAGAAGAAATTGTTTTGAAATTAGGTAATCATGTTTATAAAGAAACAAAGATGAAGAATCTAACACTTGCCGGTGGAGTTGCGTTAAATTGTGTTGCAAACGGCAGACTATTGAGAGAAGGTCCATTTGATAATATTTGGATTCAGCCTGCAGCGGGAGATGCCGGTGGTGCTCTTGGCGCAGCTTTAATTGGTTGGTATGAGTATTTTGAAAAAGAAAGAATTGTTAATCAAGATTCTGATTCTCAAAAGGGTTCGTATCTTGGCCCTGAGTTTAAGGGAGATGAAATTTTATCTTTCTTAAATAAAAATGAAATTGCTTTTCAAAAGCTTTCTGAAGATGAATTAGTTGAAACAGTAGCCGATCTTATAAATGAAGAAAATGTTATCGGCTGGTTTAACGGAAGAATGGAATTCGGTCCGCGGGCTTTAGGTGCGCGTTCAATTTTAGGTGACGCCCGATCAACTAAAATGCAGTCAGTAATGAATTTAAAAATAAAATTTAGAGAGAGCTTCCGTCCCTTTGCGCCTTCAATACTTGGAGAAAAAGTTTCAGAATATTTTGATATTAATTGTGCAAGTCCGTATATGCTTTTAGTTGCTGATGTAAAAAAAGAAAAGCAGCTTAAGATGAGCGATGATGAAAAAAAGTTATTCGGCATAAAAAAATTAAATGTTGTACGTTCTGATATTCCCGCAGTTACTCATGTGGATTATTCAGCAAGAATACAAACTGTGCATGAAGATACAAATCCATTGTATCATAAGTTGATAAAAAGATTTGATGAAAAATACGGTAGTGCCGTTTTGATTAATACTTCATTTAATGTCCGCGGTGAACCAATTGTCTGTACTCCTGAAGATGCGTATAAATGTTTTATGCGCACAAAAATGGATTGCCTGGTTTTAGGAAATTATATCCTTTATAAAAAAGAACAATCTCCATTAGTAAATGACACTGACTGGAAGAAAGAATTTGAATTGGATTAATTAAAATGTTAATTGATGAAATAAAAAATATAAAAGAGTCAAAATCCGACTTAAGAAAATTTGGCTTAACGGTCGGGATAGTTTTATCTCTGCTTGGAACTGCTTTATTGCTCTTTCACAAACCAAGCTATTTATATTTTATAATTCCCGGCGTGTTATTGATAATTTTAGGTTTAACAATACCGCAAATTCTTCGTCCGTTAAATAAGGTCTGGATGGCTCTTGCACTAATAATGGGCTGGATAATGACACGTGTTATTTTGTCCATTTTATTTTATCTTGGACTTACGACTATTTCATTTCTTGCGAAATTATTCAGGAAGAAGTTTTTAGAATTAAAAATGGATAGATCGAAAGAAACTTATTGGGTTAAAAGGGAAATTAAAAAAGTTACTCCCGCAGATCTTGAAAGGCAATTTTAATTAAGAGGTTAATATGGGAAAAATGTCAATCTTATCAGAACTTTGGCAGTTCCTTAAAGTTAGAAAAAAATGGTGGCTTGCACCAATACTTGTTTTTCTTTTATTGTTAAGTGTTTTAATAATTGTTACGCAAGGCTCGGCTTTAGCGCCTTTTATTTATGCGTTGTTTTAATTTTATTAAAATTTATTATGTAAAACCATGCAGGTATAAACCCGATTTCTTTAAGAAATCGGGTTTATTGGTTGTTACTCAGAAGTGAAATCATTAAGTAAGTCCATGGCTAAAAAAGAAAAAATAAAAATAGAAATCACAAAGAAGAAAAAAAGAATACCTGTCCCTAAAAAACCGCCGAAGGTTGAGAAAAACAAAAAAGCATACGACCGTAAAAAGGAAAAGGACGAAGAAAGAAAAATAATTTCAGGCAATAAGTAATTAAAATGCTGAAAGCCTCACTAATAATTTCTTTCTACAAAAAACTCGATTATTTAAAATTAATTTTAGCCGGATTTGAAAGACAGACTTTCAGAGATTTTGAAATTATTATTGCTGATGACGGATCAGACGAAAAAATTGTAGAGCAGATTGAAAAATATTCAAAGCAAGTTTCATTCAAACTAAAGCACGTTTGGCACGAGGATCAAGGATTTAGAAAAAATAGAATATTAAATCGTGCAATCACTTCTTCCGAAACAGACTACTTAATTTTTATTGACGGCGACTGCGTGCCCCATTCCGAATTTATAAAAGAACATATACAAAACAGCCATAAGGAAATTTGCTTAACGGGCAGACGCGTTAACCTTTCTCAAAAAATTACTAACAAATTAACAACTGCAAATGTCAAGGATGGATTTTTAGAAAATAATAATTTGCTATTAATAGAAGATGGGCTTTTGGGAAAATCATTTTATGTTGAACGTGGATTTTATTTGAAGAATAAATTTTTAAGGGATTTTTTTAATAAGAAAAAAAGAGGGTTGCTCGGCTGCAATTTTTCATTATACAAAGAAACCATGTTAAAAATTAATGGCTTCGATGAAAGATATGAAGCTCCATCAATCGGGGAAGACAGTGACATTCAATATCGACTTGAACTTCTTGGAATAAAAATTCAATCTATAAATAACATTGCAGTTCAGTATCATCTTTATCATAAGCTTCAAGAACGCCCGCAAAAAAATCTTGACTTATTTGAGGAAGTAAAAAAGAAGGAAGAGTTTTTTACGAAGTATGGAATTAAAAAAAATTAAAATGCGAAGTAATTTTTCTTAAATCAAAATATATTTACCTCCGTTCAAAAAGGAATATAAATGAAGATAAAAATTTTTATACCAACGTTTCTTTTTTTATTTGTAGTTATCCTTAATGCTCAGGAAAAACAAAAAGCCAAATACGATGTTTTTTCATTTGAGAAAAAAGTTGTATTGCCTGTAACTCCTGATACTTTATACGATATAGTAACCGGTGATATAAGCGGCTGGTGGGACCACTCTTTTTCTGAACACCCCAAAGCATTTTATATTGAACCAAAACCCGGCGGCCGTTTTTATGAAATTTTTAATGATCAGGGAGATGGGGTGCTTCATGCTACTGTTATTTATGCTGAAAGAGGTAAGCTGCTCAGATTTGATGGTCCGTTAGGTTTGTCAGGCAAGGCAATTCAAGTTGTAGCAACCTATGAGTTTACTACGCATGGAGAAGATTCAACTTTGTTTACTGTTTCTGTTCATGCTGCTGGCGAAGTGGAGCCCGGAATTCCGGAAATTGTTGAAAAAGTCTGGGAACATTTTATTTATGAAAGGCTTCGTCCTTTTGTTGAATCAGGCGATTATTTGAAATACAAAAAAAAGAAATTTGATTAAGCTAAAATTAATGATCGATAGCTGTGTTCAATTAACTTAATTACATGAAAGACATTAAAACACTTGCACTGATAGTTTTATTTTTATTTTTTGCTGCAAATGCAGCTTTATTCTCTCAAGAAAAATCTTCAGTCTGTTTTACTTTTGATGATGGAAATCCTAAAGACATTTTAGACTATAATTATTTGCAGTGGAACCAAATGATACTTGATACTTTAAAAGCAAATAATTTACAGGCAGTACTTTATGTTTGCGGGGAGAGACTGGATAATCCTCAAGGGAAGAAAGTCCTGGATAGCTGGGACGAAGCCGGGCATATTATTGCTAATCATACCTACTCACATTTAAATTATAACAGCAAGAAAAATACATTTGAAATATATAAAGCAGATTTTTTAAAATGTGATTCTTTAATTAATGGATATAAAAACTTTCAAAAATATTTTAGAGCACCTTATTTAAAATACGGAGATACTAAAGAGAAAAGAGATTCATTAAATGCATTTCTTAAAGTCCTAAATTATAAAAACGGCTACGTAACAATTGATGCCTCTGACTGGTATTATAATTTAAAACTCATTCATTTTATGAAAAATAATCCAGGCAAAAGTATTGAAGCATATAAAAAAGCATACATCGCTCATTTATTAGATAGAGCTAAATTTTATGATGGTCTAGCATATAAACTTCTTGGAAGAAGAATAAAGCACAGTATTTTACTTCATCATAGTTTGGCAAGCGCATTATTTTTAGGTGACCTAATCAGAGCATTTAAAAACGAAGGCTGGCAAGTTATAAATGCAAGTGATGCTTTGACGGATAAAGTCTATAAAAAAATACCTGATATTGTTCCGGCAGGCGAAAGTATAATTTGGGGCTTGGCAAAAGAATCAGGAAAGTTTGATGATATTTTAAGATATCCTGGTGAAGACAGTCAATATGAAGAAGCAAAGTTAGATAGCTTAGGATTATAAAAAGTTAAATAAGTGATATTCCTGATTATCAAGTATTGTGAAATCGTTACGTTGGAAATTTATGTCGAATAATATTTGCATAGCGGTGGCTGATATCAAATGATTCGGAAATATTAAGCAGGTTTACTGTGTAAGTGCGATCATTTGTTTTCACAATCTTTTCAATACAATCAATATTGATAATTGTTGCCCGGTGAATTTGTAAAAAACATTTTGCTGGCAATAATGAAATCCAGTTCTTTAAAGATTTTCTGACTACAATTTTACAATTATCTTTTGTGGTTAACTTGCTGTATTCTTTTAAAGCCGTGATGCATACTATATCAGCGAATTTAACCAGCTTAAGTTTATTGCCAATCTTAATAAGAATGTGATCATCACTTTGGGGCTGTCCTGTTTCCTCTTCAAAATAATTTGTCTGATTATTTAAACTTGCTTTTATCATACTTACTTTATCTAATCTTCTATTTACCGAACTGAGCAGGGATTTCTCTAATAATTCCACCGGCAAATAATCATCTGCCCCAATATCCATGACTTTACGAAACTGCTCAAAGGAATTCATTTCGGATATTACAATCAAAGGAATTGGAGAGGTTTTTTCCTCATCGGCAATCTTAGATAAAACTTCTAAACTGTTGCTGTCGTTATTTAAATAAAATAAAATTAATATCCGGTAAATAACGAACCGAGATTTTCAAGGCCGTCTTTTAGGTTGTGCGAATAAAAAATCTCAAACTCATCTTTAGGCAGAATAGAATCTATCTCTTTTATTTCATCATCATTATTTTGAATAACTAAAATCTTTTTCAATGATTTGCTCTAATTCTGATTTGGCCTACCCTTTTACAAAATAAATCTAGAATTTACCTGTAAAAACTTATAGCATATAAACTATCATTGCAACTCATTTAAGACAATTTTGCACCGCTCGTTGCAAAAAACTGTGAAATATCTACAATAATGGCCAATTTTGTACTTGTTGAATGGTTGTAATTCCAATTAAAATTTAGGTGCCCAACTAAATATTAAATAATTATTTTTGGAGGTAAGAAATGTTAGATACTGGTAGTACCGGCTTTATGCTGATAGCAACAAGTTTGGTTATGCTAATGACACCTGGCTTAGCCTTCTTTTACGGGGGGCTTGTTGGTAGAAAAAATGTGCTTGGCATAATGATTCAAAGTTTTGTTTCACTAGGATGGACAACAGTGCTTTGGTTTGCATTTGGCTACTCACTTTGCTTTAGCGGTGGAGCAGGCGGAGTGATAGGTAATTTAGACATGGCTTTTCTATCAGGAACAAATTTAAGTTCAGTTTTTATGGGCAACAGTCAAATTCCATTGTATGCATTTGTTGCTTATCAAATGATGTTTGCAATTATTACTCCGGCTTTAATAACAGGAGCCTTTGCAAACAGAGTTCACTTTCCAGCTTATATGATATTTCTAACTTTGTGGTTGATTGGTGTTTACTTCCCGTTAGTCCATATGGTATGGGGAGATGGACTTTTGGCAAGATGGGGAGTCTTAGATTTTGCAGGCGGAATAGTAGTTCATGCTAGTGCAGGTATGGCTGCATTAGCTTCCGTGTTTTATGTAGGTAAAAGAAATGTGTTAACCAGGGGCCCGCACAGTATTCCATTAGTTGCTTTAGGAACCGGTTTACTTTGGTTCGGTTGGTATGGGTTTAATGCCGGCAGCGAATTAAAAGTAGATACTGTTACAGTTACTGCATTTTTAAACACAGATGTTGCTGCTTCTTTTGCCGCAATCACCTGGTTATTTTTAGCATGGATTCTTGAAAAGAAACCTAAGTTTGTAGGCCTGCTTACAGGCTCCGTTGCAGGTTTAGCTACAATTACACCTGCAGCTGGTTTCGTAACAGTTGGCAATGCCGCTATCATTGGAATCGTATCAGGTGTAGTTTGTTACTATGCAGTTGCTTTGAAAAACAAGCTTAAGTGGGATGATGCCTTAGATGTTTGGGGAGTTCATGGTGTTGGGGGAACTATTGGAATAATTATGTTAGGCCTTTTTGCATCCAAAGCTGTCAATCCGATGGTAACAGTGGAAGGATTATTTGTTGGAGGTTCCGCAGAATTTTTTATTAAGCAAATAGTTTCTGTAGCTGCTGTATGTGTATATTGTTTTATTTTCACTTACATAATGCTTAAAGTAATAAATTTAATTACACCTGTTAAAGTTACTAAAGCAGAAGAAGAAGCCGGAATGGATGTTTCTCTTCATGGTGAAATTGCTTACGAACAAGATTAGAATAAATTTTTTTTAGTGACCAATCTCATGCCCCGCCTCTTAAGACGGGGCAAATCTTTAATTTCTCATTTAGATTTATAATTTTACTTAATAAAGTAAGAAATAATTAAAAAAAAATATAAAAATTTCTTGATTTGCAATTTAGAACATTATATATTTAGACCCACAAAAAATAATTGCCTTAAAAAATAAGGAATAATATGCTGGACGACTTAGATATTAAAATATTGAACACTCTCCAACGAGGCGGTAGGACGAAAAGAAATCAACTTGCCGAGGAAGTGGGGTTATCAATCCCATCAGTAAGTGAACGTTTGCATAAGCTTGAAGAGAAAGGTATTCTTGAAGGTTATTATGCAAAATTAAATAAAAAAGCTTTTGGATATGATATTACGGCTTATATAATTGTTAATATGGAATCATCCAAATATTACAAAGGATTCATAACTAAGGTTGAAAAGATTCCTCAAATACTAGAATGTTATTCGATACTCGGTGAAGGTTCTCATCTTTTAAAGGCTGTAGTTAAAAATACAGAATCATTGGAAAAACTTTTAGGTGATATGCAGTCATGGCCTGGTGTTGTGTCAACAAAAACCACTTATGTTTTATCAGTTATGAAGGAAACAAACATAATTGAAATTTAATAATTCAATTAATTAATAATATAAATAAAAGGACGTTATATGGCTAAAACAAACTCCCCTGTAGATAATGTTTTAAGCTTTGTAAAAAGCAAAAAAATAGAATTTGTTGATTTGAAATTTATGGACTTCCCCGGGCAGTGGCAGCATTTTACAGTGCCGGTAAGCCAGCTGGATGCAGGTTCGTTTGAAGATGGATTTGGATTTGACGGATCATCTATAAGAGGATGGAAAGCAATAAATGAAAGTGATATGTTGATCATTCCTGATCCGAATACGATGTTTGTTGATCCATTTATTATTGCTCCGACTGTCAGCTTGATATGTGACGTTTATGAACCGGCAACAAAAGAAAAATATTCAAGATGCCCAAGAAACATTGCCCAAAAAGCTGAAGCATATTTGACCTCTACTGGACTTGCAGATACAGTATACTTCGGCCCAGAAGCTGAATTTTTCATCTTCGATGATGTAAGATTTGATTCAAAACCAAACGGCAGTTTCTATATGGTTGATTCTGTTGAAGGCAGATGGAATACCGGAAGAGACGAAGGCCCTAACCTTGGTTACAAACCAAGATATAAAGAAGGTTATTTTCCGGTTCCCCCTACTGATGCTTTAATGGATTTAAGAAATGAAATGGTTCAAAACTTAATCGGAAGCGGAATTGCTGTTGAAGCCCAACATCACGAAGTTGCCAGCGGCGGTCAATGTGAAATTGATTTAAGATTCCAGCCTTTAGTTAAAGCTGCAGATCAATTACTAATGTTTAAATATATTGTTAAAAATACAGCCAAGAAAAATGGAAAATCTGTTACATATATGCCAAAACCAATTTTTGGTGATAACGGAAGCGGAATGCACGTTCACACCAGCTTGTGGAAAAAAGGCAAGCCCCTATTTGCAGGCAGCGGTTATGCGGGCTTAAGTGAAATGGGATTGTACTTTATCGGCGGTATATTAAAACACGCGGCTGCTGTAATTGCTTTTACAAATCCCACCACAAATTCATTTAAAAGATTAGTCCCCGGGTTTGAAGCTCCTGTCAATCTTGCTTATTCACAGAGAAACAGAAGTGCTTCTGTTAGAATTCCAATGTACTCATCAAGCCCGAAAGCAAAAAGAGTTGAATTCAGATGTCCGGATGCTTCAGGCAATCCTTACCTAGGATTTTCAGCAATGTTAATGGCTGGTTTGGATGGAGTAATAAATAGAATTGATCCTGGTGATCCTTTGGATAAAGATATTTATGATTTATCGCCTGAAGAATTGGCTGATGTTCCATCAACTCCTGGAAGTTTAGGTGAAGCATTGAAGGCTTTGGAAGCAGATCATGAATTCTTATTGAAAGGCGATGTATTTACAGAAGATGTAATTGAAACCTGGATTAAATACAAAACAGAAAAAGAAATAAAACCGATGGCTTTACAGCCGCATCCTTATGAATTTGCTTTGTATTATGATGTGTAATTCGTATTAAAATTATGTGATCAAGGCGAATCAATTTTTGGTTCGCCTTTTTTATTTACCGTAAATTTTTAACATACTTTTATATTTATCCATTAAAGATTTTTTATCCCACTTTTTATAAAAATTTACTAATTCATTAAGAGCACTTTGAGTAATCATATTATTAATACCCAGACGCTCATTAAGGGAATTAAAACTTTTTAGTAGATATTTTTCTCCAGAATAAAAATTATTCTGCTTTGAATAAAACTCTCCTTTAATTCCTTCAGCTTTATCCAGCTGCCAATTGTATTTTGTTTTAATCTTGCCGAAAACTTTAGATGCTTCATCAATCATTTTAGATGCTTTTGATAATGAATCTAATTTAATTAGAACATCAGCATACTCAATTGCAGCGGATGCAGTTCTAAGAAAATTTATCCCATACATCTCTTTGTTCATTGCATACGATGCTATTAAGCATGAGTCAGCAGAAGTATAATTCCCCATTTCTTCATAAGATTCTCCTAAAAATTTCAGCGCTGCAGCATTAAACGGCGTAACTTTTTTCCCAAAGGCTTTTACTCCTTTTTCATATCCTTCCTTTGCATATAAAACAGAACTACTATAATTCCCAATTTTAGCTTCAATCCTTGAATGTTGTAATAAATTACTGGCATAGTTAATATGATTTTCACCTGCTGATGAAATTATCAGACTGTCGCTTTCATTAAGCAATTCTTTAGCTTTATTAAGATTTCCTTTGAAGTATTGAACTTCAGCAATTTGTCCAAGTGTTTTTCCAATTGCTAATCGATTTTCTTCATTTGATTTCTGCTGAATTTCTAACATTGAAGAATAGTCTTTTTCTGCTTCATCTAAATTTTGAGTTTCTAAATCTATTAAACCTAAATTATGAAATGCGTATGCGACATCAGGATGGTTTGGCCCCAAAAATTTTTTTCTAATTCTTAAACACTCTTTTGCTAATTTTAAAGCTTCATCATAATTTCCCTTTTGTCGAAGTACACTTGCTAATCCTTGCATCGAATAAGCGACATCAGGATGATCTACGCCGTGCAGCTTAATATCCATTGCAAGACTTTGCCTAAACATCTTTTCTGATTCATCAAACTCACCTTCGTCTCGAAGAAGCTCGGCTAAGTTATAAGTGGTTGTTGATAGTTCAGGATGAGGTTTGGTTCCGTAGTATTTTTTTTGAAGTTCAAGTGTTTCCTTAAATAATTTTTCTGAAGGTTTATATTCTGCATTTTCGTGTAAAGCTAATGCACGGTTGTTCATTACAGTGAAAAGTTCAGGGCTATTACCTTTATTATTTTTTCTGTATAAGTCGATTACTATTTTGTAGATCGAATCTGCTTCATTAAAGTTGCCTTGAAGGCTTAAAAGGTATGCTAAGTTATTAAGTCCGTGCACTCTTTTCGGATCGTCTTTATCTAAATATTCATCTTGCAATTTTAAAGCTTTACTTAAATAAATATGTGCTTTTTCGTATTTGCCATTCCAGATAGAAGCTTCAGCAAGATTATTTAGACTATTTGCCGCTTCCAAACTATTATCTGTATAAAGAGATTGTCTTATTTTGTAAGCGTCCCTAAAAAGTGTATCCGCTTTATCGTAAGAACCAAAATTCATATAAACCCGTGCAATTACATCCATCATAGTTGCTTTTACATCCGGCTGATTTTCTAATTCATCATTAATCTTTTTTGCACCTCTTTCTAACAATTCTTTAGCAGTAATTGTATCTCCTCTTGATTCGGATGGGTCTGCAACTTTAAAAATGCTTTCCAAAAATTGAGATACTTGTTCAGCCTTTTGTGCTTCAAGCTTGGCTTTATCCCTTTCATCTTTTAATTGAATGAAATAGACAGTGGTTAAAATTGCAACCAGTAATACAACTAATGCAATCGCTGAAAGAACTATGTAATGCCGCCTAATGAATTTTTGAGTACGATATTTTATGGTTGGGGTACGTGCACTAACCGGAAGCCCATTTAAATATTTTGAAATATCATCTTTAAATTGTTCAACAGAATTATACCTGTTTAAAGGCTCCTTCCGTAACGCCATCATACAGATATTGTCTAAATCGCCGACCAGCAATTTTTTTAAATTAGATGGTTCAATATTTCTTGTTGTGAATATTTTCTCGGCTGCGGTTTTTTCGGCGTCATTTGTTGTTTTTGTCGATCTTGTAATTACTGTGCTTGGTTTGTCGGGATCGGTAAGACAAATAACTTTTTCTAATTCAAGAGGCGCAAAAGAATTTAGCTTATACGGAAAAGCGCCGGTTAATAGTTGAAATAATATCAAGCCCAATGCGTAAATATCTGTCGCTGTTGAAACAGTCTCGCCTCTAATTTGCTCAGGAGCTGCGTATTCGGGCGTCATAATAAATAATCCGGTCCGAGTCATTCTGGTTGAACCATCAGTTTCATCTTCTGTGAATACTTTTGAAATTCCAAAATCTAACAACTTTACTCTGCCGTCTTTAGTTATATAAATATTTCCGGGTTTTAAGTCACGATGAATAATAAGATTTTGATGTGCATAATTAACGGCATTGCAGACCGTAGTAAATAATTCCAATCGTTGTTTAATAGATAATTTATTTTTATCGCAGTAAACGTCAATTGCATCTCCTTCAACATATTCCATTGTAAAGTAGGGAAGTCCGTCATTAGTTATGCCGCCATCTAATAGTCTCGCAATGTTTGGATGCTGAAGTCGCGCTAGTATTTGTCTTTCTGCTTGGAATCGTTTTATTATTTCAAACGAATTATTACCGGGCTTGATAAGTTTTAAAGCAACTTTCTGTTCAAATTGACCGTCTGCTCTTTCAGCTAAATAGACTGAGCCCATTCCTCCTAGGCCAATCTGTTTTACTATTTTATAAGCGCCGATTATTTTTCCCTCGTATTTTAAGTTATCCGGGATTTCTATGGTGGGACTAGGTGAGTTGAAAATTGGATGAGCTTTAGAATCAGCATCAATCAATGAATTTACTTCTTGAAATAATTCTTCATCATTACCGCATTCTTTTCTTAAGTATTCTATTCGCCCTTGCTCATTTAGTTCAAGAGCTCTTTCAAAAAGTCTTTCTATTTTTGCCCAGCGGTTCTGGTCCATATTTCAAAATAAAAATTTAAAAGAAATTATAAATATCATTGAACCTGCAAACAAAATAGAAAAATAAACTGGTTCATATCTAAAGTGATTTCTTTAGATTCAAATCAAGTGTTGTCATATTAATAGAATATTAGCAATCGTAATTAAGCTCATATCTATTAAATTCGACGATATAACTTTCTAAATTATATATGCCAGCCTAAGTTCTTTTGCAGCAGATAATAATTTTTTATCATAAGTGAATAATGGGTATCCTGACAATTTAGAAGAAGCTAATAAGTGAACATCTATGAATCCTATCCCTTTACCGTTTAGCTTATTTTTTGCGATAAATAATAAACATTCTTCCGTAGTTGCCATTTTTGCTCTATGCAGGTTGCTTATATTATTTAAAATTTCATTGTAATTTTTAAAAGTACCACACGCTAATTCCCCGATAATAAATTCATGGATAGCAACCCTTCCTTCCATTAAAAGAGAATTTAATTCCGCATCTCCTTTTCTGAAATGATTTATCCAGACAGAAGTATCAACAATAATCATTAGTTCATCCGGCGTCTTTTTACATCTTTAACTTTTTTCTCTGTGGAGCCAAGATTTGCTAATCTTTTGCTGCTTTCCAATGCAATTAGTGCTTCAAGCCCTCGTTTAACTAGGTTTGTTTTTTCTTTAATGCCTGTCAGCAGTGATGCTTTTTTAAGTATATCATCATTAATGTTAATGGTTGTTCTCATTGTTTTATTCCTCATCAAATAATATGTATAAATATGTACATATTTATGATGTTTGTCAACAAAGTTAAAATCTATAGAAATTAATTTAAGGTAGTCAATTCACGGCTTAGCCAGGCACGCGCCAGGCGCCAATCCCTTCTTACAGACGGAACTGAAACATTAAGAACTTCGGCGATTTCTTCATGAGTCAATCCGACAAAGAACCAATATTCTACAACTTTGCTTTGGCGTTCATTCAATTTTTCCAATCGTGTTAGTGCTTCATCCAAGGCTATTAATTCATCAGGGTTTTGATCTTTGGGAATGCTGTCCTCAATAAAAGTAACAAATGCCTTGTTGCCGCCTCTTTTTTCTGCTTTTCTTTGATGAGCATAATTTATTAAAATTCTTCTCATCGCTTGAGACGCAATTGCAAAAAAGTGAGCCCTGTTTTGCCAGTTTACACGTGATTGATCTACAAGTTTAAAATATGCTTCATGTACCAATGCGGTTGCATTCAACGTATGTCCACTTCTTTCGTTTCTCAATTGCACGTGTGCTATTTGGTGCAATTCCTTATAGACAAGCGGCAATAATGAATCAACAATTTGCCGATTGCCGTCTGACAATGAGCAAAGCAGCTGTGTTATTTCTTGCTTTTTATCAATCAAATTTATTTCGCTAAAAATTTTAGTAATAATTAACTGCTTTATATCGAAACGAACAAAATAGAGTCCGATATTTAATATCACATTCTAATTCGGTAAATAATGTAGTGATTCAGAAAGAATATTTCAATTGTATAAAAACTGAAATTTTATAAAAATAGCTAATAAGCGTCTATTCTTTGATCTAGTTTAGCAATAATTATATAATTTCAAAACAATGAAAATTTTATTCATCTCTATGAACTGTATCGGGTGAAAATGCCGGCAGGCAAACAGCAATATATTCTGCTCCCTCTGGTTCAGGAGTGCTATATTGAATCCATTCGTTTTTAGAAACAATGATTGCTTCACCTGCTTTAACATCAATTACTTCATCTTTTGTTGTAACCCTAAGCATGCCTTTAAGCACAACTGTGAACTCATCAAATTCGGGCTTCTGTCCAGGTTCAACCCATCCCGATGGACTTGTCATTTTAGCCACGCTTAAATCTGAAGTTTTTGAATTGACTCTGCCGATAAATTCTTGAATTATTTTCGGTTTGTTTCCCGCAGAGGTAATAATTGATGGAGACGATATTTTTTGAGGCATTTATTTTCCTATTAGTTAATTTGAAATAAAATTTTATGATCTACTTTAGCCACTCTTTCCAGATTTCCGGCTGGTATCCGATTGTTGCTAATTTTCCATTTCTAACAATTGGCATCTTAAATAAAAGTGCATCGTTCAGTAATTCTTCTTCAATATCAAAAACCATGAAGGATAAATTTCTTTTTTGATATTGTTTCCCTTCTTTATCTATCAATTCATCGATAGGAATTGAATGAGAAATATTTTCAAGTTCTCCTTTAGAGATTCCTTTTTCATTTAAGTCTCTAATGTGAAATTGGATATTTCTCTCTTTAAAAAATCTTTCTGCTTTTCGTGTGTCGCTGCTTTTCTTAGTCCCAAAGATTTGAATGTTCATCATCTTTTAAGTTATTTAATTATCTTTTAAATGGAAAATTTAATGCTTAAGAATAAATAATTGATTCTTCATGAGCAAATTTGATTTAATTATTCTTTCTTCAAATAAATGGCCATTTTAATGACAGATAAAAATTATTTCAGCGATAAAATATATTCAAATATAGATTATTCAAAAATAGAATTAGTCAAAGGTGAATACGAGAACTGCGTTTTTGAAAATTGTAGTTTTTCAAAAGTTGAGCTTTCTTTCTTCTCATTTGTGGATTGTAAATTTATTAACTGTGAATTAAATAATACGAATGTTACTGATACAATTCTGCGTGATGTAATTTTTAAGAAGTGTAAATTATTAGGAATTCAATTCGATAAATGCAACAATATTTTGTTGTCAATGGAGTTTGCAGATTCTCAATTAAATATGTCTTCATTTTATAAATTGAAACTCCCAAAAACTAACTTCCAAAATTGTGAATTAAAAGAAGTTGATTTTGGGAATGCAGACATGACGGGTTCGAAATTTGACGAATGTGATTTGACGAAATCTATTTTTGATAATACAAATTTGACAAAATGCGATTTTAGTTCAGCATACAATTATTCAATCAACCCTGAGAATAACAAAATTACTAAAGCAAAATTTTCGACAAATGGTTTAAGCGGTTTACTCGACAAGTATGATATTATCATTAAACAATAATTTAAATCTCGAATAATTTCTCTGGATACAAAATGAAATTAATGTATATCTTTTTTTTGTCTTATTATGTTTCAATCTTCGGGCAAAGTATTCCAAACTATTACAAGCTTGATAATTCATTATCAGATTCTCTTTTATCAATCGTAAAACAAGTTGGATTGGACAGCAATTATGATGTGGGTGAAGATGGGATTGAGCAAATTTCATTCGCTGTTATTGATTTGAACTTCAGTCCTGCAAAACTGGGTGGAGTTCATTATAATAATTTTATTTATCCCGCAAGTGTTTATAAGATGTATGTTGCTGCTGATATTCTAAAACAAATAAGTGAAGGTAAATTTAATTTAAATGATACTATTGTTGTTAAATCTCCAAATGATGTTGACAAATCAAGAGAAATAGCCAGCGACCCGCGTCCATTATTAAGAGATGAAGATACAGTTACAGTTAATTATCTTCTTGATCTAATGATAACCAGAAGTGATAATTCTGCGGCAAATTGTCTGATTGACAAAGCAACTCGCCCGGAAATAAATAAGATGATGCATGAAAATAATTGGAATGGAAGCGAAGTTACGAGGAAATTTTTAAGCCGAAAACTTGAAGACCCTGGTTACGATACTGTACGAAGCACTGAAACATGTGCGCTTCATGCGGCGGATTTTATGTATAAGATTTACAATAATGAATTAGTAAATCCATGGGTTAGTATGCAGATGAAAGCTTTGTTAGGCAGGCAATTGGATATTACAAAACTTTCTGCCGGTTTACCGAATAATGTAATGTTTTATCATAAAACCGGCTGGTGGAGCTATTATACCAATGATGTCGGCATTGTGGATGACGGCGAAATAAAGTATGTAATTGCACTATTCACTCCGGTTACTGAGGAAAAAGCTTTACCTAAAATGAAAATGCTTTCTGCGAAAGTTTATGAGTTGATGAAAAGTAGATTTAAATCTAAATAAGAATTTCCTGAGTTCTCTTAGATCGGGGAAATCTGCTTTTGATTCCTTGAGAAGTATTTACTGCTGTTCCTAAAATATAATCCCGGTATTTTATAACACATTGGCCAGTTGAACCAAAATCTTTTTTTATGATTCCGCCTTCAAGATATTTCTTAAGATCATCATGTTCTTCAATAGTAAAAATGTTTTTTGTTATTTCATTTTGAAGGATTTGTGCGGCATTGGTGTATAGCACAGTTTGCCCTTTATTATCAATTGAACCGAATTTTGTCCCTATCCTATCAAACAAACCTAAATTATTATCATCCCAATCATTTGTTATAAAGAAAATATCATTTCCTTTTAATAAAAATTTATAGTCTAAAAAAGATTCTTCACTCAAGCCGAAATCATCTTTAAGGTTCGCGAGGGTTTTCCTTAATTCTTTACTTTTAATATCTACAAATTTTAAATCTCTTTGCTTTGGAGTAATTTTATCGGGTGAATTTGTACTATCAGTTTTTCGCAGCTTAATTATAAAAAATCCATCGCTGTCAACTTCCCACGGAAAAATTCTTTTTGCCTTTGATAAATTTTGATTAAACGATTTATCTTTAAATGAACTAAATGCTTCATGACTTTGAACCGGTAAATCTATTTCAAGCACCTCAACCGGATATTTATTTAAAATAGTATTTAACACGAATTCATTTTCTTCAACCGTTAATGTGCAGGTTGAATAAACTACTTCACCTCCAACTTTTAACATTTTAATTGCTGCTATTAATAATCGTGTTTGAAGATCGCCTAAGCGTTCGGCTCTTTCCAACGACCACCAATTATTTACCTCTCCTTTTTTCTGAATAATACCAAGTCCGCTGCAAGGAGCATCAACTAATATTTTATCAAAATGCTCTTCGTAAATTTTGCTCAGCATTTCTCCTTTTGAGTGAATAACTCCTGCATTAATCGTATTCATTCTATCAATATTGTAAACAAGCATTTTTACTCTATCCAATTGAATTTCATTTGCAACCAACGTTCCTTTGTTATTCATCAACTCAGCGATCTCTGTAGTTTTTGAACCTGGCGCAGAACATAAATCAAGGACAACATCATTTTGTGTAGGATTTAAAACTAAAGGAGGAAGCATTGAAGAAAGGCCTTGAATATAATACAATCCTATAATGTGCTCTATCGATCTGCTGACGAATTCATTCTTATTTAATATTTTTAGAGAACCCGGTACAGATGGAATCGATTTAGTTTCAATTCCATAACTTTCATTTAAAATTTTGACGAGCTTATCTTTTTCAATTTTTAACGGATTGGTTCTGATGTATTGTGTAGGTTCTGAATGGATAAATTCTAAATATTGCTTTGTGGAATTTTCACCATAAATATCTTCAATGTATGATAAAACATTTTCACTTACTTCAGTCAATTATGATCTCAGTATTTTATGATGTTTAAAATTCTAAAAATCTCATTTGCGGTTTGATTAAAATTTTTTGAAGATGGAAAGTTTTTAGTGTAGTCTGTTTTTATTTGTGAAATAATCCCGTCGAGATAATGGTGATAACTCGCAATAACAGCTTTTATTTCATTTTCAGTTTTCGGAACCGTTACTTTATTTAATTTATACCTGCTTGCATAAACCAAGTATTTAGCTTTATCATGACTTTCAACCTGCATTACCGAAGAACCATCGGTAGTTAAAATTTCATGATGGCCGAAAAATTCATTTCCAATAATTAATGGTTTTCCGGGTAACGGGATTTCTTCAACTTCATTGCCTAATAAAAAATCATCCGGGAAAGTTTTTATTCCATCGTTTCTAATCTTTTCACACCAATTCGAGGTAAATTCTTTTAAAGTCACTTAAAAGCTGCTTTTGTTTAAGAAATAATTATTGATTGCAGTAGCAATATCATCTTTAGTACTATATCTTCTTAAAGTAATTAGATTTGAATTACATCCTTCTATCATAGCAGAAACTTTTTCAATGGATGAATGAGCCAAAGCCAGTATAGGCATTTTCTTTTCGTAAATGGCATAAGCAACTTCGAATCCAACTCCCAGGCTTGGTGCAGAAACTTCAGCAATTACCATCTTGCTTCTTTCAATCCATTTCATATCACGCTTAAAAATTTGCGGTGCGGTAAGAGGGATTGCTGATCTAAAATCTTCATTCAATTCAGAAAGGGCAGTATGTTTTAATGAAGATAAATGATTAATAATATCAATATAATAATTTTGAAATGTTGTGTCGCCTTTTATTGGACCGGCGCAATAAATAACCATAACTATGAATTTAATATTGTATTATAATGATCTTCGTAAAGAGGAATTACTTTTGATTTATCAAAAACATTCACCGCTCTGTTACGGGCATTTTGAGAGAACAGTTCATATTTTCTATCGTTTGTAAGCAAATCTACAACATATTTTGACATTCTATCTATGTCCCCAATTTCAGCTATAAATCCAGTTTCATTATGCCTTACTAATTCAGGCAGACCACCAACACTTGAACTGACAACCGGAACACCGCAAGACATTGCTTCGAGAGCAGACAAGCCAAAACTTTCAGATTGCGATGGAATAAGGAAGATATCTGAGGCAGTTAATATTTCTACCAATGCATCCTGCTTACCTAAAAATTTAACATGGTCACATAAATCTAATTGGCGGCAGAGCCTTTCGCATTCCGATCTGTCAGGACCGTCACCTACTAAAAGTAATTTTGCAGGAACTTCTTTTATCACTTGCTCTAAAATTCTTATCGTATCGGATACTCTTTTAACTACTCTAAAGTTGGAAGTATGAACTAAAATTTTTTCACCATTTGGAGCAATTTTTTCCCTAAAAGGATTATCTTTATTCGGCTTATAAAGCTCCGAATCTATAAAGTTTGGAATTACTTCAATGTTTTTTTCAATGGCGTAATTAGTTAAGGTCTTTTCTTTCAAAAATCTTGAAACTGCAGTTACACCATCACTTTCTTCAATGCTGAATTTTACAAGCGGAAGAAATGAAGGCTCCAATCCTACCAAAGTAATATCTGTACCATGAAGCGTAGTTGAAATTTTTAAATCTCTTTTACTTTTCAGCATTTGTTTGGCAAGATAAGCACTGCTCGCATGCGGAATTGCATAATGAACATGAAGTAAATCTAATTTTTCATATTCGGCTACTTCAACCATTTTACTGGCAAGCGCCAAACTATATAGTGGAAATTCAAACAATGGGTAGCTGCTTAGTTCAACTTCATGAAAAACAACATTTTCGACAAAATTACTTAAACGAAATGGAAGTGCATAACTGATAAAATGAATTTCGTGGCCTCTTTGTGCTAATGATTTCCCAAGCTCTGTTGCAACTACACCGCTTCCTCCGTAGGTGGGATAACAGGTTATTCCGATTTTCATACGTTTTTTGTATTCTTTAGTTTTGATTGGCTTAAATTATCATAATTAACGGCTACTAATATATATTATTTTAATTCAATATAGAATTCATTTAGTTATTACTTGAACTTTGAATGAGATTATATCTAAACTTCCTAAAAAAAAATAATTTTATATGAAAATACTTTTAATCGGGCATTCAGTTGAAGACCATCTTCTAACAAAAGAAATTGAGACAATTACACCTGGCGGAATATATTATTCCGCTTTGGGACATGAAATTATTAAAGAAGACAAAGATGAAATTTATTTAAATACAGTTATCGAGCAAAGCTTTAATGCGGATTTATTTTCAGTTGTTTATGATAAGCTAAATAAAAAATATATTAGAATAGAAAGTGAAATTCCGAAAGTATTTTTAACTATTCATGAAGACAAAGAACGAGATGAGTGCTATAACAAGGTTACTAAAAATCTTGAAATAAATTTCAGTGAATTGAATTCGTTTGACGGAATTCAATTAAATATGGTTACTGGGTTTGATGTAACAATTAACCAGGTAGAACAATTAAGAAAAAACTTTAGAGGATTAATTTACATTGATGTTCATACACTTTCCCGCGGACTTGAAGGCGATATGAAAAGGGAATTTAGAACCATCCCTGAATTTGATAGATGGGCTAAATCTGTGGATATAATTCAAGTTAATGAGAATGAACTACTTACTCTAGATAATGAAACCGCTCCAAAGAAAATAATTATGAAAATATTAAACTTTGGATTAAAATTTATAATCGTTACAAAAGGACATTTGGGAGCGAAAGTTTATTGGCTTCACAATGAGGAAATAAATTCTATTTTTGTCAGCGCAATTAAAGTTAATTCGGGAAATAAAATAGGCTGCGGTGATATTTTTGGCTCGGTGTTTTTTTATTTTTATCTTAAAACAAGTGATTTAAATACAGCTTTAAATAAAGCAAATTATTTTGCCGGTTTAACTGCATCTAAAAATAATTTTGATGATTTATTGAATTTGAGGAATAATGTTTTCGCATGAAATAATAAAAAAAAGAATTTTAATCGTCGGCTCAAATGGCATGCTTGGGCAGAGAGTCGCTCACTTTTATTTGCCGAAAGATAATGTTCAGCTTTTAGGTATATCAGTGGAGAATGAATCGGTTTGTGATAAAATTGATTACGTTAAAGTTGACATTACAAAACGTGATGAATTGAAAAAAACGGCCTATGATTTTTGTCCCGATTTTATAATCAACGCTGCAGCATTTACGAATGTAGACTTAAGTGAAACGGAACGTGAATTAGCCTGGAAAATAAATGTAAAAGGAGTTGAATATTTAGCTGAAATTTCAAGGGTGCTCGATTCACATTTAATTCATATTTCTTCTGACTATATTTTTGATGGGCACAAAGGGCCATATACCGAAACCGATAAACCGAATCCGCTTGGTTATTACGGAAGAACAAAGCTGGCAAGTGAAAACGCGCTAAAGATTAGCGGCACACTAAATACAATTCTTCGTACAAATGTTCTATACGGAATTGCAGACAGCCGGCCCGATTTTGTTCGCTGGGTAGTTAAATCTATAAGAGATAAAAAAGAAATTAGAATTGTTACTGATCAAATCAATAATCCGACCTTTATTGATGATTTAGTTCAAGCAATAAATAAAATTATTGAATATAAAAAAATTGGAATTTATAATATTGGCGGAAAAGAATTTCTTTCAAGATATGATTTCACCATGCAGATTGCAGATTTTTTTCAACTTGATAGGAATTTGATTTCAGCAATTATAACTAAAGACTTAAATCAGCCTGCGAAGCGTCCTTTAAACTCAGGCCTAGTCACTATCAAAGCTGAAACAGAGCTTGGATACAAACCTCTTTCAATTCGTGAGTCATTGTCAGTTATGAAACGGGAATTATCCCTATGAAAACCAAATTATTTCTTATTCTCCTTTTTCTCTTTTCTATTAATATCTTTTCACAAAACCAGTCTGCCCGGCAGACAAATAAAAATCTTGATTGGGCGAGGGGAATTGTCTGGTATCAAATATTTCCGGAAAGATTTGCTGATGGCGATACAACGAATGAACCAACAGCAGATAAAGTTTTCATTAATTCTAATCGCAAAATAGAAAATTGGAAAGTTAAAAGATGGACCAGCAATTGGTTTGCACAGGACGAATGGGAAAAGAAAGCCGGTGATAAATTTAGGAATCATCTTTTTGATAGAAGATACGGCGGCGACTTACAAGGAATAATTGATCATCTAGATTATTTAAAAGAATTAGGTGTTGGAGCTATTTATTTAAATCCTATTTTTGATGCCGTATCACTGCATAAATACGACGGCTCTACTTACCATCACATCGATGTTAATTTTGGCCCTGATCCTATTGGAGATAAAAAAATAATTGAAAGTGAAACCCCTGATGATCCTTCGACCTGGAAATGGACTTCGGCAGATAAATTATTTTTAAAATTAATCAGCGAAGTACACAAAAGAGGAATGTATATAATTATTGATGGTGTATTCAATCACGTGGGAACACAGTTTTGGGCATTTAAAGATGTTGTAAAAAATCAGCAAAACTCAAAGTACAAAGATTGGTTTGAGATTAAATCATTCGATAATCCCTCAACTAAAAAAGATGAGTTTGATTATAAAGGCTGGTGGAATAACAAATCTTTACCTCAATTTAATAGAAATGATACGGATTTAGTTTCAGGCCCAAAGCAATATATTTTTAATGCAACTCAAAGATGGATGGATCCGAACAATGATGGTGATAGTGAAGATGGAATTGACGGCTGGCGGTTAGACGTCGCACGTGATGTTCCAATGGGATTCTGGAAAGATTGGAGTAAGCTGGTAAGATCAATAAATGATAAGGCAATTATTATTGGCGAACTATGGGAACTTTCTCCGGATTTCATTACAAACAACAACGTTTTCGATGGGTTAATGAATTACAATTTTGCCTATGCTGTGAAGGGATTGTTTATTGATCAGAAAAATAAAATTAAAGTAACCGATTTTATTAATAAGCTTAATGAAATAGAAAAAACTTATCCGAAAGATAATTTAGACTTGCTGCAAAATTTAATGGACAGTCATGATACAGAAAGATTATCTTCAATGATTGTTAATCCAGATAGGCAATATGACAGAGATGGGAATGAGGAAAATAAAAATTATAATCCAGGTAAACCGGATAAAAAAGATTATGAAATTCAAAAGTTAGTTGCTGCTTTCCAAATGACGTATAAAGGCGCCCCGATGATATATTACGGCGATGAAGTCGGTATGTGGGGAGCAGATGATCCGCACGACAGGCAGCCCATGGTTTGGGATAATTTAAAATATGATAATCAGGTTATTAACAAAAAATCCGGATTCAAAAAAGGATTTGGTAGTTATACCGTAGACCAAAATAAAGATCTTCGTAATTTTTATAAACAGATAATTGGAATTAGAGATAACAATCCTGCCATTCAAAAGGGTGATGTTAAATTTTTATATTCAAATGACAACAAAATATCATTTGCTTTTGAACGGCAGTTAAACAATGAAAATATTATTGTTGCTTTTAACCTGGGAAAAGTAGAAGATCAATTTGTATTACCGCTAGACAACAACAAATATTCTTATAAAGAACTTATGTCATCTGAAGTAGGAACTTTGTATTCGTCTGATAAGGATAAAGTAAATTTCAAAATTGACATAGCACCAAAATCATTTAAGATTTACAAATTGTATAAGCTCTAAAGATTAATTATCTATTGATTAATTAGTTCTAATTAATTATTTGGGTTGTGAAAAGCTCCATAAAGATTCATACAAATTTTTCTAACTCTAGGGCTGTCATCAAATCTTGATGCACCTTTCAACCTATAAATTCCGATACCATTACCAATCTTGTAAATGGCAAGAGCGGCAGCAATTCTCTCTTCTTCAAATTTTCCGTTCTCGAGCATATTTAACAGAGGTATCAAGGCGCCATTTGCATCTTCCTTATTTAAATAATTTGTGTCGATCAACCTTCCAAGTTGTAACGCAGCGCTTGTTTTCAGTCCGTAATTATCGGAAGAAATGCCTTGTGATAAACTAGCAACAATAGCATCTTTTTTATCCCGGCTAAATTCTTTAGCATTAAGTGATGTAACAAAAAGAATAGAGATCGCTAAAACCAGGTATGCAAAAAATAACTTTTTCATAACTGCCTCCTAAATAAATAAATTAGTCTTATGGTTTGCGTAAGCAACTAAATCAAAAAAATAGTTTATTGCTATTGAATTGTTATGAAAGGCAAATTGAATAAACATTGTAATAAAAATTGCTGATAACCGAATGAGGAATGTATGAATGAATGATTGTTTGGTTGAACGATTTAACTAGTGATCTTCAATTCATATTAGTTTGGAATCTATTTACAAAATTACTGGAATATATTGCAATAAATTTTATTATTAAATAAATCATTCTATCAGAATTCTAAATAAACAGTTATTTTATAGTATTCTTCTAAAATTAATTTATAAATAAATATTTAACCCCAACCTTTTTTGTTCTCTGTAGTCTAATCGAGTAGAAAAAGGAAAAATATGACGGTAACCGAAACAGAACTAATCATAAATGCCCAGCAAGGCAATATTGAAGCTTTTGAAAGCCTTATATATAAGTATGACAAAAATGTTTTGTCTTTAGCGCTTAAGTATGTTAATAATAGAGATGATGCAAAAGATATTTACCAGGAAGTATTTCTAAGGGTATTTAAAGGATTAAAAAAGTTTCAGTTTAAAAGTGAGTTTTCAACCTGGCTGTTTAGAATTACAACTAATGTCTGTTTAACTCACAGCTCTAAAACTCGAAAAAAAAAATTCGTTTCGATAAATGAAGAAAATAGTGATGATGAAAATTCAAATGAAATATTGCAGCTGCCGGATGAAGAAAATTCTACCCCGGATAAGCTTGCAGAAAAATCTGAAATAAAAAAAGTAGTTAACGAAGCAATGGAAACATTATCACCAAAACAAAAAATGATTTTTACTTTGAAACATTACGAAGGATATAAGATTAGAGAGATTGCTGAGATAATGGAAATCGGTGAAGGAACAGTTAAAAAGACTTTGTTTGAAGCTGTTCATAAAATGAGAGATCAATTACAAAATTATTATAGATGATTTTAATGCCGGAGAATAAAATGAAGCATGAAGAATATAGAGACATGATTTATTTATTGGCGAACAATGAATTAAACGTCAATGAAAAATCATTGATGGAAAAACATTTAGAAACGTGCCAAAGCTGTATGGCTGAATATCAAGAGCAGCTAAAGTTGAAAGAGATTTTGTCCGGAGAAAAAGAATCCGGTTCATTTGAACTATTATTAAATGAAGCAAGGCTTGATTTACACACTGCTCTTAGGCTTGAAAAAATAAAAATGTCTTCCGGTAATAATTTTTATGATAAGCTTATGTCATTTTTTGCACAGCCATATAAATTTGCCATTGCTTCTGCTGCACTAGTGGTTACAGGATTATTTATAGGGTTTTTAGTCTTTAATAATCCGGATAAAGAAACCCGGCTGCCTATTGCTCAAGACACTAATACTCAAAATATACAAACTGCTAAGAATGTTACATTTCTTCAAGACAATACACGAATAACAAATCTTAGATTTATAAATCAAAATCTACAAAGTGGTGAGGTGGAGTTTACGTTTGACGCTGTAAAACCGATGACCATGAAGGGAAACGTAAATGATCAGCGGATTCAAAGTATACTTACTTATTCAATGCTTAATGAGCAAAATCCGGGAGTTAGATTAAATTCAATTAATGCCATCAGTTCTAATCAGGCGAATGATCTGGATAGTGATGTGAAAGAAGCTTTGATCTCAGTTGTTAAGTTTGATGATAATCCCGGTGTTAGAAGAGAAGCTATTAAGCTTCTTCAAAAATTTCCTTATGATGTAAAGCTGAAAGAAACTTATTTATATGTGCTGCTTCATGACTCAACTTCGGGCATGAGGATAGAAGCAATAAATAGTTTAGTTCAGGCAAAAAACAACGGACACACATTCGATAAAAATGAAATGTCAATTTTTCAAAAAACAATGACGGCGGATAATAATAATTATATCCGTTACCGTGCAAGAAATGTAGTTGAGGAGAAAAAATAAAATGTTAGCCAATGTTAAATCTTTGTTTGGTGGGAAGAAGTCTTTGATTTATGCTGCAGCAATTAGTTTGATGATTTCAAGTATTGCATTTGCTCAAGCTAAAGAGGAGACCGTAAAAGTTGGTAAAGGTGGAAGTCTTACTGTTAAACTGCTGGTTGGTGATATAAATTTTACTACCTGGAATAAAGATGAAATAAAAGTAAAATATGATTCTAACGAAGATGATAATAGAGGGCAGCTGGTTATAAATAGAGATAACAATAATATTGAAATCACCTCTTCATCTGATTACTATATTGACAATATTGATATTACTATCCCGGTACAAATTAATTTGGAAGTTTCTACAACTGCCGGGGATATAAAGATCAGAAGCGATATAAATGGAAAAGTTAAAATTAGGACTTCAGGCGGGGATATTAAATTAGAAAACATAGATGGCAATGCTGAATTAAAAACCGACGGCGGCGATATTAGAACCGGCAAAGTAAACGGAAATGCACAAATAAATTCTTCCGGCGGTGATTTAAATGTTGGTCCAGTTACCGGGCAAGCTGAAATAAAAACAGCTGGGGGAAGCATTACAGTTGGGAATATTGGTAAAGGCGCTGAAATAAAAACTGCCGGCGGAAATGTGAATTCAAAAAATATAGGTGGGAATGCCGTAATAACAACTGGCGGTGGAAACATAGATGCAGATGAAATTTCAGGCAGCGCAGAATTAAAATCAGGCGGCGGTAATATTGATATAGAAAAAGCAAAAGGAAAAGTAACTGCTAAAACGGGTGCCGGCAATATTACTTTAAAAAATGTATACGGTTCTGTTTATGCTTCTTCAGGTGCAGGGGAAGTTTCAGTAAAGCTTTTTCCAAATGCATCGGGTGATAGTGAAATCAAAACATCTGCTGGAGGAATTACACTGTCTATACCAGGCGATTCCAAAGTAACAGTAGATGCAAAAACATCTTCAGTATCAACCTGGGGCGGAGATGATACAAATGACATAGTTTCTGATTTTCAAGTCTCAGAAAATGAAAATCGCAATGGCCAAAATCATAAAGTCTATAAGATAAATGGCGGCGGAAATACAATTACTTTACGAGCGGTTTTTGGTACTGTAAAAATTCTGAAAATTAAATAATATTAAATGATAGATGGTGGAATAGATAGTAACAATTTATAAATGCTCTGAGTCTAAACGATTAAAACTATTGTGGGCTAATATGAAAATAAAATTACTTCTACTATTTCTCTCCTTTACCTTTTGCTTGATGGCGAAAGAATTAAAAGTTAAAAATGATGATTTAATAATTAATGCTGAAAGAATTAGTTCCCAGATTAAAATAGATGGAAAACTAAATGAAAAGATTTGGACAGAGGGTAAAGGAGTTTCAAATTTTATTCAGCGTGATCCAATAGAGGGAACCCAGCCTTCGGAAAAAACCATAGTAAAAATTTTATATGACGATGATGCCATTTATATTGGCGCACGGATGTTTGATACACATCCTGATTCAATTATTTCACGGCTTGCAAGAAGAGATGTAGATGTAAATTCGGATTTGTTCGGAGTTTTTTTTGATCCATATCATGATAAACGAAGCGGGTATTATTTTGGATTAAATTCTGCAGGTACTTTGTATGATGGTGTTCTTTATAATGATAGCTGGGATGATAATTCTTGGGATGGAGTTTGGGAAGGAAAAGCTAATATTGATGATGAAGGCTGGACTGTTGAAATAAAAGTTCCGTTTTCTCAAATGCGTTTTCAAAATAATAATGTTAATGTTTGGGGAATAAACTTTAGAAGAGACATCGCCAGGAAAAATGAACGGGATTATTTAGTTTATGTGCCGAAGAATGAAAACGGATTTGTTTCTCATTTTGCTGAATTAGTCGGATTGGAAAAAATAAACCGCAGTGAAAATGTAGAAATAATTCCTTATATCACTACGCGTGCTCAGTATGATCACCCGGATATAAATAATCCTTTCAACAGCGGATCTAAGTATAGCCCTGGTTTGGGTGCAGATTTAAAGATGGGAGTCGGTTCAAATTTAACTCTGAATGCAACTATCAATCCTGATTTTGGCCAGGTTGAAATAGATCCTGCTGTAATCAATTTAAGTGATGTCGAAACTTATTTTCAGGAAAAGCGCCCGTTCTTTGTTGAAGGTTCTTCTATTTTTAATTTTGGCCAGGGCGGGGCAAATAATTATTGGGGATTTAATTGGTCAACCCCTAATTTCTTTTACAGCCGAAGAATCGGGAGAGCGCCTATGGGTAGTATCCCAGATAATGATTATCAAGATGTTCCAGATGGAACTCATATTTTAGGTGCTGCAAAACTTACTGGCAAATTTGTTGGAGATTGGAATATAGGGGCGATCGAATCTATTACCCAAAGAGAATATGCAAGAATTGATCAAAGCGGCAAAAAAACAGAGTTGGAAGTTGAGCCTTTAACATCTTATACAATTTTAAGAGGCCAAAAAGAATTTGATAAAGGACAGCAGGGATTAGGTTTTATGTCAACTATTGCCGGCAGAAGTTTTCATGATGAAAGGCTTCGCAATGACTTTAACAGCGGTTCGTATGTTCTGGGTGTTGACGGGTGGACATTTTTAGATTCTTCAAAAACCTGGGTGTTTACCGGTTGGGCTGGTGTTAGCAATGTAAATGGAAATAAAGAAAGAATTACTGAATTACAAACTAATTCACAGCATTATTTTCAGCGCCCCGATGCAAAAAGTTTTTCAGTAGATAGTGCAGCTACATCGTTAACCGGATATGCAGCAAGATTTTATTTAAATAAACAAAAAGGAAATCTATTTGTAAACACTGCGCTCGGATTTATATCCCCTAAATTTGATATTAACGACCTTGGATTTTTATGGAGAGCTGATGTAATTAATATGCATTTAGGAGCAGGTTATTTTTGGTCAGACCCAACTGATTATTATAGATATATTGAAACAGGATTTGCTCTTTTCCGTAATTACAATTATGATGGCGATATCAATTGGGAAGGTATATTTAACTTTGGGAACTATCAATTTTTAAATTACTATTCTATAAATTGGGACTTTGCTTACAATCCTCAAACAGTAAATACAAGGCTCACACGCGGCGGGCCTTTAGCATTAAACGAGTCCGGATATCAAATGGATTTTTCTGTAAACTCCGACAGCAGAAAAAATTGGGTTTTGGGTGTAAGTTATTTTAAATATACACAAAAACATTCTTATGACTGGCAATTAAGTACAAGCATTGAAATTCGTCCTTCACCAAATATATCGATCACTGTTAATCCGGCGTATGAAAAAAACTTAAGTTACTCTCAATGGGTTGACGCTTTTGATGATCCTTTTGCTGTCTCAACTTATGGCAAGAGATATGTATTTGCTACAATGAATCAAAATACAGTAAGTGCAGGTATTAAATTGAATTGGACATTCAATCCCCAACTAAGTTTACAAATGTATGTGCAGCCATTAATTTCAGCAGGCCGTTTTACTGATTATAAAGAATTAGCAAAACCAAGAACTTATCTGTTTAATGTTTATGGTGAAGGTAATTCTACAATTAACTTAGATGACCGGACCGTTGATCCTGATGGCAGCGGGCCCGCACAGCAGTTTACAATTGGTGATGATCCTAATTTCAATTTCAAATCATTACGGGGAAATGCAGTTTTAAGATGGGAATATTTGCCTGGCTCAGTTCTATATTTTGTCTGGACGCAAACCAGGTCAAATGAAGATGACCCCGGAGAATTCCAATTTAGAAGATCAGTAAGGCAGCTTTTTAAAGCAATACCTGAAAACATATTTATGGTTAAGTTTACATATTACTTGAATATGTGAAGATAATTCAAAAAGCAAAAGTCTAATTCTACTGAAGCATTCTTTTAAGAAAAGAATACGATTGTAAACCTTTCAGTTAAATTCAAACTTCACTATTTTTATTTCCTAAATGTTCGAGCAAAATATGCCCCGGTAGCTCAGTAGGATAGAGCGTCGGTTTCCTAAACCGCAGGTCGGAGGTTCGAATCCTCTCCGGGGTACAATTGCTTCCCAATGTTCGAATCCTAATTCATGTAAATTTTATTTCTTCAATTCTAATTTTATAAAACTTTTTCTTGCACCTAATATACTATTGCTAATTTGTTGTCATATATGTTAGGTAAGATGTACTTTTTTAACTAACGCCTAATTTATAATAAAAAACGCGAAGACTAGCCAACTGCAATAGTTTGCTTTAATGATTTACAAGCTCTTGCGGTTATGTTGGCATTGAAAGAATTGAAAATAAAAATACCAGATTACATTTCAATCTTAGGAAATGATGATATCTTTATGCAAGTATTTATCCTACACCTTTAACCACAATTAGAGACCCACTGCATGAGATAGGGATGAAAGCTGCTGAAATTTTAATTCGAAATATCGAAGTAAATAAATTATTGCCCGTAGAAAAGGTAATGCTCAAGAAAGGATTCATACTAAGAGAACCAATTAATCAATTATGATAAAATTATTTTCCTAATAAATAATTTAATAAGCAGGAATTTAGTCTGTATAATTTTAGTCGAAAGAGATGATAAACATGTACATCTAAATCGGTTAAGTTATCGTTTTATTTTTTTTCACAACTTTAAATAAATTTTTTAAAAAATAATTACAAAACCTTTAAAAATTCTAATTTTTTAAAAAAAATAATAAAAGACAATTTGTTTTTGCTTGCCTTTTTGAAATTTAATCTTTAATATTGAAACGGTTCAAATGTTATTTAACTCAAGTGGAAATTTTTATAGCAAAATTAATTTTATTAGCATTATAACGGACACAATTATTGGCAATATTTTTATAATTATAATAAAATTGATTTATTGAATCGATAGTACAGGGGTTGATAGTAGTTTGGTTTGAGAGAATGTTATAACTTATAAAAATTTAAGCATTAAATATTCCTTAGTAATAAGGAATAAAATAGAGAGAGAGACGGAATGGCCTTTATTTACCATTACGAGAGCAAAACTACTCTGTCCAGTAACTTTTTATCATCTGCTTGCTTCAAAATATTTCTTTCACTTATTTTAAAAAATTCCAAACAGTTTTATAAGTTTTTTATTGTCAATAAATTAATACTTTGGCAATATAAAAGCATTCCTTTCTTTTTAAATCAGCTAACTTTTAAAATAATTATACATAAAAAAATATTTAATGTTTTAAAAGAAAAAATTGAATTATTGAGCACTCTAATCTATTCATACAATACAAATAGAAATTTTTTTAAAACAAGAAGCAGTGTTTGCCCACTGTATATTAATAATAATTAAAAATATTTTAGCGAATGGAAATTAAAATGCACGAAAAAATAACGTCAAATGAAATATTAAACCGTGAAGAAATAATAGGCTATAAAAATTCTAATCTTTCAATTGAAGACAGAGTAGACGATTTATTAAATCGTATGTCACTTGAAGAAAAAGTAGCTCAAATGGTTTGTATCTGGAATGATAAACAAGCTATTTTTTATAATGAAAAAGGTGAATTCACTCCCGATAATATTAAAGCAAAATTAAAAGATGGTATTGGACAAATAGGCAGATTAAGTGATACTAATGGGGGCTTAGGCGCAAAGGAAATGGCTGAGTTTGCAAATACATTACAGAAATATTTTGTTGAAGAAACACGCCTGGGAATACCCGTTATCTTTCATGAAGAATGTCTTCATGGTTTAGCAGCAACAGAGTCAACAAGCTACCCTCAGCCGATTGGCCTTGCTTCAACATTCAATCCAAAACTTATTGAAGATATTTATTCTTCAATCGCTGAAGATGCTAGAATGAGAGGCGCTCATCAAGCATTAACCCCTGTGGTTGATGTTGCAAGGGACCCTAGATGGGGAAGAGTTGAAGAAACTTTTGGTGAAGATCCGTACCTCGTTTCTCAATTGGGAATTTCTGCGGTAAAAGGCTTGCAAGGTGAGTTGGATTTTAGTAATAAGAAAAATGTAATTGCAACTCTTAAACATTTTGCTGCTCACGGTCAACCAGAATCAGGTTCTAACTGCGGCCCAGCAAATTATTCTGAACGCATCATAAGAGATGTATTTCTTTTTCCATTTCGGGAAGTGATAAATAAAGCAAACGCTTTAAGTGTCATGGCATCCTACAATGAAATTGATGGTGTTCCTTCTCATGCTAATCAATGGCTGCTTAGAAAAATATTGAGGGATGAATGGGGATTCGAAGGGCCGGTTGTTTCGGATTATTTCGCAATAACAGAATTAAATCATAAAGATGAAACAGTTAGCCATTCGGTAGCAAAAGACAAAAAAGATGCCGCACTGCTTGCTGCCAAAGCTGGGGTAAACATTGAATTTCCTGATCCGGATTGTTATCCTAACTTAATTGATCTGGTTAATGAAGGAACTTTAAATGAATCTGTAATTGATGAATTAGTAAGTGCTTTGTTAAAGCATAAGTTCATGCTTGGTTTATTTGAAGATCCTTATATAGACGCTGCTTCTATTCAAAATGAAGCCAAGCTAGAGAATGACAGACAAATTGCCTTAACTGCTGCTAAAGAAACAATTGTATTATTGAAAAATGAAAATAATTTATTGCCGATAGATTCAAACAAAATCAAAACTCTTGCTGTTATTGGTCCCAATGCAAATCGGAAATTATTAGGCGGATATAGTGGTGTTCCAAAATATTATACAACAGTTTTAGAAGGTATAAAAAATAAAGTCGGAAGTAAAACTAATGTTCTATACAGTGAAGGATGCAAAATTACCATTGGCGGCTCATGGAACGATGATGAAGTAATTCCATCAAATGAAGAAGAAAATAAAAAATTAATTGATGAAGCTGTTAAGACCGCCGAATTATCTGATACAGTTATTTTAGTTTTAGGTGGAAATGAACAAACCTCTAGGGAAGCTTGGAATAAAAATCACATGGGAGATAGGCCAAGTTTAGATTTACTTGGAATGCAAAATCAACTAGTTGAAAAGATATTGAAAATCGGGAAGCCTGTTATAGTTGTACTATTTAATGGAAGACCAAAATCTATTAACTATATAAATGATAATGTACCTGCAATACTTGAATGCTGGTACCTTGGGCAGGAAGCAGGTAATGCTGTAGCAGATGTTTTATTTGGTGACTTTAACCCTGGCGGTAAGCTGCCGATTTCTTTTCCAAGGTCTGCCGGGCATATACCATGTTTTTATAATTATAAACCTTCTGCCCGTCGAGGTTATTTGTTTGATCATATTACTCCTTTATATCCTTTTGGTTTTGGTTTAAGTTATACCACATTTAGTATTGACAACCTAAGAATTCAAAAAGATAGTATTAGTGTTAATGAATCCACGGAAGTATTAGTTGATATTCAAAATACTGGAAACCGGGAAGGGACAGAAGTTGTTCAAATGTATATTCGTGATATAGTTAGTTCTGTAACAAGGCCAGTAAAAGAATTAAAGGGATTCAAGAAAATTAGTTTGAAACCTGGTGAATCAACAACTGTATCCATTAATATTTTGCCGGAACATCTTGCTTTCACAGACATAAATAAAAAGTATACTGTTGAACCAGGCGAATTTGAAATTATGGTTGGCAACTCTTCAAAGGATGAAGATTTAACAAAAATTATTTTAAAAGTGGAATAAATTAACTATCAAATAATCTTAAAGGTGAATTGTGCAAATTGATTCTGGACATACTCCCATCAACGTAAATTCCGCAGGTGCAGTTGCAGCCTCAACAACAAGATTATCCTTAAAGGAAAAAATCGGATATAGTTTAGGGGATACCGCATCAAATTTATTTTTCCAAACCTTCATCGTTTTTCTGCCGATATTTTATACCGATGTTTTTGGTATTTCTGCAGCAGCAATGGGTACAATGTTTTTGGCAACCCGTGTTTGGGATGCTGTAAATGACCCTATAATGGGAATGATAGCTGATAGAACAAATACGCGTTGGGGAAAGTTTCGGCCTTACATAGCAGGTTTTGCTATTCCATTTGCAATAGGCGGCGTTCTAACTTTTACTACTCCAGGCTTCGAAGGCACAGGCAAAATAATATATGCTTACGTAACCTATACACTTTTATTAATGCTTTATACCGCTGTGAATGTTCCCTATTCCGCTTTAATGGGAGTAATAACTCCTAATTCATTGGAACGAACAGAAGTTTCAACATTCCGTTTTGTTGCTGCCTTCGTTGGCCAGACAATTGTAGGCGCAGTAACTTTAACTTTGGTTCAATATTTTGGTAAAGGAAATGCAGGTGTTGGCTGGCAATGGACAATGGGATGTTTTGGTGTTTTAGCAGCTATCTTATTACTTATAACATTTGCTTCTACTAAAGAAAGAGTTCTCCCTCCAAAAGAACAGAAAACCAATGTAAAACAGGATCTAAAAGATTTATTCAAAAACAAACCCTGGTTATTAATAGCCGGCGCAACTGTTTTCCAATTAACATATATAGTAATGCGCGGCTCAACAACTGCATATTACTTTAGATATTATGTACAAGAGCAACAGTTAAATCTTTTTGGAAATATTATCAATCTATCTGTTGAAGGATTTACTTCATCATTTATTACCATGGGAACCATTTCAACTCTAATCGGAGCAATTTTAACAATGTGGTTCTCCAAACGGCTAGATAAAAAGAATACTTACGCTATCTTCCTGATTGCAAGTGCATTGTCTTCAGGCTTTTTCTATTTCCTAAATCCGGAGAATGTAGTGCTAATATTGTTGTTAAATATACTTGTTTCATTCTTTTTCGGTTCTGTATCTGTACTTCAATGGGCAATGTATACTGACACTGCTGATTTCGGTGAATGGAAAATGGGAAGGCGTGCAACTGGTTTAATTATGGCGGCTTCATTATTTGCATTGAAATTAGGATTGACTTTGGGCGGTGCTATAGTAGGTTGGGTTTTAGCTTATTATGGATTTGTAGCAAATCAACCTCAGACTCCTGATACATTAAATGGAATTGTCTTGCTTATGAGTGTTATCCCAGCAGTAATAGGAATAATGGGTGGACTCTTAATGTTATTTTATCCGCTTACCAATAAAATGATGATTAAGATTGAAGAAGATTTAACATTAAGAAGAGCAGGGCAGCAAGCATAGTAAAAAGATATATGAATCAAGAATTCATTAATAGCATGAAAAAATAAAAGTTAATGAGTTAATAAATAAAAAATAAAAATTTAATAGTCAGAAAATTGAAGTACTAAATTGAGAGGAGAGCTTTATATGTTTCTAGGACGTTATTTAAAGAAATTTTTAAGGCTGTGCATAATCTTATCAATTATGCTTTCCACAACGGTATTGGCCCAAGGAACTGGAGCCATAAAAGGTAAGGTGCTTGACAAAGCAACAAAAGAAGCTCTGGCTGGTGCGAACGTAATATTAAATAGAACAAACCTGGGGGCAGCAACTGACTTAGATGGAAATTTTATTATCCGAAATGTTCCCGCTGGAAAGCAAAAATTAATTATTTCATATATAGGATACAATTCTGATTCAATTGAAGTAAATTTTATCGCAAACCGTACTATAGAAGAAGACTTTTATCTTACCTTGAACGTAGTAGAAGGGCAAACTGTTATTGTAACTTCACAAGCTCAGGGACAGATGTCAGCTATACAACAGCAGTTAACATCAGATAAGATTTCAAACATAGTTTCCGAAGCAAAAATTCAGGAACTTCCTGACTTTAATGCTGCAGCTTCCATAGGCCGCCTGCCCGGTGTATCAACACTCCAAAGTTCTGGCGAAGCTAACAAAGTTGTAATCAGGGGATTGGCACCAAAATATAACCAAATAACTATTGGAGGCGTTTCTCTCGCATCCACAGGAAGTGATCAAATTGGTATTACCTCACTAGGCGGAGCTTACAACAATATTAATAATGACAGAAGCGTTGATCTTACTATGATATCGCCATATATGTTAAAGAACATTACTGTTTATAAGGCGCTAACACCTGATTTAAATGCTGACGCAATAGGAGGTGTGGTTAATATGGACCTGAGAGAAGCCCCTTCAGGATTACACACAGACCTGTTATGGCAATCCGGTTATACTGCTAAAACTAAACAATATGGAAATTATAGAGCAAATGCATCAATAAGTAATCGCTTTTTTAATGATCAATTTGGAGTTTATGTTCTCGGAAATATAGAATCTTATGACAGAAATTCAGACAACATGAATGCTAATTATGATATAGTTGGGGATAAGACGGAGATAGACCCGACAACAGGATTTCGTCCGGTTCAAGTTTCTTCTGTAACATTTAACAGGCATATAGAAACAAGAAAACGTTATGGAGGGAATTTGATCTTAGACTATGCTCTCCCTAACGGTTCTATTAAGTTTGTAAATTTACTGGCACAAATAAATTCGAATTATACTAATCATGATCAGACAATTAATTATAATAATGGACAAATGTCATGGCGGCTTGGCCTGGGTGAAAATATTACTGACCAGGAACTGCATTCTCTTAAATTTAAGTATGATTTTGGATTTATAAGCGCGGATTTATCGGCCGGTTATACACGCTCAACTAACAAATTGGATAAATCTCCTGTAATAAATTTTAATCAGACCAATGCATTGACGTCTAATGCCCCACGTAGAAATCTAGTTCCGGAAGACCTCACTTATCTGCTCACTGATTTTAAAGGAGATTCTGCAGTAGTACTAAGAAGTGCAAATCTATTTAGTACCGACTATCAAGATGATAAATATACATATAAGGCAGATTTTCAAATTCCTTTTAATATCAATACAGATGCAAGCGGGTTTTTTAAATTTGGCGGTCAATACAACAGACAATCAATTTCCACAAATCAGGAAGCCCCTTATTTAGGATTCAATGGAAGTGTTACTGGTACGGGTACTGATATTCAAACTAACCTGATGAAAGCAATCTATAATAAATTTGGAATATCTGCTGACAATCAAGGAAATTTAACGGGAGTTTCATTTTTGAACCCCGATAGAGATCTTTTTGCCTCCTTTTTAGATAACAAATATGGAGCTGTATATTATTCATCCAGTCCAGTTCTCTTGACTAATATATTAGATTATATTATTGGTAATCCTGCCTTCGATGCCTCTAATTCACAAACTAGTACTGGTAATAGAGGTGGCTGGTATGACGGGCCATATCAACAGCTTACTAATGACTATAATTATCACGAAGATTATTATGCAGCCTATGCAATGTCCAAAATCAATTTCTTAGACTTTATGGTAATTGGCGGAGCGCGTTACGAAAAAGTGAAATCCGATTATTTTGCCTATAACGCAAGAGATATTAGAAACCCACAGCAGCAGAAAATGTATGATACTACTTCTGTTAGTGAAAGTGAATTTGTTCTTCCAATGGCACAAATTAAATACTCTCCGTTAGATTGGATGGACGTTCGTTACGCTTACACTCAGACACTTGCCAGGCCGGATTACAGTTCTCTTAGCCCCAAGTTCACTATTACAAATGAAACCCCGGGATTCATTTTTGCCGGTAACCCGGGACTGAAACCAGCCAAAGCTTTTAATCATGACCTAAATTTTACGTTCCATTCCAATCAATTAGGGCTTTTCACGGTTGGCGGTTTTTATAAAACTATTGAGAACTTTGTATATACTGCATCCTATCAGTTGGATGCTGCCCAAAATGCAGGGATAGACAATATTTCTCGTTATACCATTGTCCGTGATGGCGCTAATGTAGTGATACCAGCTGTAAACGCTACGGTGATTCGACCTCTTAATAATCCTTTCGACGCAACTGTTAAAGGGCTTGAGCTTGACTTCCAGCACAATTTTTGGTATTTGCCTGTACCATTTAACAATATAGTTTTGAGTATTAACTATGCACGCATTCAATCGAGTACCAGGTATCCTTTTTATGATGTGAACGTGATAGTTGTCGGACGCGATCGTATTCCTTTGCTTATAGATAGCTCTTCTGCTGGACGATTAATTGACCAGCCTAATCACATTCTAAACGCTGCCATAGGTTATGATTATGAAGGGTTTTCATCCAGGCTGTCCTTTCTTTTCCAGGCTAACTCCGCAACCGGCAATGGAGGGAAGTTTCCGGAAAACGATTCATATACTAAAGACTATTTCAGAATAGATTTCTCAGCCCGCCAAAAGCTTCCCTGGTTAAACAGTGAAGTGGTACTGGACGTCAGTAACTTGAATAATGCAAATACTAGTGGAATACAAAAGTCAACCCAAGGATTTAGAAGTATTCAAAACTATGGTTTAACTGCAAATCTTGGACTAAGAGTAAGCTATTAAATATGATGAAATTTATTAACACAAAATAAAACTTAATAACTAACAAAAGGAGTAGACAATGAAGCGATTAATACTTTTTCTCGCGGTCATGCTTTATTTAAGCAGCATGTTATATGCGCAAAAGGATACAGTAGTCGTTCCGGGATATTTTGAAGCCGGCACATATGGTACCTTAAATGACGCAATTACAGCAGCAGTAAATGGCGGGACTATTAACAATACTGTTTTTAAATTGAACCCGTATGAAGTTTACGTACTAAGTGCAAGTATCTATATGGATAAAGGGCAAAACCTTGAAATCGTTGCCCCAAAACCACTTCGCGCTGGTGATGCTGATGCTCAAACCGTACAAAATTCTGCCCCTCCACAAATCGTTTGGACTGAAGAAGCTATTACCAGGGATTACATTATACAATCATATAGCGATGTTACATTGAAAAATATTTGGGTAAGATATGCCGATTTTTTAGGCGCTCAAGTAAGTTCTTCTATTACGTTTGAAAATCAAGACGCAGCAGATGATCCAGAAAGAGGAACTTTTGAAGGATGTATTTTTGATTATGATGGAATTGGTTCTGAAGGTGCAGGAGATATTACTGTAAAAGGGGATCATTTCGTGGGTAAATTCGAAAACTGCTACTTCAGAAATGGTTCTGATAACCACTTCCAGTATTATGGGCGTGCAGTTTCTTTCCCATACCAAAGCACAGGATGGCATTATGATAGTTTGCTTTTTGAAAACTGTTCTTTTACCAACATCAGTAGGATTGTAATGCAGGAGGGTAATGAGTATGGCGATAATGTTCAATTAAATCATTGCACAATTTTAAATACAATTGAATGGGTCTATCAGTCTGCTGGCTGGCTGCACAATGCATCTATAACAAATTCTATATTTGTAAACCCAGACCTTATGGGATATAGGCCAATTGATGTATGTGACAGTGTTCAGACAATTGATGATTTCAATAGCGGCTCATGTAATCCTCCCGGAGGTGGTTTGATAAACGGCATTACTGCTGTAGATTCTTTCGGTTTTTCAGTCCCTTTTACAGATTTTGACCGGCAATTATATATAGCTAATAATGCTTACTTATATCAGGATTGGATGAAAGCTTGGTATACGGATAGTCCTTGGGCAAAAGATCTGCATAAAAATAGACATGATATGGAAATACGGCATCCGGCTCCAATGATAGGAGATAATACGATGGCTTTTATCGATTCGGTGGATGCTAACAGCAAAAAGGTATTCAAAACCTTGAATGTTGATATGTCCACAATTTATGATACAGATCCTGATTTCATAGTACCAGCTACTAACGAAGACACATTAAAATCATTCATTGAAGGTAAATGGGGTACAGGAGTAGACATTAACTGGGCTTATGAACCTTATGCAGGCTTTAAGCAATTATGGCCATTGCCAGAGAATTTGGCTTATAATAATGAGGCTTACAAAACCGCAGCTTACAGTGGGTTGCCATTGGGAGACTTAAATTGGTTCCCGGATAAGATGGCATCATGGGAAGCACAGAAAAGTGATGAGTGGGCTAACATAACTAATTGGCTGCATAATGGGGAAGCAACAGGTGTAACTGAAGTACCTGGCACTATGCCAAGTAATTTTGTTCTTAATCAAAATTATCCGAATCCTTTTAACCCTACCACTAATATTACTTATTCAGTTCCCCAAAGTGGTCAGGTATCTTTAATAGTATTCAACACACTTGGGCAAGAAGTTGCCACTATATTTAAGGGTTACCAGGCAGCAGGAAATTATTCTGCAATTTTTGATGGTTCAAAATTAACAAGCGGTGTTTATTTCTATCGTTTACAATCAGATAATGTTTCTATTACAAAGAAATTTATTCTGATGAAATAAAGTTCTCCTTATGTTAGTGTTGTCCCGGCTGCAATTATTCTTTTAAGTTGGAAAAGCAGCCGGGGTATAAATTAGTTATGGATTTAAAATGTAATTTATTGAATAGTAGTTCTTTAATTAATGTTTTTATTTTTTAATGTCATTTAATATTTAGAATTCTTGGTAGTTATCTTTTAGGCAATTTACATTCTATAAAATTCGAATGCATAAATCAATAGACAAAGTTCAGTTTTCTCGTTTTTTTTAACAAATCAATTAAAGGAGGATTATGAAAAAGTTAACATACGCTCTTACGTATTTAACGATTGTCATCTTATTTATTGCGGTTGGCAATGTAAGTGCACAAACTTCGCAGGATTTTCAAGGCTATAGTATCGGAGATTCTCTGACCGGTATTGGCTGGAGTGCTTCTGATGTTCAGGCCAAGATTGTTGATGATCCTATTGCAAGCGGGAACAATGTTCTTCAAAACACAATACACAATTATAATGCAGCGCCTGTTCTTAAGTTTGTCCTGCCTGCAGGGAAAACTCTGGCTGATTATAGCTCCTTCACTTTTAAGGGCTATTTTGCACAAGGAGATGTTGGATACAAGGATATTTTAGTTGAAGCCTATCAAACCAAACCAACAGCTCAATTTGCTAATGATGCGGCTGCTAAAATCGGTTCTTGGAGTCGTTCTAAAATGGGTTCCACTGCTTGGGAAGATATCGCAGTAGATATTACAAACAGTTCTTCATTTAGTGATACTATTTATATCGCTTTTGGAATCAACTGTGCAGGTACTGGAGATGTAGGAGGTACCGGACTTACTACTATGTGGGATGCAGATGATGTTGCACTTGTAGCTAAACCCGTAGACAATACATTAGTCGATCAGTGGGGTAAGACAAGTGACGGATATGGAGCAGCCTGGCCAATACTGAATACAAACTGCCGCTGCTGGTGATGCGGGCATAGCTGGTCCACAACCAATACCAGCCGGTACAAATGGTGCAACAGTGCGCGGTAAATTTCGACACACTTAACAGCAACTACGACGCAAGCAGTAGTAGTGACTGGTCAAATTGAATTAGTAGGCGGGGGCGGAGCGATGCATATACCCGGCTGCGTTATGCATTAACTTTCCAGGATAGTGCTACGTTTAAATAATGCTGGTACACTGATTCGGCAAAATGGGTAAGTCCTAAGAAAAATTACGGTTATGAATTTGACTCCACGAAGTGGTGCAGGCACCATGGCAAATGGTGGCGGCGGACAGGGAACAGTATGGGCAATTAATAATGGAACTGGGCAGCACATACAGTAATGGCGGTAAGCCTACTTGCACCGGTAGAAAACCAGGCCCTATAATGCCGAAGCAATAGCCGGTACATATAATTTTGCAATTTCGATTCATTCGGATAAGTGATACAGTGAATGAGATACAGCTGGTATTTGGTTAGAGCAAAATAATAAATACTGGTTTGGCGGCACAGTTCAGGGAGTATCCACAGACTAAAAAATTCAATGCAATAAATTTTGGTTTCAACAATGACTTTGAAGGAACTCGGAGTTAATTTTAGTGATGTCAAAGCTGACTTAGGTACACCTATAACCGTTCCAGAGGCACCATGGCAGGCATATTATGTAGACCAATGGGGAAGGAGAATTGGGTAAAGCCTGGCCGGTTATTGGGATGATTCAACAACCATTGTTGGCAATGCAGGAATGGAAACGGTGATCCTGTGACCGGATGGGCAACTATTCGTGGCGGTTTTGGAGATCCGGTAAATATTAGCACTAGCAAGGCGATTATTGTAACTGGTAAGATGGAGTTAGTAGGAGGCGGTGGAGCCAGTGCATATACCTGGCTGCGTTATGCTTTAACTTATCAAGATAGCACCAAACTGAATTATAGAGGTACTGACTCGGCAAAGTGGGTTAATAACGTAGATACTCTTCCAGTCTTGAAGAGTTACGGTTATGAATTTGATCCAAGAACTGGTGCAGGCACCATGGCAAATGGCGGCGGCGGACAGGGCACTGTATGGGCAATTAATAATGGAAACTGGGCAGCACATACAGTAATGGCGGGCCACCACTTGCAGCAGTAAAAAACCAGCCTTATAATGCCGAAGCAATTGCCGGCACATATAATTTTGCTATTTCGGTTCAGTCGGTTAATGATACAGTAAATGAAATACGCTGGTATTTGATTGAGCAGAACAATAAATACTGGTTTGGCGGAACAGTCCAGGGAGTATCAACCACTAAAAAATTCAATGGAATAATTTGGATTAACAATGACTTCGAAGGAACTCGAGTTAATTTTACTGAATGCAAGTTGACTTAGGTACACCAATAACTGTTCCAGAGGCACCATGGCAGGCATATTACGTAGACCAATGGGGACAAGAGAAGCTTGGGTAAAGCATGGCCACTTATGGAATGATTCAACAACCATAGTTGGAGATGCAGGAATGGGCGAAACGGTGCCGTACCGACCGGGTGGGCAACTATTCGTGGTGGTTTTGGAAGATCGAGTAAATATTAGTACTAGCAAGGCGATTATTGTAACTGGTAAGATGGAGTTAGTAGGCGGCGGCGGAGCCAGTGCATATACCTGGCTGCGTTATGCATTAACTTATCAAGATAGCTCAAACTGAATTATAGAGGTACTGACTCGGCATTGTGGGTCAATAACGTAGATACTCTTCCAGTTTGAAGAGTTACGGTTATGAATTTGATCCGCGAAGCGGTGCAGGCACCATGGCAAATGGCGGCGGCGGACAGGGCACTGTATGGGCAATTAATAATGGGAACTGGAGCAGCACATACAGTAATGGCGGGCCACCAATTGCAGCGTAAAAAATCAGCCTTATAATGCCGAGGCAATTGCCGGCACATATAATTTTGCTATTTCAGTTCAGTCGGTTAATGATACAGTGAATGAAATACGCTGGTACTTGATAGAACAGAACAATAAATACTGGTTTGGCGGTACAGTTCAGGGAGTATCAACAACTAAGAAATTCAATGGAATTTGTTTTGGATTCAACAATGACTTCGAAGGAACCCAGGTTAATTTTACTGATGTCAAAGTTGACTTAGGTACACCTATTACTGTTCCAGTTGCACCATTTCAGGCATTTCTATGTAGACCAGTGGGGTTTCTTCGGTAACAAAATTGGCGGATGGTCAATAAGCAATAATGATATTGTTGGTAATGTTACTGCATCCGGTAGTGCAACCAATTCTGATTGGGTAGCTTTGCGCGGTGCTTTCGAATCATTTACTCCGACCCAATCCAGACCTTTAAAAATTACTGGAGAACTAGAATTAGTTGGCGGAGGATTTGATGTTTCCAGCAGTTTAAGAGTTGGAATATTCAATACAGATAGTGCCGGAACCCTAGTTCTTGATACTGCAGCAGCAACTTTGCCTGATTCTACTCGTTGGACCGGGACAGATGATCATAGTACCGGATATTTATTTATTCCGCAATCGGGATCAAATGGAGCTGTAACTTGGGGAAGCGGATCAGGGACCTGGGGTGCCGTAATGGATACAACCTGGTTAACACCTAATGGTTATGTACTTGGCAGTGAAGCTGCAGACCCATCAACAGGTGGAGCCGGCAAATACAACTTTACTATTTCAGTTACTCCTCAGGGTGATGGTACTTCACTTGTGAAGTTTAATTTGTTTAACAGTAAATATGCGTGGGTACTAACTAAAGTTGACAATCACAGTCCATTAGTAACTGATAAATTTAATTCTATTGGTTTTGCGCTGAATACCGGAAATTCAGTTACTGCACTGAATTTAACTAATGTTCAAATTGATACCGGAACAGTTACAGCAGTGAATGAACCAGGTAAAGGTTTAATTCCAATGCAATTTGAATTAAGCCAGAATTATCCTAATCCATTCAATCCTTCAACTACAATTAATTTTGCATTGCCAAAAGCAAGTGAAGTTCATCTTGTAGTTTATGATTTACTAGGAAGGGTTGTAACAACTTTGGTTAATGGTAATTTAAATGCAGGTTATCATAAGATTAATTTTAACGCTGCTGATCTTGCTTCAGGTGTATACTTCTATTCTATTAAAGCAGGTGACTTTACAAGCGTTAAAAAGTTGATGTTATTGAAGTAGATTGTGATTCTTGATTTTTCTTTGAAATAAAAGATAAATCATCTTAAGATAGATACAGCCCCGATTCTATCGGGGCTGTTTTTTTCTAATAGCTTATCGGATGAAATAAAAAAATGAAAAAGCTATTTATATTTTTGATTTTATTTTCTGCCTACTTAACTGCTCAACAAAGTAAAATAGTTATCAAAGAAAATATTCCTCATTTAGAAAAACAAGGCACTGCATTCCAGTTTATCGTAAACGGAAAACCCTTTTTAATGCTAGGTGGTGAAACCGGAAATTCAAGCGCATCAGATTTAAAATATATGAATACAATTTGGCCGAAGATTGTAAAGATGCATTTAAATTCATTGGTAGTTCCTGTATACTGGGAACTTATCGAACCAAAAGAAGGAGAGTTTAATTTTACTCTTGTTGATAGTATTATAACTGCAGCAAGGCAAAATAAAATTAAGTTAGTTTTCCTTTGGTTCGGTACATGGAAGAATAGTATGTCATGTTACGTTCCGCTTTGGATAAAATCAGACCAGCAAAGATTTCCTAGAGCAAGAGAAAAGGATGGAAAAGCTGAAGAGATATTAACTGCTTTCAGCAAAACTAATATGGAAACTGATGCACATGCTTTTGCAGCTTTAATGAAACATATAAAAGTATTTGATGAAAAAGAACAGACTGTTGTTTTAGTTCAAGTAGAAAATGAAATAGGTATGATTCCGGATGCTAGAGACTATTGCCAAAGTGCTAATGAAGCATTCAACTCCGAAGTGCCGCAAGAGTTAATTCAATATTTCAAAGAAAATAAAAATAAGCTTAATCCGCATCTCTACAAACTTTGGGAGAAAAACGGATTTAAAACAAACGGCAGCTGGGAAGATATATTCGGCAAAAGTTTAAGCACAGATGAAATATTTATGGCATGGAAGTATGCTAAGTATGCTGATTTTGTTGCTGAAGTAGGAAAAAAAGAATATCCGCTGCCTATGTATGTTAACGCTGCATTGATTCGTCCGGGTTATAAGCCTGGTCAATATCCAAGTGCCGGTCCTCTGCCTCATCTTTTTGATATTTGGAAAGCCGCTGCACCTAATATTGATTTTCTTTCTCCCGATATTTATTTCCCAAGCTTTGCTGAATGGGTTGAAAAATTTGATGTGCCCGCTAATAATAATAAAAATTTTTCTAATCCATTATTCATTCCCGAAGTAGGAAACACTCAAAGTATTGCAAATGCATTTTTTGCTTTCGGGCAGCATAACGCAATTGGCTTTAGTCCTTTCTCAATTGAATCACTTGATAATCCAGAAAATAATCAAGTGGCAAACGGGTACGAAGTATTAACACAGCTAACCCCACTTATTTTAGATAATCAAGGTAAAGGGACAATGGCGGGGGTATTACTTGATAGTGCAAGTCAAACATGCTAAAATAAAATTAGGCGATTATGTCTTTAATTTTCATCATGCATATAGCTGGAAATATGCACCACAAACGGAGGGAGAAAATCCAAGATTCGGAGGATTAATAATAATGGTTTCACCGGAAGAATTTTATATAGCCGGGAGAGGATTGATTGTAACATTTGAAACAAACGCGGATGATAATTCGATTGCTGGAATAGGTAGCGATGAGGCTGGAAAATTTATTAACGGCAAATGGATTCCGGATCTAAGCTTGAACGGAGATCAAACACACCAGGGAAGACATATAGATTTACCTGGAAATACTTTCAGCATTCAAAAAGTTAGACTGTACAAGTACAGATAATAAAATTTATTAGAAATAATTTTATTGATCAGGTTAAGATAAAAGGAATGATTGAATAAATTAATTTGAATAATAAGGAATGAGTTCTATGATAAAAAAAATATTTTTTAAATACTTGTTTTTGTTGTTGATTGCAAATTTTATTAATGCGCAGTCAGTTTCTTTCAACTCGTATATGAACCCGGTAATACCCGGTGATCATCCCGATTGTACGTTATCAAGAGTAGGCAACGACTATTACACAACAGGGTCATCTTTCAATGTGACGCCTACTATTTATCACTCGACTGATCTTGTTCACTGGGAAGCTATTGCTCAGCCAGTTAGTGCATCATGGTCTGGTTTTGGCGATTCACCGGGCGGAGGATGCTGGGGAGGTCAAATAGTTTATTACAATGGTGAATACTGGGATTTCTTTTCAAGAGCAAATACTATGTATTTTGTAAAAGCACCAAAACCGGAAGGGCCTTGGAGTAATCCCGTAAAAGTTAACAACCCTTCAACTATAAATTATGGCCTGGGATATGACAATTCAATATTTATTGACGATAATAATAAATGGTATCTGGTTGTAAAAAACGGTCAGCCGAATAATGGTATTGTAGAATTAGGTGATAATGGTCAGCCTACTGGAGTTGTTTACAACCTCAGTTGGTTAAATCCCTCACCGTCATATCCTTACAGTTGGGCTGAAGGACCGGTTATGTGGAAACATAACGGATACTATTTCTATTCTTTTGCAAGAGATCTATCCGGGGGACAAAAAGTAATGAGAAGTGATACACTTACAGCAGATGAATCTAAATGGGAAATGATGGGTGATTTTTTTAATGAAAATGATCCTCTAAAAAGTGGGTCACTTTTTACAAGCCCGAATCATGCTTCTGCGGTTGTGACAATTGATGACAGCACTTACTGGATTATGCATCCGCTGTATGCAAAAGGAGTATGGAAAGGGCAGGGAAGACAGGGATTGCTAAACGAAGTTCATTATGATAAGAGCGGAAAGCCTACAGCTGATTATCCTGTTAACAAATCTTTCACTGCGCCTCATTTGCCAAGCAGCGGTATTCCGTGGATGGTACCTCATTCAGATTTCTTTAATTCGGATACCTTAAACCCTGAATGGTCTTTTCTAGGTTATACAGCTTCAGATAAATGGTCGCTTACCGATAGCCCTGGCTGGTTAAATTTATCACCCAAAAATGTCTCAAAAGCAAATACTTTAAGCAAAAACGATGGGGAACATAATTATTCTTTAATCACAAAACTCATATTTTATCCCTCATCAACTTCAGATGAGGCAGGTTTGTGGATTATGCGAGGCGATGAAACTATGGATGTTAAACTTGTAAGTACATTATTGAGTAATGGCGACACAGCAATTAGGTTTAGCTTTGATACTACAAAGTATGAAGTAAAAAATAATATAGGTGACACACTTTGGTTAAAAATGGTTCGGATCAATCATAAAATAAGCGGATTTTTCAGCGGCGATGGAAATGATTGGAGGCAAGTAGGTAAGGCAGTTGATATCTCCGTAATCGATTCTTATTCCGATTATTCAACATTTACGGGAACCAGACAGGGATTATATGTGTACGGCTTTCAAAACTGCTTGTTTGATCTTTATATATACCGTGATGCTTATACCTCTATATTAGCCGAATGTCCTGCAAATCAATTAGGAACAAAAAGAACAGTTCAAAAAGCAGACACCACAGTTCTTGATAATATTTATAATAATAATTGGGCAATGTATGCGGGAGTAGAGTTCGGAAATAATGATTATCATAAAAGTGCAGATTCTATTAAAGTGATCGCTTCAAGTGCTACGGATGGCGGTACTGTTGAAGTATATATAGATTCAATTGATGCAAGTACAAAGATTGCAGAGTGCAATATATCCGGTACAGGATCTTGGACAACATTCAAAACATTCTCGGCAAAATTATTATCTACTGTAAAGGGTAATCATGATGTCTATTTGTTATTTACCGGCTCAGTTATGAATAAATTATTTATGCTGCAATCATTTTATTTTACCGGAATTTCAACAGTTTCCGGTGTTGAAAATACACAGGGAAATAGTAATCCTAAAAAATTTGATCTGGAACAAAATTATCCTAATCCATTTAATCCTTCTACTAGTATTGGTTTTAATTTACCTATTTCTAGTAAAGTTAAGGTGACAGTTTATGATCAATTGGGTCAGCGGGTTTCTACATTAGCCGATGGAGAATTCTCTGGCGGAACTCATCATTTGAATTTTAATGCATGTAATCTAGCAAGCGGAATTTATTATTACAGAATTAAAGCCGGTTCGTACAGCAAGACAAAAAAAATGATACTCGTGAAATAATATAAGTAATTGTAAATTTCAAATAATTAAGGAGGAACGATATGTATAATAAAAGTTTTACTATTATTTTTTATTTTAATACTGGTTGCGAGTACAATTGCAATTGCTCAAGTCGATCCCAGGGTTACAGATCTTACTCATTCATGGAAATTTGAAGATGGAACTGCCAAAGATTACATTGGTCATGCCAATGGTACACTGATGGGCGGTGCTACTATTAAGGGTGGAGCCCTCATTACTTTTGCTCAAGGACAATATTTGGAATTACCTGCTGATTCTATCGCGTTAAATACCTACTCGGAAGTTACACTTGAAGCATGGTATACGCCAACTAAAAATGCTAACCCCAGTTTTACCATGCTGGCTTTTTTTGGTAATACACAAAACTCAATCGGGGTCAATTACTATTTCATGACAGCAGCCAGGCAGGATAGTATAAGCCGTACTGCTATCTCTTGTAATAATACTTCAACTCCCTGGTCAGCTGAAACCGGAGTGAACGGTCCCGAATATGATGACGGCAATTTGCATCATATAGTAAGTACTCTTACCAACGACTCAATCAAAATATACATTGATGGTACTTTGACTGGAGCCGCAAAACTGGATACCAACAACAATATCAGCAGTATCAGTACAGCTTTTGCATATCTTGCCAAGAGCGGATATACCGGGGATGCACAATGGATTGGCCAGATTCATGAGTTTAACATTTACAATAAGGCACTGGATTCGTCAGAAGTTCGATTCCTTTACAATAAAGCTGATATTGATATCGGGGAAAAACCTGTAACTGTTGAAGCGGAATCCGGTACACTTGGCAGTTACTTGTCGAAGAAACAGGATGGAAATGTTACTTATATTACTGCAGATTCTAATTATACGGGGCTTGCCGGCCCTGGTGATACAACTCGTATTGCAACATACCAGGTAACTTTCCCGGATTCAGGATATTACAGTTTATATGTGCGTTTACGTGTAGGTGCCAACGGATTTAATGATGATAGTTATTTTTATGCCAGAGGGTTCGGTGAAAAGAACGATACTGCAGCGGCAGATTGGGTTTTTAATAATGGGCTTGCCTCGGCAGGATTTTCCGATTCCGCTGATGTTGTAGATGGTCCGGGAACACTCGGCACAGGAGTTTGGAAATGGGTCAATGCGACTAAAAATACATATTCAGGTGCTATTGGTGACACTTTTTATGTAAGTCTTGACAGTCTTACAAAAACATTTCAAATCGGAAGCCGAGAAGATGGATTAGATATTGATAAGTTCGCATTTGGGAAAACCAATTTATACTATACTGTAAACGATCTTAATAAGGGACTACCCGGCAGTTTTACATTACCTACAGAAACAATTGATTCATCATTAATTTGGAAAGGTCCGGCACTGGCAACCGGTTCACCTAAATTTTTAGGCAGTGCTGGTGATTCACCTGCCAATGATTTTGCAAATTATTGGACACAGCTCACTCCTGAAAATGCTGGTAAATGGGGTTCCGTAGGAACATCAACCGATACAACTCAATGGAATTGGAGCGGTTTGGATAACGATTACAATTATGCAAAAAATCATGGTTTAATTTTCAAAGACCACAATCTGATTTGGGGAGCGCAGCAGCCTTCCTGGATTTCCGGTCTCGACTCTGCGCAGCAGATTAGTTACATAGAAACCTGGATAAGGATGGTAGGGCAAAGATATCCGGATATAGATATGATTGATGTTGTAAATGAACCCCTTAATGGGCATAATCCACCTGATGGCGGCAACGGACGTGCAAATTATAAAAATGCTCTCGGCGGTAACGGTAGTACTGGCTGGGATTGGGTAATAAAAGCTTTTGAATTAGCTAGAAAATATTTGCCTAATGCTAAACTACTGATTAATGATTATGGAATTATTAATAATAATTCAGCCACTACTTCTTACATTCAAATTATTAATCTATTAAAAGACAGAGGATTAATAGACGGTATAGGATGTCAGGCACACGGTTTGGAAAATACAAGTGCAGCAACTATTAAATCAAATCTTGATAGATTGGCAGCAACAGGATTACCAATATATATATCTGAGTTTGATCTTAATATTCAAAATGATAATCAGCAAAAAACAAAGTATCAGGAATTATTTCCTGTTATGTGGCAGCATCCTGATATAAAAGGAGTCACACTTTGGGGATATATTCAGGGAAAAACTTGGATAACTTATTCTTACCTGGTTAATACTAATGGTACAGCAAGACCAGCTTTATTCTGGCTTGCACAGTATATTAAAGACAACCCGGTTGGAGTTGAAGAGACTGAATCTGCTATTCCAACTAAATATTCACTTGATCAGAATTTCCCAAATCCATTTAATCCTTCAACAAATATCAGGTATAGTATAGTAAAAGCTGCGAGAATTACGCTGAGAGTATATGATATTTTAGGAAGAGAGGTTAAAACATTAGTAAATGAAGTTCAGGCGCCTGGTAAATATACAGTAACCTTTAATGCACAAAATCTTGCAAGTGGAGTTTATTTCTACCGGATTAATACTGAGAGTTTTACTGCAACAAAGAAACTTTTGTTGCTTAAATAATTTAGTACTGAACTTACAAAATTCATAACTCATGGTTGGGGAGTTTTTTATTTAATCCCAGCCATGGATTTTAAATGTTGTTTCAGAAAACGGATAGCAGTTTATGAGATGACTTATACCAATTGTAAGACTTATTTGAAATTAAATTACTACTAAAAATTTCATGATTATTATTAAATCATTTTTATTTAAATAAACAGAAGGGAAAAATGAAAAAATTATTTTTATTTTGCATAATTTTAATCGCAGGTACTCTTAGAGCACAAAATATCTGGGATTTCGAAAGCAATAACATAGGGGATTCATTTGCACACATCGGATGGAGCCCCACAGATGTTCAAGCCGTAGTTGCAGATGATCCGGTTGCAAGCGGTAATAAAGTTTTGAAAAATACAATTCACAATTACAATGCGGCACCGGTACTTATGTTTGTTTTACCGAATGGGAAAACATTAGCTGATTATAGTTCATTCAAATTTAAAGGATACTTTGCTCAAGGAGACGTAGGCTATAAAGATATAGCAATAGAAGCCTATCAAACAATGCCGACAGGTCAGTTCGGAAATAATGCTGCAGCTCAAATCGGTTCATGGACCCGTTCAAAAATGGGATCAACAGATTGGGAAGACATTGCAGTAGATATAGCAGACACTTCAGGATTAAAAGATACAGTTTATATAGCTTTTGGAATAAACTGCGCAGGGACAGGAGATGTAGGAGCAACAGGCGATACTACAATCTGGTATGCTGATAATGTTGAACTTGTCCCTAAAATAGTAAACAACACAAGCGGCATATTTGCTGTCTCAAGAGATTTAGTTGATTTTGGAACTGTTGAATCAGGCATTGCAGATAAAGACAGCGTGTATATTTATAACCTTGGAACAGATACGCTTAAAGTAACTTCAATTAAATCGACTAATGGTTTATTTACTTTTTCCCCTTCCGTTTTTTCTATAGCACCATCAGACAGTTCGGTAATGACTTTAACATTTAAACCGGTTGATAATTCTAGTCAATCAGGATTCATAATATTAACACATAGTGCCTTAGGTTCTCCTGATTCAATTTCAGTAATGGGTGAAGGTTTAGGAACTGTTCAAATAGTGACAAATGGAGGTTTCGAAAGTTCGGATGTTGGAGTTATTGATTCAACAGGCATCAAAGGTTGGTTGATACAGGTTGCCTCAGGTGTTAGTCCGGCTCCAGAATTTGAAATTGTAAGTGATACAGTTGAACAGGGGAATAGAGCACTAAAAGTTACAGTTCATGGGGTGGGAACTAATCAATGGGATATACAGGCAGTATCAGATAGTCTTATTATTAAACCGGGAGCTACATATAATTATTCTATTTGGGCTAAGGCTGAAAAACCTGGAGCTCAGGTTAATTTTACAGTTGGCAATTACTCATATACGGAATACAAGGTTATACGTCCTGCCAATCTTACCACACAATGGAAAAAATATTCAATGCAGTTTACTGTAAATGATAATCAAACTGTTATAAGGGCACCAATTCATTTTAGCTATGCAGCAAATGCTGATAATGCAATATACATAGACAATTTGCAAGTAATAGATGCTAATGCAGGCAAAAAACCAGTAACTGTTGAAGCTGAATCGGGAAAAATCGGCAATTATTTTTCAGTCTTACAAGACAATGGTGTTACTTATGTCGCTCCAGATTCTAACTATACAGGGCTTACCAGCCCGGGAGATACAAACCGGATAATTACATATAAAGTTACTTTTCTTGATGCAGGTTATTATAATCTTTTTGCAAGGATTCGTGTTGGATCAGGCGGCTTTAATGATGACAGTTTTTTCTATGGTAGAGGATTCGGTCAAAAGGACGATACCGCAAGTGTAGATTGGGTATTTATTAACGGACTTGCAAGCGCAGGCTTTTCAGATTCCACAGCATATGTTGATGGCATTGGCTCTGTTGGTACAGGAGTATGGAAATGGGTAAATATTAGTAAAAATACTTATTCTGGGGTTCCGGGAGATTCATTCTATGTAAGTAGTGATAGCCTTACAAAAACCTTTCAGATTGGCAGCCGTGAAGACGGGTTGGATATTGATAAATTCGCCTTCGGCAGAACGAATTTATTATTCACAGTGAAAAATCTTGATAATGGTGAAGCAGGTTCAACTAAGACATCCACTGTCGATTCATCATTAATTTGGAAAGGACCGGCTATAGCAAGTGGTTCTCCAAAATTTTTAGGCAATGTTTATAGCTCAACAGATAAGTTTTTTTCTCTCTATTGGAATCAAGTAACTCCTGGCAACGAGGGTAAGTTTGGTTCTGTAGGAACTACAACTGATACAACAAAATGGAATTGGGCTCCGTTAGATGCTATTTACCAATTTGCACAAAGTAAACATATAATTTTCAAAAACCATAATTTAATTTGGGGGCAGCAACAACCGTCATGGATTGATGGCCTTGATTCGGCTCAACAGTATAAGTATTTAGAAACATGGATTAGAATGGTTGGTGAAAGATATCCCCAAACAGAAATGATTGATGTTGTAAATGAACCACTTAATGGGCATAATCCACCGGACGGTGGCAGTGGACGTGCAAATTATAAAAAAGCTTTGGGCGGCAATGGTACAACAGGTTGGGACTGGGTAATCAAATCATTTGAACTGGCAAGGAAATATTTACCTGACACCAAATTGCTGATTAATGATTATGGAATTATCAATGATAATAATTCAACAACTTCATACATTCAAATTATAAATTTATTGAAGGACAGAGGATTAATTGATGGTATAGGCGTACAGGGGCATCGCTTTGCGCTTGAAAGTGCGGATACAACTGTACTAAAAAATAATTTAAATAGACTAGCTGCAACAGGGTTACCCGTTTACATCTCTGAATTGGATTTAGGCAATGTTGGTAATTCAGGAACTCCGAACGATAATACTCAGCTGCAATTATATAAGAAAATATTCCCGATTTTATGGCAGAATCCTGGTGTGAAAGGAATTACCTTATGGGGATATATTCAGGATCAGATGTGGCAGTCCTCATGCTACTTAGTGCATACTGATTATACAGCAAGGCCGGCAATGTTGTGGTTGGAACAATATATTAAAGATAATCCAACCGGGGTGAAGGAAATATCTTCGATTTTACCTGACAAATATGAATTAGATCAGAATTTCCCGAATCCATTTAATCCATCAACAAATATCAGATATAGTATAGTAAAAGCTGCTAGAGTTACGCTAAAAGTATATGATATTTTAGGAAGAGAAGTTAAAACTTTGGTTAATGAAGTTCAGGCGCCTGGTAAATATACAGTAACATTTAATGCACAAAACTTAGCAAGTGGAGTTTATTTTTATAGGATCAATACAGAGAACTTTACTGCAACTAAGAAGCTTTTGCTGCTTAAATAATTTTGTTCTGAACCTTCACAATTTATAAATCGCATGGCTGGGAGTTTCCAATTTAATCCCAGCCATAGATTTTAATATAGTGTTTCAAAAAATGAGTAATAGTTTTAAAAATATCTATTAGCTATCACATCTTAATTTATAAATATATGCCTAGGGGAAGGCTGATCTATTTTTTTACTCTAAAAGATGGCGATGATGAAATGAAAAAAATATTTCTATCCTGTATAATTTGTAGCTTAATATCTGTTCAGATATTTGCTCAATACTCTCAGAATGAAAGAGATAGCATTGATCATGCAAACAATTTAGATCATCAATTAATGATGAAAGAATTAGGAATTAAAGAATTACGTCCCGGACCTTCAGGGGATCCTAACGCTCCGAATGCTGCTAATGCTGATGAATCAAAAGTTTTACCTTATACCTTACCAGATCCCCTTACTTTTAACAATGGAGAAAAAGTTACAACCCCTTCGCAATGGATAAAAAGAAGAAAAGAAATAAAAGAAGATTTTGATAATGAAATATATGGAAGAGTTCCACAAAATGTCCCGTCAGTTAAATGGGAAATAGTTAGTCAAAAAGATACAATAATCGGGAAATATTCGGCTCATGTAAAAAATTTAATTGGGCATGTTGATAATTCTTCGGACCCTGTTATAAACGTTAATATACAACTCACACTTACAACTCCAGCAAATATTAAAAAACCGGTTCCTGTAATGATGGAGTTTGGGTTTAACTTTTCTACTTTTTTCAAGATGAATGAGAAGATGATAAAATTAATTGATTCATTATCAAGCTGGCAGCCACAGGTTTTATCAAAAGGATGGGGTTACGCTATATTAGTTCCAACAAGTTTTCAAGCTGATAATGGCGCCGGATTAAGGGAAGGGATCATTGGTCTTGTAAATAAAGGCCAACCAAGAAAACTTGATGATTGGGGAACCCTTCGGGCATGGGCATGGGGTGCAAGTCGCGCGTTAGATTATTTTGAAACAGATAAAGATGTGGATGCTAAACGTGTAGGTATAGAAGGGCTTTCACGCTATGGAAAAGCTGCTATTGTTACTATGGCTTATGATAAACGTTTTGCAATTGGGTTTATTGGTTCATCAGGCGCAGGTGGTGCAAAATTACTTAGACGTGTTTTTGGTGAGCAAGTAGAAAATCTAGCGTCATCTTATGAGTATCATTGGTTTGCTCCTAATTTTATTAAATATGCGGGGCCATTAACTCCAAATGATTTACCTGTGGATGCTCATGAATTAATAGCAATGTGTGCGCCGCGTCCGATTTTTATAAGCTGCGGTTCGCCTAAGATTGAAGGCAATTGGATTGATGGCAGAGGGCAATTCCAGGCTGCTGTTGCTGCTGGACCAGTCTACAAATTACTAGGCAAAAAAGATTTGGGAACTACAAAAATGCCTCCTATGGGAACTGCATTGATTGACGGTGATATTGCATTCAGACAACATTTTGGCGGGCATACTACAATTGATAACTGGCCGACATTTATAATATTTGCAGAAAAATATTTTGAGAAATAAAATAAATGGATAAGATAATATTTCCCTAAAAATAGAATTTGTTATGTAAGTTTTTATAAAGCTGATTACTATAGGAGAAAATGCTAATACTAATGAAAATTAATAGACATAATTATCATGGAAAAATTAAATGAATATAAAAGTTTTACTATTAACACTATTATTTAGTACTCTTGTAGTTTTTGATTCGTTGAGCCAGGAATTGCCTCTTGTCTACGATGTTGAGAATTCAGGAGCAGACTGTCCAATACCATATTTGCCTACAATCAGTGAGCTGCCTTCAATCCAGCCTTTACCTGATCCCTTTGAATGGGCTGATGGTCGAGGGCGAATAAAAAACTTTTCAGATTGGCGGATTCGGCGTGCTGAAATCGGTGCTCAAATCCAAAATTATGAGATTGGTAAAAAGCCGGCACGCCCAGATAGCATTACTGCCAGCTATTCTGGAAGCACGCTTACTGTTAAAGTTACTGTGGGTAGCCAGACACTTACATTGACTTCACAAGTTATCCTTCCGGCTGGAGTAGGGCCTTTCCCAGCCGTGATAGGTATGAATAGTCCCAGCGGTAGTATCCCATCTAATATCTTTAGCAGCCGTAATATTGCACAAATTACATTCAGCCATAATCAGGTAACCACTTATGGCAGTCCGAAAAATACAGATCCTTATTATCGGCTTTACCCTAGTCTTAATATTGATAATACCGGACAATACAGTGCATGGGCTTGGGGAGTAAGTCGAATAATCGATGGATTGGAACTGGTTCAGAATGTTCTCCCCATAGATCTAAAGCACATAGCAGTTACCGGGTGTTCCTATGCGGGCAAAATGGCACTTTTTGCCGGGGCGTTTGATGAGCGTATCGCGCTTACAATTGCCCAGGAATCTGGCGGCGGCGGCGCAACTTCCTGGCGATACTCGCATAGCGAACCTTTGGGTAGTGTGGAAGATATAGATAATACAGATTATAATTGGTTTATGAATTCGATGAGCCAATTTTCTGGTGACAATGTTTCGAAACTCCCTGAGGATCATCACGAGTTAATGGCAATGGTGGCACCACGTGCATTGTTTGCTACCGCAAATCCGGATTATACGTGGTTATCAAATCCTTCGTGCGACGTCTGCAGCAGGGCTTGTAAGGAGGTCTATAATACTTTAGGTATAGCCGATAGATTCGGCTTTTCAGTTGTCGGGGGCCATTCACATTGTGCGGTTCCAAACAGCCAGATACCGGAAATCGAAGCCTTTGTGGACAAGTTTCTTCTTGGTAAGGATAGTGTAAATACAAACAATATTTCTGACAGTCCTTATAATATCAATCTTTCACCATGGATTACCTGGACCAACCCGGTACTTTCTAACGATACAACTTTTTATACAACGTTAATTTATCCTTCAAATCTTCAAGCCGGTCTTGATACAAATGTTACATTTAAATGGAAGAAAATAAATGGCGCTGAGAAGTATTATATCGAATTATCAACAGATCCGTCATTTAAGAATGTTGAAATAAGTGATTCAACAATAACAGATACTTTAAAAACATTTACAGGATTATTAAAAAGCCAAAAATACTATTGGCGTGTAAAAGTGAAAAGCCCTTCGGATATAGGTCCATGGAGTAATATATGGAACTTCATAACAACAATATCTTCACCTGCTTCACCGAAATTAGTTTCTTCTATTTCAAATAAAATGGGCTATATTAATTTTACTTGGAATAAAGTAGAAAACACTGATCGCTATTTAACTCAGGTGGCTTTCGATAAAGCATTCACAAATATTTTTAAATCATTTTCGACATCAGATACTGTCAATTCTATTTCGTGGTTTTCGGAAGGGATAAAATATAACTGGCGTGTGCAGGCAAGCAATATTGCAGGCACTAGTCCCTGGAGTGAAATAGGAGATTTTACATTGCTCTATGCACCTACCAATCTTGCTTTGCAAATAACTGCATCAAATGAAATTACTCTTACCTGGAAAGATAACTCAACGATTAATGATGGATATGTAATTGAAAGTAAACAAAGTTCGGACACTTCTTTTACTGTTCTCGATACTTTAAAAGGAAGCGGGAATGAATATGTTGATAAAAATGTAGAACAAGGTCAAAGCTATTCTTATAGAATAAAAGCTTATAAAGATACCCTGGAATCCGCGTATAGTGATGTGGCTTCTCTTTTAGTTGGCGTTAATGAAGGAAGTATAGAATTACCTAAAGAATATTCCATAAGTCAGAACTATCCTAATCCATTTAATCCTATAACAAAAATTAAATTTGCTTTACCGCAAAACGCAATGACAAAGATAATTATTTATGATCCTCTCGGCAGAGAAGTACAAACACTTATAAATAATGAGTTAAGAGCCGGTTATCACGAAATTAATTTTGATGGAGGTAATTTCCACAGCGGAGTCTATTTTTATAGAATTCAGGCCGGAAATTTTATTCAAACAAAAAAAATGATTTTAATGAAATAGATATGAAAGTATTAATTAATAGATACAGTATTGGTTTATATGTTTAGTATTCATGATTGTATCATAAACTCGTTTATAAATTTTAAGAGTTATAGAATATTTTAATAATGAATATAGGTTAAGAACAATTATGAAAATTCCACTTATATATTCTGATTTTACTAATACGGTATTTTTATTCATGTTTCTTGTATTGAACATAATTATGGTTAATGTTTCATTTGCTCAGACATCACCAGATCCAAATTTCTATATATATCTTTGCTTCGGACAATCAAATATGGAAGGGCAGGGAACAATTGAAGACCAGGACAAAACTGTAGATAGCCGCTTCCAGATTATGGAAGCCACTAATTGTTCTAACCTTGGAAGAACTAAGGGAACCTGGTACACTGCTGCTCCACCTTTATGTCGATGTTATACTGGTCTTTCTCCTGCAGATTATTTTGGCAGGACTATGGTAGCAAACCTTCCTGACAGCATCAAAGTTGGTGTTATCAATGTCTCTGTGGCGGGCTGCAAAATTGAACTGTTTGATAAAGATAATTACCAAGCGTATGTTTCAACAATCACCGAACAGTGGCTGCTTGACATAATCAACGCCTACAGTGGAAATCCGTATGCATATCTTGTTGATATCGCAAAATTAGCCCAGCATGACGGCGTTATCAAGGGCATTCTCTTACATCAGGGGGAATCAAATACAAATGATAATCTATGGCCTTCAAAAGTAAAAAAAATATATAATGACCTAATAACTGACCTTTCACTTAATCCTGATTCAATTCCTCTTCTTGCGGGCGAGGTTGTAAATGCTGACCAAGGAGGTGTTTGTGCAAGTATGAATTCTATAATTGCAGTACTACCGGATACTCTTCCTAATTCATATGTTATTTCATCCAGTGGCTGCACAGATGCATCTGACAATCTTCATTTTAATTCTGCAGGTTATAGAGAAATAGGCAAACGTTATGCAGTTAAGATGCTATCATTAATGGGTTACAAAGTCAGCGAGAATAAACCTGAAAAATGGGTAGGAACCTGGAGTACTGCCCCGCAGCTTGTTGAAACAAATAATAATCCCCCAAGTCCCGGTTTAAGCAATAATACAATTCGTCAAATAGTCCACGTTTCAATAGGTGGGGATAGTTTGCGTATGAGATTTACTAATGAATTCAGTTCAAGTCCGGTAACAATGCATTCGGTTCATATTGCTGTTTCATTAGGCAGTGATACAATTGATTCGTCCACCGATACTCCTTTATATTTCAGCGGGAACCAGGAAGTTACAATGCCGCCTGGCTCTGCAGTTGTCTCTGATCCTTTTCATTTTCCGTTACAACCATTGAGCAATGTTGCAATCACTATTAACTTCGGTAGTACATCATCGGATATTTCCGGTCATCCCGGATCCAGAACTACATCATACATACTAACCGGGGATGAAGTTAGTAAGGAAGATTTTTCGGGAGCCGTCACAACAGACCACTGGTATAATATTAATACTATAGAAGTAGTAGCACCAGATTCTGTACATGCAGTTGCAATTCTTGGAAATTCAATTACTGATGGGCGTGGTTCCGGCACTAACAAACAAAACCGCTGGCCTGATGAACTTTCCCGTCGTTTTCAGGAAAATCCGGAAACACAAAATGTAGCCGTTTTGAATGAAGGCATAGGCGGCAATGCTGTGCTTAATGGAGGTTTGGGGCCTACTGCTTTAAGCCGCTTCCAACGTGATGTAATAGATCAGAATGGAGTAAAATGGTTAATCATTCTTGAAGGAGTAAATGATATAGGCGGCTCGTTTGGAACTGGAGTAGCTCAAAATTTAATTAATGCATATGGTCAGTTGATAGATATTGCTCATGCTAATGGTATCTTTGTATATGGTGCAACAATGCTTCCATTTGAAGGATCATCCTATTATTCAACAGATCATGAAACTTCAAGAGAAACAGTTAATGAATGGATTCGAAACAGCGGTCGTTTTGATGCGGTTATTGATTTAGATAAAGCTCTGCGTGATCCAACGGATACTTTAAAACTTTTACCAATCGCTGATGATGGAGATCATTTGCATCCCAGTGAAACCGGCCATAGAATGATGGCAGAAGCTGTTGATCTTAATTTATTTGTAGGAAATGATTCATTAGTTGTCCCGACTTTAAATTACCAAACAATTTATTTTGAACCTGAATGTGCGGTAGTTGGTGATAACTGGGACATATTAACTGATCCACAGGCTTCAAATGGAAAATATGTAACTGTTAAATCTGGTATACAAAGTCTTACTTCAGCGCCTACAGACAGTGCAAGCGCTATTTATATTCCATTTACTGTCGATAGTGCTGGAAACTTTAACTTATTTGTACGGGTAAATTGTCCAACCTTCGATGACGATTCATTCTGGGCAAAAATGGATAATGGAGATTTTGCTATGTATAATGGATTGGCTAATTCAGGCTGGCAATGGGCACAGTTAAACAGTTTTGATTTGGCAAAAGGTAACCACATGCTAACAATTACTTACCGTGAAGACGGGGCCAAACTTGATAAGATTTGTATTTCAAATAACGCCGCACTTCCAACTGGAATGGGTGAGCCTGCTGAAAACTTATGTGACACTACCACAACAGGTCTCGGAGATTTAAAGCAAGTACCTAAGGGTTATTTACTTGGACAGAATTATCCAAATCCATTTAATCCATCAACAGAAATTTCATTCAATCTACCTAAACAAAGTTTTGTAACATTAAAAGTATATGATGTCCTCGGAAGGAATGTCGCAGAATTAGTAAACGAAGAAAAATCTGCAGGTTCATATTTAGTCACGTGGGATGCAAATAAATCCGCCAGCGGGACGTATATCTATACGATTACAGCTGGCAATTTTACCCAAACTAAAAAAATGATTTTAATCAAATAGAAGGTGTAAAGAATTATGCATTATCCTATTCGCAATAAATTGATTTTTATTTTTTTGATAATTATTTCCGTTACTTCCTTTGGCCAGGTAAAATTACCAAAATTAATAAGTGATGGAATGGTACTGCAAAGAAACTCCGAATTAAAAATTTGGGGCTGGGCTTCTGCTGGTGAAAAAATTTCAATTCATTTTATTGATAAAGATTATAATACCACAACTGATAGTAAAGGTGATTGGAGCGTTACAATCCCGGCGCATAAAGCTGGCGGCCCATATGAAATGCAGATAAATGCAAATAATACAATTACAATTCACGACATAATGTTTGGTGATGTTTGGGTTTGTTCAGGGCAGTCAAATATGGAACTGCCAATGAGAAGAGTAAGCTGGCATTATCCGGGCGAAATAGAACATTCTGAAAATAAATATATAAGACAATTCCTTGTTCCAGATAAATATAATTTTAATCAACCTCAAAAAGATTTAACTGGTGGAAGCTGGAAAAGTGCAAGCCCGGAAAACACTCCTGATTTTTCAGCAGTTGCTTATTTTTTTGCTAAAGAGATTTATAATAAATATAAAATCCCTGTCGGTTTAATCAATTCAGCTTTAGGCGGCTCGCCGGTTGAGTCATGGATTAGTGCAGATTCCTTAAAGAAATTTCCAAAATATTATAATGAAGCCTTGATGTTTAGAGACAGCACTTTAATTAAAAAAATTGAAGATGCTGATAATGCAAGAAGCCATGCTTGGTATACTTTGTTAAGCCAAATAGATAAAGGTTACAAAGATCCTCGAAATATTTGGTATGATCCATCACTAAATGATTCAGACTGGCCGTCTATGAAAATTCCAGGTTACTGGGATAATAAAGAACTCGGAAATAAGAATGGTGTGGTTTGGTTCAGAAAGAAAGTTGATATCCCTTCATCCATGGCTGGAAAACCAGCAAAATTAATTTTAGGAAGAATTGTTGATGCTGATTCTGCTTTTGTTAATGGAAAATTTGTAGGAACTGTTGGCTATCAGTATCCTCCGAGAAGATATGAAGTTCCGGAAGGAATATTAAAAGCTGGCGAAAATACAATTGTAGTTCGTGTGATTAGCAATATCGGGGTTGCTGGTTTTGTTCCTGATAAGGAATATGATTTAATAGTTGACAATGATTCCATAGATATCAAAGGAGAGTGGAAATACCGGCTTGGTGCGGAAATGCCTCCACTTGCAGGCCAGACATTTATTAGATGGAAACCAATTGGTTTATATAATGCGATGATAGCCCCTCTGCTAAACTATCAAATAAAAGGTGTAATCTGGTATCAAGGTGAATCAAACGCCGGAAGGCCAGGGGACTATCAAAAACTTTTCACTACAATGATTAATGATTGGAGAGAAAAATGGAATGAAGGTAATTTTCCATTTCTCTATGTGCAGCTCCCCAATTATGGAGAAGCTAAAAGTGAACCTTCCGAAAGCGGCTGGGCATTATTGCAGGAAGCTCAATTAAAAACACTATCTGTGCCGAATACAGCTATGGCTGTAACAATTGATATTGGTGAATGGAATGATATTCATCCGTTAGATAAAAAAGATGTTGGGAAAAGACTTTTTCTTGGTGCTGAAAAAGTTGCTTACGGAGATAATAATGTAATTTATTCTGGGCCGATTTATAAGTCCATGAAAGTTGATGGAAATAAGATAATACTTTCCTTTGAAGATGTTGATGGTGGCCTTGTTGCTGAAGGTGGAAGTGAACTTAAACAATTTGCAATTGCCGATACAGATAAACATTTTGTTTGGGCAAAAGCCAAGATAGAAGGTGACAAAGTAATCGTATGGAATGATAATATCCCAAATCCTGTAGCAGTACGATATGCATGGGCAGATAACCCTGCCGGAGCAAATTTATATAATAAAGATGGATTGCCAGCTTCACCTTTTAGAACGGATAAATGGTAATGAATTTTTTTGTAACCTATTAGTTGTATTTAAGATTAAAATGAAGTTTAAAATATTCTTTTTTGTTTAGTAGTCATGTATAACAACATTTATATCAAATTAATTTTTAAAAGGCTTTTAGTATGAAATGTATCAATAAAAATCTTAGACTAATTATGATAACTTTTTATCTTATCCTAATATTACCATCAATTAATTTTGCACAAATACAAACAGATGTTCCGCATCTAAAAGATGTATATAAAAATGATTTTTATATAGGATGTCTTTTGTCTTATGCTCACGTAGGATTTGCCACAGATCCATATGTGCCGGGACAATCTAATGTTGTTGATGCTAATGGCGGCTATCTAATAAAATATCATATGAATTCAATGGGTCCGGGTAACTGGATGAAATCAGTTTATATTGTTGATATCAACGGCAGTGCGTCTGCTTACAGCGCTGCTGCGACTCAAACTGAAAAGGATTCAATAGATATACATCCTATTATAACATTTAATGGGAATATAACTGCTCAACTTAATTGGGCTAAGAGACAGGGCTTTACTTTCCGCGGCCATACTTTAGTATGGCATAATCAAACACCCGGCACAGCTTTTTTCCGTACAGGATATTCAAGCACTGGAACTCGTTTAACCAAAGAAAAAATGACTGATCGTTTGGAAAACTATATTAAAGAAGTTATTAGAACAATTCATGAAGGATGGCCGGGACTTCTTTCCGCTTACGATGTTGTAAATGAGGCCGTAAATGATAACGGTACCGATCGGACCGTCAGTGAATGGTATGAAACATTTGGCGATAACAGTTACATTATGAAAGCATTTGAATTTGCCCGCAAATATACTCAGCAGTACGGCGAAACTCAGATTAAACTTTATTACAATGATTATAATACTGCTACTGCATCAAAAGCTGATGGTATAGTAAGAATTTGCGGCCCTATTTTTAGAGCAGGATATCTTGATGGAATAGGAATGCAGGAACATGATGCTTATAATTATCCAACAGCCTCACAATGGATTGCTACGTATAATAAGTTTGACACTATATGCACACAAATGACAATAACCGAATTTGACGTAAAACCAAGCAGTAATACACTTTCAAGTTCAGTCTTAACAACACAAGCAAATCAATATGCACAACTGGTGAAATGTTTTGTTGAAAGAAGTTATTTCTCAGGGCGTGGAAAAATTATTAGTGTTTGCAAAGATGGATTAAACGATCAGTGGGCCTTTGTTGCCAACGCTTCTTTATGGGATGCAAATGATCAATGCAAACCTGCGTTTTATGCCGTGGCAAATATTGGAATAAATTATAATAAACTTGATTCGCTTATATCTGCCGCGGATTCTTTAAATGGAAATGAGTATACGGTTGATTCATGGAACAACTTAAGAACAGCATTAAGTTTTGCAGAAAATGCTATAAATAAAAATTACTCTTATACTAATTCTGCTGTGGATACTTTAAAAAATGGAGTAGATTCTTTAAGCGCGGCAATTGAAGGATTGGAAAAAATTCAAACCGCTGTGAATGATAATAATACACCGATTAATTTTTCACTAAGTCAAAATTATCCTAATCCTTTTAATCCGACAACTAAGATTTCATACTCAATTCCACGAAGCGGAAATATCTCATTAAAAATATATAATGTTCTCGGGAAAGAGGTCGCAATAGTTTTTGCAGGGTACCAAGCGAAGGGAAATCATACAGCAATTTTTGATGGTTCAGTGCTTTCAAGCGGTGTGTATTTTTATCGTTTGCAAACAAACAATTTTGTAGCAACTAAAAAGCTTTTAATATTGAAATGATAAAATAATTTGGAATCAATTAAAAACAATTCGAGGTATCATGGAAAAGTCTTTGCATTTTCTTGAAAATAAAATTAATGTTTTTCTTTTTTTCTCATTAGCCATTGTTCTGCTATCGAGTATAAAAGCATTAGCTCAATCAGGCGAGGCAACAATTTACTTAGACAATACTCAGCAAGTAATACATGGATTTGGTGCAGCAAATATAATTGGCTGGCGTCCGGATATGACCACAGCCCAGGTCAATACAGCTTTCGGCACAGGTAACGGCCAAATTGGTTTTACTATACTTCGACTTCGAATTTCTCCTAACGAAAATGAATTTAACATACAGGTTTCAACATCTAAACTTGCTTCTTCATTGGGAGCTAAGATTATTGCATCTCCCTGGACTCCACCAGCTTCAATGAAAAGCAACAACAGCACAATTGGCGGTTACCTAAAAGAATCTTCTTATGCAGCTTATGCTACTCATCTCAAAGCTTTTGCTGATTATATGTCCAACAACGGAGTTCCTATATATGCAATATCAGTTCAAAATGAACCTGATGTGAATGTTACATATGAATCTTGTGATTGGGATTCATTCACAGATGCTGAAATTTGTTCAAGAAAATGCACGTTCTATAGGTACAAAAGTTATTGCACCGGAGTCATATCATTTTTATAGAGGGCTTTCAGATCCGCTTTTAAATGATTCAACAGCTTTGGCAAACTTCGATATTTTAGGTGGGCATATATACGGAGGCGGGCTTGAGCCTTACCCGTTAGCTGAAAGTAAAGGAAAAGAAATTTGGATGACCGAACATTTAGATACTGATACTTCATGGGCGCATGTGCTTGCAACAGGCAAAGAAATAAATGACTGCATGAATGATGGAATGAGTGCTTACGTGTGGTGGTATATTGTTAGATTTTACGGACCAATTGATGAAAGTGGAAATGTAACTAAGCGCGGATATATAATGTCGCAATTTTCAAGATTTATCCGTCCGGATTATTATAAAGTAAGTGCAACTGAAAATCCGCAGACAGGAGTTTATGTTACAGCATATAAAAGCGCAGCAAAATTAATTGTAGTAGTAGTAAATGAAAATTCAACTCCCACTGAGCAGACTTTTAACCTTATCAACGGCCCTTTTAATAAGTTTACTCCATACGTAACATCAAAAACAAAAAATAGTTTTCAGGGAAGTGATGTTGCCGTATCTAATTACTCTTTTACCGCAACGTTGGAAGATTCAAGTGTAACTACTTTTGTTTCGGATGATGTTACACTTCCTGTAGAGATTATATCCTTCAAAGCAAATGCAGTTGGTAATTTAATCAATTTAACATGGTCTACTGCATCAGAAAAAAATAATGCAGGCTTTGAAATACAGAGAAGCATCGATATCAAAAATTTTATTAAGATTGGATTTGTTGAAGGAAATGGCACAACAACGGAAAGAAAAAATTATTCATATAGTGATAACTTTACGGCAAATAAAATTTATTACAGATTTAAGCAATTAGATTTTGACGGCAGTTTCAGTTATTCAAAAATAGTTGAAGTGTCTACAGCTCCTCTAACATTTAGTCTATCTCAAAATTATCCGAATCCATTTAACCCGGTTACACAAATTAAATATTCAGTTCCGGAGGATACTTACATTTCTCTGAAAGTATTTAATATGCTTGGCCAGGAAGTAGCTACACTTTTTGAAGGGCTGCAAAAAACCGGGAATTTTACTGCATCATTTAATGGCAGCGGGCTTGCTTCCGGTCTCTATATTTATCAATTGAAAGCAAATGATTTTGTCGCAACTAAAAAATTATTATTACTTAAATAATTATTGGTAAAAAATGATTTTAACTTTTAAGAATCTGAAAAATAATTTAATGATCTGGAATGTGGTTAAACTTAATCTCAGATTATTCTTTATAAGTATTTTGTTTTTACTCCTAATTTTTAATTTGCCTCTAACATTTGCCCAGCCTTCCGGCGGCCCCTACGGACCTGCTCAAAAAAATTATGAATTGCCTAAAACATCAGGTAAGATTTATTATGCAGCAGTTGATGGAAAACCTGGTCAATCAGGAGAAACAATTAATAATCCCACAACAATTGAGTCAGCAATTGAAAAAGTGAAAACCGGTGATGCAATAATATTACGCGGTGGAATATATCGCACAGGCAATCTTATTTTAAATCAAGGGATAACAATTCAGCCGTACAAAGATGAGCAGCCTATTTTAAAAGGTACCTTGATTGCAAAGGAATGGAAAAAACAGGAGAATGGATTGTGGGTTACCGAATGGGAACATCTTTTCCCTTCAAAACCGCAAAGCTGGTGGCGTCGTCATCGTCATGGCTCAGATGTTCCTCAGCATCGTTTTAACAATGACATGGTTTTTGTAGATGGCCGATTTCTACAGTCTGCTGGCTGGGAAGGTGAATTGGATGAAAATACATACTACATCGACTATGAAACTAAAAAGGTTTACTTAAGCTTCGATCCAAACAATCATGAAATTGAAATAACAGCTTTTAATAACGGCTTATTCAGAACTACTAAGGATGTTCATAATAAAAAATCGGATGGTAAAGGGCCCATCATTCGTGGAATTACCTTTTCACAATACGCTCAGAACGCCATAGAAGTTGAGGGCTATTATCCCACCAAATTATCTAAGGATACTGAGCACGGAAAAGATGTTGTGGGGACAATACTTGAGAACTGTACTATTTCATATAGTGCCCGGGTTGGAGCCAATCTAATTGGGGATTCTTTAGTTATTCGAAACTGCAAAGTAAGCGATACAAGTACTGAAGGAATTTATATTGTTGCTTCGTCTGATGTGCTTCTTGAAAAAAATATTTTTCAACGTAATAATATTGAGCATCTTCAGGGATATTATCCTGCCGCCGTTAAGATATTTAACCAAAGTTACAGAGTAACCTGCCGCGATAATTTGGTTACTGATCTTCAGAATTCAATCGGTATTTGGTACGACGTTGGGAACGTGGATGGTGTGTTTGTAAACAATTGGCTTGAAAATATCCATTACGATGAAACACACCGTAAATCAAATGATGTATATCCAATTGGGTCAGGTTTTTATTTTGAAATTTCAAGAGGAGCAATTTGTGCCGGAAATGTTTTTGTAAATTGCGATGCAGGAATTCATTTGCGTAATTCTGCCGACGTTGAAATGTATAATAACACATTGGTGAATAGTCAAGTATTAATTAACCGAACAGGAAGAACAGCAACGGGAGATCTTTTTGACTGGCATCCGAGCACCGGGCCAGGGATAGATGAACGAGATGGTCATATATTTGAAAATAATTTGATTGTTGCCGATAAGAATTTTAATAAGCCGCTTCTTTATGTATGGCAGCCGGATACTTTATGCAGTATGCTTCCAACACCTATGCTAAAAGAGCTTGACCATAATGTATATATTAGAATTAATGAAGATGAAACTAATCCTTTAATATTATGGAGCCCTGCAAAAAATCAAAATTGTCAGGTTAGTTTCAAATCTATTGAAGAACTCAATAAAAATTATCCAGAGTTTTCAAAGAATAGTAAAAGTTATATTGGATATAATAGGCCATTGTTCAAAGGCATACAATTGGGAAACTATCAAACGCTTTCTGATTTCTCTGGAAATAAATTTGGAACTAAACTTCCCGAAAAGATTAGTAAGCTTATAGGCCAGTCAAAAATTAATGAAAGCTTTGTTGGTGCTTATCCGCCTAAGAATGTAAAATAATTTTAATAATATCAAAAGAGATGCAGATGAAAAATTATTTATCAGTCATTTTAATTCTTCTGTTAAATTTATTTCCTAATGAAATATTTTCTTCTGAATTAAGTGATTCTGTAAAAACAAATCCGGAAATAAAAACTGACGGCGCTTATTATACTAATGTCTATCCAAATCTTTTAAAGAACTTTTAGGAAAAACAGATAAAGAAATAAATGAAAAAATAAATTTAGCATTCGATCAATTATTTTATGGCGATGATAAAACGCAGCGTATCTATTATCCGGTTGAAAATGACATGGCGTACATAGAAGATATTAATAATAAAGATGTTCGTACCGAAGGTATGACTTATGGGATGATGATTACAGTTCAATTGAATAAGCAGATACAGTTTAACCGTATCTGGAAATGGGCAAAAACATACATGCAGCATCAAACCGGACCAAGCAAAGGTTATTTCGCATGGCATTGCAAAACAACAGGCGAACAGCTGTCACCTGGCTCTGCTTCTGATGGCGAAGAATGGTTTGCGATGTCATTATTATTTGCTTCCGCTAGATGGGGTGACGGTGAGGGAATTTATAATTACAGAAAAGAAGCAAATGAAATATTAGATGCGATGCTTAGTAAAACTGAATTTTCAGATGATCGCAAAGTTGTTACAAATATTTTCAACAAAAAAGAAAAGCAAGTTGTATTTGTTCCGGATGGTGGATCTGATGATTTTACCGATCCATCCTATCATCTTCCTCATTATTATGAACTCTGGAGCTTATGGGCAAATAATAACAATAAATTTTGGAGTGATGCCGCAGATACAAGCAGAGCATTTTTTATAAAAACAACAAATCCCAAAACCGGATTAATGCCTGATTACGCAAACTTTGATGGAACCCCTAAAGATGTATGGAATCAAGGCCACGGTGATTTCAGATTTGATGCCTGGCGGACTATTGCAAATATTGCAGTTGATTATATCTGGTTTGCAAAAAATAAATTTGCAATTGACGAATGTAATCGACTCTTAAACTTTTTTTATTCACAGGGAGTCGATAAGTACGGCAACAATTTTACTTTAGATGGTAAAGAATTATCTAAAGCTCACAGTACCGGTTTAGTTGCCATGAATGCGTCGGCATGTCTTGCTTCAACTTTTGAGAATAGAAAAGATTTTTTGGAAGATCTTTGGAATGTTGAAGTACCAACCGGTGAATTTCGTTATTATGACAGTATGCTTTACATGCTTGGAATGCTTCAGGTAAGCGGTAATTTTAGAATTTATAAATTACAAGCAAAAAAATAATGTTTTAAAATAAATGAGTTATGAAAAATGGATAAAAAAATTTTTCAAGTAATTACTTTGTCGATATTATTTTTCTCAAACCTTTATCCGGTACAAAATGTTTCAGGTAAAGAGGATGGATCATACATTACAACTAACAAAGCAAATGGAAGTTTTGTTATTACAGAATCCGGCAAATCATCTGCAATCTTTATCAGTTCCCAGGATTTTCCAGGCGTTATTAGAGCAGCTAAAGATCTTCAAAATGATATTGGCAAAGTAACAAATGCCAAACCTGAATTTAATACTGATAATATTCCTACTTCAGAAAATGTAATCATAATAGGTTCTTTAGATAGAAGCCCTTTGATACAAAAGCTGATTGAAAATAAAAAATTAAATGTAAATAGTTTGAAGGGTAAATGGGAAACTTTTATTACACAAGCTATCGAGAATCCATTGCCATCAATTAAACATGCGTTAGTAATTTGCGGCAGCGATAAAAGAGGAACCATTTATGGGATCTACGATCTTTCAAAAAATATTGGTGTTTCACCATGGTACTGGTGGGCAGATGTTCCGGTTCAAAAGCATGACAAACTTTATGTCAATCCGGGGAAACATAGTCTGGGTGAACCCTCTGTAAAATACCGTGGAATATTTTTAAATGATGAATATCCTGATCTTACAAACTGGATAATAAATAAATTCGGGTTTGTAACTCCGCAAAAAAATCCGCCGATTCCCGGAGACATAGCAAATTATAATCATTTGTTTTATACAAAATTATTTGAGTTGATTCTCCGGTTAAAAGGTAACTATCTCTGGCCTGCAATGTGGAACAATGCATTTAATGAAGATGATCCGGAAAATCCGAAGCTTGCTGATGAATATGGAATCGTTATGGGTACTTCACATCAGGAACCAATGATACGCGCTCAAAAAGAATGGGATAGAAGGTATCTTAAAACTATAGGAACCTGGAACTATGCAAAATATCCTGACACTCTTAATAATTTTTGGCGGGAGGGGATTCGAAGAAATAAAGATTATGAAAATATTATCACCATGGGATTGCGCGGTGCGAATGACACACCTATGGCGCCAGGCGGCCCGGAAGCTAACATGGAACTTCTTGAAAAGATTATTAAAGTTCAGCGGGAAATTATTAGTGAAGAAACTAAAAAAGATGTTACCAAAATTCCTCAAATGTGGTGTCTCTATAAAGAAGTACAGGACTTCTATAATGCAGGTATGCGTGTCCCCGATGATATAACTCTTCTTTGGGCTGAAGACAATTGGGGAAATGTTAGACGCTTGCCAACTGCTGAAGAACGTAAGCGAAGCGGGGGAGCAGGAGTATATTACCACTTTGATTATCACGGCGGGCCAAGAAGTTACCAATGGATAAATACTAATCCAATTTCTAAAATTTGGGATCAATTGTCTCTTGCAAAACAATATGGAGCGGATAGAATTTGGATTGTCAATGTCGGTCATTTTAAAGGATATGAATTTCCACTTGAATATTTTATGGATCTTGCCTGGAATACAAAAAAATGGACAAACAAAAATCTAAATGAATATACACGCCAATGGGCTGAATTTCAATTCGGAGCTAAATATGCAAATGACATTGCAGATATTATTGAAAAGTATACAAAATATAATGGAAGGCGAAAACCTGAATTACTTAGTCCTACAACTTATAGCTTTATTAATTATAACGAAGCTGAAACAGTAGTTAAAGATTACAACACAATCGCGACTAAAGCAGAAGAAATTTATAATAAGCTTCCGCAAGAAAAACGAGGTGCATTTTATGAACTTGTATTATTTCCAACCAAAGCATGTGCAATAGTAAATCAATTATATTATGCTGCAGGCAGAAATGAGTTATATGCTAAGCAAGAGAGAGCAAGTACCAATGATATGGCGGAAGAAACGCGTTCGCTTTTTAAAGAAGACACAACTATGATGGGATATTTTAATCGCTCTTTCCTTGATGGCAAATGGAACCATTTTATGGATCAAACACATTTGGGATATACAAGCTGGAATGATCCTCCTCATAATAGCCTTAGAGCGATTGATCTTAAAGAAATCAAAATACCTGATTCAGCAATAATGGGTGTATCAATTGAAGGATCTGAAGCTGTTTGGCCAGGAGAAAAAGATAAAGCAGTTTTACCTTCCTTTGATGTATTCAATCAACAACGACATTACATAGATATTTTTAATAAAGGAAATGCACCTTTCAAATTTACTGCAATTGCAAGTAATCCCTGGATTAAGATAAGTGAAGCAGAAGGTTCTGTTGAGAAAGATAAGCGCATCTGGATCAGCATTGATTGGGAAAAGGCTCCTAAAGAAAAAAGCAGCGGTACAGTAAGAATTGAAGGAATAAATAAATTTGTTGTAGTAAAGATTAATTCATTCAATCCAACTGAAGTAACCAATAAATCTCTTGATGGCTTTGCTGAAGGCGAGGGTTATGTTTCTATAGAACCAGAACATTATACAAAGAATACTGACAGCGGTTCACGACACTGGATAAAAATTGAAGATTATGGCCGTACTCTTTCCGGTATGAGAGCGAATGCGCCTGTTGATGCCCCTCCTGCATCTCCGGGTAAAGATTCTCCATGTCTTGAATATAAAATGTATTTATTCAATAAAGATACAGTTGATGTAGAAGGAATTTTTTCGCCTACATTAAACTTTATGGCTGGAAGAGCATTAAGGTATGCAGTTTCATTTGATGATGAGGCTCCGCAAATAGTAACATTAGTTCCCGCCGATTATAATGCCCAGAATGGAAATAGAGATTGGGAAACTTCGGTTATGAATAACGCACGATATAGCCATTCAAAACATTTTATTTCAAAAACTGGTTATCATACATTAAAAATTTGGATGGTTGATCCTGGCGTTGTTATAGAAAAAATTATAGTAGATCTCGGAGGAGTTAAACCCAGTTATTTAGGTCCGCCGGAGAGTTTTTATCAATTAAAATAATATTATTGAAAGAAGAGGAAGCACATGATAAAATATTTTAATCATTTTTTATTTCTATCAATTCTTTTTGTTGTTACATCTGTAAATTTAATTGCACAGGAAAAACCGATGTTTGCTAATCCAATTTTAGCGGGCTTCTATCCCGATCCAAGCATTTGTAAAGTTGGCGATAATTTTTATTTAGTAACTTCAACTTTTGCATACTACCCGGGTCTACCCGTATTCCAAAGTAAGGATCTCGTAAACTGGAAATTAATAGGTCATGTTTTGGACCGTCCCGAACAATTAAATCTTGATGGACAAGGCGTATCGAGAGGATTATATGCTCCATCAATAAGATATAATAATGGTACTTTTTATGTAACATGTACGATAGTAGATCGGGGAGGAAATTTTATTGTCACTTCAAAATCTCCTGAAGGACCCTGGTCAAATCCGGTTTGGCTGCCGGAAATTGATGGAATAGATCCATCTCCATTTTTTGATAACGATGGGAAATTATACATCATTTATAATAGTGTGGCTCCTGATAATAAGCCTCTTTATGAAGGCCATCGAACAATAAGAATTCATGAACTCGATTCAAAAACTTTCAAAGCAATTGGTGATGAACATATTATTGTAAACGGTGGAACCGATTTAAGTAAAAAGCCGGTTTGGATTGAAGCCCCGCATATATTTAAAGTAAATGATTTATATTATTTAATCGCTGCAGAAGGCGGAACATCAGATCAGCATTCAGAAGTGGTGTTTAGAAGCAAAGATGTTTTAGGACCTTATATTCCTTATGACAAAAATCCAATTTTAACTCAAAGAGATTTAGACCTAACAAGAAAAAATCCGATTACTGCAACCGGGCATGCAGACTTTGTAGAATTAGATAATGGAGAATGGTGGGCAGTATTTCTTGGAATAAGACCTTATTTGATAGCAGATCGGGAATATGATAACACCGGCAGAGAAACTTTTTTGGCACCGGTTAAATGGATTGATAGCTGGCCGGTTATAAATCCTGATTACAAAGAAGTCCAATATTATTATCCATATCCGCTTCCCCCTAAAAAAGAATTTGCAGTCAGACCTTATGGAGGAAACTTTAAATTGAAATATAATTTTGATAAAGATAAGTTAGATAAAGATTGGATTTTCCTTAGAACTCCACGTGAAAAGTGGTATGACTTAACTAGTAAAAAAGGTTTTGTAACAATGCAGTTAAGACCGGAAACTTGTTCGGGGGATATGAATCCATCTTTTATTGGACACCGTCAGCAGCATTTAACTTGTTCAGCAAGCACTTCAATTGATTTTATGCCGAAATCAGGAAATGAAAAAGCGGGATTATTAATTTTTTTAAGTGAAACACATTTTTATTTTTTGTGCAAATCAATTGAAGACGGTAAGCCAATAATTCAATTATTTAAGTCAACTGATTCTAGCAGCGTTAATAACCAGATGGAATTGATTGCTTCGAAGGAAATAAATAAAGAGGAAAGCAGTAATGAATTAAATCTTCAAATTAAAGCTGATAGAGATGTTTATTCATTTTATTATTCTTTTTCGAAAGAGAATGATGAAGCAGTGAATTGGAAATTATTAAAAGACAAGGTTGATGCTAAATATGTAAGTGTAAATATACCGAAAGATTTTACCGGATGTATTTTTGCTTTGTACGCAACTTCGATGGGGAAAGAATCAAACAACAAAGCTTCATTCGATTATTTCGAATATGCTGGTGATGATGCTATATATGAAAATAAATAAAAATAATTTGAAATAATTTAGGTGTAAAATGAAACATTTAACAAAAATAATTATCGTATTAGGACTAATTTTATTTGGTAGGAATATTTATTCCCAAGATAACATTAAGAAATCGGAACAAGTTCAAATTCCAGGTTCGCAAGAATTAAATATAAAATCTGCAATCACAGGCAAGGACTATAAACTTTACTTAAACTTTCCAAGAAATATTGATGACCCAAATAGAACTTTTCCCGTAATTTATCTTTTAGATGCTCAATGGGATTTCCCTCTTCTTAATGCGATTTATGGCGAACAATACTTTGATGGATTTATACCGGATGCCATTGTAGTTGGCATAACTTGGGGTGGTAAAAATCCAAACCCGGATTCATTGCGGGTAACAGATTTTACTCCGACTAAAACTATGCAGGATCCTACAGGAGGCGGGGCAAAAAAATTTCTTTCATTTATTAAAGAAGAATTAATTCCATTTATTGACAGCAAATTTAAAACTAAAAAAGACGATAGAACTTTAATGGGAAGTTCACTCGGCGGGCTTTTTACTTTATACGCTTTGTTTAATGATCCAACCGTGTTTAAAAATTATGTTTTAACCAGTCCCGCAATTCAATGGGATAACGGCATTATCAATTCTTATATGGAAAAATATTCTGAAAATAATTCCGGCTCAGCTAAAAGACTTTCAATGGCAGTAGGTGGATATGAAGATGTAGCCAGCTATCAAAAGTTTGTTGATGAGCTTAAAGGGAAAAATTTCCCAGGGCTTAAAATTAAATCAAAAGTAATTGATGGTGTTGGGCATTCGGGAGGCAAAGCGGACGGTTATACAAGAGGGCTTCAATTTGCTTTTGAAAAAGAACCGGTTCCTGTTCCAGAAAATATTTTGGAAAAATATGAAGGTACATATAAATCGAAAAATGGAATGAAAGTTAATGTTAAATCAGATAATGGTAATTTGATAACTAACTCTCCTTTTTCTGGAGAATCAATTTTATATCCCGAAACCGATAAAGAATTTTATGAAATAGGAAAGTATGCTTTGGTTCATTTTAAATTAGATGGCAATGGAAAAGTTGTAGGTTTTCAATTGGAGCAATATGCAAATAAACTTGAGTTTGATAAGGTTCAATAATTTTAATAATTAAAAGAGTAACATGAAAATATCATATTTATTATTCGTATTTATAATTTTTTCAATGGCATTTCTTCGTGCTGAAGATGGATACAGGCTTTGGCTTAGGTATGATTTAATAACTGATAATCAAATTTTAAATGATTATAAAAGCAATATTAGTGGAATAATTTCCAATGATACATTCTGCTACTTCAAGAATAGCGTTTAAAGAATTAAAAAATGATCTGGAAAGTTTATTAGGAAAATCAATTGAAAGTTATTCTGATGTGTCTTCCGATGGAACCGTTATTCTTGGTACAAATAAAAATTCAAAATTAGTAACTTCGATAATTCCGCAAACGGATTTCAATAAAATAAATGATGAAGGATTTATTCTTAAATCAGCAATGTACAATGGTAAAAAAGTAATTGTTATTGCTGGAAAAACTGATGTGGGAGTATTGTATGGAGTTTTTAATTTTCTACGATTTATGCAGATGCATCAAAGCATAGAAAATCTTTCAGTGATTAGTACTCCTAAAATTAAATTAAGGCTTCTCGATCACTGGGATAATTTAGATAGAACTTCCGAAAGAAATTATGCCGGTTTTTCTATCTGGGATTGGCATAGATTGCCCGGTTATATAGATCAAAGATATTATGATTATGCAAGAGCAGATGCCAGCATTGGAATCAACGGAGCTGTATTAACAAATGTAAATGCTAATGCATGGGTTCTAACTACACCATACTTGGAAAAAGTTAAAGCACTTGCAGATGTTTTTCGTCCTTATGGCGTTAGAGTCTATCTTACTGCAAGATTCAGCGCCCCAATTGAAATCGGCGGGCTAAAAACTGCTGACCCGCTTAATCAGGAAGTTAGAGACTGGTGGAAAAATAAAGTAAAAGAAATTTATAGTTTCATACCGGACTTTGGCGGATTTCTTGTTAAAGCAAATTCTGAAGGACAACCGGGTCCGAATGATTACAATCGAAGTCATGCAGATGGAGCCAATATGCTTGCAGAAGCTTTACAGCCTTTTGGTGGAGTTGTTATGTGGAGAGCATTTGTTTACAGTAACGAAAATCCGGAAGACAGAGCGAAGCAAGCCTACGATGAGTTTAAACCTCTTGATGGTAAATTTAATTCAAATGTTTTTATACAGCCTAAAAACGGCCCTATAGATTTTCAGCCTCGTGAACCTTTTCATCCGTTATTCGGGGCGATGCCTAAAACTCCGCTGATGATGGAATTTCAATTAACACAGGAATATTTAGGGCAAGCTACTACATTAGCATATCTTGCTCCAATGTATAAAGAATGTCTTGAGTCGGATACATATGCAAAAGGTAAAGGATCAACTGTTGCAAAAGTAATTGACGGCACTTTGGAAAATCATACTTTAACTGGAATTGCTGGCGTCGCAAATACAGGAACTGATAGAAATTGGACCGGACATCTTTTCGGCCAGTCAAATTGGTATGCTTTCGGAAGATTGGCCTGGGATCATACACTTACCTCCAAAGAGATTGCGGATGAATGGATAAGAATGACATTTACAAATGACAAAGAATTTGTTGATAAAGTTTTAGATATGATGCTTACTTCACGCGAAACAATTGTGAATTATATGACTCCTTTAGGCCTTCATCATCAGATGGGATGGGATCATCATTACGGTCCGGGCCCATGGATAAAGGATAAACCGCGTGCTGATTGGACATCAGTTTATTACAGTAAAGTCGATACTAATGGAATAGGTTTCGATCGTACAAAAACCGGGAGCGATGCTGTTGATCAATATTATCCTGAAGTTGCAAGTATGTTTTCTTCGCTAAAAACTTGCCCGGATAAATTTCTTCTTTGGTTTCATCATGTAAGCTGGAATTACAAATTAAAATCAGGCAACACATTGTGGGATGAATTGTGTTACCATTATTATGATGGTGCTAAAGCAGTTGGGGAGATGATTAAAACCTGGCAATCTTTAAAAGGATTGATTGATGAGGAAAGATTTAACCAGGTTAGAATGCTTTTAAACATTCAGCAGAAAGAAGCGATATGGTGGAGAAATGCCTGTGTGCTTTTTTACCAAACATTTTCAAAACAAGCAATTCCGGCTGGTTTAGAAAAACCGGATAAAACTTTAGAATATTATGAAAGTTTAAAATTCCCTTATGCGCCAGGTATTCGTGCTAAATGGGAAAATTAATTTTTAATCATTTTCAATCGAAATAAAAATAATATGGGCAAAACTAAAAAGAAATTAAGAAGTCAGGAATGGTTTGGCGGATTAGACAAAATGGGTTTTGTTCATCGTTCGTGGCTGCGAAATCAAGGTTACCCGGATGATCATTTCCGGGGCCGACCTGTAATTGGTATTTGCAACACCTGGTCTGAATTAACTCCTTGTAACGGACATTTAAGAGAGTTTGCAGAGTTTGTAAAAAAAGGTGTTTTAGAAGCTGGCGGATTTCCACTTGAATTTCCTGTTATGTCTTTAGGTGAAACTATTATGCGTCCTACAACTATGCTTTTCAGAAATTTGGCAAGCATGGATGTTGAAGAATCTATTCGCGCAAATCCGATTGATGGAGTTGTACTTTTGACCGGATGTGATAAAACAACTCCTTCAACTTTAATGGGAGCGTGCAGTGTTGATTTACCTACAATAGTTGTTCCGGGCGGACCAATGTTAAATGGAAGATTTAGAGGCGGAACAATTGGTTCGGGTTCTTTTAATTGGACAATAAAAGAGAAACAAAAATCAAATACTTTTTCAGAAGAAGATTTACTCGAAGCCGAAATTTGTGCTGCAAGAAGTGCGGGCCATTGCAACACAATGGGAACAGCTTCAACAATGGCTACAATGGTTGAAACTTTAGGACTTACTTTGCCGGGCATGTCATCAATTCCTGCAGTTGATTCACGTAAAAAAGTATTAACTCAATTGTCAGGGCGGCGAATTGTTGAAATGGTAAATGAAGATTTAACTCTTTCAAAAATTCTTACCAGAAAGGCTTTTGAAAATTCCATTATTGTAAATGCTGCAGTTGGCGGTTCAACAAATCTTATAATTCATTTACTTGCAATTGCGGGAAGAATTGGAGTTGAATTAAACCTGGAAGATTTTGATAAATTGGGGAGTAAAATTCCTTTACTTGTAAACTTAATGCCATCTGGAAAATATTTGATGGAAGATTTTTTCTATGCCGGTGGTTTGCCTGTTGTTCTTAAAGAATTGGAGAAAATGATTCATCAGGATGTGATAACAGTTAATGGTAAATCATTGAAAGAAAATAATGCAAATGCAAAGTGTTATAACGATGATGTAATATCAACTTTGGATAAACCGCTTCAGCATGAAGCGGGCATCGCTGTATTAAAGGGAAATTTATGTGAGAATGGAGCTGTGATAAAACCATCTGCTGCAACAGAAAAATTATTGAAGCATAAAGGCAGAGCAGTGGTTTTCGAAAGCATGGAAGATTATCATAATCGAATTGATGACCCTGATTTAGATATTGATGAAAATAGTGTAATTGTTTTAAAGGGAGTTGGACCGAAAGGATATCCAGGTATGCCGGAAGTCGGCAACGTTGATCTTCCGGAGAAACTTATAAAAAAAGGTGTAAAAGATATTGTTCGAATTTCAGACGGCAGAATGAGCGGCACAGCTTATGGTACAGTTGTGCTTCATATTTCTCCAGAATCATCAATCGGCGGAACACTTGCCATTGTTAAAGACGGCGATATGATTGAACTGGATGTTCAAAATCGAAAACTTCACCTTGATATTTCTGATGAGGAATTAAAAAAACGAAAGGCAGAATGGACTCCGCCTGAAACTCATACAGAAAGAGGTTATGTTAGACTTTATCTTGAACATGTTGAACAGGCTGATAAAGGCGCTGACCTAGATATATTGATAGGAAAATCAGGTTCAGTAGTTAAAGGTGATTTGCATTAGAATTTTAAACAGCTCTTTAAATAGCTCGCGTAGATTTCATAACAAGTAAATAGTAAAATGATTGTAATTTATCTTTTATTAAGTGTTGTTCTTATAATTCTTCTAACTGCAAAATTAAAAATTCATCCTTTCATCGCACTTTTTCTGGTGGCACTTTTGTACGGACTTTTTGCGGGAATGCCATTAAATGAAATCGTTAATTCGGTCAATCAAGGGTTTGGCGATACTTTAGGAAAAATTGGTCTATTGATTGTCCTCGGTGTAATTATAGGTGCATTTTTAGAAAACTCAGGCGGAGCTTATGCAATCGCTGAGAAAGTTTTAAAACTAATCGGCAAAAAAAGAGTTACTGCCGCAATGGGAATTGTTGGCTATTTTGTTTCAATACCGGTATTTGCCGATAGCGGATTTTTATTGCTTTCCCCATTAAATAAAAGTTTATCAAAGAAGGCAAATATTTCTTTAGCTGGTTCTGCAGTAGCTTTGGCTTTGGGCTTAACCGCAACTCATACGCTCGTTCCGCCAACACCTGGGCCAATTGCTGCATCGGGGATTTTAAATGCAGATTTAGGGTTAGTATTAATTATTGGAATAGTTATTAGTGCTTTGGCATTAATCGTCGGGATATTATTTGCGATAAAGTATGCTTCCAAAACATATATAAATCCTAATCCTGATATAACAGAGGCTGAAATTGATGCAAAGTTAAAAGAAGCACCCGGTGCTGTTAAATCCTCAATCCCTATTATAGTCCCAATATTTTTAATAATATTAAAATCAGTAACAACTGCTTTAGACGGTGATGTTAATGGAAATTTATTTAAGCTCATTTCATTCATCGGCGAGCCGGTTATAGCACTTCTCATTGGAATGTTTCTTTCTTTTCTTCTTCCTAAAAAATTAAATAGCGATATGCTTTCAACAACAGGCTGGGTAGGTAAATCATTAAGAGACGCAGCATCAATAATATTAATTACCGGTGCCGGAGGAATTTTCGGTAAAGTTTTGCAAAATTCAGGAATTGCATCAGTCATTGGTGATACTTTAGCTAATATTAATTTAAGCATCTGGCTGCCTTTTCTTTTGGCGGCCGCTATTAAAACAGCACAAGGTTCTTCAACAGTTGCGTTAATTACAACTGCATCTATTATGATGCCTATGATGTCTACTTTAGGCTTTGTTACTGAACTGGAAAAAGCAATAGTTGTTATCGCAATTGGTGCGGGATCTGCAGTTTTCTCTCATGCTAACGATAGTTTTTTCTGGGTAGTTACACAGTTATCCGGGATTGATGTAAAAACCGGTTACAGGATATTTAGTTTGGGAACGTTTGTACTTGGAACATCCGCTGCTATTTTTTTATTTATATTTTATTTAATAATTGTTTGAGCTAAAATGAAATTATATAAAATCAAAAACGGAATTTTAATAGAAAGTGAAAATAGTTTTTATCTTTTGAAAAACGAAGATTGGGATTCGTTCGTAAATGACGATAATCTTTTTAATAAGATGAAACAGAATTGCAAAATTGAAAATCTGGTAAAAGATTGGAAAGAATTGATTAGTGATATAGAAGCACCAGTAAACTCTCAAGAAATTTGGGCAAGCGGTGTTACCTATATGAGAAGTAAAATTGGAAGGCAGGAAGAATCTAAAAATGCTGGAGGCGGAGATTTTTATGCACGTGTTTATGAAGCTGAACGTCCTGAATTATTTTTTAAAGCTACAAAAAATCGTGTCGTTAATCCTGGAGGAAAAGTAAGAATTAGAAAAGATTCAACATGGAATGTTCCCGAACCTGAATTAACACTTTTGATTACTTCATCAGGAAAGATTGTTGGCTATACAATTGGAAATGATATGAGCTCAAGAAGTATAGAAGGAGAGAACCCGCTATATCTTCCACAAGCAAAAACTTATGACGGGTGCGCGGCGCTTGGTCCTTGTATTTATGTGCCGGAAAATCCTTTATCAATGAAAGAAAATATTTTTCTCGAAATAAATAGAGGTGGTAATTCAGCTTTTAGAGGTGAGGTTAACCTAAATCAATTAAAAAGAAAACCTGAAGAATTAGTTTCCTTTTTGTATCGGGAATGCACATTTCCAAACGGCAGTTTTTTGATGACTGGAACCGGTATTGTACCTTCAAGTGATTTTACTTTGCAAAGCGGAGATGAAATAAAAATTACAATTGAATTGATTGGAACATTAATAAATACGGTGGAATAAAAATGGAATTAAAAGGAACAAATTTTATTGGCAATGAGTTTTCCAATGAAGGTAAAACAACTTTTCAAGCTGTAAATCCAGCAAAGAATGAAAAGTTATTACCTCTATTTTATGAAGCAACTTCATATGAAATTAACAACGCTATATCAAAAGCTGAAAAAGCTTTTGTTAAATACAGTAAAAGAAGCGGTATGGAAAAAGCTAAATTTCTTGAGACCATTGCTGATGAAATACTTGCTCTCGGAGATTATTTAATCGAAAGATGCCATGAAGAAACAGCCTTACCAAAAGCAAGATTAATTGGTGAAAGAGGAAGAACAGTAAACCAGTTAAAGTTATTTGCTGAAGTTTTAAAGGAAGGCTCATGGGTCGAAGCACGAATTGAGACAGCTATTCCGGACAGGCAGCCTTTACCTAAACCTGATATTAGAAGCATATATAAACCATTAGGCCCCGTTGGAGTTTTTGGTGCAAGCAATTTTCCTCTTGCTTTTTCTGTTGCAGGTGGGGATACTGCTTCTGCGTTAGCGGCAGGCTGTACAGTAATTTTCAAAGCCCATCCGGCTCATCCTGGAACTTGTGAACTTATTGCAAACGCAATAATAAATGCCGTTAAAAAGAATAATATGCCTGACGGAACTTTTTCAATGATTCAAGGAAGTTCAACCGATGTAGGTATGGCAATTGTGAAACATCCATTAATTAAAGCAATTGGATTCACAGGTTCTTACAAAGGTGGTAAAGCGATTTATGATTTCGCTGTTCAAAGGCCTGAACCGATTCCGGTTTATGCTGAAATGGGAAGTACAAATCCAGTTTTTATTCTACCAGAAGCTCTTAAGAAAAGAAAGGATGCAATAGCTAAAGGATTAGCCGCATCAGTAACTTTAGGGGTAGGACAATTTTGTACAAATCCTGGTGTTGTTTTTTTTGAAGAATCTGAAGAGTCAAAGAAATTTGAAGAAACAGCGAGCGAAAGTTTTACTAATTCCCCCGCAGGGACAATGCTTACTTCCGGAATTAAAAATGCATATCAAAATGGAGTAAAGAATATTAAAAATGTTAGTGGTGTTAAAGTGTTGGCAGAAGGTAAACCAAATAATTCTGAAGTAGAAGGAACAGCTTATCTTTTTCAAACCAACATTGAAAATTTTTTAGCTAATGAAAATTTGGAAGAAGAAATTTTCGGACCTTCAACATTGACTGTTAAAGGTAATGACAAGACAGACCTTTTAAAAGCGGCAGAAAAATTACATGGACATCTTACTATTACTATTCATGCAACTGAGGATGATTTAAAAAATTATAAAGAATTAATTTCTGTTCTTGAAAGAAAAGCGGGAAGACTAATTATTAATGGATTCCCAACAGGAGTTGAGGTTTGTCATTCAATGGTACATGGCGGCCCGTTTCCAGCCACAACAGACAGCCGCACAACATCCGTTGGAACCTTAGCAATAAATAGATTTGTTCGACCCGTGAGTTATCAAAATTTTCCTGATGAATATCTGCCTGAAGAATTAAGAGATAATAATCCTTTAGGTATTTGGAGATTAGTTAATGGAGAGAGAAAAAAATAAAAGATTGAAACAAAAGGAAATCCAAGATAATGAGAAGAAAGATTTTTTATTTAATATTTTTTATAGGAATTAATTCATTTATTCAAGGGCAGACTGACATAGTTAATGGGGATTTGATTCAGTTTAGTAGTAACGGTGCCTGGTGCTGGTATCAGGATGAACGTGCTGTCATTGATCAAACTAATAACAAAATTATTATAGGTTCAAATAGAACAAGTAATGGACATGATTATGTTGATATCTATGATATATCAAATGGTACAACTCAAAATTACGATTTAGGCTATATAGGAAGTGATGACCATGACACTCCTGGGCTGCTTGTTCGGCCTGATGGAAAGTATCTGGCAATGTTCGCAAAACATAATAGTGATAAGATAACGCATTATAGAATATTTAGTAATAATACCTGGAGTGCTGATCAGACTTTCGATTGGAACACACAGCCAGGAGGAGCAGATTTTGCTACAACATACTCTAATGTATATTTTCTTTCAGCGGAAGGAAGTACTTATGATCTTTCACGTGGTAATGGGCATGGCGGTCAAAATTTTCTAATATCTACTGACCAAGGAGATACATGGACATATGGAGGGTTTTTAACAACTAACGGTAATGTCGGATATGTTAACGGGTATTTTAGGTATTGCAGTAATGGAGTTGATCGAATAGATTTTGTATGTACAGAATATCATCCGAGAGATTTTAATACAAGTGTTTATCACGGCTATATTAAAAATGGCAAAACATATAAGTCAGATAGAACTTTGGTGGATGATAATATTTTTGATAAGAATCCTACTTCCCCGCAAGATTATACCCCGGTATTTCTGGCAAACACAGAACTTAATGGTTTAACTATGACACATTGCTGGAACACAGATGTTCAAGCTTATGATGATGGAACAATAGCTACAATAGTTACTGCAAGAACTAACACCGATTCAAATAATCCGACACATGCTTTTATTTATTGCCGGTATAACGGAACTACTTGGACTTCCACATATTTAGGTAATGCCGGCTTAAAATTATATAGCAGCGAACAGGACTATACCGGGCTTGCAGCGATGCATCCTGAAACACCTGATTTAATTTATATTTCTTCAACGTACGATCCACGTGATAATTCTTTTTTGACAAAGCATGAAATATTTAAAGGTGTAACAAGAGACAGCGGTGCAACCTGGGAATGGACACCAATAACTAAAAATTCAACAGTAGATAATTTACGTCCCATAGTTCCTAAATGGGAAAATTATAAGACAGCTTTGATTTGGTTTCGCGGAACTTATTTTAGTGCGCAAAATATAAATGCAAAAATAGTTGGGGTAATCACCGATGAAGCTACCACTTTACCAGTGGAGTTAACGAATTTTTCTGCAACTGTTGAAGGTACTTCAGTAAATTTAAAATGGGAAACTAAATCCGAGATAAATAATAATGGATTTGAAATACAAAAATTTACTAATAAGTATTGGCATCCAATTGGATTTATAAAGGGACAGGTAACCACGACAAAGTCTTCAAGTTATTCATTTTCAGATAAAAATATAACCGGAGATATATTGAAGTACCGGCTTAAGCAAATTGATTTTGATGGTTCATATACTTACTCAAAAATTATAGAAGTAAATACAAATATTGCTGCTGATTTTATTCTAAATCAGAATTATCCGAATCCATTTAATCCAACAACAAAAATAAAATGGCAATCTCCGATAGAAGGTTTTCAAACACTTAAGGTTTATGATGTTTTAGGAAATGAAGTCACAACATTGGTAAATGAATTCAGAAGTTCAGGCAAATATGAAATTAATTTTGATGCAAGTAATTTATCGAGCGGTATCTATTTTTATACTATTAAAATCGGTTCTTTTATAAGTATGAGAAAAATGATTCTGCTAAAATAATTTCTTATTAGGTGGTTAGTTTAGATGAAATTAAATACGCAATTATTTTTTGAGTTTCTGAAGCTGGATCTTTTCTCCAATCATTCAATCAATATGCTTCCCTAAGTTACTTCGTATTAAATTGAAGTATTATCACATATAATGAAATAATTCTACATCTTAAACCACAAAAATTTTTTTAGAATTGGTATAATATCAAAAGTTTAAGTACGTTTGAAAATCCGCTGAACAATTTTCAGTTGTTTTTGAATAGTCTTATGAGAGGAAATTAAAATGTACACAGGAATTTTATTTGTCTTATTAGCAGGTTCATTTTTAATTTTATTAAATGGTATAAAGAGTAAAAATAAATTTAAAATATTTCTCGGGGTTTTAGCTGGAGTTTTATCTTTGGCTTTTTTTTGGTTCCTGGGATTTTGGGGTGAAGCATTGTGGTTCCAAACTTTTGGATTTAGCAGTAGGTTCTGGCTGGAAATAGTTTACAGCTTAGTATTTGGTATCATTGGTGCTGTAATAGCATTTGGAGGCATGTATTTATTAACCATTACTTTACCGAAACCTGTAAAGTACGCCAAGTGGGTTTCAATTTTAATTGCGGTATTTGCAGGTGCTGTATGGGGCTATTCAAACTGGGATGTGATGCTTAAATATTGGGATAAAGTTCCGACAACTTTAACTGATCCCGTTTTTGGAAGAAGTATTGGGTTTTATCTTTTTACTTTACCATTCCTGGATTCTATTAACACATTGTTATTTACTATTTCTTTTCTTGGTATGGTAGCTTCTTTCATTGTTACTTTTGTAGGAATAAATCCGCAGGGGCTTTACTTCTACATTCCTCCTTCGGCATCTGAAACAACTCAGAAGCTGCATAAGTCGCTTTATATAAATGCTGCTGTATTTATTTTAGTGCTTGCATTTGGAAAATATTTAGACAGGTTCCATTTAATGTACTCCGGTAGTGGTGTAGTATACGGGCCTGGTTGGACAGATACAACCATTCTTATTCCGGTTTACAATATAATTGTAGTGATAATGATTTTAGTTAGCATAGTAATTCTTATCCCAAAATTAAGAGATAAATATAAAAATGTATTCAACAGGTTTGGTGCAACTCCTTCAAATTCTCCAATAATAATTTTAGCGAGTCTTGCAGCAGGAATGATATTAATTTGGTTTATCGGCCTTACTGCCGTCCCGGGATTGTTTGAAAGATTTATGGTTAAGCCTAATGAAATTACTTATGAACGTCCATATATATTGAATAATATTAAATTTACTCAGCATGGTTTCGGGTTAGATAAAGTTGAGAATAAAGAATTTCCGGAGAACGGAAAATTTACAATGAGTACGGTTCAAAATAATCCAGGCATTTTTAATAATATAAGGCTATGGGATTGGCGTGCTTTGGATGCAACTTACCGGCAATTCCAGGAACTCAGGCTTTATTACCAATTTTCCAATGTAAGTTTGGATAGATATAATGTTAACGGCAGCTATCGCCAGGTTATGGTTTCGGCAAGGGAAATGAATATAGATAATCTTCCTGCACAAAGTCAGACATTTGTGAACAAACGTTTTCAGTATACCCACGGATACGGTATTACAATGGCTACCGTAAATGAATTTACATCTCAAGGACTTCCGCACTTACTTATAAAAGATATACCAACCGTAAGTGAAGATTCTTCACTTATTGTAAAGCAGCCGCGAATTTATTATGGTGAATTGACAAATACTCCAGCGGTAGTTAATACAAAACAAAAGGAATTTGATTATCCGAATGGTAATGAAAATGTTTATACAAGATATAATGGTAAAGGCGGAGTAATGATTAATAGTCTATGGCGAAAATTTTTATTCAGCTGGAAGTATGATGGGACACAATTATTATTTTCAGATTATCCAACAGATAGCAGCCGCATTATGTTTCATCGACAAATAGAGGAACGCGTAAAGCTTCTGGCGCCATTCCTCAAATTTGATAACAACCCTTATATCGTTTTGGATAAAGGAAAACTTTACTGGATAATCGATGCTTATACAACTTCCGATTATTATCCTTATAGTGAGCCATTTAATTCGGATGAAGCCATTGGCTATAAACAAGGGGATAACGAAAGGAGTCTATTAGGCAGTGTTAGCGAAATATTTAATGGTGCAAATTATATAAGGAATTCTGTAAAGGTTGTAGTTAACGCCTTCGACGGTTCAGTAGATTTTTATATTATTGATAAGAATGATCCGATTGTTAAAGTTTGGAGTAAAATATATCCGGGATTATTCAAGCCGATTTCAGAAATGACGAGCGGCTTACTTGCTCACATTCGCTATCCTCAGGATATGCTGCTTACCCAAGGGCTAGTCTACGAAAAATATCACATGACTGATCCAACTGTTTTTTATAATCAGGAAGATCTTTGGGTAAGAGCAACGGAAAAATATTACAATAATATCCAGCCTGTTGAACCGTATTATATAGTGTGGCAATTACCAGGATCAGACAAGCCGCGGTTTTCACTTATACTTCCATTTACTCCTAAAAATAGGCAGGTGCTTATTGGATGGATTGCCGGGATGTGCGACCCGGATAATTACGGAAAATTAATTACTTACCAGTTTCCTAAAGGAAAAATGATAACCGGCCCTCAGCAGGTTGAAACAAAAATTGATCAAGACAGCTTTTTATCCGGGCAACTAACTTTGTGGGATCAGCGGGGTTCAAATGTTATTCGCGGCAACGTACTTGCTATTCCTGTTGCCAATACATTGTTTTATGTTGAACCAATTTATCTTCAAGCTGAAACAGCAGCATACCCGGAACTTAGACTTGTAGTTGTAATGCATGGAGATAATATGAGCTATGCCGAATCTTTTGATAAAGCATTAGCAAAATTTTTTAATACACCTATTGCAAGCAGTAATGAGGTTTCACAACAGGCCCCAACATCACAGAACAACACACCATATAAAGGATTGATAAGACAAGCTAACGAAGCCTTTAATAATTATTTAAAATATTCAGGCCAAAAGAAATTTCCGGATGCGGCAAAGGAATTAGAAAACTTGCAGGAAGCTTTGAATAAGCTTGCGAGTGATACTAATAATGTCAAATAAATAGCAGTTAATAGTTTTATTTATTCTTCTATATTTTAACTTTTAAAAGATTTTAGAATTTATAAAACACTTCCAACACTTTATGACGGCTTAATCATTTAAATGAGTGCAACTAATCGAAAGTCTTCACAAATGAATCCATTTAAAAATTTAAGAATTTTATTTGTTTTATTTTTATTTCTTGCTGAAATATCGCACGCACAAAGCAATTCTGAGACTTTAAATCTAATGCCTGTTCCTGCAAAGATGGAAGTAACTAATCAAGATTTTAAACTTGATTCTAATTTCACACTTATAGTTACAGGCAATCCTGCTGAACGAATTTATCCGGCTGCAAGCAGAATGCTTAGAAGGCTTTCCCAAAGGATCGGGATTATTTTTCAAGCAAGATTATATTACTCCGGAAACAAAAGTTGATAATCCTTCAATGATTATTGACGTTAAACAGCCTGGGAAAGTTAAATTAAATGAAGATGAATCATATCAATTAGTCATTAACAAGTGACAGAATAAAATTATCAGCACAAACAGATATTGGAGCTTTAAGAGGCATCGAAACAATTTTGCAATTGCTAAAAGTGAAAAATGGTGATTACTTTATTCATGGAGTTGAGATTCAAGATAAGCCAAGATTTCCCTGGCGAGGATTAATGATAGATGCAAGCCGTCATTTTATGCCTGTTGATGTTATCAAAAGAAATCTTGATGGAATGGCAGCTGTAAAATTAAATGTACTCCATTGGCATTTAAGTGATGATCAAGGTTTTAGAGTTGAATGTAAATCATTTCCAAAATTGACTGAAATGGGTTCCGACGGTTTATATTATTCCCAAGCACAAATAAAAGATATAATAAAATATGCAGATGATAGGGGTATTCGTATAGTTCCTGAATTTGATTTACCAGGGCATTCAACAAGCTGGTTTGTAGGTTATCCTGAATACGCAAGCGCGCCAGGGCCTTATAAGATTGAAAGAAAATGGGGAGTGTTTAATCCGACTTTAATCCTACATTAGACAAAACTTATGAATTCTTTGATGCATTCTTTAAAGAGATGTCTCAGCTTTTCCCGGATGAATATATGCATATCGGTGGTGATGAAAATAACGGCAAGCAATGGAATGCAAATCAAGATATACAACAATTCATGAAGAAGCATAATATTCCTGATAACCATTCACTTCAAAGTTACTTCAACCAAAAGCTGCTGGGTATTCTTACCAAGTATCACAAAAAAATGTTAGGCTGGGAAGAAATACTTCATTCCGACATGCCTAAAAATATAGTAATTCAATCCTGGCGCGGTGTTCAATCTTTAAAACAAGCGGCAACAAAGGGGTATCAGGCAATTTTATCCAATGGATATTATATCGATCTAAATCACTCCACTGTTGATCATTATTTAGTTGATCCCGATCCTGATAGTTTGAATTTAAATGATGATCAAAAAAAATTAATTCTTGGAGGTGAAGCAACTATGTGGGCTGAGTTTGTTTCACCGGAAAATGTTGATTCAAGAATTTGGCCGCGCACTGCTGCAATTGCTGAAAGATTTTGGTCACCTCAAAATGTAAGAGATATAAATGATATGTATAGAAGGCTTGATGTAATATCGTACAAGTTAGAAAATCTAGGTTTAATGCATATCAAAAATCAAAAAATGATGATTAGAAGATTGGCTGGAAATCATGATATTAGTGCATTAACCAATTTTATTAATGTTGTTGAACCTGTAAAAGATTATAATAGGAACCGATACAGACCAGATTATACATCTTTTGCTCCTTTAACAAGAGTCGTTGATGCAGCAGTTCCGGACGCTGAAACAGCCAGGAATTTTAGAAATACTGTTGACGATTTTCTAGATAATAATTCAGACAATTCTTTATCAGATATGATAAAACAACAATTAACCCTTTGGAAAAATAATGATGCTAACCTTGAAGAAATAATTAATGAATCACCTGTCTTAAAAGAAATTCAATCTATGTCAGAAGATCTTTCAACTATTTCTTCGATAGGATTAGAAGCTTTGGATTTTATTGTTAACAATAAAAGTGCAGATGTTGCTTGGATGAATGAAAGTATGCAGGCAATAAATAAAGCTAAAGCATCAAGGGGTCAGGTTGAATTAATGGTAATTGTACCAATTGAAAAATTAGTTATGAAAGCTGCTGGAAAATAAATCCGTCAACTATTTTTAATTTTAACAGAAGGTTTTAAAATCTATTTTGGTTTAAATCATAAATAAAAATAAAATCTTTGCCTAAAATGACTAAGGAGGAGAAGGCCTATCTCTTGTTAAGTGAATTTTTAGATATTTAATTATTATTTTTACTGTAAAACTTTAGGTAAGCATCGTACATAAAATTCTAGCAAAATGAATTTTGAATCAAGCCATAGAAGAAAAAACATACTTACCGGTGAATGGATATTAGTCTCTCCTCATCGGGCTAAAAGACCATGGCAAGGGAAAGTTGAAAATATTTCATCCGAAAAAAAATTAGAATACGACCCGAATTGTTATTTGTGTCCGAATAATGAAAGAGCTAATGGAAATAAAAATCCGGATTACAAATCAACTTTTACATTTAAAAATGATTTTAGTGCTTTAGAGTTAAATATAGAAGAGTTTGATTTAGATGAAAAAGAACTTCTTATTTCTAAATCTGAAAAGGGAATTTGCCGCGTAATTTGTTTTTCTCCACGACATGATCTCAACACTTGCTGAATTGGAAATAAGTGAAATTACTCAAGTGATAAAAACATGGATAGAAGAATATAGTCAATTAGGCAGCATGCCTGAGATAAACTATGTTCAGATTTTTGAGAACAAAGGTGAAATAATGGGATGCAGCAATCCGCATCCGCATGGACAAATATGGGCTCAGGAAACAATCCCTGTTGAACCTCAAAAAGAACAAAGCAGTCAATTGAAATATTATGAAAAAAAGAACACTTCTTTGCTGCTTGATTACTTGAATATTGAATTGCAAAAAAATGAAAGAATTATTTACCAAAATAAATCTTTTGTTTTGCTCGTTCCTTTCTGGGCAATCTGGCCTTTTGAAGTTATGATAATCCCTAAAAGAGCTATTCAAAATATTAATCAATTTTCTGATGAAGATATTGAGCAGTATGCAGATGTAATAAAAGTTGCAACGGTTAAATATGATAATTTATTTCAAACATCTTTTCCATACTCGGCGGGAATTCACCAAGCGCCGACCGATGGAGAACCTCATTTAGAATGGCAGCTTCACATGCATTTCTATCCTCCGTTATTAAGGTCGGCATCCATAAAAAAATTTATGGTTGGTTATGAAATGCTTGCAAATGCACAGCGGGATATAACACCGGAAAAAAGCGCAGAGATTTTAAAGAATCTTTCAAACAAACATTATAAATTGAAGTAAAAATGAATATTGATTTAAAATCTTCCTTAAAAAAATTATACGGTACTGATAATGAAAAGCAAATAAAGAGATATGATAAACTTCTTCAGCTATTCAAAAATAAATTTTCAAATCAAGATTATAAATATTTTAGTGCCCCCGGAAGGACAGAAATTTGCGGTAATCATACTGACCATAACCATGGGAAAGTTGTTGCTGCAAGTATCAATTTAGATTCAATTGCAATTGCCTCAATAAATAATGAAAATGTTATCAACCTTTATTCAGTAGGTTATGATAAACCATTTTCAGTTGAGTTAAATAATCTTGAACCTGTAAAAGAAGAGAAAGAATCTACTGAAGCTCTTATTCGGGGAGTTGCAGCAGGCTTTGCAAATAATGGTTTTAAGATCGGCGGGTTTAATGCGGTAATTCAAAGTGATGTAATGATTGGGTCCGGCTTAAGTTCTTCTGCATCGATTGAGGTTTTAATAGGAAATATTTTTAGACACCTGTATAATAATAGCAATATTACTCAAACTGAAATAGCAATTATTGGGCAATATGCTGAAAACAATTATTTCGGTAAACCATGTGGACTGATGGATCAAGTTGCATGTGCAACAGGTGGAATAATTACAATAGATTTTTATGATCCAAAGAATCCATTGATTGAAAAAATTGATTTTGATTTTCAAACAACAGGATACAAATTAATTGTAGTTGACACAGAAGCAAGTCATGCTGATTTAACAGAAGATTATGCATCGGTTCCAAAAGAAATGAAAGAAGCGGCAAAATTTTTTGGTAAAGAGTTTTTAAGTGAAATTAATCTTAAACAATTGATTTCAAAATTAAAACCGCTTAGAAAAAAAATAGGTGATAGGGCAGTTTTAAGAGCTATTCATTTCCTCGAAGAAAACAAGCGTGTCGATAAACTAGTTAAAGCTTTAAGCGAAAATAATTTTAGCGAATTCTTATCTATAGTCAATGAATCAGGAAACTCTTCATACAAATATTTACAAAATATTTATTCAACTCATAATTACAATGAACAAGGAGTTTCATTGGCATTAGCATTTAGTGATTTGTTTATAAAGGAACATGGAGCAGGTGCAAGCCGGGTTCATGGCGGCGGCTTTGCCGGAACGATTCAAGTATTTTTACCGGAAGACTTAGTTAGTGAATTTACAGATTTCATTTCAAATGCATTTGAAAGAAGTTCTGTTAAAGTTCTTTCAATAAGAAATTTTGGTGCAGTTTGTTTGGATGAATTATAAAGTTGAAGTTGTGTAAACATTTTTTATCGCATTTATAAACCCAATTTCTTGGAGAAATTGGGTTTATTTATAAAATGAATTTACTCCATTCAACTATAGATTGAAAAACAGTTTTCCCGCTCACTTTATTTTTTGCTTCTACAATATTAATTAATTCATTTGAAGATTGTTTTGAAAGTGAGATTTCAATTTCATCTCCCAAAAAGCTTTCTGCCTGAAAAGACACAGTAATATTTTTAATAACGTGCGAAGAATGAAAATCCTTTGAAAAACAATCTAAAATCATTTCTACATACTTTGTATTATTAACATGCTGGTTCAAATCAAGGTCACTGTATTTAAATACTTTGCTTTCAATTATTTTCCCTTCATTATCGGGGATTATCTTTTCAGGATAAACTGCTAAAGCATTTTCTTCTATTTCATATGGAATTTTTAAATTAATACTTTGAAGGTCTACAATTCTTTTAGTTTTGATATTAACCGGCAGCCATGCAGTTGTAGCTTTAATTATCACATCATTTTTATCATTACTAATTAAAAAATCTCTCAAATAAAAAAGCTTGTACTTTCGTTTAGGCCAGGTTTTAATTTTTATTGTTTCTGCATATTGGGGATATTTTTCGATTTCGACTCGAACCCAAGACAAAACCCATCCGAGATTCTTTTCTAATAAATTATTATATCCAAGGTGAAGTTTGTCAGCATGAGCAGCAGCTATATCTTGCAAAAAAACAAAAATAGAATTTACTTTTACCCTATTATTAAAGTCGGCGTCGTTAGTGCGGATCGAAAAATTTTCTTCTAAAAATTCTTTCAAAATATTTCCTTAAGCGGTTATAATGAGAAAACATTCTTCCAAATTTATGTGAATTTGATGAATAAGTCTAAGCATTTAAAACTTGTGTATATCTTTTTATTTTGAGGTGTAATATAAAACCATTCATTTTGAAATGTTTCCATTCAAATAAAACAAAGTAAAACTTACTTTATCAAATCATATTATTGAATTGACTTTTGGGGATTAACTTTTTCTGTACCCTAAAAGTTGTAACAATTTTAAAATCATTTTCGTCTTTATGTAAAGATGCTAAGCAATCTTAAATACAATCTGCTGATAAAGCAATTCAAGAATAGAATATACAGCTATTCAATGTATATGCTTAGAAACAAAATGGATGCAGATGACGTAACGCAGGAAGTGCTGGTAAGATTGTGGAAAAACATTGACAACTTTAACATTAACTCGGCAAAGTCTTATATAATGAAAATGACGCATAATCTTTGCCTGGATTATTTAAGAAGAAGGAATACATTTAGTAATAAAGAAATTGAAATTGATGACTTCTTTGAGGAAACTTATTCAACGTGTAGACAAGACTGATGAGCCGGATGAAATGGCAAGCAATGAAGAATTGAATCAAAAAATTAAAAGTGCAATAGAATGTTTGCCTGATAAATTGAAAAGTGTTTTTATCATGTATCAATTACACGGAATGAAATATAAGGAAATCAGTGAAGCTTTGGATATTCCTATAAATAGTGTTAAGGTTTATCTAAGGCGGGCGAGAGTAAAGCTTCAAAACGAACTAAAGCAAGTTAGACACGAATATGCAAACTGAAATTAGTGAAGAGTTGTTGAACAGAATTATAGCCGTTGCTTATGGCAATGCCGGATTATTTGAAAAGATCAAAATATATTTGTTAGCATCAAAGCATGCTGAAGTTAAAAGAATATTAAACGAATATAAAAGAACATCTAAGGCTCTTGATAAAATTGAAATTGATAAATGCCCGGATGAAATAATTGAAAGAGTTAAAAATAATAACCGTGTAGTTAAGGATAGTCTTATAGTTTCGTTCTTAAATTTTATAAATCAACTTTTGCATAAGCCAGTATACATATCAGCAATAATATTAATAATAATTTCGTC